>NZ_FNWS01000016.1 GCF_900108455.1 Fructobacillus pseudoficulneus
GCACTCGACTAGTGAGCTATTACGCACTCTTTAAATGGTGGCTGCTTCTAAGCCAACATCCTAGTTGTCTATGCACTATCACATCGTTTTCCACTTAACATATATTTGGGGACCTTAACTGGCAGTCTGGGCTGTTCCCCTTTCGACGGTGGATCTTATCACTCATCGTCTGACTCCCATTCATACATATCTGGCATTCGGAGTTTATCAAACTTTGGTAACCCGAGATGGGCCCCTAGGCTTAACAGTGCTCTACCTCCAGTATGCTTATAATGAGGCTAGCCCTAAAGCTATTTCGGAGAGAACCAGCTATCTCCAAGTTCGTTTGGAATTTCACCGCTACCCACAGTTCATCCGAGCATTTTTTAACATGCACCGGTTCGGACCTCCAGTAAGTTTTACCTCACCTTCATCCTGACCATGGGTAGGTCACCTGGTTTCGGGTCTACAGCATCGTACTATTCGCGCTATTCACACTCGCTTTCGCTGCGGCTCCGGTTTTTTCACCTTAACCTCGCACGATACCGTAACTCGCCGGTTCATTCTACAAAAGGCACGCCATCACCCGTTAACGGGCTCTGACTTCTTGTAGGCGTCGTGGTTTCAGGAACTATTTCACTCCCCTTCCGGGGTGCTTTTCACCTTTCCCTCACGGTACTGGTTCACTATCGGTCACTAGGGAGTATTTAGCCTTACGGGATGGTCCCCGCAGATTCCGACCGGATTTCTCGTGTCCGGCCGTACTCAGGATCCTGTCTAGAGGACAAAAGCTTTCGGTTACGGGGTTATCACCCTCTTTGACAACGCTTCCCAACGTTTTCACCTAACTTCTGTCTTGGTAACTCAACGACAGTCCTACAACCCCAGCATGCAAGCACACTGGTTTGGGCTCTTCCCGTTTCGCTCGCCGCTACTCAGGGAATCGATTTTTCTTTCTGCTCCTGCTGCTAATGAGATGTTTCAGTTCACAGCGTATTCCTTCCAATATCCTATGTATTCAGATATGGATAGCACTTCTATGTGCTGGGTTTCCCCATTCGGAAATCTCTGGGTCATAGCGTACTTACCGCTCACCAAAGCTTATCGTAGTTAGTCACGTCCTTCATCGGCTCCTAGTGCCAAGGCATCCACCACGCGCCCTTATTCACTTAACCACAACTACTAATAGTTGGATCAGTTTTATGAGTTGGTCAATTTTTTGACCTGCGATTAAACCGTTCTTTTGTTAAAGAACTTGTGTTGTTTCTCGGTTCATTTAGATGATTCACCTCTGAATCATTTTAAAAGAATTTCTTGATTATTCAGTTTTCAATGTACAAGCTTTGGCCAAAAGGCTTTCTTCTGGCCAATGGAGAATAGCGGGATCGAACCGCTGACCCCCTGCTTGCAAAGCAGGTGCTCTCCCAGCTGAGCTAATCCCCCATAAGCTGGTTTTGTGCGTCACGCACTCAAAACTAAACAAAACTTTTGAACATTCAAATTAACACTTAAGTCCCTGTAACGCTCCGATTATCCTTAGAAAGGAGGTGATCCAGCCGCAGGTTCTCCTACGGCTACCTTGTTACGACTTCACCCCAGTCATCTGTCCTGCCTTAGACGG
>NZ_FNWS01000015.1 GCF_900108455.1 Fructobacillus pseudoficulneus
TATACTAGTTATTGTTCGTTACGAAGCGAAGGTGCTTCTAACGAGGAGCTGGGGTCTGGCAACAGGAACCGGACAACAAAAAGTTTTCCAAAAAGTCATTGACAAGCGTTGATGATTCAGGTAAACTAAATGAGTTGCCCTAACAAGGCATCGCACATTGAAAACTGAACAAAACTTTGAACAAACAAATCTGTAACGGTGGCTACTTGGTAAGTAGTCACAAACAAATTTGCGAAGTCAATTCGTAACAAACAATAAACGGATAGGCGTTATCGAGAGATAATAACTAGTCAGTTTAATCGAAGAGCAATCTTCAAACTTTTAACATGAGAGTTTGATCCTGGCTCAGGATGAACGCTGGCGGCGTGCCTAATACATGCAAGTCGAACGCGCAGCGAAGAGTGCTTGCACTCTTCAAGCGAGTGGCGAACGGGTGAGTAACACGTGAATAACCTACCGAAAAGCAGGGGATAACATTTGGAAACAGATGCTAATACCGTATAAAACGTGCTGTCGCATGACAAAACGTTAAAAGGTCCGTTTGGACCACTTTTTGATGGATTCGCGGTGCATTAGTTAGTTGGTGGGGTAAAGGCTCACCAAGACGATGATGCATAGCCGAGTTGAGAGACTGACCGGCCACATTGGGACTGAGACACGGCCCAAACTCCTACGGGAGGCTGCAGTAGGGAATCTTCCACAATGGGCGCAAGCCTGATGGAGCAACGCCGCGTGTGTGATGAAGGCTTTCGGGTCGTAAAGCACTGTTGTATGGGAAGAACGGTAAGGGTAGGAAATGATCTTTACATGACGGTACCATACCAGAAAGGGACGGCTAAATACGTGCCAGCAGCCGCGGTAATACGTATGTCCCGAGCGTTATCCGGATTTATTGGGCGTAAAGCGAGCGCAGACGGTTTGATAAGTCTGAAGTGAAAGCCCACAGCTCAACTGTGGAAGTGCTTTGGAAACTGTCAAACTTGAGTGCAGTAGAGGTAAGTGGAACTCCATGTGTAGCGGTGGAATGCGTAGATATATGGAAGAACACCAGTGGCGAAGGCGGCTTACTGGACTGCAACTGACGTTGAGGCTCGAAAGTGTGGGTAGCAAACAGGATTAGATACCCTGGTAGTCCACACCGTAAACGATGAACACTAGGTGTTAGGGGGTTTCCGCCCCTTAGTGCCGAAGCTAACGCATTAAGTGTTCCGCCTGGGGAGTACGACCGCAAGGTTGAAACTCAAAGGAATTGACGGGGACCCGCACAAGCGGTGGAGCATGTGGTTTAATTCGAAGCAACGCGAAGAACCTTACCAGGTCTTGACATCCTTTGAAGGTACAAGAGATTGTGCTGTTTTCTTCGGAAACAAAGTGACAGGTGGTGCATGGCCGTCGTCAGCTCGTGTCGTGAGATGTTGGGTTAAGTCCCGCAACGAGCGCAACCCTTATGTTTAGTTGCCAGCATTTAGTTGGGCACTCTAGACAGACTGCCGGTGACAAACCGGAGGAAGGCGGGGACGACGTCAGGTCATCATGCCCCTTATGACCTGGGCTACACACGTGCTACAATGGCGTATACAACGAGCAGCGAACTCGCGAGGGTAAGCGAATCTCTTAAAGTACGTCTCAGTTCGGATTGTAGTCTGCAACTCGACTACATGAAGTCGGAATCGCTAGTAATCGCGGATCAGCATGCCGCGGTGAATACGTTCCCGGGTCTTGTACACACCGCCCGTCACACCATGGGAGTTTGTAATGCCCAAAGCCGGTGGCCTAACCTTCTGGGAGGA
>NZ_FNWS01000012.1 GCF_900108455.1 Fructobacillus pseudoficulneus
GATTAATGCCAGGCCAATGAAAACGCTCAACTGGCAATCACCACGAAAAGTCTTTCAGAAACATGCGGTGTTCGGATGATTCTTGCAATCTGCCAACGGCTATCTACTTTACATAATATATATTATCGAAAGTAAAGTATGTTTGGACATTGATTCACCCCAAAATTCACAGATTAAGGTATTTTTGCATTATAAGTTTCTTTTGCCCTATTTTAAGATAATGAACGTGATTTTATCTGAATTACGATTGGCTAAACCTTTTGAGCACTTTACTAACAATCAGTGATTCGAGTACAGCAATGTCTCATACCAAAATCCTGAATTGTCTCAGTTTTTGATCAAAAATTATTTTTTTGAATTCTAAATTCTATCATTATTTCTAATAAAATACTCATAATACTCCTTTTATTTGCTATAATATGCCTAACTAGAATGAAAATAAGGAGAGTTTTATGGACGGAGTAGCAATAACGGACTTATATGACATTAAGAGCCTCAGTCAACTATGGGTCACCGGGACCCTGACCTTTTTTGTCGAAAACGGTTTAAACCAAGAAGTAAACGATTATACTGCCAATATTTACAGCATTGATCAGCATCACCACGTCAAACAGTACACGAATGAAGGTCTTAATTTGCAGCCGTTGGTTGTCGCTGACTACCTTTACTTTCGTAAGCAAGACGAAAATCAGCGCTTTCAATTAATGAAAATGCCCATCAATGGCGGTGTTGCGGAACAATTAACCACTGGTAATAGCATTGCTCAGGTTAAACTAACACCGGGTAAGCAAGCCTTATTTTTTAAGACTGTTGAGACACCAGTCAAAAATGATGATGATTTGACAACTCGGCACGTTCATAAGGTACAAAATCGTGCAGATGGCGTCGGTTGGATTCCAACTGATAATCATTACGGCCTTGTTCGCTTTGACCTGCAATCACAAACAGAAACAACTATCTGGACTGGTACGGAAGATTTTAGCCTGGAAGATATTAGTCCAGATCAAAACCAGATCTTGTTTTTAGCGGCTGAACACCCCGATTGGACCAGTAAATTTGACGAATCATTAGCCGTTTATCTTTATGATATTCAAAAAGAAGAAAAATTGTGGCTAACAAAGTCATTTCCTGATGGGGTCTTTTCTGGCGCTCATTTTTCACCCGATGGTCAGCAAGTAGCGGTCATTGGAAGTGATTATAGCCATTACTCTGCCACCGTTAACCAGCTTTACCTTTATGATTTAACCAATATGCAGGGACGAAATATTACAGGTAATGACGACCTCAATGTCGGTTATGAACACAGCATTGGCAGCGATATGATTCAAAATCGCAGTGGCATTAGTGGCGCTTGGTTATCTAATAGTCAATGTTTGTTCCAAGCCTATGATCATGGGCATAGCCAATTACACATTTGGGATGGTGAAAAAACAACTTTGGTAACGGATGAGCTACGAGACATTGTCGATTTTACCGTCAACGATAACCAAGAAGTTGTTATGGTCACCTCTTCTACCGAACTGCCTGCTGAACTAAAGACTTTGAACCTGGCAAGTGGTCAGGAGACAAGTCTCTACAATCCGAACCAAGTCTATGAGCAAAGTCATACCTATGCTCAAGTTAGTTCTTTCTATTACTCTTCAACTGATGAAAAGGTCCAACTTCAGGGTTGGTTCACGAAGGCTCAAGGGACAAATGACAAAGCACCATTAATTTTGTATATTCATGGTGGTCCGCATGCGGCTTATGGTGATACCTTCTTTCACGAATTTCAGGCGCTGGCAGCCAAAGGCTTTCACGTTGTTTACTTTAATCCACGTGGCTCCACAAGCTATGGTGAAGCATTTGCTACTGATGTAATGGGTCATTATGGTGAAAATGATTATGATGATATCATGGCCGGCTTAGACTATGCCCTTGATCATTTTGATGGTATCGATAGAGATAAGATTTTTATTGCTGGTGGTTCATATGGTGGCTTCCTGTCAGCTTGGACAATTAGCCATACTGACCGTTTCCAGGCCGCGATTGTGCAACGGCCAGCTATTGATTGGATTGGTCTCTACACTAACAGTGATATCGGTGTGCCTTTTGTTGAACAAGAAATGGGCATGGACCTTTATCGCGATGAAGGCGCTGCCCAATACTATTGGGAAAAATCACCGTTATCACACGCTAACAAAGTGAAAACACCTGTAAGAATCCAGCACGGCGAACTAGACCGTCGTTGCCCTGTTAGTCAAAGTGAAGCGCTATTCTTAGCCATCAAAAGTACTGGAACCGATAGTGATTATATTCGCTATCCAAAGTCTTACCATGGCCTTTCCAGAAATGGTATTCCATCACTGCGTGTACAAAGAATCGAAGACATCGTTGAGTGGTTTAACCGCTACGCTTAGTCTTTATGATTCTAATTTATGAATTTATGTATAAGAAAAAGACATTCAGAAAATGAATGTCCTTTTTATTTGAAAGTGAATTACTTAACTGTGGGTGCACCCTTCCAAACAGCAACTTCACCAGTGCCACTCTTGTAATCGATGAAATCTGCAACGTTCTTTGACTGGTAGGCCTTTACTAGCTTCTTAATTGCTGAACTATTCTTCTTGTTCTTCGTTGTGGCAATAATGTTCACAGCGCCATGTTGGCTCTTATCAAGTGGACGTACATAGATGGCTGAATTGATTGAACGGCCAGCACCAACAATAAAGCTTGGATCAACAGAAGCCAAATCAACTTCAGGCAAGACACGGACCAGCTGGTCAGTACCAACTTCCTTAAATTGCAAGTTCTTCTTGTTTTCCGTAATGTCCTTCAAAGTTGGATCAGAAACCTTGTCAGACACCTTAATCAAACCAGCTGCCTGTAGCAATAGCAATGTTCGGCCTTGTGTAATCTTCGCATTTGAAATGGCAACCGTTCCATTTTGTGGAATGTCTTTAATGCTCTTGTGCTTATCAGAATACAAACGACCAGCAACCATGATAGTTTCACCAACAGGAACAATATCTGTCTTATGTGCCTTGTTCCAATCGTTCAAAAAGATATAGTGCTGGAAGGCGTTGGCGTCAATGTCTCCTGAGGACAGCGCCGCGTTTGGCTGGTTATAGTCGGTAAAGGTCTTAATTTTAAGGTCCAGACCTTCCTTCTTGGCATTTTCTTTAATCAACTTCCATTGCTCATCTGTTTTCTTGTCACCAGCCATAATACCGACAGTCAACGTTTCCGTTTTGCTCTGAGCGCTATGCTGAAAAAAGCTAAAATAACCAACGACAATCAAAGCAATCGCTGCAATAATACCTGTTACTACTTTTTTGTTCATTCTTCTCTTCCCTTTTCCCCTATTTGTTGCAATTAAAATCGGACAATTTTTTGATAAACGGCAGATTGCAAGAATCATCCGAACACCGCATGTTTCTGAAAGACTTTTCGTGGTGATTGCCAGTTGAGCGTTTTCATTGGCCTGGCATTAAT
>NZ_FNWS01000011.1 GCF_900108455.1 Fructobacillus pseudoficulneus
GAGATGAGATTTCCCATCTAATTAATAGAGTAAGACCCCTCAGAGATGATGAGGTAGATAGGCTAGAAGTGGAAGCGTGGTGACACGTTGAGCGGACTAGTACTAATCGGTCGAGGACTTAACCAAAGAGTCAATGAGTAGCAAGAGGTTGATTTAGAAAAAAGAAGAGTAACGATTATTTAGTTTTGAGTGTAAAAGCTCAAGGTGTCGTGTTGATGGCATAGAGGAACCACCTGTACCCATCTCGAACACAGAAGTTAAGCTCTATAGCGCCGAAAGTAGTTGCCGGAACGCTGGCTGCGAGGATAGGACGACGCGATGCCGTACATATTAATAATGAAAACTTGAAGAGAGTTTTCTGGAGAGGTGTCCGAGTCAGGCTTAAGGAGCACGGTTGGAAACCGTGTAAGCGACGAAAGTTGCTTCGAGGGTTCGAATCCCTTTCTCTCCATATTGGACGATTAGCTCAGCTGGGAGAGCACCTGCCTTACAAGCAGGGGGTCACAGGTTCGATCCCTGTATCGTCCATTTATATTTAACCTCTTTTGGTTTTCAAACATGAGTTACAGTAACTTAGTGAGGTGCAAGTCCTCATCATGTTGTTTCGGCTAAAAGCTGATTGTAATATCTTAGGGATATAGTTTAATGGTAGAATAGCGGTCTCCAAAACCGTTGATGGGGGTTCGATTCCCTCTATCCCTGCCATGGCGGTAGTGGTGAAGTGGTTAACACACTGGTTTGTGGATCCAGCATGCGAGGGTTCGATCCCCTTCTACCGCCCTAATAAAGTAGTTATACTTTATATTGCCCTTGTGGCGGAATTGGCAGACGCGCTGGACTCAAAATCCAGTGGTGGCAACACCGTGTGGGTTCGACTCCCACCGAGGGCATCTCAAAGAAAACCTGGACTTTTGTCCGGGTTTTTTTGTCGAAACAAAAAGGGGTGGACGGCTTGAATTTTAGCCGTTTTTTAGGTATTCTTGATAGTAGTAAACTAGGCTAATTGGGACCTGGTTTGGAGGAAAATTTTGGACCAAGAAGCATTTGAAAAAAGCCTAGCTGACGCGGGTTTGACGCTATCAAGCAAGCAATTAGAACAATTTGAAAAATACTATTCACTCTTGGTGAAAACGAACCAAGAATTTAACTTGACGGCGATTACTGACCACGATGAAGTTTATTTGAAACATTTCTTTGATTCATTAACTTTGGTCCTACATCATCCAGCCCTAAAAGAGGCTGGCGCAAGTTTGATTGATATTGGTTCGGGAGCTGGTTTTCCGGCTTTGCCGTTGAAAATTGCTTTACCAGATTTAAAGGTGACCCTTGTTGATTCCTTGAATAAGCGGGTTAACTTCTTAAAAACGGTTGTTCAAGAACTAGGTTTGGAAAATGTAACGGTCTTGCATGGTCGGGCTGAAGATTTTGGCCAAGATAGTCAAATGCGTGAACACTTTGATTACGCCACGGCACGAGCTGTTGCTAAAACAGCAGTCTTGGCTGAATACACTTTGCCATTTGTCCGCTTAGGTGGGCAGTTGCTCGTGATGAAGGGCTCTGCTGGTGAAGAAGAGTTACAGGCCGGTCAGAAGGCTCTGAAGGTTTTGGGTGGACAGTTAAAAGATAGCTTTAATTTCCAGCTAGCCAATGGTGACCCACGGGTGATTCAAGTCATTGATAAGGTCGAAAAGACACCAAAGAAGTATCCAAGACAGGCTGGGACGCCAAGTAAAAAGCCTTTATAAAATGAAAAGGAGCCAGAGAATGGCAAAGATAATTGCGTTAGCCAACCAAAAGGGTGGGGTTGGTAAAACAACTACAAGCATTAATCTCGGTGCAGCCTTAGCTAAGGCTGGTAAGCGTGTTTTATTGGTGGATGCCGATCCACAAGGAAACGCTACCTCTGGTGTTGGTGTTGATAAATCTGAATTGGAACAAGACATTTACGATGTTTTGATGAATGATGTCCCTGTCAAGGATGCCATTGTTCATGCTGACAACTTAGATATTTTGCCCACAACCATCCAATTGTCAGAAACTGAAGTTCAGTTGGTTGAGGTTGCTGACCGTGAGTACCGCTTAAAGAACGCTTTGGCGGCGGTGACAGAAGACTACGACTATATTTTGATTGATAATCCACCTTCACTTGGGCTATTGACCATTAATTCATTTACGGCTGCTGATGCTGTTTTGATTCCGGTGCAAACAGAATTTTATGCGCTGGAAGGTTTGGGCCAATTGATTAACTCAATCGAGCTCGTTCGCCAAGGTTTGAATCCTGATTTGGAAATGGCTGGTATCTTGCTAACGATGTATGATACGCGGACGAATTTGGCCAAACAGGTATCAGAAGAAGTTCGCAAGTACTTTGAAAATCGGGTCTATCAAACGGTTATTCCGCGGACTGTCCGTTTGTCCGAAGCACCCTCATATGGTCAGGCAATTATTGACTTTGATCCAAAGTCACTAGGAGCTCGAGTTTATACAGAATTTGCCAAGGAGGTAATCGCGCAATATGGTTAATAAAAAAAGTGGTTTAGGTAAAAACATGGATTCGCTTTTTGGCGCTAACCGGATTTCACCAGAAGCTTTGGAACATTCAAAGACTGCTAGTCGAAGTCCTGAAGCCGGTGAAAAGGTTGTCTCATTGCCATTGAGCCAAATTGAGGCGAACCCCTTTCAGCCGCGGTTGCACTTCGATGATGAATCAATCAAAGAATTGGCACAATCAATACAAGAAAACGGCTTGTTGACGCCAATTATCGTTCGCAAGACGGGTTCAAAGTATCAAATTATTGCCGGGGAACGCCGTTTCCGGGCAACTCAATCATTGGCTGCCAAAGAAATTACGGCCATTGTGCGGGCAACCAATGATGATACGATGGCGACGTTGGCTTTGATTGAAAACTTGCAACGTGATAACTTGGATCCGATTGAAGAAGCGCGCGCCTATGCTAATTTGATGGCGCAACTGCAAGTCAATCAGACTCAGTTGGCCGAAAAGTTAGGGAAAGAACGGACGACGATTGCCAATGGCTTGCGTTTGTTGAAGTTACCAAATGCGGTGCAAGACCTAGTACAAAGTGGTGATCTGTCAATGGGACAGGCCCGTGCCTTACTTGGTTTGGAAAAGGAAAGCCAAGTTAACGAGGCGATTCAAACGATTATTAAGGATCAGTTGAATGTTCGCCAGGTTGAAGCCTTGGTGAAGCGGTTGAACGCTGGCGGCCAAAAGCCACAAAAGAAGGCGGAGTCCCCATTTGCTAAGGACTTGGCTAATCGTCTTGAAGATAAATTTGGGACGAAGGTTAAGGTCAACGCCGGTCAAAAGGGCGCTGGTAAAATTGAAATTGCCTACTTGTCTGAACAAGATTTAGCACGCATTCTATCTATCCTATCAATCGAGGTTGACTAATAATGGCTGAAGCAATTCAATATGGTCTGCACGACTTAGTCGAAATGAAGAAGCCACATGCTTGTGGCACAAACGCCTGGGTGATCAACCGCTTGGGGGCCGACATCAAGATTACTTGCTCGAATTGCAATCGAACAATTATGCTGACTCGGTTTAACTTTGAAAAACGTTTAAAGAAAGTCTTGAAAAAATCAGACGAACAGGCTGATTAACCAACAAGATGAAAGGATTTAAAACATGGCTTTAACAGCTGGAATCGTTGGTTTACCTAACGTTGGTAAGTCAACCCTCTTTAATGCAATTACAAAAGCTGGCGCTGAAATGGCCAACTACCCCTTTGCCACGATTGAACCAAACGTGGGGATTGTTGAAGTCCCTGATGACCGTTTGGCTCGAATTCAAGAAATCGAACCAGCCGACAAGGTGATTCCAACAACCTTTGAATTTACGGATATTGCCGGAATTGTGAAGGGTGCTTCGAAGGGTGAAGGACTGGGAAACAAGTTCTTGGAAAACATTCGCCAAGTGAACGCCATTGTTCACGTTGTCCGGGCCTTTGATGACGATGAAATTATTCACGTTAACGGTAAGGTTGACCCATTGGATGATATTGACACGATTAATACCGAATTGGTCTTGGCTGATTTGGAAGCGGTCGACAAGCGTTATGCCAAGGTTGCTCGAGCAGCAAAGGGTTCTGATAAGGCTGCCAAAGCCGAAGCAGCGGTTTTGGAAAAGATTAAGCCAGTGCTTGAAGCCGGTAAGGCCGTTCGCAGTATTGAATTCTCAGACGAAGAACAAAAAGTAGTTAAGAGTTTGTTCTTGTTGACGTCAAAGCCAATCCTTTATGTAGCTAACATTGCTGAAGATGATATGGCTGACCCAACGAATTCTCCTTACTACCAAAAGATTAAGGACTTTGCAGCGACCGAAAATGCCGAGGTAATTGCTTTGTCAGCCAACGCCGAAGAAGAAATCGCTCAGTTGGATGATGACGAGCGCGCCGATTACCTTGAATTGGCCGGTGTGACTGAACCCGGTTTGAACAAGCTTATTCGCTCTGCTTACCATCTTTTAGACTTGCGGACCTTCTTTACTGCTGGTGGTAAGGAAACGCGTGCCTGGACCTTTAAGGCTGGTTTCAAGGCTCCTCAAGCTGCCGGTGTGATTCATTCCGACTTTGAACGCGGCTTTATTCGGGCCGAAACGATTGCCTTTGCTGACTTAGATGAATATGGCTCAGTGAAAGCAGTCAAGGAAGCCGGTAAGCTCCGTTCTGAAGGTAAGGATTACGACGTTCAAGACGGTGATATCATTGAATTCCGCTTTAACGTATAATAACTTTTAAAGACGAAAGATAAAATATGACTCAGTTAGACTCACAATTAAGCAAGAAGAACCAAGATTTTATGTTCCGTTTCCAAAAGGGGATGGCCGAAACGGATAAATTGGATGATGAGCAAAAGCAAGAAATCATTCAAGCTGTTGCTAACCGGCTTTACACGGGACAAAAAGCCGGACAAACGGCTGCTCAAATCTATGGATCGCCTGCAACACTATTACAAAAGTATTTGAATCCTGCTCGCTTGGCAAAGAAGTTCCATGACTATTCATTTACTTTCTTGGCTGCTGATACGGCCTTAGTATTGATTATGTTCTTGTCTGGATTCTTTGCCATTACAATGGGTCTTGGTAAGAGTTCTGCTCAAAGCGAAGGATTGGGCGTTTTGTCCGTCTTGTTGCTATCAATCTGGGGTGGTGTAATTTACACCTTAGCAATGCAGCGCTTAGTACCTAATCCCAAGGCTGAGCAAACAAAAAAGAAGCTGCCAACTTGGTTGCTATTGATTGTTGTGGCCGTGCTTTGGATTGTTGGTTTCTCAGCCTTCTTGCTGATTCCAGCGGCAATCAACCCAACTTTGCCATTGTTTGGTTACGTGGTCATGTTGGCCTTGTCATGGTTGGCTTATTTGCTCAACCGCAAGCACGCCGGTTTCGAACATGGTGGTATTTTGGCTATTTCAAAGTTAGCACAACAGGCTCGTATTGATGCCGAGGCTGCTAAAAAGGAGTAACAGATGAAAATCTTAGTTGTCGATGATGATCAAGAAATCGCTGAATTATTGGAAATTTATTTAAAGAACGAAGGCTATGAACCACTGATTGCATCAGATGGAAAAGAGGCTTTGTCAAAGCTGAATACAAATCCAGATGTTGCCTTGATGGTGTTGGACATCATGATGCCCAACATGTCTGGTTTTGAGGTCTTGAAGGCAGTCCGTAAGGACACCCACATTCCAATTTTGATGTTGTCAGCCAAGTCTTCCGATATGGACAAGATTCAAGGCTTGATTTCTGGTGCCGACGACTATGTGACCAAGCCATTTAACCCACTAGAAGTGATGGCGCGGATTCGTTCACTGTTGCGCCGGTCACAAAACATGGTGCAAGAACAAAAGCCAGATGTCTTGTCAGTGGCCTCTTTGGTTATCAACAAAGATTCACATGAAGTTAAGACGGCCAATGGCGATTTGGTCAACTTAACGGCGCTTGAATTTGGCATTTTGTATTTGTTAGCTTCACATCCGAACCGGGTCTTTTCCGCGGATGATATTTTTGAACGCGTTTGGCAGCAGGAATCTGTTGTGTCCGCTAAGACGGTCATGGTCCACGTGTCGCATTTGCGTGACAAGTTGGAAGAGGCCACCCAGGGTGACCAAGTTATTCAAACCGTCTGGGGCGTTGGTTACAAGATTGAAGTGAGTTAAGTATGGTCAAGAAAAGTACAATACTGATTCAAACAGTTTTGTCTTTTATCTTAGGTGTCGCTGTGTCGTTCAGCTTGGCCTGGGCGTTGGTCTTTGACCTATTAAAAGACAAAGTTGATTGGTCAGCTAAGGTTAGCTGGCCTTTTTTTTACTTGGTCTGGGCACTAATTAGCCTTGGCTGGTTAATCCACGTTTGGAAGCGGAGCCGGGAACGGTTGATTTTTGTTCAATTATCGGAACGCTTAATTCAAATTGCTGACCAAGAAAAACAAAATAATCAGAGCAAGGGCCACTTGCACCAATTACCCACCTATGGCAACCAGGCCCGGCAGTTAACTGCCTTGATTGACCAAGTGGTTAGTCAATTTAATCGGTCGCGGGAAGAACAGTTGATGGTTGAGCAGTCCAAGGATGAGATGATGACCAACATCTCACACGATTTACGGACACCATTGACGGCAATTATCGGTTACTTAGGTTTGGTTGTAAATACCACCTCACCGATGACCGAACAGGATCGGGCTAAATATTTGGAAACGGCCTATCATAAGTCCAATCAAATGAAGACTTTGGTCGAAGACCTGTTTGAGTTTGCGAAGTTGCAGTCAACTTCCATTTCGCTCAATATTACCGATTTCTCTTTGGGTGATTTATTTGACCAAGTTTTGGCGAACTACGTGATGGAGGCCGAAAATCGGCAATTGCGTTTTGCCACGAACCTTGACCCACGCCTGATTGTGATGGCGGGGGATTCGGATAAACTGGCCCGAGCATTAATCAATTTAGTTGAAAATGCTTTGAAATATGGGCAGGGAGCCAGCTTTATTAAGCTCACCGGGCAAATGAAGGAACAAGACCAGGTTGAGATTCGCGTTATTAACGATGGACCAGCCATTCCGTCGAGTTCGGCCAAACATATTTTTGAACGTTTTTATCGCGTTGAAGAATCACGCAATAGTAAAACCGGTGGTACCGGTCTTGGTCTGGCAATCGTCAAGGGGATTGTCGACCAGCACCATGGTCAAGTGCGAGTGGAGTCAGACGATGACTTAACGGCATTCGTTTTGACCCTGCCCTTGAAGCAAGTGAAAGAAGAACAAGAAAATGAACAATGAGCAAAACTACCGGTTACAGGCCGTTAATAAGCCCAAAAAACGTGGACGTTTTTGGCTTTTAATCCTTTTGATTGCGGCCATTATCATTGGTGTCGGTGCATTTTTTACGGTGCGGGACTTTCCTGATGCTGTTAAACCAGTCAATCAGGCGACAAAGGACCAACCCGTCTCTTTAAAGGTCGATGCTGATTCAGCCGTAGTTGCTGATTTGACTACTGGTCAAGTGCTGGGACAAAAGAACCCCAACACCCAAACGGCCATCGCTTCCGAAAGTAAGCTTTTGGTGGCCTATGGGGTCTTAAAGGCGATTGAAAACCATCAAATGAATTGGACCGACCAAGTGACGATACCGGCCGCGGCTGATTTGTCGTCACAAAATGCCGATGTGATTTCACATTTGAATGTGAAGACCGGTGACAAGGTTTCTGTCCGTGACTTGTATTGGTCAATGTTCACTAATTCCGCAAATGATGCCGCCTGGTCATTGACTGCGGCGTTGACAAAGCCGGGTAAGACGAGCCAGGAAACCTTGCAGGGATTGGCTAGCGAATTGCACCTGAAGGGTTCTGCTTGGTATAACGGGGCGGGCCTAAAGAATGGGGACGCACTGGGCAACCAGGTTAGCTCGGCTTCGGATTCAGCTGCAAACCACGCTTCTGCTTTGCAAATTGCCGAATTGGGTGCCAAGGTGATGAACATGGACCCAACCTTAAAGACACTAACGGCAAATCCAACCATTACCTACACCAAGAATAAGACGGTTAAGGTAACGGAAACTTCTGAATTTGGTCAAAAGTTTGCAAACATCATCAAGGGCTTAGACAACCCGAATAACCTACAAATTTTGGGACTTAAGACCGGTTCGACACCGGAAGCCGGTGCTTGCTTTACTGGTTATGTGGTTGACCAACAGGGTCATGAATTCATTACGGTGATTAATAACGCCGCTGATTATACCGATAACAAGGAACGTTTCCAAAAGACCATCGATATGGTCAACGAGGTCCTAGCTAAGAAAACTCCTCACAGCTTTAGTGTTGGCTCACAAATTAAGAACCATAAGACAATTGGTGTGGCCAAGGAAAAAACTAAGATTGATGTCCAGGTTGCCGATAATAAGACTTATTGGACAAACAATAAGAAAATTTTGAAGGTTAAGGATTTGTCTGATTTGGAGTCTCGTCCAAGCGATGACAATAGCGATGTCTTGGCCTATGCCGAACCGGATATGCGGGCAACTTATTTGCCTGGTTATAGTCAGCAGCAAAAGTCAATTCCATTGAGTCGCTATAAGATTTCGGACAAGAAATAAATAAAAAAACCGGGCCCTTTCATTGATATTTATTTGGAAAAAGGTGCTATAATAAAAATGTGAAAGCGTTTACTTTCCGATAGAAAGGGGTATTCTCATGGCAGCAATCAAATTTGATTCAAGTGGTCTAAAGAACTTTGTCAAAGACAATGAACTTGACGAAATCAAAGATCAGGTCCGTTTTGCCCACCAAACCTTGGTGCAAAAAAGCGGTGCTGGTGCTGATTTCACGGACTGGGTCAACTGGGCATCTATCCAAACCGAAGCGACTTTGGCACCAATTCACCAAGCGGCAGAAAAAATCCAAGCAAATTCAAAGGTACTGGTTGTTATCGGTATCGGTGGCTCTTACTTGGGTGCGCGCATGGCGATTGATTTTGTGAAGTCACCTTGGCACAACGAACTCGTGGCTGGCAAGGCCGTTAAGGTTTACTTTGCCGGAAATGCCATGTCACCAATGGCATTGGACCAATTGGACCAAGTCATCGGCGATCAAGACTTCTCGGTTAACGTGATTTCAAAGTCTGGAACAACGACTGAACCAGCTGTTGCTTTCCGTTTCTTTAAGCAACGGTTGGTGGCTAAGTATGGTGAAGAAGGCGCTAAGGAACGAATTGTAGCGACGACTGATGCCAAGCGCGGTGCTTTGAAGAGCGAAGCCGAAGCAGAAGGTTACCAAACTTTGACCATTCCTGATGGAATTGGTGGCCGCTTCTCTGTTTTGTCAGCAGTTGGTCTATTGCCAATGGCTGCTGCCGGCATTGATATCGATCAGGTCTTGGCTGCGGCAGCAACTGCAGAAAAGACTTATAGCAGCGACGACTTGTATGAGAACCCTGCACTGGCCTATGCCGCTTACCGTCGAATTTTGTACGATAAGGGTTATACCACCGAAATTTTGGCTAATTGGGAACCATCATTGCAATACCTATCAGAATGGTGGAAGCAGTTGATGGGAGAATCAGAAGGAAAGAACCAAAAGGGTATCTATCCTTCATCTGCCAACTATTCAACTGACTTGCACTCGTTGGGTCAGTATATCCAAGAAGGACGCCGCGACCTCTTTGAAACGGTGGTTCGAGTCGACCATTCAAAGCATGATTTGACGATTCCAAAGACGGGTAGCAACGAAGATGGTTTGCTTTATTTGGAAGGTAAGTCATTGGAAGAAGTTAACAAGACAGCCGCTACCGGTGTTGTCTTAGCTCACGTTGATGGTGGCGTGCCCAATTTGGCCGTCCACGTTGACCGCCAAGATGAAGCGGGTTTGGGTGAATTGATTTACTTCTTTGAAATGGCCGTTGGTGTTTCTGGTTATCTCTTTAACATCAATCCATTCAACCAACCCGGTGTTGAAGCCTACAAGACGGCGATGTTCGCCCTTTTGGACAAGCCAGGTTATGAAGAACAAAGCAAGGTTTATCACGAACGCTTAAACGATTAAATTTGTCGATAAAATAAAAAAGCTAGCAAACGCTGTTAAAACGTTTGCTAGCTTTTTAATTTGCGAAAAATTGTTGAACAGCTTCGACGGTTTTGTCTGAACCAACAAAGTAAATGGTATCACCGGCCGAAATGTTAGCATAAGGGCCGGGTGACAAGACAATCTCATCCTCATGAAGAATGGCGATGATGGTGGCACCGGTATTATGCCAGAAGTTGAGTGTCCCGATTGATTGGTTCAACTTTGGTGAATTTGCTTCGGGAACAAATTCATAAGGTGACATCGGATTGTTTTTCCGCACGCGCTGGGTTTGGTCCAGCAAAAGCGAGAAGGCTTCTTCTAAGTTACCGAGATCTTCTTTTTGTTTGGCAATCAGTGATTTAATTTCACCATGCGTCGTTTGAAGGTCGCGACTCTCCTTGGCTTGGTCCAAAAACTCTTTGGCCTTTTCGCGGGAGAGAACTTCCACGCCTGATCCATGAACGGGTTTAACAATGTCAAGGTCAGCTAAGACAGAAATGGCCTTGCGGGCGGTTTCGGCAGAAACCCCAAAGGTCGCCGCAAGGGTTGAGCGGGCGTGAAGCTTTTCGCCGACGACAAACTGCTTATTAACAATGTGTTCGGCGATTTCTTGAGCAATTTTATGATAACGTGGTTCTTTAACTTTCGGCATAACCGTGTCCTTTGACAAATAGTGAAAAAATATTCTAATTTGACTTAAGTGACCATTAGTGTATGATAATAGGGTGGTCACTATTAACCATCGGATATTTTGTTACGGTGGTCACTTTATCTAGTGTATTTTAAATACGCTAGATAGTCAACTAATAGGAGGGGTTATGCCAAAAGTTCAGATTAAGCATTTGACCAAGATTTTCGGTAAGCGGCAAAAAGCTGCTCTGAAGATGGTTAAAGAAAACAAATCTAAGAACGAAATCTTTGAGAAAACTGGCTCAACGGTTGGTGTTTATGACATTAACCTAGAAGTCAATGAGGGTGAAATTTTCGTGATTATGGGTCTGTCAGGATCTGGTAAATCAACGTTGATTCGCCTATTGAACCGGCTCATTGAGCCAACCAGTGGTGAAATTATCTTAGACGGTAAGAACATCACCCACTACAACAAGAAGGAAATGTTAGACATTCGTCGGCAGAAGATGTCGATGGTCTTTCAAAACTTTGCCTTGTTCCCACACCGGACGATTTTGGAAAACACTGAATTCGGTTTGGAAATTCAAGGGGTGCCAGCGGCAGAACGCCGGCAACGAGCCGAAAAGGCTTTGGAAAATTCACAACTTTTGTCCTTTAAGGACCAGTACCCATCCCAGCTTTCTGGGGGGATGCAACAACGAGTTGGTTTGTCACGGGCATTAACGAATGACCCTGATATCCTGCTGATGGATGAAGCGTTCTCAGCTTTGGATCCATTGGTCCGTCACGAAATGCAAGACGAATTGCTCGACTTGCAGGCCAACGTGAAAAAGACCATCATCTTTATTACCCACGACTTGAACGAAGCTTTGCGTCTGGGTGACCGGATTGCCATTATGAAAGATGGTCAGTTACAACAAATTGGTACCGGGGAAGAAATTTTGACGAACCCAGCCAATGGCTATGTTGAAAACTTCGTCGAAGATGTTGATCGTTCGAAGGTCCTGAATGCCGAAACCATCATGATTCCTGGCTTCACCATTAACGCCGACACGGATGGTCCAAATGTGGCCTTGCACCGGATGTCTGAAGAAGAAGTTTCTGGTTTGGTGGCAGTTGATGCCAACCGTAAGTTTGCTGGCTATATTACCTCGGATGCGGCAGTTGCTGCTCGACGTGAAAAGAAAAACCTGCGTGATGTTTTGACAGAAATGCCAACGGTCACACCAGATACTTTGGTCGCCGACATCATGCCAATTATTTATGACGCTCACACACCTGTTGCGGTCGTTGATGAAAATCAAAAGTTACACGGTATCATCATTCGTGGTGCTGTGATTGAAGCACTAGCCCAAACGGAAGGAGACAACAATGATTAATTTATTATCAATTGCTAAACTCCCATTAGATAGCTGGGTAACGGATGGGGTCAACTGGTTGACTAAGAACTTGTCAGGCTTGTTCAACGCTATTCAGACAGGTGGATCAAACACCATGGATGCCGTCACCAACTTTTTGACGGCCATCCCAATGCCTATCTTTATTATTACCTTAGCCTTGATTTCTTGGCTGTTGACGCCAAAGAAGTATGGTCAACCAATCTTTATTTTGCTTGGTTTGGCTTTGATTGCGAACCAGGGGCTTTGGTCAGATTTGATGCAAACACTGACCTTGGTCTTGGTGGCATCAGTGATTTCTCTGGTGATTGGAATTCCTTTGGGAATCTGGTCATCAAAGTCACCAAAGGCCTACGCTGTGATTAAGCCCATCTTGGACTTTATGCAGACCATGCCTGCCTTTGTTTATTTGATTCCTGCCGTTGCCTTCTTTGGTATCGGTGTTGTGCCAGGGGCCTTTGCCTCAATTATCTTCGCTTTGCCACCAGTCGTGAACTTTACTTACCTTGGCTTGCAGCAAGTGCCAACTTCATTGGTTGAAGCTGCTGATTCATTTGGAGCAACGACTTGGCAGAAGTTGTTCAAGCTGGAATTGCCAAATGCGAAGAACACGATTATTGCTGGTTCAAAGCAAACAATTATGTTGGCCTTGTCAATGGTTGTGACGGCTTCCATGATTGGTGCACCAGGACTTGGTCGTGGTGTCTTGTCAGCCGTCCAACACGCTGATGTTGGTGCTGGTTTCGTTAGTGGAATTGCCTTGGTTATCTTGGCGATTATCGTTGACCGTTTTGTGCAACGTTTGAACACGGAACCAGTTTCTGCACCAAAGTTGCCTAAGTGGCGCAAGCTCACAACTTGGGCAATGTTAGCCATCTTGTTGATTTCTGGTGTGGTTGGTTCAATCACTGCTACTCAGTCATCTGGTAAGAAGGTTACCCTTGGTTACGTTGAGTGGGATTCCGAAGTGGCTTCTACTAACGTTTTGGCCGAGGCAATGCGCCAGCACGGTTATAACGTGACGATTACGCCATTGGATAACGCCGTGAACTGGCAATCCGTTGCCAACAAGCAGGTAGATGGAACTGTTTCTGCCTGGTTGCCAAATACGCACAAGGACTTGTACGCTAAGTACAAGAATGATGTCGATTTGCTTGGTCCTAATTTGAAGGGTGTCAAACTTGGCTTCGTTGTGCCGGACTATATGGACGTCAACTCAATTGCCGACTTGACGAACCAGGCCAACAAGACGATTACTGGTATCGAACCTGGTGCCGGTGAAATGAAGTTGGCTGCCAATACTTTGAAGGCCTATCCAAACTTGTCAGGCTGGAACTTGCAAGAGTCATCTTCAGGTGCTATGACGACGGCTTTGGACAAGGCTTACAAGGCAAAGCAACCAATTATCGTGACTGGTTGGTCACCACACTGGATGTTTAACAAGTACAAGTTGAAGTATTTGGCCGATCCAAAGGGAACAATGGGTGGACAAGAATCAATTAACACCGTTGTTCGGAAGAACTTGAAGCAAACAAGCCCTGATGTCTACAAGGTCATGAAGAAGTTCCACTGGACTCAAAGTGATATGCAGACTGTGATGCTTGATATCCAAAACGGTAAGACGCCAACTAAGGCTGCTGACGACTGGATTAGCTCACATAAGTCACAGGTTAATGCTTGGTTTAAGTAAGATTAATTAATAACGCTTTGTTCGCTAATGATTAGTGGATAAAGAAAAGGCCCCATCATGGCGATGGGGCCTTTTTTGTTGGTCTTAATCGAACGCCTTAGTTGCGCTTGAAGGAGCGCATCAATTGTTTTAGAACGTTTTCATCCGAGTAGGATAGGACGTTTTTGGCGTAAAGCTTTTGGCCGAACCAACCAAGGGCGAGTAGCGCCAGCACTGAAATCAATAGTGACAAGATGGCTTGCCACCAATTAGCGTACTGGTTGGCTAAGAGGCTGGGCATGGTTGACTGGGACATGAAGGGAATGTAGGCGAAGATTCTTACCAGAAGGTTGTTGCCACCATTTGAAGCGGAGGCTAAGCCAACGATGTAGGGCATCATGGCCAGAGTGGTCACCGGTACCATTGCCTGGGAAACCTGCGAAATATCGTTCACCAATGACGCAGCGATGGCTGCTAGCACTAGGTAAAGGGCGGTGGCCACAATCACAAAGATAAGGGTGTACAGGATAAAGGCGGGTGTCAAGGCTGACAAGTAGGACAAGCCCTGGTTAATTACCTCGATTTTTTTACCAAAGAGGTTGGCGGCAGCCCCTAAAACGACGTAGGCCACGAGCTGGCTGGCTAGAAGGGCAGTCACACCCAGCAGCTTACCAAAGTACTGTGCTTGAGCCGAAGAGGCTGCTAGCAGGGTTTCCATAATGCGGGAAGACTTTTCGTTAGCAATCTCATTACCAATCAGTGAGGCGTAAGTTGAAACAATCACCAAGACGATAATCGTGACGGCCACGGCAATGATTGATTTGGCGGCCTCAACATTGTCGGCGTTAGCCTGACTCTTTTGATTTTGTACTTCGGTCTTCAGGGCAAATGGAGATAGCAAGGTCTGAGCTTGTTGGTTATCCAAGCCGTAGTCTTTGGCCCTGGTGATTAGGGCAATTTTACCTAAGACTGCCTGCAATTTGTCCTTATCGATTTTTGGTGCTTTGGGTTGAGTAACCAGAGTGCCCTGGTTACTGTCCAAGGTTAAGATACCATCGATTTTGTTTGCCTTTAGCGCCGTTTTGGCCGCCTGGTCATCGCTGATATTTGAAATTTTAAGGTCTAATTGATCGGCCGCATTGGCTAAGATTTGCCGGCTGCTTGATGGCCCTACCACTGCAATCTTGGCTTCCTGCTGTGAAGAAAAGTGAGCAATGCCGTAACCGAGCAAAGCCGCTGCGGCAATTAAAATAATCGGGGAAAAGACCATCCACCAAAAGGACTTTTTCTTGAGTCGAGTTAGGTAGGTGTGTTTAGCAACTAGTAAAGTTGGATTAGTCATTGGTGCTGACCTCCGTTTTGAAAATTTCGGCAAGGGTTGGTGGTTGCTGTGAAAAGGCGGGGATGTAGCCGTTGGCGGTTACCTTATCAAAGATGGCGTGACCAGCTTCCTCGTTGGTCAGTTTCAGCAGGAAACCACCGTCTTGCTTCGTAACGGAAGTGACGCCGGCCATGGCAGCAAGGTCTGCTTGATTAAATTCATCAGTTTCCAAGTAGAGCCGGGTGCGGCCAAATGATTCCCGAATGGCTTGGACGGGACCCTGTAAAACGGTCTTACCCTTTTTTAACATCAGAAGCTGGTCAGAAATTTGGTTGACGTTATCCATGTTGTGCGATGAAAAGATAATCATGGCACCACGGTCTTTTAACCGTTTAATCTCATCCATAAAGATGCCAGCATTGACGGGGTCTAGCCCTGAAAAGGGCTCATCCAAGATGACGAAGTCGGGATCAAAAATTAGGGCCATAATCATTTGAATCTTCTGAGCATTTCCCTTGGATAATGTTTGCACCAAGTCGCCAGGATTACCAACGACTTGAAGCCGGTCCATCCAGTCTTTTAGGGTAGCTTTGGCAGCGGATTTTTCCATGCCGTGGAGCTGGGCGAGGTAGACAACTTGCTCCTCGATGGTTTGCTTTTGATAAAGGCCACGTTCTTCGGGGAGGAAGCCAATCAAACGGCGCTTGTGGGCATCAATCGGCTGGTTATCCCAGCTGATGGTCCCTTTGTCTGCCTCGATAAAGTTCAAAATCATGCGAAAGGTCGTGGTTTTACCGGCCCCGTTTTGCCCAATTAGGCCGAGGACTTCGCCGGGCTTCAGAGTAACCGAGAGGTCGGAAACGGCTCGATGGTCACCAAAGGACTTGGATAGGTGTGAAAGGGTAATCATAGTTGACTCCTATTAACTGATTCATAGTTGTTGATTGCTCAGAGGGACTCGAACCCTTGAACTATCAGCAGTATTATTTCTATTATCCCATAACAGTGGCTGAGGTTCGAATTTTAGTGGTTGTCCCTTGTTAACTAACGAGACCCTGGCAAATGGGGATGGGATAGTTGGTGATTAGATGGGACTGCTTTGTAAAATTTAATTGACTGAGGGGCAATAATCTAGTAAACTATTTAAGTATTGTTGACCATGGCCCCATGGTCAAGTGGTTAAGACGTCGCGTTCTCAGCGCGGAATCGAGGGTTCGACTCCCTCTGGGGCTATTTAGGGAATCAGGAGACGTCAAGAGGCGTCAAAAACCCCAATCCTAAGCTATTTTTATTTTTTGAACGTCACTGAACGTCACTGGAAATCAACAAAAGTAGCGGAAAAAGTAGCGGATAAAATAAAGGTTGCACCCCAGCAATGTAACGGCTTTTATAGCCGTTTTTATTTTGCCTAAATAGCAGAAAAGTAGCGGGAAAAGACTGATAAAAGCGGATAAATTGTTATTAAAGCGATAAAGTACCAGATCAGTACCGCAGATAATGAACAACAACACGGCTTAAAACTGTAGCAGAAAAGTAGCGGATATTTTTATATTGTCCAGTAGTGGACAACTAACAACCGTACCTTGAGGTACGCCTGTTATACTTGGGCGTGGATACATCCACACCCTGAACCTCCGTACCTAAAAGTACGCTGGTGCCCTGTTTTAGGGCGTCAGGTCTTCCTGTATAATTGTCTTAAAAGAACTTGTGGGGGAATTACATGAAGCAAAAAAATATAATTAAGAACTATTTTACAGGGCATGTTGATTGGGAAATAGCCGGTTATGAATATTTAAAGCAAGATGGTAATGGACGTTTTATCAATCCTGACGATGAAGAGTGTTATAATTTTTTGTTAGAAGTAAAAAAAGCGTTTGATAACTATACCGACACGTTACCGCCTGAAATTATTGAGATGGAAATTGTCCATCACAAGAACAAAAAACCATTTGGCGAATATTTCAACATAATAGCTCCCGCTGCCGTTATAAAAAGAGTCAACAACAATCTGAACAGGGTATCCAAGTCCATAGAACAGCCGGAACGTATTAAACAGATTAGCTAAAACAACATATTTTATAGATGAGCCATATAAAGCCCGTGGAGGCTTTTTTTGTTTGTTCTAGTATGATTAGACATTAAGAGTTAGAAAGTCTTTATTAGGTTCAAAATATAGCTCATGTGAAAGGGTCTAATGAGTAGGTGTTTTATTTGTTAAGATTAGTAAAATGCTATTGCTTTGATATTTTGAAAACTATACGATTAGCTAAGCCAATAGGAAGCTAGGAGTGTAAAAATGGACAATACACCAGTAATAAGATTTAAAGGATTTACTGATGCTTGGGAACAGCGTAAGTTTGACTCTTTAGTAAAACGAGTTGCTAAAACTAGTGAAGAAAATTTGCCGTCCGTAGAATATGATGATGTTATTTCTGGATATGGTAAATTAAATAAAAATGTAGCCCTTAAAGAAAATAATCGAAAAGGAATTTTATTCCAGGAAGACGATATTTTATTTGGCAAACTTCGGCCATACCTCAAAAATTGGCTTATAGCTAATTTTAAAGGCATTGCTATTGGTGATTGGTGGGTATTTCGTTCAAACATTAATAGCCAATTTACTTATACATTGATACAAACTAAGCAATATGAAACAATTTCTAATTTATCCACGGGCACAAAAATGCCTCGTTCAGATTGGAAGATAGTAGCTAATTCAGAATTCAGAGTTCCAATTAGTAATGTAGAACAAGCTAAAGTTGGAACACTATTCAAGAAATTAGACAACCTCATCACCCTTCATCA
>NZ_FNWS01000014.1 GCF_900108455.1 Fructobacillus pseudoficulneus
GACTGCTGGTAAGACAGCTATTGATGCAGCTTATAAGCCAGGAACTAGTTTAGACGATCAAAAAGCATCAGCCCTTGCCGACGTAAAAGAGCATAAAGAATCAGTGTCATTACCAGCGACTGATTCGAATCGTACTGATTCGAATCGTATTGAGTCCATAACTGGTGTTATAGTTGCTACCTTAATTTCATTCATGTCAATTTTGGGTGTTAAAAATTTAAAAAGGACTAAAAAATAATATAAAACCTTAGATAACTAATGTTTTGCTCTTATGCTAGATTTACGGACAGATTTTCTTCTGCCCTGTAAACTAATAGCATAGGAGCATTTTTTAATATGATTCGATACAAAAAAGAATTTAAGCACTCTCTTGTTGAAATGCACAATCAAGGCCGTTCATACACTGATCTATCCGCTGAATACGGACCTTCGGTCGACTCAATCCGTAACTGGGTCAAGTTGTACGCGGTCCACGAAGTGGACGGCGAAAAATGGACGCAAGCTGATGTAAACGCATTACAAAAGGAAAACGACAAACTTCGCGAAGAACTTGAGATTTTAAAACGAGCCGCGGTGTTACTTTCGAAGTACAACTAACGCAAAAGCGCGAGTTAGGACTGGAAATCATTGACCGTTCGCTCGCAATGGGACACCGCATAACAAGCGTTTTATCAGCTTTGAATATAGCTCGAAGCACTTATTATCAATGGAAAAATTGGCATTCCAGCCAACAAGAGACGCGTCGCAACGCTCTAAAAACGGCAATCAAAGCCGTCTACAACACCAATCGTGGGATCTATGGCTACCGACGCATCGACGCATTTTTACGGTTCATTTTGAACACTGAAGTTGGTGATCGTTTGGTTTGGGAGCTCATGAATGAGATGAGCCTTAAATCTCGCATGGTCAGGAAGTCATATAAGAAGCCGACGACGACCACTGACACACCACAAAAGCCCAATCTCATGAAGAATTTGGATGATTTGAGTGGCGTTCTAACGACTGACATCACGTACATCCAGCTGATGAATAGAGACTGGGTTTACCTGGCGACGGTCTATGAACCAGAAAAACGCCGTGTTGTCTCATATGGACTGAGTTCAGAGATGACCAAAGAATTCGCAACATCTGTTGTCGTGAAGGCTCTAAGAGCCAACGGTCAACCAAAGATGATTCACAGCGACATGGGAAGCCAGTACACTTCAAGTCTGTTCGAAGGAACGTTGCAAAACGCTGGGATAGATCATTCTTACTCGCGTAAGGGGCATCCTTACGACAACGCACGTATCGAGAGCTTTCATTCGCTCATCAAGCGCGAGCTGATTTATCACGAAGAATACAAAACCATTGATGATGTCAGGGCATCTGTCGAATGGTATGTGAACTGGTACAAAAACGAACGTATTAATTCACGCATTGAATGGCTTGAAGCCTCCTAGAGCAATGTTTGGTTGACTTAATCTCGGTTATCGGCACTAGCTGGTACGACGCCGTTTATAAGCCGTCACTTGTGAATTTCAAAAATTCGCTTTGTGAAGGCTTATTTGTTGCACGATACAACTTGTGAAATCCGGCTGGTTTACAATCTATACCACCTGTTTTCTCTCACCGGCAGGGCTCGGACCTATTCCACCTACACAAACACCCAGAAATCACGCCGTTTTAAGCTGAAATCCGGGTTTTGAAAAATTTTCGGAGTCCGGCACCTCTCGGTGCCGAAAAAACCTGTCCATAATCTTGACATCAGCGCCGGAAATATACTTTCCAAGACTTACCAAAGTACCAAGACGGAAAAGTCATTAATGTTTTTAAAACAATGAAAAAATCATCTGAAAAGATGTTACCAAAAACAGCAGCTGAAAAGGTCGGATTCTCCGCAATGTGTGCGGTCGTTATTTCAGCAATTACTGGTGGTCTAATCTTTAAAAATCGACGTAACAAACAGTAATTCAGCAAAAGCTTAACATAATGCAGCTTATCAAAACTAAAAAGCGCCAACCCTGAAGCAATTAGGGTTTGGCGCTTTTTCTGTGATCTGTTCTTGTGAATTGAGCTTAAAATAATTGGTCTAGCTCTCATAATCACCACAACTAGCCTTTTGTCATTTGTGAAATTTTAGTCCGTGAGTGGTTTATGAGACGGCTGTTTGTGCTTTTTGCGGAGGCGTAAACGGACCACCAATTTGTGTTGGGCGACTTCTTCGTCAGACAAGGTTAACTTCTCGTCAATTGAAAACGAGGTCGTTTTATAATTTTTTGCCAGGACAACCGCATAGACGGCCTGGTCAATCTGTTCACTTTGTTCTGGCGTTAATGCAAACGTATAGGGCTTGTCACCATACAAAATCGTTTTATCAGGGGCTACGCGCGTAAAGCGACCCTTAATTGCATTGTACGTCATAACAGCTCCTTTCTTGCATTTATGGGAAATTTTATTATGATAGTATCATCAAAAAAACATGAACCGGACAAATATTACGATTTTGCCCATAAGAGAAATGTCTAATAAAACTTACTCCCCCAAGCGTTGAGGAGGGGTTGCCTGTCGGTTTATTTGCAATTCCCCCCCTATGAGTGATTTGGGGGTTAAAGAAATTTTTTGAAGCGTCTTTAATTGTCAAAAAAGACAGTTTAGCTATTGTATCTTTGACGTCACTGTCTTTTAAAGTGGGCCACCAGGCTTGACCAGCACACTGGCGTAAGCCTTTGAAACAGCAGAGCTGTTTCATGGAAATTATTGTTTACAATTATACACGGCAGATTGCAAGAATCATCCGAACACCGCATGTTTCTGAAAGACTTTTCGTGGTGATTGCCAGTTGAGCGTTTTCATTGGCCTGGCATTAAT
>NZ_FNWS01000001.1:0-428050 GCF_900108455.1 Fructobacillus pseudoficulneus
CAAAAAAGCTGATATTTCAGGTGTCAGGGTCGGATGGCGACCGTGTTTGTGCCGATTACACTGGGCTAAATGATGAGCCTGTTGTGCATTGTATGGTTTAATTCGATTTAACTCGTAGGTAATAGTTGCAGGAGAACGCTTTAAGAAACGGGCTATTTCTCGAGTTGAATGATTAAGTTTGATCATTGTTTCAATGACAGAACGTTCGTGAGCTGATAAACTAGAAGACATAAGCTGCAGATCCTTTATGGTTGATTTTAGTCAATTACCATTAAAGTCTCTGCAGTTTTTTTATGCAAGGTGTTCGGTTTAATTTTACAATCTGCCATTTTTAAACATGAATTATCCGTTTGGCTGCATCGTTTAAATTTAATCGCTACCCTATTAGGATTTATTCACGTTCAATTAATTAGCTATGTTACCTCGATTCACCCTTTTATGTTTGTCTTTTATCTCTACAGCGGCATCGTATTGATTAGCTACGTGATGAGTAAGGTTCGTAGCCAATTGGGTAATACTAGAGGAACCGTCACGACAAATGAGGTATTAGCGCCAAATGTGCAAGAACTAACGATTACGCCACAGCAACATCATCAATTAAATTTGCGAATGGGCGATTTTGTCTTTATCTCCTTCCCTACTTTACAGGGCCTCAAAGAATATCATCCATTTTCCATCGTCAATCCGCCTAGTGACGATAGCCAGCATATTAAGTTGGCTGTCCGTGGGGATGGTGACTTCACAAAGTTGCTTTCAGAAATTGAGCCAGGGGCACCAGTCAAATTAATTGGCGGTTACGGCCGTTATCATTCCTTCCTAGAAGATAATGATCAAAACCAGCACATTGTCATGATTGCCGGTGGAATCGGCGTGACGCCATTGCTTTCGATTGCAGAAGGCTCTCCAAACCGTCAAATTTCGTTGTTCTATTCGGCTCATTACGACCACGACTTAATTTATTTGAATCAGTTAAAGGATTGGCACCAACGTGATAACTTTGATTTGCATTATCAGATTGGTCGCTATTCTGAAGATGATGTCTTAAACCATAAATTGCACGACTTACCAAATAACACCATCTTTCTGATTTCTGGTCCGGCCCCAATGATTCGCTATTGGAAACGGGTTTTGAAGAAAAATGGTATTGGAAATGGGCAAATGTATGCCGAAGAATTTACTTGGTAGTAGAAAAAAGAAGCTCTGTCGTTCTGACGGGGCTTCTTTATTTTATATTAGCAAAGTGGAAACAAATTTCATTTTAAAAAGCGGTCTGATGGTAGTGTTCCCAGGCAATTTGAACAATTGGTGACCGTTGACTTGCCTCGTTCCCTAGCCTTTTACCGATATGTTGGATTAGCCAAGTGGGCAAATATGGTTTGGCTAGTAAAGCTAAGTAGGCATCAAAGCTCAAAACGGAATCTAAATTTTCAAAGTAATCGACGAGATTTTCAGTGCACTTGGTTTGTTCACCAAGTAGCAATAAGAGAATGTCAGCTAGGGCTTGCTCGTGTTGTAATAGGTGCTTTTTGGCTTCGAGTTCTGTTAAAATTCGCTCTAATACTTGGCGATTATCGGCAAAGCGATAAGCCTTTTCCGCCCAATCAATCATTGAAAAGCCGTTAAAAATATTGGCTAAGTAAACATCCTCTAGGGTCAAACCCATATAACTTAATAGCTGAATGGCGGTGCTCAAATGGACGTCTGTTTGTCCCCGTTCAAATTTGGAAATCACACTTGTCGACAAACCGGTCGCTACAGCTAAGTCATTTACGGACATAGTTCGGCCTTCTCGTAGTTCGCGAATCATTGCTCCTAAATGTTGAACTTCTGCAAAGACATCTCTTGGCACCGTGATTTCCTCTTTTTCGTTATTCTGCGATTTGTTCCACTTCTTCAGCTGCTTGCTCACGTAAGTATGCTTGTAACTCTTCAATACTAATCATTGGCAATTGCCATTCTTTTGCTAACTGAACCAAGTCATTTTGCCGCGCCATGTGACCATCTGGTAAAAGAATTTCAATAATGGCGGCGATTGGGGCAGTACCGGCTAATTTAGCTAAATCAACGCCCGCTTCTGTGTGACCATTTCGTTCTAGTACCCCACCTGCTTTGGCAACTAAGGGAAAAGTATGACCAGGATGGACAAAGTCCTTTTCGCTGGCATCAGCTAAGGCCAATTGCTTAATAGTAGTGGCACGATCAAAGGCAGAAACACCTGTCGTCACGCCAGTTGATACATGTTCACCATCAAGCGATACAGTAAAGGCTGTCTGATTTGTCTCGTGATTATCAGCGACCATCTGCTTTAGGCCGTACTTTTCAGCTAATTCAGGAGCCATTGGTGCACAAAGCAAGCCACGAGCCTTGGTAACCATAAAGTTAACGGTTTCTGCCGTGATATTTTCACCTAGGGCAATCAAGTCACCCTCGTTTTCACGATCTTCATTGTCGACCACAATCACGGGCTGACCTTTTTTTAGTACTGCTAGTGCGTCTACAATCTTATCCATTTTTCTGCTCCTCCAAATTTCTTTCGCGAGTGACTTAATATTAACTGTAAAAGCTGCGACGAAAATAAATATTTCTTATAAGAAAAAATGAAATGAGTGAAAAGAAAGAATAAGCCGATAATATTCACTTTTTCTCTTCATTATTCGGGATAAAACGAAACATTTGAAACAGAACGTTCCCTTATATCTAAATAAAGACGAACATTATCAATTAAATTATAGCTGTTTTGTATTAAAAAAACACTAAAAAATCCTTTTAGTGGATAATTTTTTAGTGTTTCACTGATTGTCTGCTGACTGAAACTTACTTTGATACTTTGTCTCGGTAACCTTTTTACTGCTAGCCCACCAATCCGAATGACTTCGATACCAGGAAATCGTTTCTGCTAGTCCCGCTGAAAAATCAGTCATAATGGGTGTCCAGCCTAACTCTTGCTTTGTCCTTTCAGCATTCAAGGCATAGCGCTGATCATGTCCCGGCCGGTCGGCAACGTGGTCTAGCCAGTCCGTCGGATGACCCATTTGTCGAAGAATTTCCTCAATAACACTCTGATTATTTCTTTCGGTGTTAGCGCCAAAAAGATACGTTTGACCCGCTTGCCCTCTCTCTAAGGCAGCAATCAAGCCACGGACGTGGTCAGCTACATGGAGCCAGTCGCGAACTTGTTGGCCCGAACCATAAACCTTGGGTCGTTGGCCAGCTAAAATATTCGTGATGGTTCTCGGAATTAGCTTTTCAACGTGTTGATAAGGGCCATAGTTGTTGGATGAGTTTGATATTGTGGCATTGATGCCAAAAGAACGGACCCAAGCCTTGACTAATAAGTCGGAGCTGGCTTTGGTCGCTGAGTATGGTGAGGATGGTTGATACGCTGATTGTTCTGTAAATTGCTCATTTGATTCAATTGGCAAATCACCGTAGACCTCATCCGTCGAAACGTGATGATAGCGAACCTGGTATTGGCGTACTGCCTCTAATAAAGTATAAGTTCCAATAATATTGGTTGATAAAAACGGCGTCGGATTGGCTAAAGACCGATCATTGTGACTTTCTGCTGCAAAATTAATCACGGCGTCACTTTGACTAATAAGCTGGTCAACAAGATCAGCATCACAAATGTCGCCCACTACTAATCGAAACCGGTCTGACGGCAGCCCTGCCAAGTTAGCAGGATTAGCGGCATAGGTCATTTTGTCGAGGACGGTAATCTGAACTTGCTGCTCTTTTTGCAGTACTTCTCGGACAAAATTACTGCCAATGAACCCTGCGCCACCGGTTACTAAGATTTTCTGATAGTGCATGCCCTGCCCCACTTTCTAGTCTAATTAATGATTTATTATAACAAAAAAACGGCCTTCGCCGTTTTCCTCTTAGTCTGCTACTTGTAATTGATCGTGAATTTTTTTACTGTCCTCTTTTGGTACGCGAAGAAAAATCGTGTCCCCCGGTCGCAATAGCAAGTCCCCATTTGCCAGTAACTCTTGCCGACCACGGTGAACCATTATGACGATAGTCTGTTTGGGCCAGTTGATGGCACGAATGGAATGGTCGGCCAAAGTGGTCCCGGCTAGGACTGGTAATTCAATCGTAATGAAGTCCTGCTGTCCCACCTCTTCTTCATTTGCTAAGAGTCGATTGAGTAATGATTCGTAAATTGGTGCGCCATTTAGACCATCGACAACGGCATAGGCCACTAAGCTGACCAAGGCCAGCGGCAAAACGTGCGTGACGGAACCCACCATTTCAACAATCAAGATAATGGCGGTGAATGGTGCCTTTCCAATCGCGGCAAAGTAAGCAGCCATCCCAATTACGATAAAGTCAATCAAATAGGTGGCCGCCATCCAATGCAAGAGCACAAATACCTGGCCAATCATCGCCCCGTTCAAGGCGCCTAGGGTTAGGATTGGTAAAAAAATCCCACCCGGGAGACCGGAACCGTAGCTAATCATTGAAAAAACAAATCGGGCGACGACCATTAACAATAAGAACCAGAGGCCTGGAACGTGGTGGCCAAGGCCAAGGATAATTTGATTACCACCACCAAGACCTGCTGTCCAAATAAAGCCAAGTGGAACAACTAACACTAATGGAATTAGGCCATTAAGATACTTGGGTAAGCGGGTATAGCGATAAAGGGTCTGACTGGCTAGGAGAACTTTCTGATAGAAGAAGCCAAAGAGCCCTAATACCAGACCTAAAATTAGTAATAAGCCATAGAGGTGAACCGGGATGTTTGGCAATTGGCCAACAGCTAAGACCGGTGTTTGACCAAAAACAATGGTGGAAACGGCATCGGCCGTGACGGCACCAGTCAGTGCCCCGACCCAAATAAAGGGCGAAAAACTATGATAAATTTCTTCTAGCACAAACATCACCCCTGCTAAAGGAGCATTAAAGGCTGCCGCGAGGCCTGAAGCAGCCCCGGTCGCAATTAGGCTTTTGGTATTTTGCTCATCGAGCTTGAAGGTTTCGGCTATGCTTTGACCGACGGTTGCCCCCAGTTGAATCGATGGCCCCTCTCGTCCAAGCATTAAACCAGAACCGATGGCTAAAATACCAGCTACAAACTTGCGCCAGAGAATGGCAAAGGCGTTCAAATGTAGTTCGCCCAGCAACTGTCCTTCAACTTGTGGAATCCCAGATCCAGAAATTTGCGGCTGCTGCTTGATTAGCTGGCTAATGAAGATGCCAAAGATAAGATTAATCAGCAAGGCGATGAATACTAGCCCTTGATGACCTGTTCGCATATATGTATACATATGCTGCCAGAGTAAAAGCAGGTGTTCAATACTGAAACGGAAGCTGGCGACGACTAGTCCTGCCACTAGTCCAACCAATAAGCCATTGATGATCGTCCAGACTTGGGTGAAATTGAATTGAAGTCTCATTTTTTGCATAAACACAGTTTACACCTATTCGGACTATTTTCTAAATAAAATAAAAAAATAGCCTAAAAAGACTATTTTTAAAATTAATGCCTTGTTTGACCGTCGCCAAAGACTTCATACTTAATAGTAGTTAAGGCTGGCAAGCCCATTGGTCCGCGAGCATGGAGCTTTTGGGTTGAGATTCCAATTTCTGCTCCAAAGCCAAATTCAAAGCCGTCCGTAAACCGACTCGAAACGTTTTGATAGACAACAGCAGCATCGACCATATTCATAAATTGAGCCACATGGTCAGCGTCTTCGCTCAAAATCGTTTCAGAATGATGGGTGGTATGCTCGTTAATCCAGCTAATCGCTTCATCAGTGTCTTTCACAACCTTAATGGCCATAATCAAATCATTATATTCGGTGTCCCAGTCTGCTGCGCTAGCTTCTTTGACACTGGGACTAATTGCACGGGTAGCGGTATCACCACGCAGCTCAACACCAGCATTTGTCAAAGCTTGCACAATTTTAGGCAAAAATTCAGCTGCAATCTTTTCATGAACCAAAAGCTTTTCGGCTGCATTGCAGACCGCTGGCTTTTGTGTTTTTGCATTGACGATTACGTCAATTGCTTGATTTTGCACAGCGCTTTCGTCTACAAAAATATGAGTATTCCCTGCCCCAGTCTCAATCACTGGTACGGTGGCGTTGGCTACGACAAAGTCGATAAACTTGGCCGAACCGCGGGGAATCAAAACGTCAATGTAGTCGCGCATATGCAACAATTCATTGACGGAATCGTGGCTAGTGTCTTGTATCAATTGAATAATATCGGGGTTCAATCCTTGCTCAACCAAGACTTGACGAAGAACTTCTGCTAGCGCTTGGTTTGAATGAATTGCTTCCTTACCACCGCGCAAAATCACAGCATTACCTGACTTTAGCGTCAGAGCAGCTGCATCGACCGTAACGTTTGGGCGGGCTTCATAGACCATGGCGACAACGCCCAATGGCACAGTTTTCTTAACAATCTTAAAGCCAGTTGGATGCTGCCAATTTTCATAAGGCCCAGCCAAAGGGTCTTTCAAATCCGAAACGGCAGCCAAAGACTCGGCAATCCCTTCAATGGTTGCTTGATCAAGCGTCAAACGATTGCGCATTGAACCGGATAGTTCGGTTGCTGCCGCTAAATCCGCTTGGTTAGCGGTATTAATTGTCTGCCAATTGTCTTTTAAAGCTTGGGCCATCGCTACCAGGACTGTATTTCGTTTTTCGATTGTCAGGTTAGCTACCTCGAGTGTCGCCTTTTTAGCATTTTGTCCAATTAATTTCAGTTTTGTCATGATTTTTGTCCTTGAAAAAGAGTCCCAATTGGTTCACCGGAAATAATTTGTAAAATATTAGCCGGGTCGTTACCGTTGATCAGCGCCATTTTACTATGGTGAGCCATCGTAAAGTCGGCGGCTGCCAGCTTAGTGCTCATCCCGCCAGTACCCAGGCCTGAAGTTGATCCGGTTGCGCTGCTGCGAATTTCATCAGTAATTTGTTTAACACGGTGAATTGGCTGAGCTGTTGGATCCAAATTAGGATTAGCCGTATACAAAGCATCGACGTCGCTTAAAATAATCAGCCCATCCGCCTGAATTTCATTGGCAACTAGAGCAGCTAAGCGGTCATTGTCACCAAATGAGTGTTGGTGATCCAGCTCATCAACGGCAATTACATCATTTTCATTAATAATTGGAATGACGTGTTCAGCAAATAAAGTCTCAATGGCATTTTTGGTATTAGCTAACATCGCGGGATTGTCAAAGACGTCATAGGTTAGCAAGACCTGTCCCACCATTTGTTTGTAGAAGGCAAAGCTTTGATGGTAAGTCGACATCAAATAACCCTGCCCAATCGCGGCCAAGGCCTGTTGCTTCGGAATTTCTTTTGGTCGGGCTGGCAAATCCATTTGATCCAAAGCCACCCCGATGGCGCCTGACGTCACTAAAAGTACTTGGTGCCCTTCTTTTTGAAGAGTCGAGAGTGTTTGAGCCAGACGGTTAATCACTGGATAGTTAACCCGTCCCTCTTCCGTCACGATCGTACTTGTTCCTACTTTGATTACAATTTTTTGCCAATCGGTCATGCTGATTTTCCTTAGATGATTTTAATTAATTATACCAGGAAACCATCAGACTGGGTAATTGAAAGTCAAATGAGGACAGTAAAAAACAGCAAAATTCTTTGCTGTTTAAGTAGTTTAATAGGATGTTACTCAGCTAACCACCCGTGCCGGAATACCAACGACTGTCTGCCCAGCCAAAATATCCTGCAAGACGACTGCATTAGCACCAACTTTACTATCGGGTCCCACATGAATATTGCCGATGATCTTGGCCCCTGCCCCAATTAAAACACGGTCACCAATCGTTGGATGACGACGAATGCCATCTTTAACTGCACAACGAGCACCTAAAGTAACGCCCTGATAGATTGTCACGTCGTTGCCGATGACTGTTTCTTCACCAATGACCACATTGACACCGTGATCAATGACCAAGTGCTGACCAATGGTTGCACCGGGATGAATATCGATTCCTGTTCGTCTTTTACTGCGGTTAGCTAACAGCTGTGCTAAGAATAGATGGCCATGCTGCCATAAATAGTGACTTTGACGGTAGGCCCGCAAAGCTCGGTAACCAGTATGGAAAAAAATTACTTGATAACGATGTTTTAAAGCAGGGTCACGGCGAATATAGTCATCAACAATTTCAAACATGAGAACTCCTTTTGTCCTTCGTACTGGCTAGCGTATTCGGTCGCTAGCTAACTTTTATAGTATTTCCGAATATTTGTTGATGAATATACTCTGTTTTTGTTAGTAAAACATACATTTGATGTCAGAAAAGCTACCAAATTAAATTGGTATAGCTGAAACAGGCGGTATGATTATGACTGTAATAAAAAGAAAACAGGGACTCAGTGGAGGATGAAAGATGGATAGTGGTAGTATTGCATGGGTCTTGACTTCAGCCGTTTTGGTTTGGATCATGACTCCTGGATTAGGATTATTTTACGCAGGTCTTGGTGACAAGAAGAACTCATTGCATACTGTTGGCTTGTCAGTTTTGATAATTGGTCTGGCAACAGTTGTTTGGGGATTGTTAGGTTATAGCCTTGCCTTTGGTGGATCAGGTTCTTTCATTGGAAACCTCCATTTTTGGGGAATGAACCATGTTTCGCTATCGGGCTCAACCCGCGGCCTAACAATTCCTGATGGTGCATTTGCAATCTTCCAAGGAATGTTCCCAATCATCACGGTAGCCATTATTACTGGTTCTGTTGTTGGTCGGATGCGTTTGAAGGATATGTTAGTATTCCTGACATTGTGGTTACTCTTCATTTATGCACCATTAGCACACATGGTTTGGGACAATGGTTTCATTGCCAAGCTCGGTGCAATTGACTTTGCCGGTGGAACGGTTGTTCACATTTCTTCTGGTGTTACTGGTTTGGTCTTGGCATTGGTCCTTGGCCCTCGTAAGAGCCGGAAACCAAACAAGACGAACCCTACCTTTGTTTTGGTTGGTGGCTTCTTGCTTTGGGTTGGTTGGTTTGGCTTCAACTCAGGTTCAGCCTTAGCAGCTAACAACCAAGCAATTGTTGCCTTGGTTAACTCATGGTTTGCTTCTTCTGCTGCTGTATTGTCATGGGCAGCCATTGCTTACCAAATTCAAAAGAAAGTCACTGTTGATGGTCTGGTAACTGGTGCCCTAGCAGGTTTGGTTGCCATCACCCCTGCCGCTGGTTACGTTCAACCTTGGGCTTCAATCGTAATGGGATTGATTGCCGGTGTACTTGGCTTTGTCAGCATCACTGCCATCAAGAACTTCTTTGGTTATGACGATACATTGGATGCCTTTGGTATTCACGGAATCGGTGGAACTGTTGGTGCCCTCTTGACTGGTGTCTTCGCTAGTCAAAGCCTTTCAGGTGGTGCCAAAGGGTTGATCGAAGGTAGCTGGACTTTGCTTGGTCATCAAGTACTAGCTATTTTGATTACATTGGTCTTGGTAATTATTGGAACATTGATTCTAATCGCCTTGACCCGTTTGATTGCTGGCCCATTGCGGGTAACAGAAGCAGACGAAGAATCTGGTTACGATAAGTTAATTCATATCGTTGTTGTTGACGACTAATGATGAAAGAAAAAAGGTTGCATCCTCAAAATTAGGATGCAGCCTTTTTTACTGTTTATTTACTTTCTTGGACTAAATAATCTAAGAGTGTAAACATGATTTTTTGATTTTCACTGGGAACACCGTGCGCTAAGATATCCTGCCCACTTTGGTGCAAAGCATTAGCCGGGTCGGCCGCATATGCCCCATCGTTAGCCACCATCTCGCGGACATTATCGGCCATTGGTTCAAAGTGGAATTGCAAACCAATGACGTTATCAAAGACAAAACCTTGGTTTTTGACCAAATCCGTACTGAAGAGCAATTCGGCCCTGTCAGGAATTTCAAACATTTGTTCATGCCAATGCAAGCCAACCAGCGTCTCCGGTAAGCCTGGGATTCGATCACTTTCCTTTGTAACCTGAGCCCAACCAACCTCTTTCGCCGGTGCATCTAAAACTTTAGCACCAAGTGCTTTGGCAATTTGTTGGGCACCGTAGCAGGCACCGTAAATTGGCTTTTTGGCTGCCAGCATCTCAAGGATTAACGTCCGTTCTTCCTTAATCCAATCCAGGTCATCGTTTGGGCTCATCGGGCCACCTAAAATGACTAACAAGTCGGTATCGGCAACACTTGGCAAGACGCCATTAAACTGGGCCGGATGATAAACGGTCATTTCGTGACCATGCGTTTGTGACCATAAGGCAATGCTGCCTGGTCCTTCGTTTGGGGTATGTTGCAAAACATTAATGCGCATCAAAAAAGCCTCCTTTTTTCGACGGCAATTTGATATGGGTTTCGCCTGCATATGCCCTTGATGTCTTTATTTTATCACATAAAAAATGGACCTGCAGCTGTGCAGGTCCACATTTGTAAGGGAGATATTTTAAAAGAAAATTTTGATTAAAGCAATTGCCAAAATCACTTGAGTGGCGCCAACAAGGAAGCCGAAACTCAAGAATTTAACCCCACTCTTTTTAATTACAGTCCACTTCAAGTTAAGACCGATGGCAGCCAAGTTGACGATACCAAAGAAAGTACTGATTGTATGGCTCACTTGGTGAACTGGTGTCGGCAGTGTGGCCAACGAATTTATGACCAAAAGAATGGCAAAGACGATGATGTACCAAGGCAGAATCGTCACTTTAGCCTTCTCCTCTGTTGTTGCCAGGTCTTTGGCATCACGACGCTTGGCCAAATAAGCAAAGAGCAGCACGACGAAAACCAGCATAATCACTCGAAGCAACTTGAACAGTGTGGCGAAAGTCACGACATTGCTATTAATTAGGGCTGCGGTTCCAACCACCTGACCGACGGATTGGACGGTTCCACCAACCAAAGCCCCCCGCAGCAAGTCATTATTACCAAAGAAAAAGTGTGACAGCGTTGGTAAAGTCAGCAAAAGCAACATTCCAGTTAAGGAAACTGTCGCAACGGCTGTCCGACGGTCGTCGTCCTTCGCCTTAATGACCGGCGCCACTGCAGCAATTGCACTGGATCCACAGACTGCGTTCCCAGCCCCCATCAACATCGTACTATTATCATCGACCTTGAATAGGTACTTACCGAGGACAAAGACGATGGTAATAACCAAAATCATGTTAATAATGATGAAAGCAATTCCATTCAGTCCTAATTTGGACAGGGTCTTAAAGGTCAAAGTCGAACCCAGTAAGGCGATTCCAATTTCAATTGGGTACTTTTCCGACCACTTGACCCCTGCTGCATAGCGGGCATTAGCAAAAATCGTATTTCCCAAGATGATTCCAATAATCATGGCCAAACTTTCAGCCCCTAATTGTGGTAAGTACCGGCTGAGGAACTGAGCCACTAGCGAGACAATCAGCACTAATGCAATTCCAACGAGGTGAACTCGTTTAATTTTCATGATGAACTCCTCTTTTACTCGTTATGATTTGAACAAAAACAATGCCTCTACATTAAACACCTTTTTTCAGAGAAGAATCAAGGGAAAAATATTAAATTTTAGCAACATTCTTGAACTTTTCAAGAAATAATCCTGGTTAATGCGGTTTTGGGCAGTGGCAAGAGTCATGTTTGTGGCTCGGACATTTGGCACTTACTGTTAGCGCTAACCGGCCTTTTTGTAACTGGAGCAATAGCTTACAGCTGATCGGCATTTTTTTGGACAAAGTTGATGAAATTCTTCGCGCTATTGGTTAATAGACCGTCATTCTTTTGAATTAAGCTGATTGTTCGGCTGATTTCTGGCTTGGTATTAAAAGACTTGATCTGATAAAGCTTTTCCGTTTCGGCATCCATTGGCATGATGGTATAACCGAGCCCCTGCTCGACCATCAAAATTGTCGAGAAACTATCATGGAGTCGTAATTTCATCTTTGGCTGCACGCCGCTTTTCTCAAATTCGGCCATTGATTCACTATACAGGCCCTCTTCCAGCAAAATATAGTCGTAGTCGGCCAATGCTGACAAAGGGACAGGCTTTGTTTCATCAAATTCCTGGGCGAGATTGTCTGGCAAAATCAGTTTGAGCACCTGCTTTTGTATCGTTAAGCCATGGGCCACGATATCACCGTTTACAAATCCGATATCGGCATCACCATTTTCAATCCAATTAGGAATACTCGTGCCATCACCTTGAATAATTGAAAATTCGACTCCCGGATTTTCCTGTTGAAAACGGGCTAATAGCTTAGGCAGCCACTGCTGGGAAATGCTTGGAATCGTCGCAATTTTAATGACAATACTTTCCCCTTGAATTTCTCGTTTTTGCTCTTCCAATGCCTGGTAATCATTAATCAGTTGGTTAATGATTAGAAAGATTTTCTTCCCAGCAGGTGTTAAAAGAATCTGATTGTGATTTTTGATTAAAAGCTGGAAGCCAAATTCAGTTTCGAGGCTATTGAGCATTCGCGTGATGGCAGGCTGGGTATAGCCAAGAATTCGGGCCGCTTTGGTAACGCTTTGCTGTTCCAAGACAATTTTTAACGCTAAGAATTTATTCATAACAATTCCTCATATTAATATAAAAATCATTCATTTTAATTATACCTCTTCTTGCCGTATATTAATTAAAAGAGGTACGAGTCCATGAACAATTCTAAAAAAAATATTGGTATTCTACTGGCGGTTTTAGGCGCTTCTTGCTGGGGAATTAGTGGCGTTTCCAGCCAATTTTTATTTAGCCATCAGAGCATTTCGCCTGTTTGCTTAGTCGGTCTGCGCCTTTTTGTTGCCGGCTTTTTAGCACTGGTCATTGCTTATTTGAATCCCAAAAATCGACAAGCCTTCTGGCAAATATGGCGGGATCCGGCCAGCCGCAAACGATTATTACTCTTTAGCATGTTTGGCTTTTTACCCTCGCAGTTATCCTACTTTTTATCGATTAACTACGGGAACGTTGCCGCAGCAGCTGCCCTGCAATTTTTGAGCCCGACCTTTACCCTCTTTTTTATGATTTTATTTCAGCACCACCGGCCCCAAATGATTGAAATCATCACGATTAGTTTGAGCTTTATCGGCACCATTTTCTTAATCACTAATGGTAATCTGGCCATGTTAGCCATCTCGACGTTGGCGATTTTTTGGGGCATTCTATCCGGAGTAGGTCAAGTCGCCTATAGTATCTTGCCAAAACCACTTCTGAAACAATTCCCCGCCACCATCGTGGTTGGCTGGGGCATGTTTCTTGGAGGCATTCCGCTTTTGCCGGTTTGTCTGAGTCGCCATAACACCCTACAGCAATTAACCAGTTGGGAATGGACTAACGTCTTCTTTGTCATCTTGGTTGGGACGCTTTTAGCCTGCCTCTTTTACATTAGCAGTCTCAAATACCTATCAGCGACCCTTAGCCAGATGTTGGGGTCATTTGAACCACTAACCGCTACGGTCTTCTCAATCATCTTTTTAGGCCAACAAATGGGCTTGGTGGAGTTGCTCGGCATCCTACTAATTGTTAGCGTGGTCCTCATTCAAAAGAAACCAACCGTACGGCAACCGGTATCGACAAGGATTTCAAATTAAATTTGTATTTTAGTACTAAATAGCGCAAAATATTAGCCATGATGTAAAAACATTTTTTTCAGGATTAGGAGAAACTTGCGCATGTATCAGTACTTAATTTTTGATTTGGATGACACATTGTTAGACTTTACCGGGGGCGAGATTGCCGGGATTCGTCAGCTATTTGCTGACGAACTTGGCATAGCCGACAATCGTCTAGACGATGCCTTGGTCACCTATCAAGAGATTAACCACGATCTTTGGCACCGCTATGAATTAGACGAAATTCCACGACAGGAAATTTTTGATACCCGTTTTGCCAAAACCATTGAAGCTCTTCAAGTCAGCGGCGATGCTGATCAATTGGAAAAGGATTACGCCGACATGCGTGATCACAACTACCGACTAATCCCCTATGCTAGCGATTTACTTGCACATTTGAAGGAAAAGTATACGATAATTGCTGGTACCAATGGGCAGGATGCAACCCAACGGTTACGTTTGAAGGAAACGGGATTGGACCAGTACTTTGATCAAATCTACACCTCAGAAATGATTGGTGCTTCCAAACCGGATGTGGCCTTTTTTGAACGAATCTTCAACGATAATCCAGCAATGACGACCGAAAATACGGTGATGATTGGGGATGGCCTGACATCTGATATCTTGGGCGGACAATCTTTCCATCTCGATACCATTTGGATCAACCCAAACAAAAAACAGGCGCCAGCAGACATCAAAGCTACTCAAGAAGTTGTTGACTTGCCCGCACTAGAAAAAATTTTAAAATAAAAAAAGCCTTGTTTGCCAAAGCTTTTTTAAATGAAGTACTAACAGTCCTTGTTAGTGCTTTTTATTTTGGTATTTACCAATTTTTTGGTCGATAGTTAAAATTTCACCCTCTGGCTGATAAGCGACTTTGATATACGCAGATACCTTTTGAGCACCGGCTCGCACTGCTACGTGTTGACACTCTTTAGCAATCATCATTAGCTGGTCGTAATCATCGCCCTCAATGGTCGTTTCAAATGGGCCGACCTCGTAACGCAGTCCCGTACTGGCGATATAGGCAATCACCTCGTCAACAATCCGAATCAGTTCCTGATCATTTTCTGCTGCTGGTAAAACCTGAATTGCAATACTTGCACTCATTTTTTCTCCTTCAAATTCGCCTTAATTTAGGCTCTGTGTCATTTTCTTTAACAGACCTGATCGTCTGAAGAATAAGAGGACGGCCAAACCCATTCCGGCCCCAACAATCGCAGCCGGCGTGTAATATGGAATGAAATAGTACCACTCTTTGACATCGAGACCATAGAAAATTTTCATTAATGGATATGATGACAGAGCGCCAAAAATTCCAGTTCCAATTACTTCACCAACAAAAACCAGGTAAAGGTTATGGGTTTTGCGATAAATTAGTCCGCCTAGGACTGGGCCAAAAATGGCTCCAGTGACAGCCTGAATTGTGCGGCCCGACAGCATTCGTAAAATGCCGCAAATTAAGGCGCTAGCAAAGCCATACCAAGGTCCAACCAAGACAGCAGCCAAAACATCAACAAAGTGTTGAAACGGCGCCATAGCTGGAAAATGAACAAAACTGTTCAATACATAGGCCAAGGCCGCTAGCAAAGCTGTCACAATCAACTTCTTCGTTGAAATTTTCGTACGTGTTTTCATTCGAAAACGCTCCTTTGAAATAAATTGGAAAACGACAAAACAGCGCCGCTTCCCCGCAATCGTGTGGTTCAAAGCAACTGATTGCCAGCAACTTGGCCAATCAATTTGCCTTTGGAAGGTCGGTCGAGGCTTACTGGCCTCCTCTCACACCGGAACACGGCTTCCCATCGCTGTTTTTCAAGACTAAAGGCGCTCCCCTTCGTCCGTCGCGGCTGTTGTACCCGCGAAAATCGTTTTCTTCTCCTTTCAAAGTAAAAAGCACCCGTATCAAAAAAATACAGATGCTCACTAAAAATCAATCATGATTCCTACGACGGCATTATCCGTATCAGGTCAATGGGTCGAAGATCATATCTTCCTCTCAGACCGTTACACGGACTCCCCGAAAAATATTATAACTGATTACTGACAAGCTTAGCAATCCTTTATTTGAAAACGGTCAATTTCACATCCGGGAAGCCATGACTAAAGCTAGCAGTCCACTCACCGGCCGTTAGGTGTGGCGGCAACAAAAAAGTACCAGAAGAAACGCGTTGCCCTGCTTTTAGCGTCACGCCGTCTTCAGCCAACTTCTTGACTAGCCACTGCAAAGACTTGAGTGGATTACCTAAGACTTCACCTGAGTCCCCCTCCGCCACTTTGTGACCATCATGGCTCAACTTCGCTGTGACCTTGGCAAAGTCTTCCTCGGTTAGGGACTGACTTTCTCGTTCTTCACCATAGACGACAAAGCCACCAACAGCTGCATCAGCAACTACCAAATACTTGCTCAATTCAAGGAACCAGTCCGAAAAGCGGGCGTCGGGCACTTCGACTCCAGCAGAAACCAGTGTTTTTTTGCGTAAATCCTCAAGCAAATCATCAACTGACAGATCTTCTTTAGCCTTAAAAACCAATTCAACCTCAGCCAATGGATCCATCAAATCAGTCTTTAATGCCAAAGTCACCGGTGACTGAACAAAGTGGCTTTGAACTTGGGCACCATAAAGTGGTTCGGTAGAATCAAACATTTTTTGGGTTTGCTCACTCGTTAGGCTAACTTTGTAGCCGCCTAGTGGCTGCCCCTTTAGTTTCATTAATTCGTGCTGAACCTTGTAGGCAGTGGGTTCATCTTGAACCTTATCAGTCCAGTCTGCCATCGTTAATGGTTCTTTGTTTTGATAGGCACGGTAGAGCGCCTGAGCCAGTTTTGCTTCTGCACTTTCGGGTGCAAGTTGGTCATTAAATTCTGTCATGAAATGCTCCTTTCAGCATCTTCTCTTGGATTACACTAACAACACTTGATTCAACTCCTCTCGTTTCCTGTTACAAACAAAAAAAGCCCTTAATGCCGAAATAAATTTCGAAATTAAGGGCGCAAATGCGCGGTACCACCTTATATCTATTGAACGCGGTCCATTTGACCTGACACACCCTCAACCTCACACGTACAGCCTTAGAGGCGATACGTTGGCAAGGTAACGGTTGCGGCCGAGTGAAACTTACTAGGCTTCGGTTCACTAGCTAAAGAAAGATAGTCTCATTTAACCAGAAACCACGCTGTTCCACCAAACCAACGCTCTCTTTGAATTTCTCGGTTAAGGACGCTTCTTATGATTGCCTCTTTTTTTATCTGTTGACCGTAGTTTACTATATTATGAGCAAATGTCAATCTTTTTATCATCTTTTTCTAATTATTTGTTGCTGATGGTTGTTCCGTCAAATTAATTGATCAATTGGTTGGTCACCGCTCGTTAAGTCATAGACTTCGCCGATTGCCTCAGGATTTTTTAAGACTGAAAACAGAAAACGGCTCACGTCGGCCCGAGAAATGGACAGCGGCCCCTTCTCAAAGTCAACCAACAGTGATCCCTTGCCGGAGGCTGGCTCATCAAGCAAAGCCGTTGGTCGAACAATCGTATATGGCAAGCCAGAGTTCTTTAAGTACAAATCAGCATAATGCTTGGCCATGAAATACCAATACAAATTTGAAGCCACCCAGCGCTTGCGGTCATCAGCGCCGGCAGCTGAAACCATGATGTAACGACTAATATTTGCTTGACGGGCAGCTTGCATCGACTTAATCGCGCCGTCTAAATCAACGGCCATTGTACGCTCAACACCGCCTTTGCCTCCGGCTCCGGCAGTAAAGACGACCCGTTTAACATCATTTTTTGTCATCACAGCAGCCATTTCTTCAGGCGTCTGGTCGAGATCAGACAAGATTGGTTCAACGTTTTTTAGTCCAGTAACTGTTGACAGTTGGTCTTCTTTTCGAAAACCAGCGACTACCTTATGACCTGCTTGGTCTAATTCTTTTACTAGTAGCTGTCCAATCTTACCGTGAGCACCAATTACGAGTATTTTTGCCATGAATGCTACCTCCTTTGCCAGTGAAATGAATGATTTACTAACTTTATTATGCACTTTTTAACCTTCGAATACAAACTGGTCTAGTCGATTTTTCCAAAGAAAAAGACGACTACTTTCTAGTCGCCTTTCGTAACAGATTATTTTAAAAATGTTTTCTGGTAGGTAGACAAATTGTCCGCAAAATCATAGCGAATCGGCTGCCCATTTGGAATTTCAACCTTTGTCACCTCGTCTGGCGTCAGCTGTTCAATGAGCTTGGTTAACGCCCGCACTGATGTTCCATGCGCCACAATCAAAACATTTTGACCGGCCTGAAGGCGGGGAATGATTTCCCCTTCAAAAAGTGGTCGAACTCGTTCTTCTGTACTATGAATATTTTCAGTTCGTGGTAAAAGACCAAAGGCAACATTTGCATAGCGACGATCAAAGGCCGGATAACTTTGCCCATTAATCGTTACCGCTGGGCTGAACGCCGGTTGCTTTGGCGGCAAAACCGAATAAGACCGACGCCAGGTCTGAACCTGATCATGGCCGTATTGAGCCCGCATCTCATCCTTATTTTCGCCTTGTAAAATACCATAATGACGTTCATTTAACCGCCATGACTTGGTCAATGGAATGTAAGATTGTCCCATTTCGTCTAATAAACGGTTAATGGTCATGATTGTTCGACTTAAAACAGAACTATAAGCAGCATCAAAGCGCAGCCCTGTTTCTGCTAATTGCCGGCCAGCCTGCTCTGCTTGTTTTTTACCAGTTTCAGATAAATAGGTATCAATCCAACCGTTAAAACGGTTTGCTTCGTTCCATTCGCTTTGTCCGTGCCGTAATAAAACAAGTGTTGCCATCTTCACGCTCCTTTGGCGTTTATTTTACACCGATTCAAGACAAGAACGCAAAAAGAATAATAAAAAATAAAATAGCCGTTATAAAAACGACTATTTTATAAGTTAGCTTATAAGTTTACCATTCAACCCCATATTCATCGAAGAATTCAGGCAATGTCTTTAGACTTTGTCCGTCGTAAGAATCCAAAAACTCGCGAACTGAACTTGGTTGTTTCAAATCAAAGTTACTATTGTAGGTTGGATTAAGTGTTTCTTCCATGCCGTGGTCAGTTTGCGTCAACTTCAGTTCTTCAACTGGCAACGAGCGCGCAGCCGAAATCTTAGCATCGATTAAGAATGGCCGACCGGCTTTGGTAACCTCAATCGCTTGATCAAAGGCCGCTGGCAATTCACTGGACTTTGTAACCGTGACCGATTCGACCCCCATTCCCTTGGCAATCATGGCAAAGTCTTGGTCAGCAAGGTCAATACCGGAGTGGTACATGGCCACATCATCCTGTTCGCTCTTAATAAAGTTCAAGGTCTTATTGGCCGTGATGACGTTAATAATTGGCAAATTGTACTTCTTTTCGGTTAACAAATCTTGCATGATCATCGAAAAGGCCCCATCACCGGCGATATTCCAAACTTGACGACCAGGATATGAAAGTTGACCTGCTAAAGCTGCTGGTAGCCCTGAACCCATCGAAGCGAAGATGGCAGAAATGACAAACTTGTTCTTAGGTGTCACATGCAAGTGGCGGAAGGAATTAATAATGTTGTCACCAATATCAATGGCAAAGACGGCATCAGGATCAGCGACCCGATTAATTTCCTTATAGATTGGTTCTGCCCGCAAGGGTTCGTGGTTATCATCTTGTAACTGCTTTTGATAGGCAAACCAATTTTTCTTATCCGCAACCGCTGCCTTAAAGAAGGCTGATTCTGGTGCTGGTACACTACGGTCAAGGGCGGCCTTTACAAAGGCGGTCGCATCAGACCAAATACCTAAGTCAAGGTTATGGTGGCGGCCCAGCTCGGTCCGATCGTTATCGATTTGAATAAATTTGAAAGGATGAGTCGTATAAATTAATTTGGCAAATGGGAAGTCAGCACCAATGGCAATCAGTAGGTCCGCACTGGCCATAATTTCATCGGCCGACTTAGAAGCGGCTCGGTTCGCCATACCCAGGTTGGCTTCATAATCTTCGTCAACATGCCCCTTAGCCAAACCAGTCATGACTAGCGGGATTTGCAACTTCTTTGAAAGCTCAATCAAAACGTCGCCACCGGCTTGAATACCGCGACCGACGTGAATAACAGGTCGCTTAGCTTCCTTGACCATCGCCAAAAATTGATCAACTTCTGCATCAGTTGGTTGTGGCTGTGGTGTTGGCTTTTCATCAGTTGGACCATGTGATCCATAAGAAATATCTGGAATTTGTTCGTAGCCTAAGTCATTTGGAATAATGACCGTTGCCACACCATGGTGCTTATAGGCTTCACGAATGGCCTGATCGACAACATGTGGCAAACTCTCCGCCGTCATGACAGTCCGGCAATAGACTGAAACGTCTTCAAAAATTGGGTCTTCATTAAATTCCTGAAAGAAGTGTGAATTCATCACGGCGCGTGGCGTTTGACCGACTAAGGCAAGCACTGGCACGTGGTCTTCCTTCGCATCATATAAACCAGTTAAGAGATTGGTTGCTCCAGGACCAGCAGAACCAAAGGCCACACCAACTTTACCAGTTAATTTGGCATCGGCTGCCGCGGCCAAGGCACCAACCTGCTCATGGCGTACTTGGATATATTGAATCTGCTCTTTTTGCTCTGCAAGGGCTGCCATAGTGGAGTTAAAAGAACCCCCAGGATAGCCAAAGAGGTGTTTAACCCCCCAATCTTCAAGCACCTTTAACATTGCGACGCTTGCTGACACTGTATTCTTTGACATAAGACATCTCCTGTTCTCTTCTTGATGCCTTCATTATAGCCCTCTCTTACAAATATGTAAAAACAATTACGATTTTATGACAGAGAGGAATATTTTTCAATCAATAAAAGAAAAAAGACGATCATTTTGTGCCTTAGCCGAGGGTAACACGGACCGTTGTGGCGCGTTGAAGCATGCTTAACAGGGCGTCTAAATCTTGAATTTGTGGTCGTGGCACCGTTTTAATTTGCCGAGAGACCGTTGACCGTCCGACTAGCCCCCATTCAAAGAAGAAGTTCACTTGACCGGCATAGCGTTGGTCAACAACCCGTAACTCATAAGTCGTATTTTTGACTTTTTTAAATAACGGGGTAATTGCCCGGAGTAAATCTTGAATAATTTCAGTGTTTTCCATGTTGAACCTCCACAAACCGAATTTCATCCCAAAGCTTAGCAACTTGATCCAGGTAAAAGCCGCTCTCAAAAAAGCCCGTTACCCGACCTGTTATTATCGGACTGACATGACCGTCTTGATCTTGCTGATTTAGTTGCACGGACAGTTCTTGTTGGTTAGCCGCCGCTTGACCAACAACCCGTTGGATGTCATGATAAGCCATTTGTGGCTGCCAGCTAGCCTTTTCCAGGACTTTTTGATCCTTTTTTTGTTCAGATAACTTGGCAGTGTGGTCAGACAGAAAAAAACCGTTCCACTTGACCTTGCCCCGATCCCGATAATCCTGGGCAAAGTAGGTGGAAACCGTTTTGAGCCAGTCTTTTTCACTAGCAAAAGAATTATTCATAAGTATTTCCCCCATTATGGCCACCAACCAAGTTAGCGCGAGCAATTGCCGTTGCCCCCTTTTCGAGGGATAACGAACGAACGAGGCTCGCCGGGCCAAAGCGGTGCCGGATTTGGTCAACTACCGCATCAACAGGGTCCTCTTCGGCCACTGCTTCCGGTACCGGATCAAAGAGCGAAATGGCTTGTACCTTTTCACTCTGCAAGCCTGCAAAGCTGACACCGATATAGCGAACTGGTTGACCTGTCCAGTGCTTTTGAAAAATCTGGTTCATGATTGCCATTAAAGTTTGTGTCCGATTGGTTGGTTCGATTCGAACTGTTTGGTGCAAACCCGTCTTATTGTCATGTCGAGTATCAAATTGGATGCCCTGGTTGGCATAACCCAAATAAAGCGAAGCAAGGCTTGCCTGTTGGCCGTGTGACCTAAGCCGACTGGCCACCTGATCGGCCATCTCCTGAATCACCACTTGAATTTTCTGGCCATCATAGTACGTATCAGGCAAAACCTGAGAATTACCATACGATTTATCTTTCACCTGAATTTTTTCAGTTAAATCCGTCCGATCAATTCCCCAAGCTAAGGCAAAGAGTTGTTCGCCCATTAGCCCCAGTCGTTCCTTTAGCTGATAAGGATTGGCGTGGGCCAAATCCCCCATGGTCTGAATGCCCCAGCGTTCCAACTTAGCAGCCGTCTTTTTACCAATGCTCCAGACCTGACTCAAATTACTAATTGGCCATAATTTTTTGGCAACATCCTCATAATGCCAGACCGCTAACAAATTAGGCGCTTTTTTCCCTTCTAAGTCCAAAGCTAATTTGGCCAAAGCCGGACTGTCACCAATGCCAACAGAAAGGTAGATGCCCATTTCTCGGCGGACCTGCTCTTGAATTTTTCTAGCCGCTGCCGCCGGTGAATCAGCTACCAAATGCCAAAAGTCGGTCATATCTAAAATTGATTCATCAATCGAATATGGCAGCAAGTGGTCATCGTCGACATACTGCTGGTAAATAGCATTAATAGCTAAGTTTTTTTGAATATAGAGGTTCATCCGGGGCTCTGCTTTAATCAGGCCAGGAACATCAGGCACGTCCTTTTGCCGCGTTACGTTGGAAATCCCCAGCCGCTTTTTGGCCATTGGCGAGGAGGCCAGAACCAGTCCCCCAGTATCATTTTCTTGGTGGGACATCACGACGAGCATCGCCTGCAGTGGATTCAAATTCCGTTCCACGCATTCCACACTGGCATAAAAGCTTTTTGAGTCAATCAAAAAAATCACGCGCCGTTGTTCACTTTGGTATGGTGCCGGTAATTTGGCCATCTGCTCTTTGTCCTTTCCAAAAGTCTGTTTTTATTATACGAACAGATGTTCGTATAAGCAAGCAAAAACCCTTAAAATTTACCTAAGAAAAAAGCAAGGAAAAATTTCCTTGCTTCTCATTCTCAGTCTACTTCATCAATTGTAATTACTTGATCGACAACCTGGTCAAATTGATCAGGCACCCAATCTGCGCGGCGCTGTTCCGGCAAAGCTAAGCTAACACTGGCGCCTTGATAGTCCTGTAAAAAGCGGTCATAATAACCACCACCAAAACCAATTCTCAAACCAGCATCGCTGAAGGCCAGGCCTGGTACCAAAACCAAATCAATTTGGTCTTTGGCAACGGCGTGGTTACTTTCCGGTTCCAAAATGCCAAAGCTGTCCCCCGTTGTGAGCGGAGTGTTCGCATCGATTTCAACGAAAAACATCTGGCCATCGACAATCTTATCTAAAAGAACCGTCTTTTCTTCCTGCCAGGCTTGTTCCATGATTGGCCGTGTGTTGACCTCGAAAGGAAGCGATGCCGTCACGGCCACTGATTGTGCCTTTTGCCAGCTGCTTGTCTGAAACAACTTAGCGTACAACGCTTTCTCGTTGTCGGCTTTCACAATCGGATCCAATGCCCGCAATTTTTTAGTTTGTTCTTTACGAATCGTCTTTTTATCTGGCATAAGTGCCTCCTTTCACTGTTTATTATATAAAATTAAGAGAACTAAAAAAGCTGCCATGGCAGCTTTTTTGATTACAAATTTTTACATTATGGTAACTTGTGGGCCATTGCCAACTGTTCAGCTTGCTTTTTGATGTCCTTCAAAGCCTTTTCATCCGCGTGGTTGTGAATAGCTTCAACAATCAAGCGTGCTACTTCAGCACTATCGTTTTCATCAAAGCCACGAGTGGTGATGGCTGGCGTTCCAATTCGGATACCAGAAGTGATGAATGGGCTGCGTTGCTCATTTGGCAAGGCTTCCTTGTTGGTTGTGATTGAAACGCGATCCAACAATTCTTGTGTTTCCTTACCCGTCAATTCTGTCTTGGTCAAATCCAAGTTAAACAAGTGGTTATCAGTACCACCGGCCACAACACGGATATCATCCGTCTTTTCAAAGACCTTTACCATTGCTTGGGCATTCTTGATAATTTGCTTAGCGTAATCCTTGAATTCGGGTTGCAACGCTTCACCGAAAGCAACTGCCTTGGCAGCGATTACGTGTTCCAAAGGACCACCCTGTGAACCAGGGAAAATAGCGGAATTAATCTGCTTAGCGTACTTTTCTTGTGACAAAATCACCCCACCACGTGGGCCACGCAATGTCTTGTGAGTCGTTGACGTGACCACATCCGCAATGCCAACTGGATTTTGGTGCAAGCCAGCGGCCACCAAACCAGCGATGTGAGCCATGTCGACCATCAAATAAGCACCGACTTCATCGGCAATCTTACGGAACTTCTTAAAGTCAATCTTGCGTGAATATGCTGAAGCCCCAGCCACAATCATCTGTGGCTTCACTTCTTTGGCTTGAGCCAAGATAGCATCGTAGTCCAATGTTTCCGTCTTTGGATCCAAACCATAACTTTCAGAATGATAGACCTTACCAGAAAAACTAACCTTGGCACCGTGAGTCAAGTGACCCCCGGCATCCAAATCCATTCCCAAAATTGTGTCGCCAGGCTTCAAGAAAGCCATGTAAGCGGCCGCATTCGCTTGTGAACCAGAATGTGGTTGAACGTTGGCATATTCTGCTCCAAACAATTCCTTCAAACGATCAATAGCGGCTTGTTCGACGATATCAACGTATTCTGTTCCACCATAGTAACGCTTGTAAGGGTAACCTTCGGCGTACTTGTTAGTCAAAACAGAACCTTGAGCAGCGCGAACTGCTGCTGAAGCAAAATTTTCAGAGGCAATCAATTCGATGGTCCGGTTTTGCCGGGCACCTTCTTGTTGAATGGCTGAAAAAATCAATGGGTCTTGGTCAGTAAAATTCATGATTTAAGCTCTCCTGGGCATCTACTTTCACGAAAAAACAAAAACAACGACGTGGCTAGTCAGTCGACTAGTGCACAAATATTATAGCAAATATTCCTCGCCCTAGTCTAGACTAAGTCCGACTTTTATTAAAATTCATGCAAAAATTCATTTATATCGTTCGTTTTTAGATGATTTTCTAAGCCGATTAGTAACTTTAACCGCGCTTTTTGCCCATTGACGGCCGTGGCAAAGATTGCACCAGCTTTTTCAAGTTGGACACCACCACCGAGGTAATCGTAGACCGGTTCGGCAATCCCCTTAAAGGAGCGCGAAACAATCACGACCGGAATATCAGCGGCCAATAATTTCAAGACGCCACGAGCGGCATCCTCCCCTAAATTACCAGCCCCAAGGGCCTCAATCACAATACCATCAATGCCAGAATCGGCTAGAAGCGTCAAAATTCTGCCGTCCATCCCGGCATAGGCTTTCATGACCGGAATTCGCTCATCAACAGCATTAATTGGATAAGTCCGCTTAGCTGGTAAGTCGTAAAAGAATAAAATCTTGCGCTTATTGACCATACCCATTGCCCCGGAAATTGGTGAAGCAAAGGTAGCCACGTTGGTTGCGTGAGTCTTGGTTACAAAGCGAGCTGCATGAATTTCGTCGTTTAAGACGACCAAGACCCCACGGCCCCTTGATTGCTCGTCAAGAGCGACTCGTAAGGCAGACTGGTAATTATAAAGGCCATCTGATCCAATTTCATTTGATGATCGCATCGCTCCAGTCATCACGATAGGAATTGATAACGACAATGTATTGTCTAAGAAATAAGACGTTTCCTCCAGCGTATCCGTTCCATGGGTAATCACCACGCCGTCAAAGTCCTGTTCGGCGTTTTTGAGCCGGTTATAAAGCGCTAGCATGTTTTCGGGCGTAATGTGTTCAGAGGGCAAATTAAAGATGTTTTCCGTTGTTAATTCAACCTCTGGCAAATCCAAATGGATATCGTTCAGCGGATTTTGTGCCCCTTGTTCAACGTCACCGTTTGCGTCCTCATGCATGGCAATCGTTCCACCAGTATGCAATACCAAAATTTTTTTCATGACTTTCCCTTTCGCGCCTTAATGGCGAGCTGTCCTTCCCAGGCAGCCATTTTTTGAATAAAAACCTTTTCCTTTGGCTTTAAACCAAGTTCACGGTCGTAGAGGTAATCAATCACCCGCTGAATCGCGCGTTTGGTCATCAAGGATAAGGTAACCTTTGAAATTTTCTCAATATCAATTGCTGAAAATTGCCGCAAATAATAGACAGTTTTCGGCTCCAAGTTTAATCGATGGTCATCTAAATCAAAGTGTGACCGATCAATAATGCCGTTATACTTTTCAGAGTAATCAAAGTCGCCCGTTACCGCCCCAGAAATCGGATCGGCCTGCCAATTGGGTGCCACCCCAAAGGCTGGCAGTAACTGCAATTCAAAGATGTTCGTAATGATTTGTGGATCAATACCAGCATCTAATTTTTCAAAGCCAGCCACCGCTTTTTGATACCAGCTTGTTTGCGGTTGGTTTTCTTCAAAGGCCAAGTCTAAGAGCTTGGCAATCAGGGCCGCATAAGCACTGACATTGATATCTTGAATTACATGGCGGTAGGACTTGCTCTCCTGGACACCATTCATAAAACCAAGCCCCGCGCCATTTTTCGGATAAGCGCCATCAAAGATTAACCAGGTATAGGGTTGGCAGGCATAGCCTACCTTTGATTTTGGCTTCTTAGCCCCCCGCGCCATGACCGTGAGGATTCCCTCTTCTTTGGTAAAAACGCGAACCAGGAGGTCATTATCGCGGTATGACCGGGTTGTTAAGATTAAGCCTTCAATTAAAGCCATCATGACCTCCTTTCCAATAAAAAAACGGCCATCGATTTGATGGTCGTTTTGTTTTGTTGCGTTCAATCAAGGCAATCAACTTTTAGAAGTCATCCTTGCGGTAACCAAAGGACTGAAGGGCCTGTGGTCGGTCACGCCAACGTTCTTCTACCTTCACCCAAGTTTCCAAAAAGACTTTTGACCCCAACAAGCGCTCGATATCTTTACGAGCTCGAGTACCAATTTCTTTAATCATTCGGCCTTGCTTCCCAATGACAATATTCTTTTGGCTTGCGCGTTCCACGATGATAGAAGCCTGAATGCTAACCAGACCATCCGGGTCAGCACTAATCTTATCAATTACTACTGCCACAGAGTGCGGCACTTCCTGCTTGGTTAGTTGCAGAACTTTTTCTCGAATTAATTCTGAAATAACGAAGCGTTCTGGGTGATCCGTTAACTGGTCGGAGTCAAAGTACTGTGGTCCCTCGTCCAAGTCACCAATGACTGTTTCCAGCAATTCTGGAACATTGTCACCTTCTCGTGCCGAAATTGGGAAAATTTCCTTCCATTCCGGTGCGTCTTCCTGGTAAGACTGAATCACTGAGAACAATTCTTCTTTGTCGAGCAAATCAACCTTGTTAATTAACAAGTATAAAGGCGTCTTTTTGACTTCTTTTAGTCGATCGATGATGTAGTTGTCACCACCGCCACGCTTTTGGCTAGCATCGGCCACAAACCAAATGGCATCCGCTTCATGCAAGGCAGAAAAAGCTGACTTAACCATGTAATCGCCCAAAGAGTTTTGTGGCTTATGAACACCGGGGGTATCAATAAAGACAACCTGGGCCTCATTTGTTGTGTAAATTCCCTGAATCTTATTCCGGGTAGTTTGGGCCTTGTTGGACATGATAGCAATTTTCTCGCCAACGATGCGGTTAAGCAAGGTCGACTTCCCAACATTTGGCCGGCCAATAATGGCCACAAAGCCTGATTTAAATCCTGGATTTGTCATAAAGTTTATCCTTTCAAACGATGAACGAAACGTGAAAGATCAGTTTGAATACCAAAGTAATGCCAAACATGTGGCTGGAAAATAATGACCAAGATCAGCATTTCAGCAGTCACAGCAACAATCACCATTCCGGCCGAAACATCTTTGACCAAGCCAGCCAATGGATGATACTTACGTTCAACCACCAAATCGACGACCGCTTCCACCACTGTATTTAAAAACTCGCCATAAACGGCCAAAAAGACAGCGATTACCACCCACAGCCACTCAGATCGGTTCAGGCCAAGGTACAGGCCAATTACCAAAACAAAGAAGGCAAAGGCCAAGTGGAAACGCATATTGCGCTCACGAATCACGACCAAGAAGATTCCCTTCAAGGCATGGTAAAGCGAAATAAAGAAGTTCTTATTGCGTTGTGTAGGCGCCTTAGCGTTGTTTTGCTCAGCCAACTTTTCAACGGCAGACTTTTCTTTATAATCAGGCTCTGCTGTCTGGATAAAGTTATTATCGCGTGAGTCCGTAGTCATCGAGTATCTTCCTTTGTAAGTCAAACATTTCCTTCTCCTCGGCCTCACCGAGCATGTGGTCATAACCATTGAGGTGGAGGAAACCGTGAACGACTAAGAAACCAAGTTCACGTTCAAACGAGTGGCCTAAGTATTCCGCCTGGCTCTCAATAATATCAACGGAAACCAGGATGTCGCCAATGTTTTTTGCAATGTCTTCATCCATCTCTTCATCAGGCAAGACAGGTAAGTCATCACCATCTTCTTCAATGGCAAATGAAATCACATCCGTTGGCTTATCAAGACCGCGATAATCACGATTATAAGCCTGAATAGCATCGTTATTCATAAAGGTAACAGACATTTCGGTGTTGTCTGGTAGGTTCAAATAAGAACCGGCATAGTCAAGGACATATTGAACTAAGTCCTTGTGAAACTGTGAAACGCCAGCTTCCGTTTGATCAATTATTGCTAAATCCATTAATTACTTGCTTCTTTCTGTGCCTGCTTCAAGGCCGCCAAACGACTATCGGCAGCATCATAGGCAGAGACAATTTGACCGACCACTGGGTGGCGGACAACGTCACCGGCTTCAAAGTTAATGAAGGCAATCCGGTTAACATCCTGTAAAATACGGCGGGCAGCCACTAGTCCCGAACGAACACCGTGTGGCAAATCAATTTGGGATGGGTCCCCGTTGACTACCATCTTGGAGCCAAAGCCCAACCGGGTCAGGATCATCTTCATCTGCGCATTAGTCGTGTTTTGAGCCTCATCGACGATGATGAAGGCATCATCCAAAGTACGACCACGCATGTAAGCCAATGGTGCAATTTCCAAAACGCCACGTTCAATTAACCGGGCAACATGGTCAGCACCAACGAGTGTATTCATCGCATCGTAAATTGGTCGCATATAAGGATCGACCTTTTCCTTTAGATCACCGGGCAAGAAACCAAGTGATTCACCAGCTTCAACGGCTGGACGAGTAATCACGATCCGCTCTACATCACCCTTTTTCAAGGCTGAAATTGCCATCGCGACCGCTAAGAAGGTTTTTCCGGTACCGGCCGGACCAATCCCAAAGGTCAAATCATTCTTACGAATGGCTGAGACATATTGACGCTGACCGTAGTTTTTAACTCGGATTGACCGCCCCTTGTTATCGCGGATGATGCTTTCGCTATACAAGTCAGCAAAGTAATCCAACGTGCCCCGTTTAGCCATGGTCATCGCTGAAATAACATCGGCTGGGCCGATGGTAATTTGTTTTTTAATTAATTGTGTCAACGCCTCCAAAACGGAGAGCGCCAATGAAGCTTGTTTAGAATCACCCTGAACAGCAACTTGGTTGCCGCGAACGAGCATTTTAACGGACAAGCCCTCTTCCATTAGGACCAGTAATTGGTCCTTTGGTCCGGTTAGCTTAGTCTGTTGTTCGATATTTTCAAAAGTGAATAGTTTTTCTGTTTGAGTTGTCAAAAATCCCATACCTCATTTGGACTGAACTTACTTCATTTTACCACAACTTAGAACAAAAAAAGCCCGACAGGGTCGGACTTTCTCGATAAAAATTATAGTGTTTCAACAGAAACGTTGTTTGCTGACTTAGCAGTGTCAATTGGTGCAACAGTAACAACAACAATCTTGTCACCAGTGTCAGCCAATCCCTTAGCCTTAGCAACTTCCTTGGCCTTAGCAACCAATTCGTCAACTGACTTAGGAGTATCAGCCAATACAGGCAAGATACCGTTGTTCAAAGTCAAACCACGTTGTACACGTTCTGCGCTAGTCAATGCAATTGTCATTGCTGCTGGACGGTGCTTTGAAACCATACGAGCTGCGTAACCAGTTTCAGTCAAGACAACAACTGCCTTAGCTTCAACTGAGTCTGACAAACGAGCAGCTGCTGAAGCAACTGATTCAACATCGTCATCACCGTAGAATGTATCTGCATGACGGCTGTACAATGACAAAGCTGATTCAGCCTTTTCATCAATAGCAGCCATTGTTGCAACAGCTTCAACTGGGTATTCACCGTTAGCTGATTCACCAGAAAGCATCGTTGCATCAGTACCATCAAAGACAGCGTTGGCAACGTCAGAAGCTTCGGCACGTGTAGGACGTGGGTTTTCTTCCATTGAGTCAAGCATTTGAGTAGCAGTAATAACTGGCAAGCCCAATACGTTCATCTTGTCGATCATTTCCTTTTGAATCAAAGGAACGTTTTCGGCAGGAATTTCAACACCCATGTCACCACGAGGAACCATCAAACCATCAGAAACTTCCAAGATAGCATCCAAGTTATCGATACCTTCTTGTGATTCAATCTTAGGGATGATTTGAACGTGTTCCATGTTCTTTTCCTTCAACAAGGCACGGATATCCAAAACATCTTCTGGCTTACGAACGAATGAAGCAGCGATATAGTTGATTTCGTGGTCCAAACCAAAGCGGATGTCATCGGCATCCTTTTCAGTGATACCTGGCAAGTTGATTGAAACACCAGGTGCGTTAACACCCTTACGTGATCCCAACAAACCATGGTTTTCTGCGCGAACAACCAATTCCTTGTTTGCTTCGTCTTTTTCAGTGACAGTTGTAGCTAACAAACCATCATCAAAGAGCACTTGTCCGCCGACCTTAACGTCGTCAAACAATCCAGGGTAAGTAACTGCAATCTTTTCCTTTGTTCCTTCAATGCTGCCGTCCATTGAGATACGGAAAACATCACCAGTCGCAAATTGAATCTTACCATCAGCTTGCTTAGTAGTACGGATTTCCGCACCCTTTGTATCAAGCAAACGACCAACAGTCTTGCCAGTAATCTTTTCGGCTTCTGCAACTGCTTGCATACGGCCCAAATGTTCTTCGTGATCACCGTGTGAGAAGTTGAAACGGAATACGTTAGCACCAGCTTCGATTAACTTCACAATTGTGTCCACATCAGATGATGATGGACCAAGTGTTGAGACGATCTTCGTCTTTTTCATGGGTAAATAGCTCCTTTGATATCTTGGTGAGTTGCCTCTAAACAACTTCCTTAGCATATTGTAATACACTCTATAACCAATTCACAAGACACAATTTAGTCTTTTTGTCGGAAAACAACATTTTTCTTAGACAAAACTTGTTCTAATCCACTTTGTAATTGGTCTGGTCCGGCCAAATTAAATTGAGCCGGCATCGATTTTCTGGTTTTTGTCGCTGGCCAATACAAGATGACTGGGTATGGTCCAGGATTGGCCTGCATGATTTGCCAAAGCTTTCGCTTAATTTCTTCTTGATCATGGTCTTCGTCAAGCCGCAAGAACCAAGTGCCAATTTGGCTGGCCTTTGACTGGTTCGTTTCAGCAGTTATTTGCGAATGGACTGGGTGGGCCTTTTCTTGGTTTTGTAAAGTAGGTACCGCCTGTCGTGGATCAAGTTCCTCAATAAAGTTGGCAATCACTGCCAACCCCTGCCGCACTTCTGTCTTACCGCCAATTCGAATCAACCGACCTGCTTTCAGACTGGCCTGCTTTTGTTCAAATAGCTTTGGGAAAACCGTCACATCGACCGAACCGGTCATATCAGTTACGGTTACAAAGGCCATCGCATCGCCCTTCTTGGTCTTAATGGCTTTCACACCCTTAATCATGCCAAGAATTTTAACATTTTGTCCCTCCGCCAAATCAACAATCGGATGAACTCGCCCACTATCAAATTCGGCCTGAAAGGCCTCCGTTGGGTGACCTGACAGATTAAAGCCAAGCGCTTCTTTTTCCTTTTGCAGTCTTTCCACGAGTGACAAATCAGCCCGCTTTTTAACCTTGGTTTCTGCCAAAACTAAATCGCCAAAGGCGGCCGCGTTAATCAAATCGGGAATGTTTTCCAACAGCTCCGCGCGGTTGTAACCAAAATGATCCAATGCACCCGCATAGGCCAACTGGTTCAAGAACTTTTCGTCCCGAAACTTATCCGGCAAGGCTTTAACCAGGTCTTGCAAGGAATCAAAACCAGCAACCTGGTCACGGGCTTCTAGCACGGTCGTGACAAAGGCAGTTTGAAGGCCGCTAATGTTGTCTAGTCCCATGACCAATGCGTCATCCTGAATCGACCACAGCCTTGCCGACCGATTCACGTCGGGTGGCAAAACCTTGATACCAAGCTTTTTCGCTTCCAGTAAGTAGCCCTGTGCCTTTTCAACCCCACCCTGGTGAGCGTTCAGTAAGGCCGTATAAAAGGCCAATGGATAATGGGCCTTCATGTAAGCTAACTGATAAGATAATTGGCTATAGGCCACCGCATGCGACTTGTTAAAGCCATAGTTGGCGAATTGATCAATATAGGCAAAAAGTTTTTCGGCCTGGTCCTTTGGATGCCCCTGCGCCACTGCTCCCTGCAGGAAGGCGGTTTTCAGCGAGGCCATCTGGTCCAGCTTCTTCTTAGACATTGCTGACCGTAAGAAGTCGGCTTGAGCCAACGAGAAACCGGCATAAGCTGCCGCCACCCGCATAACTTGCTCCTGATAGACCAAAATCCCGTAAGTTTCGGACAAAATGTGGTCCACCACCGGATCAATCTTTGGAGTGGGCTCTTGCTGCAGTCGCCGTTTGATAAAGGTATCAATATGCTGACTTGGGCCGGGCCGGTACAGCGCGGTCGCCGCCACAATCAGATGAAAGTCATCAACTCGCAACCGCTTCAAAACATTTTTTATCCCGGCTGATTCAAATTGAAAAATACCAGTCGTTTGGCCCTTAGCAAATAGGTCTAAGGTTGCCTCGTCTTGTAGGGAAATCTTTTTGATATCAAAATTATCAGGTAACTCACCCTGAGCAAAGTCGATTGCTTGCGCCAAAATCTTTAAATTGGTCAACCCCAAAATATCAATTTTGAGCAGACCTAATTCTTCAACCGGCCCCTTTTCAACTTGCGTTAACAAATAGCCGTCGTTTCCAACCTGAACCGGCAGGGTTTCGACCAACGGCCGGTCTGAAATCACAATTCCAGCAGCATGGGTTGAATAATTTCTGGGTAAGTTTTCTAATGACAAGGCCGTTTTCATCAGCAAAGAACCAAATTCAACTCGATCAATTGCCTTCTTTAATCGACCGTCTGGCGCTTGCCAAGCTTCCTGTAGGCTGACCTTACGACCGTTTTTTCCGGCTGGAACGCCATCAGACAATTTCTTTTGTTCCTTTGCATCCAGGCCAAAGACCCGGGCGGTATCACGCAGAGCCTGCTTAGCCGCTAAGGTTCCAAAAGTAATAATTTGAGCAAAGGATTCCTGGCCGTATTTGTCGTGCAAATACGTCAAAACATCATCACGACGGTCATCGGGCCAGTCGATATCGATATCAGGCATCTGCGCCCGGTCCGGATTTAAGAACCGCTCAAAGAGTAACCCTTCCGCAATGGGGTCAACGCTCGTAATCCCCAGGGTATAAGCGACTAGAGAGCCAGCGGCCGAACCACGGCCCGCTCCCGTTTGGACATGTTCATCATGGGCATATTTTAAAATATCCCAAACAATCAAGAAGTAATCAGCAAAGCCCAAGTCGATGATGACCTTTAATTCATGGGCTAAGCGTTCCTGATAGCGCTGTTGATCAACGGTGAGGCCGGCTAAGCGCCGTTTCAAACCAGCTTCGGACAGCTTAGTTAAATAAGTCTTTGAATCTAAACCGGAATCTTGCTGAAAAACCGGTAAAGCCGGCGCCTTAAAGGTCAACTCAACGTTGGCCTCGTCAACTAAGCGCTCATTGTTAGCATACGCCCCTGCCAACGCCGGATTGGCCTGGTAAGCTGCCGCAACATCTTCTGCTTGCCATAGGTAATAGGCACCTTTTTCTCGTGACAAAAGGTCCAAGTCGGTTAATTTCGTTCCCTGGTCAATTGCCCGCAAGACCTGCGTACTAAAGGCGTCCCCCTCATCCAAATAATCAACCTGGTCCCAGGCAATCAAGGAAAGCTGACGAGCGGTCGCAAAGGCCACCAGACTTTCCTGGTGGCCCTGTGAGATTAGCGGGTTGATTCCCAAATACAGTTCTTCAACGCCACTTTGGTCTTGCAGTCGGTCCAAATAGTCCGCCGCCGCACCATCCTGGCCAATAATTAACTGACCCAGTTCTGACTGTGGCGTCAAAGTCAACGCTAGCCCCTCTAAATGCCCTTTCAGGCTGGTAAATTCAAAGGGGTCTTCTGGTGACCGCATCTTTTTGGAAGACAGGTAAACTAGGTTTTGATAGCCAACTTGGTTTTTGGCAGTTAAGAGAATTGGAAAAGCAGTTGCCAAATTAACCAAACCGTTCACTTGAAGAGTCAACGAAAAAATTGGCTTGATGTCGGCCTTTTTGGCGGCCTTATAAAAACTAACCAGGCCATATAAGACGTTTTGTTCGGCTAAGGAAACCGCCTGGTAGCCCCGGTCTTTGGCCACGGCCACAATTTGTTCAACAGAATTGGGGCTTTGTAGCAGTGAATAAGCACTTTTGATTTGTAATGGTGCGTACATGCAGTCCTCCAATTCGAAATTCTTTCTATAAAACATTATACCGAAAATTTGTTTGCCTTTCCGAAAAATGTCAACAGCCCTGCCTAGACCAACACTAAACAACAAATCCGGCAAATTGTCCGGGCAAATTCGGCCCAATCCCCTTGCGAATTCTAAAAAGGGGCGTATTATAGTGGGTAAATAAAAAAGGAAGTGGAAACATGCGCTATATTAATGTCGCTATCTGGTGTGCACTTTTTGGTGAAGTGCTCGGTTACTTGGTTGGACAAATGACTGGTGTAACTTTTAACCCAGGTGTAACAGCCCTTGTAACGATTATTGTTGGTGAAGCTGCTTTCATCTTGATTCCTGCTGTGTCTGGCTCATCGGCAGATGAAAAAGAAGAAGCCAACAGCTAAAATTTCATAACCAAATCAAAAAGACCAAACGTTTGAAAGCGTTTGGTCTTTTTTTTGATGATAAATAATAATGATTTTACTTAGCAGCCTTTTGTAAAATACCAAGCAAAACATCCGTTGCTTGTTCCATGACTTGCTTTGAGACAAATTCATAGCGACCGTGCATGTTTTCGCCACCAGCAAAGAGGTTTGGTGTTGGCAAACCTAAGAAGGTAATCTTAGAACCATCGGTTCCGCCACGGGCAGGGTCTGTAATTGGCTTAATGCCCAAATCAGTCATCGCTTCTTCAGCATAGTCCACAACCTCTTGGTGATCCTTTAAGACATCCCCCATGTTGTAGTACTGATCCTTCAGCGTCAAAGCAACTCGGTCCTTGTGCAAGTCCTTGTTCAACTGATCAGCAATTTGCGTCATCGTTGCCTTACGATTTTCAAACGTGTCATGGTCATGGTCACGGATAATGTAAGTTAACTTAGCTTCTTCAGGGGTTCCAGCCATATCAATCAGGTGATAGAAGCCTTCCCGCCCCTCTGTCTTTTCTGGTCGATCATGTTCCGGCAAGGCATTGTGAAAATCAATCGCAACTTGCAAGGCGTTGACCATCGCACCCTTGGCTGTTCCAGGGTGCACGTTTTGTCCAGTAATCACAATCTCTGCTTGGGCGGCGTTAAACGTCTCCCATTCCAATTCGCCCAATGGTCCACCATCAACCGTGTAGGCAAAGTCGGCATCAAAAGCAGCCACATCAAAGTTGTTTGCACCAATACCGATTTCTTCATCAGGGCCAAAGGCAACCCGAACAGGACCGTGCTTAATTTCTGGATGGGCAATCAAGTATTCGATTAATGAAACGATTTCAGCCACACCGGATTTGTCATCGGAACCAAGCAAAGTCGTTCCATCAGTCGTAATCAAGTCGTGGCCCTGATAGTTCTTCAAATTTGGGAAGACGGCTGGGTCCAACTTAAATCCTGAAGTACCCAATTCCAAAACGGAGTGCCCATCGTAATTATCCACTTCTTGCGGGTTAACATGTTCACTTTCAAAGTCAGCCGTGTCAACGTGTGAGATGAAGCCGACCTTTGTTCCTTGACCATCCGGTAAATTAGAAGGCAATTCAGCAAAGAGATAACCGTCCTTCATGGTGCGGACGTTCTCTAAACCGACTTCCTTTAATTCAACCGCTAAGTCCTTCAAAAACTGAACTTCCTTGGGTGATGATGGTACCGTTTGACTGTCTTCATCAGACCGGGTATCAACTTTAACATAACGTAAGAAACGAGACACTAACTGTGGGTACTTCTCAGACATGCAAAACCTCCTGCTTGCAAACAGACCTAAAGATAGGTGTAGGGATCAGTATTAATTTGACTTGCAGAGACCGGCAAAGTCTCAAACCACTCCCGCACCTTCTGGGCCATCGGCTCTTTCGCCAAGGCTTCCATGTGGTGATCGGGATCTAAGACAGCAAAGTCAGCTGCAAGAATATCATGACCAACATGGTAGTACAAATCAGCGGTCAAGTAAAGGTCAGCCCCGTCAGATTGGGCTTTTTTCCAGTATTTTCCGCCATCACCGCCTAGAACCGCAACCCTTTGTATCGTTTTATTAGAATTGTTAGCAATTAGCCGAACGTTCGCCACCTGGCAAACTTCCTTCACCTGCTTGGCAAAGTCAACCATGGTCATTGGCTGCGCCAAAGTCCCAATCCGCCCCAGGCCACTGTGACCATCCGCATTTGCTAAGAGTGGCACCGCCTGTTGGATGCCAAAGGCCACACAAAGCCAATCGTTTAAGCCACCGGCCGCCGCATCCAAGTTCGTGTGTGAGGCATAAATGACGATGTTATGCTGGATGGCCGTCGCATACATCCGATTTTGTGGGTCCGCCAAGTCGAGGTTCTTAGCAGGCCGAAACATAGCTTCGTGGTGGGCCCAAATAAAGTCCGCCCCCAAATCAATCGCTTCTTGAATCACTTCCGGACGGACATCGAGCGTCGTTAACACCCGGTGAATTTCCTGGTTGGCATCCCCAATTTGCAAACCGGTGGGGTCGCCCTCTTCAGCCAACGCCTTCGGCGCAAAGGCCTCAATCTGATCAATGATTGCTTGTGCTTTTACCATGAAAGACCTCCTCTTGGATTTGCTTGGCCTGTGCTTGCAGCTTTTGGTACTTGTCACTGGCCTCTTGCCCAGCGGCCGCTAAGCGGTCTAAGACGCCGTTAATTCGCTCGTATTCTAATTGCCACTTTGTCAGGAAAACCGGGTCTTGGTCCTTCAACAAATGTGGACCGAAGGTAATCTGGGCCGCTGTCAGCTGCTCTTCTCCCGGTTCCGCCACCAGCATCTCGTAGCGGTGGCGCCCTTCTTGGACAATTTCTTCATGACTAATCTTATAATGGTGTCCCACTAGCCAGGCCCGCACGGCCGCTTGATCAGTGTTTGGCTGCAAAATCAACCGTGAAAATTTGGCTGCAGGAACGCCCGCCGTTAAGATCTTTTCAATCAAGAGACCACCCATCCCAGCAATCACAACCGTGTCAACGGCATCGCTTGCTTCAATGGCAGCGAGGCCATCTGCTAAGCGGCAGACGACCTGATCAGTCAGCCCCTGGCTTTTGACCGTATGTTCGGCGTTTTGTAAGGGGCCCTCGGCTACTTCGCCAACCACGGCAAAGTCAATCTGGCCAGCCTGCAACAATGCTGCCGGCAAATAGGCATGGTCTGAGCCAATATCCGCCATACGACTTCCCTTTGGTACTAAGTTAGCCACCGCTTGTAAGCGGGGGCTTAATTTAATTGCTGTCATAAGCAATTCCCTATCCCTTCCATGCTGCAAAATGCTATGTATGCCTGACTCACGCCAGTTTAGTAAAAATGAGCCACAAGCCTGTGCCCCATTTGCCAATCCTATTGTAAATATTGTTTGACGGGCTCAAAGGTCTTGCGATGAATTGGGCTTGGTCCCAGTTCTTTCAGGCCAGCCAAATGCTTGGCGGTACCGTACCCAGCATTATGAGCAAAGTCATAACCCGGATATTCCTGGTCATAGGCGACCATCATCTCATCTCGGGTCACCTTGGCCAAAATACTGGCCGCCCCAATTGAATTTGACCGGGCATCCCCCTTAATCAGAGATTGCTGCGGCAAGTCAACGTCAATCTGCATGGCATCGACCAGCAAATAGTCGGCCATCGGTTGCAAGTTTTCGACTGCTTCTTTCATCGCCAGACGACTGGCCTGATAGATATTGACTTCATCAATTACTTCAGCCGATACCACGCCAATACCATAAGCCACGGCTTCATCCCGGATTGCCTGCACATATTCCTGGCGGTGCTTTGGGCTAACCTGCTTTGAATCAATCACGCCATACTGGTCGAAGTCCTTGGGTAAGATGACGGCCGCAGCCACCACCGGACCAGCCAAGGGCCCCCGACCAACCTCATCAACGCCAGCAATAGCCGAAAAGCCCTGCTGCCAGAGTGGCCGTTCCTCACTGAAACGAGACAAAAAAGCCGCCTTTTGCTCGGCTAACTTAATTTGACGGCGATCAAAGGCAGCCAGTGCCTGTTGAACGCCCTGGCGGTCATCTTGCCGCCAGTTTGCTAAACGAACATCATCAGCCGCTGCCGTCTTTAACGCCTGCTTAATTTGTGCAATCGTTTCAGTCATCGATTAAGTCCAATGTATAAGTGCCCAGCTTCCCTTGCCGCAAATCATTTAGGATACGGACTGCCGCCTTGTCATAGTCATCTTTGAAACCTAATTTGGCCGTAATCGCCAACAACAGGTCCACATCACTCTGATCAAAGGCATTATCGGCCAAATGGTAACGGTCGATGATGGCCTCGGGATGATAATGACGGAAAAAGTCCAACAACGTTAAGACAGCATCGTCCTTCGCAAAGAGCGTATCTTTCACCGCCCCACTCAAGGCAAGGCGTAAGCCAATTTGCTGGTCTTCAAACTTAGGCCACAAAACCCCGGGTGAATCGAGAATTTCCAAGCCAGCTGGTGTTTTCAACCAGGCAATCTTCTTGGTCACACCGGGCTTATTGGCCGTGGGAGCGACGTTTTTTTGGACCAGGTGGTTCAAAAGCGTCGACTTGCCGACGTTTGGAATACCAGCCAGCATGGCCCGAATTGGGCGGTTTTCAATCCCCTTCTTGGCCTGGGCCTCAATCTTATCGGCTAAGACCGTTTTAGCGGCCTTGGTCATGATTTGTGGCGTCTTGGGGCTCCTAGTATCTAAGACCACCACATGCAGTCCCTGGGCCTCAAAATGCTCTTTCCAGGCCCGAGTTTGCTTGGGGTCGGCCAGGTCGGCCTTGGTCAAAATTAAGAGCCGTGGCTTATCGCCGATTAGTTTATCAACCTCTGGGTTGCGTGATGATGCCGGCAAACGCGCATCCACCAGCTCAAAGACAATATCAACTAAGTTTAAATTTTCCCGCATTAAGCGGAAGGCCTTGGCCATATGACCAGGATACCATTGGATAAGTTGACCCATGGTGCCTCTTTTCTGTTTATTACCGTGAAGCCTGGTATTGTGACCAAGCCTCGTCAAAAATCGTCATCGACATCAAATAACTAGCCGATCCTTCTAAATAATTTGACAGCTCATCGAAGTCAGTTGCCTGCTTTGGAAAGCTTTGATCCAAAAAAGCATTATTGGCAAACTGTTGAATTTCATCAGCTGCGACTGGGTTGCGGTTGGTCATTAACCAACCATAAAATGTACGTGACTTACTGGGCATCGGATGCTACCTCTGAAAAATTAAAGATTCCCTTGGCAATGTTAATTTGATCAACCTTATAGGCAGAGGTGCCATCATCCGTTAATCGATTCACATCAAGGGCAATTTGAGACTTATCAGGTTGAACGGTCACACCGGCAGGCAGGGTTGTGATTTTTTTCAAATAACCAAGCGCAACCTGTCCGGGAACGGTCGTACCATTTACCACCGCCTTCTTGACGGACATGATGACATTACCGTCCTTCGTGACCGTTGGCGTCATCGTTAGTTTAGCACTAACATTACCGTCCATGGCCGTCCCGCTAGCAACGACGTTATTGCCTGAGAGCTTGACAGCATAGTTTGTATTCGCCAAATGCTTTTGCACCAATTCATTAAATTGGTCCTTGGTCAGCGAACTCTGTGACAAAACCTTATTAGCATGAGCAGTTCCTTGAAATTCAGTTTTAGTTGGGGCCAGAGCTAAATAGGCCGTATAGCCACCCACGATTAGAGCCGGCACTAAAATAATCCCGGCAATGCTCAACCACAAAACTTTATGCTTTTTCATCAACTGCTCAACTCTCCTTTATTCGGCTTCAAATAGAATTGCTAACGCACCCATTCCAGTGTGCGTTGAAATGATTGGTGTTGCGACTGAAACCAAAATATCAATGTCTGGCCAAATTTCGTTCAACCGTTTCGCCATCGCTTCGGCTTCGTCTGTAATACCCGTGTAAGTGACACCAATTGATTTCATCGTTGAAAAGGACTTCATCTTTTCAATGACATCGTCGTTAAAGGCTTTAATGGTTTTCAAGCCGCGGCCTTTCACCACAACATCGACCTTACCCTCTTCATCGACTTTCGCACCGACTTTAATATTTAACAGGTTTCCAATCAAACCCTGTGTCTTTGACAAGCGGCCACCGGCAACCATGTTGTCCAGTGAGCGGAATGACAAATAAATATAGGTTTCATCACGGGCTTGTTCAGCAACACGGATGACTTCTTCCAAGCTTTTACCAGCTTTAGCTGCTCGAGCGGCCGCCAAAACAACAAAGGCTTCTGACCGGTCAGCACTCAAAGTGTCAAAGGCATGCACGTCAGCCTTGGTTAGTGCATTGGCTTGGTTAGCGGCATTGACTGTTCCAGAAAGACCCGATGACAGGTGCAAAGACAAGACAGAGGCTTCCGGGTCTTCAGCATAACATTCGTCATAAACTTCTTTGAAGGTCCCAATTGAAGGCTGTGACGTGTGTGGCAAATTATCACTTGCTTGCATTTTTTCTAGGAATTCTTCTGCTGAAATGGTAATCCCATCCTGGTAGATGGTCCCATCGATTTGCACAGACAACGGTACCACTTTGATACCGTATTCTTCAATTTCTGCTGGTGTAAACTTTGCGGCTGAATCAGTTACGATTTGTACTTTAGCCATAAAACAAGTCTCCTCATCATTTACATTATTGACGTTTGTAAGTTAAAAATTCTAATTGGTAGTCACCGTCACTGGCTGTCCGTTGGTCAACTAGGTCAAAATCCTGGTCATTGACCGGTTCCATAAAGGTATCCCCATCAAAGTCGCCTTGAACCTTTGTCACGGATAGCTCGGTGGCCATTGGCATTAATTGCTTGTACAGCTGAGCCCCACCGGCAACGGTTACCAAACGGCCGGCTGCTAGTTCGTCTTGCATCAACGCTTCCAGGTCCTCCAGCGAATGTACCACCGTCACCTCGGCAAAGCCAGGATCAAAATCCGTTTGCCGGGTCAAAACCACGGAGTGTCGCTTTGGCAAAGGGCGGCCGATACTTTCCCAAGTTGACCGACCCATCACCATCGTGGAATTCAGCGTTTGCTCTTTAAAATGAGCTAAATCTGAGGGAATGTGCCACGGCAAAGTCCCATCTTTACCAATCGCACCGCGATCATCTTCTGCCCATACCATTCTAACTGTGGCCATCTGCCAACTCCTTAATAAAGACTGTAATTGCTTCTTTTGTATTGGCGACTTCACCCAGAACCACCGCCCGCTCCAAGGCGTGGAGGTATTGACCCAAGGCCGGTCCTGGAGTGGCCAAGCCGGCCTGAATCAAGTCACCACCAGACAAGGCTAATTCCTTAGCACTGTAGACTGGTAATTCAGCATGCAAACGGTTAATTCGCTCTAAGCACTCAGCTGAAGTGCCCATGATGGCCAACGTTTCCATCAAAGTTTCAAAGTCCTGGTGGTGTTCATAAATGGCCCACTGATCGATTGCTTCAGGGTTGGCCAGCAGTGGCGACAACGCCGTTACCGTCTGCATCACGTTTCGTGATAACTTCCATTGACGCAGCTCATCTTGGAGGTCGTCCTTGGCCAAAGCCAGTTGGCCCAAATACAGGGTCCAAACGGTTGCTTCGGTTTGCGGCTGCTGTTTTTCTAATTGCAACGCTACCTTCGCCAGGTAATCGTCCGTCACCCGACCGGTCTTCCCCGGCAAATACGGCAAGAGTTGACCACGAATTAGATGACGCAAGGCCGGCCCCGCCGCAATCCCTTGCAGCATCTTTTCAAATTCAACTTGAATCCGTTCAACGGCAATCTTTGCCAAATTGGGCCCCAAGGCAACTAAGGCCTGGAAGGTTTCATCTTCAATTGCAAAGTCAAGCTGGGCTGAAAAACGCAACGCCCGCATCATCCGTAAGGCATCTTCGGTAAAGCGTTCCGTTGCCTGCCCGACCGCCCGAATTTGCCGCTTGGACAAATCGGTTAAGCCATCAAAATAATCGATTACCTGACCGTCCGCCTGCAAGGCAAAGGCATTAATAGTGAAATCCCGTCGTTTTAAGTCTTCACTCAAAGACCGCACAAAGGTCACCTGGTCTGGCCGACGAAAGTCTGTGTAGGTTGATTCCGTTCGAAAAGTAGTAATTTCATAGCCATGGCCATGGTCTAAGACCATCACGGTGCCATGTTGAATCCCGGTATCAACTGTTTTTTTGAAAATTTGTTTAATTTCTTCTGGATAGGCCGAAGAAGCAATATCGACATCATGGATTGGCTTTTCTAAAATAATGTCACGAACACAGCCACCAACAAAGTATGCCTGAAAACCAGCCTGGTTAATTTGATTTAAAACCGGCTTGGCGGATGTTAATTCACTTGGTAGCAATTCAAGCTTCATTGGCCACTCCTTATCATCTTTTAATCCCCTTAATCTTAGCAAGATTTAGCTTAGAATGCACGTGGATTGTCCATATTGAAGTGAATTAATCCAATTCCAAATCAGCTAGTCGCTCTGCTAATTCAAAGTTATCGGGATCAAGGTCAACCGCTTTTCGTAAGGCTGCCCTTTCATTATCCCGTTGACCAATTTCGTGATACCAATCGGCCAAGTCATGCCAGAAGTCACCATCTGCCGGATAATCTTCGGCCGCAATCAGCCAGTTTTCGCGAGCCTTATCTTCATTTTCTAAGGCATGGTAGGCCCGAGCAAGGTCCCAACTAAAGCGTGGGTCGACTAAGTCCCGGTCGTTGGCGGCGGTAATCGTATCGATCACCGCCTGGTAATCGTGGGCAGCCAAGTTCAAGTCGGCTAAGGCCGAATAAGTAGCCAAGTCTTGGTCGTCCAAGGCCAAGGCCTTTTGGAAATAATCCTTAGCCTGGTCGAGCTCATCTAATTTGAAGAGCAATAAGCCGGCTAAACGGTACAAAATTGGATTGGTTTGATCATATGAAAGCCCCAACTGATAAGTTTTAACGGCTTCCGCATCGTTATGAATCCGTTCATAAAGCTGACCCAACAGTGGGTAGACCGAAGTGTATTGGGGGTCAGCCTCCAGGATGTCTTGAAACAATGGCAAGGCATCGTCGTCGGCTTTTTTCTCAGTGTATAAGAAGGCCAGCTGGAACTTGGTGTCAATCGTTAAGTCAATTGGCTTGATTTGTTCCAAATAGGCAATGGCATTATCGACGTTACCAATCGCAGCATAAGCCGTTCCAATTCGAGCCGCAACATCGACCTTGGCAATCCGGCGTTCACCTTGCAGCAACAAGGCCCGGTATTGGCGAATTGCTTGGTGGTATTGGCCAGTCGCAAAATAAAACTCGGCCAAGGCAAAAACAACCACTGGCTCTTCAGGCGCCAATGCATAAGCTTGGTTTAAGGCATGTTCAGCCGATTCCATTAACCCTTCGGATTGGTACAAATCAGCCTTGACCATCAAGGCTTGTAAGTAAGCTGGTGAATCTTCTGGCACCTGAGCCAAATAATCTTGCGCCAAATCAAGGTCATTTTCTTCAATTGCTAATTCAGCCAGGGCCGTTTTCAAGTCCCCTTCATCGGGATACTTTTTAGCCAAATGAAGGTAGGCCTCCTTTGATTCGGCCACAAAGCCAATCGCATAGAGGTCTTCAGCAAGTGAATAAATTAAATCATCGTCATCATTGGCCAATGACTTTTTAAAAGCAGCTTGCGCCTGGTCCAACTGGCCAAGGCGAATTGCGGCCATCATTTCTTCTGCATAATTTGTCAAAATTGTATGCCTTTCCATCTGCAACAAAGCAGTTTTCTACCCACTTATTTTACTAAATTTGAGACAAAATTACAAAACAGCGTCTTTGTAAAATAACAGTAATAGTCAAATAGACCAATTTGTGTTAAGCTGTTTATTAATTGATTCCAAGTACTGGTAACAGTCTTAAAAAATAGCAGGAGGAGGTAGACCTAATGTACTCACTAACCAAAAAACGCTGGCAAGCCATTCATGATCAAGATAAAAGTTATAACGGCAGCTTTATTTATGGTGTAGCCACCGACCACCGCGTTTGCTCCCCCTCTTGTATCCACGGTAAAGAAACCAACCCGGATGACATCCGCATTTTCAAAACGGACGACGAAGCCCTCTTTGAAGGTTTCAAACCTTGCAGTGAGTGCCAACCATTTGGTGAGATTTCTGATAAGGCCGAGCTCGTCTTCCAGGTGAAAGAATACATTGCCGCCCACTACAAGAACCGGATTACCTTGGACTCCTTAAGTGAAGACTTTCATATCTCTTCTGGTATTTTGCACCGGGCCTTTATGACGATTGCTGACGAAACGCCCCAAAACTACTTGTTACGGGTTCGAATGTTCCACGCTAAAAAGCTCTTGCGCGATGGTAAGGATTCCGTCGCCCTAGTCGGCTTGAAAGTCGGCATCCCAAACCTTTCCTACTTCAACACGGTGTTCAAGCAACAGGTTGGCGTGACCGCGGTTCAGTACCGCCGGCAAAACAAGTAATTTGCCAAATAATTTAAAAAAGTTTACAGTAGACAGCAAGTAAGGCACTTGCTGTTTTTTTGTATCATTTTGATTGTTTGAAAAAGGAGAAAGTTATGTTTGCAGATCTTAACCAAAAAGTCGCCGTCATTACCGGTGGTTCAAAGGGAATCGGTAACGCCATCGCGCTACGCTTTGCCCAAGAAAAAATGAACGTAGTCATTAACTATCACTCCGATGAAGCTGGGGCCCAAAAAGCAGTTGACGAAATCCGTCAAAATGGTGGTGATGCCGTCGCAGTTCAAGCAGACGTTTCGACTGAAGCTGGTGTGAAAGCTTTGCTCGAAGCAGCCGTTAGCAACTTTGGCGGCTTAGATGTCTGGGTTAACAACGCCGGCATGGAAATTCAAACGCCGACTCATCAAATTTCTTTGGAGGAATGGAACAAGGTCATTAGCATTAACATGACTGGTGTCTTTCTTGGTGCCAAAGAAGCCCTAAACTACTGGTTGGACAACAATAAGACCGGTAATATCATTAACATGTCATCCGTCCACCAGCAAATCCCGTGGCCTACTTTTTCTTCTTACGCAACCGCTAAGGGTGGTGTCAAATTGTTTACTGAAACAATTGCGATGGAATACGCGCCAAAGAACATTCGCGCCAATAACATTGCCCCAGGAGCCATCAACACGCCAATCAATGCCAAAAAGTTCGCTGATCCAAAGCAATACGCGGAAACACAGTCGATGATTCCAATGCAACGGATTGGTGATCCAGAAGACGTCGCTGATGCCGCCGTTTGGTTGGCTTCCGACCAGGCCAAATACGTCACGGGAACAACGCTCTTTGTCGATGGGGGGATGACTCTCTACGCCGCTTTCCAGGATGGTAAGGGCTAAAAAATTTAAAAATGCTTATTTCACCAAAAGAACCCTATTCCAAATTGGAATAAGGTTCTTTTTTTGTTACTCAAGCCAAGCAACGCCGGCCTGAAAGACGTTGCCATCAAGCCGCTTTTGATTCAAATGGTAGCCGGCAGCAATCCCTTGGTGAACAAATTGTTGACTCTTAGTCACCGCTTCCTCTAGGTCAAGCCCGAGAGCCAAGTAACTCGTTATCGCCGCGGCCAAGGTACAACCGGCACCGTTAATGCTAGCGTCTTTAGCTAATGCTGGTAGGCTGAGTGGTTGCACGGTTTGACCAACAGCCAAGACATCCAAGGTTTGCCCTGGTAAAAAGCCCAAACCACCCTTTTGCAAAACCGTTGTTTGCACCTGCTGACTCAATTGCCGGCCTAAGGCAGACAGATCAGCAGCCGTCTGTACATTTCGACGAGCCTTCTCGACTAAAACTAGCCCCTCATTGAAGTTGGGCGTGCAAATGGTTGCTAGTGGTAATAGCTTGTTTCGGTATGCTTCAACCAAGGCCGGGTTTTCCGCCAACTCCCCCTCTTTTAAGGCCAAAACTGGATCCACCACAATCGGACAGTCAAAGTCTTTAATAAAGTCAACCACCATGTCTAACTGGCTGATTGAGTTTAACAAGCCGACCTTAATGGCGGCAAAGTCATCAACTTGAGTGACCGAACTTAATTGCGCCTGCAAGACAGCATCCGGGACAGCAAAAACCTCAACGGCATCAGTTTTAATTGACACCACGCTGGTCAGAACCGAAAAACCGGCTAAACCAGCTCTTGCAAAGGTCGCCAAATCGGCTTGCAGGCCACCACCGGCAAGGGAGTCAGAACCGGCAATCGTTAGAACTTTCTTTAGTTTCTTTTCTTTCATACTACCCTCTTATACGAAAAAAGCTGGCCACATCGGTCAGCTTTTGCTTACTTACTTGTTGCAGCTTCTTTTTCTTCTGCTGATTGGCTCTCAGCATTTGGATCCTTTGGCTTGTCCCATGAAACAAAATCACAGTCTGGATAGCGAGAACAACCGTAAAACTTCCGACCACGCTTAGTCTTTCGTTCAACGACTTGCCCCTTGCCACACTTTGGACAAGTAATCCCGATTTCTTGAACAATTGCCTTGGTATTACGGCAATCAGGGAAACGAGAGCAGGCATAAAACTTGCCATAACGTCCCATTTTGACAACCATTGGTGCGCCACAGACTTCACAGTCCATCCCGGCCAATTCGTCATGCATGGTGATTTTTTCCAGTGTTTCTTCAGCACTAGCCACTTCCTTTGAGAATGGCTTGTAGAACTCATCAACAACCGGTACCCACTTTTTGTCACCGACTTCAATTTCATCCAACGAATGTTCGACCTGGGCGGTAAACTTCGTATCCGTAATATCTGGGAACTTGTCCTCAACAATGTTTTGAACGATTTCGCCCAATTCAGTTGGAACAAATTTGCGCGCGTCCACTCGGACGTAGTTTCGGCGTTGAATCGTATCCAAGGTTGGCGCATAAGTTGATGGACGACCAACCCCGTTTTCTTCCAAGGCCTTAATCAAAGCCGCTTCAGAATAACGGGCAGGTGGCATGGTAAAGTGCTGTTCTGGGTCCGTCTTGGCTAGGCTAATCTGATCACCCTCAGCAAGGTCAGGCAACAGATTATCCTTTTCCTTAGCAGCTGGGTAGGCCTTCGTGAACCCTGGGAACTTCGTCTTTGAACCATTGGCATGGAACAAAACGCCATTTTGTTCAACCGTAACGGCCAGTGTGTCCAAGACTTCTGGCGTCATCAATGAAGCAACAAACCGTGACCAAATCAAGGAATACAGCTTAAATTGATCAGGGGTCAACTTATCCTTAATGGATGCTGGCGTCTTGGTGACGTCAGTTGGGCGGATTGCTTCGTGGGCATCTTGAGCCCCTTCTTGCGGCGTGCCGGCAACTGGCTTGTGTCGTGAATATTCTTCACCCCACTCGTCATGAATGTACTGAGCTGCCGCATTCTTTGCCAAAGAAGATAGACGAGTTGAGTCAGTACGCATATAGGTAATCAACCCTACTTGCCCCAAACCGCGGCCAAGATTGATTCCTTCATACAACTGTTGTGCCGTCATCATTGTTTTACGAGTCCGGAACTTCAACTGCGTGTTAGCCGCTTGTTGCATCGTTGACGTCGTAAATGGTGGCTGAGGTTGACGCTTGCGTTCCTTTGCCTTCACTTCCGTGACTTCAAAGGGCTTGGACTGGTCAATTTTACCTAAGACGGATTGCACGGCAGCGTTATCTGGCAAAGGCTGCTTCTTGCCATCAAAGCCGTAGAAATTAGCCTTAAACTTTGCTTTGGCTTTTTTAAATTCGGAATCCAGGGTCCAATATTCTTCTGGTTGGAAGGCTTGAATTTGCCGTTCACGGGCGATAATGAGGCCTAGGGCAACTGATTGCACCCGGCCGGCTGACAAGCCCCGTTTCACCGTTTTCCACAAAACTGGTGAAATGGAATATCCCACCAGACGGTCAATAATTCGACGCGCTTGCTGGGCATCTACGAGGTCTTGGTTAATGGTCCGTGGTTCCTTAAAGGCGTTTTTAACAGTATCTTTCGTGATTTCGTTAAAGACCACCCGGTTGGCCTGTTTTGGATCCAAGTCCAAGATATGCTGCAAATGCCAGGCAATCGCTTCTCCTTCACGATCCGGATCGGATGCGAGATAAACTTGCTTAGCGGCCTTAGCAGCCTTCTTGAGGTCCTTAATTACCGGTCCCTTACCGCGAATATTAATGTACTTTGGTTGGTAATCTTGTTCAACATCAACACCCAAAGTTGACTTAGGCAAGTCACGAACGTGACCAATTGATGCAACGACCTGATAAGTCGATCCCAGGTATTTTTCAATTGTTTTTGCTTTTGACGGACTTTCGACAATAACAAGTTTCTTACTTGCCTTGCTCTTACTTGTCTTTTTCTTCGTCGTTTTTTTCTTGGTTTTTGCTTCTACCAACTTGTGATTCCCCATATTTCTGAAAGACGGTGGTTGCCAGTTTTAGCATCAGAGCAACCTTAGTTTGGTTCTAATTCGCCTTTTTCTCGGATTAACTCTCCCATCATACCAGGGCATGCCCAATTTTGACAAGAGGATTTGTTAACATTTTTCTACTATAGTAAATAAAAGTCAAGGCAGCCACTGAATCGCCCCTATGATATCACTACTAGTCAAAACTGGCAAAGCACCCGCTGCAATGAGTTGATTACAGCCAACAGAATCCAATGCATCAATTGGTCCGGGCACCGCTAAGACCTCCCGGTTTGCTTGCAAAGCTAAATTTGCAGTGATCAAAGAACCAGAGTGTTCCCTAGCCTCAACAACTAAAACTGTTCCGGCTAGGCCCGCAATGATTCGATTACGTAGTGGAAAATGGCTTTTATGGGGACCAACGCCGGGCGGAAATTCAGATAATAATAAACCCTGCCGACCCATTTGTTCTTGCAACAGTCGGTGCTGCTTCGGGTAAACTTGGTCCAAACCCGTGCCAATCACGGCAATCGGAACACCACGTTCGGCAAAGGTCAATTGGTGGGCCATCACGTCAATCCCCTTTGCTAGACCGGAAACAATCGCGCAACCACTTTTGACCACTGGCGGTAACAATTGGCGAACCACCGTCAAGCCATACGGTGTAGCTGTCCGCGTTCCGACAACTGCTAAGGCCGGTAACTGTAGTGCTCGCAAGTCACCCCGATAAAACAGGATTAGTGGCGGCTGATAAGTTTCTCGCAAACGTTCTGGATACGCCGCATCAAAATAAGTTAAAAAATGACCAGCATAATCTTCCGCCTGTTCAACGGCCGCCGCAAATTTCTGCCCCAGCCGGTCAATTTTTAGCCTAATCGAGAAGCGATCCAGTAAGTCAACCAAGTTGGCAAGGTCAAAAAATTCTACCAGGGGTTTCTCCTGCTTTAATACCATAATGATCTGGCTCTCGGTGGCCGGCCCAATCCCTTTTGTTAGATGAACAGCTAATAAAAAATGTTTGAAATCCATTGTTGATTCCTCCTTTCATCTAATTAGACGAAACCAACCAGCCAGCATCACAGAATCGGCCCGATGGAAGAAAGAATTAAACAAACAGCGTAATAAAAAAACAAGGCCTCAGCCTTGTTTTTCAACAATTTCACTTAATTCAGCCCAACGATCCATTTTGGCATCTAATTGACCACTAACCTCCGTCAATTGGCTTTGTAGTTCGGCCACTTTTTGATAGTCCGCACCATTTGCAGCCATTCGCTCGTTTAACGCATCAACTTGCCCTTCCAAATCAGCAATCTCGTCTTCAATCGTTTCCCACTCACGCTTTTCCATGTAAGTTAGCTTACGTTTTGCGTTCTTTTTCGGTGCCTGTTTTTGAGTCGATTGAACGTTTTTGGCCGGTGCTTCAGCCGCTGCCGGCTTTTGCTTCGCACTTGGCAGAACTGTCTCTTCCAAATAAGTTGAAAACTGGCCGTTATATCGGTCAACCACGCCATCGCCAACCAAATAATAGCCATAATCGGCCACCTTATCAAGGAAGTAACGGTCGTGGGATACCGTGACGACCGTCCCGGCAAATTTTGCCAAAAAGTTCTCAAGGACAGTCAACGTACCAATATCTAAGTCGTTCGTCGGCTCATCCAGCAAAAGCACATTTGGCTCCTGCAATAAGATTTTTAGTAGGTACAAGCGCCGCTTTTCACCACCAGATAATTTGCGAACCAGCGTCCCGTGCATGAAAGATGGGAAAAGGAATTGTTCCAGCAAATCTTTGGCCGAAATGATATTGCCATCCCGGTCCTTAACACTCGTTGCGACATCTGTCAGGTATTCAATCATCCGCTTATCGGCTGGGATTTCTTCTGTGACCTGGGTGTAATAGCCAATTCGAACGGTTTCACCGATCTCTAAGACACCATCAGTCAGTGGCAAGCGACCAGCTAAAACGTTCAATAAAGAGGACTTTCCAACCCCATTAGGCCCGGTAATTCCAATCCGGTCTCGTTGGCCAAAGCGCAACGATAAGTCCTTAAAAATGACTTGGTCGCCAAAAGCTAGGCTGGCGTTTTCTAAGGCAATGACCTTCTTTCCCAATCGTTGCTGACCCAATGAGACCTCAACATCCTGGTCGGTTTGGACATTCCCTAGCGAATCTTCCAGGTCCGCAAAGGCCTTTTCACGCCCCTTTTGCTTGGTCGTGCGGGCTCGGGCAGATTTTTTCATCCAAACGAGCTCTTTTTCGTAGAGCTTTTCACGCTTATGCTCTGCCGCCGCCTCGTTTTCCTGCCGTAAAGCCTTACCAGAAACATAATCCTGGTAATTTCCCTGGTATTCGTACAACTTACCAAAAGAAAGTTCAAAAATTCGATTAGTGACCCGGTCCAAGAAATAACGATCGTGGGTGACCGTTAACAAAGCGCCCTTGTAACTAGACAAGTACTTTTCCAGCCAAGCAATCGAATCAAAGTCCAAGTGATTGGTCGGCTCGTCTAAAATTAATAAGTCCGGTTCTTGAATTAAGACTTGAGCCAGTCCGACACGCTTGCGCTGCCCACCAGACAAATCAGCCACATTTTGTTTTAAATTGGTTAAATGTAGCTGAGTTAGAATGGTCTTAATTTGAGCCTCAATCGTCCAAGCATCATCGCGATCCATGGCCGCCTGTGCTTTTTCAAAGCGATTGGCCGCCTTCGGATTTTCGGGTTCTTGGGCCATGAAGTCTAATGCTTCCTGGTAAGAACGAATGGTTTGAAAGACTGGTTGATCACCCGCATAGATGGCATCCATCACTTGGAGGTGGCCATCAAGATTTGGTTCTTGGGCCAAATAGCCAATCCGGTAATCGTTTTGGGTAGTAATCTCACCGCGATCAGCCGGTTGGTCGCCAGACAAAGCATTTAGCAAAGTGGTCTTACCCGAGCCGTTGACACCCACCAGACCAATGCGGTCGCCCTGGGTGATTAAAAAAGAGATTTGGTCAAATAAGACCTTCTCCCCGTAAGTTGAAGTTAATTTCTCTACTCTGAATTGTTTCATACTTACCATTATACTCGATGTGGGTTGCCTTTTTTTGTAATAATAGTGCTAAAATAAACAAATAAGATAGAAATGGACCGACTTTATGTTTACTTTGTGGAAATGGATCAAACAAAATAAAATTGGCGCCATTATTGTCAGTGTTTTCACCTTCGCTACCATGGTGCTGATCCTGTCATTGGCCCAGCAAAATCAACTAACCACCAGGCCAGACCAAGTGCCCCTGCGTAGCGGACCCGGAATTGGCTACCAGGAAATTACCAAGCTAAAGGCCGGTACCAAGCTGACGGTTGTCGAAAAAAATAACGGTTGGTGGAAAGTTAAGCGTGAAAATAACCAAAAAGTTGGCTGGGTTGCTTCTTGGGTTGCCAACAATACCAAAATCAAAAAACCGACCCTCCTATCCGAATCGACCATTGTCTTGGATCCAGGACATGGTGGTTCTGATACTGGTGCTATCTCAACTGATGGTAAGCACTATGAAAAGACCTACACGTTAAGAACCGCCCTTGCCACCGAAAAAGTCTTAACGGATGCCGGTGCCCGCGTCATCATGGTTCGCAAAACCGACGTTGTGGTTCCGCTGCTTTACATCCCCCGCAAGGCTGAAAAGTATAATGCCGATGCCCAAATTTCTTTCCACTTTGATTCATCCGAATCAAACAATACGGCCTCTGGTGTTTCTCAGTACTATTACAACGATAATTCGCTGGACTTAGTCAAAGCCCTAAACGGCTCACTCAATAACCTGCCACTGCAAAACCGTGGCTATGAAACCATGCCATACCTGGTCATCAAAGATGTCACTCGGCCAGCTGTTTTGTTGGAAAATGGCTTTATCAACTCAGATCAAGATTTTGCCTACATTCGTCAATCTAGTTACCAACAGAAAATTGCCCAAGATATCAAAAAGGGACTCAATACCTACTTGAATACTCTTTATCCAAACAACTAAAAGAAGGACCCGAGTCATCTGACTCAGGTCTTTTTTTACTGACACTTACAGCTTGTTTAACAAACAAATTCGTGCGAGCAACGCGCACATTTGTTAGAACAAATGACGCCTGAAAGCAGCCACAAAAAAGCCCCCAACCATTCATGATGAATAGCTGGGAGCCCAAACATTAAATTAAATTGAATCGATTGAGTTAAAACAAAGAATAATCTAGCTAAGCGCTTTGTGAGCTTACTTGCGTGGATTACCACTGGTTGTTGGCTTATTTGAAGAAACACCCAACTGAGCATACAAGTCATTTGAATTAGCAGTGGTCCAACCAGTAACACGGCCGTTAACCAATGAAGCGCTAATTGGTGTCGTCGTTGGAATTGTGTAAGCTTCGTCATCAACCATCATCTTCTGGAAGTCCTTGATGTTGCTAATCAATTCTGACTGTGAAGATGAGTTTTGTGTGTCAGTCAAGTTCTTTGACAAGGCACTTGAAACAACGTGACCGAAGTTGTAGTTAGCTGACTTAGCCCACAATTGGTCAAATGTTGGCACAGTTCCTTCTGCCCAACCACCAAGTGTCAAATCCCAGTCTTGGTTTGTACCACCAACAACGATTGACTTCCAAGTAGAACTATCAACAAGCTTATCTTGGTAAAGCTTGACTTCAATACCGGCATTCTTCCATGCAGCGATGTAAGCCTTTGCTTCTGCTTCAGAAGTTGCCGTACCGGAACGAGCCAAGTAAGTCAACGTCAAACGCTTACCATCCTTTTCATAGTAACCATCAGACCCCTTCTTATAGCCAGCCTTCTCCAAGTACTGACCAGCCTTCTTAGCATCACCACTGTCCTTATCGTGATAACCCTTAACAGACTTGTCATAGAATTGTTCCTTAGAAGTTGACTTTGAAACCAAGGTATTCGTAGGAAGTGAGAAACCGTTACTATACTTAGCAGCAACATCCCCAACGTTCATGGCATAACCAACTGCCTTACGAACATTAGCATCTTGCAATGGTGTATTGCGATCCTGAACGTTTGTCTTAGTACTCTTGTCATAGTGACCAAGGTTGAAGTACATCTCAGAGTAATTTGATGCATACTTTCCTGTTGAAGCATAACCATTCTTATTGTTATACTTTGACAATTCATCCGCACCACCGTTCTTCCACAAGTTTGTTGGAACGGACGTTACCACATCAAACTTTTGCTTTGAAAGATCATTTTCAAGCTTTGACTGATCTTGGTTAACGTAGAACGTAATTGAATTCAACCGGGCCTGCTTACCCCAGTAATCGCTGTTACGAACATACTTAACGGTTGAGTCACTTGAAACCGATGAAACCTTAAATGGTCCAAATGACAATGGATTCTTTGTCACCTTTTCGGTTGTTGACAAATCCTTTGAAGAAACATTCTTCAAATCGTGGTATGGCAAGGCGTTCGATGGGACACCATCACCCCACTCCGCTGCGGCTGGCAATGATGTATAACTAACCGTCAACTTCTTACCATCTTTACCATCATCAAACTTCAAACCGGAGATCGACTTTGCTTTACCGTTTTGGAAATCTTCCATTCCCTTAATGTTCAAGAATGAACTGGTAAAGTTACTTGATGCCACATCATTTGTTGCCAAAGTTTCAAGTGAAAAGGCAACGTCTTGAGCCGTCACATCCTGACCATCAGACCACTTCAAATTGTCTCGCAAAGTGATCGTAATTGTCTTATCAGAACGGTTAATCTTCATCGTTGCTGGACCGCCACTTTCAACCTTACCGTGCTTGTCGGTATAAAACAGTTGATTAGAAGCTGGCTGCTGTTCAACACCAACGGATGCCCACTGATTAAATTCCGCATACCCAACGTAGCTAACTGGGGCTGCAGCTGTTCCAGGTACAGTCACGCTTAAGTTGCCGCCCTTAATTGGTGATTTGGAATTTTTATAATCCCCCTTAAACGATCCAACACTAATTGCCTTTGCCGGTGTATCGTAATGTTTCGACGTGCTCGCCAGAATAGCAAAGCCGGCAGCAGCCACGACGACAACACCTCCCACACCAAAGGCTATCTTTTTTCCTACACTTACCATGCAATGGTCCTCCTCTTTTTTTCAACCCTTTTTTAGAATATCTCAAAGTTGATAATTATAATCATAGCATCGTTAATTAGAATGTCAACGATTATTTTAATTTATTTTTAATCGTAATTTAATCGTTAATTAATCTAATGATTGGCGTTGGTCAACTGACCGCCGGACAATCTGCCCTAAGACAACGAAACCAAAAGTTAAGATAATCAAAATTAACGTTACTGGTACCCATAGCCACCAGCGAACATAAATTGTCGAAGCTGATCCATTCAACACCGTCAGCATTGATCCAAGCGAACTCGTTCCGGCTTTCAAACCAAAGCCCAAAAATGTCAGACCTGATTCAATTCCAATTGAGCCCGCCAGTGTCAAGGCGTAATCAGAGATAATCGTCGAAGAAATATTCGGCAAAATACCAGAAAAAAGAATTTTATACCAGGGTGTCCCTGAAATTTTGGCAGCCTGGACATAATCGCGATTAACCTCCGATAACGTCAAAGTTCGAACAAGGCGGACATTTGCCGGCCAGCTTAAAGCAGCCAAAATCAAAATCAGGTTCCAAATGGACAATCCCTTAGCCGTTGAAAAAATGATCGCCAGAATCATGACCAAAGGCATCACCAACCAAAAATCAATTAGTCGCATCGAAATCCAGTCTGCCCAGCCACCAAAATAGCCAATGACCATTCCAAAGACAATTGAGATTAAGGTCACTAAAGTAGCCACACCAAAACCGATAATCAATGAATTTTTAGCTGAAGCAATCAAAGTCAAGATGAAATCAGCGCCCGAATCTGTAGTCCCTAAAATGTGCCCATTTGTCATTGGCGGCAAATTTGAATTCATAATGTCACTCATCGACCCAATATTACTTGGTACAAAAAATTGGCCGAAGAAAATCAATAAGAATAATGAAATTAGCAAAATCAAAGCCGTCAAACCAAGACCGTCATTACTCAGTTCACGCCAGAAGCTAGGCCAAAATTTTGAACCAAAATGTTTTTTCTTTGTTTGCATGACCTACTCCTTATTTCACCCGAATTCGTGGATCTACCCATGCCGAAATAATGTCAGACAAGAGTCCACCTAATAGTGACAACGTTCCTTGTAACAGCATCAAGGCAGTGATGATCGTATAGTCACGACCAGTCAATGCTTGCACAAACAGCGCACCAATACCTGGATAACCAAAGATTGTTTCCGCAAAGATTGCACCACCAAGAACACCCGTAATGGAGTAACCAATTCCTGAAGCGATTGGCAAGAAGGCATTGCGCAAAATGTGTTTACGGAAAACTAATTTCATTGAGACACCCTTTGCACGGGCTGTTCGAACATAGTCTTGCGCTTGCTGGTCTAGCAAGTTTGACCGTAAGTACTGAAAAATGCTATTTGTACTAAATAAAGCAATCGTTAAGGCTGGCAAAAAGGCATAACGCAAGTTATTAAAGAAATTAACAATAAAACTTTGGCCATCTTCAATCCCCGTTCCTGAACTTGGAAATAGCGGAAGCAGATAAACAAAAAGCACCATCATGACAAAGTAAAAAACAAAAGACGGAACAGCCGAAGTCAATGTATTCCAAACAACCAATGCCCGGTCAATCCACTTATTTTCATGACGAGCTGCCAATAATGCCTGTGAAATGGCCAATAAATAAGTCAAGATAACAGCAATCACGCCCATTGATAAGGTTGGCCAGATACGACTACCAATCACTCGTGTTACAGACCAACCACGGTTAACGGTATAAGAAGTTCCAAAGTCTCCCTGGAAAATATGCTCAACCCAACGGATATACTGCTCATACCAGGGTAAATCCAATCCGGCTGCATGACGCATCCGCTCAATCGTAGCCGGATCCGAATTTGGATTTAAGTTCCCATAAAAGGGGTCACCAGGCATCAATTGTGCCAGCATAAAAATCAGCAGCGAAACCAAAATCAACTGCGGTAACATAATTAAAATTCGTCGAAGAATTGTTTTCGCCATAATTAATTGTGATCCTTTCTAATTGAAACGAAGTGCGTTTCGCTAATCGGGCTTAAATCATATGCCCGCAGACTATCTGGTTCATAGTACAAATCGTGATCCCGATCAAACTCCGCTGCGACTGCCAACCTCTCTTCTCGTTTTGATTGCCGGTCTTCAACTTTTTGGCTCGGAATTGCCGATAAAAGTCGCTTTGTATAAATGTGTTGGGGATGGTCAAAGATATCTTGGTTCGTCCCCATTTCAACAAAACGACCGTGGTGCATAATGGCAATGTTATCCGTCATATACTTCACCACCCCTAAGTCGTGTGAGATGAAAAGAAAACTAATACCATAATCTCGTTGAATTTTTTTCATAAAATTTAGAACCTGCGCCTGGACAGAAAGATCCAAGGCTGAAACAGGTTCATCCGCAACAATTAAGCGCGGATTAGTTGCTAAGGCTCTTGCAACAACAATTCGTTGCCGCTGTCCTCCAGAAAATTGAAATGGATATTGTTCCACGGTTTTAGCTGGCAAACCAACAACTTCTAGCAATTCAAGAACACGTTGCTCAATTTTCTCTTGATCAAAGGAGCGCTCCTGGTTATGCCCTTCACTACCAATCGCCGCTGGAACGCCAAAATTCTGCAAGGGTTCTGCAATAATCGTGCCGATAGTTTTTCGAGGATTTAGACTTGACTGACTATCTTGGAAAACCATCTGGACGTCCTTGTTATAATGAATAGCCTTTTTTTGCTTGATTGTTGTGACATCTTGATTGTCAAACAAAATTTGACCACTGGTTGGATTTTCTAAGCCAACCAGCATTTTCCCAATCGTCGTCTTACCAGACCCAGACTCACCGACCAAACCGTATGTTTGCCCAGCTTCAATGGTCAGCGAAACATCATCAACCGCTTTAATATCATCTGTTTTTTTATTAAAGAAACCACCTTTAACGGGATAATAATTTTTCAGGTTCGTAATTTTTACTAACTCAGTCATGACTGTCCCTCAATTTCTTGCTCATCTGGAAAAGCAAAGTCTTGCCATGCCGTTCCTCGAACATAATGATCTGGTTCGATTTCTGTCAAAGTATCAGCAACATCTGCGTCAACCAACTTTTGGTCTAACCATGGTACACGTTGCAAGAACAAATCCTTGTGATGGTCCATTTCGGACAATGATGGTACCGTTCCAGGAATAGCATAGAGTTCACCACCCGCTTGCACATTTTCAGGATCTGCACGCAATAATGAACGTGTATATGGGTGCTTAGGATTATTAAATAGTCGTTCAACCGGCGCTTTTTCAACAATCTGACCGGCATACATCACGGCCACTTCATCCGCAATTTCAGCCACAACGTCCAAATTATGAGTGATTAAAAGCACACCAGCACCCTTCTTTTGTTGGATTTTTTTAATCAAATCCAAGATTTGTGATTGGATGACTGCATCCAAAGCGGTTGTTGGCTCATCAGCAATAATTAAATCTGGTTCATTAGCCAATGCCATTGCAATCATGACTCGTTGACGCATCCCACCAGAAAGTTCATGTGGGTACTGCTTTGCCACTCGGTCACTATCGGGAATACCAACTTCCGTTAACAAATTTAAAACATGTTCTGACACCGACTGAGCTTTTCCATTATGCACAGTTATTGCCTCGGCAATTTGTTCACCAATTCGCATCAATGGATTCAGACTTGATAAAGGATCTTGAAAGATCATACCAACAGAATTACCGCGATATTGATCATATTGTTCTTCTGTCAATCCAATTAGCTCTTCGCCATTCAATTGAATCGACCCCGTTACCTTAGTCAGTTCAGGATTATGGAGGCCCATAATGCTCATCGCAAAGGTTGACTTTCCCGATCCAGATTCACCAACCAGAGCTAAAACCTGACCACGGTCAATTGTCAAATTAACCCCAGCCAAAGCCGTTTGGTAAGTACCTTTAATCCGAAAATCAACGGAGACATCACGCGCTTCTAATAATTCTTCCGCCATTAAAACAATCTCCTTTGAGTTATTATTAGAAAATTATACATTATTTCTAATTTAACAATAACCCCCTATTGATTATTTTAATTTTTATTTAATGAGCGTGAAACTTACTTGTAACACAAAAATCCCGTCTGCTTTTTTAAACAGGCGGGACTACTTTTAGACAAAAAACAGCACTCCGAAGAGTGCTGGGTAGGTAGATAGATAAACTACCTCAGTTGGTTGCTCTTAGTATAACACCCTAACTTCAACCGGGCAAGAGCTGGTTAAAAAAATAACGATTAAAGATAGTAATTGAACTTTTCAATCCCAAAAGTCGAGCTTAGAAAGCGACTTCAGCAGCAGCACAAGCGCCAATTATTACACAGATTTCCAAACAAAACTTGATTTCAGTGCTTTTTTTCATTATTTGTTGAAAAATATGTTACAATGATGTCATAGATTTCAAGGGGAAATAATTAGAATGAATACAGAATTAATGCATAAAGCGCGTCACTTAATCGGCATTGAAGCACTAGTTTTTATTGTGATTGGTGCACTAATCACCTTTTTACCAGGAATGACTGCCAATATTGCCGCTTCAATCATCGCTACGATGATGATCATGATTGGCTTATTCAAAATAGTTCACGCCATCGAAAATGATTTAGCATCTAGTTGGAACAAAGCCGGTTCCATGCTGCTTGGTTTCCTTTATTTTTTTGCCGGCTTGATCATTTTCTTAAACCTGAGCATGGCCTGGTTACCATTTTTCATTTTGGTTGGTACCAGCGTCGGCCTGGCTTGGCTAATTGAAGGGATCCTTCAGTTATCATTTGCCAGCAAATTTGGTGAACATCAAGCCTGGTTTACCATCGCTGCGATTTTAAACATCATTGCTGGTATCATCTTGTTAATGAGTCCTTTGTTCGCCGGAACCTTCCTCTGGTTATTTGCCGGAATCACCCTGGTATTGCTAGGGCTCTACCACTTATTCTTATACTTCCGTTTGCAAACAAAATAAATAAAAATCCGGTCAACCATTGATATGACCGGATTTTTTTATATCATTTTATGCCCAACCTAATTCACTAATGGTGCTTTGAATTAAATCAGTTTGGAAATTTTCACCCAAAGCGAGGGTGACCAATGCTGACTGGAAGACTAGCCAAGACTCCATTTGATCTTTTGACAACAACCCCGTCATCGTCAAAACCAAACTCTTATCGCCTGCCTGATCCGCTAAATTAGCCAAAATCAATTCCAAATCGGCTAAGTCAATTTCTGCCAAAACATCCGTACTCATTTGCAAATTAATCACGGCTGCTCCTGTGGCTGAAGCGGCAGCAAAGGTTGATTGAATCGTATCTGGACTGGCATCGTAGACCGTTTTAGTCGCAATCACCGGTACACCGACCTTTTGAGCGACGGCAATCACCTTCTCCTGCAAATTTTCATCCAATTCCTCTGGTAAATAGACACCAGCAAATTGGTCACCACCGGCCTGCAAAGCAGTTGCGAGGAAATAGGCCTGGTCAGCATGGCTCAACTCCCCGCGACCACCAGCAGCCTTACTGGTGTAGGCCAACAGCATCAAGTGGTCACCGGCTGTTTCCAAGGCGTTGTTTACTAACTCGCCAACAATTTGCTGGTGAATAGCTGGCCAATTGCTCAAGAATTCCTGGTAAGCCTGGTCTAACTCGGCCTTCATCGAGGCTTTCTTCATCGCCGAAACATCGCGTTCATCAACTGCTTGTGCCCCACCGTCTTTGACTTGATCCCAAATAACTTCTTTTGAAAATTCATCCGCAATGGCGTCAGCCTGCCAGATGACTGCATCCGGATTTTTCTGATCAAGTAATTCCTTAAATGGCGTAAACTTGTCATTTGGTCCCAAGGCCATTGGGACTGCTAATGCAGATTGCGCAATTGGTTTCTTTTGTTCAAATAATTCTGTAATTTTCATTGTCTAATAAATCCGAAAGCCAGCTGGGTTAGCAGCTGGCTTATTTACTTTCATTAAGTCTTTGTTTAGAAAAAATTCATAGAATATGAGCCAGTGAACGTATCACCCGCAGCCAAAACATTCACACCAAACTTTTCCTTGAAATTACCGGTAGCATCCACCGTATCAGCAATTCCCCACCACGGTTCAACGGCAATAAAGGGAGCATCCTTCCCTGCCGGCGTCCAAATACCAACGAACTGGGCGTTGTCAATCGTCATTTCCATCCCATGTTGGTTGGCCAAGCGGGCGAGCAAGAATGTTGTTTTTTGCCGGTCTAGCTTCAAAATAATCGCGTCATCATGATAATCTTCCTGGCGCAACCGTAACGGAATATTTGAGCTAAATGGTGTCGGCACGTTTGGGTTAGAGTATGGGCCAACCAAACGAATCCGGTCGTAAACCTTTTCAGGAGTCACGGACAAGTAATAGTCCGAAAACTTTCCACCATCAAGTGGCAAATTAAAGGCTGGGTGCCCGCCGACTGAAAAGAACAGCGACTCTGAGCTAGCTGGGTTTTGCACCACGTATTCAACCTTTAATGATGAATCAATCAAAGTGAAAATCACATCAAAAGTAAAGGCAAATGGGTAAACTCGACGAGTCGATTCGGAATCCTCAAGTCGCAAGCGAACCGCATCATCTTGCTGGTTAATCACCATGAAGTCCATATTTCGAGCAAAACCGTGCTGGTTCATATAATAAGTTTGCCCAGCTAGTTCGTATTGGTCACCCTGTAGGCGGCCAACAATTGGGAATAAATTAGGAGCATGACGTCCCCAATACTTGGGGTCAGCATACCAAATATATTCCAACTCAGCCTCTTTATTCCAGGCAGAGACTAATTCAGCACCATGCTCGCTGATTTCAACCTTTAATTTGTTATTTTCCAGGATTATCATAACTTTATTTTACTATCTCTCAAAAAGAATAACAATTTAATTTCACAAACAGAATTGGTCAAAACGTCGGAGAAAAATCGCTAATCCTTACTTTCGTTTTGCCCGAGGAAAATAGTTCTGATAGGAATTTTGCAGCATCGCCTTCGAGACGTGCGTATAAATTTGTGTAGTTGACAGGTTAGCATGTCCCAAGAGCTCCTGAACCGTTCGCATATCGGCCCCGCGATTGAGCAAGGCGGTTGCAAAAGTGTGGCGTAGCATGTGCGGGTGAATCTTACCGGTCAAAGTCGTCTTCTCCATCAACTGGTTCAAAATATACGTGACCCCAGCCGGTGTTAGTGCCCCACCTTGAGAATTTAGAAAAGTATTTTGGGGCAAGTCTGCCCGCTTATTTTTAGCAAGTAATTCTGGCCGACAATTTTCCAAATAATCCGTCAACGCTTTCTTCGCATAAGAACCAAAGGGAACAAAGCGATCTTTGTTTCCCTTCCCATGAACCAAGACCAGACGCTGGTTCAGGTCAATTTGATCAACAGCCATATCGGACAACTCTGAGACACGAATCCCCGTTGCAAATAAAAACTCCAACAGCGCCGCATCTCGCCGCCATAGCGGATGATTATTTTGATCGTACGCCACTTGAAAAAGTTCCTGAATCTCATTATCGTAAAAGAATTCCGGCAAATGTGCCTGATGCTTTCTTAAAGCGACCCCATCGAAGGGATTATCCAAGACTAATCCTTGGCTAACCATGTAGGCATAAAAGTTCTTTAAACTTGACACTTTACGAGCAATAGTGGTCCGGGCTAGCACCTGGTCATACAGGCTGGCTAAATAGACTCGAACGTCCAGACTTTGAACGGCAGAAAAACCTTGAAAACCGCCATTATCAGCTAAATAAGCCTGAAATTCATGAATGTCCTTCAAATAAGCCTTAACTGTTTGGGCAGAATACCCCCGCTCAGCCTGTAGGTATTGTTGGTATTGTGCAATTGCGTTATCTTTCATAACTTCATTATACCGTTGCAAAAGTTAAGAAGACCTTAAGATGCTTATGATTCAGGTAATCTCGTCTAGTTTAAGCCAAACATCTGCAGACAAGTTGTATAGTAGAGGTCAGTTAAGGATTTCATACGGAGGCTTTTTATGAATTTACCAGTTACTTCAACATCAGATTACTTGCGTCATGTAATGTCATTGAAGCGGGTCAAATTTGACGCCTTCTTCTTACGTTTCCGTGATAACATTTTAAATAATCGTGACCAACGTGAAGCTTGGAAAAAGGGACAAGAATACCGACCAAGACATCATGAAGCACAAGATCTGTTAAATAAGCGCGTTGTCGCTAATAATGACCGCTATTCTTACGGTAAACGTGCTGAACACAGTCATGAACATATTCACTTTTAAAAAGACCCCTACTGGGTCTTTTTTCTTACTCAAATCACAGCAAAAAAAGAACAGCCCTTTGACGGATTCGTCATTTTGGCTGTTCTTTTGATATTAATTCTTAAATGAATGAATTGGTGCAGGGACATGGCCCCCACGGTTAATAAAGTCTGCAGAAGACTTATCGACAACTGGCATTACTGGCGCGGTTCCGAGCAAGCCACCATAATCAACCATGTCGCCAACCTTCGTCCCATTTGTTGGCAAAATCCGGACAGCAGTTGTCTTATTGTTTTGAATTCCAATAGCCGCTTCATCAGCAATCATCGCCGAGATAGTGGTTGCTTCCGTCTCACCTGGAATGGCAATCATGTCCAAACCAACGGAACAAACGGAAGTCATTGCTTCCAGCTTAGCTAATGACAAAGTACCAGCCTTAACGGCGTCAATCATCCCCGCATCCTCAGAAACTGGGATAAAGGCCCCTGATAAACCACCGACACCTTGTGAGGCCATCACGCCACCCTTTTTAACGGCATCGTTTAAGAGCATCAAGGCTGCCGTTGTTCCGTGCGTTCCAACCTGCTCCAAACCGATTTCTTCAAGCACTTCAGCCACAGAGTCACCACGAGCTGGTGTTGGTGCCAATGACAAATCAACGATTCCAAATGGCACACCCAAACGTTCAGAAGCAATCGTTCCGACCAACTGGCCAACACGAGTAATCTTAAAGGCCGTCTTCTTGATCGTTTCGGCAACGACCGTAATCGATTCACCCTTAACTTGCTCCAAAGCGCGCTTAACAACCCCAGGGCCAGAAATCCCAACGTTAATCACAACGTCTGGTTCTGAGACACCGTGAAAGGCACCAGCCATGAACGGATTATCTTCCACCGCATTGGCGAAGACGACCATTTTTGAGTTGGCCGTATCTGACTTATCGGTAATCACCTTAATGGTTTCACCCATCAACTTCACGGCATCCAGGTTAATCCCGGCCTTTGATGAACCGACGTTGACAGAAGACATCACCACATCAGTTTCCGTTAGCGCATTTGGCAATGACTTAATCAACGCCAAGTCGCCATGAGAAAAGCCCTTTTGCACGAGGGCAGAATAGCCACCGATAAAGTCAACGCCGACTTCCTTAGCAGCATCGTCCAAAGCGTGAGCTAAAACCAAGATTTCCTTTTCATCGGCATTACCGGCAATCAAAGAAACCGGCGTCACCGAAATCCGCTTGTTGGTGATTGGCACACCGTATTCGCGTTCAATTTGTTGACCAACCGCTACCAGGTCCTTGGCGTAAGTCGTAATCTTCTTGTAGACATTCTTGGCCGTTTCCTCAACAGAACCGCCAACTGTGTCTAACAAAGAAATGCCCATTGTAATGGTCCGGATATCAAAGTTATCCTCTTTGACCATTTGAATCGTTTCTCGAATCTGTGTTGTATCCATGTTATTTGTTTCTCTTATCCGTTTTACTTTAATTATTCAAAATTAAATGTGGGCCATTGTATCAAAAATCTCTTGGCGTTGAACGTGAACCGTCACACCAAGGCGAGCTCCCTCTTCCTTAACGGCCGCATAGATATCATCAAAGCTATCAGCAGCATCAAGGGCCACAAGCATTGACATTGTAAACGTTTCTGACATGATGGTCTGTGACATATCCAAGATATTCACACCATGCTTAGCCAGTGTCGTTGCGATTCCAGCAACGATTCCAGTTTGATCTTGACCAACAACGGTAACAACTGCTTTAATCATTTTTAACTCCCCTTAACTATCAAAGGCCCACTATCCAAACGAGTGGGCCTTGTTATTTTAACAAATTTATTAGATGACTTCACCATCATATGGCAATTTTGGCAAGGCTTCCAAATCATAGTCAGCCAAGTCTTCAATCTTGTGCAAATAGGCAGTCAAAGACATTGCCAGCATCAAGTTCAAAGTTACATCATCTTCTTTGATGATCACGATTGGCATTCCCTTAGCATGAGCGTAACCAATCTCCCATGCTGTTCCAGAATCCGTATCAGCGTTATCAAAGTCAGCCAAAGCCACGATCATATCAGCGGCATCAATCGCATCAACATCAGAGCCGTAGGCAGCGTGACGCCAAGGTTCTGAGAACAACTCAAATTCTTTGTGTTGATGCAATCGTGGTGAGAAAACATCCCCCACTTGTGGATGTGCTGCGAGCACTTTTTCTAAGCGTTCAGCCTTCGCAATTTGCGTGTCTGAAAAGAATGGGCCAGCTAAATAAATGCGCTTTGCCATGGGAATTTTTCTCCTTTATTTGTCCTATTGATTTATGTCTCTAGTTTACCAAAGCTAGATGACACTCGGATAACTTTCTCCATGAAAAAACGCCACAAAAGATGAACTTTTATGGCGTTTTGTTATTATTGTTTGCTTTTAGCTAAAACGGTAACGTCGTTGCCCGTCCTGCCAGCCGACAAATTGGCATAAGCCCGTCCCGTCAGGGGCATCACTTTCTTGATTTTTGCTTGAATCAAAGAGCTGAGACTGGAAGATGGCCTCATACTCGGCCACCGAAACGTTTTGGCGTTGGGCTAATTGCGCTAAGACGTCTTGTCCAGCAACAGCCTTGTCAAAGCCAGGTACCAATTCAAGCGAGAAGAGCTCCGCTTCCGCTCCAGAGCCATAGGAAAAGACGCCCAGTCGCTGACCATCGGTTAATTGCCCTTGTTGAAGCAATGAAAGTAGGGCTAAATAAACCGATCCCGTATAAAGATTACCGACCTGGCGGTTATAGACTTGTGAGGCGGTTAATTGCTCGCGTAAGAACGCCTGCTGTTGATTATCAGCCTGGTCCATAATTTGGTCCAAGGCCTTCTTCCCCATCTTCGTATAGGGCAAATGGAAGGCAAAGCCAGCAAAGTCGGCCAGCTCGTGCCCCGTTTGCTCTTGATAACGCTGCCACAAAGTCAAAAACATTTCCTTGTAAACATCCGTTGAAAGGTGGCCATCGACCAAGGCAGTGGTGGAGTCAACCGGCCGCCAAAAATCAGCAACGTCTCGACTCATATATACTGAATCGTCATTGATGGTGGCAATTGCTGGATCAGCACTAACCACCATGGCAATCGCACCGGCCCCTTGTGTCACTTCACCAGGCGTTTTTAACCCATAACGAGCAATATCACCGGCAATCACTAAGACCTTCTTATCCGGGTGCAGGGTGACAAAGTCCTTGGCCTGCATCAAGCCATAGGTTCCGGCATAACAGGCCTGCTTCATTTCAATTGTCCGAATAAAGGGTGACAAACCAAGAAGCTCCTGAGCAAAGACAGCCGCTGACTTAGAATTATCAATGCCGGACTCCGTGGCAAAAATCAGCATTTCAATCTTAGCTAAATCGTCCTCAGTTAAGATTTCTTTGGCAGCATTAACCCCCATCGTCACCACGTCTTCATAGTTTGGCACAACAGTCTGGACGGACTGACCAATCCCAATCGTATACTTGTCTGGCTCATCACCACGGGCCTTGGCTAATTCCACTAAATCTAGTGCCAAAGATGGTGTATAAAAGCCTAATTTATCAATACCAACAGCCATATCTAGTCTCCTTATCGCTGACTATAAACAAAAGGACGCTCGCAAGCGCCCTCTCTCTAGCTCTTTTACTAAGCTTAATCGTACAATGCTTTTACTTTTTCTTGGATACTGTCAGAACTAATGAACTCATCATAAGTCGTATCCAAACGATCAACAACACCCTTAGCTGATACTTCAACAATGTGGTTGGCCGTTGTTTCCAAGAATTCGTGATCGTGTGAAGTCATAATGACTGAGCCCTTAAAGTCGGCAACAGCATCGTTTAATGACTGAATTGATTCCAAATCCAAGTGGTTGGTTGGGTCGTCAAGCAACAAGACGTTGGCCTTAAGCAACATCAGCTTAGCCAAGACAATGCGGACTTTTTCGCCCCCGGACAAAACCTTAATTTGCTTCAAGGCATCATCACCCTTGAACAACATTTGACCGAGCATCCCACGCAAAGTGGTGTTATCCTTTTGCTCTTCTTCGGCGAAATCACGCAACCAGTCCAAAATAACCATTTCTTGGTCATCGAAGTTGTCGTTCAAATCCTTGGCCAAGTATGACTGACTAGTTGTCACACCCCAAGTAACCGTTCCTTCATCGGCTTCCATCGTTCCTGCTAAGATTTGCATCAAAGTGGTCGTTGCCAAATCAGACCGAGATAAGATAGCCAACTTGTCGCCTGGGCGCCCCGTAAAGGTAATGTTGTCCAAAACTTTTTCGCCATCAATCGTCTTTGAAACACCTTCCACTCGAACCAAATCATTACCGAGTTCACGGTTCAATGGGAATGAGATGTATGGGTACTTACGTGATGAAGGCTTGATATCATCAAGTGTAATCTTATCCAGTTGCTTCTTACGAGCAGTGGCCTGCTTTGACTTAGAGGCGTTGGCAGAAAAGCGCGCCACGAATTCTTGCAGCTGCTTAATTTGCTCTTCCTTCTTTGCATTTTGCTGTGAAGCCAAACGCTGAGCCAATTCGGCTGATTCACGCCAGAAGTCATAGTTTCCAACGAACGGTGTGATTTTACCGTAGTCAACATCCAAGATGTTCGTTGAGACAACGTTCAAGAAGTGACGGTCGTGCGAAACAACAATCACAAGGTTTTCAAAGTCTGCCAAAAAGTCTTCCAGCCAGGCGATCGTCTGAACATCTAGCCCGTTGGTTGGTTCGTCTAGCACCAAGATATCAGGGTTACCAAAGAGAGCTTGGGCCAACAAGACCTTCACCTTATCATTTTCAGTCAAATCACCCATCATGCTGTGCTGCATCGATTCATCGATACCCAACTTCGTCAGCAATTGTGCTGCTTCAGTTTCGGCATTCCAACCGTCAAGCTCTTCAAATTCAGCAGAAAGGTCCCCAACCCGAACACCATCTTCATCCGAAAAGTCGGGTTTAGCATAAATGGCATCCATTTCAGTCTTAACCTGGTATAGGCGTTCATGACCCTGAATCACCGTATCCATGACCGTGAAGTCGTCAAAGGCAAAGTGGTCCTGCTGTAAAGAAGACATCCGGTCATTATCGCTAATGCTGATGACCCCTTCCGTTGGCTCCAATTCACCTTGAAGCAACTTCAAAAAGGTCGACTTACCGGCACCGTTGGCACCAATAATCCCGTATGTATGGCCGGGAACCAATTTTAAGTTAACGTCCTGGTAAAGTTTCTTACCAGAAAATGAAAAGGACATGTCTGCAACAGTAATCACGAATGCTTCCTCCAAGGGGGTACAAAGTAAAAATTATTCTCTTAATAGTTTAACAGAAAAACGCCCCAATTTGGGACGCTTCGATTGGTTTCTTTATAGATTTTCATAGCCGCCATCAACTGGGACCAAGTTTTCATCTGGGTCAGACCGCGTATCCGACCAAAAAGTAAAGACGGTCAACACGAGATAAAGGCCAGCCAAATAGTAGCCGTACTCGTTATCAACCCATTCGCCAAGCCAAGTGGTCACGATGGCAAATAACAAAGCTTGAGCAAAAATCCAGTAAAAGCGCATCCCCTGCTTGCGAATTTGGTAACCAAAGTACAAAGCAAAGCCACCATTTAAGACAAAGAACAGCCAAACAACCTGGCTGATGTCTGACCAGTCAAACTGATCTGCCAGGTAAGGTAAAATGACTGTTATAACGACCATCACCAGCAAATTATAGAAGAGAGCTGAATGGCTTAATTTGTTGAGCAAGTTGCGCATTAAAAAACCTCATTATTGGAAATTGTTAAGTTAAATTATAGGCTGTTTTTCACATTTGAGCAAGTTTTTTCGAAAACTTAACAAACTTTGGCCTAGTCCAGTAACTCCCAAATAGTCGACAATGCAGCCAATGTGTATAGGGGTGCCGTCTCGGCGCGTAGAATTCTTGGACCTAAACCGGCCGGTTCGTAACCCGCTTGTGCCAGCTGATCGATTTCATTTTCAGACAAGCCACCCTCTGGACCAAAGACCGCCACAAAGTGGTCCCCCGCCTTTGCTTGTCGCGCCTTTTGAACCAAAGTTGCACTCTCACCGTGTTTCGCCGATTCTTCCCAGGCAACGATGCCTTGCCCTTTTTCTAGCGACAAAACCTCGGCAAATGTTCCCTGTCGAATGACCGGTACCTGCAGCCGGTGAGATTGTTCCGCTGCGTTTAAAGCGATTTTATGCAAACGTGTCAGACGCTTGTCGGCCTGCTTCCCCCAATCAACGACGGTCCGTTCCATTTTAGCTAAAATAATTTGGCTCACGCCCATTTCAGTCGCCTTTTGAACCAGCCAATCCGTTCGATCATTTTTAACTGGTGAAACCACCAGGGTCACAGCAACCGGCAGTTCAACGGCTTGATTTAATTCTTCAACAACGGACACAACGGCCTGTTGCTCATCTAAGGCCATCACTTCACCAACGACCAGCCGCTGTTGCTGGTCAACAAATTCCGCCTTCGTCCCCGCCTTTGCCCGCAAAACCCGGACTAAATGGTGATAGGTTTCCGATTCTGCTGGCAAAGTAAATTCTTCAGCAATTTCTTCGTTTAAAAAATAACGGTGCATACCGGTACTCCTCTTTCAACAAACTTTCATTCGATTATTCTTCCACTGGCTTTTGGGTAATAAAGGCATGCCAGGTTCCCTGATTCAAATGTTGAACGATATTTAGTCCCTGAGCCTTTAAGGCCGTCACAATCTCTGCTTGGACATCATCATAAATACCAGAAACCAAGAAATAGCCACCAGCCTTTAACCGTGGATAGACCTGCGGAATTAAGGGCGTAATCACATCAGCCAAGATATTGGCCAAAATCAAGTCAGCGTCTGACCAGTCCGGCCCCACTGCTTGCATCAAGTCGGAGGCAATCACCTTGACATCCTTAGCTACTGGATTCAGGGCAAGGTTGGCCTTCGCCGTCTCAACCGCTTCTTGGTCAATGTCGGTCGCCAAAGTTGGCCCGACACCAAGGTGTTTGGCCGCTACTGCCAAGACACCAGAGCCAGTTCCGACGTCAATCGTCTTCTCACCACCACGGACAACCGCTTCAAGCGCTTGAAGCATTAATGAAGTCGTGGGATGAGTGCCGGTCCCAAAGGCTTGGTCTGGATCCATGACAATCAGCTGTTCCTGCTCTTGGGCAGGCTGATAGTCTTCCCAGGCCGGTACCACCGTAAAGTGATTGGTTACTCGGCTGGCATGGTAGTAGTTTTTCCACTCATTAGCCCATAGACTGGCGTCCAAGCTCTCTTGCAAGATTGGCTTGGCTGTAACGGCTAGGCCGCGTGATGCCAATTCTGCCAAGGCTGCCTCATAAGCAGCCACTTGATCCTGCCAACCTGCAACCGATGTGTCTTGGTAGACCGTAACCGTTGGCTGCCCACTTTGGTCTTGCCCCTGTTCAGCACCATCAGCTCCCGCTGCCACTAATACAGCAATCACAATGTCTTGCAATTCACTTGGCACTTGCCAAACCACTTTTTGATATGTCAGCATCTATCTTCCTCTTTTACCACGAAAAAGCCGGGGACAAAGTCATCCCCGGTTGTTTCTCATTTTATCCTTACTCGACATCAACTATTGTTACCGGAGCAACATCGTTGGCGGCCGTTTGTTCAACTTTATTGGTCACCTGAGCATCGACCAGGTAATCAATGACGACCTTCCCCATCGTGTGATGGCCAGCCACATCCTGGTTAGCCAGACGCACATTTTCAGCGCTCAAGCCTTGATAAATCTTTGTGACTGTTGGTTGCAAAACGCCTTGATCTAACAAATCTGCCACAGCAGCCAAAATTGCGCCTTGCTCATCTAAGCGAACTTGTTCATTCCCACGAGCCAACATAAAGACCCAGGTAAAGGAAGCCGATTTTGACTTCAGATCACCTAGTTCAACAGGCGCTGTGCTTTCAACAATCGATGCAATAGCACCATAGGGCTTCAAGACGGCAACCATCAGGTCCCAATAGGCATTCGTGTCTTGCAAATTAGCAATGTAATCAACGGTTGGATAATCAATGGCAGCCATCTGTTCAGCTAAGTCCTCATGGTAATCCAAAACAAAGTCGGCACCAAGGTTTCGCACCCAATTCTTTGAGTCGGTATTACCAGCAGTAGCCAAAACCGTCAAGCCCAAGTACTTAGCGAGCTGAATCAAAACTGAACCAACACCACCGGCACCATTTAAAATCAACACCGAGCGACCGTCACCACTATTGCGTTCAACAGGCAAGTGAAAGCCGTGGTGCAAGATATCATGGGCAGTAATCGATGTCAGTGGCATCGCTGCTGCATCGGCATTATCCAAGTTCTTGGGAGCTGGTGCTACCAAATCAGCCTGAATCACTTGATACGTGGCATCAGCTCCGCTTTGGTGCTGAGTAGCTGCATAAAAAACCCGGTCGCCAATGAAGTAGTCCTTGACGTCCTTTCCAACAGCTTCCACAATCCCAACCACATCTAAGCCAAAGACACGAAAGTCACCAGTCTGAGCGTAACTAGCCCGCATCTTCGTATCCACTGGATTGACCGCCGTCGCTAAAATCCGCACCAAAACTTCATCCGGCTTTGGACTAGGCTTTTTGATTTCCCGTTCAGTAAAGGCATCTTCATCCGCCAGTGATCGGTTATCGGTGACGCCAACAGCCAGCATCTTTGGATGAAAATGGTCAACAATATTTTTAAAGACTTTTTTTAAGGACATGGGTTTTCTCCTTGGTAAAGTTATCGTAACCTTATCGTAACTTTTATCACCACTTTTTTCAAATTAAAGGGCGATTAGTTCCCACGAGCATACTTTTCATCATCATCCGTTTGTAAGACGGCCATAAAGGCTTCCTGTGGCACCGTTACGGTACCGACCGCCTTCATTCGGGCCTTTCCACGCTTTTGCTTATCCAGCAACTTCGCCCGTCGATCGGGGTCACCCGTGTGAATCTTAGAAGTAACGTCCTTACGGTAAGCTTTAATGTTGGTCCGGGCCAAAATCTTATTGCCAATGGCTGCTTGGACCGGAATTTCAAAGTTTTGTCGTGGAATAATTTCCTTCAACTTAGAAGTAATCACTCGGCCACGCTCAGCCGCAAAGTCACGGTGCACAATAAAGGACAGGGCATCGACCTTTTCAGAGTTCAGCAAGATATCAATCTTAACCAAATTAGCAGGACGATAACCGTCGATTTCATAGTCCAAGGAGGCGTAGCCCCGTGTTGATGACTTTAATTTGTCGAAGAAGTTAAAGATAATTTCGGACAATGGCAAGTAGTACTTAACATTGACCCGGTTTTCATCCAAATATTCCATCGTGTCAAATTCGCCACGCTTGCGCTGAGCCAGTTCCATGACTGCCCCGACGTATTCATTTGGCACCATGATATTGCCGTGAATAAAGGGTTCTTCAATTAGCTTGATTTGTTGACTTTCAGGCAATTCCGATGGGTTTTCAATCATCAAGACTTCCCCATCAACGGTTGTTACCCGATAGGTAACAGATGGAGCCGTCGTGACCAAATCAAGGTCAAATTCGCGTTCCAACCGTTCCTGAATCACATCCATGTGTAACAAGCCCAGGAAGCCAACACGGTAACCGAAGCCAAGGGCCTGTGAGGTTTCCGGTTCAAAGGTCAAAGCGGCATCGTTTAATTGCAGCTTCTCAAGGGCCTCACGCAAATCACCGTATTTGGCATTATCGGATGGATAAAGTCCGGAATAAACCATTGGGGTCATAGGCTGATAACCTGGCAATGGTTCGTCAGCCGGGTTGTCAACCAAGGTCACCGTATCACCGGAATGCGTCGTTTGAATGTCCTTAATCGAGGCTGTCAAATAACCGACATCCCCTGCCATCAAATAATCACGCTTTTGAGCATCGGGTGACATCACCCCGACTTCAGTTACTTCGTATTCCGCCCCAGTGTTCATCATCTTCACCCGGTCACCAGGTTTAACGATTCCTTCGCGGACTCGCAAATTGACCACAACACCACGGTAGGCATCGTACTGGGAATCAAAAATCAAAGCGCGCAAAGGTGCTTCCAGGTCACCATCTGGCGCCGGAAAATCAGAAACAATTCGTTCCAAAAGTTCAGGAATACCGATTCCCTGTTTGGCAGAAACCAAGACGGCATCCGAAGCATCAAGGCCAATCACGTCTTCAATTTCGCCCTTAACCTTGTCAGGGTCAGCTGCCGGCAAATCGATTTTGTTAATGACGGGCAAAATTTCCAAATCGTTATCGATGGCCAAATACACATTGGCCAATGTTTGAGCTTCAACACCTTGAGCAGCATCCACCACTAAAATTGCCCCTTCGGCCGCCGCCAAAGAACGGGAAACTTCGTAAGAAAAGTCCACGTGTCCCGGGGTATCAATCAAATGGAAAATGTACGTTTCACCATCATTGGCCTTGTAATGAACCTCGACCGCATTCAGCTTAATGGTAATCCCACGTTCCCGTTCCAAATCCATGGTATCCAGCAACTGGTTTTGCATGTCACGTTCGGCCACGGTCTGTGTCTGCTCTAAAATTCGGTCGGCAATCGTCGACTTCCCGTGATCAATGTGAGCCACAATTGAAAAATTGCGAATGTGCTTTTGCCGTTCTTGTAGTGCTGCTAAAGTAATTTCTGCCATGAATATCCTGCTTCTTATAAAGTGAGTTCTTACCTAACATTTTACAGGAAAAAGGCGGTGAAACCAAGCGGTTTACCCAACTAACAAAAGAAAAAGAATCGGTTTCATCCGATTCTTTTTCTTATGCAGTCACGATTTATCCAAATTAAAATTCATCAATTTCGTTATTCTCTTTTAATTCAGTTTCCTTAAAACGTTCCTTAACCCAGCGGCAAAAATGAACGATTAGCATTGGCATGATTGCCGGTAGAATGAATAAGATATACCAAGAAGAAATCTTCCCATTAGCAAGCATTTGGTAATCCATATAATTCTGGTAAAGAAAATACAAGACAAAAGATAATATAATCGTCCCGATAATTATCAAATAATTCTTGATTTTTTCGCTTTTTTTGGTTGTTGTGAAATCGATTGGTAAGATAGCCACCGCAATCAATGCCAATTCAAGGGAAACCATGCTATTCCCAGTTAAACCATCTAATTGATACTCGGGAATAATGATTGGCAAGAAAATAGCAGCGAAAAGAAAAATATATCTAGAATTTAACCGCACTTTTTCATCCCTCCAATCTAATTTAATAAACCAACATTAAAACATACTTTTGATTTCAGCGCAAAAAAAGACCTAGTTAAAAAACTAGGTCTTCTAAATCATCTATTTTAAAAATTAGTGCTTATTTTTCTTAGTCAAGAAGAATCCCGCTAACAAAGTCGAAATACCAAGTGTTAGAAATGCTTCCGAATTGTCACTTTTTTGCGACTTTGAACCAGTTTCAGGCAAACCACTAGCTACAGAAACAACATTATTACCCTGGCTTCCATCAGAACGGACATCCCCATTCGAATTTGTCTGACTTGGAGCAACAGCATCCTGTTGATACTCCACAATAATGTTCTGATTCGTATCTGCTGTTAAATCGTATGTCAACGTACCAGCCACAGTTGCTTGGCTTGGTGAGTGATACCCATCAATTGCTGGTGATGTAAAGCTATAATCAGCTTTTCCATTTTCAACCGAAATTGTTGGCGTTCCAACTGCTTTGCCAGTTTGAACATCGGTTGGTGTACTAATCGTGTAAGTAACCTCTTGCGACTGTGATGGTGCCAAAATACGACCATTCTGGTCTTGGTAATTAACAGTTACCTTTCTTGTCAAATGAGTAATTACATTTTGGACATCATCTTTCTGATAGGTCACAACAATCTTTTGATCAGTGTCCGCATTTGGGTCATATGACAATGTTCCTGCTACTGTTGCTTGACTTGGTGCGTGATAACCATCTACAGCTGGCGATGTAAAACTATAATCTGCCTTACCTGCAGTTACAGTAGTCGCATCATTAACTACAGCACCAGTCTGACGGTCCGTCTGTTTAGTATCTGTGTAAGTAACATCTTGACTTTGATCCGGCGCTAATGTCTTGCCCTCACTATCTTGATATGAGACGGTGATTTTACGAATCAAGGTGCTAGTAGTGGTATCAATATCATCTTTTTGATACGTGACAATAATGTGAACGTTATCCGGTTGACTTGGATCAAAGTTCAACGTGCCCGAAACCGTTGCTTGACTTGGTGAATGATAGCCACTTACTGATGGCGAGGCAAAACTATAACTGGCTGAACCACTTGCAACAGTTGCAGTTGAATCGCCAACCCAACCATTTGTTTGTAAGTCCTTTGTTCCCGTAATCAAATAACTTACATTCTGACTCACATCAGGTTTTAGTTGATTACCATTAGCATCCTGATATGAAACAGTCACAGAGCGATTAGCTGTTTTCGTGGCTGTTTCGTAACGTTTCACAACATGAATCATCCGCGAAACAGTGGTTGTCGAACCGTCACTATTGGCAACTTGATAAGTGATTTGATAATCACCAGCTGCCAAAGACCCTTGTCCGTTACTTGGATAACCATTCAAATTGGTGACAGTAATGTTGTCAGCCGAAATAGCGGAGTTATCCAAGCCATTAAAGGCTTCGATGCCAGACTTCGGATCAAAATTTATTTGTTGGTTTTGATCAAGATCAACCGTGACATCCGGTGCGACAAACCAGGCATGACCATTAGCATTCACAGGATTTAATACTGTATATGCACTCCCCTGCGAAATATATTGAGTATAAGTCTTGCCGTTATGAATCCAAGTCAACCAACCATAATTATAATTAGGCACCTGAGATAGGTTGGAAAATGGTTGGTAGGCAATCAACTTAACAATGCTATGCGTATAAGTCGAGTTGGAAAAATCAGCTGTCAACGTCAACCCATCAGCACTAACGCTGATATTAACACCATCTGCATGGGTAATGTCCTCAAAGGTTGTTCCGGTGCTAGAATCAGTTTCTTTATAGAAATAGACATTGTTAGCATCAAACGGAATATTTGAGCTCTTTAATTCAATTTTACTTCCTGAAAAGTTCTTATCCGCTGCTTGGTTGTAGACCGCTTCAGTCACAAAGTAAGGATTTCCTGCTGCGCTAAGAACAGTCGGATTATAGACAGAGGCACTCTGACCACCTTGTGTATTGGAGACATAGCCGGTCGATCCCTTTGGATAACTAGCTACGGTTGGAATCCCAGAATCCGCAATCCTTGTTGATAACCAGGTGTTGGATTATCTGTATTTAATTTCTCAGCCGTCGCCTTTGGAGTTGGTGCAATTGCAAAATTAAGATTACTTGCATTAAAGTTGCTAGTTAAGCTATTTCCTTGGTAAATGAACTCTGCATTTGCCGTAATGTTGAAATTATTAGGAGTTTCCTCATTATTAGAGTTATCCCAATTCCAACCAGGATCAGATAAATTAAAAATAGCTTGAAGATTTTGAGAACTTGGATACTGATCAGCAGTTGTTGTAATGGTTAATGTATTACCACTAAAATTGGCAGAATAGTTATTGGCTAAAGCACCTGCAGCATTTAAACCTGAGAATGACAATTCCTTACTTAAGTCTGTCCCAGCCGGACTGTTGAATGTAATTTTAATCACGGTTCCCTTGGGAATAATCGCACCATAGGGATTGTTATTTGTTAAATTGATATTATAAATTTGAGCAGAACCAGGATTTTTAACAGCTGCCCCTGCTTGACTAACACTAGCAGAAACAGTATCTACAGAAGCAGGGACTGCATTGATATTGATGTTACTCGAACTGCTGGTTGATGACTGATTTTCTCCATCAGCGCTCGCATAATGATCAGCAACCGTCAAGCCTCCAGCACCAAGAATTGAAAATGAAATCAATGAAACGGTGACCCAATTCTTCTTCACTTTCCTTAACTTCTTACGATCTACTAACTTAGTGGTAGCAACTTTTCGACTTCTCATAACGCAAAATACCTTCACTTTGTAATTATTTAAACATTCGTTCATAGGTATTATACACTATTTAGACATGTATGTGAAACAATATAGAAATAATTGGATATATAAAGGCATTTTGATTATTTTTATATCTGTTTTACAACTTTTTAACTTAATTTATGATTTATTCGACAAAGTTAAAAATAAAAAAGCATACCCTCGGTTAATTAATCCCGATGATACGCATTCTACCTTGTTATTAGTTCTTCTTATTACGCTTTGACAACCATACTGATCCACCAAATAAAGCAGCTGCGACACTTGCAATAATCCAATTACTGGATTGCTGAACTGCATGAATCGCGGCCTTTGGTAATTGGCTACCACTATCAGTCTTTGCTACAGTCGTCCCCTGCTTCTGAGTTGAATTGTTTGCAGCAGTGTTTTGACTAGCGCTACTTGTATCACTCGTCTGATTGTTAGCGCTATTATTATTTGAACTTGGATTTTCAGGTGTTGGTGCTACCTGAGTATTTTCAGCCTTTTGGATAGCACTATCCACTGAATTAGCAGTTTTAGCATAAGCAGTGTATGAAGCTGACGAATAATTAGCGGCAAGCAATTGCTGCTCCACCGTAGCCAGAGCTGTTAGCTTAGCGCTAACTTGATTAGCAGTCAAGCTAGTATCAGCCTTCACTCGACTAATCGCGGCATTTACAGCAGCTTTAATTTGTACTTCAGCTTGGTATTCACCCCGAATTTGACTAGTATAATCGAGAAGTTTCCCCCATACGGCACCATAATATTGATCCATATTATTGGTATAGTTGGCCGGATCAATTGACAAAGCACTATTAAAAAGGTTTTGGCCAGCTTGAAGCATCAGTTGCTTGGTTGAACTATCAAAAAGAACACTCCTATTAATCTCTTCCTGCGTCTGGGTAGAAATCAACTGAAACAATGTTTGCGTATACTGTTTTGCTGCTGTCGCATCCAGTCGCGGATCAGCTTGTTGATCAATTGTCGTCGCCTGATCCATTAATGACTTTGTACTCAATATATTGTCTATCTCATCCTTACTCTGCGCCAAGTCCACCAGCATGGAAAGGTAATCTCCCTCTTGGTTTAAACCAATACCTTGAAACAAACTAGCACTAGAATAACCATTCCAACGACCATCTGCAGGTAACTGGCTAATAGCAGTTTTGATTTCAGCCTGTATTGTTTTGATGGCATTAGTTTTAGCCGCACTTAAACCAGACAAAATTGTTTGCGCCTCTGTATAGGCAGCTGTGGCTTCGCCTGCCGTCGTTGCATTAGCAACTTTGGCCCGTTGTTGGGCAATAATCGTTTGGATTACTTTTTGCTGGGTATCATGAGTGTATTCTGGAAACCCAACAGAATAAGTTGTAATTGCATTAATCTCAGTGCTTTGTAAGGTGTCCAAGTTAGTATTGGCTTGTTCTTGAGCCGCTTGTAATGAACTGCTATCCTGATCATCGGCGGAAACATTGGTTTCGGTTAATGGATTAATATGTTGATCACTCGACATAGAAAATCCGCCAATCAACATAAATGCTCCAGCTGCAACCAACCAACTTTTGCTGGATTTATACATTTTGTCATCTAACATATTTTTACTCCTTGAAACTTTCGTATTTAAAATAGATTATATCGGCAACATTGTAACACAACATGTCAATAAAATCACTTAACCGTAAAATAAATTAAAATCAGAATAAAATAACTTATCTTTTAAAGTAATTTTTTTAATTACTCGTATGCCTAAAAAGCAACCAATAAAAGACTATCATCTTGCCTTTCAAAAAATAATTTTTCATTTTCTAAATCAAAAAAACATTTCAATAATTATTTTAATATGTTAAAATTTTGTTAAATCAGAAATGATTGAAATAAAAAGAGAAGTATCTCTCGTCTGTTAATTATTTTTCCCCACAAAACTCATATCTGCTTATAACATTTTTCGATAATGACAGGCGAGTCCCGGCGTGAGCAGGGCTTTTTATTTGAACATTTCTGCGATAACTTTTCTGCAAAAACAAAAAAGCGACCATGATTTTATCACGGTCGCTTTTAATGTTGACTTATAAGTCTACTTATTTAATAACAATCTGTTCAATGTCCCCTAGTCCATTAATCAAAGTGCTCAAAGCATTCAACTGAGCGTAGCGGTTATTCTTAACCGCCTTCTTTGGATCATTGACCAAGGTATTGTCAAAGTAAGCGGCGATTGGTGCTTGCAAGGCTGCTAAGGCTTGATACAAGGCTTCCGCCCCTTCTGCTTCCAAATTAGCCAAGTCCAAATCCTTGCTTGCTTCATACAAGGCCTTTTCCTGGTCGTTTTCCAGCAGGTTAGGCTTAACTGGCGCTTCGACTTTTTCCTTGCTTGCCAAACGGGTCACCCGAGACAAGGCTTCCATAACATCACGGAAGTTTGTGTCTTTAGCGTGCTTAGCCAAAACGTTCGTCCGGTCAGCAACATAAACCAAGTCACCAGTTACGACATTTGCCGTTCCAGCCGTCACAATGTCCGAACGCACACCGCTGTCAGCAGCTAACTTACGGACACGGTCGGTCAAGAAGTTAATAATTTGAGCCAAATCCGTATCAGCAACTTCCTTGTTTTGCTTACTAAAGTTGGCCAAAATGTCTAGCAAGTTCAAATGCCAGTCATGGGCTTCCAACGTTCGCACCACCCCAGTAGCTGCTCGACGCAAACCATAAGGGTCGTTAGCACCTGATGGAATCAAATCAGCAGCAAAGAAGGTCACGATTGAGTCAAGCTTGTCAGCAATTGCCAAGACAGCGCCAATCTTTGAATCTGCCACTGCCCCAGTCGCAGAGGTTGGCAAATAGTGCTCCAAGATTGCATGGGCCACTACATCATTTTCACCAAAGAGCTTGGCGTAGTGTTCACCCATCACACCTTGCAATTCGTCAAATTCACCGACCATTCCGGTCATCAAGTCGAACTTGTAAATTTCAGTTGCCCGGTTCAAATCAGACAATTCTTCGTATGAAAGGCCCAATGCCTGTCCCAATTGACCGGCCAAACCGCGGACACGCATCATGTGCTCGTAGACCGTTCCAATCTTTTCATGGAAGACAAGTTTCTTAACTCGTTCCATGTAGTCATCAATGCTCTTTTGTTGGTCTTCTTGGTAGAAGAAGACGGCATCTTCCAAACGTGCAACCAAAACCTTTTCGTTACCCGCAACAACGTTGGCCAAATTCTCTTCATTTCCGTTTCGAACTGAGAAAAAATGTGGCAAGAGTTCGCCTTCATCGTCCGTAACGAAGAAGAAGCGTTGGTGGTCACGCATTGAAGTAATCAAAACTTCCTTTGGTAAGTCCAAGTACTTCTTGTCAAAATTACCAGCAAAGGCAGTTGGCCATTCCACGATGTTATTGACTTCTTCAAGCAGGTCTTCTGCTTGGTCAGTCGTCAAATCCAAGTGCCACTTTTGGTCCTTAGCAATCTGTTCCAACTGCTTCGTGATGGTTGCCTTACGCTTTGTTGCATCAACAACGACAAAGGCAGCTTCTAGGTCTTTTTCATAGTTACTTGCGGCGGTTACTTGTACGTTTTCTGTTGACAAGAAACGATGACCACGAGTGGTATTACCGGTTTTAACATCCAAAACGGTGAAGTCAACGACTTCTTGGTCTAACAACGCGACCAACCAGCGAATTGGGCGAATGTATGAAAAGCTGTGGTTCCCCCACTTCATATAAGTTGAGAAGGTCATCTTTTCGACAACCTCTTCGCCTAACTTAGTCAAAATCTCAGCTGCAGATACGCCCTTAATTTCGGTCTTAGCCCACAAATAACCATCCTTTTCGACCAACTGTTCAGGGGTCGTCTTTTGGCCACGAGCAAATCCCTGGGCTGCCTTTGACCACTCACCATTATCATCCTTGGCCCGATCAATGGCAGGACCGCGTTTTTCATCTTGAACAGCTTCTGATCCAGCTGCCAAATCCGTCAATTGAACGGCCAAACGACGTGGCGTTGAAAATGGCTTAATTTCCTTATAACCAAGGCGATGGTCAGCCAAAAAGTCTGATACACGGTCAACCAACTGTTTTTCTGAGCTCGTTACCAAGTGGGCTGGCATTTCTTCCAAGCCAATTTCTAAAATAAAATCTGCCATTAGTCCTGGTCCTCCTTCTTGGCGTACTTCCCCTTTGCACCCAAGTACTTTTCACGCAAGGCTTCGTCCTTTAGCAATGGAAAACCAAGCTTTGCTCGTTCTTCGATAAAGACCTTCGATACCTGACGGGCCATAGTTCGAATCCGATGTAAGTAACCAGCTCTTTCCGTGACGGAAACCGTTCCGCGGGCATCGAGCAAGTTAAAGGTATGTGATGACTTCAAGATGTAGTCATAGGCTGGGTGTACCAAGCCTAGCTCCAAATTGTGCTGAGCTTCTTTTTCAAAATCATCGAAGTGTTGCAAGAGCATCTTCTGATTTGATTCCTCAAAGGCATACTTTGAGTGTTCGTATTCCGGTTCCTTAAAAATGTCACCGTACAAAACGCCGTGGCCCCATTCCAAATCATAAACCGTTGGGACGTCTTGAATGTATGAAGCCAATCGTTCCAAACCGTAGGTGATTTCGGCAGTCACAGAATCAACTTCGATTCCACCAACTTGTTGAAAGTAAGTAAACTGAGTAACTTCCATTCCATCAAGCCAAACTTCCCAACCGATACCGGCAGCACCCATTGATGGGTTTTCCCAGTTATCCTCGACGAAGCGGATATCGTGCTCTAATGGCTTGATACCCAAGGCTTCCAATGAGGCCAGGTAAAGTTCTTGGATGTTATCGGGTGATGGCTTCATCACCACTTGAAATTGGTGGTGCTGGAACAACCGGTTTGGGTTGTCACCATAACGACCATCGGCAGGACGCCGTGATGGCTGAACGTAAGCAGCTCGCCATGGTTCAGGACCATTGGCCCGCAAGAAAGTATAGGGGCTCTGTGTTCCCGCCCCAACTTCGTTATCGTAGGCTTGCATCAAGTTCGCGCCCTTTTCGGCCCAAAACTCTTGCAGTGTCAAAATAATATCTTGTACTGATAGTTTTTCACTAGACATTCGTCTTCCTCTTTATCTAAATCTAAATCTTTACAGTGGCAATCATCAAAGCTGGTTAAGATGATGATTTGCCGGACTCATCATCCGCTAAGTCAGCAAATTTGGCAATCATCGTTGGATTGTCCTTCGTCAGCCGCTTAACCGTCAAATCTTCCAACTTATTGTTGGCCAACCGGATTTGGTTCTCCGACGTCGTTAAGCTCTTTTTCACGTTTTCCATTTGGCTAATGGCTCGATCAATCTGCTCAATTGCCTTTTGAAAATTATTTGAATAAGAATTGTAGTTCTTGGCAAAGCGGTCCTTGAAGACATTGATATTATTTTCAAAGTTAGTAATATCAATATTTTGATTGCGCTCAACTTCTAATTCTTTTTTGTACTGAACTGAATTTAAGGCTGCATTCCGCAAGAGACCAATGAATTGAATAAAGAACTGCGGGCGAATCACATACATCTTTTCATAACCGTTCACTTGGACGATTCCAGTATTATATAATTCGCTATCGGCTTCTAGCATGGAAACTAAGACAGCATACTCTGTCTGTTTCTCTCGACGATCTTTATCGAGTTCCTTGAAAAAGTCTTCGTTTTTATGCTTCCGTTCCGTCCCATCAGCTTCGTTTTTCATATCAAACATAATGGAAATAAATTCTACGCCATCTTGATAATCACGAAAAATGAAATCACCCTTGGAACCACTTTCCTTGGAAACATCATTATCTTTTTCAAAATAAGCATTCTGAAAGGCAATCGACCGAACTTTTTCAAATTCCTGGTGAGCGTAAACTTCTAAGCTTTCACCAATTTCTTTCGTTGACTGCTTGGCCTTAAAGTCCTTATAAAGTTCAACTTGTTCTTGAGCAAGCTTTAATTGTCCCTCATACTCAGTTTTCACTTGAGTTACAGCCAATTGCTGATCGCGTTCCTGGTTTTGAACTTTATTTTTTAAATCAGCCAACTGCTTTTCTAGCTCAACCTGAGCCGCAGTAGCAGCCTCTTTTTCACGCTGGTAATCCGCTTGCAGTTTTTCCTTTTGCTGCGACAAAGCTAAGGCAGCTTCTGATTCCTGTTGCTTTTTAACGGCAGTTAAATCAGCCTTCATGGTAGCCAATTGTTCCTGCAAACGGGTTTTCTCTGCCTGAGCTTGGTCTTTTTCAGCCTGCTTAGCCTTTTCCAAATCAAGATCTGCTCGACTTTGAGCCTGGTCAAGTTGCCGCTTGAGATCAGTCAGTTGGTCTTGGAGCTTATTTTTCTCAACTTGGGCTTGGTCCTTTTCAGCTTGTTTGGCTTTTTCTAAGGACAAACTAGCCTTTTGCTGTTCCTGAGCTAACTGCGCTTGTAAAAGCTCTTGTTGATTCTTGTCCCAGTCCGCCTTTTCTTGGGCCAGTTTTTGTTCAATTGCTGCTTGAACGGCACTACCCAGTTGACTCGTGTCAACTTGTTGCTCATCTTTTAAATCAAGCGTATCGCCAGCCTGACCAGCCTCATTTAAGACTAAAACGGTATCCGATTCCAAATGGTACTTTAATTTGGCCATCACTTCCTCCTAACTAGACAAAAAACCGCGGCCAACGGCCTAATGTCAAAAATTGACATCAGGACGCTGACGCGCGGTTCCACCTGATTTCCAAAGGCAATTTTCATTGTCTTTGACACTTTCACGATTCAAAGCTCACCGGGTGCCAAACCGGGTCATTGCCTTAATTTATTCTACCCATATTATCCCTTTTTTCAGAAAAAAAGGCAAGAAAAAACCACCAGTAATCAAATTACTGGTGGTAAAGACAATTAAATCGTCAACAATTCTTTTTCTTTTTCAGCAACGATTTCATCAATCGCCTTCGTGTTGTCGTCAGTCAGCTTTTGTGCTTGATCTTCGGCATCATGAACTTGGTCTTCGGTCAATTCTTCGTCCTTCTTGATGGCATCCATAGCATCACGACGAACGTTACGAACAGCAACCTTTGACTTTTCGGCTTCTGCCTTGACTTCCTTCACCAATTCCTTACGACGTTCTTCAGTCATTTGCGGAATAGCCAAGCGAACAATGTTTCCATCAGACGCTGGGTTCAAACCTAAGTCTGACACGTTAATTGCTGTCACGATGGCTTCCAAAGCCCCTTTGTCAAACGGCGTAATCAATAGCATCCGTGCTTCAGGCACAGAAATTGACGCCACTTGATTCAAAGGAACCATAGCTCCATAATATTCGACTTCCACCCGATCCAAAATCCGTGGATTAGCACGGCCCGTTCGAATTTCGGCCAATTCACGACGCAAGGCATCTTGAGCACCCTGCATCCGTTCCTTTGTACTTGTAAAATCAAAAGCCATTATTTTTCTCCAGTCACTGTGGTTCCAATTGTCTCACCCTTGATGACCCGTTGAATATTACCAGGTTGGTTCAAGTTAAAGACAACAAGTGGCATGTTGTTTTCCATTGAGAGTGATGAAGCCGTTGAGTCCATCACCTTCAAGCCCTTTTTAATGATATCCAAATGCGTCAACGTTTCAAACTTTTGAGCATCAGGGTTAGTGTTTGGATCCGAGTCATAAACCCCATCCACACCATTCTTAGCCATCAAGATGGCATCAGCATTAATTTCATTAGCACGCAAAGCGGCCGTTGTATCCGTTGAGAAGTATGGTGAACCGGTTCCAGCGGCAAAAATGACAATGCGCCCCTTTTCCAAATGGCGAATTGCGCGGCCACGGATGTAAGGTTCTGCAATTTGTTGCATCGTAATCGCAGTTTGCACACGGGTATCAACACCAGCACGTTCCAAGGCATCTTGCAACACCAAGGCATTCATCGTTGTACCAAGCATTCCTGTATAGTCAGCTCGTGAACGTTCCATTCCAACACGGGCGGCTGGTTCACCGCGCCATAGGTTTCCACCACCAACAACGATGGCGATTTGGGTACCCATATCATGAACTGCCTTGATTTCCTTGGCGATTTGAGCAACTGTTTCTAGGTCAATTCCTTGTCCCTTTGGTCCAGCTAAGGCTTCGCCTGACAGCTTCATTAAAACTCGTTTGTATTTCGTATCCGTCATGGTTCTCCTCTTTCTTATCGCTATCTATTATAGCAAATTCGGCGACTTGATTCCGAAAAAAAAGTATCCAAATCAATGGATACTTAATTTTTAACTTAGTTGTTGATTTGCTTAGCTACTTCTTCAGCCAAGTTCGTCGTTTGCTTTTCGATACCTTCACCAACTTGGTAACGAACGAATGACTTAACCGTCATATCGTTTTGCTTAACGAAGTCAGCAACCTTTTGGTCACCATTCTTAACAAAGTCTTGGTCCAACAAAGTAATGTCAGCCAAGAACTTCTTGATACGACCTTCAACCATCTTTTCTTTGATATTGTCAGGCTTACCGTTCAAGTCTTCAGAAGCCAATTGAACTTCCTTTTCCTTAGCGATAACATCTGCTGGTACTTCATCATCTGAAACGTATTGTGGTGCAATGGCAGCGATGTGCATTGCTACGTCACGAGCAACTTCTTCGTTTGAACCAGTCAAAACAGCCAAAGCAGAAATTGAGCCACCCATGTGTGAGTAGGCACCGAAAACTTCGCCTGCAGTCTTTTCAGCAGTTGCAAAACGACGCAAAGTAATCTTTTCACCAGTGATTTGTGACACGTTAATGATCTTGTCGTTAACAGTACGGTCTTCTTCACCAGCAACTGGCAAAGCCAAAGCAGCTTCAACGTCAGCTGGTTGCTTTTCCAAGATTGTCTTCGTTACAGCAACCAACAAGTCATTAAATTCCTTGTTACCAGCAACGAAATCAGTTTCTGAGTTCAATTCGATGATGGCAGCCTTGTCACCGTCAGTCATAACATAAGTCATTCCTTCGGCAGCAACACGGTCGCCCTTCTTAGCGGCCTTTGCCATTCCCTTTTCACGCAACAAGTCGATTGCCTTCTCGATGTCACCTTCAGCTTCAACCAAAGCCTTCTTGGCATCCATCATTCCAACAGATGTCTTATCACGTAATTCCTTAACCAACTTTGCAGTAACAGCCATGCAAATGCTCCTTTAGCTTTCTTAAATTCACTATTAATATTATAGCATAGAAAAAGCCGCTCAGCGTCCCAAGCAGGTCCACCGGAACGGCAAATCATTTAACTAATCTGATTAGTTGTCTTTTTCAACAATCGTTGTAATTTCTTCGATTGATTCCGTGTTTTCGTCACCTTCGATGAAAGCATCTTCAGCAGCGTTATCTTGACCTTGACGACCTTCGATAACGGCATCAGCCATCTTAGCAGTGATCAAACGGATGGCACGGATAGCGTCATCGTTTGCAGGAATCTTAACGTCAACATCATCAGGATCGGCGTTAGTGTCAATCATAGCAACAACAGGGATGTTGAGCATGTTGGCTTCCTTAACGGCAATTTCTTCCTTCTTAGGGTCGACAACAAACAAAACGTCTGGCAAGTCTTGCATGTCTTCAATACCACCTAAGAACTTTTCCAACTTTTCGCGTTGCTTGTTCAACAAGACAACTTCCTTCTTTGGCAAACGTTCGAAAGTACCATCTTCGGCCATTGCCTTCAAGTCCTTCAAACGCTTAACACGTGTCTTGATTGTGTTCCAGTTAGTCAAAGTTCCACCCAACCAACGATGGTTGATGTAGAATTGACCAGCACGTGAAGCTTCTTCAGCAACTGCATCTGACGCTTGCTTCTTAGTACCAACAAACAAGATGTTAGCACCATCAGCAGAAGCATTACGCATGAAGTTGTAAGCTTCATCAATCAACTTAACAGTCTTTTGCAAGTCGATAATGTGAATGCCGTTACGTTCCGTAAAGATGTATGGTGCCATCTTTGGGTTCCAACGACGAGTTTGGTGTCCAAAGTGAACCCCTGCTTCGAGGAGTTCCTTCATTGTAATAACTGCCATAGTGGCCTCCTAGGTTTAACCTCCGGTAAATTCTTGGTCCGTACTGACAATTGCTTGCACCTGTACGTTCTCGTTTACCGTGTGTATTTTCGTTGTATTCACAACAGATACTAGTTTACTAAGATAAGCAGTAAAAAGCAAGCAATTTTCCCGGTTTTATCCTGAATTTGAGCAATAAAAAAGTCAAACAACAAATTTGCTTGACTGAGGGTGATCATTAATCTTGCTAATTCTTCTTCCAAATGGTTTTAGCGACCCCATGTTCCTGCAAAAAGAGTTCTTTTTGGGCCCGCGTTAAGTGCTTGAAGGTGGCCTCGGCCGACAAAGCCTCGTGTTTCGTTTGAAAAGTTTCTTGATAAATCAGTTGCAAGGGATGCCGTGACTTGACCCGAGTGAATTTAGCGCCCTTTCCAGCCTGGTGTGTTTTAAAGCGACGCTTGGCATCATCTGAAAAGCCACCATAAAAATAACCATCAGCGGTGTAAAGCACATAAAAGTCATATGTTTTTTCACTCGAATTCGTCATTTTCCCTCGCATCTCATCACCTGCCCTAACCTACTTATAGCTGCCAGGGTTGGCCATAAAGAATTTCTTGCACCTGATCCGTGTATTGATCATCTGCCGTATAAGCAATAATTGGTGGCAAAACCCGAACACCACCAGAACCGCCACCTTTAATTGCCTCCACTAAAACCATATTGGCCTCTCGCCCAGGTTTACCATAGACAAATTGCAGCCGCTTAACTTCTAATTTGCGGGCAGCCAAAGCCGCCATAATATCGTTTAACCGGTCAGGCCGGTGTACCAAATAAAACTTACCATTATTTTTTAGCAGCTTGTTAGCCGTTTGGGCTAAGCGCGGCAAATCAATCGCGATTTCATGGCGGGCTAATTGATAATGCTCATCCAAATTTTGCTTAGTCGTTTCGTTCACTGAAAAATAAGGAGGGTTTGATAAAACGGTGTCCACGGAACCCGGCTTAATTTGGTCGTAAATTGCTTGCATATCCGCATTAATCACCTTGACCCGGTCAGACAAGCCATTTAACGCAACCGACCGGCCGGCCATCTCGGCTAAGTCCTTTTGCAGTTCAACTAGGGCCACCTGCCCAGTTACCTTCTGTGCATAAAAAAGCCCGATTGCACCTGTCCCCGCACCCAAATCAACCGACAGCCCACGGCCCTTTTTACGGGGCTTAGCAAAGTAGGCTAATAGGACTGCATCTAATGAATAAGAGAACATATCCGGATTTTGAATAATTTGAATTTGCTGTGATGGAAGGCCATCTAGTCGCTCTCCTGGTTGAAGTTGAATATCTGTCATTTGCCTTTATTGCCTTTTATAAGTAAAATTATCCTGTTAAGTTAATTAGAAAGGGACAAGCAGATGTTATTCTATCGCTTTATCCGGGTCTTTACAGTGACCTTTGTTGCCATTATTAACGGGCGTGTCACCTACCTCCACAAGGATCGTCTTCCAAAGGACGAAAACTTTGTTTTGGTCGGCCCTCACCGTACTTGGTGGGATCCCGTTTGGTATGCCATGGCAGCGTATCCAAAGAAATTTATTTTTATGGCCAAGAAGGAACTTTTCAAAAATCCCCTTCTTCGCAAATTGATTGTGTCACTGGGTGCCTTCCCTGTTGACCGTCACAATGTTGGGACCGATACGATTAAGTATCCAATCAATGAATTGAAGAACGGTAACCGTTCCTTAATCATGTTTCCAACTGGGTCACGGCATTCACAAAAACTGAAGTCAGGTTCATTGGTGATTGCTAAGTTATCAAAAAAGCCAATCGTACCAGCCGTTTACCAGGGCCCCGTGAAGTTTTCGGACCTCTTTAAACGAAATAATACCACAATTAGTTTTGGTGAACCAATCTATATCAATCCAAAGGACCGACTGACTGATGAAAAAGTTGTTGAGTACAACGAAAAAATTCAGGCCAGCTTCGACGCCCTTGATAAAGAAATTGATCCTGATTGGGTCTACATTGATCCTAAAAAGCAAAAAAAATAAGCCGGTTGGCTTATTTTTTTTGTGCCTTAGCACTTTGGGCCTTCATTTGAGCCATCATCTGGTTCAACTTCTTTTGTGAAGGCTTTTGTCCCATTGACATCATCATCGACTTCATCATTTCTTCAGAAATTGGTGGGTTTTTTGCCAAATATGACTTCATTGTAAAGCGGGCTAGGAAAAATCCCCCCACTAGACCTACAACCAAGGCCAAAATTCCTACTAATACAACCATCACGGTCTCCTTTTGCTACGAAAATCTATAAAATATTATAGCACAAAGCCAACAATAAAAGTTGACTTTTCCCCAAGAAATTCTAAAATGGACGATAACTTCAAGAAAACTCCATCTTATTCACTTATTTTAAAGGTTTTCCACAAGAAGTAAAATTTTTTAAGATTTCTTAAGAAAATCTCACGAACATTTGTTTGCTTTCCCGAACAAAATCCGCTAAGATAAACATAGTAATAACAGGTAGGAAAGTATATATGGCAAGTTCTGATTCAAAACAAATACAAGTACTAAGATTCATCCACGAATACCAAGAAAAGAATGGGTTCCCACCAACCATTCGTGAAATTGGTGAGGCTGTGGGTCTTTCCTCTTCATCAACCATTCACGGTCATATTGCGCGTTTGATCAAAAATGGCTATTTGGAGAAGAAGGGCGAAGGAACCAAGGCCCGAGCAATCGAAGTGACGCCTGAAGGATTTGAAATCCTCGGTATCTCAGCGACTGCCGGTAAGATTCCAGTTCTTGGTCTCGTTACAGCCGGTCAACCAATTTTAGCGGTTGAACAAGAAGCAACGGAATTCTTCCCCATTCCAGAAAATTTGATTCCCTATGATGGCGATTTGTTCATGCTCAATGTCCGTGGTGAATCAATGATTAACATTGGTATTCTTGATGGTGACAAAGTCATCGTTCGCCGTCAGCAGAATGCCGATAACGGTGACATCGTTGTCGCAATGAACGAAGATAATGAAGCAACTGTTAAGCGCTTCTTCCAAGAAGGCAGTCACTACCGCCTTCAACCTGAAAACGATACAATGGCACCAATTATTTTGGATTCCGTTTCAATTTTAGGAAAAGTCGTCTCACTCTACCGAGACGCAATTTATTAAAAAACTTTAGAACCCCACTTGCCAGGGGTTCTTTTTTATTGAAAATTGCTAACAAAAAGGACGACCACTAATGGTCGTCCTTTTTTCTTGTTATTTTGTAAAGGCTGAATCGGCTGGTACTCGAACTAAGTCCATCTTGACCAATTCTTGAGCAATTTCAACCGTGTTCCAAGCTGCACCCTTCAATAAGTTATCAGAAACAATCCAGAGGTGGAAAGCACCTGGATTTTCCAAATCGGGACGAATCCGACCAACAAAGGTTTCCCGCTTTCCTTCTGCCAATAATGGTTGCGGATACGTCTGAGTGGCTGGATCATCTTGGATAACCACGTTATCGACGCTAGCAATGGCAGCACGAATTTGATCAGTAGTCACGGCTTCATCACCAGTATCAATATAGACACTCTCACCATGACCAATCATGACCGGTACACGGACAGCGGTACCAGTGACCTTGATTTGCTTGGCGTTCTTGTCCCCAAGAATAATCTTCTTGGTTTCATGAATCATCTTGTATTCTTCGTGGGTGTACCCTTCTTCTTCAAAAACATCAATTTGTGGCAACAAATTAAAGGCCAATGGGAAATGCTTCTTGTCACCCTTAACAGGCAAAACGTGAGCCAACTCCCCCATGTCTTCCCCCAACAAACGAGCCTGCGATTCAGCCAAAACCTCATCCATCGCTGCCTTACCAGCACCAGATGCGGCCTGATAGGTTGAGATGATTACCTGTTCCAAGCCAAATTGCTGAAAGACTGGGTTTAAAGCCATCACCAATTGTGTTGTTGAACAATTTGGGTTAGCAATAATCCCCTGATGGTCCTTCAACGCATCTGCGTTGACTTCCGGTACCACCAATGGCACTTGATCATTCATTCGCCAATATGAAGAATTATCAACTACGACCGCACCGGCCTTGACTGCTGCTGGAGCCAAAGCCTTAGAGGTTGAGCCACCGGCTGAGGCCAAGACAATATCAACGTCATCAAATGAGTGCTCGTTAGCCTCTTCAACGACTAATTCGCCATCTTGAAATGGCACCTTTTGACCAGCTGAGTGGGCTGAAGCCAACGCCTTAACTGAATCAAACGGAATCGTTGATTGCGCCAATTGTTCCAAAATTCGCCGCCCCACGGCCCCGGTTGCACCGAGGACGGCCACATTATAACTGTTTTTTGCTACCATAATAAATTTCCTCCTAAGAAATTAGACGAAAAAAAATCAAAATTAATTAATGCTTTAAGGCATTTTCAATAGTGGATTGAATTTGATCAGCACGAATAATGTCACGATGACGAATAGGCTGTTCAAATAACGTCTTGACCTGCTGTGGAATAGACGTCTTGGTGATAGCAGCCAAAGCTGTCAAACCACCGGCACCCGCCACCACTTCTTCACCCAACGCTTCCAAAACTGTTTGTGGGAACTTATAAGGGCTAGCGGTTGTGGCTAAGAGCGTCTGATGCTCACCATCATCTTGGTATTGATGGACAGCCACAGCGGTATGTGGGTCAAGCAAGTAAGCACTCTTAGTATAAGTTTCGGCAATGGTCTCTTCCACCTGCTTTTGACTGGTCCAGCCCGCTGAGAACTTAGCTAAGCCTTGGCGTGTCTTGTCAGACAACTGATAAACACCCTTTTCTTGCAAGGCCTGCATATCCTTGGCAATCAATTGACTATCTTGGCCACTAGCAAAATACAGCAACCGTTCCAAATTAGATGAAACCAAAATATCCATGGCTGGTGCATTGGTCACCTTAAAGTCACGGTTACGGTTATAAACTCCGGTTTCAAAAAGTTCAGTTAGAACATGGTTTTCATTTGAAGCCACCGTAAAGTGATGCACTGGCAAACCAACTTGACTGGCATAAAAGGCCGCCAACATATTACCAAAGTTTCCAGTTGGGACTAAGACATCGATTGGCTCCCCAACCTTGATTTGGCCCTTTTTCAATAGTTGCCCATAACCATAAAAATAATAGACAATCTGCGGGATCAACCGACCAATATTAATGGAGTTAGCGGATGAAATTTGTACGTCTTGCTCCTTTAAAAAGGCTCCAAACTTTTCATCACCAAGCAAGCCCTTGACCGCTTGTTGGGCATCATCAAAATTACCCTCGAGTCCGTATACATAAGTATTTTTACCGGGCTCTGAAACCATTTGCTGGCGTTGAATATCTGAAACTCCAACCTGTGGGTACAAAACTGCAATTTTTGTCCCGGCAACATCAGCAAAGCCTGACATCGCTGCTGTTCCAGTATCACCTGAAGTTGCCGTTAAAATGGCGATTTCCTTATTGAGGCCCATTTTACGAGCAGCTGTCGTCACCAAATGGGGCAAGGCTTGCAAGGCGATGTCTTTAAAGGCCAAGGTTGGCCCATGAAAGAGTTCTAAGTAGTGTAAGTTGCCATCATCATGGACGGGCACAATGGTCTCCGTATCCCACTGTGAGCCATAAGAGGCATCCACAACTTCTTGAACTTCCGCCAAGGTAAAGTCCGGTAAAAAGGCTGACAAAACTTTCACCGCTAGTTCTTGATAGGATAACTGTGCTAATTGATCTAAATCAAAATCAAGTGTCGGCCACTGATCGGGTACGTAGAGACCACCATCGGTTGCTAATCCCTGAAGAATCGCTTCTGCGGCTGATACAGCAGGCGCTTTTCCTCGGGTTGAGACATAATTCATGACGTGCTCCTTTAATCTCATAGTATTCTAATAATATTATAACAAAAAGATTCCTTTTTATGCAGGAAAATGTTAAGGTTAATAATAAATTATCCTTACTTGACAGTAAAAAACGATAGAAGGAGACCAAGATGACGATAAAGATTGGACTTTTTGGCTTAGGGACCGTCGGAAGCGGTTTATTAACCTTATTAGCAGAGCAAAATAACAAAATCAAGGCCAGCACCGGCTTAGATTTTACGGTTAAAACCGCACTTGTTTCCACCCTAACCAAAGACCGACCTGGTCTTGATCCCGCGATTCAACTCACAACTGATCCAAACGATATTTTAAATGACCCAGAAATTGACCTAGTAGTCGAAGTTGCCGGTGGAACTGGTTCAGCTAAGGGCTGGATTAAGAGCGCCCTTTCCAGCAAAAAACCAGTGATCACGGCAAATAAGGACCTGATTGCCACTGCTGGGCAAGAACTAATTGAATTGGCTAACAAGGCCCAAGTTCCCTTGTTGTACGAAGCTGCTGTTGCTGGTGGCATTCCAATCATTACCACCCTCCAAAACTATTATCGAACTGATACCATTCGTTCACTGGCCGGCATTGTCAATGGCACAACCAACTACATGTTGACCCAGATGGCTCAAAACGGTCTTTCTTACGAAAAGGCCCTCAAACAGGCCCAAGAATTAGGCTTTGCTGAAGCTGACCCAACCAATGATGTTGCAGGTTATGATGCGGCTTATAAGGCCATTATTTTAGCGCGCCTAGTATTTGGCTTGGAAAGCACCTTGGATGAACTGGCAATTACAGGCATTCAAGAAATTACAGATGATGACATTGCTGCCGTGAAAGTTCTTGGCGGTCAATTGAAGCTGCTCTTTACGATCAACCAGGTTGGCGAAGACTCAATTGCTCTTTCTGTCTCCCCTCAAGTCATTTTGCCGGACTCCCCACTGTCACAGGTCCACAATGAAAACAATGCTATCGTTGTTAATAGTGATAATCTCGGGCAAACGATGTACTATGGTCCTGGGGCCGGCGCACGTCCAACTGCTCAAGCGGTCTTAGCAGATATCCTACTGGCGGCCACAGCCACAAAAGAGAGCCATCAAGTCTTTTCATCAGAAAATATGAGATTAGCCGAGCCAAATGTGCAGGCCTACTGCTGGATTTTAAATAGTAAGACTCACGAAAGTATTGAATCTGCTGTTCATGAATTGGATGATGAACTAAACGGTTATATTGTGCGCCAAGGCAGCCATGAAAATAGTAATAACGGCAGCCAGTTAGTCTTATATACTAAGGAAATTACGACCGCTAACCACGATCGCTTACTCAAAGAATTGACTCAAAAAAGAACCTTAAATAAGGAGTTCGTAATTTATCCATGTTAACGATTACTGTACCAGCAAGTTCGGCCAATCTCGGTCTTGGTTTTGATTGTCTAGGCTTAGCCCTCGATTTAAACCTCACGGTAACTGTTGGTCAAAAAACTACTCAATGGGAAGTCATTCACCCATTTGGTGTCGACATTCCTGCCGACCGCCACAACCTGATTGTCAAAACCGCCTTGCTAGTTGACCCAGAAATCCAGCCCCACCAGCTGACCGTCACGAGTGATATTCCGTTGGCTCGCGGACTGGGTTCTTCTTCGTCTGCCCTCGTTGCTGGACTAGCTTTGGGCCACTTTTTAGCCGAAGGTAAAATTAACCGGCAACAACTTCTAGGAGAAGCTGCGGCCTTGGAGGGCCATCCTGATAACGTGTCCCCCACCATCTTTGGTGGTTTACAACTGACAAACGAAGACTTTCACGACGTGAAAAGTACCCGTTTACCGCTGGATGACGATTTAATTGCCTTTACCTTCATCCCAAACTATCCATTAAAAACGGACGAAGCCAGGGCTGCTTTGCCAGCCGAATATGGCCGAAAGACCGCTACTCTTCAAGCAGAACGGTTAGCTAACCTAGTGGTGGCTGCTTTTCAGAATGATTTAACTGCTTTTCAGCACTTAGTTGAAAAGGATCTCGTTCATGAACCCTACCGGGCCAAATTAGCACCGGAGTTTTTGACAATCCGAAAATTCGCCCATGAACACGGCCTGGCCGGTACTTATTTGTCAGGGGCCGGCCCAACCGTGGTTTCACTACAAAAACCAGCGGATGCAAAGCGCTTAGAAAGTGCCGTGCAAGCATTAAATCTGGATGGTGAAATTAAGCTTTTAAGCCTACAACAAAGTGGCTTTCAAGTTTCTGGTCATCTCAACTAAACGATAAAATGAAACAAATGAAAGGAGCGCCGGCCAAACGGTCGGCAGCGCTATGAAAGTAACAAAATTTGGTGGTTCCTCTTTAGCAACCGGTCAACAATTTGACCGTGTCATTAACATCTTGAATCAGGATTCTGATCGTCAAGTTGTTGTCACCTCTGCTCCTGGACGGGCAGCAGAGTTTCCAATGAAGGTAACAGATCTCTTAATTCGCTATGGTAAAGAGGTCATCGAAGACCGTGACAGCAGCAAGACAGTTCAAGATTTAAAGAAGCGCTACCAAGCAATTGCCGACTACTTTGCCCTCCCAACAGAGCAATTTGCCACCATTTTGGATCAAATTGATGACTTACCAAAGCACCAGTATCGGTCTTATACCTACCTGAGAGCAACCTTTGCTGCACACGGTGAATACCTTAATGCCCAACTGCTTGCGCTGATTTTGCAAGAAAAGGGTCAAAAAGCTGTGTTCGTAGATCCAAAGCAGCTCCACATGGTAACTGACGCCAACTTCCCAACCCTAGATGAAGATGCAACTTATCAAGAATTAGGTAATTTTGAAATTGAAGAAGGTACGCGTTACATCTTCCCTGGTTTTTTTGGTTACAACGACCGCGGCGAAATGGTGACGTTTTCCCGAGGTGGTTCAGACATCACGGGAGCCATCCTGGCTCGCGGCTTAATGGCTGATGTCTATGAAAACTTTACCGACGTTGACGCCATCTATGCCGTTAACCCCCGTTTAGTTAAAAATCCAGTTGCGATTCACAACATGTCTTACAGTGAAATGCGGGAACTTTCCTATGCCGGCTTTGCTGTCTTCCACGACGAAGCCATCATTCCAGCCATTCAGGGTCAGGTGCCAATTAACGTCAAAAATACGAATGACCCCGACGCACCTGGAACCTGGATTGGCCCAGCGGAACAAAATAAACCCGAACGACGGGTTACTGGTATTGCTGCCTCAGATAGCTTCTGTGCCCTTTACCTGCACCGCTACCTGCTGAATAAGGAAGTCGGCTTTACCCTCAAAATTCTTCAAATTTTGGCCCGCCATGGTGTTCCTTACGAACACATGCCATCTGGTATTGATGATTTAACAATTATCTTCAACAAGAAGAGCCTAAATAAAGAGCAAATTGAACAAATTCAGATGGATATCGAACGCGAGATTGCCCCCGATACCATGGCCTGGCATGAAGACTTTGCCATTGTGATGATCGTTGGTCAAGGAATGAAAAACCGCGTTGGAGCCTTCACTGAAATCGTCACCCCACTACGTGACGCAGGCATTTCACTGCAAATGGTGAACCAAGGGGCTTCCGAAATTTCGATCATGCTTGGGGTTGAGGTAGATGATGTTGATAATGCTGTCAAAGCCATTTATTATAACCTTTTCGACGATGAACAAAAATAAGCAAAATAAAAAGGGCTTGCGTCCTTTTTTATTTTGTCTTAATTATGCCTTTTGTGACTGAGCGTATGCTTCAGAAACTGGCTTCGTCACGATTTCGTTAATTTCACCAAGCAAAGTGTTCAACACTTGTTCAGCAGCCATCAAGTTCTTGATTTTTTCATTTTCTTGAACTTTCTTTGCCACGCCGTCCCACTCTTTTTCTTGGTCAGGTGTTGGCTGTTGCTGTGCTTGCATCATTTGTTGCACAGTCATTTGGATTGACTGGAATTGCTTGAACAAGTCCTTAGCTTCAGCATCGGCTTGAACAGCATCAAAGGCAGTTTGCCATGCTTGATATTGATCAGTTTCAACCAATACTTTTGCCATTTCATTTGCGTTATCGTAAATATTAACAGTCATCTGCTTTCCTTCCAAAATTACCTTACTGGTAACTTTTCACCTAGTTTTTATTAAATGCTCCGGTAATAGTATCCCATACTTTGGCAGCACCAGCAACAGTGGTATTTACCCCATTATTAAAGCTGTTGGCCGCGTTTTGGAACCAGTTACTATTACTACTATTTGAACTTGAATTTGTCGTACTGCTTGCCTGACTAGCATCCTGAACAGTAAATGAACTTTCGGATGTATTCGGCAAGATTTGTCCCAATGACGTCTTGACGAAGTAACCAATCGTTCCCATCAGACCAATTGGCAAGGAACTAGTACTATTGCTTCCTTCCAAACCTTCCCAAGAAACTTGGACAATATCCTTCGTATAAGCAACGGCCCATGAATCCTTTGAAGAATTAGCATTGTTTGGATCATTTGGATTTTCAGTTGTTCCAGTCTTTCCGGCAATCTTGTAGCCGGAAGGCGCTGCCCCAGTACCAGTACCACTGGTATAGGTTCCAAGCATCATCTTAGTCATGTTATCAGCAACCGACTTTGAGATTACTTGAGTCTGCTTGACCTTTGGTTGAGAAACAATCACCTTACCCGTTGAATCGACAATCTTGGTAATATAGTGAGCCTGAGACATCGTTCCATCGTTGGCAAAGGCCGTATAAGCCGAAGCCATTTGCTGAGGCGAAACCCCGTTGGTCAAACCACCCAAGGCCAATGAGAAATTCTTATCAGAGTCTACCAATGGCAAACCAAACTTCTTACCTGAGTTCCAACCAACGTTAACACCAAGCTTGTTTAAGAGATAAACAGCTGGGATGTTATATGAGTGTTCCAAAGCTTCATACATTGGCACATCATCGGTCTGAACGTTCAAGGCATTATTTGGTGAGTAGTTATTGGTACCAAAGTTCATCTTCCTGTTTGGCAACTTGGTGTCAATCTTATAACCAGCTTGCAAAGCCGGTGCATAAACAACCAACGGCTTAATAATTGATCCTGGCTGTAATTTAGACTGGGTTGCCCGGTTGAAGCCACGGAAGGTATGCTGCGTTTCACGACCACCAATAACGGCACGGACACCACCGGTTTGTGCGTTCAAGACAATCGAAGCAGCCTGAGCCTGTGACTGATTACCAAACAAACGACCCTGCTGGAAGTCCTTTTGCAAGTTTTCCTGGTCCTTTTGGTTCAAAGTCGTATAAATCTTATAACCATGGTTCATGATATCCTTTTCATCCAAACCATACTTATTAACGGCTTCGCTAATCACAGCATCGAAGAACCAAGGGTACTTATAAGAATCCTCACCCGTATAATTATCATTTAAGACAATATCGGTCGCTTGAGCAGCCTTTTCTTGGTCCTTGGTCAACTTCTTATTTTCATACATGGTCTGCAAAACCAAGTTACGACGAGCCTTTGATCGGACTGGATTATCAATTGGGTTGAAGCCAGCTGGGTTCGTCAACATTCCAGCCAAAGTTGCCGCCTGCTCAGTGTTCAAGTCCTTGGCATGGACACCGAAGTACTTTTCAGAAGCATCTTCAACACCCCATACACCGTGACCAAACCAGGCATTGTTCATGTACATAGTCAAGATCTGGTTCTTTGAATAAACCTGTTCAACCTGCATTGACAAGAAGATTTCCTTAGCCTTACGGGTGAAGGTTTGCTCTTGTGTCAAATAGGCGTTCTTAACCAGCTGCTGGGTAATTGTCGAACCACCACCAGAAATCACATGTGAGCCAGTCAAACGGTTACGAACAAACAAGAACGCTGCCCGACCCAAACCAGATACTGAAAAACCATGTTCTTTATAGAAGTTACGGTCCTCAATTGATAGAACAGCATCTCGCATGTTTTGTGAAATCTGGTCATACTTCACGTACGTTCCCTTTTGTGAATAAAGAGAACCCGCTTCCTTACCAGAATTATCGTAAATATTAGTTGTTTGTGACAAAGACGTCTCCAGCTTTTGCACATGAGACGTCTTGGCAATTGCTACCAAATAAACAGATGTCAGTAAGAAAATCGTCATAAAAGACAGAATCAATAACCGACCTAATTGGTACCGGTCCCAAACTGGCTGAAGTTTGCGCCAGAAAGAGCTATTTTTAAAAGAAGCTTTCGTTTTCATTCGTTTTCCTTCAACCATCAAAGCGGTGGCTGTCACTAATACGCATAGAGAGTGATTATCAAAAAAGAATTTTACATTTCTTCAGGTGCCTGTACCCCAAGGATAGCCAAGGCATTCGTCAAAGTCGTTGAAACGGCCTTTACCAACGCCAAGCGACCGTTAAGGTTTTCATCATCTGCCAAAATCTTTGAGTTGGCATAGTACTTGTTAAAGGCCCGAGCCAAAGTCAAAGCATACTTGGCAATCACAGATGGTTCGCGGTTAGAAAAAGCACGTTCAACCGTGGCTGGATAGTTTGACAAGGCCGTCACGATGTCCCAAGTTTGTGGGTCATCAAGAGCGATGCCGTTTTCATCAACCGCCACATTTGCCTTGCGCAAAATCGACTGAGCCCGCGCATTCGTATACTGCACGTAAGGTCCAGTATCACCTTCAAAGCGCACCACTTCATCTAACTTGAAGTCAAAGTTATTTGTTCGATCATTCATCAAATCGTGGAAGACAACGGCACCAGCACCGACCTCTTCTGCTACCTGGTCCTTGTTGGCAAGGCCTGGGTTCTTATCGTTGATTTGTGACAAGGCCAATTCATGGGCGTCATCCAAAACATCCTTCAACAAAACAACGTCACCCTTTCGAGTTGACATCTTCTTGCCGTTAAAGGTAATCAAACCAAAGGAAATATGTTCAACATCGTCAGCCCAATCAAGGCCAAGCAATGACAAAACTGCCTTCAATTGAACGAAGTGCTCACGCTGCTCACCACCGACAACATACAGTGACTTCGCAAAGTTGTATGTGTCCTTACGGTAAATAGCCGCAGCCAAATCACGGGTCATATACAAAGTGGCTCCGTCGGTCCGCTTAATCATAGCAGGCGTCAAGTTTTCGTTGATTGAACTCAAATCAACAATTTGTGCCCCTTGTGATTCTTGCAACAGGTCCTTGTCTTCGAGCATGTTGACCACTTTGTCCATCTTATCGTTGTAAAAGGCTTCCCCGTTAAAGGAATCAAAGGTAATGCCCAAACGATCGTAGATTTCAGTAAATTCCTTCAATGACTCTTCGCGGAACCAAGCCCACAATTTTTGTGCCTCGGGATCACCATCTTCCAACTTCTTGAACCAAGCACGACCTTCATCATCAAGTGATGGGTCTTCCTTGGCCTTGTCGTGGAATTCAACATAATACTTCAGCAAAGTTGCGATTGGGTCAGCCTTAACTTCTGCTTCAGATCCCCAAGTCTTGTAGGCATAAATCAACTTACCAAACTGAGTTCCCCAGTCACCCAAGTGATTGATTTTCACTGGTTGGTAGCCATTTTTAGCAGCCAAATTAGCCAATGCATTTCCAATCACCGTTGAACGCAAGTGACCCATTGACATTGGCTTGGCGATATTTGGTGATGACATATCCAAAGTAATTGTCTGTCCATGTCCGTCATCGTTTTGACCATAGTTTTGGCCAGCTGCCAAAACGGCCTTCAAAGTTTCAGCCGTCATGCTTTGCTTATTCAAAAAGAAATTGATGTATGGTCCGGTTGCAACAACCTTTTCAAAGGCGCTTTGGTCCATCTTTTCCACCAAATCAGCAGCAATTTGCTGTGGGGCCTTGCGCAAAACCTTAGCCAAAGTAAAAGTTGGAAAGGCCAGGTCGCCCATCTTAGAGTCTTTTGGTGCTTCGATTTTTGCTTCAATTTCTGCGGTGCTTAAATCTGGTAAAACCGCTTGTAAAGCGGAGGTAACTGCTTGGTTCGTTGCCATTTTTATTTCCTTTTATTCTATTAATTACTATTTTTTGTAAAAGAGGACTCGTCTCTTAAGAAAAACAAAGAGACGAGCCCTGCCCGCGGTACCACTCTAATAGCCATTTTGGCCACTTTTGTTATCAAATATCTGAGCAGAAAAAGCCGCGCGGGCCAGGTCCAACCCCCAACTCACACTATCGTTGAGGTCACTGCCAAGATGGGTACCTGCCTTCATTCTTTTTCAATTAGTCTTCCTTGTCATCATGAGGGGCTGCTTGAATCACTTCCACCTCTGACATCCGGACAATTGCTCGATGGTTCATTTCGTTGACTGCTGGTTGGTCAGCTGGGTCATTTTCAATGATTTCAACTAGCAATGAGTTTTCGTAGACCTTTTCGACTTTACCAGTAAAGGGCTGTTCCAAGTTACCGTAAGCAGGTGCAAGTAATACATCCCCCACGTGGTACTTAGATTCTTGTTCTTCGTCTGCCTTGCTCATCTCAGCCTCCCGATTTGTTTCATTAGATTTACATTATACCACAACTTGACCACTTGTAAGTAAAGCAGCCACCGCAGCAATAATATCTTCCGCTAATTCCGTCTTCAGCTTTGCTTCGACGGCAATTGGTTCATGATTATTGGCAACCAAGGTTACCTGATTTGTATCTTTGTTAAAGCCAGCCTTGTCATCCAAAACATTGTTGGCGACAATCAAATCGGCGTGCTTACTTTGCAGCTTCTTTCGCGCATTTGGAATTAAGTTTTCGGTTTCAGCCGCAAAGCCGACAACCACTTGGCCGGGCTTTTTCGCCTGACCCACCGTCTTTAAAATGTCAGGGTTTTGGACTAAGTCCAGCACCATGTGCTCATCCCCCTGCTTTTTGACCTTGTGATCAGCAATTTCTGCCACACGAAAATCGGACACCGCTGCTGCACCAATAAAGACATCCGCATGGTCCATGTTGGCAACAACGGCAGCCAGCATTTCTTGCGTTGATGATGCGGCAATCACTTTAATCCCAGCACTAACGGGTCGGTCCGTGGCCGCAACCAAAGTCACTTTTGCCCCAGCAGCCAAAGCCGCTTCGGCTAGCGCATAGCCCATTTTACCAGACGAGCGGTTCGTCAAATAACGAACCGGATCAATGGCTTCTTTCGTACCACCAGCAGTCACGACCACATGCTTACCAGCTAAGGACTGGGTAGCTGTTACGGCATCAACACTTCTTGCCAATTGTTCGGCCACACTGGCCAAAATTTCAGCCGGTTCGACCATCCGCCCCTTGCCTTCGTAGCCTTCAGCTAAAAAGCCGGTCGCCGGTCCGACAAAGGTCCAACCATCAGTAGTCAATTGCTGAACATTACTTTGAACGGCAGCGTTTTCCCACATTTGGTTATTCATGGCTGGGACCGCCACCTTTGGCGCTTGGCTAGCCATCACAGTCGTCGTTAAGGCGTTATCGGCCAAACCAAGGCTCAACTTAGCCAAGCTGTTGGCGGTAGCGGGTGCGACAATAATCAAGTCGGCCCACTGGGCCAAGTGAACATGGTCAACTGCAGCAGAAGCTTTCTGCCAGCTTTGATCGGTCAAAACCGCCGCCTTTGACAAGATGGCTAAAGTCTTAGCCGGAATAAATTCCTGGGCTGCATCAGTCATGACCACGCGCACCGCTGCACCAGCCTTAATCAAAGAGCGGGTGATTTCTGCCGCCTTATAGGCCGCAATCCCACCGGTCACCGCTAGTAAAACTTTTTTATCTTGGTAGAAATCAGTCATGGTTATGCCCCCGTTACTAAGTTCTGACCAGCAGCCAAAGCCGCTTGACACTCCTTTACCGCAGCGTAATCACCAATGTAGGGTGTATCAACGCCGTTAAGCTTTTGGTATGGGTCCTCACCCTTACCGGCAACTACCACCAAATCGTTTGGCCCTGCCGCATTAATTGCCTGGTGGATTGCCGTAATCCGGTCCATTTCAAAGTGAACCTGAACATGGTCATTGGTAATCCCGTCAGCGATTGTCTCGGCAATCACACGTGGGTCCTCATACTGTGGGTCATCGGCCGTCAAGAAGACCTGGTCGGCCTTGGCTGACAATACCTTGGCAAAGTCAGCTCGACGGGAAACCCCCTTATTACCAGGTGCACCCAACACCACAATGACTTGACCATCAGGTGACTGAGCCTTTGCAAAGGCCAACAGTGATAAGAGTGAGACGTAGTTATGGGCATAGTCCACAAAGGCCACCCCGTGTCCCGCTAGTGTCAATGATAACATCCGACCTGGAATCGTCACCTCATCTAGGCCAGCGACCATCGCCGGGTGCTTAGCACCGGCTAGGCCAACCATCATCAAAGCGGCGACCGCATTTTCCTCGTTAAAGTCACCAGGCAAATTCAACCGGTAAGTACCGGCGGTTTCCATTAAGTCGGGCACCGCTTGCCCTGGTGTCACCGTAAAGTGTGATTCATGCAAGGCACTCTTCTCACTGGTAAAACGCACCAAAGCCGGATAATCACGGTCAGTCCGACCATAAGTCAAGACCCGGTCGTGGTGAGCCGCTGCCCGTTGATAAATTTCATCAAAGTGGTCCATGCCCGAATTCAAGATAACATGGTCAGAATTGTCCAAAAGCATTTCCTTATGAGCCAAGTAATCGGCAAAGGTTGGGTGCTCATTTGGGCCGATATGATCGGGTGAAATATTTAAGAAGGCCCCAACATTAAAGCGCAGCCCGTATACCCGGTTACGCAAGTATGCCTGTGACGAAACTTCCATCACCAAATGGGTCATCCCATTATCGACCGCCCGGCGCATATCCTTAAAAAGCTCGTATGATTCAGGCGTCGTTAAATCAGATTTTTTCTTGTCTTCCGCCTTTGGGCCAACAATCCGGTCCACTGTTGAGAAAAGAGCCGTCTTACCGTCAGTATCCTCTTGCAACATCGTATAGGCAAAGTAAGCAGCGGTCGTCTTTCCCTTGGTTCCAGTAAAGGCGCCAATCCACAGCTTTTCTTGTGGGTAATCAAAATAGGCCATTGCCAAGATTGACAAAGCCTTTTGGCTATCCTTCACCAAAAATTGTGGCATTGGTCCAGCCAGACGCTGTTCCGTCACCAAAGCATCGACGCCACCAACGCCGTCGAGGTATTCAGCCTTAAAGGCTCCCTTTACAACAAAAAGTGTATGGGGCTTAACCTGACGGGTGTCATAGTGGACATGGTCAAAGGTTAAGTCGACCTTCGGTGCTTCCACCAATAGGTCGTGTTTTTCTAATAATTCAATTACTGCTTGTCTTGATAATTTCATAGATTCATTATAGCATAGCTACCAAAATTTGGACTGGGTAAAGTGTTGATTTGAAGCTGTTTTCTAGAAAAAAGTTAGAAAAAATTGGTTGACCACCTAAGGTTTCATCTGGCGCAAATGAGGCTTGAGCGCAATCGGTGTAAAAACCGTCGTCAACAAGATAACAAAGGTCAATAAGGCGTAATCTTGTTCGGACAAAGCCTTTGCCGTCAACGCCAAATCCGCAATCACAATTGCCATTTCACCCCGAGACACCATGCCAATGCCGACAATTTGAGCATCGACCGTCTTTAAGCCGGCCACTTTGGCACCCAAGAAAGCACCGGACCACTTTGTTAAAATGGCTAAACCAGTCAGTAAGGCAATCAGCCAGAGGTTCGCTAACTGACCGGCAAAGGTCACCTTCAAACCGATGTTGACAAAGAAAATCGGAATAAACAGGCTTTGACCAAGCAACTGGATTCCCCGTTCTAAGCCCTTTGCGTTTGGCTGGCGCGACAAGGTCACGCCAAACAAAAAGGCGACAATTGCCCCGGAGATTTTAACTAACTCGGCTAAGTCAGCGACCAATAGAATCAAGATTAGCGTTACTGCCAGGCTTGCCCCAGGTACCGACAGACGGCTCACTAATCGGAGCAGCAGCGGAACTACTTTGACCATCACAAGCAATACCACAAATAAAAAGGCCAACATCCAAATCAGGGTCAACCACAACGGCTGATTACTTTGCCCACCAATGCCAAAAACCGTTTGGTAGATTGTCCACATCAAAATGGCCAGGAGGTCATCCAAAACCGCCGCGCCCAGAATCGTTGCACCGGCATCGGATTGAATTTGGCCGGCTTCACTGAGAATTTGAGCGGTAATCGACACTGAAGTAGCCGAAAATAGCACGGACCAAAAGAGCGCTTTTTCATCGGAGATGCCAAACACTAGTCCAAAGAGCCAAAAGACCACAAAGGGTGTTACAACCCCAGCCAAAGCAACGGCAACTGATTGGCGCGCATGACGCTTTAACAAAGTTAAGTCGGATTCAATCCCAGCCAAAAACATCAGTAACAAAACACCAATTTCGGCCCATAAGTTCAAATCGTGTCCCGGCACCAACAAGTGCAGGGTTGCCGGTCCTAAAATCACCCCCGCCATGATTTGGCCAACCACCCGGGGCAAGGCAATTCGCTCTGCTAGCCAACCACCAATGAAGGCTCCAGCTAGTACGATAACAATCGTCAAAATGCTCATTTTCTTCCTCCTTTTCCAAACAACACACCTGGAAATGCCCAAAGAAAAAAGGCCCACTCCAAGTGGCCCTAACTCCCCCGTTAGGACGCGCCTTGAGTATGACCTCAACCAAAAAATTATTTTCAATAGTTTAATTATAACATACAGACAAATTGCTCCGTCAAATCAGTCCTCATTTGACGGCAAGCAAGTCGCCAACATGTTCTTCTAACAATGCTCGCACTTCAGCCGTTGTATGGGTTTCCATCAACAGCTGTCGCAACTTAGCCGCGTGCGAGAAGCCACGCAGGTAAATCTTGAAGTAGCGCTTCAAAGCCTCGAAGTTTTTCTTGTTGGCCGTTTGATTGACCTCATCGAAGAGGTCCAACTGCAATTCCAATAATGAAATTGATTCGGCTAGTGTATGATCGACAACTTCTGATTCGAAGGCATAAGGATTATTCAAGACACCCCGACCAATCATAATTCCATCAACGCCAGGATGGTCTTTAGCCAACTGCAAGCCGTGCTCGTAGTCCTTGATATCACCATTAATTTGCAACAAAGTATCTGGTGCAAGTCGGTCGCGCATGGCCACAATATCATCAATTAATTCAAAGTGGGCATCGACCTTTGACATCTCTTTGCGAGTCCGAAGGTGGATTGTCAACACTTGAATGTCCTGATTAAAGAGCATTTCCAGCCAATCATGGTATTCGTCCGTCTTATAAAAGCCAAGACGAGTTTTAACGGAAACAGGAAGACCGCTTTCCTTAGCTGCCGCAATCAAGGCGGCTGCTCGATCTGGGTGGCGAATCAAGTCCGAACCGGCATCATTTTTCACGACAGTCCCATCAGGACAACCCATATTCAAATCAACCGCTTCATAGCCCAATCCAGGCAATACTTTGGCAGCACCAGCAATTGCTTCGGGCTTTGATCCCCAGATTTGCGCAATCGGCATCTGCTCGCCGGGTGCAACGGCCAAGCGGCCCTGAACAGAAAACTTAGCTTCCGGATGCACCATTGAGGCGGCATTCGTGAATTCCGTATAGTAGACGTCTGGTCCGCCAGCCTGGGCAACTACCCGCCGAAAAATGGTATCCGTTACAGCTTCCATTGGTGCCATCGAGAAAAATGGTCGCTGGTTGCCATCCTTATCCTTGGCCTGATCAACAATCTTTTGCCAGTAGGCACTCTTTGCAGTGGTCATAAGCCCTCCTTTCGACCCTGAAATGGGTCCAGTAAAATCAACCTTACCATTTTAGCACGGTTATCTGTCTTTTTCAAAAATCGTTATTTTTTCGCATAAAAAAAGAGCTTAGCGCTCTAATGATTTTACTTCAATTTCTTTAACCAGTTGCGCCAGGGCCCGTGATCGGTCATGGTAATTGACCACTTCTTCCAAAGACATCTCAGACAAAGTCTTCCCGTTTTCGGCTTCCATGATGTCATCGAGACCACCAATCAAGTCCCCGGACCGAGCCTCCGTTGCCACCTTGATACCACCGCGGCCTTCAGCCGTCCAAAGCTCGCCAGCCGGACTAACAGCGGCCAAAACGGCTAAGAGATAAGCTGACCGATCTTGACCATCTTGATAAAGGCTCAAGATATAATCAATCTCCGCCTGGGTGCCCTTCACCCCCAATTGGTGAAACTCCCGTGAAGAAGTCACACCAAAGCGATCAGGATAGGCCTGCAAATACAGCCCAGTATCATCCGCCAAAATCCAGTGATTTGGCAGATGTTCATGCACAAATTTTGCCTTGACCTTGGCGTTTTCTAATTGCGAGTCGGTCGTTTCCGCTGGAAAATCCAGTTTTTCACCAAGAACCTCACGGTAATTAATGATTTGATGACCCATTTTTTGGGCCAAAACCGCCATTTCTTCAGTCTTAGCTGAATTATTCGAAGCAAAGATGAATTTCATTTTCCGCCATCCTAAAGGTTGAGATTTTCTAACAGCTTGACCTTGGTCACCTCACCAGCATAGAGCGTTTGGCTGCGACCCGTTTCCGAGTTTAGCAAGACTAAACCGCCCTGATCACTGATATCTTGCACCACACCAGTCAGCGTTTCTGTTCCAACTTTAACAGTTATCGCATGGTCAATCAAGATAGACAAATCCCGATACTTTCCTAGGTAGCAACCACTGCGGTAAATTTCAGCCATTTCCAGTAATTCAATTAAAATCTTGGCCAAAAGTTGGTTTAAATCAACGTTTTCTTCATCCTCGAGTAGCACGGAACCAACTTTACTGGCTAGCGCAGCCGGCCATTGTACCGGTAAAACATTGATGGCAAAGCCAATAATCACGGCCGAATATTGCTGGCTTTCAAAGTTAAAGACTCCTTCAGTAATCACACCACCAACCTTGTGTTGGCGTAAAATCAAATCATTGACCCATTTTAATTTAAAATCTTGCTGAGGAAAGAAAGCCTGCAAACCATTGACTAAAGCAACTGCCGCTGACGTCGTCAAGAGGCTCGGCACTAGGTCCTCACCCGTCTGAATTGGCAAAGCCAAAGACACATACAGCCCAGCATTCTTCGGCGAATAAAAGTCCCGTCCCTGACGGCCATAGCCGCCTGACTGCTCACGGGCAATAAAGGCGCGTGGCTGCAGGCTAGGATGCTTACCGACATACTCTTTGGCGTAGGTTTGTGTCGAATCAATTGTGTCAAATAAGTGAATTTCTGGCAATGGCAGTAACTGCGTGTCATACTTTTTCAGCCACTTTGCTAAGACGGCCTCCTCTAGTTGACCACTTTGCTGGTAGGCATAACCAGTCTTTTTCTTGCTTAAAATGTGATGGCCATCCGCCTTTAACTTTTGAATGGCCTTCCAAATTGATTCCCGGGAAACCCCGACCTGCTGAGCCAATTCATCCCCAGAGACGTAGTCACCATGTTGGTCCAACAAACGTGACAATACTTGTTCCTTTGTCGACAAAACCCGTTTTGTCATGGATACTCCTTAGTGCTGGTTGGCTTCAAATAAGGCCCGGCTGAGCAAAACTGCCAAGAAAACTTTAATTAAATCACCTGGAATAAAGGCAAAATTGGCCACATAGGCTGACCAAAAATCTAGTCCCTGATTAAGGTGTAGCCACAAAGCCCCAATGCCATAAACAATGATGATATCAACTGCCGCCAAAAGGACAAAGCCTTGCCAGCAGCTTGGTTCATCACCCAACTTCTTCTTAAAAATCAAACGGTTTAGGCCCCAGTAGGCTGATGGGAAAATCAGCCAAGACCAGAGGTAACCACCAGTTGGGCCAAACAAAATCGCTAGGCCACCACGACCGCCCGACAAAACTGGTAGGCCCATTGCCACTAATAACAAAAAGGCTGCCAGAACCAAAGTCCCTCGCTTAGTGCCTAAAATTAAAACAATCAACATCACGGCCAAATTTTGGACAACAATTGGTACTGGCAAAAAGCCAAGTGGAATACCCGGAATCATTGCAAAAACAATCATGAGGGCTAAGAAGATTGCCCCCTTGGTTAATTCTTGTAACTTTGAATTCGTGCTCATCTTACTTCTACTCCTTTAGTAACCTTTTCTATTTTATTACGGTTACTAAAAATTTTAGCAAGATTTATTTCGATTGTCAAAATAAAAAGGAAACCCTACACGGATTTTCCTCAGATTATTCTTCTGATTTGCGTTCCTTAATAGTAAAGTTACGCTTCTTTGGCCGACTTTGCTGACTTCTGTTGTTGGTGCCATCGTTCGCTTGTCGCCTTGGCCGCCGTTGGCGGGGCTTTTGACCAGCCTGGTTCGTACCTTTGTTTCCCTGGGTCTGATCGCCGGACTTGTTAGCACCTTGCTTTGTCAGGCTATCCTTAGCCTGCTTTGGCTTCCGTTGATTGCTTGTTTTTTTACTTTTACCTTGGCTTGGTTTTGCTTGCCCCTTCGGCCCTTGTTGCTTGCCTGCATTTGATTTTCCGGTATTTGCCTTCTTAGTTCCGGCTTGGGTCGTTCGTTCTTGTTGCTTAAATTGGTGCTTACGCTTATTACTGCCACCATTTTTCTTAGCACGAGTCCCGCTCTTTTGATTGGCAGCGGACTTTTGCTTACTCGTGTCAGCCGTTTCATTTGAATTAGACTTGCGATGATTAGCCGATTTTTTCTTATTATTTGTCTTATGATTGTTGCTTTTCTTTGGATGGTCCTGTTCCCAGTCAGCCAAGAAATCATGAACCTTCACCGGACGAAATGCCGGAGCATTGTTGGCTAAGACGAAGTAAGGCGCACCAAAGTTGACGTATTCGTACAAATAATCAGCTAAAGCCGTAATCTTTTGGTCAGCCGTAACGTCACGATCTTCCTGATAAAAGCCCCGCAGGCGCAACTGGTCAGCAGACAAGTCACCAACAATATAATCATATTGCTTGAGCAATGGCGTATAGCGGACGGCCAACTTAGTTGGGTCAAAGGCATCCTTAAAGTTTTCCTGTAAGGTCAACTTTAGGCCATCAATCGTAATTTCATCACCAAATACGCTGACCTGAAATTCCTTTTCCCGTTCAGCTTGTTGGTTAATTGTCCGTTCTTTAAGACTTTCGTGATCCATAAATCCTCTTATAGCCGTGCTTTCTCAACATTGACCGCTGAGTCACGGTGCTTTTGATAATATTGTGCGAGCAATTCTCGCAAAAAGATGTCGAGCCGAATCTTAGCCGGCGCCTCGTCCAAAACATCGAAAAAGTCCACCCACCGGTAATGATCCAGGGTTGCAATTTGGTACTTTTCAGACGCCACAACGATGCGACCATCATAGACGAGATCACCGGCTGCATTTCGTCCCATTCCCCGGACTAATAACTGCCCAAAGACTTGACCACGAAAGCCTGATCCCTTAACTTTTTGGTTGACCAATTTGGCCTGATCGCGTTCAAATTCTGACCACAATTCTTCTAATTCACTGCCGGTTAAAGTCACCACCATTGGGTGAATGGCGTGCGGCACTGACTCCAAAAAGTCTTCGGCCGTGGTCATCCCCGCTGGTAAAGGCTGCAAAAAGAGCCCCGAAGAACAAAAAGCAACCGGTAAATTAGTACTCTCTTGTAAGGCGGATAGGCAAGCCTGCCCTTGCTCTGCAACTGTTTGCATTTGATCAAAGTAAACCACTTGATGCGACCGTTCTAACGCAGCACCTTTGTCATGAATGGCTTTGATTGTGGCTGCATCACCTGGTTCAACCGCCAGTTGATCAAAAGGGATTGCCTGAGCAACTTTATCGACCACCTGGTGGTTGTCATCTAGCGTTAAATCAATTTGTCCGACATGGTCCCCATAGCGCCCTGCAGCGGCTAAGAGAGTCCCATTCTTTAATTCACCTTTTGGTAAAACATGGTGGGTATGGGCACCAATAATCACATCGATGTCGTATTCTTCGGCCAGTTCCCGGTCAGTTGGCAAACCCAAATGTGATAGTAAGACCACCAAGTCGGCTTGTGCTCGCAATTCTGGTAGAAGCTGGTCTAAGACCGGCTTGACCTCTTTGGGTTCCCAATTCAATGACCGGTAAGTCAGCTCGTAAGGAGCAGTCAGACCAATCACAGCGACTTTGGTACCAGCCGCGGTCGTAAAAATTTGATCAGGCTTCGCCCATTTTGGTTGGCGTTCACCTGGCATTTCTTTTAAATTTGCTAATAAAACAGGGTAATTGGCATCATCATAAAGGTGGTTCAAATCATCATGAGACATCCCCAGGCCTTCGTTATTACCAATCGTCACAGCGTCATAATGGACTGCATTCATATACTCAACATTTGCCCGACCAAGGGTCGCATCCGTTAAAGGATGAAACCGGTCGAGGGCATCGCCAATATCAAATTTATAAGTCGTGTCTGCCATTTTTGGTGATTGCAAAAAGCGAGACACCCGTGGCCACGATTCAAAGTGAGAATGTAAATCATTGGTATGCCGAATCTGAATGGTTTCCATATCTTTCCCCCGTTATCTTATCTTATCATCAAAGAGCCATTTTCAGAAAGCTTTTATTAAAAAAGTCCCCATCAAATGATGGGGACTTCTTTTAATTAAGAAACGACACGGTCAAACTCTCTTCTATTTCTTTTTTCATCATAACTTCTTTGCCCCCAAAACCACAAAAAAGCCGAACTCAACTGAGTTCGGCTTCACTATTTTTAATTGATATTAATCAACTGGCAAGACAATCAAATCTTTTGGCAAATCAGCCGTCAAAACTTCGTGACCGTCCTTTGTAATCAAGACATCGTCTTCGATTCGAACGCCACCCTTACCGGCCAAGTAGATTCCAGGTTCTACCGTCAACAAGTTACCGACTTCAACTTCGTCGCTTGAACGTGATGACAAATATGGTCCTTCGTGGATATCAAGTCCAGCACCGTGACCAGTTGAGTGTTGATATTCTTCACCGTAACCCTTTTCAGTGATGAAATCACGGGCAACGCGGTCAACTTCAGAAGCAGAAATACCAGCCTTTAGAATTTCAATCGTATTTTCGTTAGCTTCCTTGACGATTTCATAGATCTTCTTCAATTCAGGATCAACTTCGCCCATGGCAAATGTCCGAGTAACGTCTGAAGTATAACCGTCAACGTAGTAACCAAAGTCAACCGTCACCAAATCACCGGCTTCCAACTTCTTGTCACTAGCCATTCCATGAGGCATGGCTGAACGGTAACCAGAAGCAACAATCGTTTCAAATGATGGCTTTTCCCCACCAAATTCCTTTTGCAAAACATCCAAACGGTTAGCAACTTCGCGTTCCGTCATCCCAACTTTAACTTCCTTCAACAAAGCTTTGAAGGCCTTAATTGATGCCTGAGCGGCCTTGCGCAAAGCAGCTGCCTCTTGTTCGTCCTTGGTTTCGCGCAATGCTTCCACTGCCCCAGGAACCGCATCAAAACTAACGTTGGCTGGCAAAAGATCATCCAACTGTTCGTAGAATGAGTATGGCAAATCTGATTCAAAGCCCAACTTTTCAATACCAAATTCACGGGCAACTTCCACTGCCTTCTCATAGTATTGACGGGTAATCTTCAATGATACGCCGGCTGGCAAAGTACCATTGTATTCATTTTCATAACGAGCATCCGTGATAAAAGCTGCATCAGCCAATGAAACAACTAAAACACCATCACCGGGAACACCAGCAAAACCAATCAAATACTTCATATTTGAAGCATTCGAGATAATCATTCCTTGCAAGTCCAACTTCTTCAACAACTTTTGAAACTTTTCCAAACGTTCTTCGTAAAATCCCACGGTAAAGCCCTCCAAATTTTAATTTATCATGCGGCTATTGTAACACAATTTCGACTCCTTCTAAAAGAAAATTCTCATTTTTCTTTAAGAAAGTCAACTTTGCTGCCATTAGCCGATTTGGCTTTTTGAGCACAAAAAAAGCAGCCAAAGCTGCTTTTCTACAAAAAGTTAGGCGTTAGCAAGTAACTGATTGTATTCTTCCCGAGTATAAACGGAAACTTGGCGCTTGTCGCGTCCCTTGCGTTCAAACTTAACCACACCGTCAGTCAAAGCAAAAAGTGTGTCATCGCCACCCTTTTTAACGTTTTGACCTGGGTAAATGTGAGTACCGCGTTGGCGGTAAATGATTGAACCAGCAGTCAAAGATTGTCCATCAGCGACCTTCGTACCTAAACGACGACCAGCTGAGTCACGACCGTTGGCAGATGATCCCCCCCCCTTGTGGTGGGCAAAGAGTTGCAAGTTATCTTGATTCATCAACATAAGTCTATTCTCCTTTAACAGTGATGATTACGCGATGGAATCAATCTTCACGCGTGTATATGGTTGGCGGTGTCCCTGCTTTGTGTGGGAGTGCTTCTTAGGACGGTACTTAAAAGTAACAACCTTCTTTTCCTTACCCTGCTTTTCAACAGTTCCAGAAACCTTAGCACCTTCAACAAATGGGGTACCAATCTTTGAGTCAGTCAAGACGACTTGGTCGAAAACAACCTTGTCCCCTTCTTGTGCGTCCAACTTTTCAACAAAGATGGTATCGCCTTCAGCGACTTTGTATTGCTTGCCGCCAGTAACAATAATTGCGTAGGCCATTATTGGATTCTCCTTTTATACTTAGACTCACCATCCCTTGGTGACTATTTCTAGCTCTTAAGACCTGAGATGTGTGGTTGTAGCTGCGCTAACAACTAATTAAGTTTAACAAAAGTATTAAGAATAATCAAGTTTTCAGCCATTATCAGTGCAAATTAAGACTCAAAATCAAAGAGCAACAAACCAGTTTTCTTAGTACGCGTCATCGTTACTCGCCAAATTTCTCGGAATTCATCCAAAATTTCGTCATAGGTCAAAGCCATTGAATCGCGCAGCCAAAGAGAAACACAGGCCCAAAAGCCAGCCATGATGATTTCCCATTGATAGATTAAGTGCATTCGCGCCCGTTCATCATCAATGTCAACTAGCAACTGATTTCGTTGTTCGCGCAAAGCCGCCATTAAACCGGTCATCAGCTCTGGGTCTTGGTCGTCATTTAAAACAGCATTATAAAGGATTCCTTGCTCAGAAATCACTTCTAAGACTTGTCGAACCCGAAATTTACCAACCGTTTTTTCGGTTAACTCACGAATTAGTTCCTGATTCACATCGTCAATCAAGTCCGCTTTATTATTATAGTGTCGGTAGAATGTTCCTCGAGTGACATGCCCCTTTACCAACAGTTCGGCAATCGAGAAACGGTCCGTCTTAGCTAATAGTTCAATTGCTGCTGACCGCAATACTTGTCTTGAGCGCAACACCCGTGCATCTGTTAACTTTCTTGTCATCTGAAACTTCTCCAATCGGTTTTAAAAGGATAAAGTAAATCAACTTGTCTTGATTATAGCAACAATGACCGTCATTAGTTCAATTAACCGTTAAAAATAGCAAAAAAGGTTGGATTTTTGTCATAACTGACATTTTCCAACCTTTTTACAATAAATATTCTTATAACTACTCGCTACCCTCAGGCAGCAGTCTCTGATTTAGTTGCTCGAGACCAAGGTGAGAAGAACAAGCCAATCACATCGTTACCTAAATACAAGATGTATGTGGCAAACAATACCCAGTTGGCGTCACCTTGCAATGCCGTCAGTCCCCACAAAGAAACTGACATGACCCCTTGCAATGTCCACATCCAATATTGAGAATGGAACTTTCCAATCGTCAAGGTAGCCCCAGTCACACCAATGGCCGCTGAGAAAGCATCCATCCATGGCCGTGGTGAAATCAAAATGTGAGTATCCATCATGTACAACAAGAAGAACGCAACAACGAAAGTAATAATAGCCAACAACCAACCATTGGTATTCATCGCCTTGATTTTACGATTTTGCCATGCATTTCCAAAGAACATAAAGTTCAAATCAAGCGTGATTACATAAACCATCTGCATCACGATGTCCGAATAGTTCTTAGAATGAAAGGCCACAATTGAGATCAAAATAGCTGAAATGAAGCCAAGCAAACCATTAATTCGCTTATTGGCTGTAATGGCCAAAGTACAAGTGAAACCAATTGCCCCACCAATCATTGACAGAATTGACATTGTGTCTAATCCGTGCGGGAAACCGGTAGCCGCAATCACTACTAGACCAATTGCCAACCAAATGTATGATTGCTTATCCCAGCCAGAGAAACCTTCCTTGTAATAAGACCAAGTAAAAATCTGCTTGATGTTTGCCTGAACGTCTTGCCAACTATAACCAGACGTTGCGTTTTCGTGTGTCATATACTCTCCTCAGTGGCTCAAGAATAGGATTTCCCGAACCTTTTAATGTATGCGCCCAAAGATGTTAACCAAAACCACACCAAGGACTAAAAACATTAGTCCAAGGATAGTTTGCCAGTTCAAATGAACCTTGAAGAAAACAACGCTTAAGCACGTGATGATTAGTATACCACTTGCTGACCAGATTGCATATGACAGATAAACTGGAATCGTTTTAACAACAATTGCCAAAAGGTAAAACGACAAGGCATAACAGGCTAATGTTAAAATTGTCGGAATAATCTTCGTAAAACCGGCAGTGCTGCCAATCAGCGCTGTACCGGTAGTTTCGGCAATTACTGCTAGAAAAAGATAAAAATATGCTAACATTTTCCCTCTCCTTTCTGACTTCTTTCTCATTATCAATTGCTAAGCTAAAGATAGCAAGGTTTTTCAAGCAAAAAACAAGCTCGTGTTTGATTCATTTTTATCGAATTTTCAATAGTAATTCTATTCATTTTTTGCTATTCTTAATAGTGTTCTGCTAAACCTTTTTGCACCGGTAGCTCAGCTGGATAGAGCAGCCGGTTTCTACCCGGCAGGTCGTGGGTTCGACTCCCTCTCGGTGCACTAATAATGTTGATATATCAGCGTTTATAAGGATTTACAAGTAACTAAATAAAAACACTCCAGTTCATTTTGAGTTGGGGTGTTTTTTATTTTTTACGATGAATCGATTATCATTTCTCTCATTAAAAAGGTAAATTTAACTGCCTCCTGGCGGTCACTCTTATTTATCGATCAATTTTATTCAAAAATAGAATAATATTGATCGAATTTGGACCGATGCTACCCCCTATTTTCAAACCATCAATCAGCCAAAAACCCCTTCATACCAGTGATTACCCCTCTTTTTAGGACGTGCTATATTAAAGGCAGATAAGGAGGTGATAGGATGCAAAAGTCAAAAAATCATCAATTGCGTTCACCCAATTTCATTAACAGAAAATTACTACCTGTTCGCCTATCCCAACAAATTTCTTTTGTGTGGCTCCCTCTTCTCCGGTAGTCTCTACCAAGCAGACCTTGTCACACAATTATTTGGTAAAGGAGAAATGATGAACAATTTTAAAAAGTGGGGACAACTAAGTGTACTAACCTTAACCATGTTACTGGGCGTGCAAATGACGAACAACCATGCGGATGCCTATGTTTTCGACACCGCTAAGTTTCAAAAAGGACAGGTTCCCGATACAAGGCAAGCGCCTTTTTCTTCAATTGTGTTTATTGTCGATGGTGAAACGGGTGATTCAGCCAGTGGTGTCCTCATTGCCCCCGACACGGTTTTAACCGCCGCCCATGTCGTTTTGCGTGAACGCGATGGTGCAGCCGCAAACCCTTCTGATTGGCCACGACAGTTAATTAATCCTAGCTCATTATCAATTCGCCCAGCCTATGGTGGTGATTCTGGTGCCACAGCTGAGCGATACCCATTTGGTTGGTATTATCATGGTCAAACCGTTTCCATTCCGGCCGAATACTTTGAGGCAGCACTACGCCCCGGTGGTGATGCGGGCGATAACGATATTGCACTCATTCACTTAAACCAACCAGTACAAGGGGCTCCGACACTATCTTTAGCCGAATTTCGCCCTCAAGATGTCAATCGCGAAATTGTCTCAGTAATTGGTTTCCCAGCAACACTTGGACCTGGAAATAATGCTGAACCAGAAAACCTAGAAAATCGAATGTACGCTGATTATGGCACCGTTGCGACAATCACCGGCCGACAATTGTTAACCACTAACGTGAATTGGTCAAACGGTAATAGTGGCGGGCCAATGCTTAATGCATTTAACCAAGTCGTTGGCATTGTCAGTGCATCCAATTCTTACGGTAATTTTGCCACCCGAATTGACTCTGGCTTAAATTGCTGGATTCAAGAACGAATGCATGAACATGAGCAAGCTTTAGCGCCTGAAAATTCCAGCGGTCGTTGGCGTCAATTAGGCAATCAGCGTGTTTATTTTGATCAGAATGGTGAGGCAACAGCTATTGTTAGTCAAGAAAACGAGGACAACTTAGGCGTCTTAGACTTATCTCTTCCAGGTCGATCAAATCATTCGGACTTATAACATTGAAATTCAGCAGAGCTACCGAATATTTAACTTCTGCATGTTGAATCAAAAGGCTGGTCAGATATTTTCTGACCAGTTTTTTAAATGATGACCAATAAGCTGGCTCACTTTAATAATATGAAGCTTACAAAAGCAAAACATGTCAATCATTTCTTAAAAATCGACATATAAATGATGAAAGTGACTTTTGTAACTAGAATTATTTTACTTTCTTTAAAAAAAACAATACAATGTAAGCAGTGAAATATTTTTTTAATTCAAATACATTTAAGAACGAAAGGAATGCTCATGGTCCAATATAACTTAATTCTGGCCTCTGCTCGGGTAGAAACCGATGTTAAACTGCCCATCACCCCTCGTCGTGGTGATGTGATTTCATTAAGCACTGGTGTTAATACGCCGCATTACCTGGTACAGCGTGTGGAACTCTTCGCTGATTCCGACATCGTCAATTTACATGTCCAACGCTTCCCTGATCAACTTTCGGCCAAATTAGCAATTGATGGTTTCCGCAATACCCGTCAATTTCTTAAAGATGAAGAATAACTAAAAAAAGCTGGCATTTTGCCAGCTTTTTTATGTCCACTTTTTAGAAGTGAGCTTTAACTTTATAGATGGGTTGGCCCAATGCCATAAACTTTTGCTCGTACTCTGTTTCAACATTGCCTTCAACCTTGGCTTCATCAGCATGTAGGTCTAAGGTGTAGTCTTCAGGTGCCCAGCGCATACCAAAGTCCATGAATGAAACTAGAGAGTATTCAAACAAATGACGATTATCCGTCTTGAATTCAACCTCCCCATGGTCTGGCAGGACTGCCTTGTAAGACGACAAGAACGTCTTATAAGTCAATCGGCGGCTTTCATGTCGCGTCTTTGGCCATGGATCTGAAAAGTTCAAATAAATTTTTTGAATTTCAGCCTTTTCAAAGTAAGTTTCCACACCGGAACCGTTTCCATAAAGATAGCGTAAGTTAGGCAAAACACCAACCGCTTCAAAAGACTTCCGGGCAGCAATGGCCACGGCCGTTTCTTGAATCTCCATTCCGATATAGTTGATGTCTGGGTTCTTTTTGGCCATTTCCATGATGAACTGACCCTTACCAGAACCAATTTCAACATGAATTGGTTGGTTTTGATCAAAGAGGTCCTGCCAATGACCGCGCTGCTTTTGTGCGTGTTCTTGGTCAATCACCAAGTCAGTGTGTGCTTGAAGCCAAGGCTTTGCCCAGGGCTTTGAACGTAAATGCATAAGATATCCTTTTTTATTTCTAATATGATTGTTTCATTAGTGCTTTTGGTAACCAAATCCAATTCAGGATGGCCACCATCAACAGTCCCGCTAACAGAACCGTCAATGCAATGGCGATACTATCGATAATGACAAAGATGGCAAAAATTAGGCAAACAATTGTGACCGAGATTTCTGCCAATACCAGCCGAAAACGTTTACTCTGTTCAGCTTTGTCTGGCAAAATCAGCCGCGACCATAGGACGGACTGACTTTGACCAAAGACGGGCAAGAGCTGAAAGTTGACGAGGTAAATCAACAACAACATCCCCCCACCGAACCAGTACAATTCCTGCTTTGGTAGTGCCAATAAAATCAAAGTCCCCACGATACTAATCCGCACCGCCAAACTTAACTCATCGCCACCACGAAGAAGCTTAATCCAAAACAGACGCCGGACCGGGTCCTTTTGGAAACTAAAGTGAGCTAAGAGGTGGTCAAAGGCGCGTCGGCGTTTCAACATGACTCCCTGGCTAGGAACCTGAGCAAACAGACTGTAAAAATGCCAAATGGCCTGATCATGCTTGCGACTCATTTGCAAAGCCCGGTGCCAGTCGATGGTCTGTGCTTGCGATCCGCGCTGTTGCTCAAAGCGCCAGTAGCCAAAAACGCCGACCGTCACAACTACTAGCAAGGCTGTTAGGACCAGACGCAGACCCTGATTAGCAAAGAAATTCACTCCATAAAACAAGCCGGGAAAGACCAATCGAAAGCCTAATGGCCACCAGCGACTAGAAAAGAATGACCGCCATTGTAAGGGCTTTAGCCTTGCGCTAGCAAAGGTCAAATCTAACAGCTTAAAAGCTACCTGTACAAGCAAAATGCCCAGACAAGTCTGCCAGTCACCGGCACCACTCATTTGCAATAGTGGCCAAGCCAAAGCGACAAAGCCAATTTGCCATAAGCTGGCTAAGGCAAAAGACCACAACCAAGCTTGCTCTAAGTACCTGCCCGTCAAGAACCGGTCTGCTGCCGCCAAAAACAAACGATCAGCCGGCTGCAGGTAAGTCACCAAAGAACCAAATTGCAGGCCTAGAATCAGCCAGGCAACAGCTAAGATTGCTGTGTAGGCTGGCCAACCGGCAGGCGCTGAAATATTTTGCCGCTGTAGTGACTGCAGGGCCAAAATAACGGCGCCGGCCATCAGTAGGAGAAAAACAACGAAATGATCATTGAAAAGGAGGCGTAGGTAGCGTTGATTGCGCTTCTGGACACGACGAGCCCGATCTTGATACAAAGATTCGATATCAATTGTTCGTTCTTGTCCTGTCATTCAAACAACTCATCCATTTCCGACAGATTTAACTGGTGGCGCTCAGCCAAAGTAGCTGGACTCGCTTGGTCAACCACTTTGCCTCGATCAAGCAAGACGAACTGATCGACGTAATCAACGGCTGCAGTCACCAAATGGGTAGTCAAAAGAATGGCTCCCCCAGCTTGAGCGCGGTCGCGCATTAGCTGAACCAGTGATTTTTGAGCCAACACATCTAAACCGATAAACGGTTCATCAATCACCATCAAGGGCGCTTCCAGTGCAAATGCGGACACCAGCATGACCTTTTGTTGCATCCCCTTTGAAAAGTTTTGTGGTAACCAATGCAACTTATCCGTTAAGCGGAATGTTTGCAATAGTGCCATCACCTTCTGCCAGTGATCTTGATCATCGAAACCATGGCTAGCGAGCATTAAATGCAGGTGTTCTGCCAGGGTTAATTCCGGGTACAAAATCGGCTGTTCTGGTACATAAGCCAACTGTTGCTTGAATTCGGCTGGTTGCTGATTTAAATCGACATCATTTAACTTAATCGAACCTTGCAAAACTGGCCGTTCACCAATCACATGTTTCAGTGTCGTTGACTTACCCGCGCCATTCAGGCCAATTAAAGCCACGATTTGCCCATTGGTTACCGTAAAGGAAACATCTTTCAGGACGTCTTGTCCAGCATAACCACCATATAAATTTGTAATCGATAGTCCCATAAGCTTTATTATACCAGGTTCGAATGGTACGCGGCAGTTTGGCGTTAAATTTTGCTATAATATAGAATAAAGAAAACAGCAGGACAAAGGAGGCCACCATGGCAGATATTTTTGACAAAATCATTGCGGGAGAAATTCCCTCTTATAAGGTTTACGAAGACGACGATTTACTCGCCTTTCTCGATATTTCGCAAGTTACCCCTGGGCACACCCTCTTGATTCCAAAAAAGCACGTTGACGATATTTTCGCCTATGATGAAACGGCACAAAAAGTGCTGTTGAAGTTACCAGTTCTGGCCCGAGCCATCCGTGACTCTGACCCAACCATTACTGGGATGAACATTTCATCTAATAACGGTCCTTCTGCCGGCCAAACTGTCATCCACTCCCACTGGCACTTAATTCCACGCCGTGACCAGGATGGTCTAAATGACGCCTTGGCCCCAACCATTGATAATTCCGATAACTATGATGAAAGTCAGTATGAAGCGCTAGCCAATAAAATCAAGCAAGCATTGGAGCAATAAAATGGCCTTTACTAAAGTAAAAGAAACTTGGGCCGACATCAAAAAGATTGTTCAGCTAAGCCACCGGGCACAAAAGCAGGTCCAGGTGCTCCAGGCAAGTTTGGCTGAAAATCAAAAAGACCTGGCGGAATTAAGTCGCCACGCCAAAAAGATCCAGTATCAAAATCAAGCTCATTTTGACCGGATTGCAGAAGTCCGGGAAAAAATGGCTGAAGACCGCTCGGGCCATTCAAAACTATGATAGAATAGTCTTTGTATCATTTATTTCATATTGGAAGGAAACAAGATTCTTATGCATCGCAAAATTATCTGGGGATTCATCGCCCTTGTCTTCTTCGGTGGAATTGCTTACTTAGGATTCGCTACCACGAAGACGTTAGCTACAACGGACGCCGGTAAGATTACCCAAGAAGAATACATCGATAAGGTCAAGTCATCATCTGCCGGAAAACAAGTCTTTGCCCAAATGGTCATCGACAAGGTTTTGGAAAAGCAATACGGTAAGCAGGTTTCAAAAGCCGACGTCAATAATGCTTTCACTACCTCAAAGGCTCAATATGGTGACTCATTTGCCACGATGTTATCACAATCTGGCATGAACGAGCAGCAATACCGTGAATCATTACGCGAAAAGCTTGTGATGAATGCAGCGGTAAAGGCAAACTACACTGTGTCAAAGGACAAGTTAAACGATGCATATAATAACTATGTTCCTGACACAACGATTTCTTTGATCACTGCTAAGGACCAAGACACTGCCCAACAAGCAATCGATGCTTTGAACAACGGAACTTCATGGGATGATGTCTACAAGCAGTACTCATCAAAGAATTCACAGGCAACTAAGTCAGGTCAATTGCCTGCCTTTGACTCAACCAACACCACGGTTGATTCAGAAATCCGTAAGGCTGCCTTTAACCAAGATGCTGGTTCATACTCATCATCACCAGTTAAGGCATCATCTGGTTCAAACTACTACGTTGTTCGGACTGACAAGATGATTGATAAGCCAGCCGAAAGCAAGGTTGAACAAAAGTTGAAGGATAAGTTGACCAACGACTTTATCAATGATTCGAATAATTCAAGTGATATTCAAAAGATTATTGGTAAGATCTTACGCAAGGCCGATGTCAACATCAAAGACTCTGACTTGAAGACCGCCCTTTCAGCTTACCTGACTGCCGGTGTTTAAAATATTAAGCAAAGCAAAAGCGATTCCATTTAATGGAATCGCTTTTTTGTGTCTTGATTAAGCTAGCTTAGAAAAGCGAACTTGGGTCAACCGGCTGCTCGGCTGGTGCAGACTCATTTGAATCAGCGACTTGCTGACCGTCCTCAGGCCGATAAAAGGAACGATTGTCCAAAGCAAAGACGCGCTTTGACCACTCACCAGGAGCGGTTTGTTCCATTGCTCCAGTCATCATTTGCATCGAGGCATCCATTTCATCCAGTTGGTGTAAAATTTCAGCTTCCATGACCTGTGGACGGATTGGTGAGCCGTATTCTTGCAAACCATGGTGGGCCAAGACAACATGGCGCAACAACAAAACGTCCTCTTGATTCAAGTCCATGCCCAAGTCATGAACCGCCAAAACCAGCTGCTCATCAACCAAAGTAATGTGACCAATCAACTTACCAGCCGTTGTATACTCCGTTGCCACCGGTCCAGAAAGTTCAATCACCTTGCCTAAATCGTGCAACAATGCGCCTGCTAACAACAAGTCGCGGTTAAGTTGCGGATATAGGCCGCTCACTGCTTCAGCTAAGCGCGCAATCGATAGGCTATGAAAGGCCAACCCTCGCGCAAAAGCGTGGTGATTCACCTTTGCGGCCGGAAACTCCAAGAACTGTTCCTTGTACTGCTTGAATAAGTGCCGCACTAAGCGGTTCCAGGTTGGTTGCGTAATCTTAAATAACGTATCCGTTAATTCCGCCTCTAAATCATCCTTTTTCACCGGCGCACTTTTGATAAAATCGGCAGCACTAGTGGGTTCACCCGCTTCAGTTAGCCGTAATTTACTAATTTGCACCTGTGGTGTCCCCTTAAAGGAGCCACGGGTTCCCTCGACCTTAACAATTTGACCAGGTTGAAAGCGGTCAATATCAGCTTGACTGGCGTCCCAGAAATTCCCAGAAATATCACCAGACCGGTCGGCAAAGGTTAGCGCCAAAAAGTCCTTACCAGTTTTTGTCTGTCGCACTTCCGCCTTTTTGAGTAAAGCAAAGGCATCAATTGCATCATTTTCTTTGTACTGTAATAATAACTTAGCCATTTATCTCCCCTAACTTGATCTGTTGACTACCAGTGGGATTTGCTTCATCAAATGTCCAAAAAAGAACCTGTTGGTCGACTGCTAGTTCCTGAATTAAGGCTAACACTTCTTCCCTACGGCTGGCATCAAAATTAACAAAACCATCGTCAATCAAAATTGGCAGTTTTTCCTTTAGTGGCAAACTTTTCACCAAGGCGAAGCGGACGGCCAAATAGACCTGATCAATCGCTCCGGTCGAGAGCTCACCAATAGCAAATTCTTCGCCATTTGACTGGATTACCCGAACCTTTTTATCCGTTAAAATTAAGCGGTTATACTTTCCCTGTGTAAGGCGTGCTAAATAATCACCCGCTTGCTCAGTCACATTGGTACTTAATTCCACGTCTTGGCCGCTAAAGGCGGTTTTTAACGTTTGTGGCAACAAAGACGCTGTCAGGTACTGGGCAAATTGCTCCTGCAAATCGCTTTCAGCATTGGCGAGCTTTTGCGTTAAAGCTTGGTATTCTTCTGCAGAAACCAAGGATGCCTGGCGGACCTGGAGATCTTGTTGCTGCTTTTGTAGGTTGGACAATTCGTCTTGGCCTTGCTGGCGACTTTGTGCTAACTGGCTTTGCGCGGTTTCAATAGCAGCAAGGCTCTGATACTGGCCTAGTTTAGCCAAAGTCGCCTTCCCTAACTGCCCTTCAATATCCGCAATTCGCTGCTGCTTAGCGGCTTGACCACCCTGCTCTTGCAGCGTTTCTGCCAGTTGCTTTAAGTCAGTCAAACCAGTTTGGTGAAGCAGCTCTTGAATGTCAGCCTGCACCTGGTCCTTTTGCTTGATCAGCGTTTGCTGCTGGTGAAGCATATCGTCCAAACGAACCCGGTCCGAAACAGCTTGCTCCGGTCGCCGCTCTTCACTAGCCATTGCATCCTTAGCAGCAACCAAAACCCGGTCGATATCCTCGATGCCGCTATAAGTTTGCAAATAGGCAAATTTCTTGGCATCAAAGTCTTGCAAATCATGGACCAGCTCTTTAATCAATAACTGCTGTTGCTTGACGCCTTCATTTAGTTCGTTTTGTGCATTGGCCGCTTTTTGCACCTGATCTTGTGAAGATAAGATGGTGGCAACCGATAATGGTGCATAATCAGCCCGAATTTTATGCGCTTTTTGACCACGAACACTGGCCATAAAGGCAAAACCGATGGTGGCCAAGGCCAAGGGACTTTGAATCAAGACCGATTGAATAATCGCTGCACTCCCTAACAAGGCAACAAAGCTGACGATGGCCGTGGCTACCCAGGGGTTAGTTCGTTCTAATAAGGCACTTTGCCGGCGAGTTAATGGTTTTGGTATCGGACCAGTAAAATATTGCTGAAACCGCGTCAACTGACCAGTCAACTTATTAGCTTTTTCCTGGTTGGCAGCTAAAATAGCTGAATTAGCTCGAATTGCCTGCAGAATCCCGGCTATCTCGTCATCTTGCTGCACCGTCTCCCGCCGCTTTTGCTGTGCCTGTAATTGCTGCTGAATTTGTTCCAACTGCTGGTTGACCCAATTTAAATCAAGTCCTAACTTTTGGCCACGTTGGTAGTCCGCCTCGTTAACATTAGCAGCCGGTCGTTGCTGACCAACGCCGTGTCGAGTTGCCTGTAGCTCTTCAAAGAGTGGCCACGTTGCTTGTAAGGCCTTTTTTTCTTGAATTTCTTGATTAATTTTTTCAACTTCACGGCGCTTTTCCGTCAATTTGCCTTGAATTTGGCTCAATTGACGATCATTTTCAAGGTACTCAGCAAGCGAATCAGCCTGACTTTGTCGCTGATCCAGTAAGTCTTGGTACTCTTGGTTGGCAACGTTTAACGGGCGTTTCCCGGTTTTTTGCCTTGAAAATAACTGTTGACCTTGACTGGCTTCTTGGTCAGCCCAATTCAACCAGTTTTGAGCTTGAGGCTCCGTGTAAGTCAATAAGCGCTTTTCCAAATCAGGACCGGTCAGTTGGGACACCTGACTTAAATCTTGTTCATTAAAAGCAAAAATTTGCTCATAGTCCGCCTGGGTTAATGGATTAAACAGTTCAGTCAAAAATCCCTCTGCATCGGCTTCAACTTGACCGGTGTCAAGGTTGGTCACCGTTAAAGTAGACTTTGTGCGGTTAATCCGACTAATTCGGTACCGACCAGTCTTTGTCTCAACCACCAGGGCCCCACCGTATTGAGCACCAGAACGAGGAATATATTTTTGGTCACCACGAAGTGAAAAGCCAAAGAAAATCCCCAAAATAAAGGCTTTCAGCGTCGATTTACCAGCCTCATTGGCCCCAGTAAACACCTGCCAATCGGCTAAGGAATCAATGGTTGTATTTGTCCAGCGACCAAACCCAGTGATTTCGATTGTCCTAATTTTCATTTGGGTCCCTTTCTGCAATCAACCGCTGCAACCGACTTTGTAGATCCTCTTGTCCGGCTTTTGAATAAAAGTAATCACGCACCTCGATTGGCACCTGTTCCGACAACAATTGACCAATGTTTTCTGCATTGACAGTTGCCGCAATTGCTTCGTCCAGTGCCACATCAGCGGGCAACTGAACCGGTTTCACGTCAGCTTCAGTTGGCTTAACTAAATCAACTTTGATTGGCCAATACTTAGCCGATGACGGGCAACTCTGTTGCAACTTTTCCAGCAAGAGCCCCCAGGAATCATTTTCACGCAGTTCCTGACCGACCGTTCCCGTCAACTGGATGGACAAGAGCGTTGTTTCATTAAAGTCTCTTGCGCTGAGCTCTTCTTGTAGCGTTGCCAAATCTGGACAATCTGCAATTGCCAAATTTTCCCAGACGACGGGTGCTACCGAACGAAATTCTGCTTGCAAACCAAGGCCCGCTTCATCCGACACCAAATAAAAGCCCTTCGGACCGGTTTCGTTCCGGTTGAGTCCTTGAAGGTTACCCGAGTAAGCAACCATTGGGTTTTCATGCAAAACTTGCCGGATGTGAATGTGACCTAATGCCCAATAATCATAGCCTTTCGCCACCATTTCATCCAAGTTAAAGGCAGCGTATGCTTCGCCATTTTGACCGATAGCGCCATGATAGAGACCCAGATGATAATCTTCCAACTGGCTGTCTTTAACCGGAAAGTCCGGCAAAGCAGACTGCCGTTGAAAGCGATCACTATAGGAAAAACCAGTCAGGCTAACTCGGTCACCGGACCGAACCATAATCTCCTTGGTTTCAACCTTGGCATCAAAAACCATGACGTGGTCTGGCCAAGTCGGATGGGCCAGCTGGCTTTGCTGAAAATCATGATTACCAAAGGAGACGGCCACCCAAATATCAGCCTGGTCTAACTTGCGAAAGGCTTGGAGCAGTCGCTCTTGAATCAAGGCCGAGTTATCACTACCGTGAAAGAGGTCCCCAGGAAACAAAACCAAGTCGACCTTCTCAACAATCGCAGTCTCAACCAGTCGGTCCAGTGCAGTAAAGGTTGCTTTTTGGATGGCAGCCTGAAAATCAGTCCTCAAATGCTGACTAAGACCGGTAAATGGGTTACCAAGATGAACATCACCGGCATGAATAAATTTCAGCATCATAACCTCCTTTTTGACCAGTCGGCTGGCCTTTTTGTCTATGTTACTTATAGCTACAATTATACCGAAAGGCCGGCAAAACGAGCAAATAAAAAGACGACCTTTCGGTCGTCTTTTTGATTGTCAATACGATTGATTTTAATAGTTATTGAAGTAGTTATCCAATTCCCATTGTGAAACAAATTGACGGTATGAAGTATATTCAATCTTCTTCGCTTCAATGAACTTATCAGTGATGTGAGTACCGATAGCATCGATGATAGTATCATCATTAGCCAATTCTTCAAGGGCAGCCAGCAATGTATCAGGCAAGTTGACGATGCCTGCCTTCTTGCGTTCGTTTTCATCCATCAAGTAGATGTTCTTATCAACATGAGCTGATGGTTCCAACTTGTTATCAATTCCATCAAGTCCAGCAGACAAGATAGCAGCCAAGGCAGTATATGGGTTCGTTGTTGGATCAACTGAACGCAATTCCAAACGAGTAGCCAAACCACGTGAAGCTGGTACTCGAACCATTGGTGAACGGTTAGAAGCAGACCAAGCAACATAAACTGGCGCTTCAAATCCTGGTGTCAAACGCTTGTATGAGTTAACTGTTGGGTTAGCCAAAGCAGTCAAGGCTGGGGCGTGCTTCAAAACACCACCCAAGAAGTGCATTGCTGTATCAGACAAGCCCAAGTTCTTGCTTTCATCATGACCGTCAAAGACATTACCGTCCTTGTCAAACAATGACATGTTGGTGTGCATTCCAGATCCGTTAATTCCTGAAACTGGCTTTGGCATAAAGGTTGCATAGTAACCGTTTTGACGAGCAATCGTCTTCACAACCAACTTGAATGTCTGAATCTTATCAGCCATATCAACGGCATCAGAGTACTTAAAGTCAACTTCGTGCTGACCAGCAGCCACTTCGTGATGAGCTGCTTCAACTTCAAAGCCCATCTTTTCCAAAGTCAAAACGATTTCACGACGAACGTTTTCACCACGATCCAATGGTGCCAAATCAAAGTAGTTTCCATGGTCATTTAATTCCATGGTTGGTTCACCCTTTTCGTCCAACTTGAACAAGAAGAATTCTGGTTCAGTTCCAACGTTAAAAGCAGTGAAACCTTCTTTTTCGGCACGCGCAACAGCGTCCTTCAAAGCAATTCGTGGGTCACCCTTAAATGGCGTCCGGTCCTTTGAATAAACATCTGCAATCAAACGTGCAACCTTACCACCATGTTCATCAGTTGCCCATGGGAAAATCATGAACGTTGACAAGTCTGGGTACAAGTACATGTCTGATTCGTTAATGCGAACGAATCCTTCAATTGATGATCCATCGAACATGAGGTCATTATCTAAGACCTTGTCCAGTTGTGAAACTGGTACTTCGACGTTCTTGATTGCGCCCAAAACGTCAGTGAATGTCACACGAATGAATTCAACCTGTTCGTCTTGAACAATCTGCTTAATGTCTGCTTTGGTGTAAGAAGGTTTTGCCATTAGAAACTCCTTTACTTGGCTGCTATCTGGGTACATTTTATTTTTTCTTGGCCAAAGGCTCTCTTCGACCAAGTTCGTGTTAATTTAAGTTTTTAGGGATTATTGAAGCGGGCAATCTGAGCAAATTCGTCCTGCAAAGACCGGCGGAGTGAATTGTCTGTTCCTAATTGCGCCTGGTTCTTGCGTTCCGCCTTTGCAAAGAGCTCTTTAATGTCAGCAGTTGAATCGCCGGCATCGAGATAGTCCTTGATTTGGAGGAGGCGATCAATATCGTTGAGTGAAAAACGCCGTTGACCACCCTTGCCCCGTTTTGGAGTAATCAATTCATGTTGCTCATAATAGCGAATCTGTCGATCGGTTAAGAGCGTTAGCTCTCGGACGGTTGACATCGGTAAAACGGCTCGGTTACGTTGTAATTCTGAACTTGACATTGTTACTCCTTTCCAACGGTGGCAGCAGTTATTTGGCCTCGTACCAAGTTGGACCAGAATGGTCTTCAACCTTGAGCGGTACGGACAGTGAAACAGCGGAATCCATGACGGATGTGACTAACTCTCGGACTTGTTCTAACTCCTCTTGTGGACATTCAAAGACCAATTCATCATGGACCTGAACGAGCATTTTCGCTTTCAAATTTTGTTCTTCAATTGCTTGATTAACTTTAATCATCGCAATTTTAATAATATCGGCTGCCGACCCTTGAATTGGTGAATTCATGGCCGTTCGCTCTGCAAATGACCGACGGTTGAAATTTTTAGAATTAATTTCTGGCAAATAACGGCGGCGGTGTTCAATTGTTTCAACAAAGCCATCCCGATGAGCCTGTTCTTTAATTTGTTCCATCCAGTCATGAATCTTTGGGAACTCCCGGAAATAGGTTTCAATAAACTCTTTAGCATCTTTGCGAGAGATACCGAGATTTTTTGAAAGACCGAAGTCCGAAATCCCATAGACAATTCCAAAATTAACGGCCTTGGCTGTTCGACGGTGGTTGGCATCAACCTCTTCATCGGGCCCCAGGCCAAAGACGGCCCGCGCCGTTTCGGCGTGAATGTCGTCGTCATCCATGAAGGCTTTCTTCATGTTGGGGTCACCGGTAATGGCGGCTAAGACCCGCAATTCAATTTGCGAATAATCGGCCCCAAAAATCAAATAATCCGGTTGGCTTGGCACAAAGGCGTGACGAATTTTTCGGCCTTCTTCCGTTCGCATTGGAATATTTTGCAAATTGGGATCAACCGATGACAGACGGCCGGTCTGAGTCAATGTTTGTAAGAAACGTGTATGAATTTTTTGATCAACCGGGCTAACCACCGCCAGCAGACCGTCAACATAGGTTGACTTAATCTTAGCTAATTGCCGGTATTCCAAGATATGACTAACAATTGGCGCCTGCGGTGCTAATTGTTCCAAGACCTCAACAGCAGTTGAATAACCTGTTTTAGTCTTTTTAATCACCGGCAAGTTCATCTTTTCAAACAATAATTCGCCTAATTGCTTCGTGGAATTGATATTAAATTCTTCACCCGCAATTTGATAAATTTGATCCTTGAGTTGGGCAATCTTTTCGTCCAACTCTTGTCCCATCTTACTAAGGCGGTCTTCATTAACCATAAAGCCTTGGGCTTCCATCTTCGCTAACACAAAGGAAAGCGGCAACTCAATGTCATGGTAAAGATGACTTTGTTGGTGCTCCTCTAAGTCAGCAAAGGCCTGATCACGAAGCGTATCAATTACTTCCGCCTTATGGCCCAAATGGTTATAAAGCAGTTGATCATCGGTTGGAACCGCAAATTTGGCCCCCTTACCATAAACTTCTTCGTCTTCTGGTAAATAAGCACCAAACCGTGAGGCCAAGGTTGCTAAGACATTGTCATTGCCAACTGTGTCAAGCAGATAAGCCACGAGCATAAAATCAAAGTCAACACCGGCCAACTTAAGGCCTAAGCGGTGCAATAAGACCCAGTGCTCTTTCGCATTGAATAAACGAACCTTCTTGGCTGGGTTTTCAATCAAAGCTTTTAATTGATCATTTTCAAACCAAGAAAAGTCACGGCTGGCAAAATAACCAACCTTATCATTTCCAATTGCAAAGGCAATCAAATCTGCCGTGTGATAATTATCAGAGGTCGTATCGATTTGTAAGGCGAAGCTATCAACCGTTGCTAAGGTAGCGACTGCGGCATCATCTAGTTCACGAACTGGATGAAAGTTAGAGCTTTCAGCTTCCGCTGCCTCAACCGAAGTATCATCCTGGTCAACTAATTGGTGAGCCTTCAACTTGTTTAAAGCCTGCTTAAAGTGCAACGTCTCAAAGAGTTCGACCAAGCCCTTTGTCTTTGGCCCATCGTACGTCAAATCCGTTAGGCCAATTTCGAGGTCGGCGTCCGTAATAATGGTCGCTAACTTCTGGGCCCGATAGGCCACGTCCTTATCAGCAATCAAATTTTCCTTCATCTTGGACTTCTTCATCTCATCGACATGAGCATACAGGTTGTCCAAGTCATGGTATTCGGTTAACAGCTTCAAAGCTGTCTTCTCACCAACCTTGGTAACACCCGGATAATTATCCGAAGTATCACCCGTCAAGGCCTTTTTATCAATGATTTGTTCTGGTGTCAGACCAAATTTTTCCTGGATGTGAGCTGGTGTGTATTCTTCAATCTGAGTCACACCTTTTTTCGTAATCTTAACGGTGACATGGTCAGTTGCTAGCTGGGTTAAATCTTGGTCTCCGGTAATGATGAAGACGTCATAACCAGCAGCTTCTCCCTGTCGAGACAAGGTTCCAATAATATCATCGGCTTCTAAGCCAATTTGTTCGTAGTTATGCAGGCCGTGGGCCTCAACCATTTCACGTAAATATAGAAATTGTTCTTTAAACTCAACCGGCGTTTTATCCCGGCCACTCTTATATTCCGCGTATAAGTCGCCACGGAAGGTTTCCTTACCTGAACGTGCATCCCAAGCCACTAAAGCCAAGTCGGGTTGCATTGGTAAGATAATTGTCTCTAAAAAATTGTTAAAAGCCACGAGGGCATTGGTGTGTAATCCCTCTGGTGTTACCATTCGGTCTAGCTGTTGGTACATAGCGTAGAAAGCCCGAAACGCCAGCGAATTTCCATCGATTAAAAGTAGTTTTTTAGTCATTGGTTAGTCCTTATTTAACTTGTTTGTAGTTTAGCACAAAAAAAGCCCGCCGAAGCGAGCAATGTTAGTTTTTCTGACACGTTAATTTCGGTTATCGCCGAATAACTGAATCAAAGCATAGAAAATGTTCATGAAATCAAGGTAGAGCATCAAGGCACCAGAAACAGCTAAACTAGTTGTCTGTGTCTCACCTGCACCATTGGCTGACAATTGTACATATGCTTGACGCAAAGTGTTATTATCATAGGCCGTATACAAGGCGAAGACGATAACCGTCGCAATTGAAATCAGTGCTTGGAAAGCAGATGATCCCATAAAGAGGTTAATCACAGAAGCCACAATAATTCCAATCAATGCACCAAACAAGATTGGCTGCATTGAGGTCATTGAGCGCTTTGAGAAGTAGCCGTAGAGCGCCATTCCGCCGAACAAGGCAGCGGTTGAGATAAAGGCTGCTCCAACAGAGGCAGCAGTATAAATTGCCAATAGCAATCCTAACGTCAACCCTTGCACAGCTGAGAAGGCCATCAACAGTCCAAAAGACTTGGCGGGGTTACCGGCAAAGGAAGCGTTGCGAATCATTGCCACAATCACCAATTCGACTACCATCACGGCAGCAAAGCCGACCCAGCTACCGATAAAGAGGCGTGCTACTTGGGCCAAGAAGAAGTGCTGCACGATATAACCGGCAACAGCTGTTACGGTCAAGGCAATGGCCATGTAGCCGTAAACACGCTGGAAGAAGGACTTCATGCCTTCATCAGCACCCGTCACGTCGCGGCGAGCATTCATATCAAAATTATCCATCATATACCTCCAATAAATTGGTATTTAGAATCCAGTTTTCAATCCTTACTAAATTATAATTGAAAAAAATTAAATTAAGATTAAAAAAGTTAATTCAGATCAGGTTGAATTTGCCCTAACAACTTTTCATAGGCAAATTCATACTTTTGAATGTCCCCCGCTCCCATAAAGACCAAAACGGCATCATGGTGCTTGAGCAGTGGCGAAACATCCTCTTCTTTCAAGATACCGGCACAGGCTGGTAGCTCATCGGCAATATCTTGGGCCGAGACCGTTCCTTGCGTTTCACGTGCTGAACCAAAGATTGGCGTCAAATAAACCGTATCAGCGGCAGACAAGGCCTTAGCAAACTCATCCTTGTAAGCAATTACCCGGGTGAAGGTATGTGGCTGAAAGACTGCCACAATTTCCTTATCCGGATACTTTTGCCGGGCCGCATCAATCGTTGCTTGAATTTCCGTCGGATGGTGAGCGTAATCATCAATAATCGTGATGTCTTGAATTTGCTTCTCTGAGAAACGCCGCTTGACTCCCGGGTAAGTCAGCAAATACTGACGAACCAAAGCCAAATCAATTCCTTCAAGGTAAGCAATGGCGATTACGGCCGTTGCGTTGTAGACATTATGCTGACCAAAGATTGGAATAGCAAAGTCACCAAGTTCCTTGCCTTGGAAAGACACTTGGAAAGTTGAGCCCGTCGTGCTCTTTTGAATATCGTGAATCAAAAAGTCGTCACGACCATCCTGGTCGCCATAATAATACATTGGCACATCAACCTTGATGGCCTGCAAACTTGGGTCATCACCCCAGGCAACGATTCCCTTTTTCACACCCTTAGCGAAGTCTTCAAAGGCTGACTGAACATCGGCTAGGTCATGGTAGTAATCCGGATGATCAAAGTCAATATTCGTTAAAATCGCATAATCGGGATGGTAGGGTGCAAAGTGGCGGCGATATTCATCAGCTTCTAAGACAAAGAAGTCTGAATTAGCCACACCATGACCAGTACCATCACCAATCAAGTAGGAAGTCTTTTCCACGTTTTTGAAAACATGGGCCAACAGACCGGTTGTTGAAGTCTTGCCGTGAGCACCAGCAACGGCAATTGTCGTTGCTTGATCAATTTGTTGAGCCACCGCTTCCGGGTATGAAATCATTTTCACCCCGGCATCAAGCGCCGCCCGAACTTCAACTTGGTCATCCTCAAAGGCATTTCCACGGATAAACGTGGCGTCCTTATTGGCTAAGACGTTTTTAGCATCAAAGGGCAAAATTTTAATACCGGCTTTTTCAAGGGGAGCCTGCGTATAGGTAAATTGGTCAATATCAGAACCAAGTACCTGATTGCCTTGATCATGTAAAATTTGAGCTAACGGACCCATTCCAGTCCCCTTAATCCCAATAAAATAGTATTTTTCTGACATAATTGCCGTTCCCTTTTAGTAGTTTGTATCAATTAAGCCGTCCGCATACAAACTTTGGGCAGCAGCGAAATCAAATGCTTGACCAATTTGGCCAAAGTCGGCTGGCAAAACCAACGCTCCTGGCTTATCAGGAGCACCTGGTAATTGCAATTCCCGACCAGAAACAATCATTCCGGCAGAAGGAACACCACGCAAGGCACCATCCCAAATAATTTCGCCAGAAGGCATCATTGAACCCGGCTTAGCAACGACGACACGAATGCCCTCTTTCATATTGGGTGAGCCAGAAACAATTTGCAACTGGGCTGCTTCACCAACATTTGCCTGAGTAACGTGAAGGTGGTCCGAATCAGGATGTGTCGTCATTTCAACAACTTCTCCAACCACTAGGTTAGATGCTTCAACCTGAATTTTTTCTTCAAATCCAGCTGTTTGCAAGGCCTGGTTAACTTGAGCAACTTGGTCAGCGTCCAAGAAAACTTGACCGGCCTCTGCTGATAGGCCAAGGCTTTGACCAAGCCCTTGAATATTAAAAGCAATTAATTGCTTTGTCTCAGTGTCAGCGACCTTTGTCACTGGCCCGTTAGTTGTAATGGTAACTTTTCCGGCAGCCGGTGCGAAAGTTAACATCAAAATATCGCCGACGGCTGCTTGGTTATAAACTGCAATCATGTTTATTATTTCCTTACCTAAAATTTTATTTTTAAGATTCAAGACAAATCAAAAAATCAACTCTTACGCTTCTTTCTTTTCCAAATAAGATAAGAGTAACTGCGCTGATTGGCGACCAGCCTCGACAACGTATTCATCGAAGACGACTGAAGATTCGCCGTTAGCCAAATCCGAAACACCGCGCAAAACGATGAACGGTACCCCAAAACGATGAGCAACTTGGGCAACTGCAGCCCCTTCCATTTCGGCCACTAATGCCTGAGAAAAGTGTTCCTTAATTGCTTCTTTTTGCTTTTGTTGAACAAAGCTGTCACCCGAAACAATCAAACCAGATTGGCTAGACGTTAAGGCTGTAAATTCCTTTACCAGGGTTGCATCTGATTCAAACCGGGCTGGTTGACCAGGCAATTGACCAAATTCATAGCCAAAAACAGTCACATCGGCATCAGAATAGGCCAGTTCACGGCCAATCACTAAGTCACCAACGGCCAATTCTGGCTGCAAAGCCCCTGCTGACCCCGTGTTAATCACGACGTCAACTGCCATAACTTGAGTCAAAATCGTGGCTGCAGTTGCGGCAGCAACCTTACCAATCCCAGATTCCGCCAAAAAGACTTGGTGGCCAGCATAATCTCCTGTCAAAACAGACAAGTCACCAAACTTTTTTTCAACGGGATTTTCAATTGCCGCAATCAATGCCTTCTTTTCTTCTGGCATTGGGGTGATAATTCCAACCTTCATTTACAACTCCTCAGACAATTTATTAATTAAAATTCACAAAGAAAAAGAACAAATAAGTCGCAACAATCAAAAGGGCAACAAAAATCATCCCCCGGTTATAACGGTAAGCCAAACGATCAGTCCGACCCTTTTCAGTCAGTTGACCATCTGATCCTAATTCAAACCGGCCCTTCTTCGTCAAACGCATTTCAGCTCGATTTTCGGGCTGAACCACGGTGATTTCATCCGGGTGCTCCTTGGCATATTCTTTTTCAACTTGCTGGCGTAACTTCGCCCGCTTCTTTTCTTCTCGACTCTGACGAGAGCGAGTGAAAAAATTATTTTCTGCCATTTTTCAATCTCCAATTAGCCCAAAATAAGTAGGCCGTAATGGTTTTTTGGTCGTTTAACTGAGCCGACTCATACAAGGCGGTTAATTCATCAAAGGAAACCGTCTTAAGGTCCAGGGACTCACCATGGTCCCGTGGTAATTGGTCGGCATCGGTTAAAGGTGCCATATCACTTGCCAAATACAGGTTAATCCGTGAATCGGTGAAGCCAATTGCTTCATAACCAGAGGCAAACTCAATCAACTTACCAGGGTGAAAGCGAATCTCTTCATTCAATTCCCGAATGGCAGCGGCATGGGCCGCTTCCTGTTCGTTGCCGTGATCACGTTGATCAACCTTACCGGCAGGAATTTCCAAGACAAAGTCGTTAGCAGCAGCCCGCCATTGACGCACTAAGATGGCATGATCAGCATCAACTAAAGGCAAAACCCCAACTGCCAGCATGTGATGCACAACATCACGCTGAGCAGTTGTTTTATCTGCTAATTGCACTTTTCGTTGTTCCACCGAAAAAATTGGTCCTTGATAGACCGTTTCGCTGGTCAATAGCTGCTCTTTTTCCGCCAACCTATGCCTCCTCGTTCACCACTTGAACTTGAGCTGCTTGGAAGGCATCCTTGCCCTGCACCAAGACATACTCCACTCGTTGACCAGGTTTTAATGATTTAAAGCCATCCCCTGCTATCCCGTTAAAGTGGACATACACATCAGGCCCCTTTTGATCTGGTTCGATATAACCATAACCACGATCGGCCTGCCAAATTTTTACTGTTCCATATTTCATACCTATATTATAGCAAAAAACCAGGGCACCCGCTGATTAAAAGTCCCTGAGCCAGTTGAATCAACCTTTTTTGGCCATAAAAAAAGACGACATTCACTGTCGTCTTTTACTAGGTTTAAATAATGGCAATCAAGATAAAGTTAATCAAGAAGAAGGCCGTAATAATCAAGAGAATTGGTGACAACTTCTTAAATTGCTTTTGAGCAATCTTAACTACGATGTAAAAAATGAATCCGGCCGCAATTCCATAAGAAATTGAATATGAGAAGGCCATGAAAATTGACGTGAAGAAGGCTGGAATAGCAACTGCCGTATCCGCCCAATCAATCTTCTTAAATTCGGCCATCATCATAATTCCAACCACGATCAGCAATGGCGCAATTGCAGCAGTTGGGACAACGGAAACCAATGGTGCCAAGAAAAGCATCAAAGCAAAGCCAATTGAGGTCACAATGTTGGCCAAACCTGTCCGACCACCAGCAGCAACACCCGTGGCTGATTCAATAAAGGTGGTGGTGTTTGAAGTTCCAACAGCACCGGCCAGAGTGGTCGTAAAGGTATCAACAACCAATGCCTTATCCATCTTTGAATTGAAAGAGTTATCCGCCACGAAGGCTTCTTGATCTTCCTTTGAGAAGATCCCCGTTTGGTTACCAATCCCAATCAAGGTTCCGATGGCATCAAACAAACCAGTCAAGCCCATGGCAAAGATGGTGACAATCGCCAAAAGCGCCTTTTGCCAATCAGTAAAGAGTGATTGCATTCCTTGGTGGCCAAAGGTTGCCCCAAAGGTTGATGAAAATTCTGAAAAGGCATGTGGCAAAGAAGTTGCCGCTGACAAATGCGTATTGGTAACACCCATTGGAATTCCAATCAACGTTGTAGCAATCAGGGTAATCAAGAATGCTCCTGGCACCTTTTTCACCAACAAGAATGTCAGCAAAACCAAACCAATCAAGGCTAACAAGGCTGGTGATTGGGTAAACTTTGTCAATTCAGGGGTCACACCACCCGAAGCCAACAATGAGGTCAATGGGCCGTGAACTGTCCCACCATTATAACTCTGGTCATTCACTGTAATCAGGTTTTTACCATCAATGACAAAGTTAATAAAACCGGCATTCTTTAAACCAATATAGGTCACAAAGACACCAAGGCCACCACCAATGGCAGCCTTCAGTTCCTCAGGGATGGCTTTGACAATCGCTTGACGACCGTGTGTCAAGGTGATTAAGACATCTAAAATCCCAACCAAGAAGACGATTGCCAGGGCCTGCTGCCACTTAAAACCAAAGCCAAAGACAATGGTGTAAGTAAAGTAAGCCTGCATTCCAATCCCTGGTGCTAGAGCGAAAGGAACGTTAGCATACAAGCCCATGAACAACGTCCCAAAGACCGCCACAAAGATGGCCGCAATAAAGACTGACAAAGCTGGAATCCCTGTTTGACCCAAAATTTGTGGGTTCAAAAAGAAGATGTAGGCCATCGAAACGAAAGTCGTAATCCCGGCCACAATTTCACGTTTTACCGTGGTATTGTTTTCCTTTAATTTAAAAAATGATTGCATGGTATCCGGCTTCAAAAGTGCCGGCTCCTTTTCTTATTTTTTTGATAACTGCTGATATCCGCCACAGCAGGTCCTACATTATTCTAACTATCTCACGGTTGATTTTAAAAATCAAACAGTGACAACTGATTTTCATCCGGCAAATCCGAAATCACGGAATGCAAGGTCAAAAACTCAATAATCGTTTGTGATACCTTACCGCGCTTTTTCAAATCTTCCTTACTGATAAACTTCTTTTCGGCTCGAGCGGCCACAATTTGCTTGGCAACGTTATCCCCTAGCCCAGGAATTGTGGAGAATGGTGGAATCAATTCATTACCATCAATCACCCAATCCGTCGCTTCAGATCGGTACAAATCGACCATCTTAAAGGAAATCCCACGTTCCAAGGCCTCATTGGCCATTTCCAAAACCGTTTGTAGGTCCTGGTCACCCTTGGTAGCATCATTACCCAAGTCTCGAATTTTGGCAATAGCTGATTTGACGGCTTCCTTACCGCGAGCCATGGCGACCACATCAAAGGCAGAGGCCCGAACTGAGAAGTAAGTAGCGTAATAAACAGCTGGGAAATAGACCTTAAAGTAGGCAATCCGCAAAGCCATCAAGACATAAGCCGCCGCATGGGCCCGAGGGAACATATACTTAATCTTCAAACAAGATTCGATATACCATTCTGGCACGTCATGTTCTCGCATCAGGGCCTGGTACTCATCGGTAATTCCCTTTCCCTTACGCACCTTTTCCATGATGTTAAAGGCATCTTCGGAGGGCAAACCATAGCCAATCAAATCGGTCATGATTTTATCACGGGTTCCAATCACAGTCGCGATCGTTGCCGTCCCGTTTTCAACCAAATCATGGGCATTGCCCAACCACACATCCGTTCCGTGGGACAGACCAGAAATCTGTAGCAATTCCGAATAAGTATGGGGTTGGGTATCTTCGAGCATGCCCCGGACAAAGCCGGTTCCAAATTCCGGCAAACCAAGTGTCCCGGTCTTTGAATTAATTTGTTCTGGCGTTACCCCCAGGGCCTCCGTCGAAGTAAAGAGGCTCAAGACACCAGGATCATTGGCGGGAATTGACTGCGGATCAATTCCAGACAAATCCTTCAAAGTTCGCACCATAGTTGGATCATCATGCCCCAGAATATCCATCTTCAACAGGTTATCGTGAATCGAATGGTAATCCATGTGAGTCGTTTGCCAAAGCGCATTTTGATCATCGGCCGGATACTGAACTGGCGTAAAGTCATAAATATCGTAGTCAGCCGGGACAATCAAGATACCACCGGGATGCTGACCAGTCGTGCGCTTAACTCCCGTAATTCCAGCAGCTAACCGTTCGACTTCGGCCCCCCGATAATGTTTGTCATGGTCCCGTTCATAGGCCTTGACGTAACCAAAGGCGGTCTTTTCAGCCACCGTGGCAATCGTTCCCGCGCGGTAAACCTTCTTTTCACCAAACATCACCTTCATGTAGTTGTGGGCAATCGGTTGGTAATCGCCAGAGAAGTTCAAATCGATATCGGGCACCTTATTTCCAGTGAATCCCATGAAGGTTTCAAAGGGAATATTTTGCCCATCCCCAATCAACATCTCGCCGGGATGATTAGGGTCTTCTTTGTCCGGCAAATCGTAACCAGACCCGTACTTCTTTTCGTCGGCTAATTCAAAGTAATCCCCGTGGGCCGACCGGTAATGTGGTGGCAGTGGGTTAACTTCCGTGATTCCAGACATTGTCGCCACAAATGACGAACCAACCGAACCACGCGAACCAACCAGGTAGCCATCCTTATTGGACTTAGCCACTAGTCGTTGCGAAATCATGTAGTGTGGTGCGAAACCGTTCCCGATAATCGACTTTAATTCTCGGTCAATCCGCTCTTGAATCAATTCAGGCAACGGGTCACCATACATTTCCTTTGCTTTGGCAAAGGTCTTGTCACGCAGTTCATCCCCAGCTTCTGGAATTTGAGGTGGATACGAGCCTTCCTTCAACGGTGCAATGGTTTCGACTAAGTCAGAAACTACGTGCGTATTTTCAATCACCACTTTCTTGGCCAAATCTTCACCCAAAAAGGCAAATTGGTCTAAGAGGTCTTGTGTCGTCCGAAAATGTAAGTCAGGTAAATTTGTTCGATTCAGGGGGTTCCCTGGTTGTGACCCAATCAGAATACTCCGATAAATCTTGTCTTCCGGATTGGTGTACTTGACATCCCCAGTGACTACTACCGGCTTATCAAGTTCTGACCCGATTTGAATCATTTCCTTGATAATGCTTTCAAGCTTAGCCGGATTAGCAATTAATTGACTATCCAACATGGGCTGATAATTAGCCAATGGTTGAATTTCGAGGTAGTCGTAAAAATCAGCCTTCTTTTTGGCCGCTTCATAACCCTTTTCAATCAGAGTCACGATTACATCACCGCCAGTATCACCAGTTCCAATCAGCAAACCTTCACGATACTTTTCTAAGACGGACCGTGGAATCCGCGGTACCTTGTTAAAGTACTCAACATTTGAGGCCGAGACAAGGCGATAAAGGTTTTTCAGTCCCACTTCATTTTGCACTAAAATTGACACGTGAAATGGTCGGCCATGCTTCCAGGCCCCACCATCCAACATGTGGTCATTTAACTGATTAAAGTTCGTTAAATCATAGCGTTCTTTGGCTTCCTTCAATAACTTCCAAGCCAAGTGTCCAGTGGTTTCCGCATCATAAATCGCGCGGTGAGCCTGTTCCAGCTCAATGCTAAACTTCTTAGCCAAAGTCCCCAATCGGTAAGACTTATAATCCGGATAAAGCCAGCGAGTCAAGGTTAGCGTATCAATGACCGGGTTTTCAATTGGATGTTGTTGATAACGAGCATAAGTGGCATTCAAAAAGTCCACATCAAACGTCACGTTATGACCAATCAAAATGGTGTCCTTTGACCACTCACGAAAGGCTGCAATCACCTCTTCTTCGGGTTTAGCATTGGCAACCATCGCATCGGTGATTGAAGTCAAGTTAGTAGTAAATTCAGACAAGGGGAAGCCGGGGTTGATGTATTCCGAAAACTTATCAACCACGTTACCCAATTCCATTTTAACGGCTGACAATTCAATAATTCGGTCAGAAACCGCCGACAAACCAGTCGTTTCCAAATCGAAGGCAACATAGCTTTGGTCTTTGGCCAACAAGTCTAAGTCCTGTGAATTATAGGCAATCGGATCACCGTCCTCCACGACGTTACCTTCCATACCATAAATCATCTTCAGCTTTTGACTCTTAGCTGCCGCGATCGCCGTCGGATAGCCCTGCACATTACCGTTATCCATCACGGTCAACGTATCTTGGCCCCAGGCACTGGCTAAGGCAGCCACACCAGCAAAGTCGGTTACCGCGTCCATCCCGGTCATGTTGGTATGAACATGCAATTCGATGCGCTGTTCATCACCCTCATAGCTTTCAGCCCGCTTTTCATGGTCAACAACCTGCAAATCATAAATGTTGAGAGCCAATTCGCGCGCATAGGTATCCTCTTGGACATTCCCGCGAACTTTGACCCACATACCATCCTTTAATTCGTCAAAGACTGCCTCATCTTGTTCATTATTTGAAAACTTCTTAGCCGTAATTGATGATGAATAATCGGTTAATTTCAAAGTCATTAATTTGCGACCAGACCGTAATTCTCGGACTTCTGAGGCAAAAATATACCCTTCAACCGTAATCCGAGATTCTTCACCATCAATGTCTTCCAAACGAGTAACCGGCGTATCGGGGTTAATCGCCCGACCCAAGCGCAGGGCTACCCCACCAGCAGCCTGTTTTGGCTTAGCGGCGGCAGCCTTTTCAATCGCTTGGTTAATCGTGTTTTGTACATTTTGTTGGTGTGAATCAAACTGCTCACGCAATTGGTCTTGCATGGCCGAATCAACCGCCACGGAAAAGGTCAATCCAGTTAAGCCGCAACGATCGTAAGCTTTCGCTAGTTCGGTTAGGACCTCCTTGGTTAAGGATGCCGCCAAATTAGGTACGGCCATGGCAATCGTTGCCTGTCCTTGCCCTGTTAATGACAGCCGCGATGAAGCGGCAATTTGCTGGCAAGTAGCAAAATTTAGGCTAGTTTTAGCTAAGGCAAAGTGAAAATAAGCTTGCACATCGGCCTCGGCAAAGCCAGAATTTTGGGTTTGAACCACTAAATCAACTGCTTCAACATGTTGAAAATTAGCCTTTAAACCACGGTCAAAAGACAGGTAAGCCGCAAAGGGCAAAACCTGTTTGACAGAAACAACAAAGTGCCAAGACTTCTTTTGTGGGTTAACTTGCACTGCGACAAGTTGACCACCTCGAAAGTATTCCTTGACCTCATCTGGTTGCTTAGTCTGGTTTAACAGCTGATCCAATTGTTCTGCTGGATTAAGTGGCATAACTTACCTTTCTTTGACCTTAAAAAGCCGACTTCCATCGGCTTTTTAATCATTACTCTTCGTCTGTTTGTCCGTTTAACAAAACAGCAATTGATTCATTAACTTCAGATAGACGCATTTCAAAGTTTGAACCGTCGGCGCGAACAGAAACTTCAACAATTTCTTCACCCGCCTTTTTACCAACCGTAATTCGAATTGGCAAACCAATCAAGTCCGCATCAGCAAACTTAACGCCGGCACGTTCCTTACGATCATCAACCAAGACTTCTAATCCTTGGCTTGTTAGGGATTCTTCCAATTCAGCGGTAACCCGAACTTGGTCGTCATCCTTTACGTTCACGGGTACCAAGTGCACATCAAATGGTGCCACGTTAGCAGGCCAAACCAGTCCCTTGTCGTCGCTCTTTTGCTCGGCAATCGCTGCCAACAAACGAGAGATTCCAATTCCATAAGAACCCATGATCATATCGGTTGCGCGACCATTTTCATCCAACACTTGGGCCCCTAAGGCCTTTGAATACTTCGTTCCTAATTTGAAGATGTGACCAATTTCAATTCCCTTAGTAAATTGCAACTGTCCCTTACCATCAACAGCTAAGTCACCTTCGTGAGCCGTACGGAAATCTGCAATTTGTTCTTCGGTCAAGTCCACATCGCGGTTCCAGTTGACGTTTAAGTAGTGCTTGCCGTCTTCGTTGGCACCGGCGGCAAAGTTTACCAGGTCAGCTGCTCGTTCGTCGACCAGCAACTGGACATTTTCTGGTAGGCCAACAGGACCCAATGAACCAAATGAAGCACCAACAGTTGCCTTGACCTGAGCTTCATCGGCCAATTCAACATCTGAGTAACCAAGGAAGTTTTGTACCTTAACCAAGTTCACCTCAAAGTCACCAGTCGTGACAACGGCCACTAATTCGTTCTCAGGGGTGACAACCATAATGGTCTTCACCAAGTTTTCAGGCTTTTCGTCCAGCAAATTGGCTAATTCATCGATTGTCTTAGCGTGTGGTGTATCAATCTTTTGCAAATCAGCCAAGTCAATACCAGCTTGTGGGTTGTCCTGACGGACATAGAAATCCTTAGCCATTTCGAGGTTGGCAGCATACTCGCTCTTGTCAGAGTAGACAATGGTATCCTCACCGGCAGCAGCAGGAGCTGAGAATTCCTTTGAATCAGAGCCCCCCATTGCCCCGGCATCGCCAACAATCACTCGGTAGTCAATGCCAATCCGGTCAAAGATTTTGACGTAGGCTGCTTCCATCTTGGTAAAGGCAGCATCCAAGCCTTCCTGATTGGCTGAAAATGAGTAAGCATCCTTCATGATAAATTCACGAGTTCTCAGCAAACCAAAGCGTGGCCGACCTTCATCACGGAACTTAGCCTGGATTTGGTAAACCAGCAATGGCAACTTCTTGTATGACTTAATGTCATTAGCAAAAAGTTCCGTAAAGGTTTCTTCATGGGTTGGACCTAAGATAAAGTCACGATCCTGACGGTTCTTAAACTTATACAAATCTTGACCGTACGTTTCATAACGTCCTGACCGCTGCCAAAGTTCGGCAGGCAAAACTTCCGGCACCAACATTTCGTTGGCATCGATACTGTCCATTTCTTCACGGACAATTGCTTCAATTTTATTTAAAACACGCTTAGCCAAGGGGAGGTAAGCAAACATTCCAGCCGTAACGGGTCGGATGTAACCGGCCTTTAAAAGCAACTGATGTGATTTCACTTCAGCATCGGCGGGAATTTCTCGCAAAGTTGGCATGAAAAGCTGTGATTGTTTCATAAAATCCTTCTTTCGGTAGCTAAGTTTATGTACGGAGTGACAACCCCGTTATGAATGTTTTTATTTTTAAATCTTATTGACCTAAGTCCTTGATGGTTACTAAAATCATCAAAACGACCAGCAGAGCGGTTCCGGCACCAGTTAATGCCTTTGAAATCCACGCTGGTGCAGGCCGGCGGAAAATTCCCTCAATTAGGTCTAAAAAGATTTTACCACCATCGAGCGGTGGAATTGGTAAAAGATTAATTAAGCCAAGGTTAACTGACAACAAGCCAAGCAAAGCCAAGACAGTAATCCAACCTTGGTGAGAGGCCTCTGCCGTTGTCTTAGCCAACATCACTGGTCCACCCAGCTTATTAATTGAAAAGCCGCCTTGGAAGAGGTTGGCGATCCCTTGGCCAACCTGAGTAAACCAGGTTTGCGTATTGACCCAGGCAAAACGCAACCGTGAAGCGGGATCTTGGTAACCCTTCACCCCAACCCCGATGCGAATTTGCTTTTGACCAGCAACCGTAATCTTTTCTGGTGTGACGGTTTTAGTCAAAGTCTGACCATCACGGCGTAGCGTCACGGTCAATGGCTGATCAGCTTTCGCCGCTACTACCGTGGCAAAGTCGGTAAATGTCGACACCTTTTCCCCATTAACAGCCGTAATCTGATCGCCAGATTTAATCCCAGCCTTCGCAGCGGGCTCGTGTTGCACCACCTGACCAATCGTTGGTTCATTAAAGTGAACGGCAGGCAGGGCAAAACTCAAAACACCGGCGGCTAAAATGGCTAAAATAAAGTTCATCGCTGGCCCAGCAAAGCTAATCAAGAGTCGCTTCCAGACCGGGGCAGATTCCATCCAAGTTGGCCGTGGTGCTACTCGCGTCGTAATCCCGTCCTCACCAATCCGTAGGGCGTCTGGAGAAACCATTAAAGTCTCCTTTTCGGGCTGACTCTGGCGAAAACCAGTAACCGTCATTGTATCCACTAAGTCGGCTTGGTCAACTTGAAAGAAAATCCCCTCACCGTCTTGGTTAGCCCGCTCGTCAAGCGAAATCACCTGACCAGATTCGTTTAAAATCAGGCGCAAGCGCTGCCCTGCTTCTAATTCATCCTTTTCCAATTCACTGGCCATTCGGACATAGCCACCAACCGGCAATAAACGGATTGTATAGGCGGTTTGATTCTTGTACCAAGATAAAATTTTAGGGCCCATGCCAATGGCAAATTCACGGACAAGAACGCCCGATTTTTTAGCCACAATAAAGTGACCAAATTCATGAAAGCCAACCAATAGGCCAAAAACAATTAAAAATGCAAGAATTGCCGTAATGCTCATCATTCGCCCTCCACTTAATATTAGACGACTTTTAAGTATCGATAACTTACTTTAACATTCCTAAAACAGCCATTAATGGCATCACGACTAACATTGAGTCGAAGCGATCCAAGATACCACCGTGACCAGGCAAAATCCGACCAGAGTCCTTCACGCGGAAGTGACGCTTCAAAGCAGATTCGATTAAGTCACCAATTTGGCCGGCCAATGACAAAATCAAGGCAAAGATAGCCAAATCAAGGGCGTTATACTCCAACCAACCGGTTGAGACATACAAGATGACAACCACCACAATGGCAATCACAGAACCACCAACAGAACCTTCCCAGGTCTTATTTGGTGACAAACGTGGTGATAACTTATGCTGACCAAAAGCCTTTCCCACAAAGTAAGCAAAGGAATCCGTCAACCAAACCGTCAACAAACCAAAGAACAAGACTGGTAAGCCACGGTAATCAGCCTGGTAGAAGTAATGGAAACCAGTTCCGATATAAACCATTGCCAAGTATAAGGTTCCAGCGTCTTGGAAGTTGAAGCTCTTTTTAGCAAAGACCGTCCGGGCCAAGAACAAGAAGGCCAGCCCATAAATCACCGTCTGGCTGTTGACCGTTGAGGGCCAAAAATCATTGAGCCAAAAATTCTTCGGCAAAATAATCGCAATCACACCAATGTATGAAATGGTCGCTTCAAATGAAACCAACAACGTATGCGTCATCCGCAAAACTTCGCTCATAGCTACCATTCCTAAAAGGATTGTCAAAACCAACAATGGTAACTTACCAATAATCACTAACGGTACAAAGACCAACAAGGCCACAACGGCCGTAATAATCCGCGTTTTCATCGGAATTCTCACTTTCTCAATCTATTATTTAACTTTTCCAAAGCGTCGGTCGCGCTTGGTATAGGCATCTAAGGCCAATTCAAATTGTTCTTGGTCAAAATCAGGCCACAAAACCGGCGTGAAGTAGAACTCCGAATAGGCCGCTTGGAATGGCAAGAAATTTGATAAGCGCTCTTCACCAGAGGTCCGGATAATCAAATCAGGATCGGCTAAGTCGCCCAAAAAGCCAGTTGTTAATTTGGCCGCAAAAGCCTCCTTGGTGATGGCTTCAGGAGTTAAGGTCCCCTGTTGCACTTCAGTAGCCAAGGCTTGGGCCGCTTCGATAATTTCGGTTTGACCACCGTAATTCAAGGCAAAGTTCAAGACCATCCCGGTATTTTTGCCGGTCTGCTCCTTGGCGTCTAAGACCGCCTTTTTTGTTGAAGCTGGCAAAGCGTCAATGTCACCAATTGTTTCAACTCGAACATTTTCTTTGATCAATTCAGGGACAAAGGTATCGAAAAAAGTTACTGGTAACTTCATCAAAAACGAAACTTCATCCTGTGGTCGTGACCAGTTTTCCGTTGAAAAGGCATAGACTGTTAAGACCTGGACCCCAGCGTGCGAGGCTAACTTGGTCACCGTTTTAACTGTTTCCATTCCCTGCTTATGGCCGGCTACCCGTGGTAGGTGGCGTTTTTTAGCCCAACGACCATTACCATCCATAATGATGGCTAAGTGCTTTGGCACCTTTAAATCATTGAGCACCATATGGTGGCCAACTCGGTGCTTTTTTTGTTTTGAAAATAAGCTTGCCAAAAGGCTCATGCTACTGTCTCCATCCGACTTTTTACATTTTATTCATTCCCAACTATTCTACCAAAAATTAGGCAGACAAACAAAAAAAGCCGGCTAAATTAGCCGGCAACTTTTGTGGTAAAAGCTTTTATTCGTTTGAAATTATTGGACAGTCACTGACTTAGCCAAGTTACGAGGCCGGTCAACGTCCAAACCACGATCCAAAGTAGCATAGTAGGCAATCAATTGAGCCGGAATAACGGCCAAGATTGGCATCAACAATTCATTAACTTCAGGCAAAACGAAGGCATCCCCTTCCTTTGCCAAACTTTCAGAAGCCAAGATAATCGTATTGGCGCCACGGGCAGCCACCTGAGCGACTTCACCACGAAGCAAGCCAGCCGTCTTTTCTTGCGTGAGCAAGGCAAAGACTGGCGTTCCATCTTCAATCAAAGAAATCGTCCCGTGCTTCAATTCTCCAGCTGCAAAGCCTTCCGTTTGCACGTAAGAAATTTCCTTCAACTTCAAGGCCGCTTCCAAGGCCACCGCAGCATCTAGGCCACGGCCGATGTAAAAGGCAGACTTTTGTCCCTTCAAAGCCGTCTCAGCGATTTGCTTAAAGCTTTCCTTTTCATCGGTAATCGCTGAAATTTCAACCGCTACCTTGGCCAATTCAGCCTTCAAATCAAAGCCGGGATTGCCAAGGGCAGAAGCCAAAATTGCCTGGACCAAAACCTGAGCAGTATAAGCCTTGGTTGAGGCAACGGCAATTTCTGGACCCGCCAAAACTGGCAAGGCAAAGTCAGCTTCACGTGTCAAAGTCGAATTCATCACGTTGGCCAACGTCAAAGCTGGGTATCCCTGCTTCTTAACGTTATCCAACACTTCCCGTGAATCAGCCGTTTCCCCAGATTGTGACAAGAAGATGAAGAATGGCTTTTCTGACAGCATTGGTTGATCGTAGGCAAATTCAGAAGCGATATGCACTTCCGTTGGAATCTTAGCCCACTGTTCAAAGTAACGCTTACCGACCAAACCAGCGTGATAAGAAGTTCCGGCCGCAACAATGTAGAGGCGGTCAGCTTCTTGCATCCTATCAGTGATGGCACAACCGATTCCCTGAAGGTTACCATCTTCGTCAAAGTAGTGAGCGGCAATGTTGCGAGCAACAACTGCTTGTTCATCAATTTCCTTCAACATGTAGTATGGGTAAGCACCCTTATTCGTGTCTTCTGGGTCGATTTCTAGCGTAAATGTCTTGCGATCAACTGGCTTTTTATCAGCATCAAAGACTTCAACTGAGTCAGCCTTAACGATTGCCACATCCCCATCACGCAATTCGATAAAGTCCTTGGTAATATCAATCATGGCAGCGGCATCAGAGGTCACCACGTTGCCATGGTCAGAAACACCAACCAGCAAAGGTGACTTCTTCTTAGCAGCAAACAAAGTGCCCGGCTCCTGGCTATCAACCAACAAGAAGCCGTATGCTGAATTGCCGTCCAACAAAGAAATCATCTTGCGGAAGGCTTCCACATTTGACAAACCCTCTTCAGTAGCAAATTTGTCGACCAATTGGACAGCCACTTCAGTATCCGTTTCAGAAACAAAGTGAACGTTTGGCAAATATTCTGCCTTCAATTCTTGATAGTTTTCGATCACACCGTTGTGAACCAAGAAGAACCGGTCATCGGCTGACTTTTGTGGGTGCGCGTTTTCAACCGTCACGTTCCCGTGGGTTGCCCAACGAGTGTGAGCAATTCCGGCTGTTCCGATAAAGCCGTTGGCCTCTGCCTTTTTAGCCAGCATTGAAACCCGGCCCTTTTCTTTGATGTAGGCTTGACCGCCGTTGTTATCCATCAAATAAACTCCGGCAGAATCATAACCTCGATACTCAAGCTTTTGTAGACCATGCAATAAGCAAGGCAATGCTTGATCAACTCCGGTTACACCGACAATTCCACACATACTAATTTCTCGCTTTCAAATAAAATTGGTTTGGTAATACTTTTTAAGTTAACAATTGCTATTTTATCAGTTTTATCAGTGGTGTCAATGAAAATTGGTCTAATTGGTATAGACAAAAACAATAAGATTTTCTTCTGGTCTTTTTTAACAAGTAAAAGTCATTGTCGAGCCGAATCAGAAAGATCAAGTAATTTGTGCTAAACTGGATAAAATTAATCACTACTAAAGGAGTTAATCATGTCTCAAACAGTCGACTACCGACTTCACGGTGGCCAAGTATTAAATGTCTTTAACCAAGAATTTGTCAAAGAAGATGTCTGGATTAAAGACCAGCAAATTGTTTACTTAGGCGACGACAATGATGATTTAGTCGCTCAAACCACCATCGACTGTCAAGGACAGTTCATTGTGCCCGGGCTGATTGACGCACACCTTCACATTGAATCTTCCTTATTAACCCCATCCGAATTTGGGCGACTATCCCTGCAAAATGGGGTGACTCGGATCTTCGCCGACCCACATGAAATTGCCTCGGTCGCTGGTGTTTCCGGCATTCAATATATGCTTGATTCCGCTAAGAAGACACCTCTGCATATCCATTACATGTTGCCTTCTTCCGTACCAGCAACCCCCTTTGAACATGCCGGGGCGACTTTGGATGCCGATGCTTTGAAGCCTTTTTACCAACATCCAGAAATCGCCGGTTTAGCCGAAGTCATGGATTACCCTGCCGTAGCCAATGGCGATGCTGACATGCTACAAAAGATTCAAGACGCCCAAGACGCTCATCGCCACGTTGACGGCCACGGAGCTGGTCTTGGACCTGCCGAATTAGCCACATACCGAGCTTTTGGTATCGATACTGACCACGAAGCGACCAGCAAAGAAGAAGCCCTTGACCGGGTGAACGCCGGCATGGCTGTCTTCCTACGAGAAGGCACGGTGGAGCGCGATGAACTCGCCTTGTTACCAGCCATCACCGCCGCTAACCAGGGCCACTTTGCCTTTGCGACGGATGACAAATCAGCTGCTGATATCCAAAAAGAAGGCTCCATCAATTTTAACGTGGCCTTGGCAATCAAGAATGGCATGAAACCGGAATTGGCATACACCCTGGCCTCATATAACGCTGCCATGGCCCACCACCTACAAAACGTGGGTGCCATCGCCCCTGGCTTTGTCGCTGACTTGTTAATCCTAAACGACCCCGCCACCATTGATATTAAAGACGTCATGGTCGCTGGAAAATTCTTTCAAAACCAAAAAGAACCAGTCTTGCTCTTACCTGGTCAACAAATCAACCTGACCTTTAGCCAAGCAGATCTCGCCTTAGCACTGGATGCCAGCAAACCAGCCCACGTGATTGAAATTGAGCCCCACCACATCACCACGAAACACCAAGTCGAAATGGTACCAGTTAATGCTGAGGGGCGGTTTGTTGCCAATCAGACGTATGCCAAGGTGGCGGTCATCGAACGCTACCACGACCTCGGCCATGGCCTGGGAATTTTAAAGGGACTAGACTTAAAAGCCGGTGCAATCGCTTCAACCATCGCCCATGATTCTCACAACTTGATTGTGGCCGGAGTCGATGATGCCGACATGGCGCTGGCTGTCCAGACCCTAAAAGAAATTGGCGGCGGTCAAGTAGTCGTTCACCAAGGGCAAGTCACAACCTTACCCCTACCAATCGGTGGCTTGATGTCCGATTTGCCATTTGAAGAATTGATTCAAAAGCAAGATGAGTTAAACAGTGCTTTTGCGCAAATTTCAGACCTCGCCTTTGACCCCTTCCTAACCCTGTCATTTATGGCCCTGCCCGTGATTCCATCACTGAAAATTACCGACCAAGGCCTCTTTGACTTCGATCAGTTTAGCTTTATTAAGATTCAGGACTAACAATTATGCAAGCAATTAACATTACCCCCGTTGATCTCCTCAACGTCCTTGCCGGACAAGAGGTCACCGCTGACGAAAACATGACCGGACAGTTTCTCCTGGTCGCTAAAGAAAATAGCGAAAAGCACTTACCATCAGCCATGGCCGGCGCCATTGCGGACATCGCCTTGGGCCAAGTTCAACTGCAAAGCCTTGTTCATCCAATGAAGATTGCCGTTGATTTGCCCGACTGGACGCCCTACCAGGTCGAAGAAAGCTTTCTGACCAAGGAACCACACAACTGGTTTGGCCCGGAAGCCATTGTGATTGAGAAGCGCTTTGATGACTTTACCAAGGAATACTCCGGTAGTCGTGACGACAAGGGTGGCATCCCGCAAAGCCAGATTCCGAAAAACATCGCTGAACCGCTCTTAATTGAGGATGCCTATTGGGCCGCCTATAAAAACTTTGTCAATGATCCGGATGGCAGCTTTGCCGAACAAATTACGCCATTCTTCACCAAATAATCAAATAAAAAACACACGCTGCAACTTGAACCTCATTTTTGAAGTCCAAATCAAAGCGTGTGTTTTTTTATTCTTCTGGTTTTTTCGTCACGTTCACTTGACGTGGTCGCGCACCATCCGCCGGGCCAATATAACCCGCGTTTTCTAGGTCATCAACCAACCGGGCTGCCCGGTTATAACCAATCCGGAAGCGCCGTTGCAAAAGCGATGTCGATGCCTTTTGCTGGTCAATCACAAAGTCGAGTGCCTCGCCAAAGAGTTCATCATCTGAATCGCCACCATTGGCGCCGGCATCATCTTGAGCGATTTCTTCGTCCGTAACGGTCATTTGGTCATCGTAAGCAGCATCCTGCTGACTCTTAACAAAGTCAACCACCGCCGTCACGTCGGCATTGGAGATGAAGGCGCCCTGCAAACGCTTGTGAGGCTTTCCTGGTGGGGCGAAAATCATATCACCCCGACCAAGCAAGGTTTCAGCCCCGTTTGAGTCCAAAATCGTCCGTGAATCAATTCCAGAAGCCGTCCGGAAGGCAATTCGTCCCGGAATATTCGACTTAATCGTCCCGTTAATCACCTTCACATCCGGCCGCTGAGTTGCCAGAATCATGTGAATTCCGGCAGCCCGGGCCTTCGCTCCCAAGCGAGCAATCGAAACTTCAATTTCAGAACCGACCGTCGCCATCAAATCGGCAAACTCATCGACAATCGCCACAATGTAAGGCAGCTTTGTCATGACGGCATTGCCCGTTTCCTTGGCATGGGCGTTGTTTTCCTCGACTGCATCGTTGTACTCACCAATGTTTCGCTTACCAAATTGGGCGAGCAAATCATAACGGTTTTCCATCTCGTCTACCAGCTTTTGCAAGGACTTAGCTGCCTTGCGGGGGTCAGACACCACTGGCGTCAACAAATGTGGAATCCCATTGTAGATTGATAGTTCCACAACCTTAGGGTCAACCATCATCAATTTGACTTCAGATGGCTTAGCCTTCAACAACAGCGAAACAATAATTCCGTTTAATCCAACCGACTTTCCTGATCCAGTCGAACCGGCAATCAACAAGTGCGGCATGGCCGAAAGGTCGACCGAAACAATGTTACCAGTCACATCGCGCCCCAATGGCACCGTTAGTAGGTCTTGTGACCGGGTATCCGACTGTTCAATCATCGAACGGAAGCCGACCACAGCCTGGGTATCGTTTGGCACTTCGATTCCAACGTAAGGCTTCCCTGGAATTGGCGCCTCAATTCGAATCGACTTCGCTGCCAAGGCTAAGGCTAGGTCGTCCGCCAAATTAGCAATTCGATTGACCTTAACACCCTGACCCGGCTTCAACTCATACTGAGTCACTGTAGGCCCAAGGGAAACCGAAGAAACCGTGGCATCCACGCCAAAGGACTGCAAAGTATCATGAACCAAACGCGATTTAGCGTTTAAGCTTTGTGCTTCCTTGGATTGGTCCGTTGGCGTCGTCTTCGTCAGCAAATCCGTTCCCGGTAAGCGATAATCATCATCAGAAACTGAATCGTGGTTGAGTTCAACGTCATCGTTACCCTTCCGAACGCTCGGTACCGGTGGAACTGGCGTTGGGGCCTGCCAGTTAATCGTTGGCTCAACCGGGTCAGCGCCCAGGTTAGTTGCTTCTTCCACGGGCAAATCAGTGCCGTCTTCGGCCAAATTGTTGGCCGGATCACCAAAGAATGGATCGTCACTTGGGTTAGCCGCAGTTGGCTCAGTCTTACTGAGTCCAAATGGGTGATCGCCAAAGTCAGTCAAATCCTGCTGTTCTTTTTGTGCTAATAATTGCCGCTGATCACGCTTTTTTGCTTGTTCGACCTGAAACTCATTAAAGTTCTCATGGGCCTTGGTAATCCCCTTTTGCGCCATATCACGAGCAGGCACTCGGAAGGTCACAATTACACCAGCGATGTACAAGACGACAATGATGATTGTCACACCCACATTTGATAAGAGCGTGAAGGTCAGCTGGTAAAGCAAAGCGCCCAGCATTCCGGCCCCAACCGGCGTTGAGCTTGACTGATTCGTTAAATCTTGCGCGATTAAGCGAATCACTTGGGTACCATAACCGCCGCCGGGTAGCTCATTTTGTGTGAAAAAGAGCATCGAAGACAGCAAAACCGTCGCCAAGTACAGCATTGCCACCCCAAAATACACATGGGCCTTAATTGGGTAGGTTTTGTCCATCACCAAATAGATTGCCGCCCAGGCAATCAGAGGCAAGAGCGTGATTTGGTAAAGATTGCCAAAGAAGAAACGGACAATATCTGCCAAATAAATTCCAAACAAACCAATCTTAAAAATCGCAAAAATCGAAAGTAAGATAATTGCTAACAAACCAACAATTTGGCCAGCGGTCGATGCCCGGCTAGCCTGCTTTTTTTGACTACGGCGTTTTGCTTGTTTTGCCATTGTCCTCTCCTTAATTTAGGCCAGTAAAAGGACCTAAAAGTCTAGTCTACTTTATCTATCTTAGCACAGTCCTGCCGGGCGCTCTACCCTTGTCGAATCCTTTTCCAGACAACAAAAAAGCCGCAACCGAAGTTGCGACTTTTTTAGTAGCTCGTGAGAGAATCGAACTCTCGATTCCGCCGTGAAAGGGCAGCGTCTTAGCCACTTGACCAACGAGCCATGGTCAGTTGTTGCAAGAACTCTCGCTCAAACAACTATATTAGTATAGCAAGGAAGACGAAATCTGACAACCCTTTTTTCAAAAAATTATTTTAATTTATCCTGCTCATAGGTATGAATCTTATCCAAATGAGCAAAGTCCTGCTGGCGCAAGGCTTCATACAGAACAATGGCAACCGTATTTGACAGGTTCAGTGACCGGATATGGTCATCATTTTGTGGAATTCGGATAGCCTTTTCTGGGTTTTGCCGCATGAAGACTTCAGGCAAACCAGTCGTTTCTTTTCCAAACAAGAAATAATGGTCGCCACTTTCGTCGGCATAATTTGGGTCAGTATAGTCTTGATTGGCAAACTTTGACACCAAATACAGCTGATCGGTTGGCTTTAAGGTTGCCAAAAAGTCTGGCAATGACTTGTGCATCACCAAGTCAACATGGTCCCAATAATCCAAGCCAGCGCGCTTAACCGTCTTATCTGAAATTTCAAAACCCAAAGGTTCAATTAAATGTAAAACAGCATTCGTTCCAGCTGTAGTTCGAGCGATGTTACCGGTGTTAGCGGGCATCACGGGTTCAAAAAGTACAACGTGGTTCGTCATTCTTTTTCTCCTAATTCTTCTTTAAATAACTTGGAATTGGTCCGCCACCAAGTATAGAGGTGCACGACCAAAACCTTCAACACAGCATAGCCAGGCACCGCCAGGATAAAGCCAAGTAAACCAAAAATCTTACCAGCAGCCAACAAGACAACAATGACTGTCACTGGATGAATGTCTAAGGCATCCCCCAAAATCTTTGGTGTAATCACATGTCCTTCCAGTGGTTGCTCAATTACCAAGACAATGGCTGCCAAAAGGGCCATCTTCACCCCACCGGTAACAAAGGCCACGGCAAAGACTGGAACTTGGGCCAAAAATGAACCCAGGTAAGGAATCAAGTTCAAAACCCCAGCCAACAAGGCCAACAAAATACCAGATGGCAAGCCAATAATCGTATAACCAATGGCAAACATCAGCATCACAGAGGTTGCTACCCCAAGTTGCCCCCGGATATATTTCGAAATCTGGCCAGAAAGTTCTGCTAACAATCTCTTGGTTGATGGTCGTGCCTTTGGTGGCAGCTTATCAATAATGAAGTGTGGTAACCGACCACCATCGACTAGAAGGTAGTAAAGGATGAAAGGAGTCGAAACCAAAACGACCCCTGCTTCACTCAAACCAGCGGCGATTTGGCCCACACTGGAAATACCAGCACCAAGGTGCGACTGCACCCAAGTAATGGCCGCATGGTTAATTTGGTCGTTCGAAGTGACCAAGACATTGCGCAATTGATCATACTGATCACCCTTAAAAGTATCGCTAATCCAGTTCTGCCCTTCTTTCAAATAACTTGGCCAGTGCTTGAGTAATTCCGTCACTTGCAACGTCACCACCCGGCCTAGTAAGAAGATGGCCAAAGCCAACAAGGCAATGAAAATTACCAAAACGCCCAAAACAACGTAATTACGCTTCCAGTTCAAGCGCTTTTCAACGGCCGTCACCAACGGATTGAGCATGTAGTAAAAGACACCAGCAATGATAATGGGGGCACCAACAGCTGCCACAAATGACTCAATTGGACCAAAAATAAAGCGAACTTGGTAGCCAAGCCAAATAATCAGCAAGACCAGGACAATGGCCGTGAGCGCCTTTAGCCCCCTTGTCGAACTTAGTCCGCTTGTCTTCGTTTTATTTTTTTCAGACATAACTGCTCCTTTTATCACAAAAGATTAATTCTTCTTATTTTACCATAGGCCGGCTTTAAAAAGGTTCTGGCACAACAAATCAGGCCATTTCCCGCAAGTAATTCCTACCGTAGTCATTCGAGGCCCTTGGCAAAATGTGCTACAATGACCCTGATTAGAATTTAAATAAAGGAGTGATTTGAACATGACCGTTCATCGCGTACTATTTGGTACTTACACCCGCCAAAGTTCAAAGGGTATTTATGAAGCTAATTTTGATTCGGCCACAGGACAACTCGCCGATCCTAAAGTCGTCTTCGAAGGAACCAGCCCCACTTACCTCGCTATTTCTGCGGCTAACAATGTTTACGCCGTTGAAAAGCGTGGCGACCAAGGTGGCGTCGTTGCCTTGGATAACGCTACTCGGCCAATGGATGAAATTGGTGTTTATTTAACCGAAGGGTCATCACCCGCCTATATCGCAATCGATGAAGACCGTCATTTTGTCTTTGCTGGCTACTACCACCGCGGTACTGTTGAAATTTACAGTATGCACGAAGATGGTGCGCTCACATTAAAAGACACTTGGCATAACAGCGGTTCTGGTCCCCGTCCCGAACAAGACAGTTCCCACGTTCACTACGTTAACTTAACACCAGATAACCGTTTGGTGGTTGTCGACCTCGGAACCGACGAAGTCATCACTTTAGACATTGATGACGAAGGTCTCTTGACTGATGTTGCCCGTTACAAGGCAGAAGACGGCTTTGGCCCTCGCCACCTCCGCTTTTCACCGGATGGTCAGTATGCTTACGTGCTGGGTGAACTTTCATCACTGCTTTCCGTGCTGAAGTACAGCGCTGAAGATGGTACATTTGCCCACGTGATGACCATCTCAACGATTCCAACGGATTGGGACGAACACAACGGTGCCGCTGCTATCCGCCTATCAAGTGATGGCCGGTTCATCTATACCTCAAACCGGGGACATGATTCCGTTTCGGTTTACCAAACATCAAACCTCGGTGCTGAAATCGAATTAATTCAAACAATTTCAACAGAAGGTTCATTCCCTCGTGATATGAACTTTGACCCTGAAGAAAAGTTCTTGGTCGTCGCTAACCAAAAGACTGACAACGTTTCCGTCTTTAGCCGCGATACTGAGACCGGTGAATTGACCCTTGTCCAAAAAGACTTCCCAATTCCTGAAGGTGTCCGCGTTAAATTTGAAGGTTAAGACCACGAAGCTGCTAGTCAGCTCCTTTTTCTTTGACAATTGACGACAACATAAAAGCGCCACCACTAGCAACGACTAGTAGTGACGCTTTTTCAATACAAATAATTAACGAGCCATCCGCCGTTCCACAAAGCCCAAGGCCCGTGAAATTGTAAAGGTCAAAACAAAGTAAATCATTGAAGCGATGAACAAAGGCATAAATGGTTCAAAGGAAGCCCCCTGAACGACCCCTGTTTCATACATCAATTCCCCAACACCAATGACCGAGATCACCGATCCCTCCTTGATGACGGAGACAAATTCATTTCCCAAGGCTGGCAAAATTGTCCGAACCGCTTGCGGCAAAATAACCAGACGCATTGCCCGACCATTCGACATTCCAAGCGACCGGGCCGCTTCCATTTGTCCCCTATCAACTGATTCAATTCCAGAACGGATAATTTCAGCCACGTAGGCAGCTGAATTCAAGCCCATGGCCAATGAGCCCGCTACAAAGGCGGACAAATGCAAGCCCATGGCCTGCGTTCCAAAGAAGACCATAAAGGCCTGCACCAACAGTGGCGTGCCCCGAACATATTCAACGTAAATGTTTCCAACCGCCCGCAACAGGAAGGCAGAAGATAACTTCAAGAGGGCAAAGACAGTCCCCAAAGTTGTTCCAATCAAGACCCCAATCACGGCCAAAGCCAAAGTAATCCAGGTTCCTTCAATAAAGTAGTGGCCATACTTTTGCCAGTAGCTCTTGTCTTTAGAAGCAAACATCTGCTTTTGTGCCTGCTTCTTCCAACCATCAAACTGGCCGTTGGTTGTCACCTTGTCAATCACCGAATTAATTTGGGCCACTAAGGCTGGTGAGTTTTTTGACACGGCAATTGAAGACGTTCCAGTCGAGTTAGACGAAAACTTAGGTGTCACCACGGCAAATTTTGAATTCTGGTCGGCATAGGCCTGTGCAATCGTCTTTTCGGCAACAACGCCGGCCACGACCCCTTGTGACAGTTGTGAAATCAAATTAGGGTACTTTTGTAGCGAAACGACCATAGCACCCGGGATTGACTTAGCTGCATCTTCTTGTATCGTTTGAGTCTGTGCCCCAATTTTTTGCCCAGAAAATGCCGATAAATCACCACTACGGTACTTACTTTCATTGGTCTTCAAAACCAACATGGTTTGCGGTGACCGTAAGTAGACGTGGGAAAAATCAACCTGTGATTCCCGCTCCGGCGTGTCAGAAAAGCCAGAAGCAATCATATCGATTTTCCCGGTCTTCAAAGCACCAAGCAAGGCATCAAAGCCCATATCTTGAATCTCGAGCTTAACACCTAACTTTTTGGCAACGGCCTTAGCCAAAGAAACATCAAAACCAACAATTTGGTCTTTACCATTAATCTGGCTATGGAATTCATAGGGAGCGTAGTCGGCTGACAGACCAACAGTTAACGTTCCCTTCTTTTGAATCCGTTCCAAAGCCGGATCCGTTTCAGCCGCAGTAACACTGCTTTTAAATGAAAAAGCCGTTATTAATAATAGCGGGAGCACCAAGGCCAACAGTGTCCCCCAGGTCAAAGCTTTTTTAATCAATTTTGTCACCATGAATTTTGTCCTTCATAACGGTTTGACCGTTACTTATTTTATATCTAGTAAATATTTAGTAATGATGCCAAATGATTCGGCCTCACCAATTTTAATCTTTCTCTTTTGGAGCTTCTCCAAACAGCAATATCCATTTTACCAATAAATGACCATAAAAAAAAGCCCACACAAGTGTGGACTCCCTGCAGTAGATACCTGTAGGCCATGTTTTGTTCCAGTACTTAACAGGGATCAAGTACCTTCAGTAATCATCTATCTAAGCGTTACCGCCATACCAACCATCGTTTCAGTTCACTAGGTTAGCCGCCCCTACCAAAGTTTGGGTTGCCCGCTTGTGGGGTTTACCTCGTCTCAAGCCTTAAGCTTTCGCCTAAGAATACGTTTCTATGGCACTTTCACACCTATTTTGGCATAGCAAAGCCGTAGCCATTTCAGTTGCCGTAGTAACTTTCGTTACCCCTGGGTTTATTCTTTATCCCAGCACAAACACTACACCCATCGCAGAGTGTGCGAGCATGGACCTTCCTCACATGAGAAATATCATGCGCAATTACTCAGTATCTACCATTAGTATTCTAGCACGTTCTGCTAAAATTTACTGATAAAAATTGTCTTAGTTATTGGCGTTATTTTCAGTTCCGAAAACGGCCCGTTCCAAGTTAGCAACGCGCTTAATCAAGTCCAAGTTAGTTGGTGTCGCTGGTTCTTCGACCACTGGGGCAACCGGTGTTGGAGCTGGTGTCGATACTGGTTCAGCTTGACGAACTGGTGCTTCAGCTGACAATTCTTCTTGTGCCTGCTTCAAAGCATTTTGCAACTGACCAACTTGGCTTTGCAATTCTTCAATCCGCTTTGAGAAGACACCATAATCAGCGATGATGTCATCCAAGAAACCATCAACATCTTCTGGGTCATATCCCTTACCAACGCGCTTTTCTTTGAAAACGCGGTTATAAATGTCTTTTTGAGTATATTTCACTTGTGCCACAAGAAAACTCCTTTGAATTCTTTGAATTAAGCTAATCATACCAGTAACAACTGGTAATAGCAAACTAAGTAGTCATGCTAGTAACATTACTGTAACCGGCTAAGATTAAACTGACGTTAATTTTTTTATTTTCAGTCAAAATATGTTCTTAATTAGTTTGATTTTCCTGGTAGTCATTCGCAAATTCTTGCAAATCATCCATCCCCACTAACTCCAGTGGGTACGGCGACTTCTCACGTAAAAGCTGGATAGCTTGGTAATCGTACTGTGATTTGCCTTGATAATCCAAGTCATAAAACATCACGGCACCATCAGTATGGCCAAGTAAAAAGTCTTGGTACTGGCGCAATTGAAAGGGTCCTTGATAGTCTTCACGGTGGACCTCGGCACAGAAATCAACCTTTTGTTTTAACTCGGCCAACCGTGTCTGGCTTGCCTCTTGCCACTGAGAGCCAAAGTGGCCAAAGGGTAAGAGCATTGCCACCTGTAATTTCGGATAATCAGCCTTCAGATCCAGTGCCACCTCTGCCGTCCAAGTTTCAACGCCAAGTTGACCACCTGTGATGACCCATTGCAGGCCCTGCTCGATTTGTTCAATCATTGTTTTTTTTAAGGCGTACTTTAGAACCTCAACCTTAGGATCTTTTTCTTTAAAAACTCCTAATTCATAAGTCCGATAGCCCGTAAACCAAATCCGGCTCATGATTAAAGCCTTCCTTTTTGCCTTCTAACATCATCACTTGGCTGACCGATGCGTTTTCCAGTCGTTAAATCTGCTAAGTAGGCATCAACGGCCGTCAAGTAATCCAAACTAGGTGTTAAGGAGGGCGAAACTGGATACCCCTCCGCTACAATCACCTGATAGGATAGGGACTTATGTCCTCCTAACCTTTGCCAGTCACGCACCAATTCCGGTGCTGGATATAAGTAAGTTTCGTTTAAAACCGTAAACTTAATCAAGACAAAGCCAACCCCACCCTGAGCCACAATGTTTGCTAAGTGGTGAACTTGATGTTCATGAAAGTTTTTCATCGGAAAAGTCGTCTTATTTTTGGTTTCCTTGGCATCAAAGTCCAGGTACCGTCCTTGATAAACGCCATTGTAATCGGTCGTTGACGGTTTTTGAAAGTAGGCTTCTGTAATTTTAGCCGCCGACCGGGCCGGATAATCAACGTTGACGATGGTCACCGGGGTTGGTTTTTTATAGATAACTGCCAAGTGATTGGCCAAGTAATATTCATTGGCTTCATTAATTTCACTTTCTAAGCCCATCCCTCTTCGGCCAAATAACAAACCTTTTTGCGTCGTTTTACCCGTTTTGATTTGATTTTGGATTGGGCCGGCTTCGCCGTGAACGCCCTTTGGATAATTGACCATAACTGCATCCTCAATATCTAAACTGTTTTTAACTTTTCCCTATTTTATCATATTGGCCAAAAATCCGATTTCAATAAAAGAATGATAATCCCCTTGACTTTTTCTCATTTTATTCTAATATAATAATTAACAAATAAGTGAAAGAAGGAATTTGATGATGACCAAAACAAAAAAAGAAGACCTCGACTTTAATAACCTAGGCTTTGCCTATCATGATTTGCCCTATCGCTATAAGGCTGAATATCATGATGGCCAGTGGCAACCAGGCGAATTGACAACGGACTCAACTGTGCAATTGAGTGAATCAGCCGTTGTCCTTCACTATGGGCAAGAAGTTTTTGAAGGATTGAAGGCCTACCGCCGCAAGGACGGTGGTGTGAACATCTTCCGCCCTGACCGCAATGCCCATCGAATGCATAACTCTGCTGAGCGCTTGCTGATGGCGCCATTCCCCGAAGACGAATTTGTGAAGGCAGTCAAGGAAGTCGTCAAGGCCAACCAAGACTTTATTCCTCCTTACGAATCAGGTGGATCACTTTATTTGCGACCATTGTTGATTTCAACTTCACCTGAAATCGGTGTCCATCCGGGCCATGACTTCCTCTTTACAATCTTTGCCATGCCCGTTGGCGCCTATTATCCAGGTGGTTTGGCACCAACTGCCTTTGTTACTTCGGAATTTGACCGGGCCGCTCATGGTGGAACTGGTCAAGCCAAGGTTGGTGGAAACTATGCTGCCTCAATGCTCCCTGGTGATAACGCCCATAAGGCCGGCTATTCCGACGTCGTTTACTTGGACCCACGCGAACACGAGTTTATCGAGGAACTTGGTTTCGCTAACTTCTTTGGAATTACCAAAGAAGGACAGTTCAAGACGCCAAAATCACCTTCTATTTTACCTTCTGTCACAAAATACTCACTTTTGGCTTTGGCTGAAGAAATGGGCATGAACCCCGTTGAAGAAGCCATTTCCATCCATGATTTGGACCAATTTGCAGAAGCCGGTGCCATGGGTACGGCCGCTGTCATTTCACCCGTTGGCTCAATTACTCATGAGGGAAACAAGCATGTCTTCTTCTCTGAAACTGAGGTTGGTCCAAAGACCCAAGCCCTTTATGACCGCCTGATTGGTATCCAATACGGCGACGAAAAAGGACCTGAAGGCTGGGTTCAAGACGTTCCATTGCAGTAATCGTCATCTTTCAAATATTAACAAAAGTCGTTAAAACAAAGTTTTAGCGGCTTTTTCTTTGCAAAAAAAGAGCTGAACGTCAGTTCAGCTCGAATACATCATATTAAACCTTGGCAAAGGTGGTTCCGTCAGGCGTGAGGCCTTGTTGGTCTTTAATCTTCAAAACACCAAAGCCAGTTACGTAGACTTTGTTGTCCCGAATGGCATAGTTACTTGAGCCAATCAGTGTATTTTGGACAGTAAAGCCAACATCATTCCCAGAAAAGGTAACCTTAATTCCCCCCGCTCCAGTCATGTTGGGGTCGGTGTAGTCAAATGACCCCGATATTTGATCAGCAGCCTTAAGTTTCTTGCTACTGTTAAAGACAACTGGGATGTTGGTCTTTGGGTCTATTAAAATAATATTTTTGTGAGTGCTATCAAATGAGCCGTCCATGGTATCGGAACCCAGTGTCACCTTAAAGGTACCCTTCTTAGTGCTCGTCATTTTGTAAGTACCAGTCTGACTATCCTTGGTCCCATCGGCCGTTACGACAACCTTCTTGTTGCTAGTAAACTTCATGTGTTGCGTCACGTTATTCGCACTACCATCTTGGCGGGTTAAAACATAGGTTCCAGTGGGATTCTTTGGGTATTGGCTGCTTTGATAACCCACCGTCGCCATACCAGCGATTACTATCACCAGCACAACAACCGTAATCCAAAGACCCTTGTGATTAGCAATTTTATTCAACATTGATTTACTCTCCATCCACGTTTTTCTCAATCTGTGTCATATTCTATCACAAATCATGAAACCAGTACCTTTACATTCTTTGGCTGGTCAATCTGAATTTGAGGGTGTGCCAGCAAATAGTTAGCAATCAACTCGGCCACGTCCGTTTGGACTTCACGAACAATTTTGTCATGACTGAAGGCAGCATTTCCCGCCCCACCAGCACGGTAATTATTGATCACGACTTCGTATTCAGCCGTTAAGTCTAATGGCTCACCGGCCACTTGGACGTCTTGAATCCGGCTTCCCTGTTGCTTTCTCAAATCAAGCGTGTAAGAAACCCCACTCCAAATATCATCATTGTAGTGTTCCGTCTTTGGAAAAAGATACTTGTCATTAACAGCAGGTTGGCCATCTTTGACATCGAAATAAGCGGCATTATTTTCCAGTGCCTCTAACAACTGCGCACCAGTTAGCTTTTCCACCACCAAAGTGTTCGGATAAATGTAATTGGTCATCACATCACGGACCGTTACCACATCATCGAGCCCCCGCATTTCATCATTAAAAATCGCGTTTGCTGAAATCGATGCCCCAGTCGCAGCCATCTGAACCTGATTCACTAGCTCGGTAAAGGAATGGCCATATAAGCGTGCCTGAAAATGATCGGTAATCCGCATATTTGTCCCAACATGACCAACCGGCTTGTCTAACCAGGCGTTGACCCGTTCATACATTGGCTTCACGATTCGACTGATTTCACTGTCTTCAGCGGCGGCTGCCGTTGGCAAAACAGCTGCTTCATTTTTGCCGTCTTCATCCAAAATGATTCGGCCAACATGGTCGCCTCGATAACCGGGCTGAGTGGTTGGTTTGCCAGCGACTAGGTCCGCCAATGTCCGGTGCTGGTGCCCCGTAACCAAGGCATCGACCCCATCGATGGCTAATAAATCAGTCCCCTGATTTTCAGTAGTGATAGGCTCAATCGCCTCACCCGTGGCTAAATCACGGTTAAAACCACCATGATAAGCAACGACAATTTGATTCACTTTCCCCTGCAAATGCGCAACTAAATCACGGACGACAGTGACCGGGTCTAAAAAGTTCAACCCCGGAATGTTTGCCGGCTTTTCCCAGTGAGGAATGTATTGCGTCGTCACACCAATGACAGCAACCCGTTCACCATTTTTCTCAAAAATACGGTAGGGTTGACCAATAAATGGTTGTTTTGTTTTTTCATCCACGATATTCGCATTTAACAGTGTTTGATTGCCGGCAAAAACCTTTTCAAGATAATCCCGCCCATAATTGAATTCGTGATTACCAAGGATGCGGACATCATAGCCGACCGCTTCGGCCAGTTCGTTGTATAACACAGCCTCATCGGGTACGACTTTTTCAATGTAATTCGTCAGCGGAGAGCCCTGGATAAAGTCGCCATTTTCAATTGTAATCACCAGTTCACCGTCACCAGCCTTTTCTCGTTCGCGACGAATAACCGTGGCAGCTTTGGCCAGGCCAAAACCCAAATCTTGCAGCGGCCGGCGAAAATCATCTGCTAAAAAATAACCATGGACATCTGATGTTGATAAGATTGTTGTTTTCATTTGGCTTCCTTACTTAACAAATGATAGTGAAAAGGTGGCATGCTATGCACACCACCCTCACTTGATCATTAAACTAAACGCTTACGAATTTGCCCTGAGATGAAATCAATGGCCGTCACCATCACGACAATTCCAATGAGGATAATGCCGACTCGTGGCCATGAACGCGTCGAGAGCGCAAAAATCAATGGCGCTCCGACCCCACCAGCACCAACAATTCCAAGAATTGATGCTGATCGAACCGAAATTTCAAAGCGGTACAACGTGTAGTTCATAAACTCTGGCAAAACCGCTGGGAAAGTGGCCATCGTCAAACCATCTAAGGCAGAACCGCCGGCAGCAGCAATGGCCTCATTTGGCCCGCGATCAATGTTTTCAATCGCTTCAGAGAAAAGCTTTCCCATCATTCCAACCGAGTGAAAGCCAAGGGCTAAGACACCGGCATAGGCACCAGGACCAACCGCCTTGGTAAACATGATGGCCAAAACTAATTCTGGGAAAACACGGATAACTGTTAAGAGCAACTTACCAGTTGCTGACTTTGGTGAAAAGAACTTCCGTGTCGTCTTAGCAGCCCAAAAGGCAAGCGGAACGGCTAAGATTGCTGAGATAAATGTTCCCAAAAAAGCAATTGCCAAGGTTTCAAGCAAAGCCGTAATCAAATCTTCGCCATCACCTGAATACACATAGGACCAATCTGGGTGGAATAAACCATTTAAAATTGATCCCAAAACTTGACCAGCCGTTGACTTGATTCCATTCAATGGAATACCAGAAAATCCCCAAAGGAAGATTCCTACGACAACAATGGTAATCACCCAAGGTTGAGATTGCTGCCATAAACTTTTTTTCTTAATCATTATGCCAGTGCCTCCCGTAGTTGATTTGAAATTGTATCAACAATCACGACCACCACCAAAATAGACAAAATCACAACGGCTGTCCGGTCGTAGCGGAACAATTCCAATGTTGTATTCAAATACAGACCAATACCTCCGGCACCTAAGTAACCAAGCACAGTCGAGGCACGAACGTTGATTTCAAGGGTGTATAAGAAGAAACTCAAGAATTGGTTAAAGACCTGTGGAAAGACGGCAAAGGCAATCACCTGGATACTATTAGCACCAGCGGCCCGCATGGCGTCAATCGGTCCTTCGTCAATCGTCTCAATCGCTTCATAAAGGAGCTTGAAGACCATTCCAAAGGAGAAGACTGCTAAGGCACAGACCCCCGAAAAGGCACCAATTCCCACCACTGCGACAAACAAAGCGGCCAGCAGCATTTCTGGCAATGACCGCGTCAAATTCATCACAAAACGAACAAGGCCGCGGACAATTTTACTTTTCACAATGTTGCTAGCAGCTAACAGAGCGACCGGAATCGCGGCTACCCCACCAATCAAAGTCCCAACAAGGGCCATTTGTATGGTTTGCGCAATTGGATTCAGGATAGCTGGTAGGTAACTCCAGTCAGGATTAGACATCTTAATCCAAAGGTCAAAGAACTGATCCCAAGAAAAGTTCTGGCCAACACCGGTCTTCTGACCAGATAACATCATTAAGATAATAAAGAGCAAAAAGAGGGCAAAGCCGATAACGTGCCATTCCTTTAATGCACTACGCTTTGGCAAATTTGGCATCATTGGTCACCAACTTCCGCATAAATGTCTTTAAAGTCGTCCAAATTGACTTCAGAGATTGGCTTGTCATAAACCAGCTTACCGGCTTTCAAACCAACAATCCGAGTGGCATAGTCCATTGCCAGTTCCATTGAGTGCAGGTTAGCGACGACGGTCAAGCCATCTTCTTCATTCAAACGCTTCAAGTCATCCATGACCACCTTGGTCGTTTTTGGATCCAAACCAGACACTGGTTCATCAGCCAAAAAGACCTTTGGTTCTTGCATCAAGGCACGGGCGATTCCGACACGTTGTTGCTGACCACCCGATAAATCACGGGCACGCGTATAATACTTGTCCAACAAGTTCACCCGCTCCAGACTTTTGGCTGCCCGTTCCTGGTCTTCCTTGCTAAACAAACCAAGCGTTGACTGCCAGGTTGAATAGTAACCTACTCGACCAGACAAAACATTTCGTGCCACTGTTGAACGCTTCACTAGGTTATAGTTTTGGAAAATCATCGCAATATTGCGGCGCAACGTGCGTAATTCCTTACCTGAAGCCTTGGTGATGTCTTCACCATCGATTAAAATGTTACCCGATGTGACATCGTGGAGTCGGTTCATTGCTCGTAACAACGTTGACTTTCCGGCACCGGAAAGCCCAACTACCACTACAAACTCACCGGACTCGATTTCGAGGTTAATATTATCTAATCCAACGACGCCGTTTGGATAAACCTTCGAAACGCCTTCCACTTTAATCGTGCCCTGCTTTGACATGTACAAATCCTCTTCTTGTTCCTAATTTAAAATTATTCCATTATGTAAAAATCGCCACCATCACAAGATGGCGGCGATTTCTGTTATAGCATGGCTAGATTACTTAATCTTTGCCATTGTGCTATCGTAATCACGAATATCATCAAAGTTTGAATCCTTTGAGTCGGTTACACCGGCCCATGAATAAACATCGTTAAAGACTTTCTTTCCTGCATCAGTCTTTGAAACTGCGATGATGGCTGCCTTGATCTTGTCTGAATCAGAACTTGAGATACCCTTACGCAAAGTAATTGTATCGTTTGGAATACCCTTGGTGTAGTAAAGAACACGTGTGTTCTTAAATACATCAGGTTGATCCTTCTTGACCACGTTACGTGCGTCATCGAAGATAAAGGCTGCATCAGTGTCACCGTTTAATACTGACATGACACCTTGGTCGTGACCCTTAACCTGAACAAGGGTTGAATCCTTCACGACGTTGACACCCTTCTTGTACAATTCAACAGTTGGATAGATATATCCGGCTGATGAAGTTGCTCCTTGAACGGCAATCTTCTTTCCCTTCAAGTCCTTGATTGACTTGATTGATGAATCTGCGCGTACAAGAACCATTGACTTGTAGCTATTTACTAACTTATCAGTGTTAGCACCTGTGTTATCATCCTTCATACCCAAACGAGTAGATTGCAAGATAACCTTTGCCCCATACTGCTTGTGGGCTGTTACATAACCATCAGGTGGCAAGAATCCCATGTCCACCTTCTTTGATCCCATCGCTTCAATCACGGTGTTGTAATCCGTTGAAATTGAAACGTGCACTGGGATTCCCAATTGCTTGCTCAACAAGTCTTCCAATGGCTTTGCCTTGGCCAAAATAGTATCAGCCTGTGATGAAGGAACAAACTGAATGTTCAATTCCTTCATAGACATCTTGCTACTGCTTGATGAGTCGGTCGATGAGTTTGAATGCTTTGATCCGGTAAAGACAAAGAATCCCCCAATTACGACCACTAGCACAACAACTGCTGCAATGATCTTCTTCATAGCGCTATTTTGCATGATGCGTTCTTTCACTCCTCTTTACGACGATACGATAATAGTGCAACTGCTGATTGTTTGTTGACGATTAAGTAACTGGGCAAAAACCTAATTAACTTGTCCGTAACAACTAAATTATCACTTATATTAAATGAATATTCAAGTATTTTTGTACATTTTGCTGCTGAGTTTTCTAAAACCGAACAATTCCCGAACAAAAGGTCAATAGTTGTCCTTATAGTTTTCAATTAGTCTAGACAAATTAGACCATTTTGTCTAACAAAACAAACCGCTGACTTAAAATTATTTGAACATAAGAAAACCCCGAAACTTGGTTTTATCCAAATTTCGGGGTTTAAATCATAATATTCAGTGTTTTTTACTTCACTAGAAAAGCCCTATCAACTTATTCCCATTCAACCGTTGCCGGTGGCTTAGCCGTAATGTCGTAGACGACGCGGTTAATGTGGTCCACTTCGTTAACGATTCGTGAAGAAACCTTTTGCAAAACATCCCATGGCAAGCGGGCAAAGTCAGCTGTCATTCCATCCACTGAGGTAATGGCACGGACAGCGACAGTGTACTCGTAAGTACGGTAGTCACCCATCACACCAACAGACTTGTTGTTCGTCAAAACAGTAAAGTACTGCCAAACATCGCCTTCCAAACCAGCCTTGGCGATTTCGTCACGCAAGATGAAATCTGATTCACGGACCGTCTTCAAGCGGTCTTCCGTGATTTCACCCATGATGCGAATTCCAAGACCTGGTCCTGGGAATGGTTGACGCCAGACCAACTCATGGTCCATTTGCAACTCTTCACCCAAGGCACGAACTTCGTCCTTGAACAACTTGTTCAAAGGTTCAATCAAGGTAAAGTTCATTTCTTCAGGCAAACCACCAACGTTGTGGTGTGACTTGATTGTTTGGGCCGTGTCGGTTCCTGATTCAATCACATCAGTGTACAAAGTACCCTGAGCCAAGAAGTCAACGTCCTTCAACTTGATGGCTTCATCGTTAAAGACTTCGATAAATTCGTTACCGATAATCTTACGCTTTTGTTCTGGATCAGTAACACCGGCAAGCTTTGACAAGAAACGATCCTGGGCGTCAACCTTGATGATGTGCAAACCAAACTTGCCACCCAACATGTCCATCACTTGTTGGGCTTCATTCTTCCGCAACAAACCGTGGTCGACAAAGATACAAGTCAATTGGTCGCCAATTGCCTTTTGCAACAAGACACCAACGACAGATGAGTCAACCCCACCTGACAAACCAAGCAAGATCTTCTTGTCACCAACTTCGGCGCGAATTTTTTCAATTTGTTCATCAATGAAACCAGCCATTGTCCAAGAAGCATCTGCTCCAGCAATGTTGATAACAAAGTTCTTAATAATTTCTTTTCCGTGCTCTGACAAAGTCGTTTCAGAGTGGAATTGCACGCCGTACAAACGATCATCATCATTGGCAATTGCTGCAATTGGTGTCTTTTCAGAACCAGCAGCAACAACAAAGTTGTCGGGCAACTTCGTTACGTTGTCAGAGTGTGACATCAAGACAACTTGCTCTTCTGGTGTACCAGCAAAGAGCTTTGAAGGGGCAGTTTGCTTGATAACAGTCTGACCAAATTCACCGTTTCCAGGGTTGGCTTCAACCTTACCACCCAAGTGTTGGGCCATCAGCTGCATCCCATAACAAACACCCAAGACAGGGATTCCCAACTTGAACACTTCAGGGTCAATTGAGTAAGCATCATCGTCATAAACTGACTTTGGTCCACCAGAAAGAATAATTCCCTTTGGATTGTATGCCTTAATTTCGTCAATCGTCATCTTTGATGACTTCAATTCGGAGAAAACTCCGAGTTCTCGGACACGCCGAGTAATCAATTGATTGTATTGTGACCCGTAGTCCAATACTAAGATTTTGTCATTACCTGTGGTCATGGCTTAGTCTCTTTCTTGTTCAACGTAGTTTGGTGCTTTTTTGGTAATTTCCACATCGTGTGGGTGTGATTCTTTCAAGCCATTATCCGTGATTTGGACAAACTGTGCTTTCTCTTTTAAATCAAGTACCGTATGTGAACCAGTATACCCCATTCCGGCCCGTAATCCACCATCAATTTGGAAAACAGCATCGGCTGGGACTTCTTCTTTCACCAAATAATCGGATACCATCACCAAATCGGCACCGGCAGCCAAAGCCTTGACCACGTCACCAGAATAGTGAATGCCGCCTTGAGCAACCACCGCCTTTTGCAATGGCGTAGCAACAGCAGCAACACCCATAACAGTCGTCAAGAATGGAAAGTGAATGTCATCGGCTTGCTTTGAATTAATTGAACGACCAGCAATTACGGCATCAACGCCAAGGTCATACAACTTTTCGGCAACTGCTGGGTCTTCAACCGTTCCAACAGCTAAGGCAACTGTTGGGACAGCAGCTTTGAGGTCCTTAATTTGAGCAGCAGCTTCATCGTTAAAGTCGCCATTCAAATACAAGAACAAGGCAGCCACACCGGCATCAACCAAGGCCAAAGCGCGTTCCTTCACATCAGCAGTCAACCAGATTTCAGCCCCAAGGGCGTAGCGACCAGCGGCATCAGTCAAAGTCTGTGGGTTCTTGTCCAAATCAACCGCAGATTGCTTCACTGCTTCCACGGCGGCAACCTGGTCAGCAATCTTTTCACTGGCAGCCACTAAACCAAGTCCACCAGATTGAGCAATCGCTAAAACAAGGTCAGTAGCGTTAGCGTCAGGGTTCAAAGTTGCCCCAGCTAATGGGTTATTCAAGGCTAAATCACCAAGACTAGTCTTCAAATCCACCATATGTGGCAAGACATTTGAAGCGGCTGGAACCAACAATGTTTCATCGTAACCCAAGCCGTGTTGTACGTTTGTATCAGTCATCATTTCTCCCAATCAATCTTTTATCTCAATCAGTTTTAAATACTACTTACTGCTTACAAAGAAGCTTGGTAATCAAAGACAGTCGTTGTTCTTTGAACATTATCAGCTTGGTCAATGGCTTCTTGAACATTCTTGACGCCGGCTTCGGCCATTTCATTCTTCAAATGATCCAAAATTGGCAACAAGATATCAGCCAAAGTTCCCTTATAAGCCACGCGGGCTTCGATACCTTCTGGTACCATCTTCTTGGCTTCATTCACTTCACCTTGGAAGTAACGGTCCTTTGACCCATTTTCCATGGCAGCAATTGAACCCATACCGCGGTAGAACTTAAACTTCTGACCGTTGTCTTCAAAGACTTCACCGGGAGTTTCCTTGGTTCCTGAGAACATTGAACCAAGCATAACGGCATTACCACCCATGGCAATTGCCTTCATGATGTCATCAGGTGTCTTGGCTCCACCATCGGCAATAATTGCCTTACCGCGGCGCTTAGCTTCCTTCGCAGCATCACGAATGGCTGACAATTGTGGCACACCAATTCCGGCAACCACTCGAGTAGTACAAATTGATCCAGGACCAATTCCAACCTTAACCACGTCAGCACCAGCATCATATAAGTCAGATGCTGCGCCTTCAGTAGCGATGTTTCCAGCAATAATGTTGACGTCAGGGAAGGCGTCTTTAACTTCGCGAACCTTACGCAAAACCCCTTCTGACTGTCCATGAGCAGAATCCAAGATAATCGCATCGGCACCGGCATTCACCATGGCAGCAGCCCGATCAACCGTGTCATTAGTTACCCCAACGGCACCAGCGACAATCAAACGCCCCTGTGCATCAGTGGCTGAATTGGGAAACTTAGCCAAATCAACGGCAGCTGCCTTGACCTTAGCAACTTCCGCTGCCTGATCAGCAATCGTCATGTTCTTGTGAATCACACCAAGTCCACCAAACTGAGCCAAGGTAATGGCAAAGTTCGCTTCCGTAACCGTGTCCATTGCGGCTGATAGCAAAGGAATCTTCAGCTTTAAGGTGGGTGTCAACTCCGTTTCTAAAGAAACAGCATCAACTGATACTTCGTCATGCTTCGTGTCTGCCATTTTCATGTCATCAAATGTCAAACCCATTGGGACGAACTTATTTTTAATATTAAATTCTGCCATGATTCTCCTCACCATCCTGCAGATATAGGCAAAAAAAGAGCATTTTGCAGCCACACAGCTCCGCAAAATGCTCCCTAAAAATACTTTAGTTGGCACTCACGGATAGTCACGACTTTTGGGGCGTGGTAGAGACTGCTGGCCATTTTCCAGCGATATATCTGTAAATTTCTGTTAAATTGTTATTCACCATTGTACCCGGTTTTTTCTCATTAAGCAATAGAAAAATCCGAACATTAAATAAGAAAAAAATGAGGAATTAATCCTCATCTTTTAATTGATTCAATTGGTCTGCCAACTGCTGTTCTGCTTCCAGTTGCGCATCAATCGTAATAGCCTTTGGCGCCATTGATTTCTTCATTTGAAGCTGACGGTCAGCATCCCAGAACTCACCAGCAACTGAAACCGTCGACAAGAAATTGATGAAGGCTTTGGGGTCTTCATGACGGACCGTTTCTTGCATTTCAAAGAGTTCAAACCGCGAGATAACCATCATCAAAGTCGTTGACTCACGCTTAGTATAAGCCCCCTCAGATGGCAAAATTGTAATTCCCCGAATTAAGTCACGGTGCAAGGCGTCGATCACCTCGGGACCCTTGGTCGTCACAATCATCGCCGTTAACTTCTGGTAACCAGTATAAATCGCATCAATTACCCGACCAGTAGCGTAAATCCCAATTAGGGTATAAAGGGCATTTTGCCAACCAATAAAGGAACCGGCAATCAAAACAATCACAAAGTTGACTGCATTGTTAAATGCACCGATTGACTTCCCCGTTCGCTTTTGAACTACCATCGAAATGATGTCAAAGCCACCCGTTGAAAAACCATAACGCAAAGCAACACCAACAGAAGCCCCAACCAAGAGCCCACCAAAGAGCGAAGCTAAGAGTGGCTGAGTTGTAAATGGGTGCACGGGCACGAAAATCAACATGAAGGAAACGACCACCGCGTTGATGAAGGAAACAATGGTGAACTTACCACCAATCATCTTCCAGCCCATGATTCCAATTGGAATGTTAAAGATTAAGAAAAAGAGTCCAGTTGGAATCCGAAAATGCCAGATATTAAAGACTAATAAAGAAAGTAACTGAGAAATACCATTAATTCCAACAGAAAAAATATCGTTGGGAATTAAGAAGTAATTTAGTCCAAAGACTTGCAGTCCAACCGAGAGAATAAAGACGGCAACCGTTAAGGTATTTTTACGCCAATTTTTTTTCCGAGATTGCATAGCAAACCCCTCTTTCACAAAGAATTTATCACTGACCTTCATCATATCACAGAAGACAGCGACAATCAGTCTTGCGCTGCATTTTTTTCGAATAAGTGACAACAAAAAAACCAAGGCTTTGACCTTGGTTTTTGTAAAAATTATTCACTCTTTGTATTTGGCCGTTGTCCGCGGGACAAAACTTGCTTTAAAAGGCCAAAACGGCGGTATAAGACAAGCAAAACAACCAGACCGGCTAGGACAGCCAAGCCCGTCGAAAGTCCGGCTCCGACCTTGCTATCGGCTGCTAAGAGATAAGTTTCTGACAGCCAAGCCACCAAATAGGCGACTAAGGCCATTGCAATTGATGCCAAATACGTTTTTAACAGCGTACCGTGAATCGTTGCAAAAGAGACATGGTAGTTGTTCTTGAGAAAACGCAACATCAAGCCTAAGGACCAGCCTAAACCAATAGCAGTAGCAATCAACGCCCCCATTCCCTGGAAGAAGTACAGCAACGGTGCTTGGATAATCAGCTTGATCAAAAATCCCCAACCAAAGGCCCGCATCACCTCTCGTCCATGAGACAACGCCTGTAAAACAAAGGCGAGCAACATGAACAAAGACATAATAATCGTCAAAATTGCCGAGAATTGGAGCAAATAAACCCCTTCTTGGACGGTGTGATCAATTGGATAGAAGAACCGGTACAAAGGACCTGCAACGGCGTACATCCCCAATGCCGCTGGAATCAAAACCAACGACGTTAAGCGTAGAACGGCAATTAATTGCGTCCGTAATTCGGTGAAATTCCCCTCTGCCTTTTTGGCCGCTAAAATTGGCAAGGCTGTGGCGGCAATACTAGTAGCAAAGGAAATCACAATCATCACCAACTTATTTGGGTTGGCCGAAAAAAGGGCAAACTGTATTTGCAGTTCACTTAAGCTTGTATGAAAGAAAGCTTTCATCAAGGGGAAGAAAGTGTACTGATCAACAAATAAGAACAGGTTGGTTGAAGAACCAATCACCACAAAGGGCCAAGACTCCTTCAAAATGTTGCCAACCATGGCTAACGTCCGGCTGCCAGTTGCCTGTTGGTCAACATGGCGGTGCCGGCTTAACGTCGTTGCTTGACTGTTTGAATCATTCAAGTTTTGTCCCGGGACTCCGGAGGCCGCTGGATGAATCAAGCGCGCGTAGCGCACCCAGCCATAGCACAAGACGGCTAAGGAGAATAAGGCCCCAATGAAGGCGGCAAAGGTCGACTGAACGACGGCCCCGGTCCAGTTGCTGCTATCATGACTCAAGACCAACCAAGTCGCCGCCAACAGATAAATTACCCGGCCAACCTGTTCTAAGATATCGGACAAAGCCGAGATATGCATCAACTGGTGACCCTGAAAGATTCCCCGGATCATTGACATGACCGGAAAGACGAGGACGGCCGGTGCCAATGAATGCAAGACTGGCACCACTTCGGCGTTGCCATTTGATAACCAAGGGGCGGCCACATACAATAGCAAAGAGAAGACCAGGCCAAGAACAAGGCCAATTTGTAGGGACTTTTTCGTCAAAGACCACAGGCCTGCTTGATCTTTTTTAGCAATCAACTGGGCCATTACCTTTGAAATCGCCGATGGGAAACCAAAGGTCGCAATCGAAAGTAAAATCGCATAAATGTTGTAACCCTGTGAGAAAAGCGCATTTCCCTGGTTAGCGGCCGCACCCAGCATGGCGAGCCATGGCAAAATGTAGACCGCCCCCAAAAGCCGGGACACAATGTTTCCCAATGAAAGCCAAAAAGAACCCTTAACCAGGGCGTTATCCCCCGCATGAGCATTTTGACTTTGATCAATTGCCTGGCCGTCGCTAGCAGACTGTCCGAGGTTCGCCACCGTTTGATCGGCTAGCGCACTAACATCCACTTCTTGGTCGGCCAAAGTACTGAGATCAACTTTTTGTTCTTTCCAGTCGCTAACGACTGGTTGGTCAGTGGCTTTAGCCTGGCTTGAATTGTCCAAATGAGCAACTCCGGCTGGTCGCTTGAACTTTGATGTAGCAGCCTGGCGCTGCTGCTTTTGTTTGTTATTCGCTTCTTTTTTCTGATTAGCAGACCAAAAACTCTTGGCCTTCTTACCCCGACTCCGTGGGCGTAAGTTTCCCTCGAGCTTAGCAAGCAATTCATCGGCTGTTAAATAATCTTCAGCCCGTTGACTATCCTTTGACAAGTCCCCTTGTCGCTTTGAATCATGGGTCATGACGTTCCCCTTTAAATATGTACCCCACCAGCCGTCATTTGCTGGTGGGTTGTCTTGGAAAATTTAGTCTAAATCAGCTAAACACCAAGATAACACGTTCGCCCTTACTTGGCAACAATATTGACGAACTTCCCTGGAATGGCAATAATCTTTTTCACATCAAGCCCTTCCAAGTTCTTTTGAATTTTTTCATCTGCCTGAGCAGCCGCAATCAAGTCATCTTGGCTGGCATCGGCTGGCAAGACCTGCTTTGACCGCACCTTACCGTTTACTTGGAAAATAATTTCCTTTTGGTCATCAACGATGGCCTTTTCATCATAAGTTGGCCAGGCAACATAAGTGATTGATTCCTTTGAGCCCGTCAACTTTTGCCAAAGTTCTTCTGCCAAATGTGGCGCAAATGGTGCCAACATTTGAACAAAGCCTTCCATGTAGGCAGCTGGCAAATGGTCAGCCTTGTAGGCATCGTTAACAAAGATCATCAACGTGGAAATAGCCGTATTGAAGTGCATGTTTTCCAAGTCTTCTGTGACCTTCTTGACCGTGGCATTGTATTCCTTCTTCAAGGTGTCATCGTCTGCCTTGTCGGTCAACTTGTCCGTGATTGAACCATCATCTTGCACAAGCATCCGCCAAACACGGTCCAACCAACGACGGGTTCCGGTTACCCCTTCTTCAGACCAAGGCTTGTTTTGAGTCAAAGGACCCATAAACATTTCATAAATCCGCAAGGTATCGGCACCATATTCGTTCACGATATCATCAGGGTTCACCACGTTACCCTTTGACTTTGACATCTTTTCATGGTTGGCTCCCAAAATCATTCCCTGGTTAACCAACTTGTGGAATGGTTCCTTTTCCTTCACCACGCCAAGATCGTACAAAACCTTGTTCCAGAAGCGAGCGTACAACAAGTGCAACACGGCGTGTTCAGCACCACCAACGTACAAATCAACATTCTTCCAGTAAGCTAGCTTGTCAGTGTCAGCCAGGGCCTGGTCGTTTTGAGCATCGATAAAGCGCAAGAAATACCATGATGAGCCGGCCCACTGTGGCATCGTGTTGGTTTCACGGCGGCCCTTGACACCGTCTTCACGGGTCACTTCCAACCACTCCTTGGCATTGGCCAATGGTGATTCACCAGTACCAGATGGCTTCAACTGTTCTTCCGTCATCTTTGGCAAGCGCAATGGCAATTCATCTTCCGGTACCAAAGTTTGTGTACCGTCTTCCCAGTGAATAACAGGAATTGGTTCACCCCAGTAACGCTGGCGTGAGAAAATCCAATCCCGCAAACGGTAGTTAACCTTCTTTTCACCGGCATCGTGTTCTTCCAACCAATCAATCATCTTATCAATGGCTTCTTGCTTGTGCATGCCATCAACAAAACCAGAGTTGATGTGAACGCCTTCACCGCTATAAGCTTCCTTGCTGATGTCACCACCTTCAATGACTGGTGTAATCGTCAAATCAAACTTCTTGGCAAAGTCGTAATCACGTTGGTCATGGGCTGGCACACCCATCACGGCCCCAGTTCCATAAGATGCCAAAACATAATCGGCAATCCAGATTGGCAACTTCTCACCGTTAACCGGGTTAGTAGCATAAGCACCGGTGAAGACCCCTGACTTATCCTTGTTCAAATCAGTTCGTTCCAAGTCAGACTTCGTTGCAATTTCTTCTTGATAAGCTGCAACGGCTGCCTTTTGGTCTTCAGTAGTGATTTCATCAACCAAATCGTGTTCTGGTGACAAAACCAAGTATGAGGCCCCAAATAAAGTATCTGGACGAGTTGAGAAGACCTCAATTTGCTTACCAGCATGGTCTTGGACGTCAAAGCGAATTGATGCACCAACTGAACGGCCAATCCAGTTTCGTTGTTGTTCCTTGATGGCTTCAGGCCAATCCAAGTCATCCAAGTCATCAATCAAGCGGTCGGCATAGGCTGTAATCCGCAAAACCCACTGCTTCATTGGCTTACGATAAACGGGATAACCACCACGTTCTGTCTTACCATTGATAACTTCTTCATTGGCAACGACTAAACCACCACCCGGGAAATCAGGCGCCCAGTTAACCATGATTTCGTCTTCATAGGCCAAGCCCATTTCATAGAGTTTTTCAAAAATCCATTGGGTCCACTTGTAATAGCTAGGATCCGTCGTGTTAATTTCACGGTTCCAGTCATATGAGAAACCGAGTGACTTAATCTGGTTCTTAAAGGTTTGAATATTTTGGTTCGTAAAAGTAGCAGGGTTATTTCCTGTCTTTAAGGCATATTGTTCCGCTGGCAGACCAAAGGCATCCCAACCCATTGGGTGCAAAACGTTGAAGCCGCGAGCTCGCTTAAAGCGTGATACGATATCCGTGGCAGTATAGCCTTCTGGGTGCCCAACGTGTAGTCCCTGACCTGATGGGTAGGGAAACATGTCTAAGGCATAAAACTTTTCCTTTGCTGAGTCGTCTGGTGCTGCAAAGGTTTGGTCTTCATCCCAAAACTTTTGCCATTTCTTTTCAATCTGTTGATGATCGTATCCCATTTTTAATCCTCCATGTACTAAAAAAGCCCTATGTTAAGCCAAAAAAGCCTAACATAGGGCGATAATAATCGCGGTACCACCTACGTTCGTTCAATTACTTGAACCTCGAAGTTGCCTTAACGCAGCAAGACGTACCGACTACTTCGATTCACCGGTAGGGGTTTCAACCGAGTTCGTGATTTTGGTTGGTAAGCTCACAGCCCCGCTTACTTTCTGACGCTCCGCCATCATTACTAGTTGTTGAAAAGTACCCTTATTATAGCACAAGCACGGCAAAGTTCGCTATACTATTAGTAGTAGAAAAGAAAAGGAGTTCGTATGCAAATTTCGAATCGTCACTTTATTCAAAGCACACTTGAAAGTCTCATCGAGCCGGGCAACCTGGTCCTCGACGGTGCTGCCGGAATCGGTATTAACACCCGTTTTTTTGCGAGCCGAGTTGGTGCAAACGGTCACGTACTTTCATTTAACGAAAGCAAAGAAGACGCAAATAAAACGGCTTCTTCCCTCTTTATGGCTGGCCTACAAGACCGAGTCGACGTCATTAACGGGGCAGTCACTAAGGACAAATTAGAAGCCGAGATTGGTAGAGTTACCAAGGTCGATGTAGCCATCTTGGACTACGGTTCTGACACCGGTACCTCCTTACCCACTCGGGAAACTTTAAACGAGCAAATTAATCTCATTTGGAACCAAATTAAAGATGATGGCCTCCTAATTGTTAATCTGACTCGCAATCAGCAAGCGGCCAACTTTGATGTGTCCATCACTGACGATACCAATAAGGCCAGTTATCAAACCTCATCAGACCTAACGTATTTGTTGGAACGTAAAAGTGAGAACTAAAAAGTACAGATAGAAAAACCAACATGGTATAATAAGCGCAAGAAATGAATGGAGGTGGAGAATATGGGACGAATCGTAAACCAAGAAGAACACATCAATACCCCTTTAGAAGAACTAATTAACATGCCAACTGTTGATAGTGAACAGGATAAAGTTGACCGTGCTAAGGCACTAGGCCAAATCAAAAAGAACTAAAGATAGCAAAAAGGTGCCGAACCATTACTGGTTCGGCACCTTTTTTGTTAATTAATTTAAGCAAAAGAAAAAAGTCCACCGAAGTGAACTTTTTGAAAAATAATAATTATTCTTCGATTTCAGTAACAGTTCCGGCACCAACAGTGTGGCCACCTTCACGAACAGTAAACTTCAATCCCTTTTCAATGGCAACTGGTGCGATCAATTCAACGTCGAACGTTACTTGGTCACCAGGCATAACCATTTCAACACCTGCTGGCAATTCTACGACACCAGTAACATCAGTTGTGTGGAAGTAGAATTGTGGACGGTAGTTAGTGAAGAATGGAGTGTGACGTCCACCTTCTTCTTTAGTCAAGACATAAACTTCAGCCATGAACTTCTTGTGAGTCTTGATTGAGCCAGGAGCAGCCAAAACTTGACCACGTTCGATCTGGTCACGATCAACACCACGAAGCAAAGCACCGATGTTATCACCAGCTTGAGCTTCTTCCAAAGTCTTACGGAACATTTCGATTCCAGTAACCGTAGTCTTTTGGATTTCTTCCTTCAAACCAACGATTTCAACTTCAGTACCAGTAGTCAAGACACCACGGTCAACACGACCAGAAGCAACAGTACCACGACCAGTGATCGTAAATACGTCTTCGACAGGCATCAAGAATGGCTTGTCATCTTCACGGGCTGGAGTTGGGATGTATGAGTCAACAGCATCCATCAATTCCATGATAACCTTAGCTTGTTCAGGATCACCTTCCAAAGCCTTCAAAGCTGAACCCTTGATAACAGGAATGTCATCGCCTGGGAAATCGTATTCTGACAACAATTCACGAACTTCGATTTCAACCAAGTCGATCAATTCTTCATCGTCAACCAAGTCAGTCTTGTTCAAGAAGACAACCAAGTGTTCAACACCAACCTGGCGAGCCAACAAGATGTGTTCGCGAGTTTGTGGCATAGGACCATCAGTTGCGGCAACAACCAAGATGGCACCATCCATTTGTGCGGCACCAGTGATCATGTTCTTAACGTAATCCGCGTGACCTGGGGCATCGATGTGGGCGTAGTGACGAGCATCAGTCTCATATTCGATGTGAGAAGTGTTGATCGTGATACCACGTTCCTTTTCTTCAGGAGCGTTATCGATTTCAGCGAAATCAGTAGCAGTTCCACCATCTTTTTCTGCCAATACCTTTGAGATAGCAGCAGTCAAAGTAGTCTTTCCGTGATCGACGTGACCGATCGTACCAATGTTAACGTGGGGCTTATTGCGAACGTAAGTTTCCTTAGCCAATGTAGTTTCCTCCAATTTTGTCTCTCAGTTTTTTGTCCCGAGAAAATCGTATGTTTATATTTTACAACGCTTGGGCCATAAAGGCAACCATATTCAGCGTTTTTCTGGCACTTAAGCCGACACTTATTATACTAATTCCCAGGTTCTTTGTAAACACCCTAGGATTATGAATTTATTCCACTCCTAATTGCAACAATGCTTGATGAACTTGCCCGTGAATTGCTTGTTGCTCAGCGCTTTCAGTCACAGCGTCTTCTTGATAAAAAGCAGCGACATCTGCCTCAATCCAGGCCACCGGATCAACCACACTTTCTGCCAATCTTGGGAAAATCAGCATCGTTTCCAGACGGATTTGGTCAAATAAAGCCTGGTAAGCGACCGGATCTTCTTGGCCAACCTGTTCGTCCAGCGCCGCCATCATGGCCACGAAACGGTCATCAGCAAATGCCGTAGCCAATTCGGTTAAATTAACTTGATATCGTTGACCGTCCAGCCATTGGTATTGAACGGCTTCCTTAACGGCCAGTTGCTGCAAATCAGCCAGCAAAGTGGCCCGCATTAGTGGTGTGGAAAAAGGGTCCACCAAGAGGAACTTTGCCCCCGTAATAAAGGTAGCCACCGGCAAATGAAAGGCCTGTTGATAACGTTCTTGTTGTGCTGACAGATTTTCATCGCTCAAATGGTAAAACTGTTGGGCGATTGTCTTAAGTGTTTGACTTTGCTGGTCTTCTGCCTGCTTTTCTTTGGCCCGAATGTCTTCCAGCAATTCCTCCCGGTCACGCTCGCCTTGTCTTTGCATTGCCCACTGTTGCGCAAAAACAAAGTTTTGCGTTTGTAGGAGCAAGTTAAAGTAAAGCAAAAAGAGATTTTCATGTTGGGCATAGTCTGACAAAAAATCACTAGCGTATTCTCGAGCCAGTTGGTATTGCTCATCAGCCTGCAGAGCTAAAACGAGCTGGCGGTTCAAAGCCAAACTCTGCTCTTCTTGATAAACGACCGCAAATAGTTCGGCAGCCTGGCGGTAGTTTCCCTGGTCAAATTCAGCCTCGGCCCGTTCTTTTTGTTCCTCAATCGATTCTACCAAATGCACTCTCCCTTATCTTTGTTCATTATTCTAACAAATTCTAATAAAAAAAGCCCTTCCGGGTCTTTTAATTATCCTTTGGCTTAGGAGCCTCGGTTGCTTTTTTCTTACCTTGGTTAGGGTTCTTAGCTCCCTTTCCCTTAGCTTGATTCTTTTGGTTACTCTGGTTCTTTTGGTTTTTCTTACCGTTGTTACCAGTGTTTTTCTTATTATTCTTGTTGTTTTGCTCTTGTCCCTTACCGTGGTGCTGTGGCCGACGGTTTTGGTTGACTTCCATCACCACTGGCATCACCATTGGGCGACGGCGCGTTTCGTTGAACAAGAAGCGTGACAACGATTCCCGCACACCATTTTTTAATTCATTCCAGTCGAATGACTTTGAATTCTTCAAATAGTCTTCAATGGCATCAATCGTTAGCTTACCGGCTTCCTTCATCAGGTCGCGGTTGGCTTTCACGTAGACGAAACCACGAGAAGTCATCTTGGGCTTTGAAACGACCTTACGCTTCTTGCGATCAATCGTCACCACCGTGACAAAGACGCCGTCTTCCGATAGGATGCGGCGGTCACGCAAGACAACGTTACCAATATCGTTTAATGAATCCCCATCAATCATGGTTTCACCAACGGTAAAGCCATTCTTCTTTTCAAAGGTTTCGCCATCATAAACGTATTGGTCACCACGCTTAGCCAGGATAATCTTGTCGCTTGGAATGTTAACTTCCTCAGCGGCCTTCTTAGCCGTGACCATCACACGAAATTCTCCAGAAACTGGGAAGAAGAATTCCGGCTTCATGAAGTTAATCATCATTTGAACGTCTTCGGCTGAAGCATGTCCCGATGACCGCAAATCAGCTGAAATTTGCTTAACGTCAGCTCCCTGACGGAAAAGCAAGTTTCTGGTCTGCGCCACGTAAGATTCGACTGCAAACGATGGTGTCGTGGCGATAAAGACCAAGTCAGAGTCACCCAAGGTGATATTAGGGTTTTCACCCTTCGCCATCTTGTGCAAGTTCTTGACTGGCTCACCCATCTTACCAGTTTCCAAGACCACGATTTGGCCGGCTGGCAAAGTTTCCAAGTCAGACAACTTGGCAAACAATTCCTCCGTAGGCAGTGGCAAGTTCAACTTTCCCAACTTCAAGGCTGAATGGACGATTTGTTCCACATCTTGTCCTGAGAAGATCAAGCGACGGTGCGTCTTGGCCGTTGCGTCGATAACTTGCTGAACACGTTGAATGTTCGAAGCCACAACGGCAACAATGATCCGCTTGCCCTTCGCACTGACAAAGGATTCCTGAACGTACTCATGAATCCGCTTTTCGCTTACCATTGGCTTACCGGTATCTTCGGTGCCAGCAGAATCAGCCAACAAGGCCAAAACTGGCTTAGAACCAATTTCAGCCAAACGAGCATAGTTTGTTTGGTATGCATTTTCAGCCGTTTGATCAAACTTAAAGTGACCAGTGTAAACGATTTGACCTTGGTCCGTCCCTAAGACAATTCCCAAGGCTTCCGGAATTGTGTGTGTCACGTTGAAGAATGAAACCTTTACCGTGCCAAAGTCAATTTCAGTATTTTCATTAACCGTGTGGAAGTCGTCAAAACTCTTGAGCGACTCCTCTTCTTGGATGGCCAACTTAGCCAAGTCAATCGTTAATTCTGAACCAAAAATTGGCACCTGTAATTGCTGCAACAAGTAAGGCAAGGCCCCAATTGAATCGGCATGGCCGTGCGTCAAAAAGATTCCGGCGATCTTGTCTTGGTTGGCAACGAGGTACTCAAAATCAGGGATGACAACGTCAATCCCGAGTTGTTCCGTTTCGGGGTACTTGAGTCCTGCGTCCAAGATGAAAATTTCATCGTTGACTGAAACGGCATAGATGTTTTTGCCGTTTTCACGCACTCCCCCAAAGGGAATGATACTTAAATCTGTCATGTTATTTCCTTTAGTAGTCGATTTTTTAAAGTGAATCATCTTGAGAAAACGGTACTTTGACCAATGTTTTCTCTTGTCTCGATTTCAATTACATCTATCTTAACATAAAAGGCTGGTGCTTTGCAGGCCAGAGAGGAATCTCTTCGAAAAAAATCAGATTTAAGCCACAAAAAAAGACCTGGTTAATACCAGGTCTTTTTTTAAGACTAGCTCAATCGAATTAACGATCAACCTTAACAGTCTTTTCAGTAGTTGCTGCGTTACGGTCTTGGACCAAAACTGAACCCTTTGACAAAGCGTCCTTTGCTTGTTCAGCAATCTTAGCAAATGTGTCAAAGTCAGATACGGCCAAATCAGCCAACATCTTACGGTTCAAATCGATACCGGCCAAGCTCAAACCGTGCATCAACTTTGAGTATGACAAACCGTTCATCCGGGCTGCGGCATTGATCCGTGCAATCCACAACTTACGGAAGTCGCGCTTGCGGTTCTTACGATCGCGGTAAGCGTACAAGTATGACTTGTAAACTTGTTGCTTAGCAACCTTATAATTGATGCGACGTTGACCACGGTAACCCTTAGCCAACTTGATAAACTTTTTGCGACGTGCGCGTGAAACTGTACCACCCTTAACTCGCATGGGTAATTCCTCCTAAAAATAGTATTAATTAAACGACCCTTTAAATTAGAGGGTAGACAACAACTTAGCGTACTTCTTGATGGTTGTCTTGTTCATCATCCGAGTACCACGCAACTGACGACGTTGCTTCTTTGTCTTACCGTGGAAACGGTGTGATGTGTAAGCTGAGGCTGACTTAAAGCCACCCTTAGCTGTCTTCTTGAAACGCTTTGCTGAAGCGCGGTGAGTCTTCATCTTGGGCATGAGTCCATATTCTCCTATCGTTTTTCAAGTATCCTAGAAACCAACTGTTATTGGCTTAACCCTTTTTAGGAGCTAAGACCAAGAACATTTGCCGGCCATCCATCTTAGCGCGTTGTTCAACCTTGGCAATATCGTCCAATTCGTTGGCCATCCGTTCTAAGACTTCTCGTCCAATGTCTTGGTGAGTGATCATTCGACCACGGAAACGCAAGTTCAACTTCACCTTGTTTCCCTTTTCAAGGAACTTGATAGCAGCCTTCTTTCGCGTTTCAAAATCACCAGAATCAATCACTGGTGACATACGAACTTCCTTCACCTGGACAACCTTTTGGTTCTTGCGTTGTTCTTTTTGTCGCTTTTGCGCCTCGAACTTTGCTTTTCCCCAATCCATGATTTTAGCAACCGGTGGAACAGCGTTGGCCTGAACAAGCACCAAATCTTCTCCCAAGTCATCGGCAATGTTTTGAGCATCGCGCGTTGACATTTCTTCTTGCTTACCGTCATGAATTAATAGAACCCGACTTGCTCGGATATTATCGTTGACTAAATCAACTTGTCGTGGTTGACGTGCTATGGCTAGGTACCTCCAAAAATATTTGTTGTGAACAACGAAGAAAAAAGTGAGTGAACCGAAGTCCACCCACTTTACCTGACTGTACAATTAAGTACAACGTGTATCTGCCTAGCAACAACAATCGTCACGAGGCGAGAAGCGGGTGCTCCTACTTGTTCAACACATAGTACTATACGCACTTTGCCAATAATTGTCAAGCATTCCCCGCTTATTTTTATTTTGATAAAAGACTATTTTTCAAAGTTTTGCCCCTGGATAGCCAAGTTGGCCAACAGCCGCCCACCAAAGTGGTAAACGACTAGGATGGCAAACTGTGCTGCCGCAAACAACAAAACAAAGGCGACCATGTGAGCCGAGACGGCCCCTTCCATATAGGCCAAGACTAATTTGAAGTTCGTGAAGACATCCCAGGAATTCAACCGCAAGAAGCGACCAAGATAAATACCAAAGGAAGAAATCAGTGAAACCACGCCCAAAGTAAACAAGACCATCAGGGTTCCCTGCTTTGGTAGGAACTTACGCATCATGATCTCCAGAGACAAAATTCCCAAGAAAACCCCTACAAAGATTCCAGCGGCCAGGATTGAGTAATTAAAGTACTGGAAACGAACATCTAACGAATCACTAATGTACTGTAAGTGGATAAAATCTGTAATCATGTACATGGTATTAGGGAAGAAAAGAAACCACAAGAAGGAAAAAACTGCCTGAAGAATTTTTGGCTTTGAGATTAAAACGAGTAAGGCAAAGTCCAATGGCAACAAAGCCAAGAAAACATTCCACATCAAAAAGTCAAAATGAGTGGGCGCCACCAGGACAAACAAAATAAAGGCCAACACAACTAAGTGCACCATTACCATACTTTTAATATTTTGCTTGACCATCTGCATCTGCTCACCTTTTTATCAATACCCTAAGTGGCCCTAACGTCAATTAAAGCCAGCTATTCATACCATCTATTCTAACAGAATTTACCCCTTTCGTTAAGCCTTCGGCCGGCATTATTTGCCAAAACAGTCAAAGGAATCTTTGCATTATTATTGACATTCATTCATAAGTTCGATAAACTTAACTAGTTGATAAATTGGACCGAAAGGAGGTGCCAGCATGGCTACCCCATCAAACAAGAATTCTAAGTCTCACAAGCGTAACCGCCGCGGACACATCGGTTTGAACGTGCCAAACATTGTTTTGGACAAGACTACCGGTGAATACCGCGTTGCTCATCGCGTCTCCCCATCAGGGATGTACAACGGTAAGCAAGTGACCGAAAATAAGTAATTGATTGAAAGCCTCGCTGAAAAGCGGGGTTTTTTGTTGTCTTTTAAAGAGACTGCCCCTGCCACTAGTGGCTTGCTTCCGTTATAATAGAATAAACATCCCTTTTTAGGAGGAACTCCCATGCCCCTTGACGGCCTCTTTGTCCATTCCTTGGCCAAAGAATTAAATGAACAATTATCTGGTGGTCGTATCACTAAAATCCACCAACCCTATCCAAACGAAGTCATTATGGTAGTCCGCAATAATAGTAACAACTACCCTGTTTTATTATCTGCTAACCCCGCCTATGCGCGGGCTCAGGTAACTAAGATTCCCTACCAAAACCCTGCAACTCCACCGAACTTTGCCATGTTCTTGCGGCGGAACTTAGAGGGAGCTCGGTTGCAGTCGGTCAGTCAAGTGGCCAATGATCGAATTCTGAACTTTGCTATTAGTACCCACGATGAATTGGGCGACGACCAAACTTTGGTCTTAACCCTGGAAATGATGGGTCGGCACTCAAACCTCTTTTTGATCCGCGAAAAAGACCAACGAATCTTAGAACTCATCAAGCATGTGCCCGCTGACCAAAACCGAGTACGATCGTTAATTCCCGGGGCAACCTATGTTCAGCCACCGGCTCAGCACTTAATTGACCCCTTTGACACCGACTGGCAGGCATTAGCGCCAATCTTGCTCGACCAAGATCGAGATGATTGGGCAAAAGCTATCCAAAAGACTTACCAAGGCTTTTCCACGGTGGCGGCCGGTCATCTGGCTCAAGCACTCGAAACCGGTGCCGATTCCATCCAGACTGCTAAGGACTGGTTAGCCAACTTTGACCATGCCAAACCAACGCTCTACCAAATGGACAAAAAATTTGCTTTTGCTGCCTTTGATTGGGCACCAGAAGAAAGTAGCCAGTCTTTTGCAACTTTGGGAGACCTACTCGATGCCTACTTCCAAGGGCAAGCGGAAGCAGACCGAGTGAACCAACAAGCGAGTGCCCTCGTTCGTCTGGTTAAAAATGAACTAAAGAAAAATCAAAGTAAAGAAAAGAAGCTACAACAAACCCTGACTGATTCTGAAAATGCTGAATCTTTCAAGATTAAGGGTGACCTCTTAATTACTTATCCGCACTTAGTTCATAAGGGAATGCAATCAGTAGAAATCGAAAATTACTATGATGATAACCACTTACTAACGATTGCCCTAGACCCTCGTTTTGACGGCCTACAAAACGCCAACCGCTACTTCCGTAAGTATCGCAAGCTCCGGTCCGCCAAAGACTATGTCCTAGAACAACTTGAAGCAACCAACCAAGAAATTGATTACTTCAACCAAATTAGCACCCAGCTAGCAGTTGCCTCGCCAAAGGATGTTGCTGATATCAAGGTCGAATTGATTGAACAGGGCTATCTTCGCGAAAAAACAAAGGTTAAAACCAAGGGAAAGCAGACTAAGAAGCCTAAGCATGTCTTATCAACACCGGACCAATTTACCGCCAGTGACGGCACCTTAATTGAAGTCGGTAAGAATAACTTGCAAAACGACAAGCTCTCAATGAAAAAGCCCAACCGACAAAACATCTGGCTTCACGTGCAAAAGCTACCTGGTTCACACGTCATTATCCATTCTGATAATCCATCTGATGAAACGATTGAAGAAGCCGCTAAGTTAGCCGCTTACTTCTCTAAAGCCCGTGACTCAGCCAACGTACCAGTCGACTATTTGCCCGCCGGTAAACTCAGAAAGCCCAACGGGGCTAAACCTGGCTACGTGATTTTTGAAGGCCAATCAACCACTTACGTCACGCCGGATCCAATTTTGGTGCAAAAATTGAAACATTAGTGTTACAATAGATCCATTCGAAGGAGGAGAATTTTCCATGCATTTTGTTCAAGATTTTAAAGACTTTATCAACCGTGGAAATATGATGGACCTAGCCATTGGGGTCATCATTGGTGGTGCCTTTTCAGGTCTGGTTAAGTCATTAACTGTTAACCTGATTAATCCCCTCGTTGGTCTCTTCACCGGTAAAGGTAGCACCCTTTCAAGCATGAAATGGGTTGTATCAAAACACCTGACCTTCACCTATGGGGCCTTCTTAAACGACTTAATTAATTTCTTTATCACGGCACTCGTTGTCTTTTTCCTGATTAAGTTTATTCACAAATTTGTCATTCAACCTAAAAAGGAAGCAGCCCCAGCTCCAAGTGACGAATTGCTCGTTTTACAAGATATTAAGAAGTTGCTCGAACAACAAAGCCAAAGCAAGTAAAAAGATCTCCTCTAACGAGGAGATCTTTTTTTATTGCTTATTAACGTAATTCCTGCAAAGCCGTTTCGATTTGTCCCAAGACAATCTTTTGGTTTTCAGGATCTTCCAGGTCATACTTTTGCAAGTCAACCCGAATCTTTGGTGATTGGTCATAGCTATCAAACCAACCTTGGTAAGCTTCCCACATCTTGCGGTAGTATGACTTCAATTCGTCATTATCTTCGAATTGCTCGTAATCACGACCACGCTTCTTGATTCGCGCCAAAATCGTATCAAAGTCGGCATCAGCATAAACCATCAAGTCTGGTGCCTTCTTTGGCAAGGCATGTAATTCATCCATCATCCGCGTCAACAAGTCATGATAAACGTCCATTTCCATATCAGAAATGTTGCCATCCTTATGGTTTTCTTCCGTGAAGAGTTCATCTTCATAAATTGACCGGTCCAAAACGTTATTATCGTCTGCCAAAGCCTTCTTAATCATCTCAAACCGGCGGTTTAAGAAGAAAATTTGCAACAAGAAACCGTATTGCTTAGGGTTTTCATAGTACAAAGGCAAAACCGGATTATCACCAACTGGTTCAAAAAAGGCCTGTGTGCCAAAGTGGTCTGCAATTAATCCTGTCAACGTTGTCTTACCGACACCAATCATTCCTGCTGTAATTATCACCATACCTGCTCCTCTACAGTTTTATCTGAGTGTCAAACACTCTCATGCGCTCTTTTTGAACAACGGTTGCTTTCACCGTTTGGATACTTTGTCCGTTTTGGTTAAGAAACCAGCAATGCCAAGGCCTGTGAAATCAGGTCTTCGGTCGCAGCATTGACACCAGCCAACGCCTTCTTCACCTTTGTAATATCCTTTTGGGCATACCCCAAGGCCTCTAAGGCCGCCAAGGCATCGGCTAAGTTTTGATTGTCAGCGGCAGTCAGTGTCTTCTTTTCCCCAGCTAACTGAGCTTCAGCACCTTCAGCCAAATTAGCAAAGTCGCCCATCTTCCCCTTCAAGTCCAAAATGATTTGCTGGGCGGTCTTTTTTCCAACTCCTGGGAACTGGGTTAAGTAGGTCACCTCATCTTGATCAATTGCAGCGACCAATGAGGCTGGGTCTGCCCCTGCCAAAATTGCTAAAGCCGACTTTGGACCAATCCCGGAAACGTTCAATAACTTGTTGAACAATCCCTTCTCGGTTAGTGTCGCAAAACCATACAGGGCTTGTTCAGTCTCGCGGACAATCTGTTCGACATAGACCGTTGCCGATTGGTCAACCACAAAGTGGTAAGGATTCGCTGGAAAAATCTTATAGCCAACGCCATCCTTGCTTTCCAAAACAATATAACCGGGCCGCACGTCAGTGATCAACCCCTTTAAGTATTCAAACATTGTTACTCCCGTTTATCTATTTTAACCGCTAAAAGATTACGGTGCTAAGTTAATTTTTTGACTTTTTGTATCAAAATAGCTCACTTCAGCGTTACTTGCGTCGGCCCAGTCATCAAAGCCAACGAACTTAGCACTGGTAATAATCCGCTTGGTGGTATCTGGGAATAGGCAAGTCACAATTGTTAGCTTGGCCTTGTCTTCATCCCGGGCATTGGGATCAAGAACTGAGACGTCATCTTGTGAAACACCATCCTGACCCGTAATTTGATAACGGAAAACCCCGTCGCCATTTGCCAAATAAATGGTTTGCCCATTTAGCCAATCAGAACTACCAAATTGACCATTGGCATAGTACGGCGCATTTTGCTTCAGCTTTTGTTGGAGGGCTGAAAACGCAGTGTAACCGTTGTTCCAGTTGTGAGCCGCTAAGGTGTAGTTTCCCTGGCCCATCGTAGGGACGGGTGTCCCCTTCTGGGCAGTATTTGCCCCAAGGTTCAAGGCCTTGGCTGAATAGGCATTATCATAAATTGGCAGTAAAATTGATAGTTTTGGAATGGCCACAAAACCTTGCTTCGTCAAACTATTAGCTGTTTGATCCTGGGCAGCAATCGTTCCTGCAATTTTCTGTCGGTCTGTTTGACTATATATCTTAGCCTGACCAAATAATTGCTTTGGCACCGTTTTAACCGGACTGAGGGCCGGCTGCGACATCGACCAACGGTAACCCAACCAACCCAATAAAACGACTAAGACTAAAATTAAGACGCGGCGAATCCACTTTCGCATGCGATTTGTCATTTGAAACTCCCTCCTGACGGCTAATTTATCCCGTAAATTTATACTATAAACAGTCGCTTTTAGCATAAATCCTAATGCATTTATTATAGCATAACCGACACGAACTCTAATTTCTTTCAATGCAGGTAAACTGACACAAAAATGCCGGCCAACACGATTGGACCGGCATTTTATTATCGATGCATTACAAAATATCAGCTAAAATCGTCTTCAAAACACCATCATGATTCGAATCCGAAATCGCCACTTGGTAATCCCGTGTCAATAATTCCGAATCGGAATTTGGCATGGCATAAGGCTGGCCAACTAGTTCCAGCATTTCCAAGTCGTTTAAGCCGTCACCAAAGGCAGTCATTTCTTCTGGCTGAATCCCAAGTCGTTGACCCAAGTCCTTCAATGCCACTCCCTTGTTCACCGTTGGATTGACTAAGTCAATCGCTCCGTAACCAGAAGTCGTCACATGCACCGGCAAATCTTGCTCCGTGATGGCCGACATAAATTCGGGTTCATAGTCTGGAAAATCGGCCGTCATCTTCAAAATTGGCTCCGAAATTTCAGCTAAGTCATCAATCATCACCAAATCTTTAAAGTAGAACTGAGCCTTCCGCTCACCAAGGCCAAGAGCCGCCATCTCCTTCAGCATAAAGGCCTTAGTGATTCCAGTAAAGACCAAGCCCATTGAGACGTGGTCTTGGTGGGCTTTCACCGTCTGAACCACTGGGGCAAAGGCACTAGGGTCAATCGCATAGGTTGTTAAAATCTCTCCCTGACTAACAATTTCTGCGCCATTATTCGCAATCAAAATGAAGTCCTGATTGGCCCCTTCAAAATATTTTTTGACCTTATCCGGATGGTTACCAGTAGCCACCACAAAGGTAAGTCCCCTTTGCTTGGCTAAATTCATCATCACATCATAGGCCTGTCGGTCAAATGTTTTATCTGCCCGCAAAAAGGTGGCGTCTAAATCGGTTGCAATTAGTTTAATCGTCATCGTTTTTCCTATCAGTAGCTTCGTCTCTAAACCGGATAGCCAAATTCACTACCCCTCCCTACTAATTTAACGCATCAGCGGGAAATTCAAAAATTTTCGTTATTTTTGCTAACTATTCACAATCGAATCGTCTATTTTTTACCACGTTTTTTCTTTAATTTTTTCACCTTACGAGCAGCTTGCTTCATGGCAAAATTTTGAACCTTTTGACCAAAATTACCTGTTGGCATACCACCCATGCCGCCCATCATGGCGTTCATGTCCATCCCAGTTTGGCCCATCATTGATTCCATACCAGAGAAGTTTCCATTTGATGCTTGATTCATCATCTTGCGCATCTGGTCAAATTGCTTAATCATCTTATTAACTTCAACAATTGGCCGACCAGCACCGGCCGCTAAACGGCGGCGACGCGATGGATTTAGTAAATCAGGATCTTCTCGTTCGGCCTTGGTCATTGATGAAACAATCGCCTCCATGTGAGTAAACTGCTTTTCATCAATTTTCAAGTTGGCCAAAGCAGGATTGCCGGCCATTCCAGGAATCATCTTAATCAAATCTTCCATCGGTCCCATGTTTTGGACCTGGTGAAGCTGTTCGATAAAGTCATTGAAGTCAAAGGTGTTCAAGCGCATCTTTTCGAGTTGCTCGGCCTGCTTCTTTTCATCCGTTTCGCGCTGGGCCTTCTCGATTAGGGTCATGATATCACCCATACCAAGAATTCGTGAGGCCATTCGATCAGGATAGAAGACATCTAAGTCCGTTGGCTTTTCTCCCTGTCCAACAAACTTAATTGGCTTTCCTGTCACATCGCGAATTGAAAGGGCAGCCCCACCACGGGTATCACCATCCAACTTGGTCAAAACGACCCCAGTTAGGCTTAATTCATTGGCAAATCCTTGAGCGGTTTCCGTGGCGTTTTGTCCGGTCATCGCATCGACCGTCAGCAAAACTTCGTCTGGCTGGGCAATCTGCTCGATGTCCTTTAATTCGGCCATCAATTCCGCATCAATTTGCAAACGACCGGCCGTATCAATCAAGACATAGTCGTTCTTGTTGGCCTTAGCTTCTTGCAAACCGGCCTTAACGATTTCACGCGGATCAACGTCCGTTCCCTGTGAAAAGACTGGCACGCCCAAGTCCTTCCCCAAGATTTCCAACTGATCGATGGCAGCTGGACGGTAAACGTCGGCAGCAATCAAAAGTGGACGGGCATTGTCTTCTTTCTTCAACTTATAAGCCAACTTCGCAATGGTCGTTGTCTTACCAGCCCCCTGAAGTCCGGCCATCATAATTGTTGTCGGAATCTTCTCAGACTTATTCAGTGGAACCGCTTCTTCACCCATCAAAGCCGTTAATTCATCATTAACAACCTTAATAACCTGTTGGGCCCCGTTCAATCCATCAAGGATTTCAGTTCCCTTAGCCTTTTGGCGAATTTGGTCGATGAACTTTTTAACCGTTGAGTAAGAAACATCGGCCTCAAGCAAAGCCAGGCGGATTTCACGTAAGGAAGCTTGGAGGTCTTCCTCGTTAATCTTGCCCCGGCCTGTTAAGTTTTTCAGCGCTTTCGATAAGCGTTCTGTCAAATTTTCAAAAGCCATTTTAGCTTATTAGCCGTCTTGATGAATCACCAAGGCGACTGCCTCCTTAATTAATTTCTTCGTTAACCAATTGGTCTAAGATGGCCCGCAAGTGTTGGTCATCTTGATAGTGCTGACTGACATAGTCCAGCAAATCCTGCTCTTGTTGCTGCCGTTTCAGCGAGTCACGATAGAGAAAAAGCAAACTTTCGTAGTGTTCTAGGGCTTCGACCCCTCGCTTCAGGTTATCAGATACCGCTTGGCGACTAACCACCTCAGCTTCGGCAATTTCAATGATTGAAAAATCATCTTCAAAGTAAGCGCGCAGATAACTTTGCTGCTTCTCCGTGAGGAGTGGCTCATAAAAAGGCAGCAATGCGTTGACCTGATTCTTTTTATCGAGGTCCATTATTTGTTAACAACCAAGTCCTTAAACATGCCATAAACAAAGTCTTCGGCGGAAAACGGCCGTAAATCGGTCGCCTTTTCCCCAAAGCCAATCCACTTCACTGGCAAATGTAGACTATCACGAATGGCAAAGACAATTCCACCCTTTGCCGTACCATCCATCTTGGTTAGGACAATTCCGGTCACTTCTGATGATTGCTGGAATAACTTCGCCTGTTGCAGGGCGTTTTGCCCAGTCGTCGCATCCAAAACAAGTAAGACTTCCTGGGGTGCATCCGGCAATACCTTTTGCACAACCCGATTAATCTTTGACAGCTCTTGCATCAGATTCACGTTATTTTGCAACCGACCAGCCGTATCAACAAAGAGCACATCAAAGTTTTCATCCTTCGCCTTGGCCACCGCCGTATAGACGACAGAAGCTGGGTCAGCCTTTTCCGGTCCAGCAACGACGGGCACATCCGCTCGGTCGCCCCATTCTTGGAGCTGCTTAACCGCTCCGGCACGGAAGGTATCGGCCGCAGCCAATAGGACCTTCTTGCCTTCTTTTTTGTAAGAGCTAGCGAGCTTACCAACGGTTGTTGTCTTACCAACCCCGTTGACACCAACAAAGAGAACCACAGTTGGCTGACCAGCCGGTGCAAAGTGCATTGACTGGTCTTCACCTTGCCCCTGTTGATCATATTGACTCACCATTTGTTCAATGATTAAGTCGCGAATCTGGTCCTTGTCCTTGATGTTTTTCACCTTGACGGCTTCTCGGACCTGGTTTGAAATTTGGATTGCCAATTCAAAACCAAGGTCAGCACCGATTAGAGTGTCTTCTAACTGTTCAAAGAAGTCCTCATCAACAGAACGAAAATTCGACAAGAATTTATTAAAGCGGTCCGCAAAGCCCTGCCGGGATTGGGATAAACCTTGGTCATAAATCGCTTGGTTATCCGCTGTTTCACTAGCGGCCTCTGACTGGTTGGCTTTGTCTTTGGTACCGGCAGCACTGGCATTGTCAGTAGCGGCCTGCTGGGCAGCTGCATTTTCAACCGACTTGTCTGCCTGAGCTGGTTGGTCCTCTTGTTGGACAGCTTGGTCTGACGTTTCTTCGTCACTTTTTTTCTTAAAAATATCAAAAAGTCCCATCGACTACTCTCCTTTTATGCGAGTTGCTGGTGTGCTTCTTCCAGGTTAACCGCCACCATCTTGGAAACCCCAGCCTCTTGCATCGTGACCCCGTAAAGAACTTTGGCAGCGACCATTGTTCCTTTACGGTGAGTAATGGTAATAAATTGCGTATCACCGGCAAAGTTTTTCAAATAAGCGGCGAAACGATCCACATTGGCTTCATCCAGCGCGGCTTCGGCTTCATCGAGCACCGCAAATGGCACTGGGCGAACCTGCAAAATGGCAAAGAGCAGAGAAATGGCCGTCAAGGCCTTTTCCCCACCGGATAGCAAGGACATCTGCTGGAACTTCTTGCCAGGCGGCTGGGCCTTAATGTCAATTCCAGTTGTGAGCAAATGCTCTGGTTCGGTCAATTCAATCTTGGCCTGACCACCAGCAAACATCTTCGTAAAGACATCAGAGAAGTTTTCAGCTACCGCATCAAAGGTTTCCTTGAAGCGGACTTGAACTTCTTGATCCATCTCATCAATCGTATCCTGCAGCGTTTGCTTAGCATCTTTCAAGTCGTCGGCTTGCTTGGTCAAGAAATCATGGCGGTCTTTAATCTCGTCATACTCTTGAATGGCCGCAATGTTAACCGGTCCCAAATCATCCAATGCCCGTTTGTTGGCCGACAACTGCTGGTCAACTTCACTATCCGTCAACTCGGATTCAACCAAATCAGCTTCGGTCGCAACAGTCAAACCATAGGCCTGACGCAACGTTGAAATCTGCTTAGCAAGTCGTTCTTGACTCGTTTGTAACTGGTGGTTAACCGACGATTGGTCAACCAGGCCAGTATTCAAGGCCTCTTGAGCCTGAGCCAATTGATTTTCTTTTTCCTTGACCAGGGCAGAGAGGCTCGCCCACTTTTCGGCGAGGCCTTGAGCTTCCTGCTGGGCCTTGTCTAAACCAGCCGTCAAATCCGTCACAGCCTGGCCAAGCTCTTCGGCACTCTGAGCCTGGTCCAAGGTTGCCTGCATTTGTTCTGCTTTCGCAGCCAAATCGGTTAATTGAGCCTGGGCCTGCGCCAAAGTTTGAGTCAACCGTTCCTGGTTTTCTTCTTGAGCAGCCTTTTGTGCCTGAACCTTGGCTAATTCCGCTTGAAATTCGGCCTTTTGGTCCTGGTAAGCCTGGTGATCTTGGTTCAATTGTGCCAATTCTTCAGTTAAATCAGCACTTTGACCTTCAGCAGCGGCCTTTTGTTCTTCACTTTGGGCCAAGGCTGCTTGAGCCTGATCTTGCTCACTTTGCCCGTCAGCAATCGCCACCTGCAAGTCAGCAATATCCAAAGACAGCGTTTGCACCTCAGTTTGGTACTTCGCTACGGTGTCCTTAAGGCCGGCCAATTGATAGTCAACTTGCTGCCCTTGGGCAACGAAATCACGACTCTTTTGCTGCAAGTCTTCTAATTCAGCCTGCAGGGCAGTCACCTTGTCTTGTTGCTGGTCGCGCTGACCAGCCAAGGCAATCACTTCTGCCTGCTGCTTTTCTAAGGCAGCTTCTTTTTCCTTCAAATCATTTTGCCGTGACAAAACGGAAGGTCCCTGACGGAAGTTGGCACCACCGGTAATTGATCCACCGGCGTTGACCAACTGGCCGTCTAAGGAAACAACCCTCAGGCGGTTTTGGCAGGCTTTGGCTACTCGAGTCGCCGCATCCAAATCTTCGACCACCAAAGTCGTCCCCAATAGGGCCGAAAGAATATTATCCATTCCATTTGGCATTTTGACCAAATCGGCCGCCACACCAATGTAGCCCTTTTCCCGGCTAGCAGCAGCGATATCACGAGCCGACCGGGGCTTAATTGTATTGATTGGGAGCAGGGTCACCCGACCCTTCTTGTTTTTTGTCAAATAAGCAACGATGCTCTTAGCAGTCTGGGTAGAATCAACCACCACCTGCTGTAAAGCCCCACCCAAGACAGTTTCCACCGCCTTGGTATAGTTCTTTGGCACCGTCAGTAATTCGGCGACCACGCCCTTAATCCCAGGGAAGTTCTGTCGCACCTTAGCGTGCATCAAGTTTTGCACACCCTGGTAGAAGCCAGCGTAGTCATCCAAAGAAGCTTCCGCTTGATAACGGGACTGCGCTTGTTCTAAGGCGTAGGCTGCCTGCTGCCAGGCCTTTTGCTTGTCCTGGTAGGATTGCTTAGCCGCTGTTAACGCATCCTGTGTTTGTATTGTTTGACCCTCAAATGGGTTCTTGCCATCAACTTGACTAGGATGCTCTTGTTCATAAGCAGCTTGAGCTTGCTTGGCTTCGTCCAACTTCGCTTGAGCCGCCGTAAAGGCCGCTTGCTTTTGCTCTAACTGGACCTGATTTTGTTCCAAGGCCTTTTCTTGGTAGGTCAACTTGTTATGCAAGGAAGCCAATTCCTGCATTGTCGTCACGTAAGCATTACGGTTCTCGTCCAATTGACTCTGAACGGCCGTAATCTTGGCCGAACCGTGTTCTTGGTCGATTTGATGTACCGTCTGCTGCAATGTTTGCTCTTGTTCGATTAGAGCGGCTAATTGTTCTTGGACACCGGTCAAATCAGTCTGCGCGACTTCGGCCTGATTTTCTTCATTGGCTTGTTGCTCTTGCAAATTAGCCAGGTCACGAACCAACGTAGCCTGCTCCTGTGAGGCCAACTTTTGGTTTCCAATTAACTGCTCTTTTTCCTGAGTCTTAGCAACAATGTCGGCCTGTAAGGCATCGCGGTCCTGTTGCAAGTCGTCCAAATCTTCACGCGTTTGATTCAAGTCGGCTTGTGTTTGGCTCACGGCTGCCTGCTGGTTAGCAACGGCTTCCTTGGCCTGCTGGGCTTCTTCACCCTGCTTTCCGACCTGACCCTGCAAAGCCAAGATTGACCGGGTCAGACGAATTTGATCCAACTTTTCAAAGCTTTCCCGCTTCGCCAGGTAGTCCTTGGCCTTGACAGCTTGGTCAGCCAATGGTGTCAACCGGCCTTCAACTTCTTGAATAATATCATCGACACGGGCCAAATTATCTTCGGTCGCAGCCAAATCCTTTTCGGCCTTGTCCTTATTTTGCTTGTACTTGTAGACACCGGCGACTTCTTCGATGATTCCCCGCCGTTCTTCTGGCTTGGCAGAGAAAATCTTTTCAACTTGCCCCTGCGAAATGATTGAAAAACCATCCCGGCCGAGACCAGTATCCATAAAGAGTTCATGAATGTCTTTTAACCGGCATTCCGTCCCGTTTAATTGATAAGAAGATTCCCCGGTCCGGTAGAGACGGCGGGTAATCCGAATCTCAGAAAAATCTGAGGCTATGTAGTGGTCCGAGTTATCAAAAGTGATTGATACTTCGGCCCGGTTTAAGGCTTTCCGATTATTCGTTCCACCAAAAATAACGTCAGCCATCTTGTTTCCACGTAAGTCTTTGGCTGACTGTTCACCCATCACCCAGCGGATGGCTTCAATAATATTTGATTTTCCCGATCCGTTTGGGCCGACAATACCAGTCATTCCTTGCTGGAAGTCGATCACCGTTTTATTGGCAAATGATTTAAAACCAATAATTTCCAGTGTTTTTAATTTCATAGGCGAATTTTATGCTCTTTATTCTTATTTTGCTGTCAAATCTTGGTAAGCCTTTTGGGCAGCCGCCTTTTCGGCATCCTTAATTGATTGACCAGACCCGTGGGCCAAAACCTTGCCGTCAACTGCGACCGAGACCTCGAAGAGTTGACTATTATCCTCATTGCGAATTTCGTTTTCAATCGTGTAGTCAATATCAACTGACCCTTGTGCCTGTAACTTTTCTTGTAAGCGTGACTTAAAATCGATGAATTGATCAAAGAAGTTTTCGTCAATGGCAGCAAAGACCGTCTGTTGTAGTAGTGAAACCACGGCAGCTTGGCCTTGGTCTAAGTACAAGGCCCCGATAAAGGCTTCCCAGATGTCTTCTAGCAATGATGGCCGTTCACGGGCCCCATTCATTTCTTCCCCTTTTCCAAGGCGAATTGCTTCATTCAAATGAATCACGCTTGCAAAGTGGGCAAAAGACTTCGTTTGCACCATCGTAATGCGCATTTCGGTCAATTGACCTTCATCCCATTCGGGATAGCGCTTAAACAGGTATTCCGTCACGGTGGCCTGCATGATGGCATCCCCAAGGAATTCCAAACGCTGGTAGTCGCGGCCCTTTTCCTTTGGATGCTCGTTTAAGTAGTTTCGCTGGGTTAACGCCTCTTGCAATAGAGGCAAATGATTAAAACTAATTTGGAAGTTTTCTTCTAAATAGTTTCTAAAGTCAGATGGTGACAAGGTAGTTTCCTTTCCAAAATTCAGTTGTTTTTATTATAACAGATTTGACCGACTGCTTTTAGAGCAAATCACAATAAAAAATAGCGTAAACATGTTCTGTTTACGCTATTTTAAATTTACTTTTCTTGGTTAACAACAGCGACGATGCTGTCAACATAAGTATCAACCAATTCCTCGGTCTTAGCTTCCGCCATGACCCGGATAATTGATTCCGTCCCAGAAGGACGGACCAGCACTCGGCCGTCACCAGCCATTTGCTTTTCGACTTCTTCAATCTTGGTCTGCAAAGCTGGATTTTCCATCATGGCGTTCTTATCAGCCACCTTGATGTTGACCAACTTTTGCGGGTAAAGGGTTACGTCACTGGCCAATTCAGACAATGGCTGACCAGTTTCCTTCATAACGTTTAACAACTGCAGGGCGGTTAACAAACCATCCCCCGTCTTGGCCCAATCACGGAAAATAATGTGACCGGATTGTTCTCCACCAAGGTTGTCATCATCCGCGACCATCTTTTCCATAACATAACGGTCACCAACTTGCGTCTTAACGGATTGGATGCCTTGCGCCTCCAACGCCTTGTAGAAGCCAATGTTTGACATCACCGTTGAAACCACCGTTTGGTGCTTCAACCGGCCCTGCCCATTCATAAAGCGGGCAGTAATGTACATAATCTTGTCACCATCGACAATTTCACCATTTTCATCAACCGCAATCAGGCGGTCGCCATCGCCATCAAAGGCCAAGCCGGCTGAATAATCACCGTCTTTGACCATTTGAACTAAGGCTTCTGGGTGAGTAGAACCCACTTGATCATTGATGTTCAAACCATCAGGTTCCGTTCCCATGGTATCAAAGTCCGCCCCTAAGTCGGCAAACAACCGTGGCAACAAGTCATAGGTGGCACCATTCGCACCATCTAAGGCTAATTTGTAACCAGACAAATCCGTTGGGATTGTCTTTTGCAAGAAGGCCAAGTACTTTTGGGCCCCTTCTTGATAGTGTGAAACCGTACCCAGTCCCTTGGCGCTTGGACGTGGCAAATCATCATCTTCATCATCTAAGATTACTTCGATTTCAGCTTCTAATTCATCTGAAAGCTTGAAACCATCGTTACCAAAGAATTTAATCCCATTATCCGCTGCCGGATTGTGAGAGGCCGTAATCTGAATACCGGCATCGGCTTCTAGACTTTCAACGAGGTAAGCCACCGCTGGCGTAGTAATTACGCCCAAGTTTAAAACATCAACTCCAACAGAAAGTAAGCCAGCAATCAAAGCTTCTTGCAACATTTCTGAGGAAATTCGGGTATCCTTTCCAACAACAACGACCGGTTGACGGTCTGGGTTGTCGTTATGTCGGGTCAAGATGGCCCCACCAGCCCGGCCTAATTTCAAGGCCAGTTCCGGTGTCAAACCTTGGTTAGCAATGCCGCGAACGCCATCGGTACCAAAGTATTTTAAGTTTGGTTCTGTCATGTTAATCTTTTCTCCAATAATGGTTGACCTGCCAGCAAACTAGTCCGTCAACTACTTCGGACTAATCGTGACTTGCACGCTTTGATCCGATAACGAGTCGACGCCAGAAGGCTTGGTTAAGCCAATGGTCTTGGTCACTTTTCCAGTGATATTTGAGACATCAATGTTCACTGGAATCGAGCTGATGCTATTAAGTGTATCACTTGAACCATAAATTGTCACCGTGTTCGGACTCATGGTAATCGTGTAATTATCAAGCGAACCAGAAGCTGCTTGGGCTACTAGGTTAACACTTTTACTGGTGCTGCCCGAAGACGAAGAAGAAGAGCTGCTGCCCGTAATCGTCAGGGAAACCTTCGTGGTTTGCTGTGACAAAGTCACTTGAACGGGCTCGTTATTCTTGTCGTAAGCCGTTAATTTGGCAGTCTGGTTAACATTGCTCTTGGTGTTTTTATCCAAGCTAACATCCGCGCCAACGTGGTCGACCGCATCAACATTATCCTTTGGTCCAGTAACCGTGACCGACTTCACGTCTGCCGTCGCATTACTTACTTGGTAACCAGAAGCAATCTTACTGCTGTCGTATTGTACCTGAACGTCCTTCTTAGCTGAATCCTTTTCAGCCAAGGTGACCGTCACGGTTTGTGGGTTGACAGTCGCCGTTAGCGAAGAGCTCACGCCGGTCAAAGCAACGTTCACCGTATGCTGACCAACACCTAATCCGCGCAAATCGGCTACAGCCTGAATTTCATTATGTCCTTGCGCTGCGGTAACCAAGGCAGATGAACCTTGCAGGCCAACACTAACGGCGCTTGGTGCCCCGACAATCACATAATCATCTGAATTAAATTGGACAGTCAACGGTGCTGAGATTGTTGCCTTCTTTTCGGGTAACAAAGAGCTGTACTGGTTGCCACTATTTGACCCAGAATAACTAGGCTTTGTTGATAGGACATAGGCGGCAATCAGCAGAGCCATCAAAAATGAAAACATGAGGTTGACTGCTTTTGATGAACTCCATTTTTTCATAATTTCTTCCCCCGGAATAGGAAGCGAAGAATTGGATACTTCCGCTTCTTTTGTACTGGTTCAATCCACTGCTTCTCAAAGAAGTTTAGGTATGAATCGCGATCCATGTTCCGTAGTAAGTCGCCGCGTTGCGTAATCGAAATCTCACCAGTTTCTTCTGAAACAACGACCGTCACGGCATCCGTTGCTTCTGAAATTCCAACGGCAGCACGGTGCCGGGTTCCTAACTCTTTTGGAATGCGAGTCGATTCTGACAGAGGCAAGTATGCGGCTGCCACCGCAATTTTATCGTTATTGATGATTACTGCCCCATCGTGCAGTGGTGTATTTGGAATAAAGATATTAATCAAAAGCTGACCAGTCACCTGGGCATCCAGGACAATTCCAGTCTTAATGTACTCTTCCAACGTATCTTTTCCGTTGATGGTAATCAAAGCTCCGATACGGCGCTTCGACATATATTCCAAGGCCATATCCAAGCCCTTAATCAGTTCATGCGCCTGCTCATTATCCAAATGATGGCGACGAACCGTTAGACGCCGGCCCAGGTTTTCTAAACCGCGGCGGATTTCTTGCTGGAAAATCACCACCAAGGCGATTGGCGCCCAGGTAATCAACTGATCCATCAGCCAAGAAACAACCACTAAGCCGGTATACCAGGCAACGACTTTAATTAGGAAAATCGCCCCAACACCAAACAGAATTTGCAAAGCGCGCGTGCCTTCAACGAAGGTAATTACTTTGTATAACAAAAACCAGATAATCAACACGTCCAACAAATGAACTAAGTTCGTACTGGTCATGTAAGCCCAAATACCCATTTTTTACTCCTCTTACTCCTCATTACGGCCAACTAAGACCCTCGTCTCCGCGTAATTAATCACTTGTCGCAGATTGATACTAGTCTGCCGCGAAATTCGCTTCTGCTCATAGAGCTGCTGCGTAAAATCACGTTCGGCATTCAACGCCTTTAACTCTAATTCAAGGCGCATCCGATCATCCTCCTCCTGCTGATCAAAAGTTGAGACCTTTTTAGTTTTCTCAATTTGAAAGCGGTAGATTGTAATCAAATTATACGCTTCTTGGCGCAAAATGCGCTGCATGACCGTGTCACCAACCTGCATGGCCACGTAATTTGAAATCGCCTTAATGGCGTCCTTCAACATTTCACGCTTGGCAAAGTTACTTTCTTCTCGGACCTTATCTGATTCTTCATCCGCCAGCCAAATGCGGAAATTAGCCCACAACCGTCGGTAGAGCCAGAGCAGACGCTTCTTTGCAAAGAAGGCCTGACTCGAGCCCAAGTCCGCCTCAAACTGGTCCAAATAACGAGCCTGCAAGGTGTAGGTGATTGGTGAAATTTTTTCGTCCACCAATAATTTGCGCAACTGGTCACGTTGCGCCCTGAGGGAAACTTCCTGCAACTCAAGGTCTTTTTCAGCAGCATAATCCTGTTGATTTTGGTTTTCATGCAAACTTAAGCGCAATTGGCGCACCCGCTTTTGCCGGCGCGCGACTAATTCGTGGACAATCCGCCGATTTTCATCCGTTTGCAAGTCACGCAGCTGTTGGATGCCGACTCGGGTGACCCAAAGTCGTGCCCGTTCTTCCGAGACATCCCCCGGATGCCCCTCTGGCAAATCGTCATCAACTTCCGTGGTTCCCTCTGGCTGGGTAAAGTCGTGCTTAGTACTTTGCTTCGTGACCGAGGGTAACATGACTGAGGCCACCAGCAGTGAGAAAATCACGACTACCGCGGCAATAAAAATCACCAAATCTCGGCCAACAAAGGCATCACCCTTGTCCGTCACTAAGGGAATCGTTAGAACCGCAGCCATCGTCACGGCCCCACGAACACCAGTCAAGCCCGAGACAATCGCTGATTTAAAGGAAACCACCCGGTCTTGGTGTCGAACCTTTTGACCCCATTGAATGGCATAGGCCCATAAGACCCGCAGGGCAAAGACAATCAACCAAACCAAGAGGCCATAGCCCAAAGCCTGCAAATTTGAAATGTTGGTATCTTGCAAAATGTTGTGTAGCGCATTTGGCAAGGTAACCCCGAGTAAGACGAAAATCAAGCCGTTTAAGACGTAGACAATCACTTCCCAGGCGTGAACGGAAACAATCGTTGCTTCCGCCGATAGCATGCCAACATGACGGTCATTCATCAACTTCGCCGTAATTCCACCCGTCACAACGGCGATTAAACCAGAAGCGTGCAGTGGGAATTCGGCAATCCAATAAATAATAAATGGTAGCAAAACCGTGATGATCGTATAGAAAACCACGTCAGCGAGACCAAAGCGCGATACCGAATCTCGCAGCCAAATGATGGCTGCTCCGACCACGATTCCAATCGCAATCCCGGCCAAAGTCATCCAGGCAAAATTGAGGATGGCATCCGACAGCAAGAACGTTCCTGCCACCACGGCCTTAATCGCCGTGTTAAAGGAAACCAAACCGGTGGCATCGTTAACCAAACTTTCACCTGTCACAACATGTAGCAGGTTTTCCGGCAACTTCACCCGCTTGGCAATCGCTTGCACGGCCACCGGATCGGTTGGTGATAAGACAGCGGCCAGGGCCAATGAAACGGCCAATGGCAGCTCCGGAATCAACCAGTGAATGGCAAAACCACCCACAATCGTGGTCACTAAGACCAATAAAATTGCATTTCCCAAAATGGGAACGCGTAACTTCCATAACTCTCGTTTTGGAAAACGCCAGGCATCATTAAACAAGATGGGCGCCACAAATAACATCATAAACCAATGCGAATCAACTTCGACATAGGCACCGCCAATAACGGCTAGTAAAAATCCGATCAAAATCTGAAAAAGCGAAATTGGGATGGCTGGGATGAAGTGTGAGATGATGCTTGAAAGCGCCACCCCAATCACTAAGACAATCATTAACTCAATTATATCCATGGGTTACCGGTCTCCTAAAATTCGTACTTCGGGTTCTAATTGAACTTGATACTCCTTATAAACTTTATCTTGGACAAGGTGAATCAAGTCCTCATAATCATTACCAGTCCCATGATCAACATTGACCATGAAACCAGCATGCTTGGTGGAAACTTCAACGCCGCCGACCCGGCTCCCCTGCAAGCCAGCATCCATGATGAGCTTACCTGCAAAGTGGCCCGTGGGGCGCTTAAAGACAGAACCATTGGATGGCCATGACAGCGGCTGCTTGCTAGCCCGAGCGTAGTTGACTTCATCCATCTTCTGCTGAATCAAGTCTTGGTCCCCTGACGCTAAGTCAAAGGTTGCCTGAGCAATAATTCCACCATTGTCTTGAAAAACAGAATGGCGGTAAGCAAATGCTAGCTCGTCTTTGGTAAAGGTCTGCATTGACAAATCCGGCATAATCGCCGTCACTGAGGAAACGACCATATCCGCCTGGCCACCATAGGCCCCGGCGTTCATGAAGACAGCTCCACCAACTGATCCAGGGATTCCTGCCGACCATTCTAAGCCGGATAAGCCTCGTTCTTGGGCGACAGCAGCCAACCAGATAATGTCACAGCCTGCATCAGCAATCAATTGCGTTCCGTTTTGTTGGACAGCCTTTAACTCAGTGGTTAGAATCACTAAGCCACGCAAACCACCAGAACGCACGACCAAATTCGACAAGCGACCAAAAACATGGACCGGCAGCTGACGCTCCTTGGCCCAGGCTAATAGGTCTGTCAATTCTTCTAAGGAATGTGGGACCGCCAAGTAATCAGCAACACCACCGGCCTGTGTATATGCATAGGGTGCAATTTCTTGCTGTTCTTTTATCAGTGTCTTTGCAATTTGCATATCATTCTCCATTTGTATCCTATCCCCTCTATCATAACAAATTTAAACCTACTTATTATGACGAAAACAGACGACCATAGTGGTCGTCTGTTTTAATAGGTCGGTACTCTAAGTATTTTGATCGACTTAACCGCGATATTTTTTGCCCATTCCTGCTAGTAATTTACGCAAGTAACGGTCACCGGCAGGCCGGTAATTACGGTGATCTGGCCGACGCAAAATTGCCGAAAGTTCCCCATTAGAAATTTTAGCTCCGGCCAAAGCTAACAAGCTTTGGATATCATCTGAGGTATAAGACATGGCAATTTTAATTTTCTTAATCGCCACATTGTTGACCAAATCAGCCGCAGTCATATCAAAGGTTGGCGCTACCACTCGGCCATCCTTATCAGTCCGCTGGCCACGCTTATCAATGACCAAGCCATTCAAAAAAGCTTCCAAATCATGGGCCGACAAGTTTTGGTCGGGCTTGTCATCGTCTTCTTGCTTGGTCAAAATCTTGTCTAATTGTGCCTGGTTAATCTTTTGACCACCAAGGGCAAAGATGGCTTCGATTTCTTGGTTTGATAACGAGAGCGCATAGCGCAATCGAATAATCACATCGTTATAATTCATAGTTATTCCTAAAGAACTCTTTCGTAGCTACAGTCGTTCATATTTAGAATGGGTGGGTATCATAAGTTTGCCAAGATTCATGTGAATCTTGAATCCGCTTAAACATCCGTTCCATTTCAGTCAGGGTAAAAGAAGTCAAAACTGGGCGACCATGCGGACAGTTATACGGGTTTTCCGCCTGAGCCAGGCCGTGCAAAAGGGCCTTGGCCTCTTCTGTTGAAATGTGCCAGTTAGCCTTGATGGCCCGCTTACAAGACATCATGATAGCGGCCTTCTCGCGAAAGGCTGCTACCGTTAGCTTACCATCATGTAAGACCCAGTCAATCATTTCTTGGATTGTGTCTGCCGCCTGGTCGGCTGGAATCCAGGCTGGGTGCTCATAAACTGCAATCGTATTCGGACCAAACTCTTCCACGTTCAAGCCAACCCCGGTCAAAACGTCTTGGTAATCGGCGATTTTTAGCATATCAGCCGTGGAGTAAGTCAGCGTAATCGGTGCTAATAATTGCTGCTGATTATCGCCGACTTCACCGACAATCCGCCGGTAATATTCATAATTAATGCGCTCTTGAGCGGCGTGTTGATCAACCAGGTACAAATGGTTTTGATCCTGGGCAAAAAGAAAGGTTCCATGCATTTGACCAATATAATCCAAAGTTGGAAAGCCATGCTGTTCGGCCGTTTGGTCTTCCAAATCTAAGTCCTGGTTGACTGGTTTAGGTTGCTTTGCCGTTGGCTGATTATTTGTTGGTTGACTATTTGAATGAAGCACGTCGTTTTCCGCTGCCACCATTGGCTCAACCTGGTTGTCAGCCGATAGTGTCTGATCAACAGCGGCTGAACTGGCTGCCGTTGGATAATCCATGGTTGGTTCAGCAGCCTTGGCTTCATCAGTGAAGGCTGGCTGATAGGATTCGGCGGCATAGCGGTCAGCAAAGCTTTGAACGGGTTGTTCTGCCAATTGATCTTCGGCATTAATTTCAATCACGTGTTCTTTGGTATTGGCCACCTCAACTGCAGCCGGTTCGCCAGGTTTGACCACCGGTTCTACCTTTTCTGGTTCTGTCGCTGCAGCTTGCGCGCCATCCGCTTCTTCCCGGCCAAGGTTATCCAGGGCCTTTGGAATCAAGTTTTCTTGACTCAAACGGTCACGAATCACCGCTGTGATAAGGTCTGTGAGCTCACCCTCTTCACTGAGGCGAATTTCAGCCTTTTGGGGATGAACATTGACATCAACCAGCAAGGGGTCCAATTCAATGTTAATCGCCCCAATTGGGAAACGACCGACCATTAGCTTGGAACCGTAACCAGCCGTAATGGCATTTGAAACCGAAAAGTTCTTAACAAAGCGGTGGTTCACTAGGACGGCAAAGTAAGACCGTGATGACCTCGTTTGCTCCGGTAATGACAAGTAACCATTGACGCGGAAGTGCTCGGAAGCGCCCTCAAAGCCAACCATCTTTTCAGCGGTTTTGCGGTCATAAACAACCGCCAACACTTGGCGTAAATCACCGTTTCCAGACGTTTTCAGTAAGGTTTTCCCGTTATGAGTCAACGACAGCGCCAAATTAGGATAAGCCATGGCCAAGTGGTTGGCCGTTTCGACAATCAGCGACATCTCGGTCTGAGGCTTTTTTAAATACTTTAACCGGGCCGGTGTATTGTAAAACAAGCTACGAACCGAAACAGAAGTACCAAAGCGACCAGCTGCTGGCCCTTCTTGAGTCACCTGGCCTCCCTTAATTTGGTAGAAAAAGCCAGTGTCGGCTGTCGCCGTACGGGTCTGCAAGGTCACATCCGCAACGGCCGCAATCGATGGCAGCGCTTCACCACGAAAGCCAAGGGTTAAAATTTTAAATAAATCATGGCGGTCTTGTATCTTAGAAGTCGCATGACGGACAAAGGCTAGCGGCACCTCATCACTGGTAATCCCTTCCCCGTTATCAATCACTTTGATTAAATCTAAGCCACTATTTTCAATAACCACGTCGACCTGAGTCGCATGGGCATCAATGGCGTTTTCGACCAGTTCCTTCACAACCGAAGCTGGCCGTTCGATCACCTCACCGGCTGCAATCTGGTTCGCCAGTAGTTCGGATAACTCATGAATTTTGGCCATCATTTGACCTCATTTCTTGTAATTTTGCTACTAAGTTCAAGGCAGCTAAAGGAGTTAATTGGTTTAAGTTCACGCGGTCCAGTTCATCCAAAGCCTTTTGGTCAGCTGGGTCCAAACTAGCTGCGACCGTTGATACAGGTGCTTCAACTGGTGCTGGTCCGATGTTAAAGAGCGGTACTTCTTGGGCAAGACCATCCGTGATTGGTGCTGCGACCGTTTGGCTTGACGAAACAACAGCATCCCCCTCAACTTGTCCGGCGCCCTGAGCCTCCAAGGCCTGCAAAATCTGCTCGGCGTTATGCAAGAGCGACTTTGGCAAACCAGCGAGAGCCGCTACCTGAATTCCATAAGAACGGTCAGCCGCCCCTGGCTGGACTTGGTGTAAGAAGTGCAGCTGACCGTCAGCGGTCAACTGGGCCCCAACATGGAAATTTTGAATGGCCGGATGGTTGTTGGCCAAGGCCGTCAATTCGTGATAGTGGGTCGCAAAAATCGTTGTGGCATGCAGGTTGGTATCAAGGTATTCAATAATTGCCTGAGCCAAAGCCATTCCGTCGTAAGTAGCCGTTCCCCGACCTAATTCATCAAATAAAATCAAGGACTGGGCAGTGGCATCCTGCAAGGCCAAATTGGCTTCCGCCATTTCGACCATGAAGGTTGACCGACCGTTTACCAAATCATCGTTCGCCCCAATTCGGGTAAAGATTTGGTCAAAAATTGGCAAGATGGTCTCATCGGCCGGCACAAAGGAACCCATTTGCGCCAAAACGACCACTAGGGCAACTTGACGCATATAGGTTGACTTACCAGCCATGTTTGGCCCAGTTACCAACTGAATCTTCGTGTCATCGGCAAAGGTAACGTCGTTTGCCACGTATTCCCCAGGACCTAACAGTGATTCAATCACCGGATGGCGGCCCTGTTTAATCATCAATGACCGGTCTTCACCTTCTTTGAAACTTGGCTTAGTGAAATGACGATTTTCCGCTACATCAGCCAAGGCTGCTAGGACATCCAAACGGGCTAACTTCTGTGCCAGGGTTTGCAAACGGGTAATTTCTTCCTTGACCTTGGCCCGGACTGACAAGAACAACTCGTATTCCCGGTCAAAGCGCTTGGTTTGCGCAGCGAAGATTAAATCTTCGTGCTCCTTTAACTCTGGCGTCGTGAAACGTTCCGCATTGGTTAACGTTTGCTTGCGGTGGTAACGACCCTCTTCCAACTTATCCAGGTTAACCTTGGTGACTTCGATGAAGTAACCAAAGTTCTTGTTATACTTGACCTTCAAATTGGAAATTCCGGTCGCTTCTCGTTCCTGCTGTTGATAGGCAGCCAGCCAGTCCTGGTTATCCGCCAAGGCTTGGTTGTATGAATCAACTAGCTCATCGTAGCCCGGTTGGATCAAATCACCGTCTCGAACTGAAATTGGTGGTTCAGGCACAATCGCCTGGTCAATCAAACTGGCCAAATCCAAAAGTGGGTCAATGGCCCGACCTGCTTCTTGCAAAATTGGATTGACATGCTCTGCTAACAAAGCCGCCTGCAAATCAGGCACCGCCTGCAATGACCGCTTGAGCTGAACCAGATCACGGGCGTTTAACGTGCCCAAAGCCGCCTTAGCCGCCAAACGTTCCAAGTCATAAACATACTTTAATTGATCTTGAACCGTTCCCCGGGTGAAAAAGTCATCTTTAAAAGCAGCCACCGCATCCTGCCGTGCCCGAATCGCTTCTAAGTTTTTCAAAGGCTTAATCAACCACTGCTTTAATAACCGGCCACCCATGGCAGTTTTGGTTTCATCCAGCAGGGCAAAAAGCGAACCTGCCTTTTGCTTCGTTCGCGCATTTTCGACCAAATCCAAGTTGACCCGAGTCACCTGGTTAAAGACCAAATAAGCCTGACGCTGATAGGTCTGCACCGGCATAATATGGTCCAAAGACCGCTTTTGCGTATCAAATAAGTATTGGAGAAGTAAGGCCGTGACATCCTGTCCCGCCGCGCTTTTCAACTCCTTGGTCAAATAAGTAATCGTCGCTGATGGCTGAACGGTTCCTTGATAAGAAACGACCCAGCCGCGTTCACCGATGGCATCAGCCAAAGCCGGCGTAGCCCGTTCACCCTCACGGGCTAAGACAACCTCTTTAACCTCCAAAGCCCCTAATTCATCGATGACGGCATTCTGCTCGTCTAATTCGGTTGCCTTTAATTCCCCAGTCGAAAGGTCAATGTAAGCCAAGGCAAAGGCGGCCTGGTCCGCATCCCCTGGCCGTGCACCGGTGGCGACAACCGCCGCCAAAAAGTTATTTTCCTTTCCATCGCCAGTCTTACCAGACATTTTGGTGCCGGGCGTAATCAACTGAACAACGTCTCGTTTGACCATTCCCTTGGCCGTGGCTGGGTCTTCCATCTGTTCTACGATGGCTACCTTATGACCGGCATCAACCAAGATATCGATATAGGCCGCCACCGCGTGATGCGGGATTCCCGCCATTGGGATTGGGTTTTCTGAATTTTTATTTCGGGCCGTTAAGGTCAGTTCAAGGATTTTAGCACCCTTAATCGCATCATCTTCAAAGAGCTCGTAAAAATCCCCCATCCGGTAAAAGACAAAGGCATCGGGATATTGGTCCTTAATCTGATGATATTGCACCATCATGGGTGTCTGTTCTTTTGTCGCCATGGGGAAACCTCCAAATTTACTCTTGATTAATTTTAGCCACCTTGTCTGCTTACTCAATTAGACGGTGCTGGCCAAGATTTTTCATGCCTTATTCATGAATTTGGTAGCCGTTTTGAAGCATTGTAGCAAATGGAATGACGGGCTCTGGCTGATCTGGATGTTCTGTCAATGACTTTTCCATCCAAGCCAAGTCGTACCAAGTACCAAACTTATAGCCAATCTTGTTGAATTCACCGACAAAGTGGTAACCCAAGTGCTCGTGAAAATCACGGCTATTATTAGTTAAATGATCGTCTTCGACCTTTGGAACGGCAATGCAGGCATTCAAATTAATCACGTTTTGATCGTAGGAAACTTGCTCAATCAACTGGTACAAACGTTTACCCAGACCATGGCCACGCTCATCTTGGCGCAAGTAAATCGAAGTCTCAACGGACCAATGGTAGGCCTCTCGTGATCCCATGGCACTGGTGTAAGCATAACCTAAAATTTGACCATCCAAAACAGCCACGATGTAGGGATACATGGCCAAAGTCTTTTCAATACGCGCTGCGAATTCCGCTACCGTTGGCACCTCATATTCAAAGGTGATAGCCGTTTCTCTGACATATGGCGCATAGATGGCCACTAACTCGGCGGCATCGGCTGGCGTTGCTGGGCGAAATGTAATTTGATCTGTTGTCATACTGCCTTCCCTTTCTAGTGACAAAAGCCTACTTGTCGTTTTGACAACTAGGCTTTCTTCGTAAATACTGCAACTGCTTCCACGTGGGTGGTTTGTGGAAACTGGTCAACGGGCTGGATTGGCCCATCAATTTGATAACCCTGGTCTAATAACCCTTGGGCATCGCGGGCCATCGTCGCTGGATTACATGACACGTAAACCAAACGCTTTGGGGACATCACCCCGACCGCTTCAATAAAATCAGCCGTCAAACCCTTTCGTGGTGGATCAACAAAGACAACATCCGGCTTCAAATCAGCTTCAGCCCATTCGCGCATTTGGCTTGGGGCATCGGCCGCAATAAAGTGGGTGTTGCCCACCTGGTTTAACCGGGCATTTTTCTTGGCATCCTCAATGGCAGCATCAACGACTTCGACTCCGTAAACTTCGGCAACAGCGTCCGCCACGGTCAAGGCAATCGTTCCAATCCCACAATAGGCATCGATGGCAATATCAGTTGGTTGCAACTGAGCCTTTTCCTTGGCCAACTGGTACAACTTAGCAGTTGTGACCGGGTTGACCTGATAAAAGGAATTAGGGCCAATTAGGTACTTCTTACCCAATAAGACGTCTTCAATCGCATCTTTTCCCCACAAAATCTGGTTCGTGCGGCCCATAATCACATTGGTTTGGGCAGAATTGACATTTTGCACAACCGATTGCAAATGTGGCAGACGTTCGCGCAAGCGAGCAACAATTTCATCCGCCTGTGGCAACTTCTTGGTCTTAGTAACCAACACAACCATTAATTCACCGGTAGCTTTGGCAATTCGGGCCATCACGTGGCGGACAACCCCGCGGTCGCTTTCTTCATCATAAGCGGCAATCTGCAAGTCTTGCAGAATATCCCGGGTCACCCGGACCGCTTCATCGACGGCTGGGTCTTGAATGTAAAAAGAATCGGTTGGAATCAACTTGTGTGAACCACGGCGGAAAAAGCCAGTTTCCAAACGGCCATCAACCATTCGTGCCGGTACCTGGGCCTTGTTACGGTAATGAGTTGGATCATCCATCCCCACCGTTTCGACAACCGTCACATCCAACTTCGCTTTTTTAAACAATTCCTGAACTTGGCGCTGTTTCCAGGCCAATTGCGCTGGGTAGGCTAAATTAGCTAACGGCGCAATTCCAGTCGTCAAAGCCAGTTGATCAGCTAGGTCAACTCGGTCGGGTGACTCTTCTAGCAGAGTCTGAACCCGGGCAAAACCATAGTTTTTCAAGACCTTTGTCACCAAAATTTCGGCTTTTTCACCGGGTAAGGCATTGGTCACAAATAATGGAAAACCATCAATCTTTGCCACCCCTAGGCCTTGGTAGGTTAAGTCCGTAATCTCGGCTGTGACAAGCTCATTCTTGTGAACCGGCGCAGCCTGTTTAATTGTGCGATTGGCTTTGGCCATTCTTAATCCTTTTCTTCTTGGTCGCTGTCACCCTTGTGGGTAGAAGCTTCCATTGCTTCAACTTGTTCAACAAATTCTTCTTGAATCTTAGCCGTTGTCGCATCAACGCTAATGGCTGAGAGATCAGCAACAAACTCAATGTGTTGCTTCAAGTTGTTAAAGGTCATCGGTGCATCCCCACCGTATTCCCCATCCAAGTTTACCTTGATTGGGTGGTCTTCTGAGAGTGGCGTGATTTCAACCTTTGACGTCTTCTTATAAATCAATTGTGGGTTATTAATGTGAGAACCGTTTAAGACCTGGGCAGCCAATTGGGTAATCTGCCAGAGGTTGGCCTCCTTCACAATCAGCAAGGTGAACTCACCATCATCTAATTTGGCATCGGGCACGATTGATTCAAAGCCACCAACTGAATTGGTCAAGGCCAAGAAAATCATCGAAATATTACCATCGTACTCCCCATCGTCATAAACGACTTTGGCTTTAACGGGTTCCAACCGGGTCAATAACTCGGCGCCCTTCACCAAATAAGCCAAGTAACCGTAGAGTGACTTCATCAAAGATGGCACGGCATAGGTTACCTCAGAAAGGGTTCCCAAGGCGGCAATGTTAATAAAGTAGCGGGCATCAGCAGGCGCCACAATTTGCCCTTCTTCTTCAACCCAACCACCACGCATTGAGACCTGACCAATATCCATCTTAATGGTCTGCCCCTTCAAAATCACCTTAGCCGCTTCCAAAGGATCATCACGCGAAACCTTTAGGGCCCGGGCATAATCGTTGGTTGTTCCGGCTGGAATAATCGCCATCTTTGGTCGGCGCCTCAAGGGCGCAATCCCATTAACCACTTCATTAATGGTACCATCCCCACCTGCCGCAACAATCAAGTCAAAGCCTTCAAAGGCGGCCCGAGTGGCCTCATTTTGTGCTGATAACGGTTCTGGTGTTGTGGCAAATGTTGATGTTTCATAACCAGCCTGTTCATAAACTCGGATAATGTCCAACATTTCCCGCTTAACGGCCTCACGACCAGAGCTAGGGTTATAAATAATACGTGCTCGTTTCATGCTTCATCAGTGGAGAACCCGACTCATCCACGCCGGTAATCCCCAACTTCCTCCTAAAAAATATGTACGAAAGGCCAAAGGCCCTCCATTTAAGTTAGCGTGATTAGTCGTTGAACACAACCAACAATCAGCCGAACTTTATCGCTTATTTAATTCAGCCATCAACAATTTGTTCAAGACACCAGGGTTGGCCTGCCCCTTTGACTTCTTCATCAGTTGCCCAATCAAGAAACCAACGGCACGGTCCTTACCACCCTTAAAGTCTTCAATTGACTGTGGGTTGTCGTCCAAGACTTCGTTGACCATTGGTGTCAAAACTGCTGGATCTGAAATCTGAACCAAACCTTGAGCCTTGGCGTAAGCTTCAGGTTCTTCACCTTCCATGATGGCCTCAAAGACCTTCTTGGCTTGCTTGGTTGAAATGGTGCCATCTTCAATCAACTTGACCATACCGGCCAAATTTTCTGGTGACAACTTCGTGTCCTGCAACTCCACCTGGTTTTTGTTCAAGTAGGCGTTCACATCACCAATCAAGTAGTTGGCCACACGCTTAGCAGCGCCCTTTGAATCAGCCCCTGCCAAAACAGCGGCATCAAAGAAGTTAGCCATCGCCAAAGTCTGCGTCAAAACTTCGGCATCATATTGTTCCAAACCAAGGTCAGCCACATAAGACTTTTGCCGGTCTTCAGCTGACTTTGGCAAGTCGGCTTTGACACGGTCAATCCAGTCTTGGCCAATTTGGATTGGTGACAAATCAGGTTCTGGGAAGTAACGGTAATCATCCGCCACTTCCTTGACCCGCATCAAGACCGTTGACTTGGTTGGTTCGTCATAACGACGCGTTTCCTGGCGGACCTGGCCACCAGAACGGATGACCTTGGCCTGACGCTTTTCTTCAAATTCCAAAGCAGACTGCACGTAGTGGAAGGAATTGATGTTCTTCATTTCCACTCGGGTACCGTAGGTGTCAGAACCATAAGGGCGAAGTGAAACGTTGACGTCGGCACGCATTTGTCCCTCTTGCATCTTGGCTTCTGAAACACCAGTAAACAAGATTACCCGGCGCAACTGTTCCAAATAAGCGTAGGCTTCTTCTGGTGAAGCTAAGTCAGGCTTTGAAACAATTTCCACCAATGGTGTTCCCTGACGGTTCAAATCGACGTATGAGTAACCGTCATCCCCGTGGGTGTTCTTTCCGGCATCTTCTTCGACGTGAAGTTCTTCGATTCCAATTCGCTTGACCGAACCGTCGGGCAAATTAACATCCAAATAGCCGTTACGGCCCAATGGGGTTTGTTGCTGAGTCGTCTGGTATGACTTTGGGTTATCCGGGTAAACATAGTTCTTCCGGTCCCAACGAATTTCTTCTGTAATATCGGCATGCAGGGCCAAAGCAACGCGCATCCCATAGTCAATGGCCCCCTTGTTTGCCACTGGCAAAACCCCAGGGTAACCCCAGTCAATCACGTTCGTGTTGGCGTTTGGGGCATCCCCATAGTGAACGGGGGATGGTGACAAAAGCTTTGACTTTGTCTGCATTTCAACGTGGACTTCAAGTCCAATGGTGGTTTCAAAATTTTCGTTTCCCATTGTGTCCTCTCCTTAGTCCGCTACCGCTGGGTGTTGTTCAAAGAAACGGTTTTCTTGTTCGAACGCATAGGCGGCCTGGTAAATGGTCGCTTCATCAAATGGCTTTCCAATCATTTGCAAACCGATTGGCATACCACCGTTAAAGCCGGCGTTAATTGAAAGTCCTGGCAAACCAGCCAAGTTAACAGGAATGGTCAAGACGTCACCCAAGTACATTGCCTTTGGATCATCGATTTCTTCCCCAATTCCATAGGGCTGAGTTGGTGTGGTTGGACCAACAATCAAGTCGTAGTTTTCAAAGACCTTGTTAAAGTCATCAATAATCAAAGTTCGGACCTGAGCGGCCTTCTTGAAGAAGGCATCGTAAGCACCAGCTGACAATGAATAAGTTCCCAACATAATTCGGCGCTTGACTTCATCACCAAAACCGTCCGTCCGAGTGTCCTTGTAGACTTCTTCGAGGGACTTAGCTTCTGGTGAACGGAAACCGTAGCGGATTCCGTCATAACGCTGCAAGTTTGATGAAGCTTCTGAGGCCATCAAAACGTAGTAAGCAGCCACCCCATACTGAGTGTGTGGCAAAGAAACCTGGTCCACTTGGGCACCCATAGCTTCTAATTGCGCAATCGCTGCCTTGACCTGAGTGGCAACTTCCGTGGCAATTCCTTCTTGGAAGTATTCTTCAGGAACGGCAATCTTCATCCCCTTGATGCTTTCACCCAACTTGGCAGTAAAGTCTGGTACTTCAAGTTCGGCTGAAGTAGAATCGCGCTTGTCAAAACCAGCAATCGCATTCATCACCAAAGCGTTGTCCTTGACTGTTCGCGTTAGTGGACCAATTTGATCCAATGATGAGGCCATCGCAAAGAGACCAAAACGAGAAACGCGACCATAAGTTGGCTTCATGCCAACGATTCCGTTAAAGGCTGCCGGCTGGCGGATTGATCCACCAGTATCAGAACCCAAGGCATAAGGAACTTGCCCAGCGGCAACGGCTGCGGCAGACCCACCTGATGAACCACCGGGAACTTTAGTGTAGTCCCAGGCATTCTTAGTCTTCTTGTAGTAAGAAGTTTCGGTTGAACCACCCATGGCAAATTCATCCATGTTGGCCTTACCAACCACCACAGCACCAGCTTCGTTTAGCTTAGTCGTAACGGCAGCATCGTAAACCGGCTTGAAGCCTTCCAAAATATGTGAAGCACCGGTTGTTTCCAAACCGTTCGTGGCAATATTGTCCTTCATTGCCATTGGAATCCCAGCCAATGGGTTTGAAAAGTCACCCTTTTCGTCAATGTCACGAGCTTGGGCCAAGGCCTCTTCTTCGTGCAAACGAATAAAGGCTTGCAAGTCAGCATCAGTAGCAGCAATGTTGGCAAAGGTATCCTTGGTCAACTGTTCGGCCGTCACCTTGCCTGATTGCAACGCTTCGTGCAAATCATCCAAGTTTGTATCGAAATAGTTAAAAGCCATGCTGATTAGTCCTCCCCGTTCAAAATAGCGGGCACCTTGATCAAATCAGCCGCCTCTTCTGGCGCTTGTTCAAGTAACGCCTTCTTTTGATGCCAATCTTCCGCAACATCTTCGCGCAAATGGTTCACATTTGCCGTAACGGAAAAGGTTGGCTTGACACCTTCTGTGTCAACTTCTGCCATCTTTTCACACAATGCGACGATTTCCTGGAGTTGTCCGGTGAAGTGTTCAAGTTCCTGGTCTGAAAAGCTGAGCTTTGCCAAATCAGCAACGTGGGCCACTTCTTCTTTTGAAATTGATGTTGCCATGGGTTCACCTGCCTGAAAAAGCCTTGTAATCACGCCTTTTTCACGGCTATCCTTTCCAATGTAATTACTTATCCATTCTACCATACATCCCCAGTCTTGCCCCTTCTAAATGGCAGATTCCATTCCCTAATTTGGCTAAGTCTTTGGCAAATGTGCCCCGTCGAATTGCCGCCCTTGATTTTTCCTGAAAATCCCGTATAATTAGGCTTGTTGTCAAAACAACTGTCCAAATCCTTAGATTTACGTCTCACCGTCGTTTTTCTCAGCATTTGGAGACATTTAAGAAAGGTGGAAATGATTATGGCCCTTACACAAGAACGTAAGAACGAAATCATGAAAGAATATGCCCGCCACGAAGGCGATACTGGTTCAGTGGAAGTTCAAGTTGCAGTTTTGACTGCTGACATTAACGAATTGAACGCCCACATGGAAGCACATAAGCATGATTTCCATTCACAACGTGGTCTTTTGAAGAAGATCGGTCGCCGTCGTAACTTGCTTCGTTACCTCCGTGGTACTGATGTTCCTCGTTACCGTGAATTGATCAAGCGCTTAGGTTTGCGTCGTTAAGCTTTTGCTTACAAATAACCAGAATCAAATTTAAGGAGACGGACATATGCCAATTATTGAATCATCAATTCAACGAGTTCGTTTGAGTGCTAAGCAGCACGATCGTAACGAACCACAAAAGTCAGCTTACCGCACTGCCGTTAAGCGCTTCTTGAAGGCTGCTAAGGCCGGATCTGCTGATACTGCTGAAATGTACAAGCAAGTTTCATCAGCAATCGATCATGCCCAATCAAAGGGATTGATCAAGAAGAACAAGGCTTCACGTCAAAAGTCACGTTTGGCTAAGTACGTAAAGTAATCAATTATTATTGATAACGAAACACCCCCAATTCGAAAGAGTTGGGGGTGTTTTTGTTTATCGATTAATCTAAAAGTTATTTAAATGCCGCAAAGGCTTGGTCAATGGTCTCAAACTCAACTGCGCTAAGCGTCACGTCAGTAGCCTTCAAATTAGCAGCGACCTGGTCCGCATTGCGCGCACCTGGAATAACGGCCGTAATGGCTGTGTTCGCCATGTACCAAGCCAAAATAGTTTGGGCCACCGTCACTTGGTGTTCATCGGCGATTGCCTTCACTTGGTCCAAAGCTGACAAAACTGCCGCAAATTGTTCCTGACTGTACTGCTTTTCAAACTTTGAATAGTCAGCACTCGTATACTTACCAGTTAACAAGCCAGAAGCCAATGGGAAGTATGGGACAAAGGAAATTTGGTGTTCCTTCAAATAAGCCCATTCTTCTTTTTCGGCAGCGCGATATACCAAGCTGTAGTGATCTTCCACAATATCAACTTGATTATTCTTGTTGGCTTCCTTAATTTGATCAAGGCTAAAGTTTGAAACACCAATCGCGCGAATCTTTCCTTCTTCCTTCAACTCGTTCAAGGCCGCCACCGCTTCACCCTTTGGCGTGTCCTGGTCTGGGAAATGAATGTAGAAGATATCAATATAGTCCGTCTTTAAACGCTTCAAGGAGTCCTCAACGGCCTGTTTCAAGAAAGCAGGGGCATTGTTCGGCTTGTTGCCGTTATTGGCATCCTGGGCCCCTTTAGTGGCAATCACAATCTTTGATCGGTCATAGCCTTGGATAACGTCACCAATGATTTCTTCTGACCGCCCTTCCCCATACATATGAGCTGTATCAATTAATTGAACGCCGGCATCCAAGGCCTGCTTGACCAAGGCGTAACCATCTTCGTCCTTTAATCCTGGGAATAAGTTGTGTCCCCCGACCTTGTTGGTTCCTAAACCAAGCTTGGTCGTTTGAACGTTTGTCTTACCAATTGTTACTTCTGAAGTCATATTCTTCCTCCTAGAATCAATAGTTGTAACTTTAAAAAATCACTTTACTATATGATAACGAATTTAAGAGAGAATTTAAAGAACGATTATAAAGAACAAAAAAAACATAGCCACGAGAATTCGCAACCATGCCTATTTTGTAAATATTTTACTTTAATGTTGGAGTACAGATTAACTTCACACAGTTGGCTTGTTTCTCACTGTAAATAAAGTTGAACAATTCTACTTAAAACGATTTTTAAATCGGTACGTCCTCATTTCAGGCGCATTGGTTACATATTCATTGTAAGTACTTTTACCGCCGTTCTCAGCGATTAATGAAGACGAATAAGTCTTTTCGGAAGCCTTCTTCAAACGTTTAATTGTATTTTTGACTGAATAATTATATGACTCTGGTTTAATTTTCTTAAAGCCATCTGCGTTATAAAACTTTAATAAGTTTTCTGTATTTAATCGATCTGAAACTGCTAACTTTAATTTTGCTTGTTGATTATATGTCTTTACAGCCGCCTTTTGACTAGCCGTCAGTGTAGTCAATTTTTTACCTGTTTTGACATCCCAAATTGCATTTGAAGTCGAAGCTAACTCGGGGGTAACCCAATCACCATTTCTCATGACCACTAATTGTGAACGGTTTTTCGATAGTAAATCTTGCCCTAGCTGCAAATACTGATCTGTTGAAATCCCTAATAAATGTTCCAAAGTTGGTGCGATATCCACTTCGCCACCATACGTATGGTCAATACCCCCATTAGTCATACCTGGAATATGAATAATAAACGGCACCTTCTGTAGGTTTTGAGTATCGAATCCTGTCCAATCGGTTTTACTCTTAGATATAACCGTTGACAAAGCTTTATAATCAGTTTGAGAAATACCATAATGGTCACCATATAAGACCACCACTGTTTTGTCATATAGACCCGATTTCTTTAGATAATCAAAGAACTCTTTAACAGCTTCATCCAGATAATGGTTAGTAATAAAGTAATTGTCCACTAACTTACTTCCTGAATTACTGGTTTTGAAATTGGAATCTTGGTCTTTTTTGTCAAGTAGGTATGGAAGATGATTTGTCACAGTTAGATATTTCGCATAGAACGGTTGTGGCAATCTTTCCAAATATGGTACTGATTCCTTCAATAGTAATTTATCTTTAATCCCAAACGTTGCAATATTTGCTTCAGAATTATCAAAGTAGTCAGAGGAAATAAAATTCTGATAACCCATTCGCTTATAAACAGTATCTCGATTATAAAAGAATGGATTATTAGCATGGAACACAGCTGAGGAATAGCCTGCTTGCTGATTTAATATACCAGGTAAGGCTTGAAAAACTTGGTTGGAACCATATTGAGAAAACAAAGATCCTTGTGAAAGTCCATAAGTTGACGTTTCGAACAGGTTTTCAGCATCTGATGTTCTTCCCTGGCCAACTTGATTATAAAAGTTATCAAAAGAAATTGAGCTATTGCTTTTATATAAACAATTCAAAAAAGGAGTAACTTCTTGTCCATTAATTTTCAAATTAATGGACGAGAATTGCAACGATTCAAGATGAATGACAACAACATTTTTACCCTTAGCAACACCAGCATAAGTTGGATTTAAAGCTGGCTGATTTTGTTGATATAATTCTGCACACTTTTTATATCTTGCTTGATTTCATGTTGACTTAAATTATTTCGCGTTTTGTTGAACTCATGTGAATTGTAAGTATCAGCAACAAAAAATGGAAATAAACCGATATTCCGCACAATATAAAAGCGATTAAAATTCTTACCGTAATTATCCGGTTTAGCTATAAACGAAATTGAAAATTGTAATAGAAGGCACAAAGCCCCAATGCCAGCCACACTAAATATGGGCCACCTTGGTGCTTTTATTTCCTCTTTTTTTCTGAAAAAGACAATTGCACTCACCAGCACAAACGTATCAAAACAATAAATGAAATCATACCACTTAATGGTTAAAGTTTGCGCTAACGCCCCAGCCTGGCTAACCGGAGCATATAGAATTGTATTAATGGATAAAAAGTCAAAAAAAGCACGAAAATATAAAACAAATGCATATAAAAAATAGAAAGTGCAATCTGCATAATGACTAACACTAAGTTAGCCACTTTCTTTTTTTTAATCAAAAACGGAATGGCAAAATAAACCAATAAAAAGCTAAAGGGGGTAACCAAAATAATCAAGTGTTGCCAAAAATTAGTCACTTGCAAGCTATTAAAGGTTCTTGCATATGCCACTTGCGTTTTCGCCCAAAATAATAATACAGTTAACCCATAGAGATATATTTTAGAATTACCATTGTAAATCTTTTCTTTAAGAGTTGTAAAATATTGTTTGACCATTGTTTTTTAATATTATGTTATTTAAACCCCAAAAGCAAGCACTTTTGTAAGTTACATCAAAACAAAATAAAGACAATAATAACGACACTATATTGCCCGCTAAAATAGAATATTCGAATTAGTAGACCGCCAACAATCCTTATTGATTGCAAGATTAAATCAATATCGCTTTAAATTTAAAAACGGAACTTAGATCAATCTTGATCCAGGTTCCGTTCGGAAGCAACATCAACACTTAAAGTGCTGATGTATTAATTATTCGTTTAATTGTAGCTTCAAATTCTGAATTGCTCGGCGACCACCGACTTGGTTAACATAATTCAAGACCTCTGGAATTGAAGCCCGATACTGTTGATCATTCGCCTGACTAAAGCTAAGTGGCTTTGGATCAGATTGAGGGGCCGCCGAATTAGACATATCAAAGTGGTAATAAGCACCAGCAGTGCTTGAGCTGTCCCCTGTCGCTTTGGCAACAAAGGTTGGACCATTCTGACTAGTAACCTTTGACATGACAATTCCCTTCTTTTGAACGGTGTTCAACCGTTGCCAGGCACCATCTCCATGAGCTAGGCCATACAAAGCTATAGACCGATAAGCGACATCATCACTATCCCGAAAATCATCCTGAGTTAAAGTATTACTCGATGCATTCGATTGCCCCTGGTTACTCGTATCAGTTGTTTGACTTTGACTCTGAGTACTTGCTCCACTTTGGTTTCCAGTTACTTGATCGGTGCTAGCAGGCTTCGCGTTATCTTGGTCAGTTGACTGGGCCGCCTTACTTTTTTTCGTTGGTGATTTTAACTGTTCTAAAACAGAGCTGTTACTAACAGCATTTACGATAAAAGTGGTGGCCCCAAGGCTTAAAACGGTAGCGATTGCTACCGTCGTTAGCAAGATTTTCTTGTTAGCAAACATCTTGCAAACTCCTTAATTAAATTCGATTTATCTTGTACATTTCTCCTCATACGAAATTGTAATGTAACTTGACGTGTCAAGTATATAGCCTTTATTACAGCAGGTCAACGTCTATTTAGCAATTTTAAAAAGAATTTTCTGCGCCTTCTAAACAAAATAAAAAAGCCTAGAATTCTAGACTTTTTTGTGACTATTTGTTTATTTTAACCTTGATTGATTCAATTTTAAGTAAACGACTAATAGTTACTTAATTATCTAACTTTTGTGCTTTGGCACTGAAATATTTCTTATTATCAGTCAAAACACCCTGACCCAAAACTTTATTATTAATCATTGTGGTTTGGTCACCATCAATTTTCAATAAGTAGCTTGGCGCAAAAGTACTGTTTTTCTCAAATGAAGTCACGACAAAGCGATCATTTTTATCATTACCGTTTGGTACGACAAGATAAGAGTACGTGAAACTGGTTGGATTAACACTCTCACCCTGACCAGCAATTACTAAGCCATTTGAGTTCAATGGCTTATACGTCCCATTAATGCCCTCATCTGAACTGAAACCTAGCAAATAGGAGTTCTTTGTAATCTTTTCATTATCGGTTGCCATGTGGAAGCCCCAAGTTGAAGTAAAGACGTACCAGCGACCATTATGCTTAAACAAATTAATTCGCTCCAACTCATCGTTGGTTGCGTTTCCGGTAACCATTGGTTGCATCACCTTCTTAATCGAAAAGTCTTTATTCAATTCAACTTTCCCAATGGCGCCATTAGCAAAGTAAGTTTTTTCATATTCTGCTGTATTTTTATTGGCCTGTAAACGTGCAGCATCCTGCCTAAAGAAGGCAGAACTGCCATAGTACGCTTGGTTGGTGAAGTTGTTTTGCCCTTGATAATTATGTTCAGGACCGGTATTGCCTTCAAAGGCCAAGTAGTACTTGTCTCCATCTTGAACAAAGTGTGGGTCACGAAGCGTGATATCATCACTGAAGTAAGTACCCTTGCCTTCACCCTGCGCGGCAGTTTGATAGATCTTACCATCACCAGAAAAGACCGTTTTTCGATCAGTAGTCTTCGTATGATCAATCGTTAGACCTGATGACCAGTTTTTACTATCCTTCGGATTAACTGTGATTTGAGCGGTTGTTAGAACTTGAGCTGTTCCGCCATTACCTCGATATGCATTCGCATAGAAGACTCGCAGAGTATTATCCTTAGTACTCATCAAAACGGTTGAACCAGACCATTCACCAACAGAGTTTTGTAAATATTGATCATAATCTTTATCAGCAATTCCCTCAATCTTTGAATTAAAGACATAGCCAACAAATTGCCAAGTACTCAAATCATCTTGTTCGGCATCATTTTTCTGTAGGAACAAGCCCATCTTCGTTGGAGCACCTGAATAGCGGCCATTTTTGGCTGTTAAACCAACCACTAGACGGTAACCATGATAATTAGCAACTGTACCGTCAGGGTTCGTTACGGGCCAAGAATCCCAAGCGTCCATTGGTACCGTTTTGCCAGTAGCTGTATCATAAACCTTGGCTCCAGGAATTTCTTGTTGTAGGAATTGATGATCAATGGTCGGAGCAGAATATTTTTTATTACCCAATAATTCCGCAATTTTATTCATATTGGTTCGAGTGTAGTGAGCTACTTCTCCAATTTTGTCATCGGCTTTCGTAACTTTTACCACCTCATCCTTAGGTTCAAGGAAAATAAAAACGGCAATTCCTGTACCAATAATTAGGAAAGCAAAACCCAGTAAAATCAATAATTTTTTTCTTTTAGTCATAGTTAATTATTTAATGTCCCATTTTAAATGGGCCTTTCGTAAAAAATCACACAATAATCATGATAACAGCAATTATCAACATGCATTTTCATTATTTTGTTACAAATATTAAGTCTGATGCATGAAATATAGTGATTTGATAGATTAATACTAATACAGTAGATCAATTCACTTTAAAAGAATCTTCTTTCCCTTGTATACAAAATAAAAAAGCCTAAAATTCTAGACTTTTTAAAAAATTATTCATTAATTTTATCTTCAATTGCTTCTTCAACTTCTTTAAAGATATAGAGTTTACTTAAAACATAATTCGAAATAATAACAAAAATATTTTGAATTCCATTCCAAATCAGATCATTTTGATGCAGCGTATGCACACCGAACATCAAAATCAGCCATCCAATCACGCCAGTTACAATTCTCGCTAAATAAAATTGCCAAACTTCTCGGACAAGTCCCTGAAAATCAGTTACCTGTGAACGAAAAACCCAAATTCGATTGGTGAGATAAGCAAACAGTACTGCTAAAAACCACGATGCCACATAAGATAAGGTTGGGCCCCACTGCAAAGCGACTGAAAAAAGAGCATACGTTACCACTGAAACAACAAAAGTTGCTCCTCCGAAGAAAAGGTATAAAATTGATTCTCTATAGCGATTAAAAATTGCTAATATCTTATTCATATCATTCCTACTTTCATTAACAACATCCAAAATTGATTCTGAAAATATTTATTTCTAAAAAATAAATATATAGCGACCAATACACATTTGAAACTACAGAATCTTGAAAAAATACTTGTAAAACACTCTTTGATTATAATGTTTCTTGATTATAAACAAATTCAATATATATAATAGTTCTTAAAAATTAAAATAAAAATAACGAATTTTAGCTTTTAAATATTTATTATTTAATTTATTTTATCAATCATATCTGGCTTACTTTTTTAAACATGAAAATATTAAAATAAAAATTTAATGCTAAAGTCGCTATTTTTATCAATATTTTAAAAACATTATTTACTCTTAAGCATCCTTTGTTTACTGAATGTTAATTTGATGAGAATCAAATAGAACAAAACTGCAACTATACTACATAACGAAATCACCAATAATAGGCCATTTTCTGATCCTACGGAAGCCAACTCAATTTCATGTGTTCCAGATGATAAGAATAATTTTACGACGTTAACAGATTCACTCGATACAGACTTTCCATCTAATGTAATCACATATTTGAAATGATCATACATAACAGCTGGTAATGTAACAACCTCTCCTTTGTTTACATTGACAGTATATTTAACCGAATTCGGAGTTCTGTCTATTTCCGTATACTTTCCAACACTGGTTCTTTCGTATGTCAAACCATATACATAACCATCAGATTTGGAAACTGGTCAATAATCATGTGTATTCGACTTATTAGTTATAACATATTCATAATTTCCAGATGTTAATTTTTCATGATTATCAGTGTTAATGTAATTTTGATGGGTTTGATAAAATCCAAATAATGAAAAAAGACACATAAACAAGCTAATAGTCAAAACTGTTGATTTTCTTAGTAACGATTGATTAGCGTATAGGCAAGCTCCAACAGCTAACATCAATACTATAATTAATTCTAAACGACCCAAAAACTGAATCAATGATGCAGACGTATTCAATAAGTTATCCCAAGGTAACCAATTGAACATTAACAATGTCAAAATATTTGCACCTAAAACCCAGCTTTTCCACTTATAATTTCGGGTCGTTTTAACGGCTATTACAGTCAATACTATCTGAAGTATAAAAAGTGGCAATCCATATGTCCAAGCTGGTTTTTCATTTAAATTATTTTGTAACAATGAATCAAAAAACAAGCCTGGATCCAATGGAACTAAAATTTTATCCGGAGCCAAAATTTTAGCCTTCGTATATACCGAAAAAATATTAAATAATGAATAGGACCCGATAATTAAAGATAAAAAGACTGCTTTCCCTAATTCAACAAAGTTTTTAAAACGAATACTTTTATTAAAGATTTGCACCAAAATATACACTATGATAAAAACGAATGCCATAATCAAAGAAAGAACATGACTATTAGCAAGCATGCCCATTGCAAACCCCAGCACCCAAGCACCCAAGCACCCATTTTATCTGACTTACCTATTTTTACTAGTCCTAATACAACCAGGGGCATCCACGCAAAGCCAAATGATTCACCTACAGCCGTTCGTGTATATAAATCAATAAAATGAAAATTATTAAATTCATAGATAATTATGCCTAACCAAATATACAACTTTTTATTGGTGAACTCCTGCAAAAGGAATTTCATATTAAGCATAGTAATTGCATTTAGTATGTAGAAACCAATAGCTAATGCTATTAACTGATTTTTAATAATCACTTGTGGAATAATAAAAATCAATCCGGATATCCATGGGTACATGGAATTAATTGCTACTCCCGGTTGACTGTTGCTAGGATCATACAAGAAATTAAATACAGATGGCCATTCACCATGCTTTAATGATGCAGCAACGTTAGCAAATCTTTCTAAATGAAAAGCCCCATCAATTGATAAATTATAATACTTTCCAGCAAATGCTGGTACAATAGCGAGAAATGAAAAAAGAATAATCAAAACAAAATCAGAACTTAAAAACCTTTTACTCTTAATAAACGTTGTATAAACAGCTGAACTCATGAATCTCTCCCAAATAAAATTTATCACGAATAATATTCTACATTATAATGGAAGGCATAACTATCCCATAATGTATTAAATTTAATTTAATACTAACCTTTATTTTAAAAATTAAAAAAACCAGAAAAGTATTTCTGGTTTTAATTAATTCATTAATTAATATCTCTTTAATTTTAACATTACTAACGTTGTAATGATAATTGATAACATCGACAAATAAAACAATGCATAATTTCTTGAATCAACAGTCTTCAGAACCAACGTATGCTTTCCTTCACTGACATTAATTTTAACCAAATTCGTCATTTGACTATTAACATTTTTTCCATCCAACAAAATGTCATACTTAAATCCATCATACATTACCGCCGGCAAAGTTACAGTTTGACTTTTACTTGTAGTAATCAAGTACTCTACTGAATCAGAAGTACGCTTAATTTCCTTATAATTGTCTGTAGAGAATGTCTTAACCGAATCACCAACTCCCATTGGCTTACCAGTTGCTTTATCCACTGGCAAATAATCAATGGCCGTCATTGCCGTATTTAGTGTGTGATAATAATTTTTAGACGTTAAATTATAGTGTGGAGGCGTTTGAACATAAGCTCGGTGCATCTGATAGGTACCTACTAGTGAAAACAAACAAACAAAAAGTTCTAAAATTAAAATTTTATACTGTTTATTTTGTTTTGATCTAGCAAAGTAAATAACAATAGCAACTGTCAGCAATAAAACAATTATTACTTGTAGACGTGCTAAAAATTGCAAAAGAGTTAATGGTGTGCTTTGTAACTTATCCCATGGCAACCATGAAAACATTAGCAGAGTAACAATGTTAGCACCAACTAACCAAGATTTCCATTCTGAAAATTTATCTGTATTCCATGCAATAACAGTTAATACAAGTTGAACAAGTACTAAGGGTAATCCATAAGTCCAATAGGGTTTTTCACTCATATCATTTTGTATTAGAGCATCAAAAAATTGTACAGGATCAATTGATACCAAAAAATGACCAGGTTCTAAGAATTTTGCATTCAAGTAAAGCATAGCAATATTATATAGCGTATACCCACCAATTAAAATTGCTACCAGCACTGCTATCAAGAGATTCTTAACATGTGTTAAATCAAAATTCCGCTTAATGATTTGTAACAGTTCAAAAAGTCCAATAAAAATAACAGCAAAAACAATTGATAGAACATGACTATTAATAATCATTCCAACAGCAAAACCTAATATCCAAGGCCCCACCTTTGAATGTTCTTTAATCTTTAATAGTCCCAATAAAACCAAAGGCATCCAAGCATATCCAAATGCCTCACCGATGGCTGTTCTAGAATAAAGATCTACAAAATGAAAATTATTAAACTGATAAACAATAACACCAAGCCAAATATATAAATCTCTTTTAGTAAAGAAACTCATTAACGCCTTCGCATTGATAATTGTTAAAGCGTTCATAAAAAAGAAGCCAATTGCTAAAGCTATCAGCTGATTTTTAACAACCAACGCGGGTACAACAAAAATTAATCCAGATACCCAAGGGTACATCGCGTTAATAGCCACCCCAGGTTGGCTGTTAACAGGAGCGTAAGCAAAATTAAATAAAGACGGAATCTTTCCTTCTTTAAAAGACTGAGTAACATTCGCCAATCGATCTAGGTGAAAAATACCATCAAATGAAAGACTATAAAAATGCCCAGCAAAAGCTGGAATAACTGAAATTCCAGCTAGTAAAATAATTAATAGACCATTAAGTACTCTTTTATCTATTTTTTTACCGTGAAAAATTTTTTCTAAATAAAACACACTATTCCCCTAACAACTAAGCGTTAACCATTTGTTTCTTTTTTCTTATTACTAAATACCATCAACATTAACACAAATGGCATCACAGATACGATTCCTAGTGTATACCGTTCAGAATTTGCAAGTGGAGACATTGCAGAAATTGCAATTTGCAAAGCAGCTGGAAGAACTAATGTAAACCGAGAAAATGATGTCATAAAAGCAGGAACCATTAAAAGTAAAACAACAATCCAAAAGTTTCCATGCAATAAGTAACCGACATACTTATTATTAAATAATTTAAAGACCATCTCAATAGCTTTTGTTCGAACCTTATTATGGTATAAGTGATATGTCCATTTAGCATCTGTCATGCTACCATAACCATGGCCAATAGTATCGCTAGGCATTGTCAATGCATAATCGGCTAAAGGTATACGTGATGGAACGACATATGACCCAACTTGTGCCACTGTCGCATCAATTGCAATCTGGGGATTTCGTTTAACAACAGACAACCAAATTTTATTAAAGTTTTTCCAATCCGATTTTTTAACAGTACGATAACGATACCCCAATTTACTAGTATCAGTGAAATTTCCACCTCCTGATGATTTAACAGGATCAGAAATAGCCGGACTATATAAATTACCAATATTATTCATATCAAAAATTTTATTTAACTCTTGATATTCTGATTTAGTTAATACACTTGGATCATCATGAACATAACGTGCTATTTGCTGTATTTGTATTCCTTTTGATTCGATTGGATCATCCTGCAACACAACACCTTGGTGAACCAAAACCATTAATGATATTTTTAACAAAAAAATTGGTAAAAACATTGATATAAGAACAGGCTTTAATGCAACTTTTCTATAAATAACTAAGTAAATCAATGCAATAATTGCATATACATACAGCGCCCATTTAACAGCAACTACACCGATAAAAACAGCGGTAAACATATTAATCATCCAACTCTTGCTTACTGCACCATTCGAACGATAAATTTCAAACATTAGAACGAAAAATAATACAAATGAACTAACAAACAATGGATTTTTTGAAAGAGAGATTGTGTTCAAAAAAATCATAGGATTAAAAATAATTAGAGCAAGACCAACTATTTTTATGATTAAATTGTTAATATTTTTTTGAAAAAATACAATTGCCTTTGTATAAGCATATACTGCAAAAGAAAAATGAAATAATCCTAGAAAAAGGTAGCCTGGCAAATAGGACTTAGTAATAATCCAACTATACTTAATTGTTAGTCCATAGAATGCCGTTAAGAATGCCCCATGCTGATTCGTCCACATGGTTGTTGATCCATCTGTTAAATAATTTGCAATGGGATAGATATTGAAAATATTTTTTGCAAAATCTGCAGAACGTGTATCGATAACCTCATGCATCGACCCAACAATGTCCCAGCCTGATACCACTGGGAAAAATGGCAAAAGAAGCACCCCCCAAAAAATAATTAGGAAAAGAGCCGTTTTTAAGGGGCTTTCAAAATATGTAGATATTTTTATAAAAAAACCACTTTTGAATTCATTCTTCTCTGAGCTAAACGAACGAGAAACGAAAATTAAGAAAATTGACGCCACACTAAATAATACAAATAAAATTATAAACAATAAAAGGTGTCTTACAGTGAAGGTCCCGTTCATTGTACCCCAACCACCATCATTCAAAACAGACAAAGCGAAACTGTTAAAGAATGACAAAATAAGACTAATTGTTATTAAAGAAACCCATTGCACAACATTAATATTATTTATAATATTCTTCATATTTTTAATCATTCTTCAACACCTTCTCTTGATTTTCAGCATCTATCAATGCTAGCTCAAAATTTCTCTTATCATTTGTTTGAATAGCTCCTAAAATAGAACCCGAAAAGAAAGTGATGAAAGACAAAACTAACAAAATCATCGACACAATCAATGACGGAAAATTAGGAACAGTATGATCAGCAGAATAAGGTAGTATGACACGCCAAACAAATAAAATCATAGACATAAGGAAAAAGCAGGATGAAAAAACTGAATAAAAAGCAAAGGGATGATAACTTCTGAAAAGATTAATCACTGTCTTAATAACCCGAAGACCATCACCATAAGTATCCAATTTAGATTCAGATCCCTCAGGGCGATCACGGTAGGTAATGACTTGGTTTTCAACTAACATTCTTTTTTCAGTTGCATGAATTGACATTTCAGTTTCAATCTCAAAACCTCGTGATAAAACAGGAAAAGTTTTCACAAAACGATATGAAAATGCTCGATAACCAGTTAAAATATCACGGATATTTGTTTTAAATAAGAAATTAATTAATCCGCGAACAAGACTATTTCCAACATTATGAAAAGGTCGCTTATTTTCTTCAAAATATGTTGAAGATAGCCGATCACCAACCACCATGTCAACTTGACGATCAATAATCTTATGATACATTTCTGGTATTGCTTCTACTGGATAAGTATCATCAGCATCAATCATAATGTATGCTTCTGCATCAATTTCTCGGAACATTCTACGAATTACTGCACCCTTACCTTGTGCATATTCATGACGCACAACAGCACCAACTTTTTTGGCTAATTCCGCTGTATTATCCTTCGAATTATTATCATACACATATACAACTGAACCAGGAATATTCTCGATTACTCCCTGCACATCTTTTACAACTTTTTCTATAGTCTGTGCTTCATTGTATGCCGGTATTAAAATTGCTAATTTATCCATTGCCCTTTATACCTTTTCTCACTTTATTTTTTCTTGGATGTATCCGCAAATTCAATAATAGGATTGAAAATTTTTCCTGCTTTCATTCCTTTTTTCATTACTGCTAGCTTTTCAGACTTTCGATCTGTTTTAGAAAGCTTAATTTGCCAGTATTCAGCCAACGTGCGAAGACGTGCACGATTCTTTCGATACCAGTCTCGCTTACGAATATAATAACCTTTATTTCGATATGAGTAGAAATAACGTGGTGTCCGTTCCGGCCCATCATTTAAAAGGCTTGATCCGACATTTGATCCCATCTTATGCGTTACTTTAGCAGATGGTACGAAGTACCCTGGGGCCACACGACCAGCACGCTCAGTATATTCAATATCATCTCCCCAGATAAAGAAATCAGTAATTGGAAGACCAATCTGAGCCACCACACTGCGACGTACTAGAAGCGAAACAAAAGTTGCATTCTGCAAACGAATTGGTTCAACTTGATTCTCAGGAATAACTTTCAATCGATTCATAGGCGCAGGCTGATTCATCTTTGCCCGATGTCCATCGGTCCAACGAACATCTGATGCCAAAAAACCAAAGTTTGGTTCAACGTTAGCAAATTTTAGTAAGTTTTGTAGAGTATCTGGATGAACAACAGTATCATCATCCATCACCCACACAAAGTCATCATCCGTATTTTCCATGAAATATCGGATACCTCGGTTGAAACCTCCCGCTCCACCAAGATTTTCCCCAAGACGGACATAATCGATTTGGTTTCCAAGTGATTCCAAATATTCTTTCGTATCATTTTCACTAGCATTATCAACAATAATAATGTGACTAACTGGTTCAATTTGCTTTTGTAAACTTTCAATTACTTCTTTCAAAAGTGTAAGTCGATTGTATGTTACAACGACTGCTGATACTTTTTTAGTCATTTTTATTTCCTAATCTCAATTATTTTTTTTCTTTAGCAATATAAATTGGTCGACGCTTCGTCTCCATAAATATGGCAGCAATATATCGGCCAATCACACCAAGACTCAACATCTGGATTCCACCAATGAATAACATAATGGTAACCATTGACGGCCAGCCAGCAACCGAACTATTTGAAATTAATGCACGAATAACAATAAACAGGCCACCAATGATAGAACCTCCAAAAGAAAGCAATCCTAAGAAAGTTACAATAGTTAATGGCATCGTTGAAAAGGAAACAATCCCTTCAATTGCATACTTAGCAAGATTCCAAAACGACCATGATGTTGACCCAGCAACTCGTTCGCGGTTTTCATACGGAATGTACTTAGTTTTGAAACCAACCCAAGTAAAAATTCCTTTTGAAAAACGCTGATTTTCAGACAATGACAAAATTGCATCGACCATTTGCCGTGTCATAACACGATAATCACGTGCACCATCAACCAGGTGTGTCTGTGAAACTTTGTTCATCCACTTGTAAAATTGGGCTGAAAACCAAGAACGTAATTTAGCTTCACCTTTTCGATCTGCTCGACGAGTACCAACAGCATCAAATTCACCACTTTTAACATCTGTAAGCATCTCTGGCAATAGTTCAGGTGGATCTTGCAAGTCCACGTCCATGACAGCTACATAGTCACCTTTGGCCTGTTGAAGGCCAGCATACAAACCGGCTTCTTTACCAAAATTTCGTGAAAAGGAAACATAATGAACATGACTATCTACGTTAGCCAACTCACGTAAAATAGTTAATGTATTATCTGTTGATCCATCATCAATAAAATGAAAGTCAATTTCAGCATCAACTTCAGGACTCACCTTTTGAATTGCATCATAAAAAATCTTGATTGTGTCCTCTTCATTATGGACGGGCACAACTAATGATAATAGAGCAGGTTGATTATGTTCAGCCATTGTTCTTCTCCCCTTTTTAAGTTATGTACGATGCCTTTTTACAAGCATCTTATCGTATTTTTTACTTCACATCATCATGCGCGAAGTTGAAATCATCTGACACACCAAATTCCTGGCGAACAGTGTTAAAGGCATCATTGAAGACTTGGTCCATATCGAAGTAACGATACTTACCCAAACGACCACCAAAGAGCACTTCAGAAGCCTCTTCACGAGCAGCCTTCACATATTGCTTATACAATTCTGTGTTTTTATCATCGTTAACTGGGTAGTACGCTTCCTTTGAACGGTCCCAGTCCTGTGGATATTCACGTGTGATGATTGTCTTACCTTCATCAGCTAGGCCATCAAAATGACGCCATTCCATCTGACGAGTAAATGGTGTTTCAGCATCCGTATAATTGATAACAGCATTACCTTGGTAATTATCAGAATCAATCGTTTCGCTTTCAAAGCGCAATGAACGGTATTCCAATTCACCAAACTTGTAATCAAAGAATTGATCAATCATTCCCGTGTAAAGAACACGTGGAAATTCTGACATGAATTCATCTTTGTGGTCAAAGAAATCTGTGTCAGTCAAAACATCGATCAAACCATTTGAACGCTCAACCATGTTTTCGAAAATTTGAGTATAACCACCCACAGGAATTCCCTGGTAACGATGGTTAAAGTAGTTGTTATCGTAAATAAAACGAACTGGCAATCGCTTAATAATGAAGGCTGGCAATTCAGTTGCCTTACGACCCCATTGCTTTTCTGTATAGCCCTTAATCAAGGCTTGGTAAATGTCAGTTCCAATCAATGAAATAGCTTGTTCTTCCAAGTTACGTGGTTGACGATCACCTAGTTCTTGCAATGCTGCAGCCTTTTGTTCTTCAATCTTGGCCTTGGCTTCTGCAGGAGTCTTCGTTCCCCACATTTGGTAGAAAGTATTCATGTTGAATGGCAAGTTAAACAACTTACCGTTGTAGTTAGCAACCACCTGGTTTTGGAAGTTATTGAATTCCGCAAAGTTTTGCACGTAATCCCACACTTCCTTGTTATCCGTATGGAAGATGTGTGCACCAAAATCATGAACAGTGATTCCGTTTTCAACGTGGGTATGGGTGTTACCACCAATAAAACCACGCTTTTCCACAACTAATGAACGCTTACCGCGCTTAGCTGCTTCATAAGCAAAGGTCATACCAAATGGTCCAGCCCCTACTACCAAGTAATCATAGTTTTTTGTGTTAAATTTATTTGCCATTAGAAATGTACCTTTTTCTTAGAATTTGGAAGAAACTTCCGCTTCAAAAATTGTGTGCCCTTGTCAAACCAGTTTGTTTTTTCCAAACTAATGACTGGCACATCAACGTGTGAATAATTACGTGTATTCAGCCATGTATCCATCAAACGTTCTGATAAGAAACCAAAAACCCGTGAGTCTTGTCCATGTAAGGTGGATAAGTCAACTTGTTGTTCAACCTTATCCAACACACCAAAGACAAAGGCAGCATAATCATTAAAAGCATCTTTCTTCATAATAAACATATTAAAAAGATGAGCCTTCGTTGATTGTTCCATCCTCTGAAAAGCTGGATAAAAGTCTGCGTAATCCTCACGAATTAACTTTTCCATTATCTCATAAGGCTTATGTGCGTGCGCATGAAGATAATGATTACGCTGATTTTCAATGAAATAATTCCGCTGTTTGGGCAAAATTACGTCGTAATTTACTAGCAAATCATGAATTTGTTTTTCATTCAAACGCCCTGCAAAATCATGTCCACCCTTTTTTCCTAGATAACGACGATAATGAACCAAGCCAGTGACCTCTTCAGTGGAATTCTTCCACATCCAGTATAATCCGGTTAATTCGTTAAAATTAGGATTTTTGGCAGAAATGTTATCGTTCTGATCGTCACGTTGATAGCCAGTTGGCACTTTATCACGTAATGTAGCACCAACCATCAAAGGTTGGTACAAGTCATCTTTTGGCATCTCATATTTTCTGTGAGTTGCAATATAAATTTTCATTATTTCAACTCCTCTTCCAAACGAATGATGTGCTTCCGATAAAAGAAGAACATTAACAAGTACGGCCACAAAAATACTTGAATAACAAAAATTGATGAAAAAGCCTCTAAAATAATCATGGTGATAAACGAAATAATAAGTCCACGATGCCAGGCCATCTGATTTTCAGATAATTCAATCTTTTCTAATTGATGTTTCACCAAAAAAGTACGAGCGATCAAACGGAAAAATAGCCACATGGCCGGAATCATAATAATTAATCCAAATGAAGCAAACCATCCAAGAAAGTCCGAAAGATTTGGATATCCAAACTGTGAATATACATGCTGAAATTCAAAGTTATCAGTTGTAGAGATTGGAACATTTTTTAATATGAAAAATGAAGTAAAACCATAACCAACACCAAAAATGGGATGAGTTAAAAAGGTCAAAGCCAAAGCAATTGTTCCACCTAAACGATTATCCGTTCCCTGTTTAGCAAACAAAAACTGGTTCAAAGTATTATGAATTACTCCTACCTTAAGGTAGGCAACTGCAATTAATATGACACCCACTATGGCCAACAAAACCAAATTGCGACGTAATTTTTTATTAGCAAAAACAGCCCACAAAACATAAGCAATCCCTGCCGTTAAAATTCCCGTAGTAGTTTTGGCTAAGAACAAAACGACAAAAATCACCAAAGCAAAAACGGTATTCACTACTTGATCGGACATTTTAGACTTTGTCCAGTTCCAAAATTTTTGTCCTGTCGCCGTTAATCCGATTAAAATTGGAAGGTAAACAACTCCGATTAGGTTGGCCAAAAAAGCTGCTTCTGGTTCAAATCCGTTTACTCTTCCTTCAGTAGTAACGTATGATCCATTTGCATAAAAATTATATCCCTGATGAGTCCGCCAATGCCGCTCAAAAAGCTGAGCAATTTCATTAACATAGCCCTTAAGTCCTGCAAAGTGAAAAGTAACAAGAATCTGTGGCAAAACGGTTAGCAATAAATAAATGGCTAGAGCAATTAAGCCAGACTTCAAGAAAGACCTTTCATCTTTTTCGGAAATTATGGTTAATTGTATAATTGCCCATGCTACATATACTGTTACCGTCCAGCCAGCCAGAATAATACCCGAATGAATAATTCCAGTGGTAAGAATCGTTTCACCAGTGACACTGTAGGACCATGCCATTGTTCCCAACTGAATTAACCAAAAAAAGCCAGTCAAACCTATGGCCATTTTTGAGGGCACAATTAGCTTTAACCGGTCTGGATAACGATATAACTGAATCAAAATGATGGCTAGAAAAGTTGGAAAAGCAATCATCGCCACCGTTTCAGCTAATGAGTTAGTATAATTTTTCGAAAAAAATGTAATTGGTAAGAGAAAATTAACCATAATCCCTCAGATTATCCTTGTTCTTTTGCTAAACGATAATTTTTCTGAATTCCTGAAATCAAAATGATAACTGAAGCTACCACAAAGCCAAATACAGCGCCGAACACCGTTAACTTTTTAGCATTCTTCAACGCGGACTTTGTTACATCAGAACCTGTAGCCTTTGACAATACATCTGGTTTTCCCATATCTGGATAAATAGTGGGACCAACTGAAGCAAAAGTTTCAGCATAAACGTTTGCTAAAGTTTTAGCACGGTAAGTATTTTCACCGGAAGCCTGAAAATTTAGTGCTAATGTACTATCAGGATTTTGAATTTTAACCGCAGAAATAATGTCACTTTTACTCATACTAAAAGGCAATGCTGCCTGCACTGCTGAAACAACCGCATCATCTTGAGCAACCTTTTCATAGGTTGGAATCAATAATTTATCTGCTTGAATACGTGAATTTGGGTCTTTAACATCAGTATTATTTTTAGCAATCAAAACAGTTCGACTGGCAGAAAAATTAGTAATTACTTTACCCGACTTAGCATAAGTAAAGCCCGCTCCCGCAAAAACAATAACTAACAAAATAATTAACCAAGCATAACGCCAAAAACGTTTAACCAAATCAGTTAATGAAAATTCCATTTTTATTTCTCCTCGTTGGAAATGTATTTTTTAAAAGGCCCCATCACCCTTGAAAATGGCAACCACTGTTAAAAACATGATTTTAAAATCGAGTCCCAAGTTCGCACGATCAACATAATCTAGTTCAATTTCAGCTCGTTCAGGATAGCCAATATTTGAGCGACCAGATGCTTGCCATAAACCAAAAACGCCTGGCTTTACCGAAAGAAATTTATCAATTCTTTTTTGATCACCATACTCAACCAGCTCACTTTCCACCACTGGTCGTGGACCAATAATGGACATATTACCAATCAGAGTATTCCAAAATTGTGGTAGTTCATCCAATGACGTTTTACGAAGAACTGCTCCGATTTTAGTAATGCGGGGATCCTCCTTCGTCGGTAATTTGTAACCATTATCAATGAATTTTTGATAGAGCGCATCGTTAGAACGTAAAATCTGATCGGCATTGTCAATCATCGATTGAAACTTATAAATTTTAAAGTGCTTACCCCCCTGGCCTACTCGGTCCTGGGTATAAAAGACATGGCTCGTCCCCTTGTTGCATTTAATAATAATCATAATCACCAAAAAAACAGGCGAAAGAATAACTAAAGCACAAAGTGACACAACAATGTCTAAAATTCGTTTGGGAAGGCGATAAAACAGAAACTGTTTCAAAACCCCATCCTCCAATATTTCAAAATTTAGTGCATAACAATATTTATTATACCAGACAACTCAGGTTAGCGAAAGGAAGCCCTGTCTAATAGCTTTTTTAAAATTGGCGCGCGCAAAATAAAAAGTGCAATTGCATATACCAAAACACCAATAACGGCTTCCATTAAGGTACTTTTGATGCCGACACTATGCGTTTTAACAAACACATTCACAGCAAAGTACATTAACACTCCAGCAAGCAGATAACGCCATACCCCCTTAAAATGAGCCATAACATTCATATCCTTGCGAGTGACTACTAATTGATAGGCAATAACAGCAAACTCAGAAATAGCGGTTGCAACAGCAGCTCCTTCAACTCCCCATAGAAAGATTAAAAAGAAATTTAGGAAAACATTCAAGATTGCTCCAAAAGTAACCGACCACGTATACTCACTTAACCGTTTAGTCGGAATTAAGAATTGATTGCCAATCACATTGGACCAACCAATAAAAACAATAATCGGTGTCAACAAAACCAATGCCGATCCAACGTCACCCCATGATTTTCCAAGGAACCAAAGCATTGCCGTGGGCCCAACTGCCGCAATTCCAAAGGCTAAAGGTACAGCAATTGCTGAAACAAAATCCATTGACGAATGAATCGCCTTCTTCATTTGATCATGCTCACCAGCCGCATAATGCGCTGACATTCGTGGCAACATCACCATTCCGACTGAGGTAACTAAGGCTAAACAGACTTTGATAATCTTATCTGCATTGTCATAAATACCTGACGATGCAGTCGCACCCGTAATAAAGGGCAGCATCGTTTTATTTAATTGCAAATAAATCTGCGTAGCAATTGTTGGCAAAAACATCATAAAAACGGGATGCCAATGTGGCTTCAAGTTTAAATTTTTTAACTTTGGTAAATGAAAATGGCCAATCAAATAAAACCACATTGATAGATTTCCAAAAACCTGCGACAAAGCTAACAACAAAATGTAAGCACCAATATCATTTGGTGTCTTAACAACAACAAAGATTAAGACTGTCATCGCTAGCTTAATCATCATATTTCGTAAGACAGTTTTCTTAAAATCTTCCAAACCAATGAAATACCAGGAAATATCAAAAATACCGGAAAAGATGACCCAAATTTGATACCACAAAAAAAGTTCATTTTGATGAATTCGATGATTAAAGGCACCACCAGCATAAATAAATGCTATATACAAAATCAAAGCTACAAATCCAGCGATAAAGTGAATCGTTTGAATTTCCCAAAACTTTTTTTGCCTTAATGATTCATTTTTATGAACGTAAGCGATTTCTCGAGAACCATAGGTAACAATCCCTAAGCTCGCAATTAATAGAAAGTAGGTGACCAGAGAGTTTGTCCATGAAGCAACACCGACACCATTTTTACCTAGCACTCGTGCTAAATACGGTAAGGTAATGATTGGTGCAATAATATTTAGCAACTGATAGGCTGCATTATAAAGATAGTTTTTCGCAACTTGCATGCTTAACAAAACTCACTTTCAATTAATAATTTTTGACTAAACTGTACGACGCAAATATGGTATTTTTCGAATAATTACTACTATGAGGAGACTAGCCAGCCAAACAAATATCGGCATAATTAATATGTGTTTCAAAGAATTAGGCGCTAAGTGATATCTTTTTTCCAAAGTATCAATAAAAAAGTAATGAATAACGTATACATCTAAAGATGCAGATGCCCATCTTCTTAACAAATTTTGGACTTTTTCACTAGGATTCCAATTTATAAAGTGTTTTTGAAAAAAAGTATAAATTGCAGCCGACCAAGTCAATCCGAAAATTCCCCAAATGCTGTAAACTTGCCGCTGATACTGACCACGATTATGTGACAAAAGGATAGTCATGGCAATCATAATGATCAAGGATATGATGCCTCCCACGTACAGGAGTTTTTGAATTTTATCGTTTAACGGGAAATGCTTTAAATACCAACCCAAGACAAAGAAACCAATTGATCCTGAGACACCAATGCTGATGCCACCAGAAAAAGCAGCATCCGGTTGATTTTTTAATCCATAATAGTAACCAAGCAAAGCCACAAAAATTAAGTTTATTAAAAGTAAATATTCAACTGTCTTTTTTTGCTGAACAGTAGTTATTTTGGATAACAGAGGTGCTGACAGATAAAAACCGATTATTACATAAAAGTACCAAAAAATTGGTTGGGCAGAACCATGCATTATTGAGTCAAACAATCGTAAATATGTATTTAAAGAGCGCCATGGATGATGCCAATATTGAATATTATTATAGAAGAACCATACTATCGACCAAAAAATGAACGGAACAACTACCCTTGAAAATCTTTTTTTAAAAAATAAAGAGGTCTCTTCACGTTCACGATAATCCAAAATATTTGCACCAGAAATCATAAAAAAAATTGGAACTGCAAAAATGAAAGCAACTTGAATTGCAACGGTTAAATCCCAGCGGAATCCACCAATATTGCTAAATGCTAAATTAGATGAATGCAACATGACAACTGCAAAGGTAGCCAATATATTTAATAAATCCATATAATGATAACGCTTCATAACGAAAATACCACTCCTACATTAAACTTAAATTATTTTTCAGATAGATTCATTTTACCTCATTCCACTCAAAATAAAAAAGCTTTTACACCTTTTGATGCAAAGCCTTTTTATTTTTAGTCTGCTTGTTTTATCTTAGATAATAGGTTCCGTCATTACCAAAGTTATATACCCTCCCATTGATAATTTGACTACCTTGAACGGCACGACCATCGCTATCCGTCCAGTAAGTATAACCCCAAGCTTGACGCCAACCTTCATTTTGACGCACACCGTTCACAAACCAATAATAAGTTCCCATATAATACCGGAAACCTGTAAATAATTGTCCATCTTCATACCAACGATAACCGCCATTATACTGTGAACCATCCCAAATATAGCCAGACCAAGGTACTAATTCACCCGTATTGTCATCACTCCGGAATTCTTGATTGTTAAAATTGAAAATTTGGCCCTTACGTAGGAAATATGTGCCATCATCACCAAAGTAATATTTTTTTCCATCAATTGTCTGCCAACCTTGAACAGCACGACCATCACTATTTGTCAAGTAGGTATAACCCCAGGCCTGACGCCAACCTTCATTTTGACGCACACCGTTCACAAACCAATAGTACGTCCCATAATAAAAACGGAAACCTGTAAATAATTGCCCATCTTCATACCAACGCCAACCATATGATGAACCATCTGCAATATAACCTTGCCATGGCTTTATAACACCACTATCGTCTGCCTTAAAGTGTTGATCTCCATTTGAAAATACTTGATTTTTACGAAGATAAAATGTATTATCATCGCCAAAATAGTAGCGATTACCATCTATTGTTTGCCAACCCTGGACGGCCCGACCATCTGATCCAGTATAATAATCATTTCCCCAAGCTTCATGCCAAGCATTGTTGGAACGTACCCCATTTTCAAACCAATAATACGTTCCCATATATGATCTGAATCCAGTGAAAATTTGGCCATTTTCAAGCCAACGCCAACCCGCCATCGTATTGACATAACCGGAAACAGAACCCAAATCGTAGTTTTGATAATTATCAATAAAGTTGCTTGGATTATTTCGGATAGCCGAAGTAATTTTTTCACCAATTAATTGATATGTGGCATTCGTTGGGTGAACGCCATCTGGAATTGTTTGGGTATGATTATCATCCGTAACAACGCCCGCATCAATTACGGTTAATCCTAAATTGTTCCCAATTTCTTGGAGGGTTTCCTTTAACTGGTTCATGGAAAATCCACCAGGACCGATGCTATCATTATTTTTTCCTTGCCAGTAGTCGCCCTGTGGCAACAGAATGAAAATTTGCGCATTTGTATTAGTAAAATGAAGTCGACGAATATTATCTTGGAAAATTTCGGCTAATTTATTTAAAGGAGCGGTTCCCCCAAAATTAATATCGTTTACACCTAACGCAATCACAATCCTTGTTGCTTTTTGAAATAGGGGGTCAGCAACTGCCTTATCAGTCATCCAACCCATATCAGCTTGAATCTGAGTCCCGGAAACAGCCGAATTATTCAAATACTGCATATCGAGATTTTCTGCAGCGTAATAATCATAAGATTTACTGTTATCATTGTAGGAATTCCATCCAACAGTAGTTGAATCACCAAATCCCCAAATTACACCGTTTTTAGCTGTTAATTTCCCTTGACTGTCAGCACTAAAAGTCACATTATCAATCTTTTGATTAGTAAAATTAGTTTGCAGAATATTGCTTTGATTATCAAAGTAGTATTCATCAGAACCAATTACTTGGATACCCGAGACCGCTTTGCCATCGCTCCCAAAAAAATATGTCACACCATTAATTGTTTGCCAACTATTTGTCACTTTCAAACCATTAGCATAGTAAAAAGTGCCCTGTTGGCTAACTATTAAACCATTTTTAGCAGTCACAACACCATTTTGATCAGACGTATAATCTAGGCTATTAGTAGTAAAATTAGCATTTTTTTGTAAAGCATAATCAGATCCAAAATAGTACTGATTACCATTAATTGTTTGTAGACCAGTTACAGCCTTACCATTTGCATCGAAATAGTAACTATTACCACTTGAATCTGTTGCAAAAGTGCTTTTTTGCTGGACTCCATTGATTAGATCGACTAATTGACCATTGATTTGTTGAACACCATTGTTAGCATTTTGCTGTGTGACATCTGCTGCATCTGCCAAAGAGCCTTGATTACCAACAGCAGCCATACCAAGTGCCCCGGCGATAATCATAAAACCAATTACCCAAGTTTTACCACTTTTATACATTTTAAAACGCATTATTCTCTCCCAAACAGTTTTATGTAGTAAAAAAAGGCACAAACTAATGTACCTTCTTTAAATTACCGTAAATAATAGGTGCCATCATTGCCAAAGTAATAGTTTTGGCCATCAATATTTTGCCAACCTTGAACAGCACGGCCATTACTATCTGTCCAATACTTATAACCCCAGGCACTACGCCAACCGTCATTTTGACGCACACCATCTATAAACCAATAGTAGGTTCCCATATAATAACGGAATCCCGTGAAGGGTTGTCCATTTTCATACCATCGCCAACCTGCTGATGATCCATCAGCAATGTAGCCTTGCCAGGGACGCAAAATGCCCGAATCATCTGACTTATACTGTTGATTACCATCATTTACAATTTGATTTTTACGCAAATAATAAGTGCCATCATCACCAAAATAGTACCGCTGACCATCAATTGTCTGTAGTCCCTGAACAGCTCGTCCATTATCATCGGTCCAATATGAGTAGCCCCATGCTTGACGCCAGCCATCATTTTGACGCACACCGTTTACAAACCAATAATAGGTACCGTAATAGTAACGGAAACCAGTATATAGTTGTCCGCCTTCATACCACCGCCAACCATATGATGAACCGTCTGCAATATAACCTTCCCAAGGTTGCATCACACCCGTATCATCAGATTTATACTGCTGATCACCATCAGTAAACACTTGGTTTTTTCTTACACTAAATGTTCCATCATCGCCGAAGTAATAACGTTTACCATCAATTGTTTGCCAACCTTGAACAGCTCGACCATCAGAACCAGTATAGTAAAGATTACCCCAAGCCTCATGCCAAGAATTGTCGGAACGATAACCATTATCAAAGTAATAGTACGTGCCCATATAGAAGCGGAAGCCTGTGTATGGTTGACCATTCTCTAACCAGCGATAAGCGTGTACAGATGAATCCCATACATAACCCGTTGGCAACGTAGCCATTCCAACGTAATCAATGGATACATCAAATGTTCCACTAATACCCCAGAAGCCAGCATTCGAAGACCATTGCCACATTCCATACTGAGTATTCCACAGATCGCTAGACGAAGGGGTATAAGGATATTGAGCCATCCAAACACGGTTATTACCAATAAAAGATGTATCTAAATTTGTACTATTTTTATAATACAAATAAGTGTACAACGCACCGTTTGAATATCCTCTGTTTTTCAGTTGATCATTAAAGGCCGAACTATTAGCAGAAACGCCACCATTACGAGTGGAAGACGCTTCAAGGTCGTTAACCATTAAATCAGTACTTGAAAATCCTAATTCGTTAGCATAATCCGCAAAATAATTGGCTTCTGCACGAGCACTATTTTGATCAGTATATGTTGAATAGTGGTAAGCAGAAACTTTCAAACCGGCCGCCTTTGCATTAGCAATTTGACTACCAGCATAAGGATTTCGATAATATGTTCCTTCCGTTAACTTAACATTGATTCCTTTAACACCATTGTCACGCATAATTTGAAAATCATTAGTGGAAAGATAACCATTGTTCGATGAAACGTCTACAACGTCCATTCTTGGCAAACCGATCTGACCACCAGTCACCCGCTCAATATCGGCAGCATGTACATTCATATGTCCTTGATTAGCCACAACACCAAAGGCAGACACCGCAGCTAACGTTAATAACGTATTTCTTAAATTCATGGTTCTATTCGTCCTTATGAATGATAATTCTGTTTAGCATAATCAACCGGTGAAATCCCTTGTTGTGACGCCTGTGTAATGATTTTAGTAATGTCACTTGGTGCCCACTGGTCAGCAGGCAATCCAGCAGCCTTCAATTGAGCAGTCACCTGCTGAATCATATTCGAATCAACAGTCTGACCGCTTAATGTTTTATTAGGATCATAGTTACTAGAATCCTGTGGATTAACAGCCTTTTGAGAAGTCGATGAAGATGCTGAAGAGCTTGAATTATCATCACTAGTAGTACTCGTTGTCATCGATGACGAAGAACTTGTTGTATTTTTATCACTTCCATGATTAGTACCCAAAGCGAAGCCACCAAAACCAACAACAGCTGCTGCAATAATAATTCCGACAATTGTTCCAATTTTTTTCATGAGTTTTCCCCTTGATTGCTCATTCTGAAAATAGCCAAAGTAAACTTGCAACTTTAGCCTACCATGAAACATTCTACAACATTACGACTTTTTTTTCAGTAATATTTCATCACAATAGCTGAATTTAATATTGATTTAAACTGATAGAGTTAGAAAACAACAAACTTTAATCTATTTTTTACTTTTCCACAAAAAAAAGAACAAAACAATTAATTTTGCTCTTAAAGTCGATTAACTTTCACTTATTATCTTAAATAATAAGTACCATCATTTCCAAAATTATAGGTTTTTCCATCGATGACTTGTGTTCCCTGAACAGCACGTCCGTTATCATCTGTATAGTAAGTATAACCCCAAGCTTGACGCCAACCAGCATTTTGACGAACACCATTAACAAACCAATAGTAGGTGCCCATGTAGTAACGGAAGCCAGTAAATAGCTGACCATTTTCATACCAACGATAACCACCATTTTGGCTCGAACCATCATAAATATAACCTGTTAGGTTTCGTTCATAATACGTTCCATCATTACCAAAATTATAAACCTTGCCATCAATCGTCTGAATTCCCTGAACAGCACGCCCATTGTCATCAGTATAGTAAGTATAACCCCAAGCACTACGCCAACCAGCGTTTTGGCGAACACCATCAATAAACCAGTAATATGTCCCCATGTAATAACGGAAACCAGTAAATAGCTGGCCGTTTTCATACCAACGATAGCCGCCGTTTTGACTGGAGCGATCAAAAATGTAACCCGTAGAACGCAAGTAAAAACCGCCATCATTACCAAAGTCTAAACTTTGGCCATCAATGTTTTGCACACCTTGAACAGCACGCCCGTTTGCATCAGTGTAATACCAATGTCCCCATGCTTCATGCCAAGCATTATCAAAGCGAACACCGTTCTCAAACCAATAATAGGTGCCCATGTAATAACGGAAACCGGTATATCGTTGACCATTTTCAAACCAATACCATTGACCGTCAGTATCTAATAAATAACCTGTTTTTGCATTGGCCATGCTGACATAATCAGATGAAACATCAAAATTTCCAGACACACCAGGGAAAGAAACTTTTGAAGACCACTGCCACATACCATAGTCAGTATGCAACTGGCTAGTAGGATTGTCTGGATAATCCGCAATCCAAGTTCGGTTTTTCCCAATAAAGGAAACATCCAAGCCCGAAGAATTAATGTACCACGGACCAGTATAAAGGCCGGTGTTTGCAAACCCGCGAGCATGTAACTGGTCGTTGAATGCTTTGGCATTATCTGTAATACCACTAACCTTGCTATCACTTGATTCCAAATCATCCACTAATAAGTCGCTACTAGTAAAACCAAGTTTTGCTGCACGGTCTGCAAAATAATTTGCCTCATCACGTGCTTCACTTTGACTAGTGAAATGAGCATAATGGTAGGCTGAAACCCTCATTCCTGCCGCACGGGCATTATTAACCTGAGTTGCATCGTAAGGGTTTGTATATGACGTACCTTCCGTCAACTTAACAACAACACCCATCACACCCTTGCTACGCATTGCTTGAAAATCTTGGACAGAAAGGTTGCCTTGATAAGAAGAGACGTCCACAACATCAGTTTTTGGTGTATTTGATTGTCCAGCGGTAATATAAGGTTCCGCATGTGCGATAATTGATTGCTGTTCAGCAGCCACTCCAAACACCGAAACTGCGGCTAATGTCATCAGGGTATTTTTTAAATTCATTGTTTTCTTGTTCCTATACCTTCTCTTATTTTAAATAGAAAAACTTTTAAATAGAAAAATGATTAAAACTTTAATTCATTTTTTATAAAAATTTTTACTCGTACAATATTTATCTTACAGGATATGTTTTCTTTTTTCAGCATCAGTGTTTATTTTAATAAAAAAATTATAATTACACATTAAATAACTAAAAAAGATTAGCCAAGAATAGCTAATCTTTTTATTTTCCTACAAAACCATCCAACATCCCCGCCGCAATCGCGAAGTAAATCAAGATGGCCAGCCAATCACAGACCGTTTGGACCAACGGCCCATTCACCACGGCTGGATCAACCTTCATTTTTTCAAGTACAGCTGGCACAATGTGCGCTAACAGTGAAGCAACCAGAATTGAAGCCGCCAAGGCTAAGCCAACAGCAACAGCCAAGCCACGGCTGCCTTGCCAGAAGTAGACAATGCCAGCCAATAGCAAGCCTGCTATCACCGCCAAAGTCACTGCCGCTATCAATTCCGCTACCAAAGCCTGACCAACTGATCGGTCACTTCCATTACCGAAGCGCCGAACTGCCAAGGCCAATGACTGGGTTCCGGCGTTACCAGCCGTCCCCGCAATCAATGGGATAAAGGCCGCCAAAATCGGTGCCTGACGGATGGTTGGCTCAAAGGCGACTACTAAGGCGGTTGATACCAATCCAAGCACCAACAGCGCCAATAACCATGGCAAGCGCTTTAAGACCGATTGCCAAGGGGAATCGTCCGGATCAGAGACATCAACTGCCGCCAAACCAGAATATTCTTCCACCGCCTCTTCATCAATCACGTCCACAATGTCATCGACTGTGATGATGCCCAGCAAATGTTGGCCATCATTTGTGACCGGAATCGAGAAGAAGTTATAGTCGGCCACGACCTGGGCGACGTCCTTTTGGTCATCCCCCGCCTTCACCGAAATCACCCGGGTATTGGTGATTGATTCAATCGTCATTTCATCCGGATGCGTTAACAAGTCCCGCAACGAAACAATACCGACCAAGCGGTTTTGCCCGTCAACCACATAAACATAAATGATTGACTCGGCTTCTTCCGCCTGCTTTTTCACCTGGGCCAAGACGTCCTTGACCTTGGCGCCCGCCTGGACTGCCAAATATTCGGTGGCCATTAATGAGCCGGCCGTCTGTTCTTCATATTTGATCAACGAATGGATTTCTTGTGCTTCCTCATTTGGCATCAAGGCCAAATAAGTCGCCACCAGCCGTGATGGCATCGCCTGGAACAAATCGGCTTCGTTGTCCGCAAACATTTCCATCAAGATGTTGGCACCCTTTTGTGGTGGCATTTCCTGTAGTAAGTCGACGATTTCGTCGGGGTCAATCTCCAGGTTATCAAAGACGGTGGCCAGCGTTTCGTCATCCATTACCCGCCAGGCCACTTCACGAATGTTTTCAGCGAAGCCGGCGTAGACTTGGCCCTTTTCGAAATCGTGTAGGGCGGTAAACTCGGTCATAAACTCGTCGTCTTGCCCATTTTCCAAGCGGTCCGTTAAAGACTGCACGGCCTGTTTGACTTGTTGGTCATGATCTAATTCCATCGAAAAATTTCCCTTTCGCTTGACTATTCTTCTTTGAAAATACTACAAATAAAGTTTTCGTTCAACCGCAACGAAGGACTAATCAGCCTTCAATGTCCTTCAACGCCTGCAAATCTTCTGGTAGGTCCGTTTGCAAATGGCGGTAATCCTCGATAAAGGGGTCGTAGAAGGTCATTTGGTAGGCGTGTAAGGCTTGCCGCTTTAATCCATACCAAAGTGGCCCACCGTACAAATCATCCCCCACCAGTGGAAAGCCAATGTGGGCAAAGTGGACCCGGATTTGGTGGGTCCGACCCGTATGCAGCTGAACCTTCACTCGGGTCATCGGCTGGTTTTCATCGTTCGTATAACGATGTTCGACCCAGTACTCGGTTTTAGATGCCTTACCGTCCGGCGTCACCGTTCGCTTGATAAAGTCACCTGGCAACCGGCCAATTGGTTCTTCAATGATGCCGTGGTCCTCTGGCAAATGCCCTGAGACATAGGCCGTGTAAAACTTTTCAACCGAGTGGTCCTGTAATTGCTGGTCTAAAACAGCATGAGCAAAGCGGTGCTTGGCTAACAAAACAATCCCGGAAGTATCACGGTCAAGTCGGGTTACCACGTGCGGCACCAAGTCCTCGGCACCCTCATCAAGCAAGTGCCCCTTCACCTGGTTAACCAAGGTGTGCAACCGGTCGGCATGGCCGGGAACGGTCGTCACGCCATAAGGCTTATCAACAGCCAAAAAGTGGTCGTCCTCGTAAATCACATCCAAAGGGGTAAAGTCGGGCACCACTAAGTCGTTTCCCTCTTCAACTGGCATGACAATCGTCACCAAGTCGCCATCCTTAATATAGTCGGATGTATAGACCTGCTTATCGTTGACTAAGATTGCCCCACCGTTGTGCTTCATTTGGGAAAACATGCGGTGAGAGACGCCGTGTCCCTGCAAAAAGGAGCGAACCTTGCGGTCTTCATCACCCTGGTATGTCCAAGAAAATTTCATATACTACATTTGCCGGCCATTAGCAGCCGGCCTCCTCATTCTTCTAATGAAAACAGCGCCCTCTATCAAAGCGGTCGCTGCTTAAAAATCGTCAAACAACTTTGTTAGTCCATTGGGTCGGAGATAAAGGCCTGTTGGACCCGGCTCCAAAACTCCAAATGACGGAAGGAAGCAAAGTGAACTTCCTTTTTGGCGACTTCAAATTCCACCGCCACCACGTCTTCTGCCAAAATTTCCAGCTGATCACAGGTCAGCAAGAAAGAATTGTGCTTGGGCTTAATCGTAATCTTTTGCCCGGACGGCACAATCAAAGGCGACCCTAACGTTCGAAAGACGCGGTTATTAATCGAGGCAATTTCAGACATTTGAATCGCCTTGAGCGATGGGTGTAAGACTGCCCCACCGTTCGCCTTATTGTAGGCCGTCGATCCGGTTGGCGTGGCAATTGCTACCCCATCCCCTCGGAAGCCTTCAAATGGATGACCACCCAGGCAAATGTCGGCCACCAATGTCCCGACTGGCTGCTTGATAGTGGCTTCGTTTAAGGCCAGGTATTCTTCACGACTACCGTCGGCCGCCACCGTGGTCATCTTCAACAAGGGGTAAGAAACCTTTTGGCCCCGATCAGCCACTAAGCTGTCGACCAGTTCCTTGACTTCTGTCCCGAGCCAATCCGTGTAAAACCCTAGATGACCGGTGTGCAAGCCAACAAAGCGTAGGTCGTCATGACCATCAATGTATTCATGAAATGCGCCCAAAAGCGTACCATCCCCACCAACGGAAATGACTACCTCCGGATTAATGGCATCCAGGGTAAAGCCCCGGGCCAGCAATTCCGCTTTCAGGTCGGCCACAATCTTGAGCGACTGAGCCTGGTCATTATTGTATAAGGCAACTCTCATAGCCTTCCTCTCTAACATCCATTCTCGTCTGGTAAGGAAAAGGCCGGGTTTCCCCGGCCCCCTCGGTTAATCTTGTTCTTTAATTTCGGACAGCTCCTGCTCCAAAGCAAAAGTCTGTTCTGAAATTTCAGTTAACTGCTCTGCCATCTTTGGCGCGATTTCACCATGCTTATAGCGCAAATCGTGTTCGATGGTCGACCAGAAGTTCATCGCCAAAGTCCGAATTTGGATTTCAGCCAAAACCTTGTGCTCCCCATCCAATAATTGGACTGGGTACTCAATCACCATGTGGTATGACCGGTAGCCCGAAGGCTTGGCGTTCATCACATAATCACGTTCTTCTAAAATCGTAAAGTCGGTGCGCTTACGCAGTAGTTCCACTACCGCATAAATGTCATCGATATACTTGGTCATAATCCGCAAACCAGCGATGTCTTGCAAATCCAAAGCCAGTCGGTCCTCATGCAGGTGCCGACGAACAATTTTTTCTTCAATTGATGCTTGGGATTTAACCCGACCCGTTACATATTCGACCGGCGTAGCTTGCCCGGCCTTTTGATATTGTGCGCTGAGATAATTCAGCTTCACCTTTAACTCTGCGACGGCCTGGGTGTATGGTTCAAAAAAGCTTTCCCATTCCACTACTTGGTCCTCCTTGAAACGTTGGCAATTCACTTGCCAAGATCACCTCCTATTTTACCATAAGTTTTTTACATGTCTTTAGACAATAAAAAACAAACAACCAGGAGTTGTTTGTTAAAAGTGTTTTTTTAGTTAATTTGTTCGTAAACTGCTTACTTTGCCAATGAAGCGGCACCGATAACACCGGCATCATTACCCAATTCAGCCAACTTAACAGAAGTTGAAGTCCGAACTGTTGGGAAAGCAAACTTTGTCCAGTTCTTTTCCACGCGTTCGCGCAAGAATTCACCGGCTGCAGCCACACCACCACCGATAACGATAGCAGATGGGTTCAAGATGTTTGAAATAGTAGCAGCGGCATAACCCAAGTAGTATGCTAACTTATCAACAGTTTCGTTAGCCAAGTAGTCGCCTTCCTTAGCCAAGTCAAAGATAATCTTTGAAGTGACTTCGTCACCGTTATCAATCATCTTCTTCAAACGTGATTCACCAACGTATTGTTCAGCGAAATCTTGGGCCAAGTGAACGACACCAGTGGCAGAAGCATATTGCTCCAAGCAACCGTGGTTACCACAAGTACACAAGTAACCATTTGGTTCCACGATCATGTGGCCAACTTCACCACCAGCACCGGCAACACCATGAATCAATTGGTTGTTGGCAACCAATCCACCACCAACACCAGTTCCAAGCGTGATGAATGAAACGTCGGCATCGTTGTTTCCGGCACCCTTCCAGGCTTCACCCAAAGCAGCCACGTTGGCATCGTTATCGATAGTCAAGTCGAAGCCAGTTCCGGCTTGGATTGGTTCCTTAACGGCTTGTTCGTCAGCCCAGTTCAAGTTGTAGGCACCCTTAACTGTTCCAGCTGTGCGATCAACTGTTCCAGGAGTTCCCATTCCAATTCCAATCACACGGTCCTTATCCAATTGGTAAAGGTCCAAGTGATGGTTAATTGATTCAATAATGTCAGGGACAATGTGCTTACCATCTTCCAAAATGTTGGTCTGAATTGACCACTTTTGTTGCACTTCGCCATCCTTAGTTAAGATTGCAAACTTAATGGTGGTTCCACCAAGGTCAACTCCGATTAATTTATCTTTTGCCATGATTTGATTTGGCGTGTGGCCAGATACAGCACACTGCCATCCTCCTGTGTCTTAGATTACTCAATTATTTTAACAAAGTTCTTCACGTTTATGCAAGCGTTTACAAAAAACTTTTCATTTGCCTTGTGAATTTGTCGAAGCAAAGGCCGCTCGGTCAGGCTGGCCGACCTGACGGCCTTTTTACCGACCCAAATCCGCTCGCACCAAAGTTTTTTCACCAGAAAAATCCTGGGTCAGCTTAGCTTCTTCGGCATGTTCCTTGGCCAAAATTTTCTTCATCGTTTGGTAGTCATCATCGCTGATGACATCGGCCCGATACAAGTTGTCGACCTCCAGGGCAGCCATTTCAATGTCCCACAACCGTTTTCCAACGTGAATAAAGACATCGTAAGTCTTCAAATACTGGAGAATATCATAAAAATTTTTCATTACATTGGCTCCATTTCGACCAGTTACTGGGTGAATTTTGGCAGCAAGGCGAACCTGCTACCCTACTTTTCTGCCATTATACGCTGCTTTATCCCCTGACAAAAGGGCGAGTCACCATCAAATCACCAGCAGCTGTCGGCCAGCCAGCAAAATCAAAGTTGGCGCTTGAATCATATAGTCCGGGTACTCCCGCTGCAAAGCCTGCTGGTATAAGCGGACTTGACCGGTATATTGCCGGCGGATTTTAGCCAAGCGCTCCTTTTGCCGCGGACCAGCAGTTCGAGGCAGGTAGTCCGTCTTGTAATCAAAAAGCGTAATTGTCTTACTACTTTCATCCAGGTAGTAGCCATCGATAATTCCATGAATCAAGATGGGTTCCTGGTCGGCCAAATCGGGATAGACCTGATTGGCCGGTACCAGCATGGCAAAGGTGGCTTCCCGGTGGAGCGTGGCCGCATGTTGGGCAATTTGCTGGGCCATTTCACCCTGCAAAAAGTCTAAAATTTCGTCCAAATCAACCAGGGCCGCCACCGCTGCTTCAACCTTGCCCTGGTCAACCAGGTTAGTGAGGAGGACCTGCAAATCAGCCAGTGTCTGCAGCTTGGTAAAGTCCACCAGTTGCAAGATTAAATGGGTTGCAGTTCCAACCGCCGTCGGTGCTGGCTTACTTTGTCCGTCTTGGTCAAAGGCTGGCATTGGCAATTGATTGGTCGTGAGAACGTGAGCTCGCGGATTGAGCACCTGATTGGCTTGGCTCGGTTCCTCCGCGGTGTTGTCACTAATATCGTCCCGGCTAACTTGATGATTGGCCGGTGAAACTTGCTCAGCTGACAGCACTTCTTCATCAAGCTCCGGGTCCCCAGCTGCTCTGGCCCGACCACTATCATCTAGGCTCAGTGTTGCCAATCGACTTTGGTCGGGATCTTCAAATAACGATTTAATTTCTGAAACCGATTGATAGGCAGCCGTTCGGGTACCACCCTGGTTAGGGTACTGGTATGACAGCTTTTGGCTCAAGTCAGCGATTGTTGCAGTAGAAGCAGACGGTGTCACCACAGCCTCGGCCTGGCTAGGCGTCACTTCTTCAGCCTGCGCCGGCTTTGACGACCAACTCTTTTTCAAAGCTGGAATTTCCTCTTCCGCCAGCAGTTTTACCTGAATTTTCCCGTTCTTTGGTGTTTGTGCCGATGGCAGGTATGGTCGGTCAACATCCCCCAACCAGTCCGTTAGTTCCGGCAAATTCAACCGAGCCAAGGTAATCAGGAGCCAGTCAAGGTAGGACTTTGACCGTAGCCGAAGGTCTTTGGCCAGATACTGCCCCTCCATGCCACGGGCATCGTGAAAGAGACGCTTTTGGGCTGTCGTGTCCTTTTCTTGGCTTGGCACGGTGGCCAGCAAGAAGAGCTGTTGCTTGGCCCGGGTCAAAGCCACGTAAAAGAGCCGCATTTCTTCAGACCACGCCTGCCGTTTCAGTGCTTCTTTGACGGCATACTTTGGCAAAGTCGGCAACTTGACCTTGGCATGGGGCTCAACAAAGTCCAGCCCCACTCCGGCATCCTTTTGCACTAAAAAGTCGCCCTTCAAATCCATGGTGTTAAATTCTTTTTCCAGTTCGGGCAGAATCACAATTGGAAATTCCAATCCCTTGGAGCCGTGGATGGTCATCAAAGCCACCGTTTCATCGGCCGCTTCTTGGGCAACCTCACCGACCTTCTTGTCGTTCTTTTGAATTTCTTCAATATAACGGATAAAGGCGTACAAACCGGCCTGACCGTTATCCTGAAAGGCTCCGGCCTTTTCATAGAGGGCGTGCAGGTTGGCCTGGCGCTGAGCCCCGCCTGGTAGACCGCCAACATAGTCCAGCCAGCCAGTCTTCTGGTAAATCGCCAGCAAGAGACCGACGAGGTCATTTTGCCGGGCAAATTGGCGCCAATGGCGCAACTGACTTAGCACAGCCTCGGCCCGCTGGTCGGTTTTAGCATAGGCTTGCAAAGCCGTGTAAAAATCATGTTGCTGGTCGGCTAAGCGCACCTTGGCCAGGTCGTTTTCCTTAAAGTCAAAAATTGGTGACCGTAAGACTGCGGCCAGTGGAATATCCTGGTGCGGGTTATCAATCACTCGCAAGAGGTCCAGGGTCAAATAAACTTCCATCACCTGATAATAATCACCAGCTCCGGCTGCCTGAATGGGAATCCCGGCCTGATTACCCATCCGAACCATGTCAATGTAGCCCGTCTTTGACCGGGTCAAAATCGCAATATCCGAATACTTAACCGGCCGCATCATGCCAGCTTTTTGGTCATAAACTTCGCCGTTTTTCACCAAGTCTTGGATCTTTTCCACCAAAAAGCGGTACTGGCTTTCCCGTTTTTCAAGTTCTTGAGCATCCTTGGCAGCCTGGTCATCAGCGCTATCACTGCCACCATCACTGGCACCAGCTGCGCTACTATTAGCCGCCGGTTGCTCGATCAAGTCCAATTCAAATACTGCCGGCACCTGGTCAGGATAAGACGCCGCCGCAATCAACTTAGCGGAATCCTGATAAGGAATATCGCCCAATTCCTCATCCATCAACTGGGTGAAAATTTGGTTAATCACCGTCGTCACATTGTTTTCGGATCGGAAGTTTTCGGCTAATTCAATTCGCTCATCCTGATTGTCTTCTTTGGCAAAGTCAAAGTACTTGCCCGTGAAGAGCGAAGGGTCAGCCTGACGGAAACCATAGATACTTTGCTTCACATCCCCGACCATGTACATGTTGTGCCCATTTGACAGCCGCTTCAAAAAAGTTTCCTGGAGACGGTTAATGTCCTGGTATTCATCAATTAAAATTTCTTCAAATTGGCGCTGCACCAAATCCCGGACGTCATCCTTTGCCAACAGTTCCAGTGAAAGGAGTTCTGCATCAGCAAAGTCCAGCAGGTTGTCGGCCCGCTTTTGGGCAGTAAAGGCGGCCAAGAAGGCCTGGGTCAGTTGGACCAGGGTCGTGACCAGGGCATCGCCGCGCTGGTTGACCAACTGCCACTGCTTTTCCGTTAAGCGGAACAAGCCATCCTTCAGGGTGCTAATCTCACCCTTTGAGGCAAAGTAAGTATTCTGGACCGCCTTCATTTCATCCAGCAAGTCCCCCAGTTCGGGTTCTTCTTTAATCTTACCGGCCTTACTTTGAGAACTTTTTGGCCAATCGTTGATGATCAGGGCCCGAATGTCATCGTAAGTCGCCTGTTGATCAATGAAAGCCGCTAAAATTCCCTGCAGCCGTTCCTGCCATTTCAATAAGACAGTGAGGGACTTGTCGAGTTCAGCGACCCCCTGCAAATCATGGGCAGCTTGGTTCGTATCCTTTAAAGCCCGCTGAAAGAGTTCCACAATCCCCGGCTGGATTAACTCGCGGTAATCTAGCCGGTCACGCAGCCCTTCGTTAGTAGCCGAGCTCTCTGCCTTGAGCTGTTCAAGCCACTGGTTGCCATCTGGGCGAGCCAGGGCAAAGTCGGCTAACTTCAGAACCTTGTCCTTCAGCGCGCCATCATGGTTTGGGTCTGCAAAGTTATTGACCAGATTCAAAAAGGCCAAGTGGTTGGGATGTTGCTGGTCATAAAATTCGGCAAAAACCGCATCAACGACTGTATTTTTCAACAAAGTCAGTTCGGCTTCATCCGCCAACAAGCGGTAGCTCGGGTCCAAACCAATTTTGTAGTAGTAAGTATCAATTAACTTAAGGGCAAAACTATCGATGGTCGATACATTTGCTACCGGTAATAGGGCCAACTGATCCAGCAAGAACCGTCGTTGGTCGCCTTCTGCCACTTGAATTTGCTCGTTTAAGGCAACTTCCAAACGTTCCTTCATCTCGGCCGCCGCCGCACTGGTGAAGGTCACAATCAAAAACTGATCAACTCGGGCACCGGCTAAAATTTTGCGGACCAAACGTTCAATCAAAACGGTTGTTTTTCCCGAACCAGCGGAAGCAGCCACCAGGATATTATGACCACTATGAGCAATGGCCTTACTTTGGTTTTCGGTATACTGTCTAGCCACGGTCATCCTCCTTTGCTGCTGCCTGTTCACGAATTTTCTTCATCACGGTGCTATTCTTCCCGGTAAAGTCGGGCAAGCGGTAGCGGTCCCCCAGCACCTTGTCAAAGCGAATCACGTCTTTAAAGGGTGAGTAGGTCAAGGCACTTTGGACCGGTCGAATTGGGAAATGACCGGCCTGAATTTGCTGGGCCGCTTCTTGCAAGAGCGACCGGTTGCGGGCCGTCAATAGATCAAAGTCAGCCGGCGCAATCACATCTGCATTACTATCTGGCTGGCCATCGGCCTTCGTTTTCAGCTGGTAGTAGCGAGCGCTTTCCTTGGGCGCTAACCGCTCCAATTCGTCCAGATAGTCGGGCTGGTTGACCGCCAAACCGCGGTATTTGAAGGTCTGACTAGCCTCCTTACCGGCTAACAAATCATCAATTTCCCCGGTAAAGTCGGACAAATTAACCGTCTTGGGCGTAATTGGGGCAAAGAAGGCCCCACCAACACTCTTTATCCCCAGCTTAGCAGCATTTTCCTGCGCCGCCTGCCAGTAGGTCAACAGCTGCAACTGCAGTCCCGACCAGGCGTCACTGTACTTGAAAGTTTTTTCCCGGGTCTTGTAATCAACCAAAGTCCCGTACTGACCCTGGCCATCTTGGAGGTCAAAGCGGTCAATTTTTCCACGGACAACCACTTCTGAATCACCGGCCGCCAGTGTCAAAGCTTCTAGGTCGCCTTGCGGGAAACCAAAGAGGGTTTCGACTCGTTCTGGTCGACTCTGGTTGGTAGTGGCTCCTTGCTTGAGCTTCAACAAAACCGCCTCGGCAATCTCAGCCAAATAATTGCCAATCGCTTGGCCTTGACCTGGTTCTTGCAGTTTAGCAAATTCGGGTTCGGCTACCATCTTGGCCAACTCCGCCGTGACAAAGTCTTTGGCTCGGCTATCATCCAAATCACGCAGCGATTCCTGCTGATCAATTAGCTTTTGCACGGCCTTTTCAAAGAGGTCATGATAAATAATCCCCGTTTGCGCCGCATCCAATTCGGCACTGGGCCGTTCTTGTAGGGCTAAGCCATAACGAAGGAAGTACTCATAGGGATTTTTGTAATACGTTTCAATCTGAGAAATCGAGACCCGCAGTGGCAAATGGAAGAGCTGGCGAGCCACCGCCGGTTCCAGGCTTTCGGCTCGGTTAACATAGGTCCGGCCCGCTAAGACCCGGTCCGTCTTTTCGCCAAGGCCTGCTTGGTTCAAGGCTTGCTTGAATGCAATAAAGGTCGGATCATTCTCAGCGATATCCGTCAACTTAACCAATTCGGACAAAGTCGATGACGGACTACCCAGGTAATTTTGACTAAGGTCCGTCAAGTTTTCGGGCCGCCCGGTCACCGTTTCTAGTTCAACACCAAAGTGGTTCAATAACCGGCTATAGTAGGGTGAAATTTCATTAGGCCGGCCATCCTGGTTTAACAATGGATACGACAGGACTACTTTGTCGCTGGCCGCTTGCAGGGCCCCATAAAAGACCAAATTTTCCTCGGCCATTTGCTGGGCCGCCGTTTGTCGAAGGTAGCGTGGCTGGTCTTGGTCAGCCAAGGCTGGCTGAACCAACAACCGGTCCTGGTCGGTCAAAACCGTCTTGTTTTTCACCTGAGCCGGCAAAGCATTCCGCGTTCCGCCAATGAAGTAAAGCACCTTGTACTGCTGGCTTTGGACAATTCCGGCTTCTGACACCGTCAACTGGTCCAACTGGTTGGGAATTCCGGTAAACTTACCCCCGGCAAAACCAGCCTGCAGGGCTGCCAAAAAGACCTCGCGGTCGAAATCCTGGTCACCAGCCACCTGGACTACCTGGTCTAAAATATTGACAAAGAGTTGCCAAACTTCCATGACCTGCTGGGCCTTCACCAATTCACCACTGTCGATTAACTGGTCGCGCTGCTGCAAAACCGCCTCGGTCACCTGGTACTTTTGCAAAAAAGATAAGAGGAACCGGGCTCCGTCAGCAAGGGTGTCTGCTCGGTCGAGGCCAGCCTTAACATCGTCAAAGGCCTTCGTGACAAAAGCTTTCAAATAGTTCAACCGGCGGTTAATTTGGGCATCGTGAGCAAAACTTGGGTGATCTGGGTCACCAGCCAGCTGAAATAGTTCAAACTGCGCCTGATCATCATGCCAAACCCGGGCTGATGGTCGGTGCCCCGCCAGGTAGTTATCTAAGTAAGCCACAATTTCAAAGTATTCATCGTCGCCCACCAACTGCCCGGCTTGGATTGGTCGCAAAAAGCCGGTCTTTAAGACCGTTAAAACATTTTGTGACTGAAAGAACTGGTTAGCCGGCCCCAAAAGTTTCGTGACCAGCTCAACCAAGGGGTGGTTCCCCATTTTAATATCATTATCTAGGAAGTAAGCCAGGTCAAATTGGTTCATCACCGCCGGCAAATGTTTCTCATACGGACCCAAGTCGCGGGCCAAAACCAAGATATCGCGCAGATGGAGGTCCGGATTACTTTGCAGGTCCTGACGAATTTTACGAGCAACAGCCTCGAGCTCAGCGACCGTGTTCGTCGCCACAAAGCCCTTCAAGGCTAATTTATCCTTGACTGATGCTAACTGGCCGTAAGCACCAAGTTTTTCCCAGGCAGCCAGGATGGCTGGCCGAACGGCTTGCCCCGCTTGCTTGCCGGTCTCAACGCCAGCCCCTACTGCATTTTCCGCCTGATTACCAGCTGGTTGACCATCCTCCAACTTTAAATCAGCCTCTGATTGTTGGGCTTGGCGCATCAAATTCAGCGCCGTCGTCAATGGCTTTTCAAAGACATCCCCCAGCTGGAAAGTCCGCAAGTCGCCCTGGCTACCAAGCATAGCAAAGGTCACGTCGGCCTTGCGTAACAGCAGGTTCACCACGGCCCACTCGCCCGCGGTAAAGCCGGTAAAACCTTCAAAATAGAGGATGCTGTCGCTCAGGTCTAAGTCCTGACTTTGCTCCACAAAGTATGGCAGCGATTCCTGAGCCAAAATATAGTCATCTGCCAGGGCCTCGTTAAAGGCATCGGCGACCACCGCCAAGTCGCGTAATTTTTGACTCAAATTTTGTACTAGGAGTGGACTCTGGCCACTATCCTGACCAACCTGATCCAAGATGGCCAACAGGTCTTGCGGAGTGATTTCTGCTCCCCGTAATTCAGCTAACTGCGTCACCAAATTTTGCACGAAACCGCGCTTGGCCTGCATCCGCGCAAAGGTTGGCAAAACGGCGGCATGTTCCTTTAAGATTTGGGAAACCAAAACAAAGAGTCCCGCCTCACCCAAAACGGGTGGCTGGATTTTTCCTTGTTGCTGTAAGAAATGCCAGGCCAACCGGGTGAGCGAGTAAACCTGAACCTGTGACTGGGCGTAGGTATCAGCGGTGCTAAAGCCTTGAATGGCCCGCAACCGCTTCAACACGTCGACTTCGGCATCGAACTTAACGTGGTTGGGGACAACGTAAAAAATTGACCGCTTTTCACCTTGGTCAAGTTGCTTTTTAATCCTTTCAACCAGCATTTGCCGGCTATCAACCTGCCCCGGGTTAAACAAGATTGTTACAGCCATACGTCTCCTACCTTCTCGTGTGATTTACAATCATTATACAAAAAAAGGACACGTTTTACGTGTCCTTCTTTGTTAGTCAACGACGATCTTTTAACCGCTGTTGCATCAAATATTGGTAACGAGAATACCAAACATCAACATACCCCTGAGAAAAAGGTCCATCCTGATTGTTAATCCAATCAACCAAAATTTTGACATGTTCCTTCAAAATCTTATCGATTTCTTTGGGGTAGTGCCATTTTTTACTGTGCGCAGCGTACTCGTCAGCATCCAGTAGATGCCTTTCGCCGTCCGGGAAGACCTTCACATCCAAATCGTAATCGATGTACTTCAGGGCTTCCTTATCCAGCGTGTATGGCGAGGCCAAGTTACAGTAATATGATATTCCGTTATCGCGAATCATCGCGACGATGTTAAACCAGTACTTTTTATGAAAGTACAAAATGGCAGGTTCTCTGGTCACCCAGCGTCTACCGTTATCTTCTGTCACTAAAGTATGGTCATTTAAACCAATAATAGCGTTCTCGCTAGTCTTTAAGACCATCGTATCCCGCCAGGTTCGATGCAGCGAGCCGTCATGCTTATAGCTTTTGATCGTGATGACATCCCCTTCGCGCGGTCCGCGACTTGGCTTATCAACAATCATGCTCGTCCCACTTTTCTGACAAAAATTCCTTTTCGATTATATCATATTTTCATAACAGCGACTGCAAATTTGTCAAAACTAGGTTAAAACATGACGAGAACAAGCCACAAACCACCTTATTCCTGGTCATCAAAGTCAATTTGCTCTAAGGCCCAGTCAATTACCTCACCCCGATAGCCCTTGGCATACAAATTGCTTTTCACCTTATAATAACGGTCCTTAGCGGCCAAACGGCGGTGGTGGTTCGCTAGCTTTTCAGCCTGGCGCAAGGCGTTTTCCTGCTCATCTTCTGGGTCATTTTCCAGGTCTAATTCGTTAATCACCTGATTGGCTAAGTCAAAGGAGAAGCCCTTTTGGACCAACCCCTGGACAACTTTTTGTTGGCGAATTACCGTCGAATCACGGCGGTGGGTCTTGGCCATCTTCTCGGCCATTTTTAATGCCACATCAAACTGACTTTCCTCGCTGTAGTCCAACAAGGCCTCGTCCACGATTTCCTCGGCCACCCCGGCCTGCTTCAATTCTTGGGCAATTCCCCGCGGTCCCTTGGGATTAAAGACCTGCTTGGTCGCGACAAAGTGCTTGGCATAAACCGCATCATTTAAGAGTTGTTGCCCTTGCAAATGCGCCACGACCTGGTCGATGACTTCTTCGTCAACCTTCTTTTGCTTGAGTCGGTCACGGACTTGCTTTTCCGTCCGTAAGGCCGGGCTAAGATAATTTAAGGCAATCTTTAGCCCCTGGTCAACCAGCTCGGCCGCCTTAATGGTCTCAATCATTTGGGCATCGAGTTGCCGCCCTTTAATCAGGCCAAATTTGGCAATGATATTTTCGGACACGCCAAAGGCAAAGTGGCCATCGAGGTCCAGATTGTAACGGCCAGCCCGTTTTTGGGTGGCAATCTTCGTAATCGTCTTCATGCCTCTATTTTACGAATGACGTCATTAAATTGCTAGGAGTCATGTCAGAAAATTAGAAAAAACTTAAATTGTTTAGAATGAATCTATTTTTCTTCTCTTTTGCTAGTCGTTAGCGTATACTAAAGAAAGCAAAATTAGGAAGTGAGGATTTATTACCATGCCAATCAACCCGAAAGTAGCCCAGGATGTCTGGAAAGATATCGGGCAAAGTGTACAGTTTACCGTTTTAAAGTTCAAGGACTTGCCACAGGCTGACTTACACGATGCCATCGTGGACTTCGCCGACCGTTCCCAAGCGATTATCCGTTCTTTGCGGATTCGCGACGGTCAAAACGACGGTTCCCCTTCAACTTTAAAAGTTGCCTTTGGTTTTTCAAACCATGCTTGGGACCTACTTTTCCCAAATTCACCAAAGCCTAAAGAATTAGAAGACTTTACCGGTGTTAAGGGACCAAAGTATTCGATGCCAGCCACAGAAGGCGACTTATTCTTCCACATTCGCGCCAACAACCAAGCCGTTGTCTTTGAAGCCCAAACTCAATTTATGAAGTTTTTGGAAGACATCACTGAAGTGGTGGATTCAACTCAAGGATTTCGCTACTTTGAAGGTCGTGCCATCATCGGCTTCATCGACGGAACCGAAGCCCCCGCCCCAGAAGACGCTGCCGACTACGCCATCATTGGTGATGAAGACGCTGATTTTATTAACGGATCATACGCCTTTGCCCAAAAGTGGCGTCACAACATGGACTTCTGGAACAAGATGAAGACCGAGCACCAAGAAAAGGCTGTTGGTCGTGAAAAGTTTTCTGATTTGGAATTAGAGGATGAAGACAAGTACGAAAACGCCCACAACGTGGCATCTAAGTACGAACCTAACGGCGAAGAACAAAAGATTATTCGAATGAACGTTCCTTACTCTGACCCCGCCACTGGCAATACCGGAACCTACTTCATGGGTTACGCCCGCCACTGGGAAGTCACAAAGGGAATGCTGACCAACATGGTTGACCGTTCTGACTTCTTATTGACCTTCTCAGAATTGCTGAGTGAACAGCTCTTCTTTATCCCATCACGCGATACCCTTGGACAAATTGCCGATGGTGAATTCAACTAACAAATTAGCAACAAAAAGACCGCCGCTTCTAATACGAAGCGACGGTCTTTTTTTATCATAAGTTACTACTGTAAGAATTGGTTGGCACCAACTAAAAATTAACCATGAATTCTTCAAAGAGAAAGACTGGGTCAACCGTTTTTGATTTCATCTGAATTTCCATGTCTAAGATCGACAAAAATCCGGCTCGAATCTTGGTTGGTTGGTAGCGGCCCAACGACTGCCGGGCTAACTTAACCCGGTAAGGATGGACCTTTAACAACTGGCCAACTTCCTGGTCACTGCCCTGAGACCCGGCAACCTGCAAAAGTAAGCGGAACTGGCCGAGCAAGAGGGCGTTTAAACGCAATGGCACTTCACCGTTCTTAATCAAATCATGGTAAAGCTCGAGTGCCGCGCCCTTTTGCCCCTTGAGCACTAAGTCAGCCAAGTCAAAGGCCTGCGCGGTTGATTCCTTGGGAACCAGACCCATCACGCCGGCTAGGTCAATCGTCTGACTTTCCTTGGCATAGGCTAACAATTTCGGTAATTCCGCCAAGACTTTGGAATAAGAGGCCTGAGTCCGCAACAGTAATTCCGCTTCAGCAGCGTTGTCCATCGTTACCTGCCGCTGCTGCAAAAACTGTTGGATGGCCTGCTTGGTTTGCCGTTCGTTGAGGGCCGGCAGGTCCAAGAGTTCGGCCTCCTTCATCACCGCCTTGGTGACCTTCTTGCGCTTATCTAAAGTCGCATCATCCGCAAATAAGACCAGCAAGTTGCCGGGTACAGGCCGCTCAATCGCCGAGAGAAAGGCCTTTTCTTGATCGGCATTCAACTTCGAACCGGCCGTTAAGAATGTCGGGTTTTCCACCAGAACCAGCCGGTGGTCCCCAAAAAACGGGGCACTAAGGTAGTCGGCTAAAATCGGGTCGATGCCAACTTCGGCAAAGTCATAACTAGCCTGGTTCATTTCCTGTTCGGCTGGATCAATAATCGAACTAAAAAGACGGTGGGCTTTTTGAATTAAGGCGGTCTCAGTTCCAGTCACCAGGTACATAAAAGGTAGGGCGCCCTGGTCAATTTGTTGTTTCAACGTTTGTAAGGTCATGGTTGCTGTTAACTTGGAAGTATCCTTTTTTCGAGCTGTAATATACATATCTTAGCATACCTTGCCGCCGAGTATCATAAACAATCATCCGGTTTTTAGCGGCTGTTTCCAGGGTCTCCTGGTTGGGATGACCATAGCGATTTTCCCGCCCTGCCGAGATTAAACCATAGCGCGGTTGCCAGAAAGCAAAGGCCGCTGGCTTGGTCGAGGTCTTGGACCCGTGGTGACCAAATTTGACCAGATTTGGTCGGAAATCCGGGTACTTTTGGCGAATTTTTTCCTCCCCCGCTTGGTCCAAATCACCGGCGGTAAAGAGGGTTAATGGACCAACCCGACCCGCTAAAGCAATCGAATCCTCATTTTCACCGATTCCTGGTTGAAACGGATGTAAGACCACTAGTGGCAAGTTCTTGACTCGACTGTTGTCGGTCACCTCAATCACTTTTGTCCCCTGCAAATACGGTTGAATTTTCCTTTGAAAGGCAGGTTGCCCCCGCATTCCCGCTGGCACCAGCAGCTTATCAACTCGAAAATTTTCTAAAATAACGTGAGCATCCCCGATGTGATCCTGATCTTGGTGAGACAAGGACAAGGTTTGCAAATGACTCAGTCCACGGGCATGCAGGTATGGCACAATCACCGACCGAGCCTGCCCCTCATTGGTCCGCGAATCTACTGCGGTCGCTCCAGCCTTTGACCGTAAAAAGCCCCGGCGCTGAAAGCTCACCTTCCCGCCTGTATCAATTAGGGTCGCCGTTTTGTTGCCAGGTTCAAGCAACAAGGCGGCATCCCCCTGACCAATATCAAAGGTGGTATACTCACCCGGCTGAAACCAGTGTACCCTGACAAAGCCAAGACAAAGGGCGATCAACCAGACCATTGTCAATCGCTGTTGCACCTGTCTACTGGCGCGCAGGATAAACCAAGGCAAGACAAATAAGACTAAAAAGATTGGCCATGTTAAATCGCCGATGACCACCTTTCCTGGCCATGACCCAACCCAGGCGACCGCAGTATCAAAGACTCTCACCACCAGATTGGTTAGTTCAGTCAACGGAGCCAGATGAATGAAATAGCCAGACAGAACAACCGGGAGGATGACTGTTCCAAAGACGGGTACCGCCAACAGGTTGGCGGCACTTTGCCAAATGTTCCAGGTATATTGCTGGGCCACAATCAATGGAAAGGACAAAACCGACAAGAAAAGTCCTTTTTGCCAGTTAGCCCAATCGGTCGGTACCAGAGTCAACGCCAGGGTTAAAGCAAAGGATAATTGGCCGCCAAGCGTTAATAGAATCAAAGGCTGAACAAAGAGGGTCCCTAATAGGGCGGCCGACCAGACTCGTAACGGACTGATGCGATGATGAAAGGCCTGACCGAACAAGCGTAGTTCACCGGCAAGCACTGCCCGCACCAAAATTGGTGGACAAGCCGTCAGCAAGTAAAAGCTCGGCAAAGCGACGACTAAAATCGCCAGGGTGACTTCACGATAAAGTCCTAACCGTTTACCAAACCAAGCCAAACAGCCCGACAAGAAGGCAACGTGAAAGCCAGATAACGAAAAGAGATGAATCAAACCCAGTTCTTGAATTTTGGGATTATCGCTGTAGAGACTTTGGTCTTTGGCCCCTAACAAAAGGGCCAAGGCATAGTTCGCTAGCGGGTTGGGCAAGTGGTGGGCCCACTGTTCACAGGCAAAATGCCAGGTCCGAAAGCGAAAGTTTACCGCTTGCCAAAGATTTTTCGACTGGGCCGGCTCCAAATTAGCCTTTTTCAAAATCAACTGGTGACTAATTCCCTTTGTCTGTGAAAAAGCTTGAAAGTCAAACTGGTAAAAGTTAGTCGCCGGTAAAATTCGTCGGTCATCACCCCTGCCCCGGACTAAAACTGGCCGGCGAACAATCTGCCAAGCCTGAAAGTCACCGATATCCTTGGCTTGGTAAGAAAACCAAACCTTCTCCCCACTCGATAGAGTTCCCTGCCCGCGAATCCGTCCCGTATCCGTTAGGACCAGATCATCTGGGTAAATTAACAACTGAACGGCGACATTTTTCTGCCCCGGTCGGCTCTCCTGTTGACTTAAGAAGTGTTGGTGGCCGGCAAAGCGCAAAGCAAATAAACAGACTAAGGCGAGCAACCACAGCCACTCTCGCCGCCCTTTCAGCGTTAATAAACAGCATACCAGCAAGACAGCAAGCGTGATTGTCAAAGCGTTCAACCGAAAAAATAGCAGTGATAAGGCGCCAACCGCTAATGACAGTAAGAACTGGGTTCGCACCGATATCATACCGTCACTTGATCCTTTAACTGCTCAAAGCGCTTGGGGCCAATTCCACCAACCTCCTTCAGGTCTTCGATTGATCGAAAGGGATGTTGCTGCTCTCGAAAGGCAACAATTTGCTCCGCTTTCTTCGGCCCAACCCCATCCAAAGTCTCTAGCTCCTTGGCACTTGCTTGGTTGAGGTTAACTTTGGCACTGTTGCCGCCACTGCTGGGCAACTTTGCTCCACCACCAACGCCGACGGCCGCTGCCAGAGTTGCTGGAGGCTGCTCCCCCGGTCGCACAATATAAATGACCTGGCCATCTGCTAAAACTTGGGCTAAGTTAATCGCATTGACATCTGCTTCTGGCGACAGCCCACCCGCCTTTTGGATGGCGTCCTGCAAACGACTTTTAGCCGGTAAGGCCACTAATCCTGGCTGATGGACCGCTCCCTTAATATCAACCATAATCGTCTTGGCAGCTGGTTCCCCATTGCTGGCTTCACCACTACCCGTTGACCGGCCACTTCCCTGACTGCTGACTGGCAGAGTCGGATTATCCAGCGCCGGTGTGCCGGCACTTGACCGACCGTGAAACAGCCCTAACTTCCACAGCAACACCACCAACGCCAGCAAGCCCAGACTAGCTAGCAATAGATAACGCCAATATTGCCGGGCTAGTTCTTGTACCTTTTGCCAATTCAGATTTTTTAGCATTTCATCACCTCTATTGGATTAGACGAAATACCAACAAAAAAAGCTCACCGCAGTGAGCTTTTTAATTAAGATTGGAAATGCTTTTGTAGGGCTTTGACAACTACCGGTGGCACAAAGGCGTCGAGTTTGTCCGAACCAAATTTGGCAATTTCTTTCACCATTGATGACGAAACGTTTTGATTTTCCGGCTTAGCCAGCAACAAAACCGTTTCGACCCCAGACAAGACCGAGTTCACCTCAGCAATGTCGCGTTCATACTCAAAGTCCTTGGTATTCCGCAACCCACGAACCAGGTATTGGGCGCCAATTTCGTGCATGTAATCAACCGTCAAGCCTTCGACCTGACCGATTTTCACGTTTGGCAAATGACCAACCGCCTCTTGCACTAAGGTCAACCGTTCGGCCGGACTGAGCAAGCCACTTTTGTTCGTGTTGATTCCAACGGCCACGACCACTTCATCAAACAAGACAGAAGCCCGTTGAATAATATCTAAATGTCCCTTTGTTAACGGATCAAATGATCCGGGAAAAACTGCTTTTCTCATCAAGCAACCTCGCTTTACTGTTACGGACGGTATTGGTACAGCGATACACGGGTAATCCCGTAATCTTTTTGCTTTATCAATTCTAAGTTATGACTAGGTTCTGGTAAATCGGCCACCTGATCGGATTCAATCATAATCACGGCGCCTTCGGCTAAGAGGCCACCAGTTTCCATTGCCAACAAATCAGCCTTCAGCTTTTCTTTGGCATAGGGTGGGTCCAGCAAGATCAAATCAAAGACCGCCCCCTGGCTTGCCAATCGCGTCAAAGCTGCCGCTGCCGGCACCTTCAAGACCGTAAAATCATCCTCATGGTGCGTCTTGGCAATATTTTTTTCAATAACTTCGATTGCCGCCTTTTGCCGGTCAACCAAAGTCGCGTGGTCCATCCCCCTAGACACGGCTTCAATCCCTAAACCACCGGTTCCGGCATACAGGTCGAGGACCTGACCGCCATTCAAATATGGCATCAACATCGAAAAAATGGCTTCTTTAATCTTATCAGTCGTTGGCCGAGTTTCACGCCCCTTAACCGCATCTAAGCGTAAGCCACCAAAGTTTCCTGCAATCACCCGCATTAGGCCTGCCCTCCTGTTGAATCGGCAGACGCGTTGTCCTGAGCCTTGTCTTCTTCAACCACCAAATTTTGGTCAGCTTCTGACGATGCTTCACCATCTTGCGCCTGGTCATAGGCTTCAAAGAAGACATCATCATGAACGTCACCCAAATCCGGATCAATCTCAGGTCGGGGCGAAGTCTTCACGATTTTGACAAAGCGGTATTGATTTAACTTTTCAACCACCGTTGCCACCTGATCCTCATCAACGTACAGCTCCACGTATTGCATCTTCTTGGAGATGTAGGAAATGTCACCAAATTTCTTCATTTGTTCCAAATGCTTCAGGCCTCGTAAATAGACAAAGATGGCCCGGCGTTCTTTCATTGTAAACATCTAACGTTTCAGTTCCCTTCGTGCCGTATAATCCAGCGGGTTTGGTTGGGCGGGTTCCACATCCTTGGCCGAAACATTCAAGGCTAAGCCAACGGCTGCTGAGAAAAAGACAAAGGAGGAACCACCACCCGAGATAAAGGGGAAAACCACCCCGGTAATCGGTAGTAATCCCAAGACCCCACCCAGGTTAACAAAGGACTGCATCAACAGCAGGCTTGCCAACCCGTATAAGAATAAGCGATTATATTGGTTCTTTTGTTTAATACCAACGTAAACCAGCCGACCAATCAAAATTAGCAAGAGCAACAAGACGATTGAGACAAGGACTGCCCCAAGTTCTTCAGCCGCAACGGCCATAATAAAGTCGGTATTAGATTCTGGCAAGTAAGGCTTGAGCAAAGAATTTCCCAAACCTACCCCAAACAAACCACCATGGGAGATGGCATAGTAGGCGTACAAAAGCTGCCGGCTCTGGTCAATATTATACCAGGGATTCACGAAGTTCGTCAGCCGTCGAACGGCATAAGATGATGATTCACCAAGATGAAAAATTCCAATGATATTTGGCAAAAAGAGCAAGGTCAGGAAGAAAAAGAGCAGCCAAATCAGACAGGTCTTAAACGACATCCCCGATGCCATAAACATCATTAGTAAGACAGCCATGGTAATAAACATATTACCCAAATCGGGCATCAAGAGGTTCATCGCCAACATGACCACTGGTAAAACGAGCTTTTGCCACATTCCTGGCGCTATCCACTGCCGAATTTGCCGGCCGAGACCTGCTCGAGGAACCCAAGGCTTCTTTTCGAGCCAATGGGCAAAGTACAAAATCAAGACAATTTTGGATAATTCAACCGGCTGCAAGGTCACCGGACCCAAGTTAATCCAACCGTGAGCCCCGTTAATCGCTGGCGCCATCCGGGCCACGATTAACAATCCTGTTGTAATGACCATCAATGCGTTCAAAACGGATTGCGACCGCAAAACCGACCGGTTCAAACGAAAGGCCAAAAAGGCCACCGCCCAACCCACAATCACGAAAATTGCCTGCTTAGCAAAGGACATCACGGGGGCCAAATAGGCATTTTGCGTCGCTGAAAAAACCATCACGATTCCGATGGCTGATAAGGCGGCATATGGGACCGCAATCCAGTAATCTAGGCGTTGAAGTTTTTTAAACATTACCGCTCCACAATATCTTTATAAGTACTTTCATCCAGCGACTTGGCAATGGCAACTACCAAAGCCTTCGCTGCTTCAAAATCAGGAATTGACCAAACTGTTTCGTGAGTGTGAATGTAGCGTGAGGCTACCCCAAGGGCAACTGATGGTAAACCAGCGAACTGTCCCTGGACACCACCAGCATCCGTTCCACCCTTTGAAACAAAGTACTGGTAAGGAATATGGTTATCTTCAGCCGTTTGGAGGATAAATTCCTTCAAACGAGGTGAAGTGACCACTGTTGGATCAAAGACACGAATCAACGTTCCCTGATCCATCACACCCTGGCGGCCGACAGTGCCATAAACGTCATTGGCAGCTGATGAATCAACCGCAAAGAAGATGTCTGGCTTCAATTGGTTAACTGCTGGCTTTGAACCGCGCAAACCAACTTCTTCTTGAACATTGGCACCAGCAATCAGAGTATTGGGCGTTTCAACTCCTTGCAACTCTTCGAGGGCAGATAAGATTGTCACAACGCCAAAGCGGTTATCATAAGCCTTGGAAACCGCCCGGTTCGGGTTGGCCAATCGCTGTGTTTGCGTCTTGGGCACAATAAAGTCACCTGGGCGAACACCAAAGCTCTCGGCCTGTTCCGCAGAAGCAAAACCAGCATCAAAGAGAATGTCGTCAATCGTTAATTGTCCCTGTCCTCCAGCCTTGCCGCGGAGCAAATGTGGTGAGACGGAAGATGAAACAACCGGATATTGACCGTTCTTAGTGAAGAGGGTGAAACGATGAGCTGACACCGTCATTGGATTCCAGCCACCCAGGGCAACAACCTGCAAGGCTCCCGTTGGCAAAATACCAGAAACCATAAAGCCAACCTCATCCATGTGAGCAGCAAACATTACTCGCGGTTCGTTTGAGGCTTCATTTTTGACCCCAAAGACACCACCCAAGTTGTTCTGATAAACTTGGTCAACTAAAGGTGTCAAATCCTGCTTGAAGGCAGCGCGCACCTGGCCTTCTTGCCCTGAAGTCCCCTGAAGTTCCGTATATTTCACCAATTGTTCCCACGTATGCTGATCCATAACATCCTCCTGATTACTATTAATATGTACAAAGTTACTTTATTATAGCCCAGTTGCTTAGAGCTGGCAAAAATTGCTCTTCACAATTTTAATGAAAAATAACGATTAAAATATTTGCACCGAGATTTCAGCAGTTTTGCGACCTGTTTTAAACAAATGACAAATGATTGCCACTTTGTAACTAAAATTCATTCTAAGTAACCGTAAATTAACGTTCATCAAATTAAACCAGGATTAAACTTAAGCTGTTCTTAAGATTTAGAAAGTTACATATAGGAGAAACATTATGGATCGTAAAACATTGTATGCGAAACCAAATAAGAAGCGTTCATATAAAAAATGGGTTGCAATGGGAACTATTGGGGCCTTATTCGGATCAGTGGTGGCATTCGCTGATGCACCGAAATTGAGTGACTATTTTGACAATGGCGCTAGTAGTCTAGTTAGTATCATTAATAACATTGATCAACAATTGCAAACTGCTACAACTCAATTGAAGAGTGCAACAACTGCACTTCAACAAGAAAAAGCTGCTCACGCTTCTGATAACAACAAGGCTAATATGGCAGTAGCAAATATTAGTGCTGGAGCTTCTAGTGCCTCAAATGATGCCCAATCAGCATCATCTGCCGCTAAAGCTGCCTCTACTGCAGTGGGCAATGATTATGTATTCGGATCTGACGGAAGCACTCCTGTCGTTTCATCGGCAAACTCATAAGATTGACACTTTGTTTGAAAACTTTTGTTCCACAACCGTTGCCTTTTATTAAATTAATTTAACGCATCTCAGTAAGAAAGCATCCGAAGTTACATCGGATGCTTTTTTCTATTTCATTCTTTCTTAAATAACGTCTGATAATCGTCTACCACAGTTAGTCTGTTTTACAAATTTTTCACACTTGCATTTTCACAAAACCAACAACTCCCCTGATTTTCGTTTTTATTTAGAAGCACAATAATTGTCTCCCCGTCTAACAACCTTTTTCCGATTTTATTTAGAATTAGAACCATTCGCGTTAATGTTAAATAAAACGTGAACTTTCACTTTTACTTTGATTTAATGTTCGGTTTTCTAGACAAGAATTTTAATTTTATCTCGGACACCCTCTTTTTTTCCTGCTAAAATATTCATGTAGGAAAAATATTATAAGGAGACTCTTATGTCCTTCATTTCATCATATTTCCAGTTTGATAAACTGGGCACTTCTTTCCGTAAGGAAATTGTTGCTGGTTTGACGACTTTTGTCGCCATGTCATACATTCTGTTCTTGAATCCAACCGTTTTGGGTGATGCCGGCATGAACAAGGGAGCGGTCTTCACGGCCACTGCCATTGCTTCTGGTATCGCTACTATCTTCATGGGATTGGTTGCTCGTTACCCAATCGCCATTGCCCCAGGTCTTGGTGTCAACGCCTTCTTCGCTTATTCCGTTGTTATCGGAATGGGTGTTAAGTGGCAAACGGCCATGGCCGGTATCTTGATTGCCGCCGTTATCTTCTTGCTCTTGACGATGTTCAAGATTCGCGAAAAGATTATCGATGCTATCCCTTCTGATTTGAAGATTGCCATCGCTGCCGGGATCGGACTGTTCATTGCCTTCATCGGTTTGCACAACGCCGGTTTGGTTGTCGCTGACAAGTCAACGATGGTCGCAATGGGTAACTTGACGAGCCCAACTGTCTTGTTGGCCATCTTTGGTATCATCTTGACTTTGGTTTTGTTGTCAATCAACACCCCTGCCGCTATCTTCGTTGGAATGATTGGAACAACAATTGTTGGTTTGATCTTCGGGCAAATCAAGATGCCAAGTTCAATTATTGGTGCCGTTCCTTCTTTGAAGCCAACTTTTGGTGAATCATTTAACTACCTTGGTCACATCAACACCTTCCAAATGTGGGTTGTGGTTTTGACTTTCTTGATTGTTACTTTCTTCGATACTGCCGGAACTTTGATTGGTTTGGCTGAACAAGCTGGCTTCATCGAAAACAACAAGATGCCACGTGCCGGTAAGGCTTTGATGGCCGATGCCGTTGGAATGACTGCCGGAGCTGTTTTGGGAACTTCACCAACTTCAGCCTACGTTGAATCATCATCAGGTATCGCCGTTGGTGGTCGTTCTGGTTTGACTTCAGTCGTTACTGGTTTGCTCTTCTTCGCCGCCTTGATTTTCTCACCATTGTTGACGGTCGTAACGGATGCCGTTACTGCCCCAGCCTTGGTTATCGTTGGAATCATGATGGCTAAGAACTTGAAGAAGATCAACTGGGATGACTTTGCGGTTGCCGCTCCTGCCTTCTTGGTCGTTGTGGGTATGCCATTGACTTATTCAATCTCAGATGGAATCGCTTTGGGATTCATCGTTTACCCAATTACGATGATTGCTACTAAGCGTGCTAAGGACGTAAACTGGTTGATGTACCTATTGGCCATCATCTTCGTCTTCTTCCTTTATTCAACACACAGCTAAAATTATGAACCAAATAAAAACTGCCGGAATTTAATTCCGGCAGTTTTTTATTGCTTTTGCTAAAGCATATCTACTTGATAGTGTTCCTTTAAATCACTGAAAATCGAATAATCCAGATAATGATCTTTTTGCAGACGTCCTAAAACAATACTTGGCAATGTCTCATTTTCACTAGCAAAACGTTTAATCGCGACTTCCGTAAAAGTATTCTTCTGAACAAATTCTTGATAATTGTCCTCTGAAATCAAGTGACTTTGTGCAAATTTATCTGCTCGTTTCTCTTCTTGATTATATTCACCTGCATCTGTATGTGAATAAAAATCTTCATAATAGATATGACCAAGTTCATGGAAAAGTAAAAACCAAAAAATATCCAATTGCTTATTTCGATCTGTAATAGTTAAGAGCACCGACCCATCTTTGAATTTCTTCGTTGCACCATTTAAGCTAGCCCCTGCCAGCGTCGGCATTCCAACCAAAATAATACCGGCTTCTTGTAGCAATGATTGTAACTCTTTATATGGATTATCAGCGTTTTGTCCAACTAATCGCTTTAATCGAGGTAAAATTGCTTCCAACTTTTTCCGATTGTATGGCTCAGTATCAACAGACCGTGCTTGATTACTGGCAATTTCAAGCGTAACATTCGAATTCACTACTGCCTTGGACGTTTCTCTACTTCTACGATAGCTAACCAATGGGTTAAATTCTGTTAGTTTGGCTAAATTTGTCCAAGCAAGTAGCTCGCGTAAAGTAGCAATTTTTTCCTCTTGTGTATACCTTTTATTTTCAACAAAACGATATTTTTTCAGCGTCTGAAAATCAATCATTTTTGCCACTGACAGCTCATCTTCCGCCATTTGATTATTAATTTCAATGACCTTGCCATCATATCTTCCTTGAAGATTTAGCCAAGTCATCACTGATATACCAGTTAGCTTGGATAGTTTATTAGCTAACTCATTGCTTAATCGGTCTTCGCCACTGATTAATTTACTAACAGACTTAGCAGTTGTTCCTAACCGTTCTGCAAATTCTGCCTGCGTAATATTCAACTCTTCTACTATTTCTTCAACATACGTTCCAGGATGAAAAGCAATCAAATCCTGGTATTCAACACTTTTACTCATAATGATTACTCACCTCCTTTAAAGAAATCACATGAATCGCTGCTGCCTCACTAACAATGTCACTTTGACTTTGTTCATCAAATTTAACAATGAGCCTGTAGGAAGAGTGCCGTCCATCAATATCCATCGCATAATATTCTTTAAGCGTTCCTCGTAAAGAATGAAAGTGTAGTGGTGGATAGCGAATAATGTCTCCCAGGTTTTCAACTGTTTCCAAAAGATTAATTACTGAATGTAATTTTCGAGCAACCTTTTCTGGAAAATCTTTTTTAGCAATCGTCAGTTTGGTGCATTGTTGTTCAATTTTTTTATTTAAGTAGACAATTTCCATGCGGATTCCCCCGACGTGTAAAATTACCCATTTGGTAATTTCATGATAATATCAGAAGACTTCCTTGTCAATCAAAAAAAGTCGAAATTTTAACAAAATTTCGACTTTTTTTATTTTATTAAGCAATCCCTTTAACTTTGTGCCTTTGCCCGCAGATCCTTGGCATTGGCCAAGGCTGCATCCGTGACCTGGTTACCAGACAACATCATCGCAATCGCAGCATCACGGCGGTCTTCCGGCAGGTCATGAACCTGGGTCGCCGTCCGCTCATTTTGGTTAAACTTCTCGATCAAGAAGTGGTGGGTCGCAGCGGCCGCAACCTGTGGCAAATGCGTAATCGCCAGCACCTGGGTCTTCGCTGCAATTGTCTGCATCTTAGCGGCAATGGCTGAACCAACTCGACCTGAAACACCCGTATCAATTTCATCAAAGACCACCGTTGGTAGTCCTTGCTGAGCAATAAAGATGGTCTTCAAAGCCAACATTAGTCGAGAGGCTTCTCCACCAGAGGCAGCCTTTTCTAACGGCTTGGTGCCTTCACCCTGGTTGGTTTGAACAAAGAAGGCAACTTTATCGGCACCAGAAGCCAAGTACCCGTTAACGGGCGTGAACTGAACCTCAAAGTAGGCCTGCTCCATCAAGAGGTCAACCAGCTCGCGGTTAACGGCCTGTTCCAATTTGGCAGCGATATCCTTGCGCGTCTTAGTCAACGTGGCCGCAGCCTGCTCAATTTGCCCCTTCACGGCTTCTTTTTCCTTGGTGAGGGTTGCAACATCAAATGAACCCCCATCGAGGTCAGAAAGCTCCTGGTCGACCTTAGCCTGGAAGGCCAAGATTTCTTCGACCGAGTCGCCATACTTGCGCTTCAGATTATGAATCACCTGCAAGCGATCATCGATAGCCACCAGGGCCGCCTCGTCAAAGGACAGGTTGGAAACCGCCTCATCCAACTCGCGGCCTGCATCCTGAGCGGCATAGTAGGCTTCTGACAGTGACTGTTCCAAATTAGCAAAGTCATCATCGTAGCTCGCTGCCTGGGTCATCGCCTGGTGGGCCGAAGCTAAGAGGTCAATCGCCCCGCCATCTAAGCCGGGGTTGAGAGCCTGCTGTGCCTGGTCCAAGGCATCGGCAATCTTCTTATAGTTAGCCAACTTAGTTCGGTCAGCGAGCAACTGCTCTTCCTCGCCCGCTTGCAAATTGGCTTCCTTCAGCTCCGTTTGCTGAAAGGACAAGAGGTCCAGGCGCTGGTTAATATCCTGACGCCGGTTCTGCAAGTCATCAATTTTCTTGGTTAAGTCGCGGTAACGGTAAAAGACTTCCTGATAGGCTGCCTGAGCCTGCTTTAATTCCTTCCCACCAAAGTCATCTAGCAAAGACAAATGATGGTCTGGATTGAGCAACAACGAAGTGTCGTGCTGCCCTTGGATTTCCACTAACTGTGAACCCAAATCAGAAAGCACCTTTAAGGGAACAATCACCCCATTAATCCGGACGACCGACCGACCCTTTTGGTTGAATTCACGGTAGATGACAACCTGGTCGTCTTCTAATTCAATGCCGGGTGCTTCAAATTGGGCCCGCAGGGAAGCGGCTTTGTCACCAGTAACCGAAAAGACGGCCTGCAAAACCGCTTTGTCAGCACCCTTACGAATCATTTCTGTACTAGCTCGGCCACCAGTGACCATGGCGAGGGCATCGATAATAATCGACTTTCCTGCACCGGTTTCACCAGTTAGCACTGTTAATTGGTCATCAAAAGACAAGTCAACTTGGTCAATAATCGCAAAATTTTGTATGGTTAATTGTTCAAGCATCATGCATCCTCTCTACCGTTTTTAATTTAATTGCCAGTCTGGTCTAGCTGGCTGTGGGCCTCTTGCACTGTTTGGGCCATCGAAACGGCTGGGTCAATCATGGCGTCATCCGTCCGCTCAAGCCAGGCCAAAAATTCAATGTTTCCTTGGCCACCCTTGATTGGTGAGAAGGTTAGTCCCTTCACCGTAAAGCCGTTCTCGACCATCATTGGCAGTGTTTGTTCCAAAACCTGCTGGTGCACAGCGGGGTCTTTAATAATCCCGTGCTTCCCAACCGCCTCTCGGCCCGCTTCAAATTGGGGCTTAATCAAGGCCGCAACCTCGCCGCCCTGGGCCAAAATATCCTTTAGGGTAGGCAAAATCAGGCTCAGTGAAATGAAGGAAACGTCAATCGTTGTCCGAGTTGGCTGCCCTTCCATGAAGTCAGCCAATTTGGCATAACGGAAATTCGTATTTTCCATGACCGTGACCCGGTCGTCAATTCGCAACTTCCAAGCCAATTGGTTGGTCCCAACATCCAAGGCATAGACATGCTTGGCCCCATTTTGTAGGGAAACGTCGGTAAAACCACCAGTTGAAGAACCGATGTCTAAGACAATCTGATCCTGCATGGTCATTCCAAAGGTTTCAATCGCCTTCACCAGCTTGTAGCCGCCGCGGGAAACGAAGGGTAAGGGTTCACCCTTAAAGTGTAATTCAGTTGTGACAGGGATTTTTTCCCCTGCCTTATCGAGACGCTCCTCGTTGGCTCCCAGGATTTGGCCGGCCATAATGGCCCGCTTTGCCTGTTCGCGTGAGGTAAAGAGTCCCTGTTGGACGAGTAACACGTCCACCCGTTCTTTTGCTACTGCCACAATTTACGCTCCAATTTGAGACAAAATACTTGTTAATAGTTCTGGATCAAAGCTGACTTCGCTTTCAACCAAGCCAGCCAAGGCCGTTTCTGCTTGAATTTTTAGCTGCATCACCAAATCCTGGGCCTGGTCCAGGCCAACGAGGTGAACCAAGGACACAACGCCTTCGGCAGCATCCTGGTCATAGTCATCCAAATCGTCTTGTATTTGGAAAAGCAGACCAAAGGCTCCGGCAAAGTCAGCCAAGTGGCCCAAGCTCTTTTGGTTCAAGCCCAGGTACTGGCCACCAATCAAGGCTGCCGCCTGCAAGAGGTCGGCCGTCTTCTTCTGGTAAACCTGGTCCAAGACCGCGGCTAAGGCGACTTTGTCTTCATTGACGGCATGATTATCCATGTCCAAAACCTGACCCAATACCATACCGTTGGCGCCAGCCTTTTGCGACAGGGTGGCAATCATCGCCACCTTTTGCTCGGCCGACACTTCAGTCAAACCAGCTAACAAAGAGAAGGCCCCAGCCTGAAGGGCATCCCCCACCAAGACCGCACTGGCCGGCCCATACATGGCATGAACCGAAAGTTGGCCTCGCCGGTAGGCATCGTTATCCATCGCTGGTAGGTCATCGTGGACCAAAGAATAGGCGTGCACCCATTCCAAAGCCGTCGCCGCCTGAATGGCATCCTCATCAATTGACTGACCAAAGGAGTCAATCACTGCCAAGGCCAACAGTGGCCGCAACCGTTTACCCGGCGTCAGCAAAGCATAGGTCAGCATTTCCTGCCAAACTTTCGGTGCTTGTTGGCCCGTCTGCTCAAGCACTTCCGCCTGCAAATCCTGGTTAACGCGTGGCTGATATTCTTTTGCAAATTCTTGAAACTTAGTCATTATTCGTCAATTCCAAATCCGTCAAACCACCGTCATCATCCATGACCTTAGCCAAGGTCTTTTCGGCATCCTGCAAAGTCTTTTGCAGGTCCTTTACCAAGGTTACCCCGGTTTTAAAGTCGGTCAAAGCCGTCTCCAAAGGACGGTCACCCTTTTCTAGGGCAGAGACGATTTCTTCTAATTGTTTTAACTTATCTTCAAATGATACTTTTTCAGCCATTTTACTCTCCTCTAATCTGGGCAGGGACATCCCCGTCAGCAAAGGTCAACTGCACCTCATCGCCAACCTTCAAATCGCCCTTCTTCTTAATGACTTTGTCAGCCGGTCCCCTAACAATCGTGTAACCGGAAGCCAAAATCTTCAAAGGCGACACGAGGTCTAGCTTGGCAGATGCCAAGGCCAAGGCCTCCTGGTAGGGCCGCAAAATCTGTTGTTTTTGCTGCACGAGGCGGCCGCCTGCCTTCGTAAAGCGGTATTGTTTTTGGTCCAACTGCCGTTGAAAGCCCCGCGACAACCGGTCGACCAGCTGGTCAACTTCCTGTTGGTAGGCCGCGTACAACCGGTCTGGTTGCTGCATAATTGGTCGGTTCAAGATTTGATCCAGCCAATTCTGCCGGTCTTGTACCGTTTTCTTTCCCGCGACCACCAACCGTGTCTCGAGCTCAAAGAGTCGGTCGACAATGTTTTGCCGGGTGACTGGCGTGGCCAATTCAGCCGCTGCCGTTGGCGTCGCTGCCCGACGGTCAGCTACCAAGTCAACGAGGGTATTATCTGTCTCGTGACCAACCGAGGAAATAATCGGTGTTTTTAAGGCTGCCACCTTCCGGACTAAGGCCTCGTCATTGAAGGCCCAGAGGTCCTCAATCGAACCACCACCACGGCCAATAATCGCCGTGTCAAAGCCTAATTGGTCAACCCGGTCTAGCTGCTTCAGCAAGGATGGCACAGCCCCCTCACCCTGAACGACGGCCGGTAACAAAATCACCTGCGCCTGTGGCAACCGGCGCTCCACCGTCTTCGCCACGTCTTCGACGACAGCCCCAGTTGGCGAAGTAATCACCGCGATTTTCTTGGGCAGTAGTGGTAACTGCCGCTTTGGCTGGGTAAAGAGTCCTTCTTTGGTCAGCTTTTCCTTTAGCTGAGTCAGCGCCATGAAGAGGTCACCGACACCATCCGGGGTCATTTGTTCTAGAATAATCGAATAAGACCCTGAGGGCTCATAGACCTGGACGCGGCCAATGGCGAGGACCTTCATCCCCTCCTTTGGCTCAAACTTCAACCGCGACGAATACGAAAACATCGTCGCCCGGATGACGGCCTTGCCGTTGGGGTCCTTAATTGAAAAGTAGAGGTGACGGCCCTTGCGATTACCTAAGTTGGAAATTTCACCCGTCAAATAAACCTTACCAAGGTAAGGATCCTGGTCAAATTTCGCTTTTAAATAGCTGGTCAAAGCGCCAACCGTTAGGTACTTGGACGATTCTGCCATCAAGGCCTCCCGCACTACATTCTTATTCAATATTATACCAGAGAATCAGACCAATAAAAAAACAGCTAACCGAAGTTAGCTGCTTAGTTTGGCATGCCAGATTCGCTCTGACGGGCGACTTGAACAAAGTCCAAGTAAGTCTCCGTCACCACAGTCAAAGACTGTTAGTCATGGTGAGGTATCGGAATTCCACAATACCGGTACCACCTACGCCAAATCCGTGGCTTGTAATTAAATACAGTAGGCCGTGTGTGCGTCCTAAAAGACGCGTTCGACTCATCGCATACTTCTATTATGACAGCTTGCGGGACAAAAAGCAAGTCAGCCCCAGAACAAAGCACCTTTACAGCCTCAGCCCGACCCCGTATAATGAAGCACATGATTATGATTGAAGCTATTAAAACCAAAGAGTTGGTCCAAATGGGCCCCGCCAAGGACCGCGACTGGGAAGACTTGGCCCTACCAGACTTAGGCCAAAGTCCAAAAGAGCTGGTCTTGGCCGTCATTGCGGCCTATGACCTCGGCGAACTTATCAGCCAGGCCCATACTTCTAACCCAAAGGTGCTCAAGGCCACGGTGGAAAAGGACGGCACTTCCTATCACTTATCCGCCAAAATTCATTTCGACTAAAAAAACAGCCATCTCTGGCTGTTTTTTGTTTGCTTTTAGTCGTTATCTAATGGTCAGTCTTTCTTCTGGTCTTGACCATCGGTATCAGCAGCTTCATCTTCAGCCTCAGCCGCTTCTTTTTCGGCCTGAACCGCGGCTTCCTGGTTTTCTTGGATCACCTGCAATTGGTCATCAAACCAGGCAGCAGCCTTGGCCATTACCCCATCCGGGTCGTCAAGCAAGGCGGCCAAAGAAGATAGCTTGGCAATCTTCAACTGTGACTTGGACACGTGTGGGTTATCGATAATCGTGTAAACCTGCAAGTCGTAGTCTTGATCTGTATAAACCAACTTCTTTTCCTGGTTAGCGTAGCGCAATGGCAAATTAATCACATTGGCTTCCAGTGACAAAGTCGTTCCCCCGGCTTCGATACCGCCATCCACGAGCAAGGCAGCCCGGGCTAGATTTTCCTTCTTTGCCAGTGGCAAAAAAGCAGTTAGGAGCGCTTCCAAATCAATCGTTTGCCCGTCTTTGGCATCGAGGCTTTCTTGTGCGTAAGTTTGTTCTTCAATTTGTTCCACGATGGCTTGGCCATTGATTTGCATAGTGCGTTGATCTCCTCTTGTCTCAATAAAAAAAGTATAGCATAGGCCATACTTTCACAAAAGTTTTTCTTGATAAATTAAACGAGTGGCAGGCGCCGTTGTAGCGTGTACTCGATTGATGGGAAGACATAAACCAGGTCGTTAAGTTGTTCCTTGGTCATCTTCATTTGGATGTAAGGCACAATGGCGTTGATGGTATTGTCGGCGTTATTTGACTTTTCTGCCGCACCAACCAACTGGTCGGTCTGCTTGTCAAAGATTAAGGCTAACTGGCCGCCCTGCTCGTTTTCCACTTGACGGAACCAATCCCCATCATAGGAGGCTTCGGCCACTTCATAACGGTCGCTATCGGCCAAAGCAGCATCCAAATGAACCCCCACTTGGGCAATCCGTGGTGAGGTAAAGACAATTTCTGAGATGGCTGGGTACTTGATTGGCTGGTCGTTCGTCCCCTTGAAGCGTGCCGTCAAATAGCGTGATTCAAAGGCAGCGGTTGGCGTCAACTTTGGAATCGTCTTGTCAATCGCATCCCCCGCAGCGTAAATATTTGGCACTGAAGTCTGCAAATATTCGTTGACCTCAATCCCGCGGCTATTTGCCTTGACCCCAATGGCGTCCAGGTTCAACTGATCGTGGTTTGGTACGCGACCGGTCGCATCCAAGACGTAGTCGGTCGTCAACGTAAATTCGTGGTCACCGGTTAAGGTAATTTGGCCATCAGCCGTCTTGGCGGCTGAGTGAATATTCATATCTGGAATAAAACGCACGCCCCGAGCCTTCAGGTCAGCCTTAACAGAATCAACGTAACTGGCTGGGAATTGACGCAACAAACGATTTGAGCGAGTAATCACGTCCACTTGGGCACCAACGGCGTTGGCAATCGTTGCAAATTCGATGGCCACAAAACCTCCACCAAGTACCGTCACATGTTTTGGCATATGGGGTAATGATAAGAAGTCCGTTGAGTTGGCAAATAATTCATTACCGGGCACGTCCAAAACGTGTGGACGCAAACCGGTCGCAATCACGATGTTGTCGGCCGTATACTTTTGGCCGTTGACCACTACCGTGTGGCTATCAACAAATTCCGCATGGCCAGTAATCGTGGTAATTCCGACGTTGTACAACCGTTCCTTCCCGTGTGCATCCTGGGGAACAATCAGCTCATGCTTATGAGCCATCAGGTCTTCCCAGTTGACACTTGGCACACCGTCCAAACCGCGGCCCTGCATGTCCTTGACCCGTTCAATCAATTCCAGTGGCTTGTCCAAAATAATTTTGGCGTTGCAGCCCTTGTTCGAACAAACACCACCGTATTGACTTTCTTCGATCACGGCCACTTTTTGGCCTGACTTTGCCAGAGGAACGGCTCCGTTCCAACTTGCTTGGCCACTACCGATGTAGAGTACTGAAAAATCCATCGACTATCTCCCTTTCATTTACACAAATTACCGTGCCCTGATTTTACCTTCAATCAAGTGCTTGTGGTTCATTACCATCTTACCACCATCGGTTGGTTCACAGTTTATCGCAACGGTCAGTTCCTTTTCAACCTTGACGACCATGGTGACAGCCACCTTCATACCTACCTGGCGTTTACCATCAAAGTGACTCCGCCAGTTTTCAAAGAGACCTTCCTTGTCCGCTAACAATATTGGTATAGTTGTAATAATACAATTAAAATTATATCTAAAAACAGTCAAATTAGCAAATTATCCAAAAATTATTGGAAAAATAAAAAGGATAGGTTTCCCTATCCTTTTTTGTGGGGCATTCTATCCCAAAAATCATCTTTATTACTTTGCCGGCTCCGAGCAATCCCCATTTGGTGGAAGGCCACGTCGTCTGTGATGGTCGAACCAGCAGCGGTGATGCTTTCATCCGCCAGGTTCACTGGTGCAATAATCTTGGTATTGGATCCGATAAAGGCCCGGTCACCAACCGTTGTGTTGAACTTATGAACGCCGTCATAATTGACAAAGATTGTCCCGGCCCCGACGTTAACGTCCGCCCCAAGGGTGGCGTTACCAACGTAAGACAAGTGGCCAACCTTGGTATTCAAACCAATCGTTGCCTTCTTAACTTCAACAAAGTTACCCAAATGAGCCCCGTCCAAAACCTCGGCTTCAGGACGTAAATGAGCATAAGGACCAATGGTCGTTTGATTGTGGACCTTAGCGCCTTCCATCTGAGACGAAGTAATCACGTTACCGTCACCCATGATGGTGTCTTCCAGCCGTGTTCCAGCGGTCAAAACGTTGTCAGAACCAATCACCGTGTTGCCCTTAATCGTGACGTTGCCTTCAATCAAGGTATCCTTACCAATTTGCACGTCGGCATCGATATAGGTATTATCCGGATCAATCAGTTCCACGCCATTGCGCATGTGGTAGCGGTTAATGCGGCCCCGCATGATTTTATTGGCCGTTGCCAAGGCCACGCGGTCGTTAACCCCCATTGATTCCGAGAAATCCATGGTCTGGTAGGCGCCAATTTGCTGGCCCATTTCGCGCAAAATGTCCAAAGTATCTGGCAAGTAGTATTCCTGCTGGACGTTGTCATTACCGACTTGGGACAAAGCCTCAAAGAGTAGCTGGTTATCAAAGATATAGACACCCGTGTTGATTTCTTGAATACGGCGTTCCGTCACGGAGGCATCCTTTTCTTCAACAATCTTCATCACCATGCCATCTTCGCCACGGACAATTCGGCCATAACCCGTTGGGTTTTCGGCAAAGGCGGTCAAGACCGTGACGGCATTCTTGGTGCGGTCATGTTCGTCAAGCAAGGCCTGCAAGGTTTCAGAAGTGAACAAAGGCGTATCCCCTGACAAAATCAAGGTTGCCCCCTTACTCTTCGCCAAGGCCTTCTTGGTCTGCAAAACCGCATGCCCAGTTCCCAGTTGTTGTTCCTGGACAACAAAGTCGGTTTTTCCAGACAAGTGGTCCTGCACTTGTTCAGCACCAACACCGGTCACCGTTAAAATTTTAGTTGGGTTCAGTGGTAAAACGGATTCCACTACCCAATCAACCATCGCCTTACCAGCGACTTGATGAAGGACCTTTGGCAAGTCTGCCTTCATCCGTGAGCCGTTTCCGGCCGCTAAAATCACGACATTCGTTGCTTGCATGACTTATTCCTGACCTTTGTAAATTTCTTCAAAGTAGTTTCCTGGCTGAACATTGATTGCTTGACCAGAATCCAAATTGGTTTCAACGTGCAAGAGAGAAGTATAGTCTTCAAGCAAACGCACATTTGACCGACCTTCGGCAAAGACGGCTGTTCCGACAACCGTTCCACCAAATTCGCGGACCAAAGTCTGCATTCCTTGAATGGTTCCACCGGCCTTCATGAAGTCATCGACAATCAAGACCCGGGCGCCAGCCTTCAAAGACCGCTTTGACAGTGCCATCTTTTCCACTCGCTTTGATGAACCAGTCAAATAGTTCACTGAAATCATTGACCCTTCCGTTACCTTGGCGTCGTCACGAACGATCACAAAAGGAACGTTTAATTGGTCAGCGACCGCTTGGGCCAAAGGAATCCCCTTGGTTGCGGCCGTCATCACGGCATCGATTTCTTCACCAACATACTGAGTGGTAATCAAGCGGCCAGTTTGGCGCAACACATTTGGCTGGCCAAGCAAATCAGACAAGTAAACGTAACCACCTGGCAAAACGCGAGAATCATCATTGACAATTTCACAAATGCCATTAACGAATTCCTTGGCTTCGTCGGCAGCCATCATTGGTGTGTAGTAAACACCACCGGCGGCACCGGGATAAGTCTTGACTTCACCGGTCCCACGGGCCTTATAGGTCCGCCGGATAATCGACAAATCTTCTGAAATTGATGACTTAGCGGCCTCATAGCGGTCTGAAAAGAAGTTCAATGAGATCAATTGGCGGGGGTGGTCCAAGAGATAATGGGACATGTCAACCAAACGGTCAGCTCTGCGTGTTTTCATAATGTTTTTTTGGGTAAAACAGCTACCCTTCCTCCTTTTAGAAGTAAAATTTTATCTTGACCAGTATAACACAAAACCGGAGTCAAAAACGAACATTCGCCTTTGGCTCCGGTATTTTTTAATAATACGATTTAATCCGGTCAGCTAGCCCCACTTAATCCTTAGAAAGCCAGATAGAGACTAGATAAATTCCAACCTCAATCACGGCAATAAAGACAGAAGTCGGCAAATTTGTCAGATAGGCCAAGGCCAAACCGGTCCAAGTTCCGAACAAAGCAAAGAAAACCGAGAGGGCCATCAGAGCAGATACCGAACCTTGGTAGTAGCGGGCCGAGGCGGCGGGCAAAGTGACTAAGACAAAGATTAACAATGACCCCACCAACTGTGACGAAATCGAAACCGAGAGCGCCATTACAATTAAAAAGATAATTTTCAAAGTCGTTTTCTTGGAATTACGCACCAACAGGCCGGCCTCATCAAAGGAAAGCAGGCGCAATGGCTTGTAAAATAGGAAAATCACGACCAAGACCAAGACGGCCATCCCCATCAAGATCAGGATATCGGCGTGCGAAATCCCCAAAACCGAACCAAACAAGATGCCGGTCGCGGCCGAATTAGAGGTGTGACCCAAGGCAAGGAACAACACCCCTAAACCAATGGCCAGAGCCGACACCGCTGAAGTCACGTTATCCTGACGGGCCTGGGCGTTTTCCAAACCACCAATCGCCAGCGCCGCTAGAATCGTGAAAATCACCATCCCCAGCAGTGGTGGCCAACCGGCAAAGAAGCCAAAGGCCGCCCCCGCAAAGGCAATTTCACTCAAAGAATGACTCAAAAAGTTATAAGAACGCGCCACCACGAAGGTCCCGACGATCCCAGCCACCACCGAAATCAAGGTACCGGCAATGAAGGCGTTTTGCATAAAAGTTTCTTCAAACATGGTTCACCTCCTGGTGATGGTGTGAGGAAGCGTGGTCCGGCAAGTCTTTAGCCAAGCCAAAGTCGACCTGACCATCGTGCAGCCACAAGTAATCATCCGCAAAGTCTTTGACCCAAGAGGTATCATGCGAGATCCACAAAACGCCAATTTGCCGGCTTTGTTGCAAGTCTCGAACCCGCTTCACCAAGGCTAGCGCGTGGTTGGCATCCAAAGCAGCCGTTGGTTCGTCCAAAATTAGCAGGTCCGGGTTTTGAACCAAGGCTTGGGCAATATAGGCCCGTTGCTTTTGACCACCGGAAGCATCAGCTAGTCGTTGTTTTGCCAGGTCAGCTAAGTCAACTTGTGCTAAGGCCGTCTGAATGGCTTCTTTTTCTGTTTTGGTCAACCAGGGACGCAGTCCCTTCTTCAAACCCAGGGCCACAAAGGATGCGATTGAAAGTGGATAATCATCACCAAGGTCACGAAATTGTGGAACGTAGGCCAGGTTTTGACTGTTAACCCGAATTTGTTCATGATGACTTTGACCACGACCAGTGGTCTTGGCACCAAGGACTGTTTGAATCAGTGCTTTAATCAGGGTCGTCTTCCCGGCCCCATTTTCACCAACGATCACCGTAAACTGGTGGGCTGGAATACTAAAAGAAACGTCATTTAAAATTACACGGTCTGAGAAAGCAGCAGTAAAGTGACTCACTTCAACTTGTTGCGCCATTTTGTTTCTCCTTTTTAGTTATGTCAGCGAACAAAAAAAGCCCTTGCGGGCTTTTTTATGTATTTTCTTAATCGGCAAACGTGATGTCCACGTTGTTCGTTAAGATGTCTGTGTAGCTGTATGAAGCGCGTTCGAAGTTTGCTTCTTCATCCAATTCTACAACAAACAATGATGGAAAAGTAGAACTCAAAATTCCGGAACGTTCCGTGAATTTCTTTCGTCCTGCTTGAGAAACTACAGTAACTGATTCACCAAGGTGCGCGTCTAATCGCGACTTAATATCTTCCAAAGTTGACATATTGACCGCCTTTCTCATTAAACAAGAATTATTATAACATGGCAGTAATAAAAGTTCAACCTTTGGTAATATTCAGTCATCAAATGCGACATTTATCATCTATAGAAATTCTCTTCCATCAGGGCTAAATACAAGTCCGTCAGCTGGTTTAGGGTTAATCGCTCGGCGCGAATCCCCGGTTCAATTTTTGATTGGTCTAGAGCTCTTGTCAAACGTTCTTTAATTTTCTCATCTTTTCCAAATTTTTGGAGCAGGTTATTCCAAAGTGACTTACGGCGGTGAGCAAAGGCCGCTTTGACCAACGAAAAAAGTTGGTCTGGTTTTTCAACCGGTTGGTCTGGTTGCTTTGGCGTCAATGAAACGACGGCCGAATCCACATTTGGTGCCGGGTTAAAGGCAGTCCGTGGTACCTTCAAGGCAGTCGTCACATTGGCATAATAGGCCAGCATAATTGACAAGACGCCGTACTCCTTGGTCCCCGGTTCAGCAGTCAAACGGTCGGCGACTTCTTTTTGCATCATGACCACCAGGTTCGTCCAGTTAATCTTAGCCTGCAATAGGGCCAAAAGAATTGGCGTGGTGATGTAATACGGCAGGTTCGCCACCACTTTGACGGAACGGTCAGCACCAAAGTGCTTGGCTAAGTCCGCCTGCAAATCAACGGCCAAGACATCTTCATTTAAGATCGTCACATTGTCATATGGCGACAAAGTTTCACTCAGCACCTTGACCATGTCTGGGTCGATTTCAAAGGCGAAAACCTGGTCGGCTGCCTGGGCCAAGTATTCGGTCAAACCACCGATTCCGGGCCCGATTTCCACCACCGCATCTTCTTTGGTTAACTCAGCTGCAGCCACAATTCCCGTCAGGATATTGGCATCCGTCAAAAAGTTTTGACCAAATTTTTTCTTAGCCCGCAGGCCGTACTGGTTTAAAATCGCTTGCGTCCGCATTGGACTAGCAATCTTAATCGATTTTTCCATCAAAAGTTCCTTTCAAGGCGGACAACACATCAGCCTTTTGTATGCCATAGGCCTGCAAGCGTTGGTACAGTTGCTTACCATTGGCGTAGCCAATTTGCAGTTGCTCACCCAAATACTGCCGCTTTTCTACCGCCTGGGCGCCACCGATCAAGCCCAAGTCAATCAAAAAGTCACGATCAACATCAGAGCTTGGTCGGTCTTTGCCAACCCGGGCATCCGCTTCTTGCAAGCATTGCGCCAAAACGGCCAGCGGAGCGTGTTCCACGCCCAACGACTTGTGCGGGTTATCCTTGCTAGCCCGTCCCTGGTCTTGGCTAATCGTCGCTTGCGTCACTTCCGGCACGGCCGCTGAAATGAGCCGCCGCAGGCGGTTCCCATTAAAGTCTGGATCCGTGAGGACAATGGCTCCCCGGTCTTTGACGGCTAGACGAATTCGTTGCAGCACCTCGGGTCCCAAGGCAGAACCCCGAGTCTCAATCGTGTCGCAATCAACCGCTTGGCTTAACCGCTTGGTGTCCGACCAGCCTTCCACCACGACCATCGCCTTAATTTTTGGTCGGTCAGTCATGGTTCAAAAAGATCCGGTGAGCATTTTGCTTGGTTTGCCCGGCCAAGTCATCGGCCGTCATGCCCAGCGTTTCTGCCAGGCTGTCGATGACGTACTTGGTCCAGCCAGGTTCATTGGTCTTGCCTCGGTTAGGGACCGGTGCCAAATATGGTGCATCCGTTTCCACCAAAATCTGCTCCAGTGGCACAACCTTGGCTGCTTCCCGGACTTCTTCCGCCTTTTTAAAGGTGACAACACCGGAAAAAGAAATGTAATAACCAAGGTCAGCAAAGGCCTTGGCCTGTTCTGGCGTGCCGGAGAAAGAATGAATGACCGCCTTTTTAACATCGTTTTCTGTCAAAATTTGGTATACATCATCGAAGGCTTCCCGGTTATGAATCACAACCGGCAAATCGTTTTCTTTAGCCAACTTGATTTGAGCTAAGAAGGCCGCCTTTTGTATCGCTGGATCCGTATCCCAATGGTAGTCCAAGCCGGTTTCACCAACAGCGACCACCTTATCTTCGTGTAATTGCGCTGCCAACACCTTCAATGCTTCTTCATCGAAGTCTGGCGTGTCTTCTGGTTGGTAACCCAAAATGGCATAAACGCCATCATTTTCTTGGGCAATGGCCAAAGCGCGTTCGTTACCGACTTGGTTATAGCCAACGATATTCATTTCCAAAACCTGAAATTCGTGGGCCCGGCCCAGGTAAGCTGGCACATCAAAGAAAAGTTGGTCATCGTTTAAGTGGGTATGACTGTCATAAGATGGTGCTGGTTGTTCATTTGGATGATAAATCGCCATAACGGCCTCCTTATATTCCCTTTATTCTAACATAGCCCTTCTTTTTCAAGGCAAAAGGCCGTCATATGTCAGAGTTTTCATTCAATCTTTTCATAAAAAAAGACTGCCACGGCAGTCTTCTTATGCACCAACCGGCGCATAGTTTTTCAAAACACCATTGACGAATTGTGCATCCTGTTGGCTCGCAAATTCCTTCGCCAGTTCAACAGCCTCATCCACAACCACCTTGTAGGGGGCCGGTTCTGCTAGCTGCAATTCATAAACCGCAATTCGCAAGATGACCAAGTTGACGCGGGCAATCCGGTCAATCTTCCAGCCAAGGGCCAAGTGCTTCGCGATATCAGCATCTAAGTCCTTCTGTCGGGCTAAAACACCGTTTACCAACTGGGGCAAAAAGGCGTCATACTCAGCATCGCCAACAACCAAGTCGTACACCTGGTCAAGTTCTGCTTCGTCTGGCATTTGCTTGGCTGCGGCAAATAAAATTTGCACGGCCGCTTGCCGTTCTTCGTGTCGTGATAATTGAGTCATTAGCTGGGCTCCTTTGCCAGGTCATGATCAAACAAATGGTTTGGGTCAAGAGTTTCATTTTCGTGTTCAGGCATCAAACCGGCAATGGTCACATTGACTTTCGTCACTGTCAGGCCAGTTAAGTCAGCCAAATTCTTCTTGACTGATTGTTGGATGGCAAAGGCGACCTTTGGCACAACCACACCATATTTCAAGACAACGGCAATATCAAAGACCAAGCCGTCGCCTTCTTGATGCAAAGTCACACCCTTGGTCTTTGACATGGTCGTCAAAGACTTTGGAAAGTGGTCATACACCTTTGATTGCATGGCAAAGACACCAGCAACTTCTTCGGTTGCTGCCTGTGCGATTAATTCCACCGCTTCTTTTGCCACCATTGTTTGGCCATCTGCTTGTGCTTCAGCGGTCAACAAAAAGTTCTTATCAGTTAGTGTAGCTTGCTTAGCCATGGACTCCTCCAATCAGCCGAATCGTTTCGACACCAATTAAATACAAAAGACTGCTTCGTTAAACAAAGCAGCCTAAGAAACCTTAGGCCCGACCCTTGTAGGACCCATCTTCAGTATTAACGATAATTGTTTCACCTTCGTTGACGAAGTCTGGAACAGTAATTGTTGCCCCAGTTTCAACAGTTGCAGGCTTACCTGAACCAGTTGCTGTTGCACCCTTGATACCAGGTTGCGTTTCAATAACCTTCAACGTGACAGTTGATGGCAATTCAGCACCCAAAACTTCTGAACCATACATCGTAATCTTAACTTCCATACCTTCAAGCATGAACTTCAAAGCGTCTTGCAAGTTATCATCTGAGATGTTGATTTGTTCGTATGATTCCGTATCCATGAAGACACGACCATCATTTTCAGCGTACAAGTATGACATTGGGCGAGTTGAAATCTCGGCCTGTTCAAACTTATCACCAGGACGGAAAGTTACTTCGTTAACTGCACCCGTCCGCAAATTCTTCAACTTAGAGCGAACAAAGGCCGCTCCCTTTCCAGGCTTCACGTGTTGGAATTCCAATACACGCCAAATTGAGTTTGAGTATTCAATCGTCAAACCTGTTTTCAAATCATTCATGCCAATTGCCATGAGTATATCCCTCGTTCATTTAGTAATTATTATTTATTATAACAAAAATTCACCTAGGACGCACTGTTCTTTCACAAAAGAATATTCTCTCTTGCTAGTGGCAGTCGTGATTGTCCAGTTAATTTGCACAAAGTAGGACCAATTATCCAACAACCAGGTTCGTCAAGTGACGACTAGTGATTCCTATTGGTCCTCTTCTCGGTCTGCGAGCTGATATTTTTCAACCGCTAAGACACGGACCAGCATTTCAACAGCGAGGCCTAATAGTAGGACATCAATCAAGACGATGGCCCACAGTGGATAATCATGATTATTCATATAGAACAAAGATCCCATTAAAATCAGTACGAGTGTTACCCGAACGATTAAACGTTGTGATTTCATTTGCAGCCCCCAATCGATTGATAAGTGGCTCCCAGTGTAACAAGCCCGCTTATCCTTGGCTGCTAAATCCAACGACAATGAGATAACATTTTATTGAAAGTATTGCGTTTTGATTAGCACCAACACGGATTAGCCAAGAAAGTTTCAAATCATTTCATGGAGATGAAAAAAAGATTAACCGACAATCTTTTTGAGCAAACTTGCCGTATTAAATCAACCTGTAGCAAATGTGCCGACAATTGAACAAAGCATTTGGCCAGTTTTCTTGCCGGTCAGTCAGCCTCTCCTTTTGAACAAAACAAGGAAAAAGGAAATTGTTGGCCGAGGTTTTGGAAAAGACCAGCAAGCCGGCTCTGGCTGTGGTAAAATAGAAGTTAAGGTTTTCGTTCGTGATCAATAAAAAATTAAACTTGGAGGAACACATGGTTTACAAAGTTTACTATCAAACAAGCAAGGACCGCAATCCAAAGCGGGAAGATACACACGCCTTTTATATTGAGGCTGAATCACAACCGGCAGCACTTGCCGCCGTACAAGCAAACACAGATTTCAACATTGAAACAGTTGAAGAACTTTCTGACGCAGCACTGGTGTACGAACAGGCTAGTCCAGAATTTAAGTTAACGACCTTCGCCTAATGTCAGCAGTTGATATTAAGCCCAACGAAGTCGGCGTTTATGCCCTTGGTGGACTTGGCGAAATTGGAAAAAACACTTATGGAATCGAATATCAAGATGAAATCATCGTCGTTGATGCTGGAATTAAGTTTCCAGAAGATTCTCTTTTAGGAATTGACTACGTTATTCCTGACTACTCGTACTTAGTCGAAAACATTGACAAGGTTAAAGCTCTGGTAATCACCCACGGACACGAAGACCACATCGGGGCGATTGCTTATTTCTTGCAAGCCGTCAATGTTCCAGTTTATGCCGGCCCTTTGGCAATGGCCCTCATTCGCAACAAGCTCGAAGAAAAGCAGATGCTTAATCGAGTGGAGTTGCATGAAATCACGGATGGTTCTGTGATTGAATTTGACAAAACTTCTGTCGAATTTATCCGGACCACCCACTCAATCCCAGACGTTTTTGCCGTTGCGGTGAAGACACCAGTGGGAACAATTGTCGAAACGGGTGACTTCAAATTTGATTTGACCCCCACGACCAAGCAAAAGCCAAACCTTTGGTCAATGGCTCGTGTTGGTGAAGAAGGCGTTTTGCTTTTGATGTCAGATTCAACCAACGCTGAACGGCCCGAATGGACCAAGTCAGAAGCTTGGGTCGAAAAGACGGTTCAAAAGTTATTTGAGCAATTAAAGCACGGTCGGATTATCTTTGCGACCTTTGCTTCCAACATGAACCGAATCAAGATGGCCACTGATGCCGCTATCAAGCACAATCGTAAGATTGCCGTCTTTGGTCGGTCAATGGAATCTGCGATGGCAAACGGTCGCGCCCTGGGTTACTTAAACATCCCAGATGACGCCTTGATTGAACAGTCACAGATTAAAAACATCCCAGATGATGAACTCTTGATTCTTTCAACTGGTTCTCAAGGGGAATCAATGGCTGCCTTGGCTCGAATTGCCAACGGTACCCACAAACAAGTCCGCTTGAAGCCAAATGATAATGTGATTTTCTCTTCTTCACCAATCCCCGGTAATACCGCTTCGGTTAACGCCGTGATTAATAAGCTTGAAGAAGGTGGCGCAAACGTCATTCATGGAAAGCTAAACAACATTCACACTTCTGGTCACGGTGGCCAAGAAGAACAGAAGTTGATGATTTCTTTGATGAAGCCCGAATACTTCATGCCAGTCCACGGTGAATACCGGATGTTAAAGGTTCACGCCGGCCTCGCTGAAGAATTAGACGTGCCAAAGGATCACACATTCATCTTGGAAAATGGGGACGTCTTGGCACTCGATGGTGTTAACCCACCACGGATTGCTGGACACTTCCCTGCCGAAGATACTTATATCGACGGCTCTGGTATTGGTGACATTGGTTCAATCGTCTTGCACGACCGGTTGAAGTTATCGCAAGATGGTTTGGTAATTGTGACCGCGACAATCGATTTGAAAAAGAAGGAAATTCTTTCTGGTCCCGATATTCTATCACGTGGTTTTGTCTACATGCGTGAATCCGGTGACCTGATTAACGATGGTCGTCACGTCATTTTCAATACCATTCGGAAGGCCATGGCAGCCAAGAATGCTAACGAATCTGATATTCGTCAGGCAATCATTGATGACTTATCAAAGTATTTGCATAAAGAAACGGCTCGAAAGCCAATGATTTTGCCAATGCTAATTATGATTTAATAATTTTTTTAAAAAATGTTGACACAATTTGCTGTGTCAGCGTTTTTTTTCGTTCAAATCTGCTATTATTAGATAGTAACGTTAATAATTAAGATTGTTTTGCATTAAATGTTCGTATTTTACGAAGCAACAGGAGTTCAACCATGCCAGACCGAAAAATTCCAGCCATTATGGGAACCCAACATCCCGATAACGCCAATGCCCCCTTCTGGGACACGGCCCAGCAGCCCTTCATCAGTGCTTACCGGGAAACCGATGAGGCCTTCGCTAACTATCAAGTTTTGGATGTTGATGAGTATATGTGGGACTGGGAAGGCAAGCATGCCGATGCTGCCGTTCTCGACCGGCTTTTTTCTACCCACTACGACTATTTCAAGGAAGAACAGCTTGGTCGCGATAAGTTCTTGACCTTCCGCTTTCCAAATATTTGGGAAGAAAAGGGCTACAACTTAATGCAGGCGATGACGGCCTTCTTGAGTTCGGAAGACTTTGCCCATGACCTTGGCTTTGACCAACGCCCCCTCTTTGAAGCCATCCTTCCAATGGCCCAACGCGCTGATCAAATTTTGGAAATGCAACTGTTGTTTGAAAAGTTGGCGACTTTTAAGGATACTACCTTTACGCCAACAGAAGAAAACAAGACTTATATCGAAATGATTCCCCTTTTTGAGGAATTTGAAACCCAGTACCATGCACCAGAAATTCTAAAAGAATACCTTGACCTCCATGAGCAACACTTTGGTTTTCGACCAAAGTCACTGCGGGTCTTCTTGGCTGGGTCTGACTCTGCCCTGTCTGCCGGCTTCATGTCTTCGATTATTGGGAACAAATTAGCCCTGGCCCGTCTGCACCAATTTGCTAAAGAAGAAGGAATTGAGATCTATCCAATCTCTGGAACTGGGTCTGCCATCTTCCGCGGTGGTTTGTCACCCCTGCGGGTCGAGCGCTATGTTCGTGAATTTGCCGGTGTCCGCACGGCCACGGTCCAATCCGCCTTCCGCTACGACTTTCCGCTTGAAGAAACCAAGGCCGGCATCAAGTACCTCAAGGAGCACCTGCCAGCAGCTAAGCCAATTGAAATCGACGCAGCGGATGAGACTGTCCTATCAGAAATTGCGCAAAAGTCTGCCGCCTTTTACCAGGACACTTTGGAGCAAATCGTGGTGGATGTGCAACCAATTTTCAAGGCCTTTCCAAAGCGCCGCGACCGCCGTCAACACGTTGGTTTCTTGGGCTACTCACGATCCGTTGACAATGTTGAATTGCCTCGTGCCATCAACTTCACCGGTGCCTTTTATTCAATTGGTTTGCCACCCGAATTTATCGGCTTCGGTCGGGCCTATGCGAGCCTGAACGATGACCAGCTCGCTGTCTTAAAACGCTACTACCCAAGTATGCAAGAAGACTTCAACGAGTTGTCCCACTACGTCAATTTGGACTCCTTGGCCATCTTAAAGACACAAAGTCCCGCCTGGGCCGAGGTCGAAGAAGACATCAACATCCTCAAGGAGGCCTTCGATCTAAAGATTGGTCCGGAAACACTGGCGCAAGAACAGCATTTTGAGATTGCCTCGCAGGTTGTCCAAATGAAGGAAGGCGCACCAATTGCCATCACTGCCTTGATTAACCGGATGGCGCAACTACGTCATTTCCTCGGCTAGACTGGGTCTAAATGGCCTTTTTGCGAAATTTCTGCTATAATTGTCATATTCAGAAAACAAAAGAATTTTGTTAACCTTTTAAGAGTTTTGACTCGGGGCATGCGTAGGCATGCCTTTTTTATCGACAAGAAGCAGATTTGAAAATTATGACACAAGCACATTTTATTATTGATACCACCATTATTCGTCACAAGGACCTGGGCGCACTCGATCAAATTCAAGGGCAACTCACCCAAAGCAACTTGGTTGAAAGCTTTCAAAAAGTCACCAAGCAAAACCCGGCCTCAAACCTCGCTAAGCGACTCGTCAAGACGATTAACTCTGAAGAAGTGGTACCCCTTGTCATCATTGGTAACCAAGCCACGATGAACGCGATTTTAAATGGCCTTTTGGCGGTTGATGAGAACATTCGCTGGCCTTTGCTGCTGATTGACTGGCCGGCTAAGGACGTCAAAGCTGAACAAATTTCCGGACAAATCCTTGCCTCATTGCACCAAGAACAAATTCAGCAGGTCCGACTCGGACGCCTTGATGGCCTGGTACCAAAGCAAGGTAGCCAATTTTTCTTGGATAACTTCCAAATTGGCCCAGACTTTTTCGCTGTGATGCCTAAATTTGACCAAAAAATTTCATTACGAAACGCCAGCCACCAATTATTGCACTTCTGGAGCGACCGTTCTCGGAACCAAAGCAAGGTGACCTTCTCCTGGACCCTACGCTTTGGGGCTACCTATCAAAATCATAGTAACAGCCTTGGCTTGCAAATTATGCTTGGTGAAAATGATCAGGATAATCAAGTCCGGATCATTAACCAACTGCCTTGGCCAAGATTGTTCATGACCTACCTCCGTGGTAAAAAAGGGGCCGATAATCCCGGTCGTCGTGGCTTTACTACTTTGACGTTGGGACAAAACGAACCGGCCGACTTTCACATTAAGGATATCCAAACCGTTAAGGCCGACAGCCGTCTCCTACCTTCCGGAGCCTACTCCTTTACATTGACTAGTCACGACCACTACCCAATCTTAGTGGCTGCTACTAGTACTCAAATTAGCAAATAAAAAAATGCTGCCTCATTAATTTGAGTCAGCTTTTTTGTTTTAATTTAGTACTTTTAGTCAAGGGCAGCCTTGATGTCTTCAACCCGGTCCAACTTTTCCCAAGGTAGGTCTAAGTCAGGGCGGCCAAAGTGACCATAAGCAGCCGTTTGCTTATAAATTGGACGACGCAAGTCCAATGTATTGATAATGGATAATGGTCGGAAGTCAAAGAGCTTTTCAACCACCGCTTCAATTTTATCCTCGGCCACTTTGGCAGTGCCAAAGGTTTCAATGTTTAATGAGACGGGCTTGGCCACACCAATAGCATAGGCAACCTGCAATTCAATCCGGTCAGCCACACCAGCCGCCACCAAATTTTTAGCAACGTAGCGAGCGTAATAGGCAGCAGAACGGTCGACCTTAGTAGCATCCTTACCAGAAAAGGCCCCACCACCGTGATGAGCGGCCCCACCATAAGTATCCACAATAATCTTTCGACCAGTCAAACCAGAATCTGCTTGCGGTCCACCCAAAACAAAGCGGCCAGAAGGGTTAATGTAGTACCTGGTTTGTTCATCAACTAGGTCAGCAGGCAAAACGGGATCAAGAACCAGGCGCTTGATGTCTTTTCGTAATTGGTCCAAGGAAACCGTTTCATCATGCTGCGTTGACAAGACAACGGCCGCAATCCGCTTAACTGAGCCATCATCCTCTAATTCCAAGGTAACTTCGCCTTTGGCATCGGGACGCAAATAAGGTACTTGAACTTCTTGGCGAACCTGCTTGATTTGACGCATCATTTGATGAGACAAGTCTAGGGCTAGGGGCAAATAGTCGGTCGTCTCATTGGTAGCATAACCAAAGACCATCCCCTGATCGCCGGCACCCAGCTGGTCCGGGTCATCTTCGGCAGCATCGACCGCCTGTGCGATGTCTGGTGACTGTTCAACAATCTTATTTGAAACGTTGATTGAGTCGGCTGAGAACCCATATTCTGGTTGGTCATAACCAATCTCTTTGATGGTGTCGACCGCGATTTGACGGACGTTGACGTAGGCTGAGGTTGATAATTCACCAAAGATGGAAACATCACCAGTTGAAGTCGTCACCTCAATGGCAGCCCGGGCCTTCGGGTCTTCCGCCAAAACCGCATCCAAGATGGCATCGGCAATTTGGTCAGCTACCTTATCGGGGTGGCCATTAGCGACTGATTCTGCAGTAAAAAATTTTGTCATTTCTTTTTCTCCTTTAAATTAACTAACAATTAAGAGACAAAAGAAAAGCGCTCAGGGACAACCCAAAGCGCTTTGCAAGTTGCCTATCTTACAGAATTACCACCGTGCGAATGCCGGTTGGTGCAGGTTCACCGTGCTGTATCACTTCCCTGCTCTTGATAGTTATGTAATTTATAATTTATATTCTACATGATAGAATAAGAAATAGCAATTATCCTCGAGGTTCTAATGACAAAAGAAGAGAACACACAATATGCTGCCGACCAAAGCAATTCGGGTGCAAGCCCCTCGGCAGAAGAACATTTACAAGACAAAACGGCCGATTTCTTTTCCAGGTCCAACCGTCGCCAGCAAGCAAAAGGCGGCGGCAGTAATGCCAGGAACCAGCAGCAGTCGGCAACGAGTATTCCAAGTCCAAGCCCTTATACCATTCCGGCGGTGACAATCGGGCTCAACATTGTCTGGTGGCAGCAACCGCTGATTTACCACCAAGCCTGGCAAAATGCACAAAACTGGCACATTTGGTCATTAATTGCCTACTCACTACTAACCGCTCTAGCACTAGCCTTTCAGATACAAAACCGCTTTGGTAAGACCGACCACCGCGCCTGGTTGGCTTTGGCCGCTTCACTAATTGTCGTGGTCAATTCACAACTGCGGTCACGGTTTGAAATTCTCTTTTTGCTTCTGCTCTTTATCGCTTTTTTGCTGATTTTGCCAATCCGCTCACTGCAGCTGCAAAACGCCTTGGGGATGTTTGGGCTGAGCGTCCTTTTGACCTTTACGGTGCCAATTTGTATTACTTACTTGGCCAACAACTATGTGTCACCGGAGTTTTTGCAACAATCTTGGCTCTTAGTCTTTGCCAGCCTCTTTTATTTTACCCCGCTCTTTCTACCATCGGTAAAGGGCCGGCAGTTGGAATTATTGACGGCGCCACTCTTCTTAATTGCCCTTTTTTGGTCACAAGGCTTTGGCATCTTGGCCGGTCTGGCAGCTTTCTTTGCTATCGCCGCTTTCTTGTTAACCTTTATCCGGCCGCTAACCTATCAGTATCAGCCCATAATGGCGGTCTTAGGCCTGATTGCGACAACCATGCTCTTTTACCACTAAACAAAACAAAACCCGCTAATCAGTTGATTAGCGGGTTTTATCTTGCTTTAGTAAAGTCGAGTAATTGTATAAGACTTATCATCCGACTTACGGACCAAAATAGCTTGAATTTCGTTAGCCGTTTGCACCTTAATTTGTACCGGTGCCGATGAAGGCAAGAACTTCAAGGCAGAGGCTGAAATATAATCGGTAAAGGCGTTGATTTCAGTTTGTGAATAGAACTGGGTTGTCACCGTGACGTTCATCGATGACAGCTTGTTATTCGTAAACTTCGCCACGGCGGTTGCACCAGCGATATTTGGGAAGAAATTCGTAATATCGTTCTTAAAGTTGGTAAAGCCAGAATTTTCATCCGAACCAAGGGTTGATGTATCCGTTGATTCCTTTGGTAAGACGATTGACTTTTCATTAATGCTTGACCAGTCACCCAAGTCCGTCCCGGACTTAGAAGTGGCTTCGGCGTAGAATGATCCTGGAGCCAAAGAATCCTCTGGTGCCGTATCATACATCGCCAAGACAATCGGAATATTCTTACCAACACCCTGTTGTTCACGAATCTTCTTGATCAACTTGGGCGCTATCTTTTGCCCATAAGCAATCCGGTCTTTGTCTGAGATGGTTTGATAATAAGTCGTACCATACTGTTCCTTTTGGTAGGCATCCTGGCTGTTCATCGCCACACCAACAACCATACCGGCCAAGCGCAAGTTATTGCCATCCTTGGTCATGAAGTCTTGTTCCGTTAGCGTCTGAACGTAGATTGGGTTACGACTATCATCCGTCTTGCCGTTATCCTTTGGATTCAAACCATCGGAATCGCTATCCGTTTGCCGAGCCAACAAAGAATTCACAGTATCAGCATCCAAATACTGGCCTTCCTGGAAAATGTAGCGACCAGTCTTAAAGTGTGATTTTGATAGGTTCAACAGTGAAGATTCAAAATCCTTTGTGTCGAGCGTGTTATTTAACGAGGTCGCCGTGATTCCACGGGCAGCCGACGTCAAATAATGACCATCCTTAATCACCGTTTGGTAATCACCAGCTGAGTTTTGCGTCAACTGGATTCCCTTGGTCTTTGAGGTACTCGTCCCCACCTGACCTAAGTTAATAAAATAAAAGAAGGCCCCTAAGATGATGATGACCGCCAGGCCAATCATCAGATAGCCACGTTTTGAAATCCGTTTTAACATTGTTCTTCCTCTAATTTTGCCTCAACCGGCCGACTAAGCCGTGAAACAGCAGTCAGCAAACTGAGACGAAGTCAATTTGACTCATCTTGTTGCGCATTGATTAAATCTTGTTCACTCCAGACGGTGACCCCGAGGTCTTCCGCCTTTTGTAACTTTGATCCAGCATCACTACCGGCAATCACCAAGTCCGTTTTCTTGGAAACGGAACCAGCTACATTGGCGCCATGAGCCTCCAACCAGTTAGCTAGCTCACTTCGCGAGCTCTTTTCTAGTTTACCAGTCAAGACAATCTTTTTACCATAGAAAAATGAATTTTCATCGACTGAACCATTATCCGACTTGTACGCCAGATTCACACCGGCATTGGCCAACTCGGCCAACAAGGCCTGCGATTGTGGCTCATCAAAGTATTTTACCACGGAATCAGCAATTGCTTGGCCAATCCCGTCAATGGCAACGATTTTTTCCACATTTGCCTGGGCTAAAGTTCCCAAATCGTTCAATTCGGCCATCATCGTCTTCGCTGCTTTGGCACCGACAAGGCGGATACCAAGGCCAAATAACAGACGGTCAGCCGAGTTTTCTTTGGAATTTTTGATAGCCTGAACCAGGTTATTAGCAGACTTTTCCTTGAACTTATCCAGGGTCAGTAGCTGATCGACTGTCAGTGAATAAATTGAGGCAACGTCGGTCACCAACTTTTTCTCAAGCAGCTGACTGACAATCTGTGGTCCCAAGCCATCAATGTTCATCGCATTTCGGGAAGCAAAGTGGGTCAACCCTTCTTGCAGCTGGGCTGGGCAGGCGGGGTTAATGCAGCGCAAAACGACTTCACCCTCAACATGGACCAAGTCCGCCCCGCAGGATGGACAAGTCGTTGGAATTGGATACTTTTCCGCAGTGGCTGCTCGTTTGTCCAGAATCACTTGCCCAATTTCTGGAATAATGTCCCCGGCCTTGTGCAGCGTAACCGTATCGCCAACCCGAACATCCTTCATTTCCAAGTAATCGGGGTTATGCAGCGAAGCCCGTTGCACCGTTGTTCCGGCCAACAAAACGGGATCCATCACGGCGGTTGGGGTCACCGCCCCAGTCCGACCAACGGTCCATTCAATATCGCGGACAACCGTCTGCTCTTCTTCCGGTGGAAACTTATAGGCAATTGACCAGCGCGGCACCTTGACGGTATTACCCAGATCAATTTCTGAGTCGATTTCATCAACCTTCACGACCACCCCATCAATTCCATAGGGCAGGCTATCCCGCTTTTCCGTGTACTCGGCAATATAGTCAGCAATTTCTGCCATTTTGCCGATTACCCGGTTATCGGTGTTGGTTGGCAAGCCTAATTCAGCAAAACGCCGCAGCACCTCGGATTGCTTGGTCACACCCAAGCGGTCCGCTTCGGCTGTGTAGTAAATAAAGGCCGACAACTTGCGCTTCTTGGTTTCTTTAGCATCCAACTGGCGCAAGGAACCAGCCGCGGCATTCCGCGGATTAGCAAAGGGCTCTTGGCCCTGGTTTTCGCGCTCTTCATTTAAGCTGGCAAAAGAAGCCTTGGGCATGTAGATTTCACCCCGGACCTCAATCGTAAGGGGTTCGTTCAAAGTCTTTGGCACGTCGTTAATCGTCCAAACGTTGGCCGTCACGTCCTCACCGATTGACCCGTTACCACGAGTCGAGGCTTGGACTAATTGACCCTCTTCATACTTCAAGGAAACCGCCAAACCATCAATTTTCAATTCCAAATTATAACTGGGCTGACTACCAAGGGCCTTGACCGTCCGGTCTTCCCATTCCTGCAATTCTTCAAGCGAAAAGACATCCCCCAACGACAGCATTGGAACCGGATGTTGGACCTTGGCCAAACCAGACTTGGTTTGTGCTCCACCAACGTTTTGCGTTGGCGAATCCGGTGTCACAAATTGAGGAAAGGCCGCTTCTAAGGCCACTAACCGGGCATACTTAGCATCGTAGACGTGGTCCTCGACTAAGGGCGCGTCCTTTTCATAATAGGCAATACCGTCATCAATCAGCTCATCTTGCAACCGACTGATTTCAACCTGGGCTTCCTTGGTCGAAAGCTTTGAAATTTCTGGATTATCTGCCATGCAAAATCCTTTCTCACCTGACTGTTCAATACATTAATTTATTTTTTCAATTGGGGCAAAGGCGGCCAAAAGCTGCTTGATTCCGTCTTCTGGGAAGGCAACCTTTAGTTCTTGATCCGTGGCTTCACCCGTTACCGAGACCACCGTTCCGACTCCCCACTTTTTGTGAGAAACCTTATCACCAGCCTGCCACATGACCCCTTCGGCACCAGTGGTGTTCGCCGTTTTCTTTTGCACTGGACTAGCCGTTTTTGCCCCACCTTGGTAAGTGGTACTGGTTGCCCGCAAGAACTTTGACGACAAGCCGGCTTGCACGCCAGAACCACCAGCCGGATAGGCTTGATCAATCAATTTTGGCGAAATTTCGTCAATAAATCGTGACGGCTGGTTGGCCTGCGTTCGGCCGTAAAGCAAACGAGAGAAAGCGTTCGTCAAATACAGCTTCTTTTCTGCCCGAGTAATCCCAACATAGGCCAAGCGCCGTTCTTCTTCCAATAAATCCTCGTCTTGAGCCGACCGGCCTAATGGGAACAGCCCCTCTTCCAAGCCAATCAAAAAGACAATTGGGAATTCCAGTCCCTTGGCCGCGTGCAGCGTCATCAGGGTCACTGACCCACTATCTTCCTCGACATTGTCCAAATCAGCCATCAAAGCCGTCGAACCAAGAAAGTCGGTCAACGGATTAACTGCATCCTCGGCCTGGGCATCATACTTGTCATCAAATTCCTTGGTAACCGACAGGAATTCGTCCAAGTTTTCCAAACGAGATTGTGATTCTGGGTCTGATTTGTCCTGCAATTCCTTGCGGTAACCAGACTGGTCCAAAATCAAATCAGTTAATTCAGAAACGGTTAAAAACTCAGCCTGTTGCGCAAAGTTATGCACCATTTCGGCAAAGGCCAGCAACTTTGTCACCGCCGCCGGGCGAATGTCCTGGGCCAATTCAATTTGATCGATGGCCGCTAACATTGGCAAATCCATCTGGTTAGCAAAGCTAAAGAGACGGTCAACCGTTGATTGGCCGATCGCCCGCTTGGGCACGTTGATAATTCGTTCCAAGGCCGCGTTATCGGCTGGGTTGGCAACCAAGGACAGGTAAGCCATGATGTCCAAGATTTCCTTACGGTCATAGAACTTATGACCACCAACAATCGTATAGGGCATATTGGCCTTGACTAAGGCTTCTTCCATTGCCCGCGACTGCGCGTTGGTTCGGTACAAGATGGCAAAGTCAGATAGCGACTTCTTGTCTTCGCGCTGCCCCTTTTGAATTTGGCCCAAAACATAGTAGGCTTCATCCTGGGCTGACTGGGCCCGGTAATAGGTAATCTTATCGCCAGTCCCATTTTCCGTCCAGAGCTTCTTTGGCACCCGTTCGTTATTATGGTTAATCACATCATTGGCGGCATCCAAAATCGACTGCGTTGACCGGTAATTTTGTTCCAAGAAAACCGACTTCGCCTGTGGCCAGTCTTTTTCAAAGTTCAAAATATTTTGCATGTTGGCCCCACGCCAGCCATAAATCGACTGGTCGGCATCCCCAACAACCGCCAAATTCTTTGAGCCCTGGGCCAGCATGTTGACAATCTTATACTGGGCATCGTTAGTGTCCTGGTACTCATCAACGTGAATGTAGCGGAACTGGTCTTGGTAGCGTTGCAAGACCTCCGGCGCTTTTTCAAACAATTCGATGGTTAACATAATCAAATCATCAAAGTCGACTGATTGAGCCTGACGGAGTGCCTTTTGGTATGAAAAATAAACTTCCGCCACTCGTTCTTCATAAAAATTAGCGGCTTGTTCTTGGTAATCCTTCGCCGTTAACAAGTCGTTCTTAGCATTAGAAATCGTTCCCAAAATCGTTCGTGGATCATACTGGCTGGTATCCAAATTCAAATCATTGATAACCCGCTTCACTAAAGTCTTTTGAGCCGAGCCATCTAAAATCGTGAAGTTCTTACCCAGACCAATTTGCTCGCCATCTCGACGTAAAATGCGGACGGCCAAGGCGTGGAAGGTCGAAACCCAGATTGACTGGGCCAATTCGGCATCCACCAGTCGACCAATTCGTTCACGCATTTCACGGGCAGCCTTATTGGTAAAGGTGATGGCCAAAATCCGCCATGGTGCCACGTTCAAATCTTCAATCAAGTGGGCGACCCGGTGGGTCAAGACCCGGGTCTTACCAGACCCAGCACCAGCCATAATTAAAAGCGGCCCTTCCGTAGTTGCGACCGCTTCGGCTTGCTTGCTATTCATTCCCTGTGTTAGTTCTTCAACAGTCATTTTGCCATCCTAAATCGTTTTAATCACTGGTCCTATTCTATCATAATTGGCCGCTATTTTTGTGGCCGGACCCGTGCTAAGAAAAGCAGTTCATGATTTACTTTTGCGCCAATTTCCGTTATTTTAACAGTAACTGAAAGGGTTAAAAAATGGCAGATACAGTACCAACAATCCAACTTGGCAAAACATTTTACTTGAAGCGACCAATTAACGCTACAATCGACCAAATCTTTGCACCGCACTTGCTCCTGGTGGGCCAAACTGGTGCCGGTAAATCAACCACGCTCAAGCAAATTAGTCGACAACTCTTCGCCAACAAGGCCGGGCAAATTATTTTTGACCCCACTGGCGAATTTGCGGCCCAAGAAAGCCAGCAAATCAAGTATATTTTGGGTGACAACGTCTTCTTTGACCTGAGCCGACTGAACGCTAACGAATTAATTGCCGCCCTCGACCTACACTGGGATAATTCTTTGGCCGACCGCCTCAGCCATGCTCAATCAGGATTACGAATTGCCCGCTACATCCTCGCTGGTCAAGAGACCCTCTGGGATGGACAAAAGCATACCAATGCGGAGTTCTTTGACCTCAAAGAACAACTCTTTGCCAGTCAATGGGATTATCCCCTTCATCTTCTCGCTCAGCAAATGCAGCAAGACCTAGCTGCCGACCAAGCTCAGAACCGACTGACCGAGCAGCAATCGCGCAACTGCCAACAAGAAATCAACCGCCTCGCCGACCGCTTGAGCGACCCTCGTTTGAAAACGATTGCACCAAACCAAGACCAATCAAAAACCAAGTACGACCTGGTTTATCTCTTACAGTTAGCCGCCGCTAAAGCCAACTATGGCGCCAAAATCACCATCAACTTAGCTCAACTAAAGGAACTCGGTCCCCTTCAGGCAGCCATTATGTCTGCCGCTTGGCAACAGCTTTTGCTTTTCCAAACAAAGGCCAACAAGAAAAAGGCCGTTTACCTTCTGATTGATGAGGGGCACCGCTTTTTAACCGCTGACCAAGAAGACCGGCAAAACGGCTTAGCCCAAATTTTGCGAGAAGGGCGTAAGGAACAACTCTTCGTTGCCTTTGCCTCCCAATCACCGCTCGACCTGCCACCAGCTTTATTGGGACAGTTTTCCACCCTGATTTGCCATCGCCTGGTCAACCCAGCTGAATGGCGGCAATTGCCGCTACTATGGCCAACGGTACGCTTAACAAAAAAGATTGCCCGCCTCGAAACCGGTCAAGCCTTGATCAAACTCGGCCGACAAAAAGAAAAGTTCGGACAAATTGAACTCTAAATCAAATAAAAAACACGTTGACAGCCAACTTGAACGCAATCACTTTGCTGGCAAAACGTGTTTTTTATTTACTTTTCCGGTCAGTCCCCATTTTTTCAGCTAAATCAAAGCGCTGCAGGTACCAATGCTCAATCACTTGTACCAATTTTTCAGCATAGGACGGGTCAGTGGCATAACCATCCTGAACCAGAGCCGCAGCGGCGGCCTTATAGTCCTTGGCGGCAATCACATGCTCATATTGGTTGGCATTCCACTGTGTGCCCTTGGAGAGCAGCTGGGCATGGGCCTCCATTGACTGTTGCCAAGTTTTGTAGCTGGCAAACTTTTGATCAACTTCAATCCATTTGCCATTTTCATATTCCTTCGTTGGCACCACGACACCAGCTTGGTCGGCCGAAGCCTTAATCCCGTAAAGATTATTATTGTCTTTCGCTAGCGATGACTGGTTCCAGTCCGATTCGAGGATTGCCTGGGCTAAAGAAATTGAGGCAAAAATATGGTATTTGTGCTGCATCTTTTGGGCATAGGGTGCCCAGGTTTGGATTTGCTTTTCTTTTTGTTGAGTCTGAATCACAATTTGGTCTTTTTTCGCCGTCATCGACTGGCTTAAGAGGACAGTCGAGCCAATCAGGCCGGCAAAAACCAAGAGGACCATGTAATGAATCCGTCGTTTTTTCTTCGCCTTTGGCAAAGAAAACCACTTTCTCTTTTTTCGCTTCTTCGCCAAAAGTGCCTCCTAACAATTAGAATGATTTTATCGTGAATAGAATATAGCTAGTATACCCCTTTCTAAAATTTTTGCCAAAGTTTAGATTCAAAGAAAAAATCCAACGAAAATGTTGGATTTACTCATCAAGATTATTTGGAAAAATCTAGCAAACGCGCACCAGTCTTAAAGCTCTTTCAACTGGCCGCGGAAGTCGTCCAAGGTCTGATAACCCTTAGCGGCCATGATTTCCTTTAATTCGGCTGCTAGGCGGTCGTAGACGCCAAGTCCTTCCTTCATCACCTGAGTTCCCACCGAAACCAAGTCCGCTCCACACAAAATGTGGGCAAAGACGTCGGCCCCAGTCGTCACCCCACCGGTTCCCAAAACCTTAATGCTTGGGTTTAACCGTTGGCGCAAAGCGCGAACATTGGCTAAGGCAGTTGGCAAAACCATGGCCCCACCAAGGCCACCAAAGCCGCCCTTGGCCTTGGTCACCACTTGTTCCTTTTCAACATCGACCCACAGCCCATTCCCAACGGAATTGATGGTATTGACATGGGTCAATGGGTACTTGTTCAAAACTTTAGCAATTTGATCAAAGTGAACTAAGTCAAAGTATGGTGGCAACTTGACCCCAAGGGGCTTCGTGTAAAAACTAAAGACCTCGCTCAAGACCTGATCAGTAGCCTCAAAGTCATAGGCCAACTGCGGTTCCCCAACAATGTTTGGACAAGAAAGGTTTAATTCGGTTGGCCCTTGGTAATCCGAAGCCTGCAACTTCTTTAGCAAGGTAATCGCATCGGCAGCAGACAGAGCAGCAACCGACAAAATCGTTGGCTTTTGCTGGTCTTCTAGGACATAGTCCAGGTAAAAGTCATAACCCAAGTTAGGCAAGCCCATTGAATTAATCGAACCATTGGCCAAATCATGGTAACGCGGATTTGGATTTCCCTCACGAGCTTGGAGGGTGGCAGACTTGGTCACCATCGCCCCCAAATTACTGGTATTGGCCAGGTCGTTTAATTCTTCTTTGGTTTGGCAGTGCACGCCAGAAGCGTTCAACAATGGGCTCTGTAAACTTTGGCCAAACAGGTCGGCACTCAAATCAATTTCCGTCATGGTTTATTCTCCCAATGCTTTTACAAAGTGTGTTTCTTCTGGTAATTCGAGGACAGTCAGGTAGGCATCAATTGTATCCATGGCCGTAAAGAGGGCGACTTCATTGACAATCGCTGCTGCCCGGACTGGGCTTTCCCCAGACAAAGCCTTGTCGGCCTGGTCCAAAGTATTGACCATTACCTGAATTTCTTCTTGGGCCATTGCGGCCGGTAAATCAGCTGGTGCAGCCGTAGCGGCCACACCATTTTCCTGCAAGAAGGCCAAATTAGCGCCGGTAGCAACCAAGTCAAAGCCAAGGGCAGCAAAGCGCTTGGCAAAGGCTAAGCCTTCTGCCTGGTCAGCTTCAGCCAAATCCCACAAAACCTTGCTTTGGTGCAAGATTGGTAGTCCCGCTCCGACCATCGCCTTAGCCAATGCCTGATCATAGCTTGGTGCGGTCCCCATCACCTCACCGGTTGACTTCATTTCTGGGCCAACCGTTGAATTCAGACCGGCCAACTTCGCAAAGGAGAAGACCGGTGCCTTGACGTGGACTTCGGCTGGTTCTGGTACCAAACCAGGTTGGTAACCGAGGTCTCGCAAGGACTTACCAAGCATAATTTGGGTAGCCACCTGAGCCATCGAAATTTCCGTGACCTTTGACAAGAATGGCAACGTCCGTGATGCTCGTGGGTTGACCTCGATTACATAGGCAATTTCATCATGAATCACATATTGGATGTTCATCAAGCCAATCACGTTTAATTCCTTGGCCAACTTCTGGGCAGATTCAACGATTTGCTGCTTGACGTTTTTAGACATTTGCTGGGTTGGGTAAACCGCAAATGAGTCACCTGAATGAATCCCCGACCGTTCGATGTGTTCCATCACACCCGGAATCAAGACATCAGTCCCATCGGCAATTAAATCAACTTCGGCTTCTTGCCCCGTCAAATAATCATCAATCAAAACCGGATGGTCATTTGAAACTTTAACCGCCTGCTCCATGTAGGTCTTAAGGTCTTCATCGGAGTCAATGATGGCCATTGACCGACCACCAATCACATAGGATGGTCGAATCAAAACGGGATAGCCCAGGTCGTTAGCGGCCTTCAAGGCCCCTTCTTTGGTGGTGGCCGTTTCACCCTTTGGCTTTGGTAACGCTAATTTGTCAATCACCTTAGCAAATTCGTCTCGATCTTCCCCGCGGTCCAAGTCAGCGACCGTGGTCCCCAGAACTTTAACACCAGCCTTTTCCAAATCCGCTGCCAAATTAATCGCCGTTTGGCCACCAAATTGCACAACCACCCCAATCGGTTGTTCCAAGTCAATAACGTTCAAAACGTCTTCCAAAGTGAGTGGTTCGAAGTACAATTTGTCAGAGATGGCAAAGTCGGTTGAGACAGTTTCTGGATTCGAGTTTTGAATAATGGCTTCATAGCCGGCCCGTTGGATGGCCTTAACGGCGTGAACCGTGGCATAGTCAAATTCAACTCCCTGACCGATCCGAATTGGGCCAGATCCAAGCACGAGAACGGATGGACGGTCACTCACAATCGACTCATTTTCATTCTCATAAGTCGCGTAATAGTATGGCGTCTTCGATTCAAATTCTCCGGCAACCGTATCGACCATCTTAAAGGTTGGTAGTAAGCCCTGGTCCTTCCGCCAAGCGCGGAAGGCTGCTTCACTTTTACCGGTCAACTTAGCCAACCAAGCATCCGAGAAGCCGTATTCCTTGGCCTGCTGAATCGCTGACCAGTCAGTTGGGTTCGCCTGAACCGCCTGTTCAATTTCGACAATGTGCAAAATCTTATCAAGGAAGAAGAGGTCCATCTGAGTAATCTCATGAATTTCTTCAATCGTGACACCCCGGTGAATCAATTCAGCAATGGCAAAGAGGCGGTCATCCTTGGCTGGCATCAACTGAGCTTTCAAGTCAGCCGTTGAAACGCCATCAAAATAGCCGGCGGACAGGTCCTTTTCGTCAATTTCCAACGAGCGGACGGCCTTGAGCAATGATTCTTCCAAAGTGCGGCCAATCGCCATCACTTCACCAGTTGCCTTCATTTGCGTTCCAAGCGTCCGGTCAGCGTGTTCGAATTTGTCAAAGGCAAAACGCGGAATCTTCGTCACGACATAGTCGAGGGCTGGTTCAAAGGCGGCCCAGGTCGTCTGCGTCACGGGGTTTTTAATTTCGTTCAAATGCAAACCAACGGCAATCTTAGCGGCCATCTTGGCAATTGGGTAACCCGTCGCCTTTGAGGCCAAAGCGGATGAGCGGGAAACCCGTGGGTTCACTTCGATGATGTAATACTGGAAAGACCGTGGGTCCAAGGCCATTTGGATGTTGACCCCACCCTCAATTTTCAAAGCGCGGATAATCTTTAAGGCAGAGTCCCGCATCATTTGATAGTCACGGTCTGACAAGGTTTGGGTTGGGGAAACCACGATGGAGTCCCCGGTATGAACGCCGACAGGGTCGATGTTTTCCATCCCCGCCACAATCAAGGCGTTATCGGCGGCATCCCGCATCACTTCAAATTCGATTTCCTTATAACCGGCAATCGACTTTTCAATCAAGACTTGGGTCACCGGTGACAATTCCAAACCGTGAGCCGTAATCTCTTCCAATTCGGCCTGGGAGTAAGCAAAGCCACCCCCAGTTCCGCCCAAAGTATAGGCTGGGCGGACAACAACTGGGTAACCAATTTGTTCAGCAAATGCCTGGGCCTCGGCGACCGTCGTGGCAATCTGTGATTCTGGCACGGGCTCGTTCAATTCTTCCATCAAATCCTTGAACAATTCGCGGTCTTCGGCCTGTTCAATCGCTGGCAACTTTGTTCCCAGCAATTCAATTCCTAATTCCTGCAAAATGCCAGAATCAGCCAAATCCTTGGCCATATTCAAACCGGTTTGCCCACCTAAGGTTGGCAAAATGGCATCGGGCTTTTCCTGGTAAAGGACTTCCTTGACGAAATCTAAGGTAATTGGTTCCAAGTAAACCTTGTCCGCAATCTTCTGGTCCGTCATGATGGTGGCTGGGTTCGAGTTAATCAAAACCACCTGGTAGCCCTCTTCCTTTAGGGAAAGGCAGGCTTGTGATCCTGAATAATCGAATTCAGCCGCTTGACCAATAATAATTGGCCCTGATCCAATCACCAAAATTTTCTGAATGTCATTTCGCTTGGGCATCTTAGGCTCCCTTCTTTTCCATCAATTTTCCGATGAAGTTGTCAAAGATATACTCGGCATCGTGTGGTCCTGGTGAAGCGTCCGGGTGGAATTGGACTGAAAAGGCTTCCTTATCCTTCAAGCGGACCCCTTCGACTGTTTCGGCGTTAATTTCTTCGTGGGTCACTTCCAAATTAGTACCGGCCAGTGACGCACGGCCAACAGCATAACCATGGTTTTGAGAAGTAAAGTACTTGCGTTGGTGGTCCACATCCGTCACGGCGTGGTTAAAGCCACGGTAGCCAAACTTCATCTTGTAAGTCTTGGCCCCGTTAGCAATGGCAAAGAGCTGGTGTCCAAGGCAAATACCCATGATTGGATAACGATTTTGCAATTCCAAGATGGTCTTCGAAGCATAACCATACTGGGTTGGATCGCCAGGGCCATTTGATAGCAAAACCCCGTCCGGGTTGCTGGCTTCAATCACCGAAGCTGGTGTTTCTCCTGGGAAGACGGTCACGGTTGCGCCGCGCTTTTGCAAGGCCTTAACGATTGAGCCCTTGAGGCCAAAGTCAAGCAAGGCAATCTTTGGTCCATCAACGGCACCCGCAAAGGTTTCAATCGCCGCTTCCTTCTTGGCCCGAGCCAACAAGAGTGATGGATAATCCTCGGCAAAGAGAGCGTCAATCTTTTCTTGATTTAATTCTGATACCAAGACGGCGGGCATTGAACCGTGGTCTCGAATTTCCTTAGCTAATTTGCGCGTGTCAATGCCAGTCAAGCCTGGCAAATCTTGTTCCTTGGCAAAGTCTTCCAAGGTCATCACTGAACGGAAGTTGGCTGGGCGACGGGCCAAATCCTTGACGATAATCGCATCGACGGCGGGCTTACTGCCGGCACCTTCGTTATCGTCGAGGTTAATGCCGTAATTACCAATCAGTGGGTAAGTAAAGACCATCGTTTGCCCAAAGTATGATGGGTCAGTCATTGTTTCCTGGTAACCCGTCATCCCAGTTGAAAAGACGACTTCTGTTAACAAATCTTTGTCGGCACCAAAACGCTCACCGGCGTATACGGAACCGTTTTTCAATACTAAGTAACCCTGCATTGCCTTACTCCTTCTTTGCTTGATAAACCAGGTTGCCATCCACAAAGGTCTTTAAGACCTTGCCGTAAACTTCCTGGCCGGTAAATGGGGTGTTTTTCCCCTTTGATTCAAATCTTTCTGGGTCGATTTGGTAGGGATGAATTAAGTCAAGCAACGCGATGTCCGCTTGGTCACCTACCAGCAACTCACCGGCATTTTCCAAGCCAAAGACTTCCTTTGGCTTTTGGACGAGCCACTTCAAAGCCGTTTCCAAGTCGACCAGGCCACTTTTGACAAAGTGGGTATAGACAAGTGGGAAGGCCGTTTCCAAGCCCACAATGCCAAATGAGCAATCGTGCATCGAACCAGCTTTTTCTTCCTGGCTGTGAGGCGCGTGGTCGGTTGCAATCATGTCAATCGTGCCATCCAGCAGCCCCGCAATCAGAGTCAATCGGTCTTCCTTTGACCGAAGTGGTGGGTTCATCTTGAACATTGGATTGTCGCTTTCAATCATGCCGTCATCCAAAAAGAGATGGTGGGGTGAAACTTCGGCTGTGACGTTTAGCCCCATTTGCTTGGCCAAGCGCACCTGGGCGACCGATTCCTTAGTTGAAATGTGTGCCACGTGGTAGCGGACGCCTGTCTCCTTGGCCATTACCAAGTCGCGCGCCAATTGGGTTGACTCCGACAAACCTGTCATGCCCGGTAAGCCGAGCCGGTCAGCCGTTGGACCCGCATTGATGACCCCACCCTGAATCAAGCTATCATCCTCTAGGTGCGCTGAGATTACTCGGTCAGCAGCCTTGGCCGCTCTCATGGCCTCCAGCATTGTTTGAGCATCTTGAACACCATGGCCGTCATTGGAAAAGGCCATCGCACCGGCCCTAGCCATCGCCTTTAGGTCAGCCGCCCCCTGGCCAACGAGGTCGGCTGATAAAGCACCATACTGGGCAATCTTGACCAGGCTATTTTCCTGGTTCAAAGCAACCTGGGCCGCAACTTTGTCGACGGTATCGACCACCGGCTTCACGTTTGGCATAGTCATTACGGTCGTAAAGCCACCATGAGCGGCCGCGTGTGACCCAGTTTCAATCGTTTCCTTGTAAGTCAAACCGGGTTCACGGAAGTGCACGTGAACATCAATCAAACCGGGAATGGCAGTAGCTCCCTGCGCGTTAATTTCTTCATCGGCGGCCGTTTCGATTCCGCGGGCAATCTTTTGAATTTGCCCATCTTGGATCAAAATGTCTTGGCAGCGGCCATTGATAACGGCATGTTTAATTAATGTTCTCATTTTGTTTCCTCCATCAAGCCGCGACTCTGCAAGACCTTCGTTAAGATGGCCATTCGGGCGTAAACACCGTTTTTCATTTGGGTGAAAATTCGTGATTTTGCACCATCAACCAAGTCTGAAGCAATTTCGACATTGCGATTCACCGGTGCTGGGTGCATGATAATGGCCTTTTCATTCAAGAGCTTGGCGCGATCCGCTGTTAAACCACACTGCTGGTAATAATCAACGGCTGTAAAGGCATCGCGGTTCGCTTCGTCAAACCGTTCCAACTGAACCCGCAACATCATCACCACGTCTAGTTCAGGTAAGATTTGGTCCAGCTCACCGTAAGTACCAAGGTCATCAAAGTCTTCGCTGTACCAAGACTTTGGTCCACCAAAGTAGAGGCTGGCCCCCAACTCCTTTAAAATTTTCGCATCGGACTTGGCCACCCGGGAGTGGGCCAAGTCGCCAATAATGCCGACCTTCAGGCCCTTGATTTGGCCAAATTCATTTTGAATCGTCAGCAGGTCAAGCAAGGTCTGGGAAGGATGGACACCCGCCCCATCACCGGCATTCACCAACGCTAAGTTGACATAAGGGTTTTCGACCAAGTCCTGGTACCAACCGGTTTGGCTGTGGCGGATGACCGTCAAATCAATACCAATCGCTTGCAAGGTCCGGACCGTGTCAGCCAAAGTTTCACCCTTTTGAACGGATGACGTGGCTGGGTTCACCTCGATTAATTCGATACCAAGCTTCTTTTCCGCCATCTGAAAGGATGTCTTGGTTCGAGTTGAATTTTCAAAGAAGAGGTTGGCGCCGTATACCGGCCGGGTCAGCACTGGTGCGCTAGCCCCTTGCTGGTAAGCCGCGGCTAAATCAATTAGTTCTTGCAATGCCGGCGTTGACAAGTCAGCAAGGTCTAAACAGTTTTCCCAATTGGTCATCTTTTTGCCCCTTTTTGCTTCTGGCTGCAAAGTTTCCAATAAAAAACGCCCTGATCTTGCGATCAGAGCGTCAGTGGTGGAGGTGGTCTGGGATCCTTGCGTGTGCTTAGAACTTTAGACCGTCCCCTTATTAACAAGGCTATCCAGGGTCTCGCCCAGGGGTCGGTCTTCACCGGCCATTGCCTTGTTGCATTTTCCACCTTAGCGACTCTCCGGTCGGCTTTAAAGGATTGCAACTTATATTTGCTTGTTAATATCTTATCACCGAATATAATCTCTGGCAAGCAATATTTTTGAAAAAAGCAACCAGCTTTCAAAACAAAAAAGACAGCCAATCCTGGCTGTCTTTTGCTTAATTAAAGTTTGAATCATCGTCCAAAAAAGTATTCAATACTTCTTCGACCATGTTCCATTCTGCATCATCTTCGATTGGCAACAAGTCTTCCTCTGTTGCATCCCCATCTTCTGTTGGGTTAAAGATGTAAGCTTGAACATCAACCTGTTCATCTTCTTCGACACCATCTGGTACCAACAAGATGTATGAACGATCAAATTCCTCTGAGTGGAACGTAAACAAAACTTCGTATAAAGTTTCGTCACCGTTTTCATCAACCAAGGTAATCTTATCGATTTCTGGGTTTTGCTTTGCCATAAAAAATCCTTTATTTCTCTTAATTGGCCTAGCAACGAATCATTAAAGCTTCGTTAGCTTGCCGTTTGCATCTAAATAGTTTTGTAAGATAAACTCGGCCGCAATTTTATCAATCACTTTCTTGCGTTTCTTACGGGAAACGTCCGCCTCTTCAATCAGCATCCGTTCCGCCTGAACAGTCGTTAACCGTTCGTCTTGAAAGTCAGTTGGTAAAGAAAAACGTTCTTCCACCATTTGCGCATAGGCCCGTGAAGCTTCCGCCCGCGGTCCCTCAGTATTGTTCATATTCTTAGGTAGACCCAAAACAACGGCCTTGGCCCCCGTTTCTTGAATAATTTCACCCAAACGGTCTAATCCAAAGACTTTTTCGTCCTCATTGATGCGAATGATTTCGACCCCTTGAGCCGTCCAGCCCATTGGGTCAGAAACCGCTACACCAACAGTTTTTGAGCCTACATCAAGTCCTAATATCCGCATTACTTATTCAAATAGGTGTGCACGAGCTCCTCGATGATTTCATCGCGCTCATGTCGCTTGATTAAGTTACGGGCATCATGAAGGCGAGGAATATAAGCCGGGTCACCAGACATCAGGTAACCAACAATTTGGTTGATTGGGTTATAGCCCTTTTCTTCCAATGCAGCGTATACCAAAACCATCGTTTCATGGATATCTTTGGGCGCTTGGTTACCAAAATCAAAAATTGCTGTCTTATCATTTACAGTCATCGCACACACTCCTTTCTTTCTGAAATCTAACTTTCGCGTAACTCTAGTTTACCACGGTAACCCAGAAAATGCTGGTCACCAGTCCGTGAGTTAAAGTTAGTCTAACACAACTTGGCCAAACTGTCAGGCAAATTGGTCTAGTTAGTTATTTTTGTGCCAAAATTGCCTTTGCTTGATCCAAGGCTTCTTGAATTTTGGCCTGGTCTTTTCCACCGGCTTGAGCCAAATCAGGGCGGCCACCACCGCCACCGCCAACAGTTGGGGCAATAGCTTTGACAACATCCCCGGCTTTCACACCAGCAGCATTGGCAGTCTTATCAGCGGCCACTAACAAGTTGACCTTTTCCCCAATTGCAGCAGCTAGGACCAAGACGTTTGATGCAGCCTTATCGCGCCAGACATCGGCCATTTGACGCAATCCCTGTGCGTTTTCAACCTTAACCTGGGCTACAACCGCAGTCAAATCACCGAATTCTTCTGGCTTGGCAAACAACTCACCAGCCTGCAAGGCAGCCAATTGTGATTGCAAGGCTTCAATTTGTTGGTTCGCTGCCTTCAAATCTGCTTGGACTTCTTCGACTCGGTCTTTGACGGCCAACAGGTTTGGCACCTTCAAATTAGCGGCTACCGCGGCCAAGGTCTGTTCCTCGGCCTCAAAGCGGGTAATGGCCGGAATTGACGTCAAGGCTTCAATTCGGCGAATTCCAGCACCAATTCCTGATTCGGAAACAATCTTGAAGACACCCAATTCTGCCGTTGATTCAGCGTGGGTTCCCCCATCGAATTCTTGGTTGTAATCACCAATGGAAACAACTCGAACGGTGTCCCCGTATTTGTCATCAAAGACAGCCACGGCACCAACCTTCTTGGCCTCGTCAATCGACATTTCCTGCCAAGTGATTGGCAAGTTCTTGGCAATTTGTTCGTTCACCTGGTCTTGAATTTGGTTCAAGGTTGCCTGGTCCACTGGGCCTTCATGGTTGAAGTCAAAGCGTAAGTATTCTGGTTCCACTAATGAACCGGCTTGGTGGACATCCCCACCAATGATATTGCGCAAGGCTTGGTCCAACATGTGTGTGGCCGTGTGGTTCAATGAGACGGCCCGGTTGCGATCCAAATCAATCGCCAAATCAACTACCTGGTCAACCTGCACATCGGCCAAAACCTGGACAGTATGGATGTGTTGCCCATTTGGTCCGTTTTGCACATCCGTCACTTCGGCCAAGATGTTATCTTGCTGGTCTTTCACCGTACCAAAGTCGGCCACCTGACCACCCATTTCCGCGTAGAAAGGCGTCTTATCAAAGACCAACCAGGCAGTTTGCCCAGCATGAGCTTCATTGGTTAACTGCGCAACACCATTTTCATCATGGACCAAAACCGCAACGACTTTGGCACCCAAGACGGCCTTATCCGTCCAACCGACATAGGTTGATGGTACCTGCAAATCTGTCAAAGCGGCATTTTGAACACCCATGGCATGGTCGTTTGAGCGGGCAGCGCGGGCACGATCACGCTGTGCCTGCAAAGCCTCTTCGTAAGCTGGCAAGTCAACTGACAAACCAGCTTCCTCGGCCTGCTCTTCCGTCAATTCGATTGGGAAACCGTACGTATCTGACAACTTAAAGGCATCGGCTCCAGAAATTCCCTTCTGACCCTTTTCCTTGGCTTCAGCAATCACTTCATCCAAAAGTGACAAACCGGCCTTCAGCGTCTTATTGAAGCGCTTTTCTTCTGCCAAGATTGTCTTTTCAATCGTTGTTTGGTTTTCCTTCAATTCTGGGTAATAAGAATCCAAAGTCCCGATGACGGCCGGAACTAATTTGGTTAAGAAGTCACCTTGAATCCCGAGCTTTTGTCCGTGCAAGACGGCCCGACGCAACAAACGGCGGATAACATAACCGCGTCCTTCGTTACTTGGCTTGGCCCCATCAGCAATCGCAAATGAAATGGCACGAATATGATCAGCAATCACCTTGAAGGAAATGTTTTCAGTCGTATCCTTCGTTTCATCATAGTGATAGCCGTTGGCCAACTTTTCCGTTTCATGGATAATTGGCAAGAACAAATCCGTATCAAAGTTTGTGCGACCGTTTTGGAAGACAGAAACTAGTCGTTCAAGACCCATCCCCGTATCAATGTTTTTATGTGGCAATTCAGGGTAAGTACTATTATCCGTCAAACCAGGCAAATGGTTAAATTGTGAAAAAACGATGTTCCAAATTTCCAGGTACCGTTCATTTTCACCACCAGGATACATTTCAGGATCATCGGCTGGCAAGTCGGCAAAGGCTTCCCCACGGTCGTAGAAAATTTCAGAATCGGGTCCAGAAGGTCCTTCCCCAATATCCCAGAAGTTATCCTCGACTTCATAGACATGGCCAGCTGGCAAATCAGTCTTTTCTTCCCAAATCTTACGAGACTCTTGGTCCTTTGGGTAAACCGTCACGTAAAGCTTTTCCTTGTCCAAGCCGTACCATTCAGGGGACGTCAACAATTCCCAGGCCCAAGGAATCACTTCTTCCTTGAAGTAATCACCAATCGAGAAGTTCCCCATCATTTCAAATAGGGTATGGTGGCGGGCCGTCTTTCCAACGTTTTCAATATCGTTGGTTCGGATGGCCTTTTGGGCGTTGGTCAACCTTGGCTTTGGTGGGACAACAGAGCCATCAAAGTACTTTTTCAAAGTGGCCACCCCTGAGTTAATCCAGAGTAATGATGGGTCATTGTCTGGGATTAATGACTTGGGTGGGACAACCAAGTGATCTTTACTAGCAAAAAAGTCTAAGAACATTTGCCGAATTTCGGCTGATGACAATTCTTTCATGAAATCTCCTCTAATCATGATAAAAACAAAAAAAGACCAAAACAAAGAGCGGACGCGTGACCGTGGTACCACCGCTATTTGTAATGATCTTTGCAATCTTTACCTTTAAAATCCTGATAACGCTCGGAAGCGGCCGATTCATCGGCATCATTCACTGGGAGCACAAAGTCACCGCCCTAGTGCTTTTCATCAACCAACACCTTGCTAAAAGGACTAAATTACTTTGCATATCCAGTTGCTAAGGTCAATTATAACACAATTTTTTCAGGGGAAACTAGGCGATTACCAGCCAATTGCTCGGTCCTTTGGTAGGTCTGGCAGAGTCCCTGCATCCGCTTCGGCAAAGACCTGGTCAAAGGCATCAAAGACTTGGTTCAATTGCTCATCGGTGATGACCAAAGGTGGCTGAAAGCGCAAAATGAAGCCCCGCAGCGTAATCATCACTACCCCAAGCTCATAAAGGCGGAAAATAATCTGGCTGGCTAATTGGCTGTCACCCTGACCATCGGGCCCAACAATATCAATCCCGCCATCGAGACCATAAATCCGCACATCACCAAGACAAGCAAACCGCTCTTGGGCGCTGTCAAAGTAATCACGGACCCGGTCCCCCATTGTTTTCGACCGTTCGACCAAGTTTTCTTCTGCCAAGACATCCAAACCAGCCATGGCCGCCGCGGCCGCCACCGGGTTTCCCCCGGTAGTAAACAAATGACCGGGAGCAGCTAGTGAGTCAACGATTTCGGCCCGGCCAACGACAGCAGACAGTGGCAGCCCAGAAGCAATCGACTTGCCAATCGCCACTAAATCAGGCACGATGCCGAAGTGATCAATCGACCACATTTTTCCTGACCGGCCCAGTCCTTGGTTCACTTCGTCAACCGCAAAGACAATCCCGTGGTCACGGGTAAACTGATAAAGCATGTCCATATACTCTTGTGGCGCCTTCACGATGCCACCATCACCCTGAATTGGTTCAATCAAAATGACGGCCGTTTCATCAGCCGGCACATAACTTTCAAAGATTTGTTCCAATTCCTTGAATTTTCGCACTGAAAAATCGTGGTCCGACTCACCTTCAAAACGAGCATGAGAATCCGGAAATGGTGCCTTGTAAAAGCCGGGCATCAACGGTCCGATTTTGCGAACCTGGTTCAAGGAGATTGCTGAAGCCGTCGCTGCAGCAAAGGTCGACCCATGCATGGCGCCAGTAAAGGTCAGCACATAGGGCCGTTTTGTATAGGCCCGGGCAAACTTAATCACCGCTTCGTTGGCATCTGAACCAGAATTGCCTAGCGCCACCTTCTTTGGAAAGTCTCCAGGTGTGATTTGTGACAACCGGTCTAGCAAGGCAGCGGTCGTCGTATTGGCAAAGTAAGCCGGCGTATACAAAATCAATTTTTCAGCTTGGTCCTTAATCGCCTGAACGACCTTCGGGTGACAATGGCCAAAGTTAATCGCTGAGGCCGAAGCCAACAAGTCCAAATAAGTTTTACCGTCAGCATCCGTAATCGTTGCACCACTAGCTGAGTCCACAACTAAGTCAAAGTACTTAATGCGGGCAGACTCATTTCGACTTTGATCTTCCTTTGCTAAAATGTCTTGATTCTTACTCATAGGCGCCTCCGGCACTTTCTCTCATTTATTTTTAATCATTATACAATAAAAGCCCGGGAAAATCCCGAGCTTTCAATAAAATCTATTAAAATTTTTACTTATGAATCCGTGAGTGGCGTGAGCCATAGGCCATATAGACAATCAAGCCCAAAACAAACCACAACCCGGCGTAAACACGTGCTTGAACATCCAATGACCAGAAGATGTAAACGGCACCAGCTGCACCTAAGGCAGGCAAAACTGGGTACCAAGGCATCTTGAAGCCTGGCTTTGGCAAGTCCTTGCCTTCACGAGGACGCAAGGCATAAACTCCGATTGAAACCATGATAAAGGCAATCAAAGTTCCTGCTGAAATCAGACCAGCCAATTCGTTGAATGAGAAGACAGATCCAACCAAGACAGCAATCACTGTCAAAACAAGCAAAGCATTGTTTGGCAATCCCTTACCATTAACGTCACCCAAGAACTTTGGTAGCAAACCATCACGACCAAAGGCATAAAGCAAACGTGAACCAGCCAACATCATGCCGATAATCGCCGTAAACATACCAGCCAAGGCAACCACTGACAAGACGTTTGAAACCACTGGATGTCCAGCCTTTTCCAAAGCCCAAGCAGCAGGCGCTGCGTTGTTAGCATATTCAGTATAGTGGAACATTCCAACCATAACCATCGCAACCGTCACGAACAAAGCCGTCGCAATCAACAAAGAACCGATAATTCCACGAGGCATTGTCTTTTGTGGGTTCTTAGCTTCGGCTGAGTTCGCAGCAATGGAGTCAAAACCAATATAAGCCAAGAAGATTTGTGAGGCACCAGCTGAAATTCCTTGCCAACCACCAAATGTTGTACCGGCCTTGTGGGCAGGAATGAAGTTAGCATAGTTAGAAGGATGGATAGCTGTTGCACCAACCACGATGAAGAGTAAGATAACCAAAACCTTCAAAACAACCAAAGTATTTTCAACCTTAGCAGTGGTGTTGGTTCCCTTCCAAAGCAGGGTTGCCACAATCAAAACCGCCAAAAGTGAGAAGAGGTCAATCACACCACCGTTACCGGCTGCAAAAGATCCGTTTAGGGCCTTTGGCAAAGACAAACCGAAGTTTGCCAAGAATTGGTGGAAGTTGGCTGACCAACCTGAGGCAACGAAGGCCACGGCAATAAAGTATTCTGCCAACAAAGCCCAACCGGCAATCCAACCAAAGACTTCACCAAAGACCACGTTTGCCCATGAGTAAACGGAACCAGCAAATGGCAAGACCGAAGCAAATTCCGCATAGGCAAAGGCCGTCAAACCAGACACAATGGCGGCGACGACGAATGACAAAGTCACGGCCGCACCGGCATGGTTAGCCGCCACGATACCTGGCAAGGTAAAGATGGCCGTTGAAACAATCGTTCCAACCCCCAAGGCCAACATTTCTTTAACACCCAAAGTTTTCTTTAGATGGGCATCACTTTGTTCAAATGCGGATGGATCAGCTCGGCGGAACCAACCGCTCATCCCACTTTTCTCTGACATAGGCAAATCTCCAATGTAAATTTTTTGTTTTAAGAAACTATCAAAAATATTAACATTTTCTCATTTAAATGTCAAACCCCTATTGATACAACATTTTCATTAAAATTATCTTCTCATTTAGACCCTTTTATTCAGAATATTATAAAATAAAAACAAAAAAGAACCGGATAAATCCGATTCTTTTTCTTTAAACGAACATTAAAGTTCACGTTAGTCGACTTCAACCGTATCATTGATACGCTTTGCCCGGCGAAAATGCTTGGTAACCAAGCGTGATCCGGTTCCCCAGAAGTAAAAGCCTAGGGCAACGATGATAATCATGACAAAGTCCAATGGGTACTTAACCAAGCCAATTCCATTAAATTGGTGTGAACCAATATAAGATTCAATTGACAAGGCAACAAGGTACCAAAGCAACCATGAAGATCCCTTTAGTTGTGCCTTGGCACGGTCAAATGACCAGCCCTGCTTCCATTCATAGAAGAAGTAGAATGGCAAACCAAGAACAATAATCAAAATAACTTCAATTGTGGTTGGCCACATTGCCCAGTAAGTGGCCAATGAAGCCAAGACGAAGGCCAATGGTGCCATGTACTTCATGCTCTTTGACTTAAATGGTCGGTTAAATTCCGGCGCCATCTTTCGCAATGACATGACCGTCACCGGACCAGTCAAATAGGCAATCAAGGTTGCCGTTGAAATCACGGCTGCCAAGGTTCCCCATGAGCGGAAGACCGAAACCATAATCATCGATAAGATTGCATCGGTAACCATAGCCATTCGTGGAATTCCATACTTTTCATTAATCTTACCCAAGTATTGAGGAATGTGCTTGTCGCTTGCCATGGCGGCCAAAACGCGACCCGTTGAGGCGGCAAAGGAAACACCCGTTCCAAATGGTGAAACAAAGGCATCCGTATACAACAGAATTGATAACCAGTTCAAACCAAGTAAGATCGCCAAGTCGGCAAATGGTGATTGGAAGTCGATTCCGTGCCAACCAAACTTTGCAATTTCTGATGGTTCAATAGCCGTAATAAAGGTTGATTGAATCAAGATGTACAAGATGGCGGCAATTCCAAGTGAAATAACAATTCCCCGTGAAATATCCTTGGTTGGGTCCTTAACTTCCGATCCAAAGTTAATAATCGTTTGGAAAGCGTTAAAGGAGAAGATAATTCCAGAAACGGTTGTGGCAGCAAAGATTGGTGCCGTACCGTAAGGCATAAACTGATGAACAGTTGAACCATAGTTTCCGGGGTGGAAACTTGAAATAGTCAACATCAAGATTGTTAACAACGGTACCCCAATCTTCAAGAATGAGATAGCTGAAGTAAAGCGTGTCAACAAAGTCACGGACCAGTAGTTCAACAAAGTGAAAATAAGAATGAAGCCAAAGACGACTAACAAACCTGGTGTCGTAATTTGACCATTACTGAGGAAGTGGTGCGTCCAGTTCGCCCATTTCCATGGCCAAGTTGACATATACTGAACAGCAGCCACCGCTTCAATAGGGATTAAAGTAATTAATGAGACCCAGTTCGCCCATGAAGCAATAAAGCCCAAGAGTGAACCGTGGGTATACTGAGCGAACTTTGACATTCCCCCAGACTGTGGGAACATTGTTCCCAATTCGATGTACGTGTAGGCAATCACACCAATCACAACCGCCCCAATTACCCAAGAGATAATTGCGGCAGGTCCTGCGACCCGTGTCGCTTCCCAAGAACCAAAGAGCCAACCGGAACCGATTAGAGACCCTAGTCCGAGAAGAACAAGCTGTAGTAAACCAATTTTATGAGATTTCATAATATCCTTCCATGCATTTGTTAAAAGTGACCACTCGTAAGTGTTCTACCAATGGTCACTATTGTACCAGAATGATTACAGATTGCAACTCTATTATACAAAAAAACTGCCGGTTGTTAATAACCAGCAGTCTTAAAATATTTAAACGAACAGCGCCGTCAAAATCAAGATAATAATCAAACCAGTAATTGAAATTACTGTTTCTAGTACCGTCCAAATTTGGAAAGTTTGCTTAACAGTTAGGTCAAAGTATTCCTTAAAAATCCAGAAACCAGCATCGTTAACGTGTGATGCAATCAATGAACCAGAACCGATAGCCAAAGCTACCAAAACCAAGAGCAAGTCACCATGTGGGTTAGCAGCCAAGATACCGTTCACAACCCCAACGGCCGTGATACCGGCAACTGTAGCAGAACCAACGGCGATTCGAAGCAATGAAGCCACTGCCCAGGCAAACAAGACAATTGTCACGGGTGACATTGAACCAGATGATTGGAACAAGTCAGCGATTTGCTTTGACATTCCTGATGTCACCAAGACACCACGCAAGGCACCACCACCACCAACAATCAACAAGATACCGGCAACGGAGTTCATTCCTTCATTCAAAGATGCGCCAACGTCCTTCATGGTCCGCTTCTGGCCAAGACCCATCGTAAAGATGGCCAAAACCAATGAAATGGTCATCGCAACGGCTGGGTTAGCCAAGAAGTCAATTACGCGGTAGAAGGCATCAGGGTTAGCCGGTGCCTTACCACCTGAAACAACCAACTTATAAATCGTAGCGATAATCATGAAGACCAATGGGAAGACAGAAGTCAAAACAGACATCCCAAAGCTTGGTGACTTGTCTAGGTCGTATTCCTTGACGTCACCAACGGCTTCGATGTGTTCCTTGAATTGGAAAGCATCTGGTGCATACTTTTGGGCCAACTTAGTGAAAAGTGGTCCGGCAACCACAGCCGTGATGATTGATACGAACAAACCAACCAACAACATCAAACCGATGTTAGCACCCAATTGTGAGGCAACAGCAGTTGGTGCTGGTTGTGGTGGCAAGAATCCTTGAGCTGATGACAAGGCAGCAGTCATTGAAATTCCAAGGTAAAGCAATGGCACACCGGCTTCAATCGCAACCGCAAAGACGATTGGGATCAACAAAACCATTCCAACTCCAAAGATCATTGAAATTCCAATGATAAATGAAGCCAGCAAAACTGCCCATTGCAACCGCTTCAAACCGAACCAAGCAATCAACGTCTTGGCGATTCGGTAAGATCCACCAGCATCGGCAACCAAACGACCAATCATTCCACCAAAGATGAAGATGACGGCGTTAGAACCCAGGATGTTTCCCATTCCTTGCGCGCCTAAGACGGCATCTGGAATCTTTGAAGGGTTCATGCCCAACAAGAGGGCCAAAACGAAGGCCGTAATGACCAACGATACGAAGGTGTTCAACTTAAACTTGGTGATCAAAATCAGCAAGAGCAAGATGGACACGAATAACATAACAAATTCCATTTATCCATATGAAGGCCAGCGGCCCTCTACTCCTATTATCTCTGTGCCTTACTTCATGTGCTTGCGCTGGAAGTCGGCAATGTTATCATATTCAGTTTGCAACTGTCGTGACAAACGAATAAAGATTGGGGCTAGTTCACGGTAAGCTTCAAAGTTTTCTGGATCTGGTTGGTAAGTATTTGACTTACCAACATACTTTGAAATTTCGTACAAATCATCGATTTGTCCCAAGGCCTTTTGTGCAACCACAACGGCTGCCAAGGCACCTGATTCGAAGGCTTGTGGGACTGTTACGGGTTGTTCAAAGATATCCGCAAACATTTGTCGCCACAACGGTGAACGAGCGAAGCCGCCAGTGGCTTGAATGGACTTCAATGAGCCAACCACTTCTTCTAGGGCCAATGACACCATGTAGACGTTGAAGGTAATTCCTTCAAGGACGGCACGGATCATGTTGGCACGGGTATGTGAGTGGTTCAAACCGAAGAATGAACCACGCGCATTGGCATCCCAGATTGGTGCTCGTTCACCACCCAAATAAGGATGGAAAAGCAAACCATCAGAACCGGCTGGAATCTTAGAAGCGACTTCCGTCATCAAGTCATAAGCGTCTTGGCCAAGCAAAGCAGCCGTTGACTTTTCGGCATCAAAGAGGTTGTCGCGAGCCCAACGGAAGACATCCCCACCGTTGTTCACCGGTCCACCAACTACCCAGTGATCCTTATCCAAGGCATAGGTAAATGTCCGGCCCTTTGGATCGATAACGGGCTTGTCAGAAACAACACGGATGGCACCAGAAGTACCAATCGTAATCGCTGCTACACCGGGCTGAACTGCGTCCACCCCAAGGTTTGACAATGGTCCATCACCAGCACCGTAAACAAACGGTGTATCAGCAGGAAGACCAAGTACCGTTGCGTAATCGCTCTTCATGTTCGTTTCATATTCATAAGGTGAAACGGTCTCTGGCAACTGGTCCTTTGTCACACCGGTCACTTCCAAAGCCTGGTCATCCCAGTCCAAGCTGAAGATGTTAAACAAACCAGTTCCTGAAGCAATCGAAATATCCATCTTGTTTGCACCAAACAAACGGAAGAACAAATATTCCTTAATTCCCAAGTAATGCGCAGCATTCTTGTAAATTTCCGGACGGTCGTTCTTTAACCAAAGTAACTTTGACAAAGGTGCCATCGGGTGAATTGGCGTTCCAGTCTTTTGGTAGATTTCCATTCCTTGCCCAGAAGCCTTGAGCTCATCGGTATAATGAACGGCACGCGTATCGGCCCAAGTAATTACTCGAGTCAATGGCTTCCAATCCTTATCAAATGCAATCAATGAGTGCATTGCTGATGAGAATGAAACGGCAGCAATCTTATTACCCTCTGACAACTTAGCCTTGCGGACAACCGCAGCTAAAGCGTTTGTAAAGGCAACGAAGATTTCTTCCAAATCTTCTTCGGCCATGTCCGCTTCATCACGATAGAGCGGATAGCCAACGTTGGACTGAGCCACCACTTGGTTTTGATCATCGAACAAGACGGCTTTTGTAGAAGTCGTCCCCAGATCGATACCAATCATATAATCCATGATTATTTCTCCATCCATGCGGTCAGTTGTTCATACTAAACAACTAACCATGGTTCTAAATGATGATTATTCCACAATGGAATAATCCCTTCTTCATAGAAAAAGCCCCCTAGAGCGGGAGCAATTTTTAAATCAAATGTTTAATTACTTGGCAGCATCCATGGCGTGTCCACCAAAGCCGTTACGCAATGCTGAAACAACCTTTCCAGTGAACGTGTCTTCTTGCAATGAACGGTAACGCATTGCAAGTGACAAGTAGATAACTGGTGCGGGAACTTCCAAATCAAGTGATTCTTCAACTGTCCACTTTCCTTCACCAGATGAGTGCATCCGGCCAGAAATCTTTGACAACTTTGGATCCTTGGCGAATTGTTCTTCGGCCAATTCCATCAACCATGAACGAACAACTGAACCGTGGTTCCACAACTTAGCAACGGCTTCGTAGTCGTAGTCGAATTGTGAGGCTTCCAATACTTCGAAACCTTCGGCGATGGCTTGCATCATACCGTATTCGATTCCGTTGTGAACCATCTTCAAGTAGTGACCTGATCCCAAACGACCAGTGTAAAGGTAACCATCTTCAAGGGCGATTGAAGCAAACAATGGTTCGATAACCTTCCATGCTGCTTCGTCATCTCCACCAATCATGAAGTTTCCACCGTTACGTGCACCTGACATTCCACCAGATGTACCGGCATCGAAGAACTTCAAACCAGCTGCAGTAGTGCGCTTGTTTTGTTCCAAGTTGTCCTTGTAATTTGAGTTTCCACCATCAATGATGATGTCGCCCTTGTCCATCTTTTCAATCAAAGTGTCGATTGTTGAGTTCGTTGGTACACCGGCTGGGACCATTACCCAAACAACCTTTGGTGATGGCAACTTAGCCAACATGTCATCGATTGTGTTAACACCTTCAACCTTGTCTGAGTAAGCATCTGCTTCTGCAACAAAGTCTTTGTTCAAGTCGAATGCTACAACTTCGTGACCATTGTCAACGGCGTTCTTAACCAAGTTAAGACCCATCTTACCAAGGCCGATCATGGCAAACTTCATGTGTATTACCTCTTTTAGATTTTCTTCTTTATCAGTTACAAGTTCTATTATATGAAAATCATTTACATCATGCAAGTGATAATTGAAAATAAATTTCAGGTCGGGTATAGTATTCTTATCAAGAGGCTTGACGCCAACATTCAGAGAGAAAATTATGAAAAATTCTATTTTTGCAAAACTTGGGCAAAATCCGGCTGGCTACAACCAAACCGAGACAAAATTAATTGCCTACATCAGAAAAGAGCCTGATCAGGCCGCCGGTGGGACCATTCGAGAAATGGCCGACCATACCGGCGTTTCGACCGCTTCCATTTCACGTTTCGTCAAAAAAATTGGCTTTGAGTCCTACCGCGACTTTTCAGTCGCCTTGGCTTCCTATAATCAAAGTCGTCCACCGGTGGACCTCTTTGGTGAAATCGAGGATGCCGATAATACGGAAGCGATTACCAAAAAAGTTTTCGCTGGTGCGCAAAATGCCCTCTCAATGACCATTCAATCACTCGACGCCAGCCAGCTCGACTTGGCAGTCAAGTGGTTAACTTCGGCTAAGCGCGTTGGTTTTTTTGGAATCGGTGGTTCATCGATTGCCGCTTTTAACGCCTACCACAAGTTTTTGCGAACCCCAATCGACGTGATTTCCCATCCCGATTACGACATCCAATTGATGCAAGCCGTTAAGCTAACCCCACAGGATACCGCTGTGGTCATCTCCCATTCCGGCCGAAACGAAGACACCCTCTTCGTGGCCCAAAAGCTCAAGGAAAACAAGGTCCCCTTCATCGCCATTACTTCCTTTGCCAACTCACCCCTGGCAAAGATGGCCGATATCGTCTTCTTATCTTTGGCTGAAGAAATTAACTTCCGTTCGGAATCGATGTCTTCTTTGGTTGCCCAATTAACCATTATCGATACCCTCTTTACGCTAGCAGGATCTAAGATTCCGACGCAAACCCAACACGTTGTTGATACCATGCGTGACGTGATCGAAAGCACACGAAAGCACTAAAAAAGGCTCTTAACCAAAATGGTTAAAAGCCTTTTTTCCTTACTTTTCTTCTTTTTCAACCATGGCAATGGCCTGATTCATCAACATATCGATGGCCACGAAGTTTTCGCCACCTTCAGGAACGATAATGTCAGCATAACGCTTGGTTGGTTCAACAAATTGGTTATGCATTGGCTTAACCGTTGCCAAATACTGTTCAATCACACCTTCAACAGTCCGGCCACGTTCGTGAGTATCCCGTTGCAAACGACGGATAAAACGGATGTCATCATCCGTATCAACGAAAACCTTTAAATCCAACAAGTTGCGGACACGCGCATCATTGAACAGCAAAACGCCATCAACAATAATCACGTCTGCCGGTTCGATGTGAACCGTTTCGTTTGATCGCGTGTGTTGGGCATAGTCATAAACGGGAATATCAACTGCTTGATATTTCATCAACTTTTCCAAATCAGCGACGAAGCGGTCGGTTTCAATCGAGTCGGGATGATCATAGTTGGTCTTAACCCGCTCTTCCATCGGCTTTTCGGATTGGTCTTTATAGTACACATCTTGTTGTAACAAGATTGGCGTATTTGCACTGAGGCGAGTAATCAGGGCCTTTGAAACGGTGGTCTTTCCTGAACCAGACCCACCGGTAATCCCAATCAATAACGGTTTCTTTGCCAAAATTGCCTCCAACGGGCATCCCGTGCCCACTAAATCATTTTTCTTATCTCGTCTATTTTACGTGATAATCCGGGGAAAAGCTAGTCTAACTTTGTTTCGACAAAAAAACAGCGTTACCGCTGTTTTTTCTTTTATTCTGCTTTTTGAACCTTAATCCGACTAGCCAACAAGTAACCAGACAATGGAATTAAAATAAACCAAGCAGCAGTTTGATTTAACGAAGCACCGTATGAAACGGTTTTACTAAAGATACCAATCAAGATACTAGCCACCAAAATTGAGCTGGCTCCAATCACCTGGCGCATCGTGGTGATAATCGCCGTTCCGTGTGAAACCAAGTGTGTTGGCAAAGCATTGTTAGCTGCTGTAACGGCTGGCATCATAATAAAGGCATTGCCACCTTCAAGCAACATCGCCCCCAAAATAGCTAAGAGCAAGTACCGGGTTCCAAAGACGGCCAGATCCAAGTAACCCAAGACCATCATCGTTGATCCAAGCAAGACCAATGGACGCAAACCAATCTTTTCAAGTAGGCGACCAGCCCGTGGGTTCAATGATGAAAGGAAGACAGCCGCTGGAATCATCAATAACCCTGACAATACCGGCACCAAACCGTAAACCTTTTGGAAGTACAAAGGCATCAAAACCGTTGCGGTAATCAAACCAGAGTAGGACATCCCCGTCAATAGCATTGCTGGCAGGTAGCCCGCATGGCGAAAGACCCGCAGGTCCAAGAATGGTGTTTTTTCTTTCAACTGACGAATCACAAAGATGGTCAAAAAGAGAATGGAGACAACCAACGTTGTAATCAAAATCCAGTTCCAACCAGTGGCTGGTAGGACCGAAATCGTGTACAAGATACCGGCAAAGCCAATCAGCAAGAAGGCCGAGAGAAAGTCAAAACTGCGCGGTGCCAATTTGTGCGTATTTTCAATCTTTGATTGCATCGACATAATCAAAACCAGCAAGACCACAAAAAACAGGCCAAACAAAATCCGCCATGAACCCCATTGCAAAACAATTCCTGACACGATTGGACCAACTGCTAAGGCAGATCCCATGACCAGGCCAACCGTTCCCATGGCTACCCCACGGTCTTCGGTCGGCGTATTTTCAATGATGACCGCCTGATAAGTTGGGAAAAGTGCACCAACCGCAATTCCTTCCAGCAAACGACCAATCACAACCCCGATGAAGTTTGGTGTCACCATGGCATATAACGTTCCAGCAAGAAAGATACCGACAATTAAATTCAGTAGTTTTTTTAATGGAATGTTATCAAGCAACCAGGGAGAAAGTGGCATGATTAAGGTCATCGCCACCATGAAACCAGAAGTCACCCATTGGACGTTCGCGGCGTTAATCCCAAATTGCTTCATCAAAATCGGATAAGTCGTCGTCATCGTTGATTGTGAAATCGACATCGTAAAGGATGTAAATAACAAGACCAGCGAGAACGGCGACAAGCTCTTAATATTTTTCAAGGAAATCCCCTCCTCTTGTAATTATCCTTTTATTTTATAGAAATAATTGTCAAAAATCAAGTAATTTATAATCATTCTAAACAAAAAGAGAAACCTTAGAATGGTTTCTCCTGCTTGTTAATTTTTTCTAGTTGAGCCCCGACTGATCAGAGTATATGGCAATTTAATTTGTGTATCGTCTAATTTTTCGCCATTCATGAGCTTGGTTAACATCCGCATCGCTACCGCTCCAATATCATACTTAGGTTGGTCAATCGATGACAACTCTGGCCGAGCCATCAACGCATAATTGGTATTATTGGATGTCACAATTTCCAAGTCATCTGGCACCTTGTAGCCATGGTCTTGGTAGTAATTCAAAATTGAAACGGCCAGTTCATCATCATAAGCCAAAACGGCCGTGACTTCTTGGGCCATTAAATCGGCTGCCTGAATCGTTCCGGCCGCATAGGTCCGGGCCTTCGCAAAGACTAAGCGGTCATCAAAGGCCATTCCCGCCTTTTCCAGGGCATTCTTGTATCCCAGCAAACGAAAATCTTGGTCAATGGCTCGGTCGGTCGAACCAATCACCAGGGCAATCCGTTGGTGACCGCGGTTAATCAGATTAGTGGTGACCGCTTCAAAGGCTGCCACGTAGTCAATATTAACAGATGGCAACTGACCGGCATGATCAACAGAACCAGCCAAAACAACCGGAGCGCGCAAGGCCGAAATAGCCGACATAACGGGCTTGGATAGCTTAGTACCCATGTAAATAATGCCATCCACCTGCTTGGTCAATAGGTTTTTCAAAGCAGTCACGGCTCGATCTTGGTCGTCATCCGTATTGGTTAGCAAGGCATCGTATTGATACATTTGAGCGATATCATCAACACCTCGGGTTAATTCCGAATAAAAAACATTGGTTACATCTGGCATGACCACCCCGATGGTGGTTGTTTTCTTGGAAGCCAGTCCTCGGGCAACCGCATTTGGCTGATAGCCTAATTCATCAATTGCTTGCAGGACCTTTTCTCTGGTTGTCTGACGAACATTGTTATTCCCATTCACCACCCGAGAAACGGTTGCCAGTGAAACACCAACTTTTTCGGCAACATCATAAATTGTTGCATTCTTTTTTTGTTCCGCCATGGCCGCCGACTCCTTGATATATGTCTACTCTAAAGTATTATCATAGCAAAAAAAGACCGGTACTACAAACGCTTACACCGGTCTAATTCTAAATTATGATTTTGTTTCTCGGTGGTCTTCCGTCAGACTCTCGCGCTGATAGTGAAGATACGTCAACAACATAAAGCCTAAACTACCAACTACCAGCAAGGCAAAAGCCGCTAGCATGGTGACGCGCACCGGCCAACCATGGTTTGCCGCCCATAACAGGGCGACTGGATATGATGCTAGAATCAGAAAAACCCAAGCAAAACGCATTGCCATTGTTTATGCCTCCTCTTATTCTCACCACCCATATTGTGCCTGAATTGGTACTAATCTTCAAGCCCCGGCACCATTTTTTCGACTAGGCGGAGTCGACTCCGGCACTGGCCACAGCGATAACGGTCAGTATCAACCCGCCGCTTCCGGTAAAAATCATGACCATTTGTACACTGATAATGCCAGCGAAACGGTTGCTGCTTAGCAGGTCGAATCGCTGGAGCGTAGCGTGAGCCACCCACCTGGGCTAAGAGTCGTTTAAAGTCGGCATCCCGGTGCTGGTAGCCGCGCTGAGCCAAATGCAAATGATAATGCGTCAGCTCATGCTTCACAATCCCAATGAAGTCTGAGCGGTGGGCCATCTTGGGGTTAAAGTCGATGTGATGATCTTTTAAGTGATAGCGGCCACCAGTTGTTTGCAAGCGGCTGTTATAAACAGCTCGATGACGAAAGGGTTGACCAAAAAATTCAAGGGACACTCGTTCAACAAAGGCTTGCAAATCTGCTTCATCCAAATTGGCTAAAGCACCCGTCTGAACTTCTCCAGCATTTTTGACTGCTGCGTGCTTGTGCGATTGGGTTGGCTGTTGTTTACGCTTGATGAACATACACGTAATCAACTAATTCCTGCATCGTTGCCAATGAATCCAGTTCATTATCAGGAATTTCTAAGTTGTATTCGTCTTCAATTTCAAGGACGAGTTCAACGACATCGATTGAGTCAGCACTCGTGTCCTTGGCAAAATTTAAGGCTGGCGAAATTTTTTCTTTTTTCAATGAGAAGCGATTGGCCGCTTCCTTTGCCAGCTGTTCGTAAATTTGCTCTTTTGTAAAAGCCATCAGTAACTCCCTCAGCGATTGCTACTTGAACGACAAGCAGCAGGCTGACCATTTATTTTTCAATTTTCTTTGCTTTCAAAGAATCTGCGTTTTCCTTAATGAAGGCAGTGGTCTTGCCAACCAAGTCTTCTTGAACCATCTTTTCAATTTGACCCATTGTATTAGCAACGGCATTTGCCTTAGCAGAACCGTGGGTCTTGACTACTGGTGCCTTAACACCCAAGACAACGGCACCACCCTGTTCGTTAAAGTCCATCTTATGCTTCAATGAGCGCAAAGCGGGCTTCAACAACAAGGCACCCAAAATACCACGGAAGCCAGTCAATTTAATAGAATCCTTCAATTGATCCATCATTGTCAAGGCAGTCCCTTCCATAGCCTTCAAAGCGGCATTTCCAGAGAAGCCATCGGCAACGACAACATCAGCCGTTCCCTCCAAAATTTCACGAGATTCAACGTTGCCCAAGAAATTAAAGGCTGTGGCTTGCTTCATCAATTGGTGAGCTTCCTTGTGGGTTTCATCCCCCTTGTCTTCTTCACCACCGTTGTTGAGCAAACGAACACGTGGGTCCTTGATGCCCATCACTGATTGGGCGTAAAAACTACCTAAAATACCGTATTGGTACAAATGGCTTGGCTTGTTTTCTGCATTGGCCCCCAAGTCCATGAAGACAAATGAATCATTTGGTCCACCAAATGAAGGAATGGCAGAAGCCAAAGCTGGGCGATCAACCCCCTTGATGCGACCAACAATAAAAATGGCCGATGACAGGATGGCCCCAGTGTTTCCAGCTGAGAACAAGGCGTCGGCGCTACCTTCTTTAACAGCTTGAGCGGCACGAACCAATGAAGAATCCTGCTTGTTCTTCATCGCTTTAACAGGTTCTTCACCCATTTCAATCTCTTCGGTCGTTGGAATTAAGGTAATGCGGTCATCGTTTTGAATCAATGGACGAACCTTATCGGCAGTTCCAAATAACTGGAATTCCAATTCAGGATAACGGTCACGGGCAATCTCTACCCCCTTGACGATTTCATCAGGGGCAAAGTCCCCACCCATCGCATCAATAGCAATCTTAATCACAATTTTTCTCCTCGTTTTTCAATAGTAATTAATCATTTTTAATCAAAATGGCGGAACTGCGCCATCGTTTGGGATAAGTAAGCCACCAAGGCCTGGTTATCCTCTTCTTGGTCCCAGCCACTTTGACGGACCAAGGCTAATGCCTCTTGCTGCGCAATCGTCAGCATCGTTAGGTCCTTGACCGGGTCACCCACCTGAAATTCGGGCATCCCCGACTGCTTGGTTCCAAGGATATCCCCGGCACCACGAAGCTCTAAATCTTTTTGGGCTAATTCAAAGCCATCCGTCGTTTCAACCAAAGCGTTCAGGCGCTCTTTTCCATATTCCGTTTTCGGGTCTGCCACCAAAACGGTGTAGGACTGGCGGTCGCCTCGCCCGACTCGGCCACGCAGCTGATGAAGCTGCGCCAAACCAAAACGGTCAGCATCTAATATTAACATAATCGAGGCGTTTGGAACATCGACTCCCACCTCGACCACAGTCGTTGCCACTAAGACCTGAATTTGATTTTCCTTGAAGCCTTGCATCAAGGTGTCCTTATCTTCCTTTGGCAGGCGGCCATGTAGCAATCCGACCGTGTAATCCGGCAAATCAGCCTGCAGGCTTTGGTAAACCTCCGTGACATTGCGAACATCCAGGGTTTCGGACTCTTCAATCAGCGGGGTCACTACATAGGCCTGGGCTCCCTTGGCTAGCTCAGCTTTAACTAGAGCCAAAGCTTGATCAAATTGCCGCTCCGAGAGCTGGCTGGTAATAATCTGCTTCCGCCCTGCCGGCAACTCATCAATAATCGAAACTTCCATTTCGCCGTAAGCAGTAATCGAAAGCGTTCTGGGAATTGGCGTGGCCGTCATCGCTAAAATGTCTGGGTTCATCCCACCTTCGCGCAACTTTGATCGTTGCTTAACCCCAAAGCGGTGTTGCTCATCAATCACCGCCAAACCAAGGTGGTGGAAAAAGACGTCATCTTGGACGAGGGCATGCGTCCCGACGACAATGTCAATCTCACCGGCTTCTAGGTCAGCCAAAATTTGCCGGCGTTGGCTTGCCTTGAGACCCGATGTCAGTAATTCCACCCGCAAATCGATGCCGGCCTGATCAAATAACTTAGCCAAGCTCTTGGCGTGTTGCTGGGCCAAAATTTCGGTTGGTGCCATCATCGCTGCCTGACAACCGGCCGTCACCGCTGCATACATAGCAATCGACGCGACCACCGTTTTTCCAGAACCAACATCACCCTGAAGTAGCCGGTTCATGTGCCGGGGAGCGGCCTGGTCGGCCAAAATTTCACCAACGACCCGGTCTTGGGCTGCGGTCAACTGGTATGGCAGGGCCTGAATCAGTTGGTCCACGGCTGCTTGCTGATACTGGAGTGGTTGACCGCCAAAGGATTGGTCGGCTTGTTTCAACAGCTGGAGCCGCATTTGGAAAATAAAGAACTCTTCAAAGGCGGCTGACCGGCGCCCTGCCTTGGCTTCGGCGGAGTCTTTTGGAAAGTGCGTCCATTCGACTTGTTGATTTTTGTCCAACAAACGGTACTTCTCGCGCAAAGTGCTGGGCACCAAATTGGGCAGCTGGCCCCGAAATAGTCCCCAGGCCTGCTCAATCAAATCGGCGATGGTTTTCGCCTTAACCGACTTGGTGGCCGGATAGATTGGGTCTAACACATTCGTACTAGCCGGTACTAATTTGATAGCCGTTAAGGCTGCTTTGGCGGCGTTATAGGTACCATAGACAGCGACTTCCTGGCCAACTTCGATATTTTTGGCCACCCACGGCTGGTTAAAAAAGGTCACCCGGATATTCTCGCGGTCAATCAACAACCCTAAAACGGTCTGCGACCGCTTACCGTAACGCCGCACAATCGCTGGAGTGGAAACAATCCCTTTAAAGGTTACCTTTTCCCCATCAAGGGTTTCAGATGGCAGCCGGGCGCCTAAATCCTCATAACGAAATGGATAATAGGTTAATAAGTCTTCAATTGTAAAAATTCCTAGCTCGCGCAAGGCATCCTGCCGTTTTTGGCCAACACCCTTCAGCGTGGCAACGGAATCCGTTAAAGCCAGTGACATCAACCCATCCTCTCTTTTTGATAAATGTTATTTTACCACCATTGCCCCTTAAAATAAATATTCTAGTCACTGCTGAAAATGGCAAAAATGATCAATAAAAAAACGCCCATAATGGGCGTTTTACAAATTTTTTTAGTGAATGAAAACCGTGACAAAGGTCAGCATCCCGAAGAAAATTCCGGGGATGTTTGAGATGATGATTGGCCAATCCTTATAGGTCTTCAACCAACCATAACCAGTCCACAGCGAGGCATTAATCATCGCAACTGCGGGCTGCAATGGATTAACGGGATTACCACTGAAGTTTGAGATAATCTGAGGGAAGTACGATACATACATCAAGATGTTCATCACTGTTGCAACCTTCGAAAAGATTTTCAACATCTTAATTCGTCTAGCATCGACCTCCTTTTTTTCTTCCGGTGAAACATAATTATCAACACGCATGCCCATATTTTGTATCTCCTATTCCATTATTCGCTGAATAATTGTGTCAATTATAACACACTCAAATATTTTGCAAGGACAATACACCACGAACTGTTGGATAAGACGGGCTTATCGATAAAAAATAAAAAAGTCCTGGCAAAATGTCAGGACTTTTTATCAGAGATGGTAACCGGAGTCGAACCGGCGATCAGGGTGTTGCAGACCCGTGCCTTACCACTTGGCTATACCATCAAAAGGCGTTAAACAACGCTTTTAATTATAAAGAAAACCGTCACAAAATACAAGGTTATCCGAGCAAAAATCCGATCAACCGAGTTTATTATCAAGCAAGATTTGCTCCATTTCTTCCTCAATTTCGGCTGGTTTCACCCATTCATCAAAGTGATCCGCTTCCAAGGGCAAGAAGTCAAAGTGTTCGTTGATATACGCCTCGACCTTTTCCACGTGGGAAGAGCGCGGAATATTCATCTTTAAAATTCGAACAGACTTGATGAAACCGTGCTCGGCAGCATACTCCGCCCGTGAATTTTCAGAAATATTGCCCAACTCATAGTAAATTGACCCGTCATTGCGGGTAATTTCCTCAATCAAATTAAACATCTGATTCATGAAGTAGTTTCCGTCCTTCCCGTTGATAACCCCGTTCTACCAAGAAAGTTGAGAACCAGATTGACAGTAAAATCCCAATCATCCCCAACAACATCGTCGCCACTTCCATTACCAGAAGCTTGGCATTGATAAATTCAGCTAACGTATAGTGCAAGCGCAAATACCAAATCAATAAGGGAATATTGGCACCAAGCATCCCAAAAAACAGGGTATTGATGGCAGTGCCCAAAATCTGGCCCCCAATGGTTTGAGCGTGATCGCTCAGCGATTCAACCGTAATGTTTGGTGAACGTTCAATCACCTCAAACAGGTCTGCCGTAATCGCCATTGAGGCTTCCGCCACCGCTCCCAAAGCCGAAATAATCATCACGATAATGACTAAATGGCTAAAATTCAAACCAATGTTCAGGGACAACCCCTCTAACTCGTCCGAGTTTTCCAAAGTATAACCTTGAACTTGTGCAAAATACTGCGTGAAACAAGCTAAAAGGCCGACCAAGATTATCACAACAACCGAGGTTTGCCAGGCAATCGCCATCACCCTGGCCCGGCCGGCTGACAAATAAATCGCCACCGATAAAATCAATAATGAAATCACGGCCGTCACCAAATACGGATTAAAACCCCAATTGACCAGGATGATTAAGACAAAAATTAGGGCAAAGTTTAAAATCAGACCCAAAAAAGTTTTGAGCCCCTGCTTGCCCGCTACAACCAGTAAGGAAAGCAGCAATAAAATGATCAATAATCCAATCGCATTCATTTGACTGCCTCCTCTTCATCACGGTGTTGCAACAACCAAGCCGTCATTACTGACGTCACTGGGACCGCCCAGACGATTCCAATGGCTGAAACCACCGTCTGCAAGATACCCAGGTTCATCACTTGGTCCAAAATGTAGGACCAATTGTTACCATTTCGCAGCATCAAAATCACCATTGGAATGGTTTCAGCAATGAAAATCATAAACAAAACGTTCGTCAGTGTTCCAAGAATTTCCCGACCAACCGACAGTCCGGCACGCCAGTAGTCCTCAAAGGGACGATGTTGTGATTCCCGGTGTAAGCCAAAGAGACCGGCGACGATATCGGCCGCCTCATCCATGACCGCCCCCAGGACACCGATAATCGCCTGAGCGTAAAAAATTGGCGCCGGTACTTGGGTCACAAAGGACATTGTCTCAAAATGAACCCCGAGTCCGCCGGTTAACTTTAAGGCTAACCACATCACCGAAACGGCTAAGGCTGTGGTCACAATCGTTGCATACAAAGTAATCCGGGCCTGCTTGGTACGCCCAAGCACTAAGCCAAGCGACAAGGCCGACAAGACTACGGCAATCAGAATAAACCAAGGTACCACCGGCAAATTTTTAACATGAACATCCACAAATAAGGCAAGGACAAAGAGGACAGCATTGGCCAGCAGTGATAGCATCAAAAAATTGGTTTTTTTGCGCTTCACGTAGACTCGAACACTCGTAAGCAGCATGACCGTTAGGGCCAACAACGTTGAGTCTCGCTTAATCGTATCAATTTGATAGTCACCGCCCTGCTTTTTTAACAGAATTTGGTCGCCCACCCGGTAATTGGTTGTCATCGTTTGAGACTCCATTACCTGATTTTGTATCTTAATTGTTTGATTTGACCGGTTGAGCAGTTTAATTGTGAGGTCTTGCGTCTTTTGTGCATCTTGGTTATCAAACTCATCCGTGGTTGCTTGCTCGGTTGTTTGGTGGATTGACACCACCTGGCCCACGGGATTTTGATATAAAAAGCTGTCAAAACGACCAATAAAGTAAGCCAGGACCGTCGCCAGTAAAATAATAGCGATGCGGCCTAATTGTCTTTTCACGATACGCATCCTTCCATAAACATCATTCGCCTGATGTCAGCCACTTAGCGAATGAAAAGGCTGCGATCCTAGTGGTTCACAGCCCTCAGCTTTTCATTAACGTTGCAGGCGAAGGTTCTTACCAACCATCGCCACTGGTTGAGCCAGAAACAAGAAACGTTGCATCAACCTGGCTGCCTTACCAGGCTCTTTTCCTTCCTTGGTCTGTCCTAAATACTCCTCTAACGAGTTTAAATCAAAATTAGAAGTGAAACAAGTTGTTAGCTCATTTTGCATCCGGTATTCCAAGATGACCGACAAAACTGAGTCACGCGACCAGGCAGAAAGGTTGTCCGTTCCCATATCGTCTAAAATCAGGACTTCCACGTTCTTGGCTTGGTTCAAAATATCATCCGATTGGTCATCACTATTCCGATTAAAGCTGGCCTTTAATTGCTCGATCATCGAGGTCCAATGAATCATCGCCACGGAAATTCCATTGGCCGACAAGGCATTGGCCAAAGCCCCCATCAAATAGGTTTTGCCGACACCAAAGTCACCATAAAGGTACAAACCAGAGACAAAGTTATCGCTTTGGTTTTCATGCTTTGAAGCCAGGGCATCAAAAAGTTGCACGGTTCTGGGCACGGCTGGTCCACGGTCCCCGCCAGCAGCAATTACTGCCTTTAAATCAGCTTGGCGCACGTCCTTGGGTACTGAAATAAATTGCAGGTGCTTTTTTTGCAGAAGGGCTTTTTGAGTCGCCTCGTCTGCCTGATAGGCCACGTGTGGATAACCCTTTTCCAGTGTTAGTACTGGAAAATAACCAGGATAGAGGGCTGACTTGGGATCGTTTTGCTTGTTTTTTTGCACGACAAATTCATACAAATCCATCATCGATACCGTCAAAGCATCGGGCTGAAGCTGACTTTGGTTTTCCTGCCAAAAGTTGCGAATATCCGCATCGGCTTGAATGGCTTCCAGTGCCTGAGCCAACTGGCCATTTGACATTTCTGGATGCTTTTCTTGGAAGTCCTTTAAAACAGTTCCTAAATCTTTCATCTTTATCCTCAGTTTTTAGTCCGGCGGTTCTTCAATAGGGCCATCAATTCATCTGCCCCTACTGATGCGCTGGTTGCTTGCTGAATCTCATCATTCTTTGCCATCTTCGGCTCGGTCTTGGTTGGCCGGCTCTGCCAATTTCGGTTAGCAGACCGGTTATTATTGTTGGCTGGCCGCTGGCGGTTTTGGTGCTTTTCAATGGCAGCAATCGCCTCTGGTGCCGTCTTCACCTGACTTTTAGCCCAGTCATTGGCAATCGAATCCATTAAGTTCCGTTTCAAATCCGGATTGTCCATGTTAACGAGGACTTGCCAGACCAAAATGTTCAAGACGGGTACCGGCAAGATGTTCTTACTCAACAAATCAGACAAAATCTGATTTTCCGCCTTGGTAACGTACCCATGGTTATTTTCTTTAATTTGCCGCAAAAAGTCAATTGGGCTCAATTGATTGGCTGCCTGGTAAAGGCTAGCCAACGCTTTCGACTTCCGGCCAGTCCCGGTTGTAGCAGCATCGTTGACGGCTGCTTCGTCTGGCTGAACTTGCCCCTGGTCAGGCGTGGTTGCTGACAATTTTTCCTGCTTATTTTGGGCCCAGTTGTTTTGCAAATAGGTCAAAAAACCAGCGCGATTCAAGTCATGGTTATCCAAATTAATATTGCGCGTAATCGCAGTCGCCAATTCCGCCTCGTTCAATTGGTACAAAACCTGCTGGGTCACAATCAATTGGCGGTGCTTAGCGAGCATCGCTGCCGTCGTCCCATGCGTCAAGGCCACCATCGCCTCAAAATCAAAGCTGGTTTGCTTCAAATCAAGGTCAGCTGGTTTGACTGCCTCATCGATTTTAACTTCCGGCCGGACAGTCTTCGCACTGGGGTTATCAAAGAGTTCCAGGAAACTAGTCGATAGGTCCTGGACGTTGGCCCCCTGTGCAACCTGGCTGCCGCGCCCTTGATAGCGCTTCGTCAAATCCAAGAACCGGTCTTCACCGGCATAATAAAAGAGCAAACCAGCCAGCAAGTCTTCCTCAAAGAAGGCCTTCGCCGACATTGGTGGCTGAATTTGATATGTATACCCCCGCTGAACCCCTTCTGCTTGATAATAGGTCTTCAACAGGCCAACGGCTTCTAAGGCTTTACGAGCATGTACCAAATCTGGCAGTGACAGCGTCAGGGTATCGAGCAGTAGGTAATGGTTGCCCCACCAATCAACCCCGGCCTGCACCTCGTCAACCAAAAAATGGTACAACGAGTAAGACTTTGGACCTAAAAATGGTAAGTAGAGGTTAAAAACCCGGTCCAAGTCGGCTAAGGTCATCGGAGCAGTCAAATTCAAATAAGCCGGTTCTTTTGCTTGAAATTCAATTGTCCCTGCATCCATTGCCATAAATTATCCTTTTTTTAGTTCATCGAGGTAAGCACGAACCTGCTTGGCTAAGTCTTCCTTGCTACCATTATTATCAAAGACTCGGTCGGCTAATTCGACCTTTTTTTCAATCGAAATTTGTGACTTAATGCGACTCTGGGCAGCATATTCGTCCAAATGATCACGGGCCATCAACCGGTCCAATTCAATTCTTGGGTCAGTGGCGACCACAATCACTTCTGAGAGCCAGTCCGACTTGTCATAGCCTTGTTCATACAAAAGTGGAATGGCAACAAAGACAATCTTTTCGCCCTTCATCTTGAAAAAGTTCAGTTTATCTTCAATCGTGGAATAAATAATCGGACTCGTAATGGCCGTGAGCTGCTTCAACAAGGTTGGATTGCCAAAGACCAGCTGGCCTAATTTGGCCCGGTCTAAGACACCGTTTTTAACGACACCATTGCCAAAAGTATCCTTAATTTTTTCCAAGGTAAACGTACCGGGTTCAACGACTTCTCGGGCCACCTGGTCGGCGTCAATCACGCGGTAACCCGCTTCGGCGAGTTGCTTCGTAACGGATGACTTGCCCGTCGCGATGCTTCCAGTTAATCCAATAATTTTCATGATACCCCTCCCTGTAAAGCTTGTGCAAATACTTGGCTGGAATAAACCACCCGACAAGTATTCAAATATGGCACGATGAAAATGTAGCCCAGACCAAGAGTCACAATGCCCAACAAATGCCAGCCAATGAAGGACAACTCAAGGTTAAATAATTCCATCTTCCGGCCATTCATCACCCGTCGTGAAATCGAAATATAGTCGGTTAATGACTTTTGCTGGCGGTCAAAGAGCAAATCCATCTTATAGGCATAGTAGGTTTGTGAATATGAAAAGGGTTTAACAAAGGCTGGAATGACTAGCAATGACCACAAAAAAATCAGAATATTTTGGACCAAGGCCAGCATGGCCGTGGCAAAGAAGTGGGCCAGTTGAAAAGCCTGAACGCTTTGACGCCAGCGGATCTTTGCCTTTGGCTTTTGAAAATAATCAATAATTGTCCACTTAGCCGACCAGGTAAAAATCATCGCAATAGTGCTGGTAATCACTGTGGAAAAAAGACTACTTTGCTGGTTGAAATACAAAATTTGGCCGTCCTGTAAGTAGGCCACCGTCAACAAGTAAGCGTGCAGCAGCAACAAAAATGTTTGGAAAACAGTATATAAAATCACAATGATATTGGCCTTAATGGCATCCAAAAAATGACCGGCCAATTGTTTTTTAGCAGTAAATTTCACTCGTTTGCGCGAAATTGGTGTTAAAGTTCCCATGATATCCTTTCACAGCCAGGAAGCAAATCCGGTTGCTGGGGGTTAGATTCCTATTTTTTCACTTGGCAAACGGGGCAATAGGTCGTTCCCCGTTGGGCGACCTTGATTTTCACCAAGGTTTCGCCGCAGCGCCGGCAAGGTTCGCCAACCCGACCATAGACGTCTAATTCGTTTTGAAATTGTCCGACTTCACCAAAGACGTTCGAGAAAGAATGAACAGTCGTGCCGTGGTGGTCGGTGGCGCGCTTAATTTCGGCAATGATATTGTCCCGCAACCGCTCAACTTCACTTTCATTGAGTTGATCGGTCAACGTTTCCGGATGGATTTGGCTTTGCCAGAGCACTTCATCCGTATAAATGTTGCCGAGACCGGCCAAATTAGCCTGATCAAGCAAAAACGGCTTAATCTTGCGGTGACTTTTGGCTAGGATGCTCGACAAATAAGTTACATCCAAGTCGGCCTCGGTTGGTTCCGGACCGATTTTGCTCAAGCCAGACACCTGCTGGTATTCCGTCCCGGTTTCGACCAACTGCATCCGGCCAAAACGGCGGGTGTCGTTGTACATCAGATCCCGCTGATCAGCCAAAGTGAAGATCACTTCGGTATGCTTATGTGGCGTGTCCCCTTCCGGTTCGACCGAATATTGGCCCTCCATCCGTAAGTGCGAGACCAGCGTCTTTTGATTCGAGAAACGAAAGAGCAGGTACTTGCCGCGCCGATCAATTTTTTCAATCACGGCACCAACCAGGGCTGTTTTAAATTCCTGCAAATCAGAAACGATGGCCTTTGGATACGGCACCTGAATTTTATTCACCTGTGCACCCTGCACAAGAGCGGTTAGGCCCCGACGGACCGTTTCCACTTCGGGCAATTCTGGCATAATTTCCTCCAAACTTTCATCAAGAATTTAGATTAACGCGGGCCTCAGCAAACTTCTGAGACTACCGCTCCTCACGTGGCCCCTGAGCCCACTTTGGCTTACCCTTATTCTTTTTCTTCCGGGCTTGGTGCTTCTTCTTGGCCTTCGCAGCCTGCTTGGCATCCATCACCGTTTGTTCGGCTTTCTTAGCCCGTGAGGCTTTCTTTTGACCGGTCTTTGGACCGCGAGGCTTTGAACCAGCTTCCTGATTTTCTGGCTGGTCAGTTGCCTTCTTTGGCAAATAAGCGTCGATCACCTGAGCATCTTCTGCCAAATCATCTTCTTTGATTAACCGTTCCGCAACCTTTTGTACCGTTGGTTTTGCCCATGAGAACTTTGACAAAGACATTGTTTCAGGCAAATACTGCTTCAACTTCCGAATGTCATGGTCATTTCCCAAGTTCAATACCTGACCAGGCAGACCAGCTCGACCAGTCCGGCCAGTTCGGTGCAAATAGGTCGTTAAATTATTTGGAATTTGCGCGTTGACGACCAGGGGGAGCCCCTGAATATCGAGGCCACGGGCAGCCACGTCGGTTGCCAGCAATAAGTCTAACTTGCCCGACTTAAAGGCTTTAAGGGCATCCGCCCGCTTCAAATGTGACTTTTCATTGTTTCCAACAGACATCACCGAAGCATGCTCGTGACGCAAGGCGGCCTGTGCGGATACCAAGGCCCCAATGGTATTGAAAAATACCAGTGCCTGCTGGTGGCGCCGGGCTAACTCAATCAAAACCTTGTGGTTGGCGCGGGCATCGACGTGCAAATAGGTATGGTCAATGCTTTCGGGTGCGTGGTTGCCGACCGAAACCGGCTTGACGGACTTGCCAAAGAGCCGTTCCAACCAGGCCAAATCAACACCGGAAGTAGCTGAAAAAAGGGCCACCTGGTCTAAGTCAGGCAAAGCAGCAGCCAAATGCTCCAAGTCCTCGGCGTGTTCTTCGACTAAAGTCGCATCGGCTTCATCGACAATCAGCGTTTTAAGGTACTTCGTCTTCAAGGCCCCACCATCAATCATGGTCAAAACCCGGCCCAAAGTACCAACGACGACCGCTGGCTTTTCCTTCTTTAATTTGTCGGCCTGACGCTTCCCGTTGGCTCCACCAATCAAAGCAGCGACCTTTACACCAACCTTGCTGGCATAGGGACGGATAACTTGGGCGAGTTGGGCGCCCAGCTCCTGTGATGGTGCCAAAATCAAGACCTGACTTTGCTTGGCCGTCAAATCAATCCGTGACAAAACTGGCAAGGCAAAGGCCAAAGTCTTCCCAGACCCCGTTGGTGCCAGGCCAAAAACGGATTCGCCATCAGCCATTCGCTCAAAAAGCGCTTCTTGGATGGGCGTCTTTTCCTTAAATTGTTCGTTAAAAGCTTCGATTAAAGCTGGTAAAATCATTTATTTTTCCTCATGTGGTAAAAAATCTACCCGTGGCATTATCTCTTCTATTATAGCAAAAGCCCAGCTGGCTGTTCACCAAGCAGGGCTTTTTTTCTGAATAAGAAAAGCCTGACTAGCAGGCTTATTCTGAATATTCAAAGACAAAATTAGTATTGTTAATCCGGACGTCATCGCCATCCTTCGCACCAGCTTCGCGCAATTTGTCATCAACACCCATGTGGCGTAACTGACGGGCGAAGCGCATGATAGTGGCTTCACGTTGCAAGTTGGTCATAGCGGCCAACTTTTCAACTTCTGGTCCAGAGATCAACCAGCAAACCAGTTCATCATCCCATTCAACTGAGACTTCTGGCTTTTCTTGCTTAAACTTGTAAATCTTTTCTTCGATTGTCTCTTCTTCTTGCTGATAAGCCGTTGGTACCGGTGCTTGATCAAGCAAATCGGCGGTCTTACGCAACAAGTCATCGACACCCTGGTGGGTCACGGCTGAAATTGAGACAATTTCAGGAACCGCAGCCAAACCAGAATCGGCCTCAACCTGCTTTTTGAATTCTTTAAAGAGTTCAGCAGACTCTGGCATATCCATCTTGGTTGCGACGACAATTTGTGGCCGTTCCAAGATAGTTGGGTCGTATTCTTGCAATTCGGTCAAAATCTTCCGGTATTGTGTATAAGGGTCTTGCCCTTCAATCCCAGACATATCCACCAAATGCAAGATCACCCGCGTCCGTTCCACGTGACGAAGGAATTGGAAACCAAGGCCAACACCCTGTGAGGCCCCTTCAATCAAACCAGGCAAATCGGCCATGACAAAGTCACGGTCATCCCCCAACCGAACCATTCCGATATTGGGGTCAATGGTCGTAAAGTGATAGGCTGCAATCTTGGGCTTGGCATTTGACACGACCGAAAGCAAAGTCGACTTACCAGCAGACGGGAAGCCAACCAAACCAACATCCGCCAAAACCCGCAATTCAAGCTTGATTTGACGAACTTGTCCCGGTTCACCGTTTTCAGACAGTTCCGGTGCCGGGTTGGCAGGAGTAGCAAAGCGGATGTTACCACGACCACCACGGCCACCTTTGGCAACGAGCAATGTCTGATCAGGGCGCACTAAATCACCCAGCACTTCACCAGTATCGGCGTCGGTAACGATTGTTCCTTGGGGAACCTTGATAATCCGGTCTTCGGCTGAAGCCCCAGTCATCCCCTTGGTACCACCCTTACCACCGGCCTGGGCCTTAAAGTGACGGTTATAACGGAAGTCCATTAGTGTGCGCAGTCCCTCATCAACTTTTAAGATGATTGACCCACCATGGCCACCGTCCCCACCAAAGGGGCCACCCATGGCCACGAACTTCTCATGACGGAAGGAGACGATTCCGTCGCCACCCTTTCCGGCTTTTATTTCAACTTGTGCTTGATCAACAAATGCCATATATTCCGCGCCAAAACGGCGCTCACTCCTTTTTTAAAACAAATAAATCTAGACATTTAAGTCTATCACAGAAAGATTACTTTCACCACCGGCAAATTGGCATTTCTAACAATTTCAAGACTGTTGCTCCGAAAGTGACCAATGAATCAATTGCGCCACCTTGCTCGAAATTCCCAGTGATTCGATTTCTTCTGTGCTGGCTGCCTCAATCTTAGTAATAGAACCAAAATTAGTCAAAAGCTTCTGCCTGGTCTTAGGGCCAACACCCGCAATCGCATCCAGCCGTGATGCCAAGGACTTCTTTGACCGCGACTGGCGGTGGAAGGTAATGGCAAAGCGGTGAACCTCATCTTGGATTCGCTGAACCAAGAAAAAGCCCTGCGACTTATGGTCTAAGACGACCACCTGCTCGGTTTTGCCATCAATCAAATCGGCGGTCTTGTGCTTATCGTTTTTGACCATGGCCGCAATCGGAATATTTAGTCCCAACTCATCTTCCAGAACTTCTTTAGCCGCATGGAGCTGGATAATTCCCCCATCCATCAAAATCAAATCAGGAAGGTCGGTTCCTTCTTTCAGCAAGCGTGAATAACGGCGGCGGATGACTTCTTGGGTTTCCAGCCACTCATCGGCGTGGTCCGTCGACTTAATCTTGTACTTTCGGTACATATCCTTGTTTGGCCGGCCATCTTCAAAGACCACCATTGCCGAAACAATTTCTTCTCCCTGGGTATGAGAGTGGTCGAAGGCCTCAATCCGGTGGCCCATGGAAATCCCGAGGGCATCGGTAATTTCCTTCATCGCCCCGGAGGTCTTTTGTTCGTTTAGCTCCATCAAACGGAATTGCTCATCGAGGGCAATTTTAGCGTTCTTCTTCGCCAAATCCAACAAGGCCTTCTTTTCACCACGAACCGGTGTCCGTACCGGCACGCCCAAGGCTTCGGACAAAATATCGTCATCGATATTCTTTGGTACTAAAATTTCTTTTGGCTTTTGGATATTCTTTTGCAAATAAAACTGTTGGATATAGGTGGTCAACTCATCAACACCATCGCTAACAACCGAGAAGGTCTGCTTGCTTTGCCGGATTAACCGGGCCTGGCGAATAAAGAGCACCGAAACCGTAATCCAGCCCTTATCAAGGTAAAAGTTAAAGATATCGCGTGGCGTCGAATCATTCGATAAGATTCGCTGGCTCTCAACCGTTTCGTCAATATACTTAAGCTGGTCGCGCAAGTCGGCCGCCCGCTCGAATTCCAGGTTTTCGGCGGCCTCATCCATTTCTTTTGTTAACCGGCGCTTGACCACTTTGGTATCGCCGGACAAAAAACGCTTAATCCGTTCAACTTGAGCATCGTATTCCGCTACTGGCACCGTCTTAAAGCAAGCCCCAAGGCACTGCCCCATCGAATAATAGAGGCACGGCCGTCCTTGATGACCCTTACAGCGGCGCAAGGGGTAGTTTTTTTCCAAGAAATGCAACGTTTCCTGGGCGGCATAGACGTTGGGATAAGGGCCAAAGTAAAAGGCCCCATCCTTTTTGACTTCGGAAACCAGCGCCATCCGGGGGTCGCGCTCACGCGTAATCTTGATATAGGGATAGCCGGTTCCATATTTCAACCGAATATTATAGTAAGGCTTATACTTTTTGATCAATTCATTTTCGAGCAAAAAGGCTTCCTTATCGGAATTGGTCACAATAAAGTCAAAGTCGACAATATTGGCCACCAATTCGGCCGTCTTACCGGTATGGTCTTGCTTAAAGTATGACCGCACCCGATTTTTCAAATTTTTGGCCTTACCGACGTAAATAATTTTACCGAGGCGGTCCTTCATTTGGTAAGAACCAGGTTCGTCAGGTAAGAGGAGCAGTTTTTGTTCAAGATGTTGTGATAAATTGGCTAACATAATTTTATTATAACTCCAGAACTTCTATGTACGAAAAGGCCGCCAAGACTTTGGCGACCTTTTTATTAAACAAATGTGAAAGCAAATTACTTTTCGTTGTAGGCTACAGCAGCAGTGATGAAGCTGTTGTACAAACCTTCTGGCTTATTTGGCCGTGAGATGAATTCTGGGTGGTACTGAGCAGCGATGAAGAAGTCATTCTTTGGATATTCGATTACTTCCATCAACTTGTTGTCAGGTGATGTGGCTGAGAAGACCATGCCGGCCTTTTCAAATTCATCGCGGTACTTAATGTTGAATTCATAACGGTGACGGTGACGTTCTTCGACTTCAGGCTTGTTGCCATAGGCGGCAGCCGTCTTTGAGCCTTCCAACAAGCAAGTTGGGTAGAAGCCGAGACGTTGCGTTCCACCCAAGTCTGTCACTTGGTTTTGGTCATCCATCAAGGCAATGATTGGATGAGTCGTTTCGGGGTTCAACTCGATTGAGTTGGCATCCTTGTAACCCAAGACATCGCGGGCAAATTCAACTGAGGCCAACTGCATTCCCAAACAAACACCCAAGAATGGGATGTTGTTTTCACGGGCATAGCGGATTGCTTGAATCTTTCCTTCCGTTCCACGAGGGCCAAAGCCACCAGGAACCATGATACCGTCCATGTCCTTCAACAATGAGGCAACGTTTTCTTCCGTCACTGTTTCGGAATTAATGTGGGCGATTTCAACGTCCGTATCCTGTGAGTAACCACCGTGCTTCAAGGCTTCGTTAACTGAGATATAAGCATCTTGCAAATCAGTATACTTACCAACAACGGCAACATGGATGGTCTTCTTTGGATGCTCGATGGCATCAACCATGGCCTTCCATTCCGTCATGTCGGCTTCTGGCACATCCAACTTCAACTTATCCACAACCACTTGGTCCATCTTTTGTGCTTGCAGGTTCAAAGGAATTTCGTACAAAGTGTCCACATCGCGTGATTCGATAACAGCTTGTGGGTTAACATCCGTAAAGGTTGCCAACTTGGTCTTCATTTCATCTGTCAATGGGTGTTGTGTTCGCAAGACCAACATGTCTGGTTGGATACCCAATGAACGCAAAGTCGTCACAGAGTGTTGCGTTGGCTTGGTCTTAGCTTCACCAGCCGCTTGCAAGTAAACAATCAATGAAGTGTGCAAATAAAAGACATTTTCGCTACCAAAGTCTGACTTCATTTGGCGCAAAGCTTCAATAAATGGCAATGATTCGATATCACCAACCGTTCCACCAACTTCAACGATAACCACATCGGCATCCGTTGATTCACCGGCCTTGACAATCTTATCCTTAATCGCGTTGGTGATGTGTGGGATTACCTGAACGGTTGCCCCATTATAATCACCCTTACGTTCCTTGGCCAAAACTTCTGAATAAATCCGACCAGTCGTCACGTTTGAGTACATGTTGGTGTTGATGTCCATAAAACGCTCGTAGTGGCCCATGTCCAAATCAGTTTCAAGACCATCACCGGTTACGTAAGTTTCTCCGTGTTGGTAGGGAGACATTGTACCTGGGTCAACGTTGATGTAGGGATCCAACTTTTGTATTGCCATCTTCAAGCCGCGGTTTTTCAACAAGCGACCCAAAGAAGCGGCCACGATTCCTTTTCCAAGGGATGAAACGACCCCACCCGTGACGAAAATGTACTTGGTTTGCTTCTTTGCCATAATGCCTCCTATATTTTGCCTGACACAGCGAATTTTCCTATGGTTTTAGGACAAATTCATTAAATAAAATAGAAAAACTCCCAAGCAGAGCTTGGGAGAAATAAAAGTGTTTCACATTAAATGTGAGCCCTAATATATATTACAGACTACCCCTGTTAATGTCAACACTCGATCGCAAAAACATCTAGACCAAAGGCAGCTTAATTTTGTTAGTTGTTCTTTGCATCCCGACGGTGCGTCCAGAAGTACAAAAGCCCCATGAGGAATAGGAAGGCAAAGCCAATGGCCAATGGTACTCGAGTCGTTGGATTAATCACCATGAAAACCAGGGTAATTAATAAGAAGAAAATTGCAAAGTAATTTGACCATGGCGACAAGGCCAACATGAATGGGTGGCCCTTCATCAAATCAGGATTTTGCTTGCGGAACTTAATTTGCGAAATCAAGATGACAAACCAAGGCACCATTCCTGGCAAAGTCGAGGCGGAATAAACCAAGACAAAAATGTTTTCTGACCCCTTCCAGAAGAGTGGCAAGACCGCATTTAAGATGATTCCAAGTAAGATTCCAACCGACATGGCCAAAACCGAAACATCTGGGACGCGGTTCTTTGACAACTTCAAGAAGACAGGTGGCAATTCCTTTTGCTGGGCCAGTGTGTAAAGCATCCGCGATGATGAGAACAGACCTGAGTTCAAGGCTGATGCGGCGGCCGTCAACATCACAAAGTTAATAATTCCAGCCGCAGCGGTAATCCCGACCTTAGCAAAAGTTTCAACGAATGGTGAACCAACCGTATCTAATTTGTCCCATGGATAAATTGTCACGATCACGAAAATCGCTCCAACGTAGAAAATCAAAATCCGGGCAACGATTGACTTGATTGACTTCACAATCGCTTCTTGTGGGTGGGCCGCTTCACCAGCAGTAATCCCAATAATTTCAATGGCCTGATAAGATGTCACGACAATCGACAAGTCGAACATGAAGCCCTTCAAACCATGAGCAAAGAATGGTCCGTGTGACCAGAGGTTTGAGAAGCCAATGGCATGACCATGGTTACCAAAGCCAAAGACAATCATCAATAGTCCCAAAATGATCATAAAGACAATCGTCAACACCTTAACGATTGAGAACCAGGCTTCCAAGCGGCCATAGGCCTTAACCGTGACCAAATTCGTCAACGTCAGTAAGATCAGCACAATCACACCCGTTACCCAAGTTGGTACACCTGGCCACCAGTAGTGCATGTAGTCCCCAACGGCAATCGTTTCGGAAATCCCAACCGTCAGCCACTGGAAAACATTGGCCCAAACGGTCAGATAGCCGGCAACCGGGTGAATGTATTTCGTAGCGTAGTTGGCAAATGATCCAACGATTGGCTTGACGTAAAGCATTTCACCCAATGCCCGCATCACGATATATAACACTAGCCCTGCCAGTAGGTAGGCCAGGAGGACGGACGTTCCCGTCCACTTGATGGTGGATGATGAACCCAAGAAAAGTCCAACACCAATTGTTCCACCAAGCGCAATCATTTCCATTTGAAACGATGACAATGATCGCTTTAATTCTTTTCCATTTTCCATTTGTTTCTCTCCTTACGCGGCTGGCCAATAAAAAAGCGCCCCTAGAAATCTCTAGGGACGCTAAATTGCGTGGTACCACCCGTGTTTTGCTCAAGTAAAAAGACTCGAACAACACTCTTATGCCAGGATAACGGCTGGCAGCCGGGCTTCATTTCACGCATTACTCAAAGGCCACAACTGAGGGAGTTTTCATCGCATTAGCCCGCCACTTTCACCAACCGTGACGTCTCTTTTCAACTAGTAGCAATTACTCGTTCTCATGAATAGTGTTAATTTTAAGCGCATCTTTTCAGAAATGCAAGCCTTTTTCGTCAAGACAGGTCTAGACAACTCAATCAATTCACAACAATTGTCCTAACAAATGCGGTTTAAGACTTAATTTGGTCGTACTGTGACAGGTTCATCACCTTCCAAATGAGTAAGGCCACGGCCCATGCTAAGATGAAAATGGCCACCAAAATGATGCCTAATTCGTTAAAGTCGAGGCTAGCCGCCCAATGGGTTAAGAAGTTATCAAAGTGGAACATGGCACTCAACGACTGAATCAAGTCAACTAAGCCGATAAAGCCGGCCGCGATGATCGAAATGCTCGTCAAAATCAGGTTAAAGTAAACCTTGCGGTAGGAAGTTGAAATAATCCAGTTATAAGTTGATGACATGAAAAAGCCGTCTAAGGTATCCATCAGGCACATCCCCGCCGTAAAGAACAGAGGCACAGACAAGATGGCATACCAGGGCACCCCAGCCGAGGTAGCGGTGGCTGAAGTGGCCAAGACCGCTACCTGCGTGGCGGTATCGAAGCCAAGACCAAATAAGAAACCGACAATGGCCACCTGCCAGTTGTGCTTAATCATCCCGAGCAGCTTCATAAACAGTCGATAAATCCGTGATTCCGCCGCCAGCTGCTGGTTGTCTGGATCAAGCGTTTTTTGCTTCATGTGGCGAAAATTTTTCCAAATGCCCCGCAGGATAAAGGTATTAAAGCAAGCTAAAAGTAAGAGCATCACGGCAGCAATCATCGTACCAAACATGCCACCGACGGACTCTAGGATTGGCAAGGAATGGTCAGCCCATTCCACAAACAAAACCGTCAACAGTGTCAGTAAAACCACCACCAAAGAATGGCCAAACGAAAATGAAAAACCAACTCCCCGGGTATTTTTGTGGTCGTTCAGCATTTTCCGGGTCATATTGTCAATGGCGGCAATATGATCGACATCAAAGGCGTGCCGAAGTCCAAAAGTAAACGAAATCCCCGCCATCCCTACTAACTGAGGGTACTTGGTCATTCCGGTACTTAAAAATCCGGTTCCCAAAATTAAAATTCCAATAATAAAGGCGCCATAGCGGCTAATATCCAACTTCCAACTGTGACTGTTTGTCATTTCCTACTCCTTTTTTTATTTTAGCTAGCTGAGACCAAGCATCGCTTTGGCATATGGCGTCATTCGTGCCACCGACCAAGCCGGATCCCAGCAATATTCAACTTGAACGGTATTTACCCCTTCAATCTCCTTGACTGCGTCGCTGACCATTTCTTCCAGCGTGCCCATGATGGGGCAACCAATCACGGTCAACGTCATGTTTAGGGTACATTGGCCCTGGTCATCTAAGTCAACGTGATTGATAAAGCCCAGGTTCACAACATCAACGCGAAAGTCCGGGTCAATCACTTGACTCAAAGAACTCATAATTTCTTTTCTTTTTGCTTCGTCCACTGATTTACCCCACTGATCCACTCATTTCAAACTTCATTAAGCGATTGAGTTCAACTGCATATTCCATTGGCAACTCTTTGGTAAAGGGCTCCACAAAGCCCATCACAATCATCTCGGTTGCTTTTTTAGCGGAAATTCCCCGACTCATCAAGTAATAGAGTTGGGCTTCTGAGACCTTGGAAACCTTCGCCTCATGTTCCATCGAGACATTCCCATTCAAAACCGTATTGTACGGAATCGTATCAGCCGAAGACTGATCATCAACTAGGATGGTGTCACACTCCACGTGAGCAAAAGACCCATCCGAATCACGGCCAAACTTCACCGTTCCCCGGTAATCGGTCGCTCCACCATCGTGAGCGATGGACTTGGAAACAATCAAAGATGAGGTATTTTTGGCGTTATGAATCATCTTGGCCCCGGAATCCAGGTGAACACCGGCACCGGCAACCGCAATCGAGAGCATTGTGCCCCGGGCGCCCTCCCCGTTCAGATAAACGGACGGATACTTCATGGTCGTCTTTGAGCCAAAGTTACCGTCAACCCATTCCATCGTTGCATTTTCTGCAGCCGAAGACCGCTTGGTCTCCAGGGAATAAACGTTGTTAGACCAATTTTGGATGGTGGTATAACGGCAGTAACCATCCTTTTTAACGATGACCTCGACCACCGCGGCATGCAAAGCGTCGGCCGAATAGGTCGGTGCCGAGCAGCCCTCGACATAGTCAACGTGGGCACCCTCATCAACAATAATCAGGGTCCGCTCAAACTGCCCTTCCCGCTCCGTATTAATCCGGAAGTAAGACTGGATTGGTGTCGTCACGTGAACTCCCTTTGGCACATAGATAAAAGTCCCACCAGACCAGACGGCCGAATTCAAAGCGGCTAATTTGTTATTGGTAGGTCGCACCAACGAACCCAAGTATTCTTGCACCAACTCTGGGTATTCCTGGACCGCCGTATCCGTATCCGTAAAGATAATCCCGGTTTTTTCAAATTCCTCTTTCATCCGATGGTAGACCACCTCGGATTCGTATTGGGCCGATGACCCGGCCAGCCACTTCCGTTCTGCTTCCGGGACACCCAACCGGTCAAAAGTGTCCTTTAAGTCCTGAGGCACATCATCCCAATCCCGGTATTTTTCATCGGTGGGCTTGTTATAGTAGTAAATCCCATCAAAGTCCAAGTTGGACAAATCGGGTCCCCAAGTCTGCATCGGCATGGCCAAATAAGCCTCGTAGGATTTGAGCCGAAAATCTAACATCCACTCGGGCTCATTCTTTTTAGCAGAAATTTGCCGAATGGTTGCTTCGGTCAGACCCTGCCCCGTCGAATAAACGGCTTGATGGTCATCGTGAAAGCCATGGGCATATTCTTCATCGGCACCAATCGCGGCCCTAGTATTATCTAAAGCTTCCTGACGGTCAATTTCCATTGGTCTCTCCTTTCTGGTTTAAGTCATCAAATTCATCGAGAACATCCGTCACCACATGACCGGCCAATGTGGCACACTTAATTCGCGCCGGAAAGGACCGAATACCGGCCAGCAACTCCAACTCACCCAAAGAATCCGATTGCCCCTGATTTTCCGCGCCCAAAATTAGGTTTGAAAAGTCAGCCAAAAGTGTTCTGGCCTCCGTCAAGCTTTGTCCGATTAGTTGGTCTAACAGCATCGAAGTTGCGGCCAGCGAAATCGCACAGCCCTGACCGTCAAAGCTTGCGTCGCTAATTTTCTCCTGGTCAATCACCAACTGAATTTGCAAAACATCACCGCAGCTGGCATTAAACCGCCGCGCCGAAAGGGCTTCTTCTCCTAAATCTTGGCGAAAGTGGTGCGGATTTTTGGCATAATCAACAATTACTTGCCGATAAAGCTGATTTAGTTCCGGATTAGTCATTTGGAAAATACTCCTTCACCGTCTTGAGCGCCTGAACCAAGCGAACAATGTCTTCTTGGTTGTTATAAAAAGAAAACGAGGCGCGCACGGTCGCCGCCTGGCCGAGGTAGCGCATCAGTGGCTGGGCGCAATGGTGCCCGGCACGAACTTCAACGCCCGCTTGGTCTAAAATCGTGGCCACATCGTGGGGGTGAACGCCGCTAATGTTAAAGGACAAGACCCCGTGGCGGTCCGCTGGATCAACCGGGCCATAGATTTCTAGGCCCGGAATGGTCGACAACTCGGCGATAGCGGTTTTCATTAAGTCGCTTTCCTTGGCCGCGATTGCAGCCATTCCCAGGTGCTCTAAATAATCAATGGCCGCACCCAAACCGACTGCGCCAGCAATGTTGGGCGTGCCGGCTTCAAAGCGCCAGGGTAATTCCTGGTAGGTTGACGATTGCAGTCCAACCTCTTCAATCATTTCCCCGCCGTATTGGGCTGGCGGCATTTGTTCCAATAACACTTCTTTGCCGTAAAGAACACCAATTCCTGTTGGTGCCAGCATTTTGTGGCCAGAAAAAGCATAAAAATCAACGTCCAAGTCTAAGACATCCACTGGCAAATGCGCCACCGCCTGAGCACCATCCACGACAACTGTCGCGCCGACCTGATGGGCCAATCGTGCCATTTCCTTCACCGGTGCCTCCGTTCCCAAAACATTAGAAACATGGGCAAAACTGACGATCTTGGTCTTGGGACTCAACTGCTGGGCAAAGTCGGCCAAATCGATCTGGCCATCCGCCGTTAACTTGACGTATTTCAGGGTCGCCCCAACTCGCTGTGCCAGCACCTGCCAGGGAACGATGTTGGAGTGGTGCTCCAGGTAAGTTAAAAGGATTTCATCCCCCTGGCCGACAACCGTCGGCCCGTAGGCCTGCGCCAGCCAATTCAGTGACTCAGTCGTTGACCTGGTAAAGATAATATTGCGGCTGCTTGGCGCATGGAGAAAGTTTTGGACCTTTTCCCGCGCCCCCTCGTAACTTTTGGTAGCTACTTCTGACAGGGTATAGACTCCACGGTGCACATTGGCATTTTCCGTCAAATAATACTGTTGCACAGCATCCAAGACCGGCCAGGGCTTTTGGCTGGTCGCAGCACCATCCAAATAAGTCAGTGGCCGACCATTAATTTGCGTATTTAAGATTGGAAAATCATTGCGTACCGTTTTCATCATTCAACTTTCTTTCAATTGCGGCCACGACCCGGTCCAACAGCCTTTGGTCGGGAATGGCTGCCAAAACTTCACCGACAAAGCCGCGCACCACGAGACGTCGAGCCAAAACTTCCGGCAGGCCGCGACTCATCAGATAATACAGTTGCTGGTCATCGACCTGACCAACCGAGGCTGCGTGCCCAGCTGTAACATCACTCTCGTCAATTAAGAGCAGCGGGTTGGCCTCACCGCGACCACGCCGTGAGAGCATCAACACGCGCGATTCTTGTTGGGCATCGGATCCCTTGGAACCCTTAATAATCTTGCCTAATCCATTAAAAATCAGGTTGGCAGAGTCCAAAATCACACCCCGTTGGAAAATGTGGCCAACGGTGTGTCGGCCAACATTTTTGACCTCGGTATTAAAGCCCTGCGTCTGCCGACCGTTGGTAAAGCTAGCGACTTTGACATCACTTTGAGCACCTTCGCCCAATAAAGTACTGGTCAATTGATTCAAAGTTTGTCCATCACTAAAGCTGGCGTTAACCCAATCGACCACAGCTCCCTGGCCAACTTTGGCCTGGCGGTTTAAGTAGGCCGTTGTGTTCTGGTCAAAATCATCAAAATTAACGTAAGTTAACTTGCTACCCGGACCCGCCACGACCTCGCTGAGCAGTGACACTTTACCGCCATTGACACCGACCGTCTGGCTTTCTGCTAACAAAGTCAGCTCGCTATTTTGCTCGAGATACACCAGAACATGGGCCACCGTATCTTGCTCATTGGCCAGATGATTTAAATATAGGTGGAGCGGTTCCGTGAGTCGGATATTTTTTGGCACATAGATAAAGGCGCCGGTATTGTACTGGACAAAATTGTCCGCCACTAATTGGTCACTACTTGGATTAATCACCCTTCCTAAAACCCGGTCCACTAGCTCCGGATAGCGGAGCTTGGCATCACCAATGTGCATGATTAAGACGCCAGCCTTCTTTAATTCGTCTGACAAATAATGATAGTTGACACTTTGGCCATTAATTTCAATCCCGTTTTCACCTTCATGGGCCGAAAAGGTAGCGGCACTAGATTCACGGCCAGCCGTCATTTCTGTTAAGCCCCAGCGATCAAAGCGGACTTTGTCAAAAACAGGTAAAGGGAGTACTTCCGTTTTTTCCATCACTTCCATCTCACCACCGCCTAAACATCTTCATCAGTCAGGGCAATTTGCAGGCCAAGTTCATCGCGCAAGGCCGCATAACCTTCACCTTCCAACCGCTTGGCCAAGGCCGGCCCACCGGTTTTTACAATTTTGCCACCCATCATCACATGAACATAGTCCGGCACAATGTAATCGAGCAAGCGCTGATAGTGGGTAATCATGAGGGTCGCAAAGTTATCCGAGCGCATGCTGTTCACCCCTTTGGAAACCACTTTTAGGGCATCGATGTCCAGGCCGGAATCGATTTCATCCAAGATGGCGATGGTCGGCTTGATCATCAACATTTGCAAAATTTCATTGCGCTTCTTTTCACCACCGGAAAAGCCTTCATTCAAATAACGGCTCGACATTTCGACACTCATCGAAAGAAACTCTCGATTTCGGTCGAGGTCCTTCATGAAAGTCATGACATCGACCTGGTCGTCTTCTGGGCGGCGGGCATTCACCGCAGCTCGCATAAATTCAAAGTTCGTGACCCCTTGAATTTCAGCCGGATATTGCATGGCCAAAAAAAGTCCTGCTCGGGCCCGCTCATCAACCGTCATTTCGGCCAAATCCTGCCCATCTAGCTCAATGGTTCCCCGGGTAATTTGATAGGCCGGGTGACCCATAATCGTTTGTGAAAGGGTCGATTTTCCGGTTCCATTAGGCCCCATGATGGCGTGAATTTCACCGGTATTGACGGTCAAATTCACCCCTTTGAGGATCTCCTTTCCCTCAATTTCAACATGGAGGTCTGTTATTTTTAACGTCTTCATTTGTCTTCCATTCTCCAAATTTGCCCCATTTTTCAGTAAATAGAGACACGAAGAGCCACATTTCTTTGATGGTGGACAACCAGCCAGGAAAGCTCTGTGGCTCTTTTGGTAAGTATTGATTTCGCCTTTAGCCTAGCGAACGAGCTTGTCCCAAATCACAACATCACCGCTGGCCAATGACTTTGGCACATCGATAATGCGTTGATTGGCACTCCCGCGGAATTGCAGGGTCAAATCCTTTTGGTCTTCCAAAAAACGACCGTCGACGAGGATGTCGATTAATGACAATAATTCCAATTTGTCATCCGTTTCTTGTTGCAATTCATCCCAGGTATAACCAGTCCATGACCAAATGTCCTTGGTGTGACCGAATTCTTGGCGAATTCGCTTGGCCAACTGGATGCAAACTTGGGTATTCAAGAAAGGTTCCCCACCGAGCAAAGTCAGGCCCTGGACATAGTCCTGGCTCAAATCTTCAATGATCTGATCTTCCAACTCCTGTGAATAAGGGTGGCCGTAATGAAAGTTTTGCGCCACAACGTTATAGCAACCCGGGCACATAAACTTGCAGCCAGATACATACAAAGAGCAGCGAACCCCTTCCCCATCGACAAAGTTAAAGGCCTTGTAGTCGGCGATAAAGCCTTGACTAAGCTCTTTCGCGGTCCATTCTTTGGGCATCGGATTGTTTGGTTTTCTGGTAGCTTGCGACATCTGTAATCATCTCCTGTGTTAAGTGCTTTGCCCGTGAGGCAATTTCAACGTGACGGCCGTGAACCATTGGTCGTTGCTGAGGATTTCCCAGGTAGCCACAAGTTCGCTTTACCACATCACACATCTGGGGATCATGGTTCCCACATTCAGGACATTCAAAGCCCTTAGCGGTTGCCTTAAAATCGCCAGAGAAACCACATTTGAAACACTTATCGATTGATGTGTTCGTTCCAAGATAGCCAACATGGTCATAGGCCCAGTCCCAAACGGCTTCTAGAGCCTGTGGGTTTTGACGCAAGTTTGGATACTCACAGTAGTGAATAAAGCCACCAGCAGCATACTTTGGAAAGGCTTCTTCAAAACTAATCTTGTCAAATGGTGTTGGGTGCTTGCGGACATCGTAGTGGAAACTGTTCGTGTAGTATTCCTTGTCGGTGATGTCGGCCACCTTACCAAACTTTTCGATATCGGCTTCGCAGAAGGTATCGGTCAACGATTCGGCTGGGGTTGAGTAAAGGCTGTAGTGGTAACCACTTTCCTTTTCCCATTCGACACAGTAATCGTGCATCCGCTTGACAATTTCTTCAGCAAAGTCGTGCGCCTCTTGGTTTTGTTCCCAATGTGAGCCATAAAAGGCAGCGGCGGTTTCGTAGAGACCGATGTAGCCAAGTGAAACGGTAGCGCGGCTATTCTTAAAGACTTCATCAACGCTATCCGTCTTCTTCAACCGCTTACCAAAGGCCCCATACATATAAAGCAAAGGCGCATTTTCGGGCACGGCTTCCTTAGTTCGTTCAATCCGGTAGGCCAAGGCTTCGTGCGTCAACTTGATTTTTTCATCAAAAATCTTCCAGAACTCTTCCTTGTCGCCGTGGGCAAAAAGAGCAACTCGTGGCAAATTGACGGTGACAACACCCAAGTTCATCCGGCCGGAATTAACTTCCTTGCCGTTTTCATCCTTCCATCCCTGCAAGAATGAGCGGCAGCCCATTGGCGTCTTGAATGATCCGGTGATTTCGACAATCTTGTCATACATCAACAAATCCGGATACATCCGCTTGGTTGAGCATTCCAAAGCCAATTGTTTAATGTCATAATTTGGATCGATTGGGGCAAAATTTAAGCCCTTCTTCACAGTGAAAATCAACTTAGGGAAGATGGCCGTCCGTCGTTCCTTGCCGAGACCCTTAATACGGATTTGCAAGATGGCCCGTTGGATTTCGCGTTCAATCCAGCTCGTTCCCAAACCAAAGTTAATAGTGGTAAAGGGCGTTTGTCCCTGTGAAGAATACAAGGTGTTGATTTCGTATTCCAAGGCCTGCATGGCGTCGTAGATATCCTTCTTCGTCTTGGCCTTGGCGTATTCTTCTTGCTTTGCTTCAGTCACCCAATTTTTCGCATCAACTAGGTGCTTGTCATAATTTTTTTGGGCAAACGGTGCTAAGAGTTGGTCAATCCGGTTGGCCGAGCAACCACCATACTGTGAGGAAGCGACGTTAGCAATAATTTGTGACATCTGCGCCGTGGCTGTTTGAATTGACTTGGGACTGTCGACCCAGGCATTTCCAATCTTGTAGCCGTTGTTCAACAGGTTGTCAAAGTCGATCAAGCAACAGTTAGTCGCCGGCGTAACTGGGGAATAGTCCAAGTCGTGCCAGTGGATATTCCCACGCATGTGCGCCTTGGCCACCAATGGTGGCAACATCTGCATACCCAATGCCCGACTAGCGGCTCCAGCTTCCAAGTCCCGCTGCGTATTGAAGACCCGACTGTCCTTGTTGGCATTTTCGTGGACAACGTCCTCGTCTTTGTCGAACAATTTTTCGATACGTTTTTGAACATTGGAGGCATCAGCGAACTTTTGTTTGTCCTTCTGATAATAATTTTCGAAGCGGTTAGCAGCAGCTTCAAAACCAGCATTTTCTAAATAAGAAATCAGCAGGTCATGAATGTCTTTTGCCAAAACACTTTGGCGGTGGCTCAGGTCAGCGACCAATTGATCAAAAATCGCATCTGCTTCTTCATCCGCTAAACCAAGCTGATGGAGGGCAAATTCAACTTTATAATCATAAAAGGGCATCTCCTCACCGCTGCGCTTCACAACGGTCAAATTTGATAAACGATTTGCTTTCATTGCTTCTACCATTCTAAATTATTTCCTCCTGTTTTTTTGTATTTGTGTAACTCAAATAGTACAACGATTTATTTAGAAAGAACAGATGTTCGATTTTAAAAATACAGGCCATTACAGCCAAAACCCTTGTCAGAACAACGGTTCTAAACTCCATTACTTTTACTTTACAATCAGAAAAAATTAGCAACATAGCGACACCAAAATGTTAATTGACATTTGAAAATCCCGGCTACCCCTAGGGGCAATTGATTAGTATAATGGTATGAAAAAGGACATTCCTATGTATACTGACGATTCACTGGTGCTGCACACAGACGCCTACCAAATTAATATGATTTATACCTATTGGAAGCAAGGCATCGACCAAAAGCCGGTCGTGTTTGAGGCCTACTTCCGCAACATGCCCTTTGATAACGGTTATGTTATCTTCACTGGACTAGAACGGATGGTCAAGGCCTTAGAAGGATTACACTTCAGTCAAGACGACCTTGACTACCTTCGGTCACTGAACTTATATGAAGAAGACTTTTTAACTTATCTGAAAAACTGGCAACTCACCGCCACCATTCGGGCCGCCTATGAAGGGGAAGTGATGTTTAATCACGAACCAATAGTCCAAGTCGACGGCCCCCTCGTGGATGCCCAATTGTTGGAAACATTAATTTTAAACATCATTAATTTCCAAACCTTGATTTCAACCAAGGCTGCGCGGATTGCTTCGGTCACTAACGGCCAGCCCCTATTAGAATTTGGAACCCGCCGCGCCCAAGAATTAGATGCCGCCCTTTGGGGCACTCGGGCCGCCTTTATTGGTGGCTTTGATGCCACTTCAAATGTCCGGGCCGGCAAACTCTTCCACATTCCCATTTCTGGGACCCATGCCCACGCACTAGTGCAGGCCTACCAAAGTGACTACGAAGCCTTCAAGGCTTATGCTAGCACCCACCATGACGTCGTCTTTTTGGTCGACACATTTGACACCCTGAAATCTGGTGTACCAAATGCGATCAAAGTCGCTAAAGAATTTGGCGACAAGATCAATTTCCAGGGTGTTCGGATTGACTCCGGTGACATGGCCTACCTGTCAAAGAAGGTCCGGGCCATGCTCGATGAAGCCGGCTTTACCGATGCCAAGATTTACGCTTCTAATGACTTGGACGAAAACACGATTTTAAACCTCAAGATTCAAGGTGCTAAAATCGACGTCTGGGGGATTGGAACCAAATTAATTACTGCCTATGACCAACCAGCCCTCGGGGCGGTTTACAAGATGGTTAGCATCGACGGGCAAGACACCATCAAGTTGTCTAACAACGTCGCTAAGATTTCGACACCTGGTAAGAAGCAAATTTGGCGGATCACCGATAAAAAGGATGGCAAGTCTGAGGGTGACTACTTGACCTATGCGGATGAAAATCCAAACGACCTGCAAAGCCTGCACATGTTTGACCCCAACCATCCGGTGATTTCAAAAGAGGTGACCGACTTCGTCGCCACCCCAATTTTGCATGACATTTTTGTTGCTGGTCAGCTCGTCTATGATTTGCCGGACATTTTTGCCATCAAGGACTACGCCAAGAATTCTTTGGCTAACCTTTGGGATGAATACAAGCGAATTTTGAATCCAGAAACCTATCCGGTTGACCTGTCTCAAAGCCTTTATGATGCCAAAACCAAGCTAATTCACGACATTCGTCAAGATATTAAGGAGATGCCAAAACAATGAGAGCCAAACAAGCTGAAATCATTGCAGACCTACACGTACAGCCAATCATCGACCCCCAGGAAGAAATTCGCCGGTCAGTCGATTTGCTAAAGCAGTACCTGACACACAGCATTTATACCGGCCTAGCCATCGCGGTTAGTGGTGGTCAAGATTCAACTTTGGCCGGCAAGATTGGCCAGATTGCCATCGACGAGTTACGGCAAGAAACCGGTGCTGACTACCAATTCGTCGCCATCCGCCAGCCCTATGGTGAACAAAAAGATGAGGCCGATGCCCAAGACGCACTGGCCTTCATCAATCCCGACCAAACAGTGACAACCAACATCAAAGACGCAACGGATGCGATGGTCGCATCATTACGTTTGGCCGGTTTAACCGTCGATGACATGAGCCGCGGTTCCATTAAGCCCAAGATGCGGATGATTGCCCAATATGCGGTTGCCCGCGAGCATAATGCCGTGGTCATCGGAACCGATCACGCGGCCGAAGCCTTCGCCGGCTTCTTCACCAAATACGGTGATGGTGGCACAGACATCAACCCACTCTGGCGTCTTAACAAGCGCCAGGGCCGTCAAATGTTGGAAGCCTTGCAAGCACCCGCTCACCTCTATAAAAAGACGCCTACGGCCGATTTAGAGGACGACAGACCACAATTACCAGACGAAACAGCTTTGGGTGTCTCATACAAATTAATCGACGACTATTTGGAAGGCAAAGACGTCCCTGACGCAGCCGCCGAACAAATCGAATCATTGTATGCTGACAGCCAACAAAAGCGTCATGAGCCGATTACGGTTTACGATACTTGGTTTTATTAAAATAAAAAACAGGACCTTTCTTTGATTGAAAAGGTCCTGTTTTTCTTTATAAAAATTTGCAAACAAAAAAGCAGAGCTTGTATAAGTTCTGCTTTTTTTGGAATCACCCAAGGTCGCCTGATTAACTCAGTGCTCCCGCTCGGATTCGAACCGAGGACCTTGGGATTAAAAATCCCCTACTCTAACCAACTGAGTTACGGAAGCAATCCTGTGCTCTAGCACATTTATATATATTACCGAAGGAAGGGCTAAAAAGCAATACTTTTTCGAAAAAATATTTACTAATAAATTAGTCCTCATCCCCGTCAGATAAGTCATCCAAATCATCTGAGCCAGCTAATTCTGTCAGATTATCTTCGATGGCTTCATCCTTTTCTGCATCGTCGTCATCATCTGCATCATTACCGTCACCGGTTTCTGCATTGTGACCTTCGATATCATCAAAGTCATCATCTTCAGGGTCATCATCGTTATAGTCAATCACGTCATCATCAGCAGCTGCTGAATCGGCAAAGACGTTGACCTTCTTTGATGCCTTTTTCTTCTTTGGCTTTTCTTCTTCATCATCAATTTCATGAATTGATTCGTCAATGGCATCAACTGGATACCACAAACGCAAGGCCCATTCATTATTTCCCAAAGAAATAAAAGAACCATCCGTGTTCAAGTCAGTATAAAATTGTGATAGGCGGGTACGGAAAGTTTCCGCATCAATTTCCAAGTAATCTTGGATAGCCGATACTAGATCAGTAAAGGCCATTGCCTGCTTTTTCTCAGCTAAAATAGCCGTAGCGATTTCGACCAAGGACATTTCTTCCTTGAGTTGACCGTTTTCTAAATTTGACATGGCTCTCGTCCTTTCGCGCTTCTAACTAGTTGAGTATACTGGATTTTGGTCCAAATTGCAAGGCGACCTGGTACTGGCCGACAACATCCCCGTTAGCCGTCAAAGAATAAGACAAATCTAACTGACCGGTTCCAGTTGCTTCATCAAATTCAATTTCCATTTTTTGGGTATTGGTCGCTAAAATCATCATCCCCGCCACTGTTTGATACGGCTGGTGATCAACCAAGCCCATTTCAAAAACCATCCGTGTCTTCGTGACGTTATGCCGGTTAATGGTAACCTGGTCACCCTTGAATTTGAAGACGACCTTGGTATCCGGCTGTTCCGGCAAAGTTTCAGTATAAGCCAGATAAAAACTTTCGCCCTTGGTGGTTAAAACACCATCGGTCGCTACCTCATAGCGTTCGTCGCCACCATCCTGGAAAACCTGGTTAACAATCTGCAATTGGACCTCTTGTTGGTTCATTTGAATAAAATCACTCCTAAAAAATGCATAAAACACCTAGATACATTATAATAAGAAACAACACGAAGGGAAAGGTCAAATATGTCGGAAAAATTAGCACACGAAAAAGTCCTCCGCGATCCAATCCATCAATTCATTCACATTCAAGATCAGTTGGTCTTGGATTTAATTAACACCCCTGAGTTTCAACGCCTTCGTCGTGTCGAACAACTTGGCGTGACCGCCTTTGTTTTCCACGGCGCTGTACACGACCGCTTTGGTCACTCAGTCGGGGCCTATGAACTTGCTCGGCGGATTACTGATTACTTCAATCAGTATTACCAAAGCCAAACAGAAGGCGATGGCCTTTGGAATCCTGAAGAGCAAATGGTCACGATTGTGGCCGCTTTGCTACACGATGTCGGTCACGGCGCTTTTTCTCATACTTTTGAGCACCTCTTTAATACCAACCATGAAATGATGACTCAGGCCATCATCACTGGAGACACCGAAATTAACCGAGTCTTGCAGTCCTACAGTCCCGACTTTCCGAATAAAGTCGCTTCGGTCATCGCTAAGACTTACCCCAACCAGCAGGTTGTTCAACTGATTTCCAGTCAACTGGATGTCGACCGGATGGATTACTTACTCCGGGACGCCTACTACACCGGGGCCGCCTATGGTGAATTTGATATTGACCGCATCATGCGGACGATGAAGCCTTGCGCAACCGGAATCGGCTTTGACATCTCCGGAATGCATGCGGTCGAAGACTACATCGTTTCCCGTTATCAGATGTACTTGCAGGTTTATTTCCACCCGGTATCTCGGGGGATGGAAGTAATCTTGGAGCACTTGCTTGGCCGCGTCAAAGAACTATTGGTCGAGGGTCATAATCCTAGCGACCTAGTTGGTCCGCTCTTGGCCCCCGTCTTTGAAGCCGACCATGACTTAACGGTACAAGAATACTTACGTCTTGATGATAACCTCTTCATGACGGCTATCAATGGCTGGCAGGACTATCCGGACCAAATCCTGTCCGACCTGTCTTCCCGCTTCTTAAACCGCAAGCCATTTAAGTCAATCCAGATTAACGAACAATCAGCGCCTTACATCGACGAGCTGGAACAAGTCGTTAAGGATGCCGGCTTTGATCCAATCTACTACACGGCCCAAAACGACGCCTACGACCTGCCCTATGATGACTACAAACCAACCGCCAAGAAGCCTCGAACTCAGATCGATTTGATTTTGGGAGATGGCAGTCACCGGGAATTGTCGGACTTGTCCGCCTTGGTCGCCTCCATTAAGGGACGGGCTTCCTTGGACCAGCGTTTCTTCTTCCCAAAAGAGATGCTCAATAACGGTCCAGACGACCTCTTCTCCCAGGTTCACCAGAACTTCCGTTCATTAATCAAAAATGACACCTTTATTCCTGGTGAACGCTAATTCATGCACTAACACAAACAAAGACCGGCCTAACAGCCGGTCTTTTTATTCACCAAAAATGCGTCCACCAGTTGGTGGGCGCATTTTATTTTGCAAAGCTTTTTAATTAGAAATTAGGCAAAGTTCTTTGCCAACAAAGCGACGGCACGAGTGACCGCATCCTTTTGAGCTGCAATCGTCTTGACCCGGTTATCAATCACCGCTTGATCAATCACAATTTCACGAGCCAAACCTGGTTCGGCCTTCTTAGGCGTAAAGAACTTTTCAAAGTCGGCCAACTTTTCTTCCGTCTTGAAAATTCTTGAAATCACCGTCACGTAAGACGTGAAGGACATGTCGCCACCAAGACGGTCTTCCAACCAATCCCAGTTGTTCTTTGCCCAATTCCAGGCCAAGTCTTGTCCCTTATCGTTACCAAGAACTCCTTGGAACCAACCGCGCAAGTCTTGAGGCTTAATCACATCGGCGTTTTGGTAGTTAGCCACCAAAGTTTCCAACTGACCAGCTTCTGGGCTCGTAACCAAGGCTGCTTCCAAGTCAGACTTCAAGGCGGCGTTTGCTGTCTGTTGGTAGTCCGTCAAGAATTGGTTGAACTTTTCCTGGCTGTTAAAGTTTTGAATTTCATTCTTCAAAACGACAGCACGGCCATCGGCTGCTAGCTTTGTTACATCGCCACCGGCAGCTTCAAAGACACCGTGAGCATGAGCAACCAAGTCAGCGTTCTTAGCAAAGAGTGCGGCAGACAAAACCTGAGGACGAACCATTTCATCATCGACGTTTTCGCCAGCCTTCTTATCGTAACCAAGACGAGCCAACTGCTTCTTTGACAGGCCATCAACGAAGACCTTCAAGTCCTTTTCAAGGGCTGAGCCATCGTCGGCAAAGGCCTTCACTTGGTTAATAACTTGGTAAATCAATGATTGAACCAATTCAGAGTTTGATTCAGCCAACTTTGGCAAGACCCAAAGCAAGTCCGCAAATGAACCTTGGCCGGCCTGAGCCAGCAACAAGCAGTTTTGTACGAACTGAGCCTGCGTAATTGCATCTTGTTCTGACAAATGCGCAACCTGTTCTGCCAACAAAGTATCGTCGTATTGAACAATATAGTGACCGGCGTTACCAACATTCAAGACAAAAGCGCCATTGCTTTCAGCCTTCAATGTTTCATAATCACCCAAGTCCATGCTCTTTTCAGTCAACAAATCCGGAGCTGATGGTGCTGAAGCAGCCAATGGTACCTGCCACAAACGTAAATCCACATTTGGCACGGCAGACTTGTCGCCGCCAAAGTAGAATGGCTTTTGGCTGACCTTAACGCGGCCGTCTTCAACTGTCACTGACAAAACTGGGTAACCTGGTTGTTCCAACCAAGAGTGCATGATTTCGCCAATGTTCTTGCCAGAGGCTTCACCAAGAGCTGACCACAAGTCATCACCAGTGGCGTTACTGTACTTCTTCTTAGCAAAGTAGGCCTTCAAACCATTCCGCAAGGCATCATCACCAATCAATGAACGAACCATCACGAGCAAATGACCACCCTTGGCGTAAACGATGGCTGGATCAAACAAGGCATCGATTTCTTCTGGGTGTTGTACTTCAACGTGGACAGGTTGTACGCCCAAGATGGCATCACGTTGCAAAGCCTTTTGTACTTCAGCAGCGTTAAATGATTCCCAAATGTGCCAGTCTGGTTCCAAATGATCAGTTGCCAAGTATTCCATCATGTTGGCAAATGATTCATTCAACCATAATTCGTCCCACCACTTCATCGTGACGAGGTCACCGAACCATTGGTGAGCCAATTCGTGGGCCACAATCGTTGCCACGTATTGCTTGGTTGCCATTGATGAATTCTTTGGGTCGACCAACAGGCAAGCCTCTCGGTAAGTCACGACACCCCAGTTTTCCATCGCTCCAGCTGAAAAGTCAGGCAAAGCCACTTGCCATGAATGTGGCAATGGGTATGGCGTTTGGTAAAAGTCTTCAAAGAATTCAATTGACCGCTTGGCGATATCAAGGGCAAAGTCCAAGTTATCGGCAGGGTGAGCCTTGGTAGCAAAGACCCCAATCTCAACCCCTGACGTCGTCTTTGTCTTCTTATTTTGCAAGTCACCCAAGGCAAATCCTAGCAAATAAGTTGACATCTTAACGGTTTCATCAAAGTAATGCACACCCTCTTCAACCTTGGCTTCAGGCATGTTTGAAATAACTGATTCGCCTGGCTTTTCGTCAAACTTAATCGCCAATGAGAAAGTGGCCTTTGCTTCTGGTTCATCAATACCAGGGAAGGCTTGGCGGGCAAAGTAAGTTTCAAATTGAGTGGAAACCAACTGCTTGGCTTGGCCGTCAACATTATAATATGAAGGATAAATTCCATTCATGTTGTCCGTCAAAGGAGCATGGTAGGTCACCTCAACGGTGATTTCGCCTGCTTGATCGACCTTAAAAGTTACTTGATCTTGGTCGTTATTGACTTCAAAATCAACAGCTTGTCCATTTACCTTTAAAGTTTCAATCACCAAATCATGTTGGTGAATTGCCACATCCGTGGTCGTTACCTGACCATGAATTTTCGTTTTTCCGGCAATTAATTTATTTTCACGCGAAATATCCAAAAACAAATCATAATGATCAGGTTGGAAAGTTTCATAGAGACGTTGAATTGAAGCCATGAGGCACCTACCTTTTATTAAAATTTAATTAATATATAATTAACAATAAAATCATTATAACTAAAAAATTAGAAAAAAGATAGCAATAGAAACCGAACATTCCAACGCTTGCCAGCCACTTTTCAAAGCTCTATAATTATTGATAAGCCGACTCATTTGAGTCAAAACTATTATGAGAAAGAGATGTCCATGTCGATTTTATTGCTGATTGCATTGTTGGTGGGGGCAGTTATTACCGCCAACATCGTGCAACCCTTTTTCAAGCGAATTCCTGAAGCCCTCATCTTAGTAGCCATTGGGGTTTTGTTTTCGATTTTACCAATCTTTCACGGTTTCAAAATCAACCCTGAATTCTTTATGTTCTTAATTATCGCGCCAATCATGTTTCAAGAAGGGCAAAGCCACTCCTTTGCCACGATTCGCAAAAATTCCAAGAACATTATCCAACTCTCTGTCTTTTTAGCCATTTTTACGGTAGCTTTGGTCGCCTTAGTGAGTTCAAACTTTCAAACGAAGTGGCCGCTGGCTTTGACCATTGCCCTGGCAGCCATCATCGTCCCAACCGATGCCGTGGCTGTGAAGTCGATGACCTCTGGCTTAAAGATGCCAAAGGGGCTCAACAAGTCATTGGAATTGGAATCCCTTTTTAACGATGCGACTGGAATTGTCCTCTTAAACCTGGCCCTTTCTTTCTTTGCTAAGGGAACTCTGAACCCAGTGGCTGGAATTAACTACTTTTTGTTTGTTGCCATCGGCGGATTGGTGATTGGTTTTGCCCTGTCTTACCTAATGGTCGGGCTGGGCTTGTACTTAAACTTCCACGCTAACTCGGCCCAAGCCACAACGATTCCACTTAATCTTTTGACCCCCTTTGTCATCTATATCATCGCCGAGCACATGGGGACATCTGGCATTTTGGCCGTTGTCGCCGCCGGCATCGTTCACAACTGGGAACGGTCACGGCTACAGTTGATTTCGACTGAAAGCCAGGTTGTCACGGCCACTATTTGGCAGACCTTAACCACCTTATTAAACGGAATCGCTTTTGTCATTTTAGGGCTGGCGCTGCCTGCCGTCTTTAAGACGATGGCCACCTTTGGCTGGGCTGGTTCTTTGATCTTACTCAGCTTGGCCTTGGCCATCTATTTGGCAATGTTTCTCTGCCGGTTCCTGTGGGTTACTTTTCAAGGCGGTCAGCACTTAACTGAATTTTTCGGTAAGAAGCATACTAAAAATCGTCAACATCGGGCCCGCATCTTCGGTCTTTCCGGCGTTCACGGGGCCGTCACCTTGGCTTTGGCAATGTCCTTACCAGAAAAAGTGAATGGCCACCCCCTTCCTTTCTTAGATGAAATTCAAATTGTGGCAGCACTGGTCATCCTGATTTCGCTATTGATCGCTAGTGTTGCCCTGCCACTGATTTTGCCAAAAGAAAATCAAGCCTATAGCCAAGAAAAACTAGAGTCTACCCGCAACAAAATGATTGACACAGCCATCTTATCCGTCGAGCAACAGGCAATCAGCCACGACCTCAAGAAGGCCCTCAGTCAGACACTGCAAACGCAAAAGTTCACCAACGGTCGCCGGTTAGGACAAAAGGACTTCTCCAATGACTTCTTGCCACTGGTCGCGACTTTGGTTGACGAATTAAACGACTATATTGACAGCGAGAGCACGCAGCAACGCTTTGGCGATGGCGCCGTGACGATTTATAGTAAGATTATTCGCCGCGGTTTAACCAACCCCGCCACAAAGCGTCACCCGCTAATGAATTTTGCCCGGCAAATCCGTCGTGCCCAAGCCGAGCTACGGTTCCACACTCGCACGCGAACATTCACCCGTAAGCAACGTGCCCGCTATCAGAAGCAATATCTAGCAGAACATCCAAATGAAGCCCAGAAGATTGCTAGCTTCCGTGACAACCGTCAGGCGGTTTGGGCTCTCAATAACGATGTCCAATCCTTTGCTGACCACCTGCTCGCCAAGCATTTGGCCGAGAAGATGATCAGTGGTGAGGATACAGCTGACATCGATCGCGTTCGCGTCCTGCTGGACCGTTTCTTCCAAACAGTGGCTCACGACTATCAAAAAGTTGCAGTGACGGTCCCAGCCGACTTGTATATCCAAGCCTTTGGTGCTGAATACCGTTTTGTTTCGCAGTCACTCGATCAAAAAAAGATTTCTTCATCTTTGGCCGATCAGCTCTACCACGAAATTAATCAAGCGCAAACCTTGCAGTTAATGGATTTAACAACCGAAACTGAATAAGAAAAAGAAAAGCCCCAGGAAATTTCCTGGGGCTTTTGTATTGCTAAAATGTCGACTAGCAGACTCAAACCAATTTGCCTGCCTAGAGAAGCTTTTAACGTAATTTTTGGTAAAGCGGAATCAGACGCTTCAATGCAGTTAACAAGACGTCAAACTGGTCATCAGCACCAATTAAAGGCGAATCGGACGCAATCTTAATACCAACCAAAACTTCAGCTTTTTTCACCTGTTGGTAACGGGCAACCGCCTCAGCATATCGAGCAGTTGGCTGGTTGGCATTCACCATGTGATCTAAGGACAGGGTGTAGTCAGCTGGCAAAGCGGCGACGTCGGCGGCAATCGCCTCTAGCTTTGGCATGATGTCGGCCAAGTCCTTTGGCTTCATGTTTTCTTCCACTGCCAAATACAGGTAAAGATTATCCGCCCAGAGACCAAGTTCAAAGTGCGGCATCATCTTGTAACCGCGCTTATTTGGTGCAAAGGCTACCCAGGTATTATCCGGAGCATATGTTTTGCGCATCTTATGTTTGGCAACATGCGCATACCAATCCTGTCCATCCTCTTTTAGGATTGGCAAGGCCAAGTCTGCAAAGGCCTCGAACTTGGGGTCCACCACTCGCCGAATTTTATCCATCCGGCCGTCTAGGGTTGGGTCATTAAAGACCGCAAAGTCCTCTTCATTAAACATCTTGTTTCCTCCTCTTAAACATTGGAAACTCTGATAACCAAGTCATCAAAACAAAACCAATCACTAAAATCGAAGCCAACAAATCAAGCCAAATCAAAAAAACGGCAATCGAGGCCAAGGATTGATAGACCCCTGAGCGGTGGAATTGGATATCGGCAAACCAAACAAAAACCTTGTTCAAGACAGTCAGCAAGCCAACATCAACCAACGAACCGATTAAGACTGCTGGAAATGATGGACGAGCGGCCTTGACCGGCAAACGGTAGTTGACCCAAATCAAGAAGATCCACATACTGATAATCACTAATAACCGAGTTGGCGACCGCCAAATAATCCCCGTCCAGTCGTAAAGCAATAAGGCAAAAAGATTTCCAACAATCACCAGTAAGGCCACCGCAGCCACCATCACTAAGAGCCACAAAAAGGCCCACACCCGTGTTAACAGTGGCAAACCCTTTTCAGCCTTATGAGCGATGTTATTAAAGGTGCTCCGCAAAACGGCCATCACCTGTGACAAGGTCCAAACAATGAAGACTAATGAAAAGGAAAGGTAAGATTTATTATTTGTATGCGCCACCGAGTTAACGATTGGTGTCAAAAAGTTCGAAATTGATGCGGGCAACATTTGCGACATCACCGCAACAACGTGGTCTGTACGTAGATTCAAGGCTGCAATCGTCAAAACAAACATGATTAGCAAGGGAATCAACGTCAAAACCACATAGTAAGCAAAGCTCGGCCCCACCAAAGTGATTTGTGAGCGACCAAAATAGGTAATCAATGAGCCCAACCGGAACCGACGGTCCAAGCGCGCCCAGGATTGTTTAATACGTTCTTTCATAAACTCTATTATGACATATTTAATTAGAAAAAGGCCCCATTATTTTGTGGCCTTTTTACTAATTATTCTAATATCCAGCTCAGCTTAGACGGATGGAATTTCACCCAAAGCGGTCTGAGCTGCCAAATTCAAAACTGACCACTGACGGTCATAGCCTGGTTGGAAGAAGAAGTCAGCTTCGGCTAAGTCTTCCAAGGTCATCTTGCCCTTAATCGCCAAGGCAATTGTATTAATATGGGCAGTAACGTCAGCCTTTGACAAAACTTGCCCACCCAAAATTGCATGGGTTTCGGGGTTAAAAATCAACTTAATCAAAATTTCAGGATTGCCATCTTTGACAAATTCAGGACGAATTGTTGCCTGATACAAAGAAGAAGCGATTTTCAAGTTCATCTTTTCGGCATTGTTGGCATTGACACCAGTAGTTGCCAAATTGTAATCAAAAACTGGCAAAGCAGATGAGCCGTTGACACCGGCAAATGACCGGGCCGGCTTTTCCATCGTCATCGTTTCAACCACGTAGCGTGCTTCGCGACGAGCAGTTGATGCCAAAGCAATTGGTGCCGGTTGGCCAGCTGGTGCAAACAGTGGCAAGATGGCGTCACCAATGGCATAAACATCGGCAGCTGAGGTCCGCAAATATGGATCGGTCTTAATCCAACCACGTTGGTCAAGGTCGATTGTACCCTCCAAGTACTTAGTGTTTGGCTTAACACCCGCAGCAACAATTGCCAAGTCAGCGTCGAAGTTTTGACCAGCATCGTCTCGAACGGCAGACAAAGTGCCATCACCTTCAAAAGCAGCTACTGTGTGACCAAGGTGCAAGTTAATTCCATTCTTTTCAAGTTCGGCCCGAACCTTTTCAGCCAATTCGGCATCAAGGTAATTGCCCAAAGGACGGTCAATCAAATCAATCACCGTCACCTGCTTGCCAGCCTTGGCAAAGACTTCAGCGGCTTCGATTCCAATGTAACCAGTTCCGACAACTACAACTGACTTCACGCTATCATCGTGCAACTTGTCGTAAATCTTTGTTGCCCAGTCACGACCACGCATCAAGTAAACGTTTTCCAAATCGGCACCGGGAACAGGAATGGTTGCTGGTGAAACCCCTGATGACAAAATCAACTTGTCATAGCTGTCTTCCAAGACTTCACCGGTCGCCAAGTTTTTCACCGTCACCTTCTTAGCATCAGTATTAATGCCAGTGACTTGGTGCTGTGTCAAAACTTTTCCACCGAACTTTTCTAGGTCAGCAGGTTTAAAGTTGCGCACATCATCACGTTCTGTGACCTTATCTTCTAGGAATAACTGCATGCCGCAAGACATAAATGAAACAAAGTCTCCTGCTTCATAAACAGTTACTTCAGCATTTTTATAACGAGTTAAGGCTTCATGGGCAGCTTCATGACCACCATGAGAGGCACCGACAACGATTACTTTCATCTTTATCCTCCAAAAAAATATGCAAATGTTCTGCCTTAATTATAGTGGAAACATTCACGTGTGCCAAGTATTTTTCGAAAAATTTAAGTCATACCACTTTTTAAACATTCCCCTTTAAAACAGCTTACCAATGGTAAAGTGAATTAAAATTGTTAATAGCCCAATCCAAATATTTCGCCAAACAGCCCGCTTAACCATCCCCTGTGAGAGGATGGCAGAAATCAGACCAGTTAGCGAAACCGCCACCACAGTCGCCAAAATTGCGGCCGAATATTGATAGCGAATTGGTGCTAATAAGAGGGCCAGCAATGGCAAGGCACCACCAAGAGCGGCTGAAAAAGTCGAAGCAAAAGAAGCCTGAATTGGTGAAACGTAGTGACCAAGGGTCATATCATACTTGACCGTCAAAACGGTCTCTAAGGGCTTGCTGGTAAGGAGTTCGCCGGCAATCGCTTTGGCCGTCTCGGCCGAAACACCCCGATCTTCATAATAGCCTTGCACGGTTTCAACCTGCTCACCAAATTCTTTGTCTAATGCAGCCTGTTCACGGCCAACCGCTACCCGTTCGCTATCACTTTGAGAAGAAACAGCGGCAAATTCACCTGACCCCATCGACAGGGCACAGGCTAGCAAATCAGACAAACCGGCAATCACAATCACTAAGCGGTTCGTTGTCGCCGCAGCCACCGAAAAGACAACGCCGACAACCGTTAAAATCCCATCATTTGACCCTAAAATTCCAGCTCGAATGGCATTTAACCGTTCTTCCATCGTCTGTTTGCTTTGCTTTTCTTGACGCTGATTGCGCCAATTATTCAAAAAATCTTTCATCGTCTTCTCCCCTTATCGAAACAGCGAACCAATTGCCAACGTGACTGCCATCGTCAAGATTCCTGAGACAAGGTTACGTAAGGCACCCTTTACCCTGTTGGCCCCATTAATGACCGCAGCTAAATAGCCCGTCAGTAATAGTGCCACTAAGACAGCTAAAAACGTTGCCATGATTCGCCATTCTGGTTTTGCTAAGCCCATCAATACCATTGGAAAGGCCGCTCCGGTTGGGAAGGCGAAAAAAGAGACGATAGCGGCACCACCAGCGGAAACCCTAGAATTCAACGAAAAGCCATAGCGCTCACGCACTAGCGTTTCCAAAGGATCCTTTGTCATCATTTCTTTTGTCGCCTGCAAAGCCATATCAGCAGAAATCCCATCTGCTTGATACTTTTCTTTGACAAAATTAAACTCTTTGTTGTAATCTGCTTCTAGTAAGGCCGACTCTTCCTTGCGCGCTCGATCCTGAGCATCTCGCGAAGATTCGACCGAAACATACTCACCCATGGCCATTGAGACCATGCCGGCGAGGGTTCCCGCAAAGCCTGACAGCATCACTGCTGACAGGCTTTGCCCCGCACCAGCAACACCAATAATAATCCCGGCAACCGATAGGATGCCATCATTACCACCCATCACACCGGCTCGCACCAAGTTGTTTTGAGCCATTAACGATTTCTTTTTCATTAGAAAAATCCTCCTCAATTAAGAATCGTTCTAATATAGTTTAGCAAGTTTTTACTACTTTGTCAATATTTTTCAGTTATATTTCATTTAGGGCTTGAATAATTCTAAATGGATGTTATAATTGTAATGTATTCGATACATTAGGAGGGTAACAATGCTCGATCAGCTGAAATCAGTGCTTCAGGAGCACAAACTAAAAGCCACTAACCAACGCCTAACGTTGCTGGAATACATGATGAGTCACGATACCCACCCAACGGCTGAGATGATTCATAATGATTTACCAGACATTTCGTTGGCAACTGTTTACAATACCTTGGAAAAGTTTGTTAACGCAAAGCTAGTGGTGGTAATCGAAGGAATCTCAGACGGTAAGCGTCATTATGATGCAGCGGCTCATCCCCATTATCACGTGATTAACACCAATACAAATGAAATTATCGATGCGGCCAACTTTGACCCAGCACCCTTGATTAAGGCTGCCCAAGCGGCAACCGGCTTGAAGATTACTGAATATCGAATTGATTTGTACGGCGTTAAACCTGAAGACTAATAAAACAAAAAAACCTTGGTTACGATTAAATCGTAACCAAGGTTTTTTATTTTGCTGATTAACTAGGCTTGTTCAAAACAATATCCCAGAAGGCATTAATGATTTGTGATGAAATTTTACCAGTCGTTCCATCCAAGTAAGAATTCAAACCTGGAACGGCCAGTGACATCGCAAATGGTTGTCCAGGCACGTAGGCGACCACCGAATCGGTATAAGTCGTATGACCGTTGGTAATCGTTTCGGCCGTACCGGTCTTAGCGTAAACCTTTGGATTTAAGTTATGCAATCCAGAACCGGTGTTGTGCGAGTCGGTACCGTTGGCAACCCGGTACATTCCATTCTTAATAATGTTCCACTCATCCGTGGTCAAGGAAACTTGACCTTGAAGTTGTGGCTGAGCTGACCAAACCGTCTTTTGGTACTTACCACTGACATCGTTTTGCAAAATCGAGCCGACCAAATGCGGCTGAACGAGGTAACCACCGTTCGCAATGACTGAAACATAACGAGCCAGCTGCAAGGTTGTATAAGAATCATACTGACCAAAGGATTCATACAGGTACTTACCTAAGTTAGCCCCCGTTGTTGGGCCACGGTAACCAGCTGTTTCACCCTCAATATCAATTCCCGTCTTAGTACCAAGACCAAATTGAGCCAAACCATTTCGCAAGGTCTGGAAGGCATCAGAACGCAACCGCAACTGCTCTCCTGGTGAATAAGTCTGTCCACCAATCTTCATTCCTAATTGAACGAAGTAAGTGTTGGAAGAACGCTCCAAAGCGGTATCAGCATCAACAGCTACTGGACTTCCACCCTGGTTCCAGTATGACGTAATCGTTGGCGTTCCTTGAATTTTAATCGCTTGATCGTACATTGTGTTGCTGGTTGGTGTCACAACGCCACGTTGGAATCCAGTCGCCAAAATTGCCGGTTTCACAACCGATCCCATAACGATTGCCGCGTTGATGTTTCCCAGTGGGTTAGCCGTCTTTTGTCCGGTTGAGCTATTCCGGCTAATACCACCCATGGCATAAATCCCACCGGTATAAGGGTTAATCACTGTTGCGTAAGCACCCTGGGCATCCCCACCAGGAAGGTTATCTTGCAAAATTTGTTGCACCTTCTTTTGGAAGGCAGCGTTAATCGTCAACTTCAAGGAATCACCGGCTTGACCAGCATACTTCAAGTTAGAAGTCTTGACCCCATTCAACGATGAAATCAAGGTCTGAGAAGGTGAACCCTTCAGCAAAGATTCGTATTGCTTTTCCAAAGCAAAACCACCAACCGGTTCATTTTGTGAATAACCTTGGGCCAAAAGCGTGTGCAAACGGTCGGCAGGCAAACCAGTGGAAGTATCGGATACCTTACCAACCAATGGCTCGAAGTCGTCCCCTTCAGGATAATCACGGGAGAATGACTCGCCAATCTTAACCCCAGGCATATCGGACAATCGTTCCCCAATTTCTGCCTGAGCTTGGTCAGAAACACCAGACTCTTGGATATAGGTCGTCGACAGCGCATATGCTCCAGACATCTTTTGGAAAATCATCGCTTGATTTTCATCAATGTCCTTATCCAAATTATGGTTCATCACATAGCGAGCTTCTAAGGTACTTAACTGTGTCGTTGACCAAGCTTCCGCCGTCTTAGCACCATATTGCTTTTCCAAGATTGCTTGAATCTTAGTAGCCTGCTTAGAATTTGAAATCAAGTAATAGTCGGCCTTTGACCGATCACTCAACCGACTCGTGTCAATCGAAATATACTTGGATAGCGTCTTGGCAGTCTTGGCAATTTCCAAAGCAGTCGTTGACTTACCACGCGTATAAGTAATGGCAGTTTGAGGCTTATTTCCGGTAATAACTTTACCGGTACTGTCGTAGATTAGACCTCGTTGGGCATTTCCCTGCTCAACGGTTTCATCAGACTTATTAACTTCCGCTTCAAATGAAGCTCCCTGTTTAATTGTCAAAAAGGCCAATTGAAGAATTAAGGCTAAAATCAAGGCGATAACCACTCCCAAAAGGAGCTTTAACCGGGTCGGCAAATTAGCACGGGCATCATTCTTGTCACGGTCTTCAAGGTAAGGATTGCGGTTCATGTGAATTCTTTCCGTTTAACTTAAGTATTATTCTCTCTACTTTACCATAAATTGCGAATTCATCGCTAAATTTGAACCGAATTTTGTTATTCTATGGTTATGAAAAAACTCGGAAAAATTTGCAAACAAACTTTTATTTCACCAATCGCGCTTTCCTTTTGGATCCCTGTCATTATCATGACGGCCTACTTTGCCGGCAGACACATGGCACCCTTTGGTTCATCAACCATTTTAACCGTTGATTTAGGGCAACAATACTTGGATTACTTCGTCCAATTTAAGCACACCCTGCTCTCGGACCCATCATCTTTTATCTATTCCTTTTCGTCCGGCCTCGGTGGTGACATGGTCAGTGAGTGGTCCTATTATTTGATGTCACCATTCAACCTGATTTTCCTCTTAGCCAGCCCAAAAACAATTCCCGTCTGGATTTTGCTGGTCACGGTGTTAAAGATTGGTTTTGCCGGTTTTTCAATGGCCTGGCTCATCCAAAAGATGGGCTGGTTATCCAACTACTGGATTCCACTATTTGCCATCAACTACCCGCTATCAGCCTGGTTTATCGCTAACGACTTAAACCTGTTGTGGCTGGATACGGCAGCAATCTTGCCCCTCTTAATTTGGTCATTGGAGCGTCTCTTAGCCGGTAAGGGCTGGACTTTGTTTGCGACCTTTCTAACGGCAACCATCATTACCAACTACTATATTGCCTGGATGATTGCCCTTTTCTTGTGCCTTTACTTACCCTGGCGCTTGTTGGATACCACGATTGTGGTGCGGCGGCTCCAAGCGATTGCCCAAGCAGCCAAAGCGGCTGCAATCAGCGTTTTACTGACGATGTGGCTTTGGTTACCAACCTACGTTCAATTAAGGCTTGGTAAGACAACCCACAATTCAAGCTGGTCGCTTCACTTTGACAATAATCCGATTTTTCTCCTATTAAAGTTAGTCCCCGGCTCATTTGACTTCGACCAAATGCAGACTGGCCAGGCCAACTTTTTAGTGGCACCGATTATCATCCTATCTTTGTGGGCTTACTTTGCTAAACGACAGACAAAAATCTTTGAAAAAATTTTTGCCTTGGTGATTATCGCCATTTTGTTCTTGGCCACCTGCTTTGCTCCCTTAACTTTGCTTTTTCACGGTGGACAATACCCTGTTTGGTATCCCGCCCGTTTTTCTTTCATTATTTCGTTTTTCTTCATCCTCTTGGCCGCCAAGGGCTTCACACCCGACTGGCAACCAGGTCTCATCGCCAGAACAGTCTTTTTGTTAGCCGTTCTCGCACTGACAGTCTGGGCCAGCAGCCAACTGCTCAAGGTGACTTACCTAGATAAGCTGGCCCTTTTGGTCTTCTTATTCTTTTACTTGGCCACCGTTCTCGTCTTAATTACCTTCCAAATGGGTCCCGCTAAGCTCATCTTATTGACGCTAACGACTGCTGGCTTTTTGACGATTAACGTCGCCAAAACACTGAATCACCTTTCGTACCTGACAAATGCAAGCTACCAGGCCGGCTCAAGCCGACTCCTAGCCGCTAGTTCGGCCGCTAAGCAAAATGATCGCTCATGGTATCGCATTAGTCAGGGAATGAGCAGAACCTACAATGACGGCTTCTTAGCTGGCTTTAAGGCCGGCAGCCACTTTTCATCACTGCTACCAGCCCAAAGCTCTTCACTCTTTCAAAACTTGGGACAGGTATCCGGTGATTCACGGATTGCCTACTTAGACGGCACCACCGTTTCCGACTCCTTGTTGGCCTTCAAGTATTACCTCCAACCAACTAATGCCCTGAGTGGACAAAGCAGCTACCTCCGTCAAAGTAATCGACCAGACTATGATCAGGCCAAAATTGTTGCGAGCGGTAACGGCTGGAACTTACGACAAAATTCAACTGCCCTCGCACCGGTGTATGCCGCTTCCGACAAGGCCCTTCAGTCACCATACTCAGTTCGTTATCCCTTGGGTAACCAAAAATATCTGTTGGGTAGCTTAGTGGGTAATCCCAGCCAGGACTTGCTCTACCAAGCACCGTTGCAGGTTGGTGCGCTCGATAACCTCACGATTAGTAACCGAATCACCGGTGGTACGATTCAAAAGGTTAATAAGAAACAAAATGGAACGGTTGCCTTTACCTTCACCCCAACAACCAACGATTCTTACTACCTCAATATCGGTGGTGCCCTTGACCTTAATCAGGTTGATATTCGTTTGAACGGGGAAAAGTTAACCCAATCAACCGCTTTCCAACATACAATTGATTTGAATCTGCTGCGCAATCAAGCAAACAAAGAACAAATTCTGACTGTCACGCTGAAAAACGGTGCCAATTCTCGCTATTTGGATGACTTTACCTTGTATTATTTTGACGAAAAGGCCGTTAATCAGGACTTAGCCAAATTACAACAGCATCCACTGAAAATTACCCAGTCGAATTCTCGACGAATTAGCGGTACAATCACTACGACAGCAGATCAGTCATTGATTATGACAAGCATTCCTGCTGCGCCAGGCTGGCAGGCTAAGTTAGATGGCAAAGTTGTGACAACTAAAACCGTCATGAAGGGATTCTTGGCCGTTCAAACCAAGCCCGGCATGCACCACCTCACCCTCACGTATACGCCACCATTCTTCCTCTTGGGAGTAATCGTTTCCGCTTTTACTGCCACATTTGCCTTATTGAGGCACTTTTTCAACAAGAATCGAACCGGAGTATTGCGCCAGAGGTAAGTCCGTGATATATTCATCTTGCTGTATTTTTGTGCCAAGTAGCACTGGAAGGAAGAAAATCCATGGCAGAAGAAAAAACATTTCCAATGACCGCCGCTGGTCGTGATAAGTTGCAAGCAGAACTTGATGACTTGATTACGAACCAACGTCCTGAAATCACCAAGCGAATTCAAATCGCACGTTCTTACGGTGATTTATCAGAAAACTCTGAATATCAATCAGCAAAGGATGAACAAGCCTTTGTTGAAGGTCGAATCGTCACGGTACGAAAGATGATCGAAAATGCTGAAATCATTTCAGCAAGCGATTCAGACGCTGACGAGGTTACTCTTGGTAAGGCAGTTACCTTTAAGGAATTGCCTGATGAAGAACCAGAAACTTATACAATCGTGGGATCTGTTGAAGCTGATCCCCTCGCAGGTAAGATTTCAAACGAATCACCAATGGCTGCCGCCCTTTTGGGTAAGCACAAGGGCGAAACTGTGAAGGTTCCGTTGCCTAACAACGTTGAAATCGAAGTTGAGATTTTGTCAGTCGAAACCAAGTAACACAAAAAGATCTGCCAATCGGCAGGTCTTTTTTGATGCAGTAATCAGCCGTAAAGCACAAAAAAGCAGTCACCAATTGGTGACTGCTTTTAATTTTATATTCAATTTTTTATTTAAGCGAAGGCGTGGATATTTCCAATCAAGATGGCACCAACCAGAACAAAGATCGTTCCTAGGATGATGAACTTCATCTGAACTGAAGTCTTCTTTTCATGCAAGATGTAAATTCCACCGAAAGTACCAACAACGATACTCAATTGTGACAAGGCAGTGGCGATTGTCTGACCAACTGCTGGGTTGGCAGAAGAGATAAACATGAAGATGTTTCCAAATGCCCAAACCAAACCAGTCGCAACGTTCTTCCAAGTTGGTTCTGCAAACATTTGCTTTCCTTCACGGAAGACAAAGAGCACGATAATCAAGGCACCGATAACTTGACCGATGGCCTGAGGGCCAACAATCGCCGTCATGTAGTTCAAACCATGACCAGCAGACTTAATGTCTGAGCTGATGTAACCAATCTTTGACAAGAAGTTTGGCAAAACAAAGTAAAGCATGAAGCCGGCAGTTGACATTACCAGGTAAAAGACACCCTTAGCATCAATCTTTGAAGGCGTAGCAGCCGTCTTATCAGGCTTTGAAATAAAGGTTGCTCCGGCGACAACCAAGGCGATTGAGACAACACCGACAATCCACATGGCGGCATTCTTCCACTCACCCAAGAGTGTTGCAGCCAAAAGAGCGTTCATGATAATCTGACCGGCGGTTGACAAAGGCATTCCCAATGAAACACCCATTTGCTTGAAGAGCAAGAACTGGAAAACCATTCCCATTGCCCAAACCAAACCTGACAAGATTCCAACAACCCAGATTTCTGAACCGAGGTAGAAGCCGTGTGGCAAAACGAAGCCAAACAATGTTAATAGTCCAAAGACCATGGCTCCAAGTGACATTCCAAAAGTTTGTTGAGCGGCTGAACCACCCATCTTAGTTGATACAAGCCCAACTGATCCCCAGAACAAAGCTGGAAGAAGGGCAATTAAAATTGCAAAATTCATCTGATTTAAGTTCCTTTCACTTATCTTACAAGCTATATTCTACACGAATGTAAACGGTTACACAACACTTTTTTTCACAAATTTTTTAAAGCAATGGAAAAAGCCCAACAAAGTGGGCTTTTACTTTACTTATCATACTGTGACAAATTCCAATTCTGAATAATTTGAATAATCAACTTTGGATAATTTGGATCAGTGGCGTAACCATCAGTTGAGAGTGCCTGAGCGGCATCTTGATAGTTCTTTGCTGCCAAGACATCAGCAAACTGGTTAGCATTCCAACTATTACCATTTACCAAGGTCTTTGCATGGGCCTTCATTGAGTCTTTATAGGAATCATAAACCGCAAAACGGGCATTCTTCGTCACCGTTTGACCATTCACTACTTCTTGAGTCTGCAAAACAACTGATTTTCCTGCAGTCGTATCATCAGTCTTAACACCGTAGTAGTTATTGTACTTTGAAGAGAGAGCAGAATCATCCCAATTGGACTCATGAATCGCTTGGGCGATTGAAATTGATGGCAAGATACCATACTGACTTTGCAAGTCCTGGCTATAAGATGCAATCTTCTTAATAAAGGCTAAGCGGCGGTCAAATTCCGTCTTGCCACCGTTTTCGGCCAGTAAAATGGCCGTTGAAGCTGGCATCTTATTTTGCTGTAACTGAGCATAATAAGGCTTCAAAGTTTGATTGGTATGCTTGAGCAGTGTCAAAACCAAGTCATCGGCTGACTTTGCCTTCTTAAACTTATAAATTCCTGGGTAAACCAAATCATAAAGCGTTAAATTGCTTTTAGCGTTCAAGAATAGTTGTGGATAAAGCATCTTCGCCTTCGCTTGCAAAGCACTATCTGAATAGGCTGATAGCAAGGCAGATTTTGAAACACCAGCAGCGTCAGCAATTGTTGAGGCAGTCTGGTCGGCCGTTTTATTATTTGAAATGAAGGTATAACCGTCAGACAAGACCGGTTCAGCACCGGCTCCCTCCGTTAATTCTTGATAAATTTGGGAAATATCTTGTACTGGTGAAAGTGGATAAGTACCGGCAACTAAACTCTTAGCGCCATACTTTTTCGTATAATTAGCAAAGTAATTTGCGCCGCGAATAATCCCCTTCTTTTCCAGTTGTTGACCAATTTCTTTTGCACTGTCACTACTCTTGATGGTAACCATCGTCACTGTCGTATCATTAGGGTTCTTCGCCTCATAGCCACGGTGATTTAAATACAATGCTACCGCTGCTCCAATTAAAATTAATAAGACAAGTCCTAACAAGCGCTTCCAAATCGAACGCTTTTTCTTATCTGACGATGACCGTCGCCGCTTTTCAAATTCCATCAATCTTTTCCAATCTTAAATTCATATTCTAGTGCTGAATAACCCTTAATGTTTTGACGGGCGACCATCAGCATTACCTAGTATACTCCCCTTTGTTAATTTCTAATAAAAAAAACATAATGATTTTACTCATTATGTCTCCCTAAGTATCAAAATAAACGAATTAGGCCATCAATGCCTGTACATCACGAGCAATCATTAATTCTTCATCGGTTGGGACAACCAATGTCTTAATTTTAGCAGTAGCCGCAGAAACATCCGCTTCTTCACGGCAACCCGTGTTCTTATCACGGTCGATATCAATGCCAAAGTAACCAAGACGGTCAACGATTTCTTCACGAACCCAGTCGGCGTTTTCACCGATACCAGCTGTAAAAACCAAGGCATCTGCCCCACCCATTTCAGCAATGTATTGACCAATGTAGCGAACCACACGATCGACAAAAATCTTAATTGCTAGGTCAGCTTGTTCATTGTCTTGACGGGCTGCAAGCAAGTCACGCATATCACTTGAAACTTGAGAAATTCCTTGAAGGCCTGACTTCTTGTTCAAGATCGTCAACATGTCTTCGTTTGACAAGTTTTCCTTCGTTTGAATGAAGTTCACCAATGATGCATCAACATCACCTGAACGCGTTGCCATCGTAACCCCAGCCAATGGTGTGAAGCCCATTGAGGTGTCAAATGACTTACCATCCTTGATGGCAGTGATAGAAGCCCCAGCACCCAAGTGCAAGGTAATCAACTTCAAATCAGCTAAGTCGCGACCCAAAATTTCAGCAGCGCGACCGGCAACATAACGGTGAGATGTTCCGTGAGCACCATACTTACGGGCACCATACTTTTCATAGTATTCATATGGCAAAGAGTATAAATAGTTAACCTTTGGCATTGTTTGGTGGAATGAAGTGTCAAAGACCGCCACCGACGTTGCCTGTGGCAACAACTTTTGGAAGGCACGAATACCCAAAGCATTGGCTGGGTTATGCAAAGGAGCATAATCAGCTAATTCATCAATTTTAGCCAAGACATCGTCATTAACCAAGACTGACTTGTCAAAATATTCACCACCGGCAACAACTCGGTGACCAACCCCAACAATTTCATTAAAGTCGCTAATAATTGCCAAGTCTGATAACTTTTCCAACATCAAGTTAATGGCAACTTGGTGATCTTTAATGGCTGTTTGTGTCTTAAACTTAGCCTTTGATCCTGAAACTTCGACTTCTGAATTTTGACTTGCTTGATCGTTGGCCGTGAACTTAATCGTTACAATTGCATCGTCCATTCCAATTCGCTCAATCAACCCTTGGGCGATTACTTGTTCTTGGGGCATCTCCAAAAGCTGAAACTTTAATGAAGAACTACCAGCGTTGACCGCCATAATCTTTGCCATGAATCAATCCACCTATCTTTGTCTTTTTTATAGCTTTTCTAACTTACTTTAGTTTACCCCAGGCTTTAATATCTTGCAAAAATTCTTGCAAGGCCTCGGGATTTTTTACGGATGGGTACTGCCCCATCAACACTTCTTGTTTTGGCCCAACACCAGGCTTTCGCAGCACCAAAAGTGCCTTGGCACGTTCTTGGTTCTTGAAATATTCGGCCGGTAACGGTAAGAAGGCTTTTAGTTGTGCCTTTTGCGAGAACAACTTTAAAATCGCTTCGTGATTTGCTGTTGTTAACAAGTCGGCTGGTACAACCAAATAGACCCAACCGTCGTCTTTAATCAAGTCCAACGACTTCTCAATCATTAAGAAGTGGGCATAAGACTTACCCGCTTCTGATGAAAGGGTTGTCACAAAATCAGCGGGTCCAACACCGGGATAGTAGCCAACCGGTAAATCACCAATTACCACATCAACCGGATCAACGGCATCTGGTGCCAAGTCAACAACATCCCCCCAAAACAGTGGTGTCTGTTCTTGGTGCAAAGCCTCACCCGTCACTGAAGCTAGGGCTAATTGCGTTTCGGCGTTATCAATCCCCGCCTCATGCACCGTCAAGTCATAGCGTTTCAATGTTTCTTCAACCGTCCAGAGAAGGTTCCCAGTTCCAACGACCATGTCCATGATGGTGCTTTCTGCCGTTAGATTTGCCGTTTGGTACAACAAGTCACCCAGAAGATAACCAATTCCATCAGGCGTTAATTGGTCATTAGCTGACACCTGATCTTGTCGGTCCGCTTTTAGGAGCGTTAACTGTAAGACATTGCGCTGATCACTAAAAGAAAGATCTTGCCAATTGATGCTTTGCAGGCTGGTTAAAGCACTTTGGCTTGCTTCACTTAACTGCTCTTCATCGGCAGCCGTTACATCACCCGCTACTAGCGTCGACAGAACTTGAACCAAGGACTGCCGATAAGTTGTTTTTTCTTCGTTTTGAAGCTTTTCAACAACAGCAAAAATTTTATCAAAATATTCAGGAATTTGTTGATTAATCATGGTCCTATTTTAGCCTTTTTTGACCAAGTAAACAAGACTAAAGGTACAAAAGTGGACGGTGAAAAACCCGGTGATGGTAGTGAATGGCCAGGTCTTGGTCTGTTTCGTTTAACCGCCATTCTTCAGTATCAAAAAGGCCACCCTTTTGTTGGTGCTGATAGTAAGCTAATGATGCTAAAATTTGGCGCTGATCAATCACTAAAATTTGGTTAGCCTCCATTTGCGCTCGGACCTTTTGCTGAAAGATTTGCGTTTGAATATAGTAAGCCAAACCAACAATAGCTAAAACTAAGATTGTCGGCAGTAATAGATAAGCCGGTTTTCTATTGGACATGGCGCCTACCCTTCTTTGACCTTGATTGGAAGTACCGGTGAATTTTTGGGTATAAAGAGTGGCACCGTATAACGGTAACCCTTGTCAAAGGTGGCGGTTAGTTCTTGGTAACTGCCCATATCTTGAACATCTAAAGAATGCACGCCCGGCATTAAAACCTCTTGGCCATGGTGTTTGCCCGCTAAAACTAGTTGATGATTTTGTACTTTTAGAGTAACCGGATCGCCAATGGCCTTTTTAAGACCACCGACTCTTGATCAACACTGCCCAATTCGTATGGCTGCTTGCTGAGTTGATTGATAGCCGTTTGTAAGGACAAAGCTAGTTGCTGGCGGTTATGGTGAAAAAACTTTTTCGGTATCAGGCTAATAAAGGATTCGAAAACCAGCGCAGCAATAATTAAAGAAATTATGGACTCAATCAAGGTGAATCCCCTTTGTTTAAGCTTCATATTTTCCAACTTCCTCTCGTTCTGCCACTTGGTTTAGATAACGTTGCCAATTAGCCAAAGCGTGAATTTGCTGGGTGATTGCTCGTTGGTTGACTGCTAATAAACGTTGCTGATTTTCCTGATATTGTTGAAAGATTGTCAGTTCAAAAATAACTGCAGCCGTGATCAATCCAAGCGCTAAAATCCCTTCTACCAGGATAAAACCCGGCTGTTTTTTAAGTTTTAAAGCGATATGCACCACCTCCTAATTGCATAATGAGTCGATACTTCTTACTACCGTTTTGCCAAGTAACATGGTCGGGCGCAACATAGCCGGTTGGCTGAACAAACCAATCTTTAACAGTCAGCAAGCGATAGTTATCGGGATACAGTACCTTTTCGCCTAAGGCAGCCAAACCATCTTCTTGAAAGGAAAGGGCTACTTTCTTTTGCTGCGATTGTGCTTCCAAACGAGCCCGTTGATAAAGACTGGCAAATTGCCCTTCAAATTGGCTAACTGTCTGACGGTGAGCTTGCGGACGGATGGCCAGGCCAAGGCCAAGCAACAAAGAAAAGATTCCAAGGGCAATGACCGCCTCAACCAAGGTAAAGGCCTCAACCTTTGGCTTCATGGCCCACCACGTGAATCTTCAAGGCCTTCACCTTGGTCACTTGTTGCGCCGTTAAGTAATGCTCCTTGGCCAGGTCATCAATACTGACCTGTTGCTTGTCCGGGTGGTCATTGAGATACAAGTCAATCTGTGTTTGTACCGTTGCCACCATCGCCCGGGCGTGAGTTTGCTGCGCCTGGTCCCTTTGTTTCGTTAAATTAGGCAAAATCAACAGCATTAGTAAACCAATAATAAAAAGCACGATTGTCGCTTCAATCAAGGTAAATCCTGCTTGCTTGTTTAACTTCTTCATCATGAAACAATTCCTCCTAAGTTACGATAAAGTGGTAGCAACATCGCTAAATACAACAAAACAATGGTTAAACCAATCAGACCAAAGAAAAGTGGCTGCACCAAGGCTAACAGCGAGGACATTTGCCGTTCAAATTGCCGGTATTCTCCTTGAGCATAAAAGGTTAAGTAGGCTCCCAAATCTTGGCTTGGCAAACCACGATTAAAATAGGCCGCTAGGGTTGGTTGCAAAAAAGGTTGCCTACCAAGCCATTCGGTTAAGCTCTCACCCTGCCCTAGTCCCTGCTGAGCTGATTGAGCCAGGGCAACCGCCAGACCGCCTTCTTTGCCAGCTTGATTTAGATTAGCAAAGCGCTTAATGACATCCGGTACCGTTAAACCCGCCGCCAGCAAAAGACCGAGGTTTTCTGCTAACAAATAGGACAGCAATCGTTTGGTGAGCGAGCCAATCACCGGTAGTCGACTCAGTAGTCGCAAGCGCTTAATGGCTGACTGCCGTGATAAATAAACAAATAGTAAAACCAAAGCCAACGAGACAAAGACAACGCAGGCAAAGAGACCGTGTAGGTAAAGTAAGGCAAGGTTTTGCTTGCCGGCCGTCGACTGACCATTTGCCCCTGCCAGTGTTGTGAAAATTGGATACAAAACCGTTTCCATACCAAACACTAAGGCGAGCAAAAAGACTAATAAAAGGAGTGGATAGGTCAAAATCTGTTTAATTTTTCGCTTGTAGGTCAGTACCCGCCCCAAATTCACGGCAATCGCCGACAGCGTTTGCTCAAACCGACCGTGGTTTTGCCCTAAATCCAGGTAAATTCCCAGGCTAGCATTCAGCAGAGGTAACAATGCCGCACTTAACCCCTGACCACTCGCTAACCGTTGTTGACATTGTTTTAATCGGTTCGCCCAATTCGGATGGGTACTCACTAAGACATCGATACCAAAGGCTAAGGAATAGCCGCTAGCCGTTAGCTCCGCCAGTTCCGTCAAAAACAGCACCTGATCTGCCTGGGCTAATTGCTGCTTCCGCTTTTTCTTCATTTGCGTCACCCCCTTTGAGTAATTTCTGATAAATTTTGGCATAGGGCTGGTGGTCAGTCACCTGTCCGTCCTGCCAAGTCGCAACCCCACTAAGACGCCCACGGGGCCAGTTCCTATTTTTAATAAGCGTTGGTAGACCGTCTTTGACAACGCCTCCCGAACCCGTCTTTCATCAAGGCCGAGATTAACCAACCGAGACAAAACGCCAATTTCAGAATTCGCATGGAGGGTCGTCAAAACTAAATGGCCGGACAAGGCGGCATCCAAGGCGGCTTGTGCCGTCTTCAAATCACGAATTTCCCCAATGACTAAAATATCGGGCCGGTGACGCAGGGCGACTTTGATCAGGTCCGGATAACCAATTCCCGCCAATTCGTTGACTTGTAGTTGCAAAAAATCTGGCTGGTGGATTTCAACTGGGTCTTCGACTGTTAAAACCATTTGCCGCTTGGCCCAACTTTCAAGCAGCCGATAGAGGGTTGTAGTTTTACCAGAACCCGTTGGCCCAGCAATCACTAACAGGCCATTTTCAATTTTTTGCGTGACTAAGTCATGCCACTGTGCCGGGAAGTGCCAGAATAATTTACCCAACTGCGGATAAATCAGCCGTAGCACCAGACTTTCCCGGTCCAAAAAGTCACCAACGGTTGAGACCCGAATAAAGCCGGCTTGAAAGTCGAACCGGCCTAACTGGGGCCGGCGGTCTTCCGTCAAATACAAGGCGGCCCGATACTTAATGACTAATAGGACCCTCTTGGCAAAGTCATTGGCTAATTCATCCAAGAAGAACAGCTCTTCTTGCTGCTTACCAGTTAAACGGTAACGTTTTCCTTGAGCAACAAAGTAAAAGTCAGAAAAATACTCAGCCTGCCCCCAAGCCAGAATCGCTTCGAGCCAAGCCGCCGGGTCTGCCCGATTTTGCGTCGGCCAATCTCTGTTAAATTTTTTCATCTCCTTATCCTCCTTGCTGGATTAGACGAGCAAGGAACTAGGAAAACACAAAAAAATCGAACCCAAACGGATTCGATTTCATCATTTTTTGACTGCTATTTTTTACTGTTTATTTTGATTCAAAGCTGCTTGATAGGTGTTTTCAAGCAAAGTGGCGATGGTCATCGGACCAACCCCACCCGGAACCGGGGTGATGAAAGAAGCCTTATCGACTGCTGAATCAAAGTCAATGTCTCCAGTTGCCTTGCCATCAACAACGTTCATCCCAACGTCAACCAAAACGGCACCGTCCTTAATTTGGTCGCCGGTAATAAAGTTTGGAATACCAACTCCGACAACCACTATGTCCGCGTCTTTGAGTTCAGCCAACAACATCTCACGCGGTGTATAGCGGTGAGCCAGGGTAACCGTGGCATCCGCGTTGTTCAACAGGGCAGCCATTGGTCGACCAAAGAGTTGTGATCGTCCTACCACCACGGCCTTCTTGCCATAAGGGTTGATGTCGTAATGTGCGAGCATCGTCATCACCCCCTGTGGGGTAGCGGCCACGGCATATTCACCTTGCTGGTCGCCAAAGAGCATCCCCTGGTTATAAGCACCCAGGCCATCAACGTCCTTTGCTGGAGCAATTGCTGAAAAGATTTCTTGGTCATTCACCGCTTCTGGTAAGGGAGCTTGAACCAAAATACCGGTCACCGTGTCATCGGCATTCAAATCTGCTACAATTTTCAAGACAGCTTCTGTGGTCACGTCAGGGTCAACCGCAATATCTTCAGTTGCGATACCAACCTTAGCAGCAGCTCGTTGCTTCATCCCAACGTACAAACGAGAACCATCGTTAGTTGGATCAAAGACGACCGCCAGCTTTGGCTCTAGCCCAGACTCCTGTACCTTGTCTCCCAAGGCGAGCTTCAAATCCTTTGACAAGGCCCTACCATCTAAAATCGTTCCCATGTTTTCCTCCTGAACGGTGTATTTCCGAACGTTTTATTATAAAATAACTTGTAATAACATTTTATCAGAATAAAACTCGTTTTTGTTTACAGAAAGGTAATTTTTTATGTCTGACAACCGTATTTCCTGGGACCAATACTTCATCGCTCAGGCCGCCATCCTATCGACCCGGTCAACTTGTACCCGGCGCCATGTTGGTGCCATCCTAGTCAAAGAACACCGCATTATTGCCTCTGGCTACAACGGTGCCGTTTCAGGTACCCCGCACTGTACTGAGGTTGGTGACTACATCGTTGATGGTCACTGCATCCGTGCCGTCCATGCCGAACAAAACGCTTTGATGCAAGCAGCCTCAATGGGAATTGCTGTTGAAGGAGCCGAGGTTTACGTTACGGACGTTCCCTGCGTCCAATGTACCAAGCTCTTACTCCAGGCCGGCATTAGTAAAATCAAGTTTATGCGTGACTACCGCAACGATGAATTTGCTGAGTCACTCCTCAAGGAAAAACATGTTGACTTGGTTCAAGTGCCCTTTGAAAGTCAGACAGCCGAGCAAATCGACTTAGCCCAATTTGTTCAGAATTAATCCAAAGAAAAAGTCCGATGCCAACTGGGCTTTTTTTGCTATACTGAAAGAAGTAAATTTTTGAAAACAGAGGGAGCATCCATGAGCCAAAACGAACAGACTTACCTAGATATGGCCGCCAAAATCCTGGAAGAGGGCCACTACAAAGACGATCGCACCGGGACTGGAACCTATTCAATCTTCGGTACCCAGATGCGTTTTGACCTGCAGGAAGGCTTTCCACTGTTGACGACGAAGAAGGTCTTCTTCAAATTGATCAAGTCCGAATTGCTGTGGTTCTTGCGTGGCGATAATAACATCCGCTTTTTGCTTCAAAACAACAACCACATTTGGGATGAATGGGCCTTTAAAAACTGGATTGAATCAGATGAATATACTGGCCCTGATATGACCGATTTCGGTCTGCGGTCACAGACTGACCCAGAATTCAACGCCTTGTACCAGGAACAAAAAGACATTTTTGTCGAAAAAATCCTAAACGACGATGACTTTATGGAGAAATTCGGTTATATCGGTGAAGTCTACGGTAAGTTGTGGCGGGCATGGGCCTCAGTTTTGCCAGACGGACAGACTACTGACCAGGTTGGCAACTTAATTAATCAAATTAAGAACAACCCGAACTCACGTCGAATGATTTTGTCGGCATGGAACGCCGAAACAACGCCACAGGCACCGCTCCCTTCATGCCACGTCTTGTCGCAATACTACGTCAGTGATGGCAAGCTATCAGCACAGTTGTACCAACGGTCTGGCGACTTCTTCTTAGGGGTGCCCTTCAACATTGCTTCTTACTCTTTGTTGATTCACATGTTGGCCGCCCAAACCGGTCTTGAAGTTGGTGACTTTGTTCATACAATTGGGGACACCCACATTTACAAAAACCACGTTGACCAGGTCAAGGAACAACTTAGCCGACCGATGCACCCATTGCCAAAGCTTTGGCTCAACCCAGAAGTGAAGTCAATCTTTGACTACACCATGGACGACATTAAGATTTTGGATTACGAATCAGAACCCGCCATCCGTGGTGCGGTTGCCGTCTAAACCAAACAAAAAAAGCAGCGCCCATTATCAATGGGTGCTGCTTTTTGCTTACTTGACCGCTGCTTCGTCCCGTTTTTCCCGGGCGATATCGCGTTCCATAATTTTCTTTAAATACTTGGCAGTGTATGATTCGGTATTCTTGGCCACCTTTTCGGGTGTTCCCGTCACCAAAATCTTACCACCACCGGCACCACCTTCTGGACCCAAATCAATCAACCAGTCGGCCGACTTAATCACGTCCAAATTGTGTTCGATGACCACCACCGTGTTGCCGTTATCAACCAAGCGGTTCAAGACCTCCAGCAAACGAGCAATATCATCCGTGTGCAAACCAGTCGTTGGTTCATCCAAGATGTAAATTGTCTTCCCGTTCGTCCGGCGGTGTAATTCGGAAGCCAGCTTCATCCGTTGCGCTTCCCCACCAGACAATGTCGTGGCGGACTGTCCTAATTTGACATAGCCCAAACCAACATCATTGATTGTCTGCAAACGACGGGCAATCTTTGGAATTGGCGCAAAGAAGTCCAAGGCATCCTTGGCCGTCATATCCAACACTTGGGAAATCGTCTTGCCCTTATAGGTTACTTCCAAGGTTTCGGAATTGTAGCGGGTTCCACCACAGACCTCACAGGCCACGTAAACATCGGGCAAGAAGTTCATTTCAATCTTAATGACCCCATCACCACGACAGTTTTCACAGCGGCCACCCTTAGTGTTAAAGGAGAAGCGTCCCTTGGAATAACCGCGCAACTTTGCCTCATTGGTCTGGGCAAAGAGGTCACGAATATCATCAAAAACACCGGTATAAGTGGCCGGATTTGACCGTGGTGTTCGTCCAATTGGCGACTGGTCAATATCAACCACCTGTTCGAGGTTTTCAACCCCCTCAATGGCACGATAGGCACCGGGCTTATTACTGTTTTTATTTAGCTTTTGCTTCAAAGCCCGCTTCAAGATCATGTTCACCAAGGTCGACTTCCCTGAACCAGAAACACCAGTCACGGCCACGAACTTTCCTAGTGGGAACTTCGCCGTAATGTTCTTCAGGTTGTTTTCCTTGGCGCCGCGAATCACAATCTCTTCGCCATTCCCCTTCCGCCTTGACTTTGGCACAGGAATGTAGCGTTTACCGGACAAATACTGCCCAGTCAAAGAAGCCGGATTAGCCTCGACTTCCTCTGGCGTGCCAGCGGCCATAATTCGACCACCCTGGGCACCAGCACCGGGACCGACATCAATCAGGTAGTCCGCCGCCGCCATCGTGTCCTCATCGTGTTCAACCACGACCAGGGTGTTGCCTAAGTCACGCATCGACTGCATCGAATCCAAAAGCTTATCGTTGTCGCGCTGGTGCAAACCAATCGAAGGTTCATCCAAGACGTACAAAACGCCGGAGAGGTTGGAACCAATTTGCGTAGCTAAGCGAATTCGTTGGGATTCCCCACCAGACAAAGTGTTAGCCGAACGTGACAGGGTCAAATAGTCCAGACCAACAGACTGGAGAAAGCCTAACCGATCTTGAATTTCCTTCAAGATTGGTTGCGCAATTTCTTGGTCCTGGGGGCCAAAGGTCAAATCGGCGAAATAAGCCAATTCATCATCAACTGGCAGGTTGGCCACATCCCCAATATTCTTGCCACCAACCTTGATTGACAAGGCTGCTTTGTTCAAGCGGTACCCGTGACAAACCGGGCAGGTCAACTGTGTCATATACTGGGCCATCTGGTCCCGGGTAAAGTCGGAGTTGGTTTCCTTATAGCGGCGGGAAATGTTTTCCAAGACTCCTTCAAAAGGTTGGTCAACATCGCGGACACCACCGAAATCATTTTGAAAATGGAAGTGGAATTCCTTTTCCCCTGACCCGTACAAGACCAAGTCCTGGTCCTTTTTAGGTAAGTCCTTGAAAGGAACGTTTTGGTCGATGCCAAATTGTTCACAGAACTGACCCAACAGTTCAGGATAATAATTAGATGAAATTGGGTTCCAAGGCGCAATTGCCCCTTGCTTGAGAGTCAAACTGTCATCTGGCAAGACCAAGTCAATATCAACTTCTCGCGTTGAACCAATCCCCTGACAAGCCGGGCAGGCCCCCATGGGCGCGTTAAATGAAAATAGCCGTGGTTCTAGTCGACCAACCTTAAAGTCCTTTAAATCGCCCAAATAATGGTCTGAGAACCGCAGTGGCGGATGGACTTCTTCTCCATCGCGGGCCACCGGTTCCAAGACTACTAAACCGCCGGCTAAGCCAGTCGCCGCTTCGATTGAATCAAAGAGTCGTGACCGGGCATCTGCTCGCAACACCACCCGGTCGACTAAGACATCGATGTCGTGGTACTTGTTGCGATCAAGGGCTGGGTCATCAACCGTGTCCAATTCGATGATTTCGCCATCGACACGGGCACGGAGATAGCCCTGCTTTTGCATCAGGCTAAAAGCCTTTTCGTGCGTGCCACGTTTGTGCTCGATAATTGGAGCAAAGACCTGCAGACGGGTTCCCTCTGGCAAATGTGCCTGGGCAAATTCCACCATTTGGTCAATGGAATGCAAAATTTTGGTTCCGTCGGCCGGGTCATCCGGCTTTCCCACTCGGGCAAAGAGCAAACGGAAGTAGTCCGAAATTTCCGTCACCGTTCCCACGGTTGAACGGGGGTTATTGGAGGTCGTCTTTTGGTCAATTGAAATTGCCGGAGACAGGCCATCAATCGAGTCAACGTCTGGCTTATCCATCTGACCCAAAAACTGCCGGGCGTAAGCCGACAATGATTCAACATAGCGCCGTTGTCCTTCAGCATAAAGCGTATCAAAGGCTAGCGAAGACTTCCCTGAACCGGATAATCCCGTCACTACCGTCAATGATTCTTTGGGAATATCCACATCAATATTTTTCAAGTTGTGGGCTCGCGCACCACGAATCTCAATTTTATCTTTTGCCATGCAATCCTCTTTCGTTACCGGGCAAAAAATTCACCCGCCGTTTGGCTATCACCACCGTTTTACCACAGTCGTGACAAAAGGCCAACCTTAGCGGCCAGCCTGTTTCTTTAATTTCATAATGTTGTCACGAATCTTAGCAGCCGTTTCAAAGTCCAGCCCCTTGGCTGCGGCCTTCATTTGGTTAGCCATATTTTCCAAGATTTCGGTTTGATCCGACTTTGGCAAATCGGCAAAGTCAACCTGAGTCAGGTCAACAGCCTCGACTTCTTCGGCGGCCTTGCTTGCCCGAATCAAATCACGAATCTCTTTTTTAATGGTCTGTGGCGTGATGCCATGTTCCTTGTTATAGGCCATTTGAATTTCACGACGACGAGCCGTTTCATCCATCGCTTCCTGCATCGCCTTGGTGGTCTTATCCGCATACATAATCACGTGACCGTTGGCGTTTCGGGCTGCTCGACCAATGGTTTGAATCAGTGAACGTGGATTACGCAAGAAGCCTTCTTTATCGGCGTCCAAAATGGCCACCAAAGAGGTTTCTGGTACATCAATTCCCTCTCGCAGCAAATTAATGCCGACCAGCACATCATACTTACCCAAACGCAGGTCACGAATAATCGCTGTTCGCTCCAAAGTCTTAATGTCAGAATGGAGGTAAGCAACCTTAATCCCCACATCCTTCAAATAGTCGGTCAAATCTTCGGACATTCGCTTGGTCAAAGTGGTAATAAAGACTCGTTCGTTCTTTTCAACCCGCTTGTTAATTTCACCGACCAAATCATCAATTTGACCCATAACTGGCCGTACTTCGATTTCTGGATCGAGCAAGCCGGTTGGCCGAATAATTTGTTCGACGACGTCCTTCTTCGGTACCCGCTCTAATTCATAATCACCCGGTGTCGCCGACATATAGATGATTTGGTGGACATGGTCCTCAAATTCCGGCAAACGTAGTGGCCGGTTGTCCAAAGCTGATGGCAAACGGAAGCCGTAATCGACCAAGGTTTGTTTCCGGGCCCGGTCTCCGTTATACATCCCGCGAACCTGTGGCATGGTCACGTGACTCTCATCAACGACAATCAAAAAGTCTTCAGGAAAGAAATCCAGCAGGGTAAAGGGTGGCTCACCCTCTTTGCGACCATCCATCCAACGTGAATAGTTTTCAATTCCAGAAGTGAAGCCCATTTCGTTAAGCATCGCCAAGTCGTACTCGGTTCGTTGCTTAATCCGCTGTGCCTCAAGCAGTTTTCCCTCCGCTTCAAACTTCTTAACCTGGTCTTCCATTTCCTCACGAATACCAACCAAGGCTTCGCGCATCCGGTCATCATCGGTCATAAAGTGCTTGGCCGGGAAAATCGAGACGTGGTCGCGTTCGGAAACAATTTGCCCCGTCAAGGCATTAATTTGGCGGATTCGATCAATTTCGTCACCGAAAAATTCAACCCGCATGGCAAATTCGTCCTGAGAAGCCGGGAAAATTTCGACAACATCGCCGCGCACCCGGAAAGTTCCACGCTGAAAATCAATATCGTTTCGGGTAAACTGAACGTCAATTAAATCGTGCATCAATTGGTCGCGGCCATATTCATTACCAACTCGTAGCGAAATCACGTGGTTTTGGTACTGATGGGGATCCCCCAAACCAAAGATTGACGAGACAGAAGCCACGACAATCGTATCATTACGCTCGAAAAGGGCCGAAGTCGCCGAGTTTCGTAGCTGATCAATTTCATCATTAATCGCCGAATCCTTTTCAATAAAGGTATCCGATGATGGCACGTAGGCTTCAGGCTGATAATAGTCATAGTAAGAAACGAAGTATTCCACCGCATTATGTGGGAAAAATTCCTTCAATTCTGAATATAATTGCCCCGCCAAAGTCTTGTTGTGAGACAAAACCAGGGTAGGCTTATTATTTTGGGCAATCACGTTGGAAATCGTAAAGGTTTTTCCAGTTCCAGTTGCTCCTAAAAGCACCTGCTCTTTGACACCGTTTTTGAGTCCTTGGACCAACTTGTTAATCGCATTGGGCTGGTCTCCGGTTGGCTTGTACTTTGATTCGACCTCAAAGGTCTGATCTTTTTGTGGTGTAATCAAGACAATCCTCCTCGCTTGGTTAAAAATGATTTACAGTTATTATAACAAATATAACAAAAAACGAACACATGTTCTCCCTTGAGAACGTGCTCGTTTTTTTGTTTACTTTAATTCAGGTGCATCGGTCTTATAATCCGATACAGTCGACTGCCCGTTACGCAAGGCCAAAATCGACGTTGGGTTTGAAGTTTGACTAGACTTCAAGGCCTTCAATGTATCAGCCTTGGTATAATCATAGTTCTTTTTATTGATCTTATGGAAGTTCCAACGGTTTTTATCAAAACGCAGGAGGTCTCCCGTAATGACCTTATCCGAATTGGACAAGGAATCATCGACATAGGCCTGGACCCGTTCAGCCGTTGACTTCAACGCCGGGTTATCCTTCATATAGATTCGCTGACCCGTCTTACTATCAAAGTATTGGTTTCGATACTTAGTGTAAGTTGGCGTGACCCAATCACCATCACGGAAGGCCACAATTTGCTGGTTTTGCTGTGACAGTAAGTCATGACCAAACATCGTCATGCCGTCGGTTGAAACGCCCAACAAATTCATCAAGGTTGGCATCATGTCAATTTCACCACCATAGGTATGGTTAATACCACCCTGCAAACCAGTAGCATGAATCATGAATGGCACCTTTTGGAACTGGGCCAAATCATAATCCGTTACCGAGCTCTTACCCAAAAGTTGGGCAATCGCTGGCTTATGGTTTTCTGAGATACCATAGTGATCACCATACAAGACAAAGACGGAATTATCGTACAAACCGGCCTGCTTCAAATAGGCCATCAATTCACCAAAGGCTTGGTCCAAATAGTGAGCCGTTTGCACATAACCATCAACCGTACTATCACCAGTCTTTGTGGCTGGGAAGTCGGTATCTTCCTTATCGATTTCGTAAGGATAGTGGTTCGTAACCGTAATCAACTTGGCATAGAAAGGCTGTGGCAACTGCTCAATATATTGGGCAGTACTCTTCAAGAAAATCTTATCCTTCATTCCATAGCCGACGTTGTAACTTGGCTTATCACTATCCTTGTAGAAGTTCTTTGAGAAGAAGTAGTTATAACCAAAGGACTTGTAGGTATTATTTCGGTTCCAGAAAGTTGGCACATCACCGTGGAAGGCAGCAGAGGTATAACCCTGCTGACCCAAGATGGCCGGTGTTGCCTCAAAGGTGTTGCTGGTTCCGTACTTAGTCATTGCTGATCCAGTTGACAACCCGTAGAGGGAGTTTTCCTGCATCATTTCGGCATCGGATGTCTTTCCCTGCCCAACCTGGTTATAGAAGTTATCAAATGACAACGTGTTTTGATCGTGATAAAAAGCATTCAAATTAGGCGTTACTTCCCGACCATCGACCTTGTAATCAATCAAGAATTGCTGGAAAGATTCCAAGTGAATCATGAAGACATTCTTGCCCTTTTGCGTTCCATAATAAAAAACGTTGGCCGGCACTGAATTTTGTTTCAAGAAGTCTTGGACCTTGGTCAAGTCTTCTGCCGTTGCTTGCTTTCTCGAGTTCGTTTGGTTCCGAGTTTGCCAGGCGTTAAAGGCGGCATATTCATTCAAACCTAAGTACTTAACGATGTAATTATTATCAAATGACCGGGTCAACAAGCCAGACCGGTCAACAGAAGCCACCCCGAAGTCGACCAGCATCAAGACAATTCCCAAGATGGTGGTCAAAACCGCATAGCGCTTTTGCAAACCACTCTTATCGATTGGCCAAAATTTGAAAAGCAGGACAACGGCTAAAATAATCAAATCCAAGAACACCAAGTAATCCGTTGGACGAATAATGGCCGCAATCGACTTACCTAGGTTGTTTCCAGTTGATGATCCAGATCCCAGGATTCCCATTGACAAAAAGTCGGAGAATTCACGGTAATAAAGCATGTTGGCAAAGAGCCAAATTGTCTGAATCAGGTTCATCACCCAAGCCAGTATGTAAGCCCACTTACCGCGGAAGTATAGGGCGATTCCTAATAGGATAATCGCCGTTGGGATTGGATTCAAAAAGAGCAAGAATTGCTGAATCGGTCCCTGCACCCCAAGTGAAAAGTTGTAGTGATAGTTAATATAAGTCTTTAACCACACCAAAAATAAATTCAAAACAAAAAAGCCAGTGACGCTCGTCCAAAAAGGACCAGTTCCTTTCGCTTTATTGTAAAGATTTTTAGGCGCCAAAATTGCTCGTAAACGAGATAACATAATCGTTTTCCTCATAACACTTTAAAAAGTTAATTGCACATCGAAAAGCAAATCGTAAATTTCGATGGCTACCAAGTCAATATCATCGAACTGATACTGCTTGTTCATTCGATGCTCTTCAATCAACCACACTTGTTCGTCTTGGTCATAAGTTACTTTTAAAACTTCCAAACCATAGGCATCAAAACGGCGCACCTGATAACGTTGATCAGTTGCGGCCTGCATTGCAAAGAGTCGTTTTAAAATTGAAGTCAATGCACTTTGTTTTTCCATTTCATTCATAGATTAATTACTCCTTTTCACGCACCGGGATCACATAAGCAATGATTCCAGCAAAAAGACAGAAATAATAAGTAATCAACCGCCAAATGAGGATCACCAGGATTAACGTCGCTTGGTTTTTAACAAATGGCGTAAACAGCAGTTGAAAGGACAATTCCGCCCCACCAACTCCACCAGGAATTGGGAAAAGCGAAATCACCATGACAATCATAATGTTCATGGTCAAAATCAACCAAGGGTTCACACTGGCATAGCCAAAGGCTCGAATAACAAAATAAGGGACCAGGTAAAAGGCCATTAATTGCAAAGCCGTATAAATGGAAGCCACCGTCAGCGACTTGGTCGAGCGGGCAACCCGCTTTGACTCTCGATGAAAATTATTAACTTTATCCTCAACCTTGTCAACTAATTTGTTAACTTTGTCCTGTTTCCAGAACTTCCCTGCCAATTTTGCCGTCCAATCAACCACTTTAATCGTCAACGCAGGCCAAAACATCACCAGTAACAAACCAATGATCACCACGGCATGAATCATGATGGCAAAGGGAATAAAGGTTGCAAAGGCGGGGTCAACGTTTTGGTAAATAAACGAATCCGCCGCAAAGTAACCGATAATAAAGAAGAGAACCACAACAATTTGATAAACTAAAAACTTCATCAAGGTCACCGATAAAGCTCGGCCACCGTCAATCTTACCGCGGGTTAAGGCATACAACTGTGCTGGTTGTCCACCCGAGGCAAAGGGCGTCAAACCAATTCCTAATTGATTCAACAGTGGTACCCGAATCAAGGTTCCCCAGCTCGTATTTTTGCGGTCCTCTTGGTTCAACAAAGCCCGCGTTGCCAAGGCCTCTAGCCCCAATGAGACAATCATCGTCAGCAAGCCTAAAACCAAAAAATGCCAGTCCAACACCTTTAATGCGGCTTCCAACTGCTTTTCCCGCCCCGCTAACTCACGAGTTAAGTAATAGATTGTTAAGGCCGTCAATAAAACAACTATCAGGGCTGATACTTGATTTTTTCTGGACTTCAGTGCGTTCATGCATATCTCCTAGGACTTACTGCTCGACCAGGCCGATTGGGGCGCCCCATCAAAATTTTCTGCCAATGATGAAGCGCGATCAGTTAAAACCGCTTGGTAAATTTCTGCTAATACTTGGCCGACCTGCTTCAGATCGCGTTGTTCCGCTACCTGGTAGCCAGCCGCCGTCAAATCCGGCTTGTCGCCAGCCAAAATTTCCTGCATTTGCCGGTCAAAGTCGGCTAAGTCCTTGGCCTTATAACTATTTTGACCATCATAGAGCCACGAATCGTAGACCGGAATATCCCGGACAAGCAAACGTTGCTTCGAGGCCAAGGCCTCCAGAACAACAATCCCTTCGGTTTCTTCATAAGAAGGATACAAGAACAAATCTGCCCCAGCAAAGGCACCCAAAATCACATCCCCTGACAAATAACCAGGGAAAATCAAGTTTTTGGGATGCCGCCCAGCCAAAATTAAGTGGCGGATTTTAGCCGGCAATATTAATGGATTCGTGTGGCCAAACCAAATAAAGGTCGTTTCCGGATGGCGCTTGGCCAGCTCCACGAAGTCAAAGATTCCCTTGCGTTCAAAAAAGAGACCAACAGACATGACCACCTTTCGTTCAGGCTTTAGGTGAAAGTATTCCCGAAAGCCCTGAATCTTGGCTGGATCATAGGCGTACTTACTTAACCGAATCCCATTTGATACCGGGTAAATTGGTTGTGTCAAGCCATAACCTTCCAGCAACGACTTCGAATAAGGGGTTGGCGTAATTAAAGCATCGGCCTGACTATAAAGGGACACCAAATACTTCTTGTAGAATGGTGCCAGTAAATTTGAAGCAAAAAAGGAATTACGAAAGTCTTCGTAAGTCGAGTGGGCATGGTAAATCACCTTTTTGCCCATTTTATGTGCCTTTTTAACCATGTACATCGACTTAACACCATAAGTGTTAATGTGCAAAACATCGTAGTCCGTGCATTTCGGGTCGGTTGTCACCGTGACGTCATCGACTGGTGCCAAGGCTTCTTGCTGCAAACGCAAGGCCCGACCAATACCAGATTGAGCGATTAGTTTTTGATTTTCAAAGTATAAAAGGACTTTCACTTAACTTCTCCTAAAGGGATTGCGCAAGAGGCGTTTGATATAGCCAATCTCTTCATCATTCAACTGATCACTGTCGTCAGCATTATCATCATGATGGTAATTATTTAATACCTCGGTATAAAATGCAAAAACTCGCTTACCAAAGGTGGTTGCGTCAACATTTTTAACGGCTGCTGCGCGCTTTTCTTCGTCTTGTTCCGTATTTTGGTGCTGCAAGTAGTACAAAACAGCGGTTAAGAACTCGTCATAATCGTCAATTAGAGTTCCAATGGCCTTGTCTGTCACGATTTCTTCCAAATATGGTGAGCGAACCGCTACAAATGGCCGGTCTGCGGCCAAGGCCTCAATAAAGGTTAGCCCTTGCGTTTCACTATCTGAAGACGAGACAAAAACATTGGCCATGCGGTAGTAATCACCAACCTGGTCATGATTAATCATCCCGGTAAAAATAATCGAGTCTTGCAATTCCAGGTCTTCGACCTGTTCTTGCAAGGACTTCTTGGCAGGGCCATCCCCTGCAATCAACAGTTTCGCATTTGGTAGCGTCTGTAGTAATTCGGAAAAGGCCGAAATCGTTAGGGCCACGTTCTTTTCAAAGGCCAATCGCCCCAGAGATAAGATGACGGGTTCGTCAGCTGCTAGACCATATTCCTGCCGCAAATTGCGGTGGGAGCTGCTCTTTCGAATCGCCACACCCGTTGGAATAATTGGCATCGGTAAATCGACGCCATAACTAATTAAGCTGTCTTTGACCCGTTCGGAAGGAGCAATCAACCCTTCCATCCCCTTCAAATACGCCTTAACCAAATGTGATACCGCACCTGGCTTGATTAACATTCCCTTCGCCACATAGTGGGTGTAGTCTTCATATTGGGTATGGTAAGTATGAATCACCGGGATCTTCAAACGCCGAGCGACGTACTTGCCCATCAAGCCCAGTGAAAATTCCGTTTGGGTATGAATGATATCCAGCTTTAAGTCACGGGCAATTTCGACGGCCTGAATCAAGCCACGAAAAGTTAAGCGCCGATCTTTGAAACCAAAATAAGGCAGAGAAGAAAACCGATAGATTTGCTCCTCTGGCTGATGTTTATCGACCTTAGGGTCGGTCGTTGTAAAGATGTAAACGTCGTGTCCTTGTTCTTCCAAGGCGTTCTTTAAGGTTTGAATTGAGGTTGCTACTCCAGATACTTGTGGAAAATAAGTATCCGTAAATAAACCAATTTTCATAGAAAACTCCATAAATGATTGCGTACGCTGGGTACATTAACAACTATTATACCATCTCAAGTGTTTCCCTAACAAATGCGGCCGACCAAGATGGTCGACCGCTCTCTCTAATTGAATTAAATTATTCTAACACCAAATGGCCGATAAACCTAGTCAAAGACCATTTGATTTGTATAAAGTTCAGCATAGAAGCCCTTTTGCTTGAGCAATTCGGCATGAGATCCACGCTCCAAAACCTGACCATCCTTCAAAACCACAATTTGGTCAGCAGACAAAATTGTCTTTAGGCGGTGGGCAATCACAAAGGAGGTCCGACCAGACATGACGTTGTCCATTGCTTCTTGAATTTTGGCTTCCGTCACCGTATCGACGTTCGATGTTGCTTCATCCAAAATCAAGAGGTCTGGATCTGTCAAAATTGTCCGAGCAATCGAAAGCAACTGCTTTTGTCCACTTGAGAACAAATCACGCTCTGGTGAAATTTGGGTATCGTATTGCTCTGGTAAGGACATGATAAAGTCGTGAATTCGCGCCTGCTTAGCGGCTTCTTGCACCTCTGCTAGCGTTGCCTCCGGCTTACCATAGCGAATGTTATCTAAAATTGACTTGGAAAAGACAACCGATTCCTGCAAGACAATTCCAACCCGGTCACGCAAAGAATACAGGTCAAAGTCTTGCAACTTGGTTCCATCATAGGTGATTTCACCAGCCGATAAGTCATAAAAACGATTCAAGAGGTTCATCACCGTCGTCTTACCTGAACCAGTTGGTCCAACCAAGGCCACCATTTGCCCCTTCTTGACTTCAATCGAAACGTCCTTCAGGATCTGGCGGTCTGGGTTATAAGAAAAATCAACATGGTCCAAGACCACGCCTTGTTGCAGTGGACCGGCAATCTTCTTACCGTTGTTGACTTCATCGTCTTCCTTTTCAACCGTGGTAATCCGTGAAGCACCGGTAGCAGCAAGCTGCAAGGCATTATAAATCGTAGTCAACGAAGTAATTGGTTGGAACAATTGCTGTGAGTAGTTCACAAAAACAACGACCAAAGCCAATCCAGAGGCCTTGTCCATCCCATTGTGCAAGACCAGCCAAGAACCAAAGAAAATCACAATCGCTAAGTTCAGCAATGAAAATCCTTGCATCAACGGGTTCAGCAAGCCTGAATAAAACTGTCCGTTTTGGCTCGCTACCTTAACGCGATCATTAAATGGCGCAAATTGGGCCAAAGAATCGGCCTGACGGCCTTCCGTCAACAGAACCGTTTGCCCTGCCAGCTGCTCGTTAATGTAACCGTTCATGTCAGCTGTTGCCGCCTGCTGGTGGTTAATTTGTGTTTGAGCATAGCGGACAATCACTAGGGCCAGGATAATGGCAATTGGCGTTGAGGCCATCGTCACCCAGGCCATCGTGGCCGACTTTTCAAACATCATCCACAGCACACCGACAAAGAGCAAGAACTGTGAAAAAATTTGGAACACGGCGTTGTTCATCGCCGTAAAGATGTTGTCCAAATCCGAGGTGAAGAGTGACAAAATTTTTCCGTCTTGATGGGTATCAAAGTAGCGCACTGGCATCCTTTGCAACTTAGCAAAGAGACCCCGGCGCATCACACCAACTGAATCAGAGGAAACGCCCGCCGAAATCAAACTTGAAATCAACAAGGCAAATTCCGTCAAGAGATAAAAGGCAATCATCGATCCAACCGCGACATAGAAATCATGCAACGAGGCATGACCGCCGGGTGTAAAGGAAGCCACCAAGTAGTGGGTCAAAGCGGAAATGGCATCCCCAAGATAAAGCGGTGCCTTAATTTGCGCATAGGTGGCAATTAAGATGAAGAATAAAGCAATTAACAACCCGCGCCAATACTGCTTTAAATTCCGGACAAAGTAGCTTAACGATGTTTTAAACTCAGTCATGGCTTTCCTCCTTTCCCTTTTGGCTTTGATAGATTTCACGGTACATTTCAGAGTTCTCTAAGAGCTCGTGATGACTTCCCTGGCCAACAATCTTTCCGTGGTCAAGGACTAGAATCTGGTCCGCGTGAATAATTGAAGCAATTTTTTCGGCAATAATCACCTTGGTTGTCTTGGCAAAGTCGCTTGCTAAAGCATCCTGAACTAAGCGTTCAGAACGGGCATCCAAGGCCGATGTTGAATCATCTAAAATCAACAAACTAGGGTTCTTCACCAATGCTCGGGCTAACGATAAACGCTGCTTTTGCCCACCGGAAAGGTTTGAAGACCGTTCCGAAACCTCATGTTCAAACCGGTCTGGGTATTGGTTGATAAACTCACTGGCCTGGGCCTGTTCAGCCGCCTTTTCAAGGTCGGCTAAGCCGGCATCTGGCCGACCCATCTTGAGGTTGGCTGCAATCGTACCTGAGAACAAAACAGGTTTTTGCAAGACAATTGATAAGTTTTGGTGCAAGGTTTCTTGGTCAATTTCCTGCAAATTTTGGCCATCAATTAAAACTTGACCAGCTTGCGGCTGATATAAGCGCGCCAGCAACAAGGCCAAAGTTGACTTTCCAGAACCGGTTGAACCAACGATTCCCAATGTTTGTCCGGCCGGCAGATCAAATGAGATATCCGTTAAGACCTGCTTATCATCATTTGGATAGGCAAAGGACAAATTGTTCACCGAAACACGGCCAGCAAAGCGGTCAACCTCGCCTTCCTTAGCGTTTTCATGAATGTTAACGCTACTTGGCTCCGCCATCACAGCGCCGATTCGTTTCAATGAAACCAATCCACGAGAAGCCATATTGGAAACCATTCCCATCATCAACAATGAAAAGAGAATTTGGTTTAAATAGGTAATGAAGGGTGTAATCTTAGCCAATTCGCTTGGATTTTTCAAAATCGTGTGCGAAACCAAGAGTAAGGCAGCCGCAATCGCGATATAAGAAATCAACATATAAACTGGCGTCATCAAAGAAAAGATATAAGCAATCTTTTGGTTTAAATCCGTCAATTCCTTCGTACTTTTGGCAAAGTTTTCCTCTTCTTGCCCCTCTTGGTTAAAGGACTTGACCACTCGGACAGCGGAAAGGCTTTCCTGCGTCAGCGTGTTATTCTTATCCAAAATCTTTTGGAACTTACCAAACAAGCCACCCATTTGCCCAAAAATTCGCCCCGTCGTCAATAAAATCAAGACAATCATCAAAACGATGACCCACCAGAGGCTAGGAATCGTCCAGATTGCTAAGATCAGACCACCAACAAAGAGAATCGGTACACGCAAAATAATTTGCAATAATTGCATGGCAAAGCGCTGCACCTGGTTAATATCGTTCGTTAAGCGAACAACCAAATTGGCGGAAGAAAATTTTTGAATTTGGGTCAATGAAAAAGTCTGAATTTTTTCATATTCTGCCTGGCGCAAATCGGCGGCAACCCCCTGTGATACACGGGAGGCAAAAAATGTTCCTGAAACACCGGCAATCATCCCCACGACCGCCAAAGACAATAACCAAATTCCGTTGTGGAAAACAGCAGACGAATTATCGGCAATAATCGCTGACATCATCCGTTTTAAAAATTGCGGTTGCAAGAGCGTTGCCAGGGCCATGGTCGTCACCGCCAAAACGGCTAGGCTAATCTGTCGCCAATAAGGTTTCGCATAATGTAATAGTAATTTCATTCATTATTCCTCATCATTTTCAGGTAACTACTTTGGCAAATTCGTCGGTTCGTCCCTTTTTCTTGGAAAAAAGGCCCTCCCGGCAAAACTGGGAGGGCCCGAGATTTATTAATAACCGGCGAGGCCAATTAAAAATTAATCTTCTTTTGTTTCTTCTTTTGCATCAGCTGCTTCTTCAGCGGGCTTAGCTTCTTCGGCAGGCTTAGCTGCTTCAACTTCGGCGTCCTCTTTTTTAACAGCACGGATAGCAGTTGCATCGAAAGTCAAAATGACACCTTCGGCATCCAAATCAACAGTCTTGTCTGCTTCGTTAACGCTGTCAACAACGGCGTGCATGCCGCCGATTGTCACAACTCGAGCACCCTTCTTCAAGTTTGAGCGCATTTCTTGTTGCTTTTGTTGTTGCTTCTTAGTTGTGCGTGACATCCACCACAACATCAAAACAATAATCAATAGTGACAAAATAGTAGTAATATTCATGATTCGATAAACATCCTTTATTTTATTTCTATATATTGTAACAAATTTTTAGAACAAACGCGCGTTCTCTTTATTATAACCGTATTCTTCGAGCACTCGTTCGCGGAATTCCAATAATTGGTCATTTTCAATCGCCGTACGCATCTCTTCCATTAAGTTTAGCAAATACCGCAGGTTATGCTCAGAGGCAATTTCGGCGGCCAGCAATTCGTTGGCATTGAACAAATGGTGGAGGTATGACCGCGATAGGTTCTGATATGGGCTATAACCCGGCACATCATACTGAGCGAGGTTGCCAAACTGTTCCGTGCGGATTGGATTCTTTGAATAATATTCCAAATCAGGATCAATTGGTGAGAAATCCTTCTTGTACTTGGAATTCTTAATCACCACCCGACCGCGCCGGGTCATCAAGGTTCCCTTGCGACCAACCCGAGTTGGTAAGACACAGTCAAACATATCCACACCGCGGATAACGGAATCAATCAACGAATCCGGTGCCGCCACGCCCATCAGGTAGCGGGGCTTATCTTCCGGCAACAATGGCATGGTGAAGTCAAGGACTCGGTTCATTTCCACCTTCGATTCCCCAACGGACAAGCCACCAACGGCATACCCCGGCAAATCCATCTTGACTAGTTCCTGAGCCGACTCCGTCCGTAAGTCACGGAAACCAGCTCCCTGAACGATACCAAACAAAGCCTGGGTGTCAGTCTTTTTGTGATACTGCTGAGCCCGGTCGGCCCAACGAAGTGACCGCTGCATTGAGTCTTTAATGTAGTCATAAGTCTCAAAGTACGGAATCGCCTCATCCAACTGCATCATGACGTCAGAACCCAAGTTGTTTTGAATTCGCATCGCTACTTCTGGTGAGAGGAACATCTTGTCACCATTGACGTGGTTACGGAAGGTTGCACCACTTTCATCCAACTTACGTGAGTCGGACAACGAAAAGACTTGAAAGCCACCAGAATCGGTCAAAATCGCCTGATCCCAACCCATGTACTTGTGCAAACCACCGGCTTCGGCAATCAGTTCGTCACCGGGACGAACCCACAAATGGTAAGTATTGGCCAAGATAAACTGAGAACCAATTTCCTTTAAAGTCTTATTATTAACCCCTTTGACCGCTCCTTGCGTCCCAACGGGCATAAACATTGGCGTTTCAAATGTGCCATGGGGCGTGTGGATACGTCCACGCCGCGCCCCAGTATGTTTTTCAGTATGAAGGTGTTCGTACCAAACGGCACCCTTTTGCTGCGTCATATTTCACCTGCTTAAAATTTAATCTAAGCCCATTATAACACGGCCGCTAGTAAAGCTTGGCTTTCTGCGGCAAAGTCACCCGTCACTACCCCGCTGCAAGTGTTATGATAGCAGGGCAAATAAATCAACAAAACATTTGAAAGTGAGCAAAACAATGGAACAAAATTATATTGCCCGGATGCGAGCTAAAGTTGGCCATGAAGGCATGATTTTCCCCTCAGCCTGGGGTGTTTTATGGAATAAAGACCGCGACGCCATTCTTTTGGAAAAGCGCGGCGACTCAAAGAAAGGCTACGGCTTTCCCGGCGGTTTCCTCGAATACGGCGAATCACCAATGCAAGCGGTCGTCCGTGAATTTAAAGAAGAAACGAATTTGGATGTCCGGGTCGTCCGCCTGCTTGGCGTTGCGACACATGTGACTGATTTGAATTCATGGGGTGATGCCCAAGAAACCTTGTCAATGGGCTTTGAAGTTGAACTCGTCGACCCAGACCAAGTGGCAGAACTCAAAGTAGACGGTGATGAAACCCTCGATGCCGGTTTCATTCCACTCAATCCACTGCCCGAGATGTTTGTACCAGCCGCCCAACAGACTTTGGACATGGTCATGCACGAAAATGAAGAGAGCAATCAGCCTTGGCTCCGCGAGTCACACAGCTAAACTAGTCATATTTTTGTCATTTTTAGCAAATCCTAGGCAAATTCAGGTTGATTTGTATAACATTTTTTAAATATTTACAATAATTTTAAAATATGTTATAATTTATTTGCTAAGAAAATGTAGTGCCTTAAGAATCCTTGTCTTAACTTCTACTTCTATTTATTAAGGCCCAACAGTCAAGTTCCCTAGTAATCAGACTAGTTCCTTATTTAATTTCTACTACGTTTCCCTGAAATGATTGTAAATTCTCACTTGACTGGGTATCCGATTAATTTAATGTTGACTACAATTTCCTAGCTTTCTTTGGACTGGTTTACCAGTCCTTTTTTAATGTTTAAAATTTCAACAGTAACCTGACAAAATTTAATAAGACTGTTAGACTGATATTAATGATTATTCACTTTTTAGTCAGCCTGCCCATATCCTTGTGGTCCGACTGCAATTTTTTTGAAAGTAGGTTTTTTTGTCATGATTACAATTTTTTATGGTTTTTTGATTGGTTGCTTTGTCACCATTATCGGTGGCGGCGGGGCGACCTTCTATTTGGGTGTTTTGACCTCAACCCTAGGGCTTTCAACAGCAGTCGCCGTACCGACTTCACTTTTAATTGCCGTGCCCGCCCTCTTTTCTGGTCTGGTCACCCAATGGCGGTTGAAAAACGTTGAAACCCGGTTAGGCAACCGGTTAATCTTAGCCGCCATCCCCGGCATCATCATCGGAACGGTAGTGGCACGCTTTATCCCGGGCCAAGTTTACAATATTGCAGTCGGCGTCATTTTGACCACAATGGGACTAATCGTCGTCATTAAAAACTTCCGCAATCGGAAAAACGTTGGCGAACCCGAGGTCAATGAGAAAAGCAAGGTCGCTCCAATCTTTGGTCTGATTTCTGGCTTGATGGTTGGCTTTGGTGGCTTGTCAGGTGGATCTGCCACCGTGGCCGGCCTGTCAATCCTGGGGGTCCCAGCCGTCAAAGCTGCTGGTACAACCACTTACGTCCTCTGGACTCTTGCCGTCGTTGGTCTTTTGACCCATTTGATTGGCGGCAGTCCAATTTCTTGGACTGCTGGTCTTTACCTGATGATCGGTGGCATTATCGGTTCTATCCTGACCCCATTGGTGATTAAGCTCTTTGATCCAAAGAAAATTAATAAATTCCTGTCACCATTTATTGGCTTTGTCATTATGTACTTTGGTATTCGCCTCTTCTTTTAATTCAAATTTTAACGAAACAAAAAGAAGGCAGCTTAATCGCTGCCTTCTTTTTAAATTGCTGCTTTAATGGTTGCAGCATATTCCTTTAATTTAGCGGGCGCTTGGCGACCATACTCAGCCACAATCTTGACACAGGCCGAGCCAATGATGACCCCGTCGGCTAACTGCGCCATATCATGGGCCTGACTGGCAGAATGCACGCCAAAGCCAATCGCCACCGGTACCGTTGTGACCGCCTTAATTTCCGCCGCAACGTCCGACAAATTTGCCGCAAATTGCTCACGTTCACCCGTCACACCAAGCGAAGAAACCAGGTAAATAAAGCCTTCCGCCGCTTCCGCAATCATCGGAATCCGCTGGGCCGAGGTCACGGTAATCAACGGAATCAAGTCAATTCCATGGGCCTTAGTAATTGGCGCTAGTTCATCCCGTTCTTCGTAAGGCAGGTCCGGAATAATCAAGCCATCCACACCAAATTTGGCACAGTCAGCCGCAAAGGCTTCATAGCCATACTGCAAAACAACGTTTAAATAAACCAAAAATACCAGGGGAACGTCCGTCTGTTCACGAATTTTGCCAACTGCCTCAAAAATCGTAGCAATCGGCAAATTCGGATCCCTCAGCGCCCGTAAGTCGGCTGCCTGAATCACCGGCCCATCAGCGACCGGATCCGAAAAGGGAATTCCAATTGCAACGATGTCCGCGCCGCCTTCGGCCAGGGCAACCACATTGGCGACCGTCGTCTCCAAATCCGGATCGTTGGCCGTGACAAAGGCGATAAAATTTTTCTGATCTTGGAAACTAGCTGCTAATCTACTCATTAATTTCTACCCCACGATACTTGGCAATCGCCGCAACATCCTTATCACCACGGCCAGAAAACGTGCAAACAATCACCTGGTCTTTTGGCAAAGTTGGTGCCAGTTTTTGCACATAGGCCACAGCGTGGCAACTTTCGATAGCGGCAATAATTCCTTCCTGCTTGGCAATGTATTCAAAGGCCGCCACCGCCTCATCATCGGTGATGCCGACATATTCGGCCCGCTTTTCCATCGCCAAAGCCGCATGTTCGGGTCCGATGCCGGGATAGTCCAAGCCAGCCGAAATGGAATAAACCGGATTAATTTGTCCAGCTTCATTTTGTAAGAAAAGCGACTTCATCCCGTGAAAGACCCCAAGACGACCCTTTTCAATGGTTGCGGCCGTCAAATTGGTATCAACACCCTTGCCGGCAGCCTCCACCCCGACCAAATGGACACTTGGTTCTGCCAAATAATGGGCAAAACTGCCAATGGCATTGGAGCCACCGCCGACACAGGCAACTACATAGTCCGGCAGTTGACCAATTTGGTCTTGCAGTTGGGCCTTCGATTCTTCGCTAATCACACTTTGAAAGTCCTTGACCATGGTTGGATAAGGATGTGGCCCAGTTGCCGAGCCCATCACATAAAAGGTATCGTCCGGCCGAGCCGCAAAATCTTGCAGGGCAGCATTAATAGCATCCTTTAGGACCATTGAGCCAGAAGTCACGGCATGAACTTTGGCACCCAGCAATTCCATCCGGTATACATTTAGACGTTGCCGGTCGGTATCTTCCTTTCCCATAAAGATTTCACATTCCATGCCGAAAAGAGCGGCAATCGTGGCCGTGGCAACCCCGTGCTGGCCGGCGCCTGTTTCAGCAATCAGCCTGGTCTTACCCATCTTCTTGGCCAAGAGGGCCTGCCCAATCACATTATTAATCTTGTGAGCGCCAGTGTGGTTGAGGTCTTCACGCTTAAAATAAATCTGAGCGCCACCAAGGTCTTTAGTCATGTTCTCGGCAAAGTATAACAAGGATGGCCGGTTGGCATAGTCCGCTAATAAAGTCCGAAAGTCCGCCTGAAAGTCTGCATCATCCTTGGCCTCTTCGTAGGCAGCAGCCATTCGATTGATTTCATTCATCAAAGTTTCTGGGAGGTACTGCCCTCCAAAGCCGGCAAACCGACCCGCTTTTGTCTCTGTTTCCATCTGTTACTCCTGATTCCGGTGAGCAATTGCCACCAATTCTTCTATTATTGCTAAATTTTTCTGACCAGCTAGTTCACTACCACTACTAATATCAACCGCATAAGGTGACAGGGTCTGAATCGCTTGGGCGAGGTTGGCTCGGTTGAGTCCCCCGCAACAAATAAATTTTCTTTTTTCAAAGCCGCAAACTGGTCCCAGGCTAAGGGTCGGCCTGACCCTTGGCCACTATCGATCAACCGGTAGGTCGCTGTACTTTTCGCTGACGAAAACTCGCCTTGCAAACCAACCTCAATCACTGGAAAAGCCGCCGCTTCAATTTGCGCAACAGTCGCTGAACTGCTTTAACCGTGCAGCTGAACTAGCTGAATAATTCCAGCCTGAGCAATCGCTAAAATTTCTTCGATTGGTGTGGCCACAAAGACCCCAACCAAGGGAATCGACGGATTGAGGGCCGCCCGAATCATCCTGGCCTGGTCCTGGTTAACCTGATGACGACCCGGGGCAAAGACAACTCCGGCATAATCGGGCTTCGCTTGAATGATAATGGCTGCATCCGCTGCCGTCATCAATCCGAAAATCTTAATCTTGGTCATGGCCCGTCCCCACAACAGTTGACTCTGCCAGAGCTTCTTGCACAAAGGCCCGGCGGTTCGTCGCCGTCATCAAGGCCTCACCAATTAAGACGCCATTCACGCCAATTTTCCTCAGTTTTCGAACATCAGTCGGGCTTTGCACCCCACTTTCGGCAATGAAGGCCACCGTCTCGGGCACCAATTGACGCAAATTTAAGCTATTCTCAAAAGAAACCGAAAAGTCCTTCAAATTGCGGTTGTTCACCCCAATCATTTGCGCCCCAACCCGTAATGCCTGCTGAATCTCACTCTCATCATAGGCCTCAACTAAGACTGCCAGTCCCAGTTGGTGGGCCAGCTGTAAGTACTCTTGTAGCTGAACTGGCGTCAAAATGGCAACAATCAACAAAATGATTTTGGCCCCGGCAACTTTGGCCTGGTAAATCATGTACTCATCGATAATAAAGTCCTTGCGCAAAACCGGTAAGTCCTGCTGCTTAGCGACATCCTCCAGGTAGGCAATGTCGCCCAAGAAGTAGTCCGATTCCGTCAAAACCGAAATTGCCGTCAGCCCAATTTGTTCGTATTCGGCCGCAATCGCCTGGTAGGGAAAGTCGGTCACAATTTGCCCCTTCGAGGGTGAGGCCTGCTTTAATTCGCCAATCAAATGCAGACCGGGCGCCAAAAATTCTTGATAAATTGCCTCTGCCTGACCGACCGGCAAGTCCTTGATGCGATCAACTAAAGCCGTTTGGGAAACTTGTTGTTTTTCTTTGGCCAGCCGTTTTTGCGTAGCCGCCACTAAGTCATCTAAAATCATAAGGCCAACTCCACTCCAGCAACCAAGTTATCCAAGAGCGCTTCAGCTTTGCCACTATCAATTGCCTCTTGAGCCAGTCGAACTCCCTCCTGTAGCGAAATCTGCTCATCAAGGACGTTGAGGCCCAGAGCGGCGTTCAAAACAACAATATCTCGCGGTGCTCCGGCTTCGCCCGCCAAAACTGCCTGGGTAATGGCGGCATTTTCCGCCGCAGTGCCACCAATAATTTCCGCTTTGTCCGCTTCTTGGAGGCCAAAGTCGGCCGGCCGAATCGTCTGATAGGTGATTTGATCACCACGAAGTTGAACAACCTTGGTTGGTGCGGCAATCGAGGCCTCATCCATACCATCGGTCCCGTAAATCACGTTGGCCGATTCAACCCCCAATTGGTGCAAAACTTGCGCCATTGGTTCCAACAGACTGGCATCGTAAACGCCGAGCACAACCTTCTTTGGCCCGGCCGGATTTGCAATTGGCCCAAGCAAATTAAAGATGGTCCGGATGCCGAGCGCCTTACGCACTGGGGCAACATATTTCATCGCTTGGTGATATTGCTGGGCAAAGAGGAAGGTAAAGTGGTACTTGGCCAACATTGCCTCGCTTTCGGCTACCGACTGGTTAATCGGAAAGCCCAAAGCTTCCAAGACATCTGCCGCCCCACTCTTCGAAGAAGCGGCCCGATTGCCGTGCTTCACCACGTCATAGCCAAGACTAGCAATCACCAGCGCCGCCGTTGACGAAATATTAAAGGAATTCGAATGGTCGCCACCGGTCCCAACAATGTCTAATGCCTGGGGCTGGCTGGGAAAGGCCACGGCTGCCGCACGCATTGCTCGGGCCGCCCCAGCGATTTCAGCGGCCGTTTCCCCCTTGCTGGAAAGAGCAGTCAAAAGGGCTGCAATCTGAATATCCTGGGCCTTCCCCGTCATAATTTCTTCAACGATCGTGCTGGCTTCCGCAGCAGATAGGTCCTGACCTTCGGTAACGTTCTTAATAGCTGTTTCAATCATGGTGTTTTTCCTCCGTGTAAGCTAAGAAATTTAGAAAAATTTGGTTGGCCGCTTGGCCTTCCGTCATAATCGATTCTGGGTGAAACTCTACTCCGTAAACATGGTTGGCCTCGTCGGCAACCGCTTGAACCGAACCATCATCAATTGCCCGAGCCGTCACCAACAAATTGGCCGGGATGGTCTGTGGGTCAAGCATCAACGAGTGGTAGCGTCCAACCGTAAAGGTGGCCGAACAGCCGGCAAATATCCCCGTCTGCTCACCCGCCCCCTGGCGCACCGGTGACGTCTTGCCGTGCATCAAAGGGGCATTAATCACCTTTGCCCCGTAAACCTGGCCAATCGCCTGATGGCCCAGGCAAACACCCAAAATTGGCACTTTGCCAATCGCTGCTGCTAAGACGGTATTCATGTTGCCAGCATCTTCTGGCCGCCCCGGTCCCGGTGACAAAATCAAGCCGGTCAAATTCGGATTGTTTAGGTCGGCAACGGTCACCTGGTCATTTTTGACCACTCGAATCGCCTGCTTGGTCCGGTTGCCGATTTCTTGGTAAAGGTTGTAGGTAAAACTGTCGTAATTATCAATCAACAAGAGCATCTGCCTTCTCTCCCTTCAACAAATTCATCATCAACCGACTTTTGTTTTCAAATTCCTGATATTCCTGCTTGGCTTGGCTATCCGCCACAATTCCGGCGCCCGAGTGCACCACCAGTTGATCGTTTTGCTGGTAGGCCAAACGAATCCCAATACATAGGTCCATATCACCATCAAAGCCAATCGTGCCAATCCCACCGCCGTAGATGCCGCGCTTGCGGTCCTCTAACTTGGCAATGATTTGCATAGCCGAAAGCTTTGGCGCCCCAGATAAAGTGCCGGCCGGCAGAGTGGCAGCCAGAACGTCAATTGGCGAAATCCCCTCCTCGGCCTGGCTTTCAATAGTCGAGCCCAAATGCATCACATTTGGAAAGCGTAAGAGCTGGCGGAGGGCAGTTACCCGGACTGTGCCAAAGGCACTAACCCGACCTAAGTCGTTGCGACCAAGGTCCACCAACATGTTGTGTTCCGCCTGTTCCTTGGGGCTGGTGACTAATTCCTGGGCAAAAAAATCATCTTCAGCCTGCGTTTTTCCCCGCCGCCGGGTCCCGGCTAGTGAATAGGAAAATAATTTTTGTCCCGTTTTTTTGATTAGGGTTTCGGGTGAGGCCCCGACCGCCTGGTAAGAACCATTTTGAAAGTAAAAGTGATAGGGACTGGGTGCCTCTTCTTTCAACCGCGAGGCAATGGCGGGAAGCACTTGTTGTGATTGCCCCTTTGCCAAATACGGATTCGACAATATTAATTGGAAGATGTCACCGGCATAGATGTGATTTTGCGCTACTTGAACTCGGTCGGTAAATTCTGCCAGAGAGAATTGCTTGGTAAACGTTGGCTGGGGCAACTGACTCACAGCTTTTTCGGCCAGCGGCGCTGTCATCTTGGCCACAATCTCGGCGGCCTGAGTAGCCAAAGCCGCCCTGGCCGCTGCAATTTCACCTTCATCGGCCACTAACTGGCTCAGTGATAACTCCTGCCGGTCGGCCGCATAATTAATCACCACGTCCGTTAAGAAAAGGTCGAAATCTGGTAAATCCAGTTCATCTTTGACGGCTGGCAGGTCAACATCCTTGGCATACCCCACAAATTCGTAACTAAAATAACCGATTAATCCAGCAACAAAGGCTAAGTTTTCTTGCTTTGAAATCTGATACCGGTCGACTAAGCGCCTTAGGTAATCTAAAGGGTTTTCCTCGATGATGGTTTGGTTCCCATCAGCCCCGGTGATGGTGATTTGACCATCACGACCCCAGATATTTTGCTTTGGCGACAGAATGACGGTTGTCACCTGCGATCGGGTAAAAACCATTTGCTGGTTGGCGCTGTCATTAAGCAGCCGGTCAGCATCAAAGTGGTCTAATGGGATGGTCACAATCACTGGCAGAAAGGGATGGGTCTGGCTTGATTGCTTTAGCTGTTCTTGATTCAATTTTTGGTCACCTCACGTTTCCTTGCATTTTTTGTGCAATTAAAAAATTCGCCCATAACAACGCAATTTCTGCTTTGTTAAGGACGAATTTCTCCGCGGTGCCACCTTAATTTGATTAGCAAAAGAGACTTGTCCACTAAAAAAGTCGACAAAGTTCTTTTCTAATCCCTCCTTAGCGAGATACTAACATATCCCCGGCAACTGACGTATGCCTCACGTTTCCCGTACTCAAGCAAAAGCTCTTTCAGACGAACCCTCCGTGGTCCATTTAACTGCCTGCGTTCCACCGCCTTCTCAGCATCGGCGACTCTCTTAGCGTGCACAACAATCTTGATCTCCACATCATTGGTTTTTATGGACGAATATTTAATTGACCTAAGCATAATCATCAAATGAAATTCTGTCAAGAAAAATGATAAAGTTTTTCATTTTTAGGATTCAATCGCAATCAATTTCAAGACAAATATCTTTAATAAATACCAATAACTTACATATAATGCGCCATTTAATCCAAAATTTATTTTAAACAAAAAATGATTTTTATTAAATTTAACTCATAAAGTTCTTGCGCAAATCCAATAATTGTGTTTTAATAAAAACAACTTAACGGAAAGGGATTCCAACGATGAAACAGCACTCAACACTTACGATGAATCGTTATTATGGCTTTTATTACTTTAGATAGCACGTCCGGATTTGGATGCGGACGTGCAAAAGCGTTCGCGTCTAGGTAATAAAGTCATCTTTGTGTTGGCCGACTAGATGTGAAAACACCTAGTCAGGTAAACCATGTTGATCATGATGGAATCTTTTCTTTCTCACTGAGACAACAGCCGACTAGGTTTTCCCTAGTCGGCTTTTTTATTTGTCAGAAAGGATTAAACTCATGACCAGAATTGATGGACACACCTACTTAATCGGCTTGATGGCTTACCCCATCCGCCACTCCATGTCACCAACCATGCACAACACCGCCTTTGAAGAACTTGGTTTAAATTACGCCTACCTCGCCTTTGATATCGACGGGGACCACTTAAAAGACGGCGTTCAAGCCATCCGCACCTTAGAAATGCGTGGGGCTAACATCTCGATGCCAAATAAGCAAAACATCATCCCCCACCTCGACAAGCTAGACATCTCAGCCAAAATGAACCAAGCGGTCAACACCGTTGTCAACGACAACGGCGTCCTCACTGGTTACACCACCGATGGTGTTGGCTTCGTCAACGACTTGAAGCGCAAGGGCCACGATGTCAGTGGTCAAAAGATGGTGGTGGTTGGTGCCGGTGGCGCCGGTACACCCATCGCCACTCAGTCGGCATTGGATGGTCTGAGCGAAATCAAAATTTTCAACCGACGCGACGACCGCTTTGCCAACGCTCAAAAAATTGTTGATTTGATTAACCAGGAAACGGATTGCCAAGCCAGTCTCCACGACTTAGCCGATGATGCCGCCTTCAAAGACGCCTTGGCCTGGGCCGACATTTACTGCGACGCTACCGGCGTTGGGATGAAGCCCCTTGAAGATCAAAGCTTGGTCAACGACCCCAGCTGGTTGAAACCGGATTTGGTCGTCTACGATACCGTCTACGCCCCCCGGCAAACCAAGTTAATGACAATTGCCAAGGACGCCGGCGTCAAAAATGTCTACAACGGCCTGGGCATGATGATTGAACAAGGAGCAGCCGCCTTCAAGCTCTGGACTGGCCAAGACATGCCAATCGCTGCCGTTGAGGCCGCCATTAACGAAAAGGATGGCCAAGCATGACCCCTCTCACCATCAAAGGTCTGACCCTCGGTCAAGGCCCAAGTAAAATTGCCGTCCCAATCACCGGAACAACTGCCAACGAGGTTGCCCGTCAGGGACAGGTTGCCAGGGCTAACCAGCCGGACCTAGTGGAATGGCGGCTTGATTTCTTGGAAGAAGAACTTTCAGCAGCAACCATTCAGGCCATCAGCCAGAATCTCAGCCAAGAATTAGCCGGCATCCCAATCATCGCCACTTTTCGAACCAAGGCCGAGGGTGGTCAACGGGCCATCAGCGATCGTGACTACGGTCAGCTACTCAAATTACTGGCCGATAGCCAAGTCGACCTAATTGATATCGAAGTCAACCGTGAGGCGGCGGTCGTTAAAGCAGCCATCAATACTTGCCAGGCCAAAGGCAAGGCCGTTATTGGCAGTTATCACAATTTTGCTGAAACACCAAGCGACCAAGCTTTGCACGAACAATTTGCCAAGATGGCCGACCTGAACGTCGACCTAGCTAAAATTGCCGTGATGCCAAAAACGGCAGCCGACGTCTTGCGCCTGATGGCAGCGAGCCAAAAAGCCAACACAGAGCTCGACCAACCCGTCGTCACCATGGCGATGGGCGGCCTTGGTCAGCTTAGCCGAATTAGCGGCCAACTCACTGGCTCAGCGATTAGCTTTGCTAGTCTCGATGCCCAATCGGCATCGGCCCCCGGCCAATTTACCGTGCAAGAATTAACCAATATCTTTCAAATTATCGGAGGAAATCACCATGAATCTCACTAGTGCCCGGTTAAAAACTGGCCTGTTCTTAAATTACCTTGTCCATGGTTTTGGGATGATTATTTTAACCCAAAACTTAATTCAATTAGCTCACAACTGGGGCAGCACCCTTACCGTTGCCTCCTTCATCCTTTCCGGAATTGGGATTGGCCGCTTGGTGGCCTACCTAATCATGGGCTTCATCTCGGACCAATTTGGCCGGAAGACCACTTTGTTAATCGGAATCAGCACTTACTTGATTTTCTTCGTTCTGACGCCGCTCAACACCTCCGTTCCACTGGCCTACGCCCTCTCAATCGTCGCCGGAATTGCGAACTCATCACTGGATTCCGCCACTTACCCACTCCTAGCTGAAATCAGCAAAAAAGGAACAGCCAACAGCGTTCTGCTGAAGGCCTTCATCTCGGTTGGTGAATTCATCTTGCCAATGATCGTCCTCTTCTTGTCAGATCACAACCTTTGGTTTGGCCTTTCCTTCATGGTGCCAGCCATCATCTTGTTACTGAACCTAGCAAATGTGGCAACCTTACCAATCAAGGACATCGCTAAGCAGGAAGCTGAAGAAGAGCAAATCCAAGGATTAACGATTAGTAAGGGAAAGAAGTTAGCACTCTCCTCTGGCCTCTTTATTTACGGCTACACTTCAATGGCCGTGATGATCTGGTTTACCCAGTGGGTGACCATTTTCGCCGGCAAGATTGGCTTTACAAAAACCGTTGCCCATCTCTTGCTTTCCCTTTACAGTATCGGTTCCATCACCGGCGTGATTGCCGTGGTTATTTTGCTCAGCCGCTTCAATGTTAAGAAAGAACTTTTCTTAGCTTTGAACGCGATCTCATTGATTGCCATTACCACGATTACTTTGAGCCAAAACCAACTCCTCTCAAGCATTGCCGCCTTTGTCTTTGGCTTAAGCGCTGCCGGTGGCCTGATGCAAATCGCCTTGAATACCCTTTTGGCTATCTTCCCTAAGCACAAGGGCATGTTGACTGGAACCTTCTTCATCTTTGGTTCCTTGGCTTCCTTCTCTGTACCGATTATTACCGGAATCTTGATTAAGACTAGTGGCGTCAACATCATGGCCGGCGATATCTTAGTTGCCTTGGTTGGCCTCTTGGTGGCCATCGTGATGTTTGTCACTCTACCAAAGGAAATCAACTCGTTAGAAGACGCCCGCCAGTCAATCAACCAAATTGACCGACAACTCATCCACCTCTTAGAAGAACGCTTTGCGGCCGTTGACGACGTTCACCGCTTCAAGCAGGTTGGCCAAATTGCCATCCAGGACCTTGACCGCGAACAACAAGTCTTGCAAAACGTTGCCAAAGAAACCCAAAACAAGGACTTGGTGGTTTACAACCAAAAGATTATCCAAACAATTATGGATAACTCCCGCCAATACCAAGCCTCATTGAAATAACCCATCTCGAACTAAAAAAAGAAATAAGGATAACAAATTATGCTGACATACTTAACTGCTGGTGAATCACATGGGCCAGAACTTTCAGGAATTTTAACGGGCATCCCCGCTGGTTTAACCCTGGACATCGATGAAATCAACGCTGCTTTAGCGGCCCGTCAGGGTGGTTATGGCCGCGGTAATCGGCAAAAAATTGAACATGACCAAGTCATCATCACCGGTGGTGTCCGCCACGGCAAGACCCTTGGGTCTCCAATTGCCCTGACGATTAAAAACCGAGACCACAAGCAATGGTCTGAAATCATGAATCCCACCTCACCAGAAACCCCGGAAAATACTCTGCGGAAGGTCAGCCGCCCACGTCCTGGCCACGCAGACTTGGTTGGGGGAATGAAGTACGGCCACCGCGACATGCGGAATGTCTTGGAACGGTCATCGGCCCGAGAAACCGCCATGCGGGTTGCAGTTGGGAACATCTGCAAACAGGTTTTGGCAGCCCTTGGCATTAAAATTGTCGGTTACGTCGAGTCCATTGGTGGGATTCACGCCGAAGGGAGTCAGCCAACCGACGTTGCTTTGATTGAAGCAGCCATCGCCAAAAACGACCTCCGCCTTACCGAAGATAATCAGGTTGTCGCCATTCATGATTTGATTGATGAAGCCAAGCGCAACGGTGATACCTTGGGTGGTGTCATCCGCGTCGTAGCCGAAAAAGTACCGGCCGGCCTTGGTTCTTACGTCAGCTGGGATACCAAATTAGATGCCAAATTAGCCGCAGCAGTCATGGGCGTTAATGCCATGAAGGGCGTTGAAATCGGCGACGGCTTTGAAAACGCCGAGCACCCCGGTAGCCAGGTAATGGACGAAATTGATTGGGCGGACGGCCAAGGCTTCTCCCGTAACTCCGACCACCTCGGTGGCTTTGAAGGCGGGATGACCAACGGCATGCCCGTCATCGTTAAGGCCGCTATGAAGCCCATTCCTACTTTGTACAAGCCACTGCAAAGTGCCGACATCAACAGCAAGGAAGTCAAAAAGGCCACGGTGGAGCGTTCCGACACCACCGCTATCGTGCCGGCTTCCATCGTGATTGAAAGCGTCGTCGCCATCGAATTGGCCAAGGCCATCACCGACACATTTGACGGCAGTAACATCGACCGGTTAAAGCGCCAGGTCGAGGACTACCGCGAAGAACTCAAGAACTTTTAAGGACAAGATTATGGCAGAAACGAGCACCGCCGGTTTGACCGGTACCATCACCATTCCCGGTGACAAAAGCATTTCCCACCGCAGCATTATCTTTGGGGCCATCAGCACCGGTACAACTACCGTTAAAAACTTTTTGCGGTCAGCCGACTGCCTCTCAACGATGCAGGCCTTTCGCGACTTGGGCGTGAACATCGATGACCAAGGCGACCAAGTGACCTTGCAAGGCGTTGGACTAACCGGCCTCAAGCAAGCTAGTGCCGCCCTGGATATGGGTAACTCTGGGACCTCTACTCGGCTAATCAGCGGCCTGCTCGCCGGTCAGCCATTCGAAAGTCGATTAGTTGGCGACGCCTCCCTTTCCAAGCGGCCAATGAGGCGGGTCAGCGACCCACTCAGCCAAATGGGGGCCAAAATTGATAGCGTCAACGGTCACTTACCAATGACGATTAATGGTGGCTCGCTAGCCGGTATCCGCTACGAACTACCGGTGGCCAGCGCCCAAGTCAAGAGCGCCATCATTTTAGCGGCGCTGCAAGCGAGCGGTCCAAGCACGATTATTGAACCGAGCCCATCGCGGGACCACACTGAACGGATGTTAACCGCCTTTAGCCCTAAGAGTATTGAAAAGCAGGGGCAGCAAATCGTCATTCATCCCGGTTATGATTTGCAGGGCCAGGCCATCACCGTGCCTGGCGACATCTCCTCAGCAGCCTTCTGGTTGGTGGCCGGGGCCATCGTCCCCAACTCCTCCATCACGGTGAAAAACGTCGGCATTAACCCCACGCGCACTGGAATTTTAACGGTTCTCGAGCAAATGGGCGCTAATTTGACCATCACCAACCGCCAGGACCAAGCCGAACCAAGTGCTGATATCACCGTCACCAGTTCGGACCTGCGCCCCTTTGAAATCGGCGCAGAAGCCATCCCCGCGCTGGTCGACGAGGTGCCCCTCTTAGCCCTCTTAGCCGCCCGGGCCAATGGGATAAGTAAGATTACCGGGGCCGAAGAACTCCGCTTTAAAGAGTCCGACCGACTTCAGGCCATCAGCCAAGAGTTTACCAAATTGGGCATCACCATTGAGGAGCTACCCGATGGCTTAGTGATCGATGGTCGGCCTAGCTGGCATGTTGCCAATCCAAACTTAGACAGCTACCAGGACCACCGGATTGCCATGACACTCAAAATTGCCTCTTTACTGGTTGATGAACCCGTCACCATCAAAGACTTCGACAGTGTCCGCATTTCTTACCCAACTTTCCTCACTGATTTAGCACAACTAAGGAGCTGATATTTTGAAATCTGTCTTTATCAACGGGTTAGGCCTGATTGGTGCCACCATGGCCAAAATCATCAAAGCGTCTAATCCGGATACAATTATTACTGCCCACGATACCAATCCAAACAACATCGACTATATGGTTCAGGAAGGAATTGTCGACCACGGGGTCGATTTTGCCACCGGGGCCAAACAGGCTGATTTAATCTTGTTGGCGACGCCGGTCTCCATCATTTGCCAAAGTCTGGCCGATCTGACCGAACTAAAGCTCAAAGACGGTGTTTTGGTTACCGATGTCGGCAGTAGCAAGCAACCCATCATGGCAGCAGCCCACCACCTCATGGACCAGGGCGTTCACTTCCTGGGTGGCCATCCGATGGCCGGCTCTCATTTGACAGGGAGCCAGCACAGCGACGTTAGCCGATTTATCAACCACAGCTTTTTCTTGGTAAACGGTAACGCCAGCGACTCGGAAATCACTGCTTACAAAGACTTGTTAAAAACAGGACAACTTTCATTTTCCGCTTTGACTGCGGCCCAGCACGATCAGCTAGTCAGCGCCACCAGTCACCTACCACACCTGGCAGCCTTTGCCTTAGCCAACACCATCATCCCCGAGGTTGACGCGATGCCGATTAACCCCGGTATCCCGTCTGGTGGACTCTTAGACACCACCCGGGTGGCCAAGGCCGACCCAACGATGTGGACGGCCATCTTCACCAGCGAGAGTGAAGAATTATTAGAACAACTCGACCACTTTGAAAAGCAATTAAATATTCTCAAAGAGGCGATTCAAAAACAGGACGGGCAAACTTTGCAGACCGAACTAAAGGCCGCTAACCAAGCCCGTCTCAAATTGGAGGAATTCAAATGAAAATCACCTTAATCGGCTTCATGGGTTCCGGCAAAACCACGGTCGCCAAGGAGCTTAGTCAGGCCCTGAGCCTGCCTCAAGTCGACCTCGATCAGTTAATTGAGGACCGAGCCGGCTTATCGATTCCGGCCTACTTTCAACAATTTGGCGAAGAGCGTTTCCGCCTACTCGAACAAGAATTGTTGGTGGAAGCTTTGACTGGGGATGGCATTCTGTCAACCGGTGGCGGGACCCCAGTTCAAGCCGCCAACCAGGCCATTTTTCAAAGCCATACCCAACCGATTATCTTTTTAGATGCAAGTAATGCCACTATCCAAGACCGTCTGACCGCTGACGGTTTGGCTGGTCGGCCCCTCTTTGAAAAGCTCGGCCTGGAAGGAATTATTAACCTAAAGCATAACCGCCAGGCCTGCTATGAAAGCCTGGCAAGCGACGTGATTACCGTCGATGGCAAAACACCCCAGGAAATTGCTCAAGAGATTATCAACAAAATTAACGCAACTGTATAGGAGAACAGCAAATGGCAGTGATTCATACCCTCGGCCCCAAAGCAACCGATAGTTATCGGGCCGCCAAGCAAATGCAAGATGAGGACCCTGCGTATCAGGGCCAAGCAATTATCCTTCATGATAACTTCGAGGAAGTTTACCAACATTTGGCCGACTTCCGCGGTGACTTCTTTCTAGTCCCAACCGCCTACCAAACGGGGGATGGCGCATCCTGGACGCGAAACAATTACCGCTACCTCGATCAGTTAACCATCGCCAAGGTCTTTCACGCTAAGACCCTGCCAATGCTTTTGACCGAAAATACGAGCTTGGCTGATCACACTGCCATCACGCACGCTGCCACCATTGAATTGCTCCACCAGTTTATGAATCACAGCAATCAGGAACTAACGATTGACTATGCCCCTTCCAAGCCCTTGGTTCAAGCCGCCTTTGAAAGTGGGCAATATCAGTACGCCATTTTCAGCAAACAAGACTTTCAACCAACGGATACGCTCAAAATCATCCGTGAATACCACCCCGAGATGGTTTGGTGCCTCTATCAAATCAAATAAAAAGACCAACCCACAGGTTGGCCTTTTTTAGTGTTTGCGGTGGCGGTAAAAGGAATAAATTTCCCAGCCAAATAAGAAAATGATAAAGAGAAAGAGCATTGTCCAAGTCCCTGTCACCACGTTTGAAATCGATTGAGAATCCATTTCTGTTTCAATCCGGATACCTAGGGCAGTCAAAGTCGTGCCGCTTTTACTGACATTAAAGATTGCCACAAAAAAGTCGACGGCCAACAGCCCCAAAAAGGCTAAACTACCGGACAATAAATAACGTAAAAATTGATTCATACTGATACCTCGCAATTTTCTTTTGAGTGTTTGTTCAGCATTATTATAAGAAAAATACCGCGGCCAAATTATGATGATTCATCATAATTTGACTACGGTAAATGTTGTAAAATAAAGGTTTATTGACCCTGGCGGTCACGAACTAGCTGGAAGAAATCCAAGAACAGTTGCTCTTGTTCAGCATGGTCCTGCCAGAAAGCTTCCGGATGCCACTGAACCCCAATAATCGACTGGTCTTCATTTTCGATTCCTTCGATGACATCATCATTGGCACGAGCCGTCACATGGAAACCGGGTGCGACTACTTTGACCGCTTGGTGATGCTTGGAATTCACGAAGGGATGAGTTCCCTGCGATTGAGCCATAAAGCTGTTTTCTTCAACGTTAATATAGTGGGTCGGGAAGGCGGCATCCGGCACCTGTTCATGACGGATAGCTGCTCCATCCAGTTGACTATTCAAGTCCTGGTAAAGCGTCCCACCAAAGGCGACGTTAATAATTTGCACGCCACGGCAAATGCCCAATACGGGCTTTTTTTGTTGGACACTCTCACGGAGCAACGCCAATTCAAATTCATCTCGGGGCAAATAAGTCATTCCAATCCGTTGATGAAGGTCTTCGCCGTAGAGGGCTGGTGAGACGTCAGGGCCGCCGGGAATAATGATGGCATCCACCATTCCCACTAACTCCGCCGCCATTTCCGGCTTGGCAATGGGCAAAATCACTGGCGTGATATCATTTTTCACCAAAACATCAACTAGACTTTTACGGACATAGGGGGCCAACCGTAACCGCGGTGCAGTTGTTGGCTGCATGTTTGCATCAGCAGTAATACCAATTCTCATCATTGTCTCCTTTTCCCTTGTAGAATAAGTAATTTGATTATAGACCACTTCAATCAAAAAGGAAAATAAAAAAGCCTAACAAATTGCTAAGCTTTGTCAAAATTTTATTTTAATCGGCCCAATAAGTAGCGACAATTGAACCGGATGCGTTCACGCAAGTTTGAATTCCAATAGCATGTTGTGAGGCCATTGACACCACAGTATCGTATGAATTTACTCGATCCATATTTGGTAAAATTTGCGTCACGTGCAAAGTCCGACCGTTCACAACAACTTCAGAACCAATGTGCAATGACTTGACAGCATCCCCAGCCTGGCTTTGTGCTTCGGCAAGGTAGTAGTTTGAAATTTGACTCCATTGGAAGATATAAGGCGTCCAAGAAGGCGTCTTTTGACCATCAACACCAGAGAAAGTTCTGATATCAAAGTGCTGCCCGTTGAAATTCATCCCGTCAGTCCGGGTCTAAACAGCTGGTGTTGCAGTGGCTACCGGTGTTACGGTAGCGGTTTGTTGCGTTGAAGCAGTTGCTACTGGCGTCGCTGATGATTGTGCGGCTGACGCTTGTTGGTCTTGATTAGCCGTTGCTGCAGCTGTATCTTGACTAGCCTTTGCTTGCTTCTTTTTGTCGGCTACGACTTCAGCAGCCTTACGAGCCAGTCGATCACTTGACTTAGTATTTAAATGTTGGTCGGCTAGGGCGTATGTATTGAAGCCAGTTAACACCATTGCAGTTGCTAAGACTTCGAATGACATTCGAACCGTACGGGATTTAGAAAAATTTCGCATCGGGAGGGGTTCCTTTCTAGGTAAAACATACCCAAATTTTTTTGGATAAATTTCAGGCAGTTACAAGATTATTCTAGCATTAAAATCTAGTCTAGAAGGCCGATGTCGTTGAACGGTAAGTAAGATGCAAAAATGTTTTCTTTCTGTATATTTTTGTTACACTCTCGTATTACAAAACTTTCTTTTTTGTATAAAAAAAGCCTATATGAGTACTTTTATTTTTTTAATTAAGAATTTTTCTAAACTTTGTATTAGATTTAATATAAAATAAATAAAAAAGTTGCACGCGTAATCATCGGATTTAAATTAGAATAATTCGGTTTGGTTGACTAATTTTCAGCTTAATGTTCGCCCAAATAACCACGATGTATCTCCTGAACAATCACATTAACAGAATTAAAATATTATTTTCCATCAAAAAAATCAACGCCCGAATGATTCTTGTAGCGTTGTTTTTCTTACTGAATTTTATTTAATTTTCATTCTAAATTATCCGTAATATGGCCCTTTTATAGTGATCGTTAACAGAAAAAACCATTAATCTGACATACATGTAAAGCCTAGATATGGACCGTATTAAAAATATTCATGGAAGAAACCCCATTAATCTGACATGCATCTAAAGCCTTGACCTTATCATTCATTGAATCAAGTTTTGGAAGAAACCTCATTAATCTGACATACATCTAAAGCCATTTGCTGTAATCATAATCGGTAGCATTGGGAAGAAACCCCATTAATCTGACATACATCTAAAGCAGTCTGTCTTCCATATTTCGACGTTAATTTGGAAGAAACCCCATTAATCTGACATACAT
>NZ_FNWS01000001.1:428175-445896 GCF_900108455.1 Fructobacillus pseudoficulneus
GGAAGAAACCCCATTAATCTGACATACATCTAAAGCCTACCACTCGATACTTACAAGACTTCTACTGCGTAAATAGTACAAAATCTTGATCAATATGGCTGACTTTAAATTTTTCATCAGTAATGGTGTTTCCTCGCAACAAGTTTAGAGATATTAGATTAATACCTTCAGCTAAAAGGCATTGATGGAGTAAATTTAATTCTGACATATCGCAATACAAAGGAAGGTTAGTAAGTATCAAATAACGTTTCTCATTAAGCATTCCCATAGTGTGTATTACATTCTCTATTTTACCAGAAATCCTATTTTCATGCGGGTTATCAAGTTCTATCTTTTGCGATTTTAACAATCTTTCAAGTTCCCAACCGCTTTCAACAGTTAAGGGTAAATTATTCTCAATAATCTCTTGATTAATAACCGATTGCATTTCTATGTTCAAGTTATACAGCTGCTCCATCCCCTCCTCTGAAATAGAGTGCGATAAAATGCTGAAAACAAATTTACTATACGCATCCCTAATGTTATCGCCACTCACTGGATCACCCAAGAAAATTCCAACTTTATTTAATTGCTTCGTTTTATGATCTTCGCTATACACTATCAAATCGTCAATTCCTAATTGTATCGTGTTGACTACTCTTCCATAAAGTTCCGGCACTTCAATTGAGATGCTATTTAACCCCTCTTCAATTTGAATAATGCCAACATTTTCTATATTAATTTGCCCAATACTCATATAACAATCACCTTGTCATCTCGATTTTTAATATCTTTTTTCGGCTCTCCAACCAAAAAGTGCATACTTGCATATTGTTTTTCAGTAACCTGCAGCGTTTGAATTAGCCCGTTGTTAGGTACATGAACAACTATTCTTTTTTCTAACAAATTCGCCGCTTTTTGATTTGTAACAACCCTGACGTAGATGCTTTCTTGCATCATTAAGAAACCTTCACTCAACAAAGCCTTGCGAAATTGGCGGTATGCCCGCTGTTCAGCAGTTGTCTCAACTGGCAAGTCAAACATGACAATTAAACGCATAATTCGATACCTCATAATACGAAATCCATTTCAGGCAGTTCAGCCTTATCTTGGCTCAAATATTTGACGCATGACAAAACATGTAACTGTATTGCTTGCGCTAATTCCATTCTTTTGTCATTGAACTGAATGATTTCATTGAGAACATTAACTAGGTTCAATTTCAAATCCAATGAGAGCGATAAATTCTGTTGTGATAGGACGACACGATCGATATATGGACGAAAAGGCTCCATTAAGTCCGATGCTAAATTAAAGGCATTACTACTACTTTGATGATGGACACCGAGCTGTGTCAAATACCCAGCCGCCACTATCTCACGGCTAACAGCCGATAATAAGATTGAATAGCCATAATTCAAATGTGCATTGGTCAATAGTTCATCATTAGACCGTGTAAAAGATTTCCCATACATCCTCGAGAAATATTGCCTCGCCGCTTGTCCTTCAATATTATCCGGATCTCCTGGGCGCACCTTCTTACTAAGTTCTAATAACTTGTGATACTGCTCTTTAATATCAGCTGGTAGTGCTTGCTGCTGATTGGCAATTTTTGCAGAAGTAATTTTTTGCCATAACTCTTCTTTCAATCTTTGTTGCCAATTTATTTGTTTTAGAATATTTTCATTTTGATGAACATTTTCATGATAACCACAATATTCACCAACCGGCATCCCCTTTTCGTCACAAGTTATAATTTTAACGTGTTTCTTGTTCAATTCATTAATTGCATATGATGTAATCACAGACCTTGTATTCCCTAGTATCAGTACCCGAATATCATCAATTGGAATTTGAAAAGCATCATTCATTGTTTGCACGTTGATGTCATTCATTCTAAAATTAATTTTAGCTCTTTCATTAATTAAAACTGTTCTCCACGCCAAATCTCTTTCCCCTTTTCTAAATTAATATGCTATAATTTACTTGTGGTTAGCTACCACAAAATAAATTTGTTTAGCTAACAAATTTATTTTGGAAGAACCCATTAATCTGACATACAGGGTTAAAGTAACGCAAGGACTTATGTCCAAGCTTCATGATCTGAAAAGATGGCCTTATGGCCTTTTTTATTTGTCTTTATATACAAAAAGGCACCGCTTTATTCACTATTAAGCGGTGCCTTTTTCTTACAGCAAATCTGCAATTTTAACGCGTTTTTCAAATATTCCAGTTGTGGATTGATAGATAATCTCAGCATTATCAGATAGCTTTATACCACCAGGTTGTCTGTAATTTTTCCAATCTACAGCAGTTTTATCAATCATCTTAACGGGTTTTTGTTGCGCTGCATCTAATTGCAATCCCTTTAATATTGTTTCCAGAACTTCATACTTATTATCAATAAATTTAAAACTTTCTCTTAGAAAAATTAGTTTTTGTAAATCTTGCGCATAAAACGGAAAACGCTTCAATACTTTTTCACTAGTTAATAAATCAAAACCTTTAATCAATTCATCGTCGACCGAATCCTTGGTTAGTTGTGATATGAAATCCGCTTCTTTTGAAGGAAGCCATAATTGCTTCGCATTATGATAAAACTCATAAGAAACTAAATACATCAATTTTTCGTCATTTAATACCAATTGCCCAATCGGTATCATTTTGATCAATACTTTTTCAAACTTTTTTACCTCAGGTTGTTGCTTCACATACTCAATCAAATCAATTTGGCCCGATTCAATTTTCTTGGCTGCTGCAATTGACACCTTCACCAACAAATTTTTGCCATTTGCACGCACCAATGTCATATAAGCCGAATACGGATAAGTATACCCACCATACAAAGAAACGTCGGAACGTTGTTTATTAGTTCCAATCAATTTTGCTTTAGGATCAACGCCATAAATAGTTTCTTTATTCAGTGCACCATCATCCTTACCATTTCGTCGAGTGGTAAGGATATTCTTAAAGTTCATCACATGACGCAAATATTTAGTATTATCTTCCGACCAATTTTCATTCCCCTTGGCCATGGTTCCGACTACAAAACCAAAAGGACTGAGACGACGTACTGTATCACTAGCACTCGATTTCCGTAATTCTTTCAAATAATTATTTGTATACTGATCAAATTCGTTATAAACGTTAGCACCATCACGATCGGGATAGCGTACTTTCATGTACTGACCAGCCGCAGTAATTAACAACGCATCAAAAGCGTGATGGAAAGAATTAATTTCACGATGCTTCTTAATCGCTACAAGTCGACGCATATCAGAGGTAATTTCTGAACGAATTGCCACTGCCTTCGTTTCATTAAATTCTGTTTCAATTAGTGCTGCCACATTTTTAATAATTTGACGTGTTTCAACCAACTGCCGAGCAATAAAACCTGACTTCTGACCTTCAGAATAGTCTCCGCCCTTTGTCAGACGATCATACTTCTTTTGAGAAATGAAGCCAGACTTTTTAAGCGCCTTCCACAATCCGCCAGCAGCAGCTCGAACTTCTGTCGTATAAGATGCTGAGTCTGATTTACGGGCATTTTCAGGACGAGAAACTAGAACACGATTATCGATCGAATCGTCCTTTGTATATGCTTGAGGAATAATATGATCAATATCATAATCAGTTGACAGCTTATCAATATTAATTGGTTGACCGGTATACATATCTTTACCCTGCTGTATAAAGTATAAGTATAATCGATCGCCAATCCGGCTATTCTGCAGGGCATTTTTTTGGCTTTCCAATTCCTTTTTAAGGGCCTTGGCATCATCAGAAAGACTCTTGGACTTATAGATTTCTTTCAAACGGTTGTAGCGAGAGTTAGTACGTACAGAATTTTGGGTTTCCTTAGCAAATTCTAGATATACTCGTTCCGGTTCTTCACCTAGTGCTTTTTTGATATCCAACAAAACATTGAACGCCTGTTTAATTCCTCGCTTATTGGCAGGAGAGGTCGTTAATTCATCAATTTTATCTTGAATATTCTCACTACTCTCGGCAGTATTTTGCTGCTTAATCCATTCCTGAACACCATATTGGTCATTCGTGATAATAGACATAAAGTTTTTAGACGTTTTTTCAAGCTTGTCTAAAATTGACACTTTACGACCATTTTCAGAAATCATTTTAGTCGATAATAATTTATCAGATAAATTACCCCAACCGGTGTAATGCGTCTTTGCCAATTTTTGTACTTGTTCCTCAGTCAGATTAAGCTTACGAAGCTCCCTTTCAGCAATTTTAGCATCCTCAAAAACTGTTTGAACCTTAATCACATCTTCTAGCAACTGTTGATTAGCCGGATTCTCCATAAACTCTGTATCAAAAATTTTATTTAGGTCAATATAACTCGATAAAGTACTATTGAATTTAGTCAAATCAGCAAGACCCGTAATGGCAACCTCACCCTTGCCCTCTGAAAGATAAAAATCTTTAATCGCTTTCACAGATACTGTCTTCTTTGACTTGAAAATATCTTGAATCAAATCATGCTTAGTGACTTCATCAATCTTGTGTCCATCAATCTTTACATTATTCAATTCATTCAATACAGTAAATAACTGATATTTCAACGAGTTTTTAGGCAAAGTTGGCTCACCAATTAGATAAGTATCTGTCCCCGTCAGACGATCAATAAAATCTTGCGCAGCTTGATCACGATTAAACACTTGATCAAAGTTCCATGGCGTAACCTGACTTTTCTCAAAGCCGGCATTTCTTGTCACCCAGTGATTAGTTGCGTCACCACCAGATTGTTCAACATTTGCTACCGTCACCATCGGCCCTACATAGTAGGGCACTCGAAACTTCACTAATTCAACAATCTTATTGACCGATTGCCCCTCACTTGTACTGAATGTTTCTGCCAAGAAGGGATAGAATTTTTCTTGATTGCTGATAATTTTTTCAATTTCAGCCAAATGTAACTGATAAGGAATAACAGAATTCGACTTAGTCCTTTGCTTAGGTAGAAAATCATGGCTCTCAATGCGTTGCTGAATAGCAGTTAAATCTCCACTTGATAAGTCTGAGTTCTCCAACAAGGTTTTCATCCCTTTATCCGAATCGTCCTTAAGATAAGCCGAATAAATTTTTGAAAATTCCTTGTGTAAAATTTCCTGCGCTTTAGCTAACTTTTTAACTAATTTTAAATCTTGATTATGCTGTTGATAACGTTCCACCATCGCTGCGGAAATCGAAGTTTGATCACCCAACAGATTCATCAGGGTAAAGCCGTCAAAGGCCTGCCGAATTGCATTAAAAAGTTCCAACTCATCATCATCTAAATCAGAGACAATCACTTGGCTTTGTTCATCAAACGTTTCACTATCTAACTTTAACTTCCAAGCCTTTAAATCATCCACTGCTAAGTCCCGATTAAAAACCTTAGTAAAGTCAATAGTGTTACCAACAATTCCAGCTAAAATAGCCTGAACAGCATTTTTATCTTCCTTGGTATCAAAAGAAAATTCGGACAATAATTTTTCTGCCTTGGCTTTTTTAGACAAACTAAAACGTCGGTCAAAGCCGTTGGGGTATCAAGTGACCAAGTCAACCCTTTCGCTTCCGCATAGTTTTGAATAGCACTTTGTAATTCCTCTGGTTGGTATGTATTTCCAATAGACATTTTGGCTTGAAAATTAAGAAAATGCCCACGATATTTCACAATATGATGCATCGCCAAATAGATTTCCCGGAGGTCAAACTTCCGATCTTCAGTCATCAATGCATATCGTAAATGATAAATTGTATGATACTTCTCATGAAAGGCCTTTGTCTCTTCCTGAGTTGGAAAAAGATAGCCTCCATAATAATTTGCTTGATTAGCTTCATCCTTTGGATGAACATAAGAGAACTTCAATCGAGCAAAAAAATTCTGATCAACTTTATTAATTTCACTAGAAAAAAGCTCCTCAAGTAAACGCAAACGCCACTTTCTTCGAGACAAACGACGTCGAGTTGTTCGGTTTCCTCGTCTTTCAGCCGCTGTTTGAGCTGTTTCAAATAGACGCACACCAATTAAGTTTTTTCCCTTAGCTCTCGCTAATTTTCCCTCTTCGGTCAGGACAGCCCAACCGACTGAACCGGTTCCAATATCCAATCCCACACTATAGCCCATTTGCTTCTCCTCCAATTATTTATTAAATAATTTTTTCACATTCATAGCTATCATTTTACATTAAAACTTTTCTAATATGTGGTATCGATAAAACTTTTCATGTTAAACAGATGGACATGAAAAAAAGACCTTTCGGTCGTTTTCATAATAGTTATTTAGAATCACTTTGTTCTGCTTCATCACTAATGTCCCGACGGTTCGTGTCGGAATCTGAATTAGCGCCAAAACCTGCTTGACGATATTGGTTACGAAATGCCTCATTGCGCTGCCGTCCCGTATGGACAAAGTACATAATAATGGCCAGAATCAACAAAGTCAGTAACCAGTGACTCAGGAAGAACAGCACAATCATCACAAAACCAAGTGCCAACAAAATATAAGGGACAATGCGGAGCGCTCCTCTAAAGATCAAATAAATGCCCCAAATAACTAAAATTAATCCAAAAAATATCACGGTTATACCTCATATATTACTTCCAGTGTTGCTTGATTTTAGCGCAAATAGATTAAACTGGGATAAAATTTATCGCTGACGCTCATTCACGGTCGCCTTAATCTCACAATCCGTAAAATAAGTCGTAATCGTACTGGTAATAATAATATTACCATAAGACATTCAAATAATAGACTTCATCTGCTATGAGATTTAAATACGATTATCAGCACATGTCAAATCATCTAGACATAAAATGTAAAATATGTTTTACTAAATTTGTAAAGTACTTTTTACAAAAATGGAGAACAACATGGAAAATCACATTCATGACCGACGAAAGGCACTAAAGCTATCACAGGATGAGTTAGCGAAACTGACCAACGTTACCCGGCAAACCATTAATGCCATTGAAAATAACAAATATGATCCCACACTGGCACTTGCCTTTAACTTAGCCGCAGTCCTAAATACAACAGTACAAGAACTATTCATTCACGAACGACCACAGGAGAGAGAACATGAGTAAGACACAAAAAATTATTCGCTTTACCTTTTGGATTAACCTTATTTGGCACACCATCTTAGTAGCTGGATTGCTCGGCGTCTTCTTGCAGTGGTCACAAGCCTATCTACTGCTGATTCTTGCCCTTGTTATTTCAGCCTACCCCAGCCTATATTTGCCAAAAAAATATGGTGTAAAAGTCACTAATCAGTATGACCCTTTCTATTTTATTCAGGATGAACGGGAAAAAGAAATTGCTTTCAGGATCCACAGTAAAATCTTTGTTTCCTATTATCTGATTATCGGATTTGGTTTCGTAGTCCTCACCAATGTCTTTTCAGACGGCATTACTTTAGAATTTAAAATTTTCTTGGCGACAGTTTGGTGTGCAGTGGCGCTCTTCTTACCAAATATCCAGTACTATCTTCTTTGGAACCACTACGATCAATAAGAATAGAAAAAGGCATCCCAACCGGGATGCCTTCTCTTAGTAGCCCCAGAGGGAGTCTATTTATCCCTCATATATCAACGTTTTAGAGTTTATCCGCTACTTTATCCGCTATTTTATTCAATTAACCCCGCTAATATCTCGGGTGTGTCGTCGCTTGCTCGCTTGGTTATATCGCTATAAATGTTTAATGTGATTGAGGCGTCTGCATGGCCTAAATAGGTCTGTACCTGTTTTACTGTTGCGCCTCTATCTAGCGCTAATGTCGCCCACGTATGCCTTAACTTGTGCATAGACAACCCAACTGCCACTCCATAGCGCTTGCTTACCTCGTGTAGCCATTTATTCGGTCTTAATATCTGTAATGGCTTTCCTTGGTTGTTAAAAACAAAATCAACCTTTTTAATATAGTTGCTAAGCTCGTACCACCTAGCCAAGGCTCTCATCATGTTATGATCTATTTTTAAAGTTCGCCGACTCGTTTCAGACTTAGGAACTTTTATATATGTTCCGCCACCTATTCCACGGCCTAAGGCCTGCTCTATGCTAATGTAATTATTTTTAAAGTCTACATGCTTCCACTGTAAAGCTAGTACTTCCTCGGTTCTCATCCCCGTGAAAGCAACCAACCTTAACAGTGTGTACGCCTGCCTATTTACATGGCAATACTGGCCATCCAGTACCTCTATAAACTTTTTAAATTCCTCAACATCTAAAAACTTCGGTAGGCTACTTTGTTGCTTCCGCTGTCGTGGCATATCTACCTTGCTAAAAGGGTTTGCGTCAATCATCCCCAATTTAACCGCCATATCTAACAAACGTCTTAAATATCCGACCGCCTTACGGTAGTAGATTATTTTCTTTTGTAGTGTGTTAATATATTTCTGTAGTGATATGGGTGTTATGTCATTTACTAGCACATTGCCCCAATCAGGCAGAATATAAAGCCTAAAGATTCTTAGTGTTTTGTTTAGTGTACTTTCCTCTACAGTGTTTTGGTAGGTTTCTAGCCACATTTCATAAAGCTCCCTGACAGTAAAAACTGTTTTGGGGGCTTTTTCGTTGTATTGACTTTGTCCGTTGCTAAATAACGTTACTTCATTGTTAAACCATGCTGACGCCTCACGTCTGCTTGTAAAGCCTCGCTTTTGTACCTTCTTTCTTTTTCCGTTGGGCTGTAGTCCTAAATAGCCGACTACTTCCCACGCTTTGCCTTTCTTGGTTTGCACCTCTTTTAATTGCATATCACTGCCTCCATAGCACCCCAGCTATGTACAAAAGGGCAAAATATGGGGATGTCATGAAACAAGGCGTGCGTTTTTACCGTCACTGACAGTCCATGAACGTCACGCCTCTTATTTTGCCACCATCTTGTCCCTTTGTACAATGTAACAGTTTTATTTATCTTTTAACTCTCTTTTAAGCCTAGCTGTTCAGGCTATAAACCCTTTCGGCCTCTTCTAGCTCTTCATCCGCAACTTTTAACCGCACTTCCCGTATTTTCTGGCGATCATAAATAGCCCACGCCTCTTCTTCTGTGAGCGTCTTCTGTGTTTTGTCGCCGTTTTCTAATCGGTCCACGTCATAACCTAACTGATTAAGCAAGTCTTGAAACGTTTCCGCCTCTTCTTCAGCATGGATCTCTTTGTTTTCATGTAGCTTGGCATAGTATCGATAGATAACCATCCCCTGATAAAACTTGTTCATTTGCCACTTTTGGCAAAAGATAAGGCCAGCCATTACCAGTAGTAAAATTGCTATAAAAATGTTCATGATTTGATTTCCTATCCCTTTCTGGTTACATAAAAGTAGTCACAAAGGGTTGCTCAAACTCCTATATATACATATATATAAATATTAGTAAAATAGATGTAATAGGTAATGAATTAGTGTTTAGCCTTACTCTAGTAACTAGTTTGGCAATTACATTTAAAATTACAAATTACGTTTTTTTTTCCAAAAAATTGTGAAGTCAATAACTATCGACTTTTGAAAATGTAATGTTTTCACGCTTATAAGTAAGGCTTTTTTATGTTTAAGTAATCCTTTTTTTGACAAAGCAACGAACTGTTTTTCTATTTAGATAAACTGGCTTTTTTTCATAGCCTTCACGTTGCATGACCATTTGAATCTGATTTTTTAGTTCCTTAGATTGATAATCAATCATCTGGCTATACAATTCTTGTTCAATTGCCGCGTTCAACTCACTCACTCGAATTGACTCGTCAAACTCGTGTTCTGATTTCAAAACATTCATGATAACGTCATCGATTTCAGCGAATACGTTCAAGTTTTCCGTCATGTTTTCAAAACTAATCAACTCCATCTGTTTGTTGATGTCGTCAATCGTCTTGTCTGGCTGTACAATCACATCAGAATAATAATCACGAGCCTCTGCTAATACATTTTCGTACCAGCTATCTGGCAACTTGAAAGCGTTTTGCTTGATTTTATAATCGTTCACAATGACCGGGATAATTCGACGATTACCACCCAAATCAGTTAGATAGGAACTATCGTTTGTTGTTCTTGAGATAACGAAGTGACGTTTTTTCGTCTCACTGTTACGTGCATACGCAGGTCGATAAGTGAACTCGTTCGTTGAGACAAACTTTTTAAACACCTTGTCACTATTGATCGCCGTCACTTGCATTTCGTCATCGTTCACGATTAGATTTTTCATCATGATTTCAAAGTCGTCTTTTTTGCTAAAAGACATGAATTGGTCGGTATAATACTGACCGCCTAATCGTTTTAAAAACGACGTCTTACCAGTTCCTTGATTGCCGATAATATCCAATGTGTATTGGAATTTACCTGTATCAACCCCGTAAGCCCCGCCTACTAAATTGATAATCCAAATGCCAATTGCCTTGTTAATGTCTGGGTTATCAACCCCGAATAACTCTTCGCCAATCGTCCACAAGCGTGCTTTCTTATCCCAGCTTTTTGATTCAATCCAGTCATAAACTGATGAAAAAACACGTTGACTAGCTGCCGACTCGATTGCCTCGAATAATTTACTCATAGGGTAAGCACTATCGTATTTCCGTTCTAAGAACGCTTGAATAAGCCGTGCTTTGTTGTCCGTCATTTGACCAGCTTCAACTAACACTTCCTGTCCTTGCACGTCTTTTTTAAGAACAATTTGACCGATGAACTCGTCATATTGAATATCGAAGTTGTCCAGAAGCGTTTCGGCCATGACTGTTGTTTTAATTGCCATTAATTCCCCCTAGTTTTCCATCTCAAAACACAACTCGACAACCTTGTTAGTAATATCAATTGACAAACCCGAGATAGTTTTTAATATTGTGTCACTGTCGTATTCATCCACTTGTTTATTTTTAATTGCTACTGCTAACAACTGGGCAATGGCGTTAATCTCTGATGATAAATCTGATATAATTTCAAGATCTAATTTATATAACGTTGTTACTTCTTGTTTTTCCATGTTAAAATATAGCCAAATAGTCATTAAAAAAGGCGTTGTACTCAAGTCATCCCCTCTAGTCGCCAAACTTAACGGGATGTCTTTTTTTGTGCCTTTTTCATGCTTTCGGCTCTCCTTTCTTAAATATCAGCAAATAACTTTGCTTTGATGTCTTGGTAGTCGTTGCCGTCCAGAAGATACAAGGATATATGTTGCTTAGCTCGTTCTAGTCGTTCTTTCTGGTCATTATCTAACGCCTCTTCCGGGCTATTGACTTCTTTAGATTTTTTGAGTTGCTTAGGTGTCAGCGCCGTGGCGCACTTATAGGTTAGTTGATGGTAAGTTCGTATAAGCGTACTTATCGAACTTACATCTCATCCCCCTTAATGCCATTCTTTAATCGCTTTGCTAATCTCGTCGCGGTCGTACATTGTGCCGTACCCTGTAACGTGTGCCTGCACTCGTCCAGTGTTCACTAAATGGCGCTTGAAAGTGTTCGACGAACACCCTGCATACTTGGCCGAGTCTTTTAGGTTAAGCCACCTTGGCCACTCTGTGACTGTCTGCGTTGTTTGTTCCATGCTCTGTGCTTACCTCCTATACATGTTCAGCAAGCCAATTAGAGACCCGCTTGTAAATATCAATGCGAACGGCTACGCCATCAGCTTGTCCTTCTATTCTGTTAAGTGTTGGACGTGATACCCCCAACTGCTTAGCTAGGTTCTCCTTGGTTAAGGACAACTCGCCACGCTTTCGCCTAATCGCCTTTTGTGTATCTGGCGTAAGATAATATAAATGTTGTTTCATTCCCGCACTCCTTTTTATTTCATTTTTGTAATATTTCAACGTTGAAACAAGTATAATATTACATCGTTGAAACGTCAACACTTATTTTTCATTTATGAAACGTTATGATAAAATTACTTTACTAGAGGTGTAATGATGAACAGAATAAAAGAGCTTAGACAACAAAAAAAACTTAGCTTAGCTAAGCTTTCTGACCAATTAAAGAAAAATTATAATTTAAAAATATCAGCACCATCCCTAATGCGTTACGAAAACGGCACAACAGAACCAAAACTAGCAACGTGGCAAAAGCTGTCTGATTTCTTTGGTGTGTCTGTTGGTTATTTGCAGGGTATCAGTGATATACGAGAACCATTTGAATCGCACACAATGGAGGAATGGTGGGACAAGACTCTTGGATACATGGCAGATGTTAACCCTCAAGTTTTCGATGAAGAACGTAAAAAGCACGAACAAATCAAGGCAACGAAGCAAGTCGCTCCCATCTTGGATGTCATCTCTAAAAATGAGAGTTTGCCTGATAATTACATCGATTATAATGTTGAGATTAAAGACGATACGACAAAGGCCAATATCTACAAAGCAACAAGCATGCTAGCAGAACTCGGTCGTAACTCATCCCCAGAAGCGAAAGCAGACTTACAACGTATTACCGAACTGCTAGAACATCTAGAAGAACGTACACAATTACCACCAGAATTAGGTGGATATGAGTAATAAAAAAAGCCCTACTCGTTTGAGTAAGGCTTTTCTTATTGGGGATGTTTAGCGTTTCTGCCACTTCTGGCAAAAAAGTAAAGAGGTTGTATTTTGCCACCTCTTCCAATCTATGCAACGTCTTTTGTTTAATTGTTATCTGTCCCGTCTCTATCTCGGTGCAGGTTTGAACATTTTCGCCACTTTTGTCAAAAGCGTCAGCAAATCATAGCCCCCCCCTATCTTGAATATTTAATAAAGCACACATATATCGTCACCTTGTGTTACGCACCCATTTTCAAAAGTTTTTTTCTGGGGTGGTTATGAACCGCCAAGCGTTCTTGTGTAGCCATTTGTGTTTTTAAAAAGTACCCCATAAGCCCACCCTAGAAACCCGACAAAAACAACTAAATATTTTTATCAAATGCCTGTTTAATAGGCTTTTAGGGGATGTACCCCCCCCTACCTAAAAATTTTAAAAATTGAACTTTTATACAAGGCGACGATATGTGAGCGCTCTATTCGTCAGACGAACATGGGCGGGGGTATGTTAAACTTTAAAACGTTTTTAGTGTAGCTAATACTGACATAAAATAAAAACGCTTAAATCGTCTTATATAGCTTATTTATACAATCAAATAAAAAAGCCCTTTCGGACTTTAGTAGCTGTTATACAAACATTTTTTGCAAGTAGCCTTTTTTCTGTTCCTTGAGCAAATCCAACTTACGCTGGTTAGCAGTGATAAGATTATCTAGCTGATCAAAGAAATATCCTATTTTATCTTGTTCATCCAATGTTGGTACATCAATCGGCATATCTGAAAAGGTATCAACGTGGATACGCTTTGCCTTTCTAGAACCATTAGCAATATTTCCTTGATACAAATAAAAGCTCTTGCGCATCACATAGTCCATCTTTTGCTTTTCTCGTTGATCCGCTTGTCAGCTTAACCACATCTTAATTAGTCTAGTGAGTCCATCATATTGTCCACAAATAGATATTTTTTGTCTATTTGTGTGATGTCTTCAATATTTTCAATACTAGCCGTGATAATTTGATTATCAGGAAAATATTTGTGTACTAATTGATACATCAAAGATACGTTATCTTTGCTAATTTCCTTGCCAAATGGTGAATCAATAACTATGGGTAAGATTAAAGACGTTTTTTCTTGAAAAACCTTTAAATCTGCCATTCTGAAAGAAAATACTAACAGATGTAATACCGCACCACTATACTTTTTTAGCTCATTTAATTTAATTACCGCCGGAGTATCAATAAGATATTGATCTACACCCAGAAATTTCGCAAATATCATTGTTTTCTGATACAGCTTGTGCGAGTAAGCAGAGTTATTAATTTCTGTTGATAATTTTTTCTTTAAGTTGGTTCCTTCAATTTTTAAATTTGAAATGATTTTCTCAACATCTGAACTATTTAAGTTCATATTTGCAACTAGGCTATTAAATGTTTGTAATTGCGACTCTGAATCAAATAAGTCCATCTGTTCTTGTAACTTTAGTTCTATTTTAGATTTATTAGACAACAATGTTGAATATTTTCTATTTAAGATAGATAATCTCGCATCAATAAAACTTTGTGTCTCTTCAAATCCAATGATATTTTTTTCTGACACGATTACTTCTTCACCAGATTCAGTTTTAACTCTTAATCCAAAACCAGTAATCATTTTTTTGAATCTTTTATTTTCTCTTTTGGCTTCATTGAGTGATTCTATTTGAACCTTTAGTGAAGAAATATCTAGCTTGTTTAAGCGCAATTTGTCATTCAGTTCATCAGGATATGTCCAATCAATTTGTGTACTTTCGTAACGAATCTTATCTTGATAGGCTAGTATTTTTAATATATTTCGGTAGCCTTGAATCTGATGGTCTATATCTTTAATTTTTTCAGCATAATCATCAAAATTACTATCATCAAGTCCTTCTAATAGGCGTTCAATATTAAATTTAATACTTCCTATAACATTGCCTCTGTTTAATAATGTCCATCCTTTCTCTTGATCAAAGTATAATAATCCCAGCAGGTTATCCAATAATTGAGGTTGCGTTACTCCTGTCAGAATACTCAAAATGGTATTCAATTCATTTTTACTGTCAAAGATACCAACTAATTGATCATTTTTAAACACAGAAACACTGTCACCATTACGATTGATTTGAAATATATCATCAAAGTTTTCTAGTGTTAACTCAGTTTCTAATTTTTTGAATTGTAATCCCTTAGTGCTAGGAACATTCCATCCAAAACTATATAGTAATAGACGTATAAAAGTAGTTTTACCAGCACTATTTTTATTACTTGTAATTAATGAATGCTTACCAAAATAGGCGTGTTTGTTTTCTATTTTTATTTTGATGATTTTCATAAATTCATCACTCCTTTTATATTTCTTGTAACAGTGTAAGTTTTAATTGAAATCCAGAGTATAAACTTTGCTATGTCATCATCTTCATCATCTACTAGACCAAGATCGTTTTTAAGTTGGAGATGGTAATTGTTTATGAAGTTTATCATCAAATCTTGTCTACCCAAGCTTAAATTTGCTTGTTTGAATAGCATGAAGTTAGTTTCTATAGAGTTTACTAATTGAAAGTTTTCCATTAGCCGATTTAAGTAGTGAAGATAACTATCCTGAATATATCCCTCATTAATTGGTAAAATTTGACATTCATTGAAAAAGTTATCTAAATTGGGGTTCTGAAACATGGCTGTAACGACAGTATGCGAATAAAATTGTTCTTTAGTAATCGTTTTTTGAGGGAACTCCGTTGTTTTGATAATCATTTGTCGCCATTCATTTTTTAGATTATTAAAATGCACTGCTGATAAGCCCATTGAGCCAATAAAATTATGTATTCTGGCATCCAGTTCTGATTCTCTTGTCATAGAATCTGATCCTTCATAAGCTATTTTCATAACACCTAGCTTATTTTTATCAATATTTGAATGAATTGCTAATTTATCATCAATTTTTGTTTTAAGTTTTTGTGATAAATCACTATATTTATAATATGCGTATGGTTTAAAAAATTCGTTAGAATTTTTTAAATTTCCAAGAGGATTGTTAGCGTTCGAAACGTATGTTAATGATTTTAAATTTTTATTTTTGGAATCTTCATCAAGAGTTTTAAGAGCTTCTGTTAATTTTGTCGACATATTTTTAGTATCAGGGTTTTGAACTTCTTTAACCTGATAGAATCCATATTTACCGTCTCTGAAAAGTATATCTATATCATCTTCACCTTCAACATTAATTGATTGTACATCTGTGGCATTATCAATTAATAGTATTAGACCCACAATATCTTGGTAATGAAACCCTGCTTGTGTTGCTGAAGCGTTAGTATTATTCATATTGATTAACTACAATCCTATTCTATATATTGTTTATAATTTACATATTACTACGGATGTTTATCCAAAATTGATTTGATCCAATATGTTTTCTCTACTAGCCTGGTCTAACCCAAGGTAAGTCAAGGTCATGGCTTCACTAGAATGATTCAATAAGTGCATGACTAACCCAATATTGTAGTTTGACTGCGTATAGACTCGGTAAGCACCTGTTTTTCGCATCGTATGTGTGCCTAGGTAGTTGATACTTAATAGATCACCAACACGTGCCATGACCTTATAAAACTGTTTCTCAGTAATATGACGATCTGAATGTGACGTTGAGGGAAATAACCAATCTGAATTGATATTTTCTTGGACAAGCCAATCATGATATTGCAGTAAGTCTTGTTGGACAGGCTTTAGATACAATGTATTCGCTTTCCCTGTCTTTTTATCATGAATAAAGGCGGTATTTTTGACCAAACCATCAGGATTGTAGACGTCTGATTTCTTTAACGTCATGAGATCACTCACCCGTAGTAGGGTAGCTTTTCCAACTTGAAAGATGGTGTAGTTGCGACGACCAGCCCGAAAGCTATCTAGTAAGGTATATTGGACCATCTTTAAAACATTTGAGTCTTTGATTGGGAGTACGATTTGTTGAACCATAAAACATGTATGCCTTTCTAACAATAAATAACCATTATTTTGTCGAGCTTTCATTTGTGCTATTCCGCTTTTAGCAAGGGTTTCGGACGTATTTATAAATCAAATGGATAAAGGTTACTTTGCCAGTTTTTCGATTAACCATTCAATCGAAAAGAAGAGAATAAAAATTATCGGGATAGGCAAAAGTCTGGCTACCCAAATATTGATATTAGGATCTTGAGATAGTACATGGTATAGCCATTCAGCAATTAGAAAGGCACCTATTCCGCTTATAATGGCTTTGATGTTTTTAAACATGATATTCCTCCAATTATTGATGTTAATATAGCGTCTATTATATCATTTAACGAAAAAACAGCCCCCCATTATCTGACTAGCGGATAGTGAGGGCTGTTTTAATAGTCTTTTCGAGGGGTTATTATGTAATTATAGACCCTATACAAACATCTTTTGTAAAAAGCCTTTTTTCTGTTCTTTCAATAAATCTAACTTACGTTGATGAAGAGCGATAGTCTCGTCTAACTGTTTGAAGAATGAACCGATTTTTTGTTGTTCTTCTAATTTTGGATATAAAAGATTTACTTGCTTTAGATCAGAGTTATGCAGATGAACTACAGATTTCCCTTGAGCTCTCTTCGACATTTCTTGTTTTTGAGATCCATTAGAAATAGTTAAAGCTAAAAAATAGAATCAATATAATTTACTGGTTTAATTATATTTAAATCTCCGCCTAAAATTAGACCTGATTTACCAACAACTGAAGCTCTAGAAATATCTTCTGAAGATTCTCCTGATGCAGGTACTATGACTTTAGATCCTTCACTAATTATTGATTTATCTTTCTTATTTACAAATGTATCTACTTTCTTAATAACTGTTTCATATTTTGTATATAAGCGACCATATAAAATTATTGGATCCCCAAATTCGACTAAATCATTTTTTGTATATCCATTGCCTTTTGAAAAACTAGCTAATTCACCTAACTTACGCTCTTCCCATTCATCCGTGAATCCTTTAAATCGCAATTCAGGAACTTTTGCACCATTTTTAGGGAACATTTTTTGCAAGTAGCCTTTTTTCTGTTCCTTGAGTAAATCTAACTTACGTTGATGAAGGGTGATGAGGTTGTCTAATTTCTTGAATAGTGTTCCAACTTTAGCTTGTTCTACATTACTAATTGGAACTCTGAATTCTGAATTAGCTACTATCTTCCAATCTGAACGAGGCATTTTTGTGCCCGTGGATAAATTAGAAATT
>NZ_FNWS01000007.1 GCF_900108455.1 Fructobacillus pseudoficulneus
CAGAAATAACATCATCATATTCTACGGACGGCAAATTTTCTTCACTAGTTTTAGCAACTCGTTTTACTAAAGAGTCAAACTTACGCTGTTCCCAATCGTCAGTAAAGCCCTTAAACCGCAGTTTTGGTTTTGTTTTACTCATGTGAACCTCCCGAAAGAAGTGCCTTCAAGGACTCGATAACCTCTTTGCTATCCTCAGTTACTGCTAGTTCATCGACTAGCTTAAGCAATTCAGCTTCTTCTTTTTGAATGTCCGCTTCAACATCAACGATATCTCGATTAACCTGAACCAAGTCAATTGGCTCTTCTTCCTCAAATGTATCTACATAACGTGGAATATTAAGGTTAAAGTCATTTTCACGAATTTCATCCATGGAAGCGACATGAGCATATTTTTCAACATCTTCACGTTTCAGATACGTTGAAACAATTTTTTCAATATCTTCCGCACGCAGTTTATTGCTGTTCTTTTGCTTTTCAAATCCCTTAGAAGCATCAATAAACAAGACATCATCGTTTTTACGGTTTTTTTCCAAGACCATAATGATTGTCGGAATACTCGTATTAGTAAAGATATTTGAAGGCAATCCAATCACCGCAGAAATATGGCGATTTTCCAACAAAGCTTGACGAATTCGTCCCTCTGCGGCACCACGGAACAAAATTCCATGAGGCAAGACGATGGCCATCCGCCCGTCAGAATTCAAGTGATATAGACTATGCAATAAAAATGCGTAATCAGCCTTTCCCTTTGGTGCCACACCATACTTAAAACGCGGATCGTCTTCTCGATTTTCAGCATCCCACTTTTGTGAATATGGGGGGTTAGCCATAACCGCATCAAACATACGTGGTGTATCAATACCATCGACCGCACCATCCGGCCAATCGCTTGCCAAAGTGTCACTATTTCGCAGGTTAATATCGTTATACTCAACCCCGTGCATCATTAAGTTCATCCGGGCCAAGTTATAAGTTGTTGTAATCAATTCTTGTCCATAATATTTAATGGCACCTTGAACACCCGCATTTTTCATATATGAAGCGGTGGTAATCAAAAGTGAACCAGATCCCATTGTTGGATCATACAAACTATAATTTTCTTTGTCTTCACGACCAGCTGTCAAAATCCGCGCCATAATATCTGAAACTTGGTGTGGCGTATAGAATTCTCCCGCCTTAGCCCCAGAATTTGCAGCAAACATTCCAATCAGGTATTCATACAGATCACCCAAAACGTCAGCATCAGCATCCAACTCAATTTCATCCATCAAGTTGATCCAATCAATCATCGTGGCTGTTCGCGTTTGAGTATTAGCGCCCAAACGAGATGAAGTTAAATCAAGATCTGAAAAGATACCTTCATAATCAGGTTTTGCTTCAGGGCTAATCCCTTGATTAAATCGATTCAAGGCATCAGATACCATCGTGATATTAAACTTATCAACATCAATGGCTTCCTTCCAGTCAGAAAACATGTCACCAGGCTGTAGCACGTAACCGAGCTTTGCCTGCATAAAACTAGCGGCTTTCTCACTATCTTGAGACCAGACACTCTCCCAAGTTTCATTTCCAAGAACAGAATCAAGCCAATTTTGTGCCTTTTCAGACAAGAACTTATAAAACATGATTCCAAAAATATAGTTTTTATATTCTGATGGCTCAATCTTTCCACGCGTTTCGTTCAAAGTTTTCCAAATTAATGCTTGTCGCTCTGCAGTTAATGCCATTTTTTTACTCCGATTTTTATTGTAGGGTCTTAAAGAATGCTAGCAATGACTCTTCAAAATCAGAAATTTTAAAGAATGACATTTGCTGTGCGGTCTCAATTTCGTTCATGCGTTGCTTTAGCTTAGGATTATCATTTAGTCCAACACCCGGTAAGTAGTCCTCATAACAGGCTAACAACGTGTTGCCCGGAATGCCCCAACCATCCCCCCAGCGCCGAATTGCTAACTCTTGATTTAAACTTCGAATATTTTGCCGAACCATTTCCAAGCTTTCAGTATCAAACGGCTCAGTATACTTACCCTGTTCAATACCATTAATAATTTCTTCCAGCTCAGCTTTATTATCGCCATCCAAAGCATTGATATGTTTTTCAATCTCTTGGCGAGTTTCCTGCTTATGGGTTGCCATATATTCGTTCAGCAATTCAACCAGACGATCATAATCGATAATGACGTGTTTATATAGGCCCATTGCAATATCCAAATCGGTTAAATCAGGGCGTTCTTTTTGTGGAATGAGCTTTATAGTATCGTACAAACGGGCCTGTAAAGAACTGAAATGATCGGTACCTGTCAAATTTATAGCAATTTCTTCGCCAGTTGGATCTTGGTTGTCATCAAGAACCGGAACGGTATCACCGATTTCATAACCTTGCTGTACCAACCTTTGAACTTTACGATTTACCTTTTCTGCGATATGAACAAACTCGATCTTTTCTTTCATCAAATCGGGGATCTGACTGAAATCATCACCTGCTAAAGCCTTCAAGATTTCTATTTTTGGAATCAATTTTTTGATTTCTTCAGCAATATCAGGTGCAAAAGGACCAGGAACAACTCTCCCTTTCTCTTTCCCACCTTGGGTATAGATTACCAAGGCCTCTTCGACCAATTTTTTCATTAACGTCCCGTTACGATAAAAACGAACTTTTCCATACGGCTTTGCATTTTGATCAATCGTACGGTTAGTACGGGACATGGCTTGGATTAATAGTCCTTCTTTTAAGACCTTATCCATGTAAATCGTGTTAACGTATTTAGAATCAAACCCCGTTAATAATTGATCCGAAACAATAATCAAGTCTAAACGTTGTGGTGTTTTTTCTTCCTGTTCAGGGGATAACTTTTGATTATATGGTTTCTTATGCGCAATTCGTTTTGTTAAATCGTTCAAATAAAAACGCTCAGAGTCCTTATCATTAAGAAAATTACGGGTATCATAAAATGTCGAATACTCACGCATTGCTTGTTTAAGTTCTTCTTGTAAGCCAGAAGAACCTTCCTCATTTGTTTCATCGCGCGAATAAGTAATAGCCACACGCAGTTCCGGTGCCAGCTCCTTAAACAGCTTATAGTAAGCCACCACTGCCTTTTTCCCAGAAACAGCAAAAATCCCATGGAATTGATTAGGTTTACGGATTCCCATTGCTACCGGTCCGGAATGATTTTTCCGCCAGTTATCTCGAATATCTTTAACGACCAGTTCCATATATGGGCGCGAATTATAAACTTCTTTTTCGAACTCTTTATCAGTAAGATGTTTAGCTTCAGCGTTCTTCTCAAAGTTTGACGTGTAATATGACACATCAAAACCAAGGACATTTTGATCACCAATTGCATCTTTAATTGTATACTGGTGCAATCGCTCACCAAATACATCAGCCGTAGTCTTATTATGACTAGTCTTAACACCATTCTCGACGTCACTATAAAAGTTTGGCGTTCCAGTAAAACCAAACCATGTCGTTTTTGGCATTGCTTTTTTAATTCGGTCAACTGCGTCACCGCTAGCTGAGCGATGAGCTTCATCCATCAGGATAACCATCCGCTCATCCGATTGAAGACCAGCTTTAATTGCTTTATCCAATCCTTGGACAGTAATTAAATAGATGTTAGAAGACTTATTTTTCTTCTTTAATGCACTCTTGAGTTCATGTCCCCTCACAACCTGGATCCGCTTTTCAAACGTTTTATAGGCAAATGATTTAAAGTTATCAGCTGTTTGGTTAACTAAATCCACACGGTCGACAATGAACAGGACATTTCGAACCCGAGGCATTGATGCCAATAATTGAGCAACTTTAAAAGAAGTGACAGTTTTACCACTACCTGTGGTATGCCAAACGTAACCCCCTTCTTTTTCGACAACACCATTGTTTTCCATCACTCGCATTCGATCCATAATGGCCCGAGTAGCCTGAATTTGATAAGAACGCATCACCATCAAATTATCGTTATCAGCATCAGGAATCATATTGGTTGTTACTAACCGATGCAAGGCTGGAATTCCCATAACTTCATGGGCAAAAACCATGGCATCCGTTACATCTTGTCCTTGTTCATCACGCCACCCAAAAACAAAAGACTTATTGTACTCGTCCGTGTTCTTTGGTCGAGCAAAGTAATGCGCAGAATGTTGCGACAAAATGAACATTACTTGTACGAAAGAAAAGAGACCAGTATACATACCGTCCATGTCATACTTACGAAACTGTTCAAAAGCTGCAAAGGCGTTGTCTCGCGATTCATCCTTCAATTCTGCTTGAGCCACTGGTAACCCATTAATCAAAAGAACAATATCAGTGCGTCGATTCTTAGCCAACGAATTTGTCAAATTAGGAAAAGTAATTTGATTGACAACCTCATATCGTGAACGTCCTCCAGCAATTTCATCTTCGTAAAAAATCTCAATTTCTAATTGCGTTCCATCATCACGAACCAAGGGTAAGGTACCCACACCTCCAGCCCCTGCTAACAATAGCTGAGCATCATAGGGCGTCTTGTTGTGGTTCAGTTCCAACTTTAAATGTTCAAATTCATTGTCGGTCAGTGGAACCCCAGCTAACTTAGTCCAGTTGTTTTCGTTTAGAATATTACGCCAATTTTCTTCCAATACATCTACCGTACGGTTGGACAAATCCTCACGGTAAACCCATCCTTTTGTACTAGTAAGTTTCTCAATCAGCGCCTTCTCAAATTTTGCTTCTGACATAGCTCTCTTCCCTTGCATTTTTTAGAATGAATTTGTCTTAAAAAGTGTTCTCTAGACAATTCTAGCAAGAATGTTTACATTATAAAAGAATATCTTTCACAAGATAAAAACAGACAATAAAAATCTAATTTACAAACAAAAAAGCGATGAAATCATCGCTTTTCATTTTCCTATGTAAAATAAGCATAATATGAAAGTTTAGAATGATGCTTGATAATTAGTTGGTGATAGAGTCAAGTTGCCAAAACTTTTCCCATCGATCTTAAAAAATTTCACATCACTTTCATTCATTTTTACCTTGTCAACATTATATAGACGATAAAGCACATAATTTTCTGGATGCGTTCTAGCAAAGTCAACTTCGTTACTACTAATGTAAAATGGTGTTTCTTCACCTTGCTTCGTAGTTTTTACTTCGATATACAGCTCATTACCGTCTTCATCAAAAGATAAAATGTCGTAGCCCAAACCATCGCCTTGGGTAACTGAAACATGTTCGATTTTCTCCACTAGTTCTGGATGGTCATGTAGTCTTTCCTTTTCAAATTTCAGCACCGCTTTTTCGCCAAAAAAGCCAAGTTCACTATTATTTTGCTGACCTTGTGCATAATCAAGTTTCCGCCCTTGCCTTTTGCTCACTCCTCTATTTGGTGTTTTTTCTTTTGTTGCTGGTGCTTCCGTTTCGACCAAATCAACTTCGGTCAGATCTTTAGCGGTTTTCTTATCAGCTTTATCTAAATACAAAGTCTGTCGATCGTTTACAGACAAAATATATTCAACACTTTGCTCAATATTTGTATCATCAATCAAACTGTTCTTGACCGCTTTCAGGCTAGCCAACATATCCGCCAAATCTTGCTTCATAATTTCATTAGATGGTAAATGTTTAGCCGAATATTCAATACTAAATATGTTTCCTAACTCATACCCAGTAACTAAAGTATTGGATTCAGAAGGACCTAACAAATTAATATCACTGTCTGTCATGTGTCCATTCTGAACTGTTAAAGTATTTTGGAAAATTTTTGCTACATCTTTAATTCTCTTTTTAGCGTTCCTTCCATAAGTTTCATGAAAAAAAAGTCCACCCTTGATTCAATGACAAGTAAACCCGACTCATATCCGATGAAAATAAATAAACAATATAAAATCCACGAACCGCCGACCGAGTAATGTCTGTATCAAACACTCCTATCCACGGTGCTGTTGCCCAGTTTCCCTTTCCAGCAGAACCAAAAGACACGATATTTTCTGTGAAAAGGCCTTCTGCATCTTCTGAAAAACCATTTCTCAAAAGCTTAGCTAACGCATTATTTTTAATTGGCTGCGATTTTTCGTCTAAATATTCATTGAGAACCGTTTCGATTGTATTCCGAATTGTCATAATATTTCCTATACAATTTTTTTATTCATTGTATAACAAATAAGAATGAGTGCAAACAATCCTATTCACTCCCTCACCTTTGCCTTCATGTACAGCACCAGTTTATTGGCATCCTCTGGGCTGAGGTAAGCAACTTCGTATGCTTTATCGTCGCGGTGGTACATGATTTGTTCTTGATCGATATACCATTTTTGAATATTTGGCAGTAAGTGATTTGTTAATTCTGAAAAGCCGAATTCATTATTTGTGGCCAATGCAATTTGAGTATGGAGGATGGCATGCTCAATTAAATTGCAATAGACCAATCGACGTCGCTCCTGTGGTGCAAAGGGATATTTGTCCTCGCGGATTGAGTCCGGACTATAGAGATTATGGTAACGATTCGCATCGATATGGTGGCAGTACAAGCCCTCATCGTAGCGAGAAAAGTCGCCATTCTTTAACTCATCGGATTTGCCTGCAATAAAGGCCTCGTATGACGTTTCAGAATAATAGTCATCCTTGGCTGGCCCATACTTCATCAGTAGGTCTGCCACCGTATCCGAATAGTTCTTGTTCAACAATTTGAGATAGTCTTTTACGGTCGTTGTCATCGTCTTTCTCCTTTATCCACCTAGCTTTCCTGCCCCTATCCTACTACTCTGGCACGCTTTTTTGTATTCCTTTCGTTTGAAAGTCTCACTTCCTAGTGAGACTTTTTTAGACCAATTTTTTGTCTTTGTTCGTTTTCATCAATTTTTAATCGATAGTTTTTGATTAAAATACGATTAGAAATAACAACTACTTTGCAATTAATTATTAATTTTCTCTTGACAGTCTCATTTTTATTATTTATGCTGTTCTCAACAAGTTGGCAATTGCCAATTCAATCACAAAAACGATGATCGGAAATTTTAGTTGGATTTGTTTTCACAGAAAAGCTGGATGTTAATTCGTGAGAACCGGCCAAACAAACCAACTAAATCGTGCCCGTGAGTTAGCTCTCGAACTGAGTAGAAAGCGTCGGTGTCAGGCCCGTTACCGCCACAAGTTTTTTTGACTTGGCAAGCTAGGAGTGTGTGAACCTCCTAGAAATTGAGGTGGTACCACGCGCAAACGTCCTCTTGTATCTTCGGATACGAGAGGACGTTTTTTTTGTGAAAAAGAAGGAGTAGGACAATGACAGACAATCAAACAGCATTTTTTCAAAATCAATTTTATGGCAAAAGTATTTTAAAAGAGACCGACTTAACCACTAGCGAGCTCAACTTCTTAGTTGATTACGGTCTGCATTTGAAGACATTAGCCAAGCAAAACATCCACACCAAACTGTTGGATGGCAAAAACATCGCCTTAGTCTTCGAGAAGAACTCAACACGAACCCGGTCAGCCTTCACCACGGCCGCCAATGAACTGGGTGCCCACCCCGTCTTTCTGGGCAAGGACGACATCCACCTCTTCCACAAGGAATCAGTCGAAGACACGGCTAAGGTACTGGGCGGCATGTATGACGCCATTGAATTCCGGGGTTACCGCCAATCTAGCGTGGAAGCGCTCGCCGAATACTCCGGCGTCCCCGTTTGGAACGGCTTGACCGATGACTGGCACCCAACCCAAACGATTCCGGACCTTATCACCATCAAGGAAAACTTTGGCAAATTAGCCGGTTTGAAAGTTGCCTACCTGGGTGATGGCCGTAATAACGTGGCCCACTCCCTCCTAGTTGGCTGCGCCATGGCTGGCGTTAATATCGCCATCGTTAGTCCCGCTAGTCTTCAACCTGATCCAGCAGTTGTCGCTACCGCGCAAGGCTACGCCAAGGAAACTGGGGCCACGATTACCATTACCGCCGACCAGGCGGCGGGCTTGAAGGATGCAAACGTCGTCACCACCGATGTGTGGGTTTCGATGGGTGAGGATAACTGGCAGGAACGAATCGAACTGCTCCTCCCTTACCAAGTCAACATGGATGCCTTGGCCATGACCGGTCACCTTGACGATGGCCAACTAATCGTCCTCCACTGCCTTCCCGCCTTCCATGATTTGCGGACAGAAGTTGGCAAGGAAGTCTACGTCAAATACGGCCTGAAGGAAATGGAAATTACCGATGAGGTTTTCCAAAGCAAATATGGACGCCAATTTGACGAAGCCGAAAACCGCAAGCACGGTATCAAAGCAATCATGGCCGCCACGCTTGGCAGCCAATTTATCCCCAAAATTTAATTTCACGAGAGCGGTCTGCTGCAAGACCGCTACCATCCCAATCATTCCAAACAATCCTCGAAAGGAAGTCCCGCTATGAACGCTGCCATCTCTGGTGTGACCGGCTATGCCGGCATGCAACTCTACGCCCTGCTCCAAGAACACCCCGAAATTGAAACCATCAACGTCTACCAACACGACTTAGAAGACGCCATCCCCCTCATCGAGTTGAATCCGCGCTTGCACCTCACTAGCCCCCAGCTCGCCTACCCTTACGACAGCCAGGCCATTATGGATGACAACGACTTGATCTTCTTTGCCACCCCAGCCGGTGTCACCAGCGAGCTAGCCGATCCGTATTTGGCAGCGGACTTCCCAGTGATTGACCTTTCCGGCGACTTTCGCCTGAAGGACCCGATTGAATACCAGAAGTGGTACAAGAAAACGCCGGCCGACCAGGCGGCCCTCTCAGCTGCTTACTACGGCCTGACCGACATCTATGAAAATCCCGGCGCCCGTTACGTGGCCAACCCCGGCTGCTATGCCACCGCGACCCTCCTCGGCTTGGCACCAGCGGTGATGTGCGACTTAATTGAGCCCGATAGTATTGTTGTCGATGCCAAATCCGGCCTATCCGGTGCCGGCAAAGCCCTAACTCAATCGGCTCACTTTAGCCAAGCCAATGAAAATCTTCAGGTTTACAAGGCCAACCAACACAAGCACATCCCCGAAATTTTAGCCGAACTAAAAAAGTGGAACCCCAAGGTTAAGCAGCTGCAATTCATGACGACCCTGGTTCCCATCGACCGCGGTATCATGTCGACCATCTACGCCAAGGTCAAGCCCGGCGTAACCTCTAATACGGTTCTGGCTCACTACCACGATTTGTATAAGGACAACCCTTTCATTGAAGTCACCGGTGAGACTTTGCCCGACATCAAAGCCGTCCTCGGCACTAATGATTGCAAGATTGGCCTGGTTCTCAATCCGACGACCGGCTACCTGATGATTGTTTCCGTCATTGACAACATGCTCAAGGGTGCCGCCGGCCAGGCCGTACAAAACATGAACCAACTCTTTAACTTCCCGGTCACAACTGGATTAGCCCTGACCCCCGTCGCTTTTTAAATACTTTATCAACTTGAATGTCTATATATAGGAGAAAACTGATGCAAGAAATTGACTTTACCTGGCCCGCCGGCTTCCAAACCGGGGCCACCCACGCCGGCTTTAAAGAAAACGACCAACTCGACATGGCTTGGTTAGTCTCAGACATGCCGGCTGCCGCTGCCGGTGTCTATACCAAGAACCAATTCCAGGCAGCCCCCGTCCAACATACCAAGCAAAAAAATCAACCAGGCGCACAGCCTGCAGGCCATCATCATCAACTCCGGTAACGCCAACTCCTTTACCGGCCAAGAAGGTCTCGACAACGCCGCCACGGCTAGTCAATTGGCTGCCAATCAGCTCGGCCTGGACGATAGCCTAGTCGCTGTCGCCTCCACCGGGGTGATTGGTAAGCAACTCGACATGGCCACTTACCAAACCGGGGTCGACCAACTCAGCCTCAATGCTGACTCAAAGATTGTCGAAGCCATCCTAACAACCGACTCTTGCCCCAAGCAAACCTGCGTTCAGGTCAACATTGACGGACAGCCGGTCACGATTACCGGCTTTGCCAAGGGTTCCGGGATGATTCACCCAAACATGGGGACAACTCTCGGCTTTGTCGCCACCGATGCTGCCATTGATGGTCAAACTTTGCAGGGTCTACTCTCCGACTCGATTCAATCTTCTTTCAATCAAATTACGGTTGATGGCTGCATGTCGACCAACGATATGGTGCTGGTCATGGCCAACGGCGCTTCCGGTAATACCACTTTGACGGCCGAGCATGCCGAACTGGCCGAATTTGCCACCGGTCTCCACCAGGTCTTGGTCAACTTGGCCAAGATGGTGGCTAAAGACGGCGAAGGCTCGAACAAATTTGTCGAGACGAAGGTCGTCAATGCGGCTAACACCAAGGAAGCCAACCAGGTCGCCCGGGGGATTGTCGGCTCCAATTTGATTAAGGCAATGCTCTTTGGCGAAGAGAATAACTGGGGCCGGATTGTCCAGGCAATCGGCCAAACCCAGGCCCAAGTCGACCCCAACCACCTGACCATTTGTCTTGGTGACCTGGTCTTGGTTCAGAACAGCCAAAAGGTGCTCGTCGATCAAGACCAGCTCCAACAACTTTTTGCCCAAGACCAAATTAAGATCACGGTCGACCTCAACGCCGGAACAGCGACTGGACTGGCCTGGGGCTGTGACCTGACCTACAAGTACGTTGAAATCAACGCCGCCTACGAGGGTTAAGCAGATGATCATCATTAAAGTCGGTGGCAATGCCATCAGTCAACTAGATGATTCCTTTTTTGAGCCAATTCAAGACTGGCTGGCGGCCGGTGAACAGGTCGTCATCATTCATGGTGGGGGTCAATTAATCACCGAAGCTAGTCAATTTTTTGACCTGCCCACCACGAAAATCGATGGTATCCGGGTAACACCGCCGGCAGTTTTGTCACTGACCGAACATTTATTGACCAACGTAATTCAAGATTACTTTGCCAAATTATTTGAAAAACATGGCATCTCCTGTCTCAAAGCCAACCAGGACCTACCAATGCTATTGGAGTGTGAATACCTAAACCAGGACCGCTTTGGCGAGGTTGGCCAGGTGACCGGCATTGACCAAAACTGCCTGAACCAGCTGCCCTCCGGTCAGGTGGTGCTGTTAAACTCCCTGGCCAAAACTAAGGAGGGTCAGGTTCTCAACGTCAACGCCGATGCGGCCGCCCAAGCCCTGGCAAGCTTGACGAATGCTGACCATTTAATCCTCTTAACGGACGTTCCCGGGGTCTTGGTCGACCAGCATTTGCTGGAGCGCTTGCAGCCAAAACTGGCTGCCCAATTAATCGCTGCTGACCAAATCACGGGTGGCATGCTACCAAAGGTTCATTCGGCCTTTGCAGCCCTCCACCACGGCGTTCAAAAAATCACGATTACCAACCAGCTTCAACAAAAAGGAACAGAACTTACATTATAGTAAAGAAAGTGAGCAAATTGATGACCGCAACCATGCATACTTATAATCAGTTTCCAATCGAAATTGTCGATGGTCATGACTTTCATTTGATTGACCAAAATAACAAGGCTTACGTTGATTTGACCAGTGGTATTGGCGTTTGTAACCTGGGCTACTCCAACCAACAAATTACCGCAGCCGTGACAAAGCAGGTGGGAAAAGTCTGGCATATTTCCAACTTATACCCCAATACCCTGGCCGAGGCAGTCGCCGAAGACCTCTGCCCCGACGGCTACCAGGCCTTCTTCTGTAATTCCGGGACCGAGGCCAATGAAGCCGCTATCAAATTAGCCCACAAGTCAACCAGCAAGGAAGAAATTCTGGCCTTTGACTACGGCTTTCACGGCCGGACTCTGGGTTCATTATCTGTGACTGGTTATCCCCATATTCAAGAAGGCTTTCAACCGCTGATGCCGGCCGTTGACCTCTTAGCCTATAACGACCCCGCCGCCCTCGCAGCGATTACAGAGAATACTGCCGCCGTGATGCTCGAAGTCATCCAGGGCGAGGGTGGTATCAACGTTGGGGACCAGGACTGGCTTTTGCAGGTCCAAAAAAAGTGCCAGGAGACCGGTACGTTGCTCATCATCGATGAGGTTCAAAGCGGCATGGGCCGAACTGGCTACCGCTTTGCCTACGAGCAGTTTGGCCTCGAACCAGACATTATCACCGTTGCTAAGGGCTTGGCCAATGGTCTGCCCGTTGGGGCCCTTTTGGCCAAAAACGCTGTCGCGGCTCACTTTCAACCTGGTGACCACGGTACGACCTTCGGTGGTAACAAGGTCGTGATGGCCTCCGCCAAAGAGGTCCTGGCCCAGCTCAACCCGGCCTTTTTAGCCGAAGTCCGCACCAAGGGCGACTGGCTCTTTGAGACCCTGCACGAAGAGCTCGATTCACTACCAGCCGTGGAAGAAGTGACTGGAACCGGCCTAATGGTCGGGATTCATTTGGCTGAGACCGTTCCAGTCGGCCACGTCATCAGTCTCCTGCACCGCCAGGGTATCTTGACTCTATCGGCTCGGGGCAACACTTTACGCCTTTTGCCACCATTGATCATCGACCAAGCAACATTGGCCGAAAGTGTCGCAGCCATCAAAAAAGTGATTGCTGATTTATCGGCCTAATTTTTTTGCAAGTCAGACGTTCAGCAAAAAAATTGTCATTTCTCCTTGGTCAGTGTTGCCATTTATGCTCAATCGGCATAAAAAATCACAAATTTTTTTGCAAAGGATTTTCTTTCATAAAAATTCTAAAAAGGCCAAATTTTGGCCTTTTTTAATAACACTTTTTCCATTTTTCTAATCGGTTTTATGTCAGATTTCCTAACAAAATTTATTTTCATCATTTTTTTCGGCTCTATCATAGACGAAATCGCAACAAAAACCAGACATAAATTAAATAACGATGAGAAACGTTCGTTCAATTTATGCCCACCGCAAAGGAGGAAATTCTATGGCAGATTCTAATTTGAACGCTTTGCAAACCGAAGTAAACCAAGACGGTACAAAGCGAACCCTTTCAAACCGCCATGTCCAAATGATGGCGATTGGTGGAACCATCGGAACCGGTCTCTTCCTGGGAGCCGGGTCAACCATTTCACAAACCGGTCCATCAATCATGCTGCTCTATGCCCTACTGGGATTAGTCTTCTTCTTTATGATGCGCGCGATTGGGGAAATGCTTTACTCGCAGCCTGATCAGCACACATTTGTCGGCTTTATTACCAAATACCTCGGCTTTGGTTCTGGTATTTTTGCCGGTTTAACCTATTGGCTGGCACTCATCTTTGCCTGCATGGCTGAATTAGCCGCCATTGCGACCTACGTAAAGTTCTGGTTTCCAAGCTGGAATTCAGCCGTGATTCAATTGGTCTTTATCGCCGTCTTGGCGCTGTTGAATGTCTTGGCTGCGAAAGCCTTCGGTGAAACCGAATTCTGGTTTGCCATGATTAAAATCATTGCCATCGCTGCTTTGATTGTCACTGGTATCTTCATGGTCCTGACCGGTTTCAAAAGTCCATCAGGTACTTCCGCTAGCTTTAGCAATGTCTTTCATAACTTCCAAATGTTCCCTCATGGCGTCCATGCCTTTATCGGTTCAATCCCACTGGTTTTCTTCTCCTTGGCTGGAATGGAATTCATCGGTATCACCATTGGTGAGACCAAGAGCCCTCGTAAAGTTTTGAAAAAAGCGGTCAACGAAATTGTTTATCGAATCTTACTTTTCTACATCGGGGCTCTCTTTGTTATCATGTCGATTACCCCTTGGACCAGCATCGTGCCGAACAACAGTCCTTTCGTTCAGGTCTTCAAACTAGCTGGTCTACCTGCAGCAGCCGCTATCATCAACTTTGTGGTTTTGACTTCTGCCGCTTCATCGCTCAATAGTTCGATCTTTTCAAGTGGTCGTCACTTATATCAAATCGCGACTGAACTCCAAGGATCAGCTAAGCCCCTGACCAAAATTGCTAAGAACGGCATTCCAATTCGAACAATCCTAACCACTGCCGTTCTTCTGATTATTGGACCCATCATTTCATCATTTCCTGCCGTCACGAACGCCTTTCAGTTCGTTAGTGGGGCTGCCAGTGACCTCTTCTTAGTGGTCTACACGCTGACATTATTTGCTCACCGGCAGTACCGCAAGTCAGCTGACTTCATCGAGTCCGGCTTCAAAATGCCGTTCTATTCGATTTCAAGTCCTCTGACCATCGGAGCCTTCGTCTTGGTCTTCTTGTCCCTCTTCACGAACTCCAATGACTTGATTCCCGCCCTGGGCGCGGTTGCTTGGATTGTCGTCTTTGGTGGCATTTGCTACTTTGTCTTCCATAAGCGGACTCTTGGCCAATCAGCCGATCCTTTCTTAGAACCATAAACTTGCATCTGGTCTTTATCACTCGCTTTCTTTCACCCACTCCTCTTTGCGAGTCATCGTCAACAGATGCTAGACTAATAGCCCCGGTAAATTCCTACTTTGCCGAGGCTATTTTTTTATAGGAAGTAAAGTTTAAAAACTGTTTAAATTCATTTTGTCTGGAAATGATTGTGGTAAACTGTCAAAGACGATGATTTTAGCCACCAAGACTAGTTCATTGCCGACAACTAAACAAAGACGATCAGAAAATTTATTTCAGGTCATTTTGTCTAGTTTTCATCAATAGCAGTCAACCCGCGCTTGGGTGACTGTCGTACTTTATCTACTAGGAGAAATCATGTTAGACATTTTTAGAGCGATCATAATTGGAATCGTTGAAGGAATCACTGAATTCCTCCCAATTAGTTCGACCGGCCACATCGACTTAGTGAGCCAATTCGTGCAAATTAGCCAAGGAAAGGCCTTTGAGGACATGTTTGAATACGTGATCCAATTTGGTGCCATCATGGCCGTAGTCATCCTCTACTTCAGCAAGCTGAACCCATTCAGTTTCAGGAAGTCGAGCCAAGAGAAAAAAGATACTTGGACCCTTTGGTTCAAGGTTATCGTGGCCTGCATCCCCTCAATCGTCATTGGTTTGCCACTGAACAACTTCATGGATGAGCACTTGCACAAGCCAGTCGTTGTGGCTTCTGCCTTGATCATCTATGGTATTTTCTTCATTATCATTGAAAATATTTACAAGAACAAGACACCAAAGGTAACGAGCCTTGCTTCAATTGGTTACAACACTGCCTTGTACATCGGTTTGTTCCAAGCCTTGTCAATCGTGCCTGGTACCAGCCGTTCTGGTGCGACTATCCTGGGAGCCATCATCTTGGGTGCTAGCCGCTATGTAGCCACAGAATTTAGTTTCTTCTTGGCCATCCCAACCATGTTTGGGGTAACCATCTTGAAGGTTGGTTCTTATTTGTTGAAGGGACACACTTTCACCGGCGAACAGTGGGCCGTCTTGGCTACCGGAACTTTTGTTTCCTTCATCATCGCCGTTGTTGCCATCAAGTGGTTGCTAAAGTTCGTTCAAACACACGACTTCAAGCCATTTGGTTGGTATCGAATCGTGGTCGGAATCATTGTCTTGATTGCCATGGTTTGGCTCTAATTTAATTCATTAAAAGCAGAAGACCGGCTGATGCCGGCCTTTTTTATTTGCATGATTCAAGCGAGTGACCGCCACTTAGTCGTGAGGTAAATTATGCTATAATGAAAACGGAAAAGGGATGCGACTCGTCTACTAGTCACATCCCCTAGCAAACCAGTAATGGTAGCTATCCTTTTTGGTGAAAGGGCAGCCATTTTTCCTTACTCAGAAGTGAAATGGCTGTCTTTCTTTATTTCTTTTTAGGCTTTAAATGCCGATGAATTCGTAGTAATAGATTTACTAGAATTTCAATCAGCTTCGCCCAATCTAAGAAGGACATTAGCTCTCCTGAATTCAAGGTTGGGAAAGTAAGACCTCGTTGCGTTTTTCGCATAGGCACCACCTCCCCTAATTTGATATTAAGGACAGCGACCGATTTCACTCGTTTGCTACCAGCAGCATAGCATTTTCAACCCGTGATTCTTATGACGGATTGGAATATTTTTAAACCACCTTCGGGTGGTTTTTTCGTCTAGGAAAAAGCACAGAAAAAAGCCCCGGAGCTGGAATCCGGGACTTTTTCGAAAATATAAGCAGATTAAAGTTAGCGCGGTTAACTATTCACTATTTGCTGGTAGCGCTTGCTCGTTAACCAGTATGTCAGCAAGTAAACCAGAATCACAATTCCAGTCACGGTCACCATGACCGGAATGAAGATTGAGGCATCAAACATCCCCAATGTTTTGAAAACAGTTTTCAAAATTGGGAAGGCAAAGAACGCATTTAAGACCAAGAGCAACAGTGGCAAGCCGAACAGCAAACGAATCTGTCGGTTAATCATTTGCTTGGTCTCGGCCAAACTCAGGCCAATCCGTTGCATCTTTTTGAAGTTTTGTCGGTCGACTAGCCCTTCAGCCACCTGCTTGTAGTAGACAATTAGGATGGTCGTAAAGGCCAAAACAATCGATGTCAAAACACCGACAAAGACCAAACTACCAAAGACAGTCTGAATACTCTTCACGGCATCGGCCCGATCGGTGATTTGAGCACCAGTTTCATCATTAGCCCAAGAAAGCTTTTGCAAATCTTGGCTGAAGGCAATTTCATTTTCCTTCGTGCCCCGAACATCATAGGCGTACAAATACGTCACGGCATCAGCCAGGTCACCAATTTGAATATTAACATTACCGGTGCTTTGGACATCCTTCAAAAAGTCAGTCAACTGACTGTCTTGGTTGACCACGACATAGTAATAACCTGGGCCAGAAGGGGCCGTCGAATCTGGGGCCTTAAAGTCATGGATTGCCTTCACTCGATAAGTCTTACCGGCAATTTGCAATTGCTTTGGCACCGACTTGTTGTGGGTAGCATAAACGCCGACCTCATCATTGGCCAAAGTGACCGTGCTGCCCTGCCACTTTTGCAAGCTGGCAGCCGTCATCATCCGCACCACTGGTTTGGATAAAATGTCACCAGTGCCGGTATAGCGGCTAATCTTCCCATTAGAGTCAATTTGCGACAAGATTGGTGTCGTTGCGGCCAGTTGGTGAACTTGACTCAAAGACAGGTCATGGGCAGCTGCCGTTTGCTGGACCTGAACGAGGTCAGTCGCTGACAACTGCTGGGCCTTACTAATCGTCGTATCATAAGGCAGGTACTGGCCAAATTTGCTTGTGACCTGCTGCATTGAAATCGCTGCCGTCAAGGCCACGACAATTGTGGTGAAGAGGATAGCGACCGAAGCCAACCCGGCTCCGTTATTTTTCACTCGGAATAACAAACCGGAAACCGGAATGAAGTGCTTATCCTGGTAGTAGTACTTCTGGTTTTTGCGCAACCGCTTCAAGAACCAGCCAATCCCAACAATCATCACCAGGTAGGTCCCAACAATCACCAGACCAACAGCCCAAATGAATGAGAACAAAGCATCAAGGCTGGGCTTGGTCATCAAGGCTAGCCAGTAACCCAAGAACAAAGTCACGAAGCCCAAAATTCCAAATAAAGCTCTGGCCTTTGGCTCCTTTGCAACCTTTTGATCTGACTTGGTCAAATCAATCAAGGACGTCCGGCCAATCTTCAACCATTCCACCACCGTCATTAAGAAGAACAAGGCGGCGTAAATCATGGCAACAATGATAATCGTTTGACCATCCATAGCGGCCTTGTAGTGCTGACCACCAGCCAAACTATTCAAGACCGGAAAGGCCAAGAACAGCGCAGCGTAAGCAGCTAACACACCAAGAACCACCGTCATCAACCACAAACCGATTGACTGCCAGGCGACGACCATAGCGGCTTGAAAACGAGACATGCCAAGCATCGAAAGTGTCCCAATTTGTCGTTGGCGCCGGCCGGCTACGAAGGAATTTGCATAGAAGATGAAGACTGCCCCGACCAAAAGCGACAGGACCAGTCCAAGGACCATCACCGCCTTGATGATTTTGCCGTATTCAGAGGGCGCAATACTATGATTATTGCGAATCGCAAAGAACATGGCGTTAACCATCAACAAGAAGGCGTTAGCAAAGATGAACAAACCGTAGTGACGGAGGTCCTTCTTCAGCGTTTGTAAGGCAAAACGTAGGCTCAACATCTTATTCACCTACTTTCGTCAACTCCGTCAGCTGTTGTGAAATCGCTGAAAGGTATTCTTCTTGAGACATTTCCCCGCGGTCGAGTTCTGTTTTAATGCGACCATCGCGGATAAAGAGAGTCTTTTTGGCATAAGAGGCCGACAATGAGGAGTGGGTAACCATCACGATGGTCTGTCCCGCAGCGTTCACCTCTTGGAAAATTTGCAACATTTCCTGGGCCGTCTTAGAATCCAAGGCCCCGGTTGGTTCATCGGCCAAAATCAAGGCTGGTTCGGTAATCAAGGCCCGGGCAGCCGTCACACGTTGGCGCTGCCCACCAGAAATTTGGCTCGGATACTTGTCTAACAATTCTTGGATGCCCAGACGCGGTGCCAAAGCGGCCAGGCGTTGGTCCATCACCTTTTTCTTAGCCTTGGTTAAGACCAAGGGCAGGTAAATGTTATCGCGATTATTGAAGATGTCTAAGAGATCAAAGGATTGAAAGATAAAGCCCAAATTTTCCCGGCGGAAGACTGCCTTTTTGCTATCGGATAGTTTGGTCGTTTCAACCCCGTTCAGCTTAATCGAACCGGCTGTGGGATTGTCCAAAGTCGCCATAATGTTCAGCAAAGTCGTTTTTCCAGCACCGGACTCACCCATGATGGCAACATAGTCACCCTCATTGATTGTCAGTGAAATGTCCTGAAGGACCTGCTTGTTTTGACTATCTGGGTAGGTCTTTTGAACGTGCTTTAGTTCTAATAATGTCATTGTACTTTTCCTTATTTGAAGGCGATATCGCCGTTCTTTGTTTTGATTTTCAATTTGGCATTGTCACCAAAGGTCATGGTGTACTGTCCCTTTAATGAAGCATCCCCATTCGTTGATTCCGCTTCACTGGCAGGCAACTGGCTTTGCGTGACATCAATATCACCCATTGTATTGTTGATAGTTCCGCCATCCGTGACTGTGACTTGGTTCAATGCAATATCGGCATTTTTATTATCGATTTGTACTTGCTTGGTACTGATTTGGTTCAAGCTGATGTTGCCGTTCTTCGACTGCAAGATCACATTTTGCAAATTAGCATTCGCCGGAATGGTAATTTCTAGCCGGGTCCCACCATTCTCGGAAGTGTGGGCTTCGGCTGGATCCTTATTGACCAGCAACTGGTTATTGACGACTTGACTGCGGAACAAGGGGGTTTTACTGCTATCAATTTCCCGAACCGAGTACTGGTCACCACTCTTAACAACGATGTCATAATTGGTGGTATTCACTTTGATGCCCTGAATGTTATCTGCCTCTAATTGGCTAGGCAAACCTGGCGTGAGATCGGCGGTGAAATCCTTCGTTCCCTGGACAAGCGAAACCCGTTTAAAATTAATCTCACCAGGTCGAGCCACAATGGCTGCAGCCGAGGCAATTACTGCCCCTAAAACGAGTAGAAAGGTTCCTAACTTTAAAGTTGTTTTCATGATTTTAAATCCTTTCCCACTGACGGACTAACCAACGGCTGAGCTCAACAACTCCGCGAATGACTTTGCGAGTCACGAACAAGATTGCCGGAATTGCTAACAACATCAAACCGATGAAGAAAATCCCCAAGCCGGTAAAGAACATGCCTGACCAAAATGTATGAAAAATGCTGAAGAGGCCGTAAATGAAGAATGCCACACCCGCCGCCGTTGCAAACAACAATAAAATGATGAAGACAAAGAGCAGCATGAAGAGGGTAAAGAATAGCCCACCAAAGAATGGTAGTGTCACCGGCAAAGATAATACAACCAGCACGGTAATCAAAATCTTAAAAGCGGTAGTGTGCTGGCTATATGGTGGCACTTGTTCCCCATTTTCCGTATAGTAGTCGTTCTTAACTTTTTCGCCTAGCTCTTCAGGAGTTCCCAAAGTAGTACTGGCTTCTTGGTCTGACAATCCCCCATCTTCGAGGTATTCCCGATAATATTCCAAAATGTCATTACGTTCCTGATCTGGCAGGCCCTTTAATTCTTTTTCTAGTTTCGTTAAATAGCTCATCTTACTCTCCCAAAATTTCATTCACCTGCTCAACAAAGGTTTCCCATTCTGCTTTTGCTTCAGTCAAATGGGCCCGTCCCTCATCCGTTAAGCAATAGTACTTGCGCGTCCGTTCATCAAAGATGGCCGAGCGCGTTGTCACGTAGCCCTTTTGTTCGAGCCGCCGTAATATCGGATAGGTTGTCGAGTCAGAGATTGGAATCACTGCTTGAATTTGTTTGGTTATGACATAACCGTATAATTCCTCTTTGCTGAGCGTCTGCAAGACGACGGCTTCGAGGACGAGATTAGGAATTTTAATTTTCATTACGATACTCCTTAACATCTAATACTATATGTCATATAATATGGTTTGTCAAATAGGTATAGATAAAAATATAAAAATTATTGTAAATTATTGAAGAATCAGCACTTGCCATGGATTAAAAGCGTTGATTTTGGAATTTTTCACAAAAAAAGGACTGCACTTCGCTGCAGCCTCCTAAATAAATGATGATCATTCTTATGCAAATGCGCCCGTTTGTCACCGATTAGAAAACGGTGCTATAATGAGGGCATAAAGAAAAGAGTCGGACTGGACTGACCGGCTCTTCCCAGCAAGTCACGCCAGTGATAGCTGTCTTTAGCTTCAAACAACCATTTCTGTGTGAGAATAGTGAATGGTTGTTTTTATTCCGACTTTTTCTTATCTCAATGAGGGATGTCAAACAAAAACCACCAACCGAATACGGTTGGTGGTTTTCTTTATTCAAAAGACTTTTTCTGATCTTCTGGTCGGCCAGCTGCTCCATAACGCAGAATCCATTGAAGGCCCTGAACTTGTTCCTTACTTAAGTCAGTTTTCATCTGACCCAGCTGAGTAAAAATCCAAGATATTACCATCAATAACACATCATCAGAAGCAGGTGTATTGATTTCACCACTTGCTCGTCCCTTTTGAATGAGCGTGGACATCACAGCCATCTGAGTATTATATAGATAATCATAAACAACCTTTGATTGCTTAATCACCCGTTGAAACTCGCGGAAAGTCGCTTCACCTAGAACCCGCTCGCAGTCTTCTCCTTCACGTTTGAAAGCCCTAATAATTGTGGCAAAAGTTGCTTCCGTTTCCTCCGCCATATCGACGATTGGCTTAAAACGATCACGGTAAAAGTTCAGCACCACTTCCTCAGTCAGTTCCTCTTTTGTCGGGAAATATTTATACATCGTGACAATCGAGATTCCTGCCTGCAAGCTGACATCTTTCATCCCAGTGTCATGAATACCTCGTTGTGTCATGAGTGTCGTTGCCGCTGCTAAGATTTTCTGGCGGTTTAATTGTTTTAATTCTTCTCTTTTCACACGAATGTCTCCTTGTTCGATAATTTATTTTATTATAGGTTGACATTGATTGCAATAAAAGGTTTAATATAGCTTAACAATATTTAAGTTTATTGTTGGAAGGAAGCTTATGTCATATTTAGAGTTAAAGAACATTAAAAAGTCTTATTTCCTGGGGAAAGAAGAATTCCCTGTTTTAAAGGGAATTAACCTCGACTTTGACCTCGGAGACTTCGTGTCTATCCTGGGTGAATCCGGAGGTGGAAAATCAACATTGATGAATATCATCGGTGGTCTGGATCGAAACTTCTCTGGTGAAGTTTTGGTGAAGGGTAACCTCTTGGACCACAAACAAGAAAAGGAATTAGACCGTTACCGTCGGGAAACGATTGGTTACATCTACCAATCCTATAACTTGGTGTCACATTTGTCCGTGCTCGACAACGTCTTAGTGTCATTAGACATGACGACCTTGAATAAGAAGCAGCGTGAAGCCCGCGCCAAGGAACTGTTGCAAAAGGTTGGCTTGGAAAAGCAAATTAAAAAGTACCCCAACCAATTGTCTGGTGGTCAAAAGCAACGTGTCGCCATCGCGCGTGCCCTTGCCTCTGATCCCAAGGTCATCATTGCCGATGAGCCAACTGGTGCCTTGGATGCTGAAAACACCCAAGAAGTTTTGGAGTTGTTAAACGACATCGCTAAGGAAGGCCGTTTGGTCATTACGGTTACCCACTCGCAGGCGGTCGCTGATGCCGGAACGCGGATTGTGCGTTTGGCCGATGGCCAGATTGAATCAGACGAACGAATCAAGCCCGCATTTGGAACGACTGACCAAGAAATGCTTGGTTCTCGTCCATTGCCATTGATGGCCAGTGTGCGAACTGCAGCTAAGCACTTCAAATACAATTTGAAGCACAACTCATTAATTATTTTGGGAACGGCTATTGGTTTGTTTGCCGTGGTCTTGTTCTCAGGTCTTGGAAACGGAATTTCAGGTTATATCGGTGATCAGATTGCCAAAGTAGCCAACCCACAATCCGTGACGGTTAGTCGTTATAGCAAGGAAACCGATGGCGAATCTGGTGCTGCTGCTTTGCTTGGTGGTGGTAATAAGCAAACCTTTACCGCTGATCAAATCAAGCAGATTAAAGACACAAAGCACGTGTCAAAGGTGGAAAACTCTTATAGCGCAACCAACGTCAACGCTACTGTCAATGGTAAGTCGGCAACGATTACTTCATTAACCAACTGGAGTTCAGAAAACACTACTGACAACATCGAAGCTGGTCACGCACCAAAGACCAATGAAGTGCTTTTGAATGAAACGACTGTGACAAAGCGTCTTGGCTACAGTAATTACAAGGATGCGATTGGTCAATTAATTACCATGACTTACATGGTCCAAAATGGCCAGTCAGCAACGAACGTGACAATTGACGCCAAGATTGCTGGAGTGATTAAGGCCAACAGCCAGGGTATTCCACAAGGAATTACCAGCACTCAGACCATGCAAAACGCCTTGGAAAAGGCCGGCTTGTCAACTGCCCCAAGTTCATTGAACTTGAAGGTTGATGACATGGATAACGTTAAGGCCACAACGAAGAAGATTGACCAAATTAAGGACAGCTCTTCAAACCGCCTTTACAAGACTTCTTCTGTGATGAGCATCATTGACCAAGCACAAACTTACGTCAACTTGGCTACTAACGTCTTGGCAACCATCGCCGGAATTTCATTGATTGTTTCAGCTTTGATGATCATCGTGACGATGTACATGTCTGTTTCTGCCCGTACCAAGGAAATCGGAATTCTCCGAGCTATCGGTGAATCTAAGAGCGACATTCAATGGTTATTCATTACTGAATCATTGATTACCGGTTTGCTTTCAGCAGTCTTTGCAACAGGATTAGCCTTCGTAGCTGAAGCTGCTGTCAATGCTGCCTTGAAGGGCACTGCCGATTATGCCTTCGTGCAAATTACTGCCGGCAACGTCATTACTGCCTTCGTCTTGGCAATCTTGATTTCATTGTTTGCCGCTATGCTCCCAGCCCGTCGTGCTTCAAAGCTCAACCCAATTGATGCTTTGGCAGCCGATTAAGTTTGGTAAATCAACAAATAATGATACAGTAAAAGCCGCCACCCATTCGGGTAGCGGCTTTTTATGTTCTCAAACATTTTTTGGAATTAGCTAACTTTTTTACCAACAAAAAAGCACCAACCGAAATCGGTTGATGCTTTTCTTTGTTCTCGTAAAACGATAATGTAAATATTAACGCTTTGAAAACTGTGAAGCCTTACGGGCCTTCTTCAAACCTGGCTTCTTACGTTCCTTCATACGAGCATCACGGGTCAAAAGACCAGCTTGCTTCAATGCAGAACGGAAGTCTGGGTCAACAGTGAGCAAGGCACGGGCAATACCGTGACGAGTGGCTCCGGCTTGACCAGAGAATCCACCACCATTAACGTTAACCAAAACGTCATAGTTACCCAAAGTATCAGTAGCGTTGAATGGTTGCAAAACAACTTCACGCAAGTTAGGGAAAGGAATGTAGTCTTCGATAGCCTTACCATTCATAGTGATGGCACCGTTACCGGGAACCAAACGGACCCGAGCAACTGAGTTCTTACGACGACCAGTTCCGGCATATTGTACTGCTGCAGTCATATTATCGGCACTCCTTTCTTAGACCAACTTGTTGATGTCAAGTACTTCAGGCTTCTGGGCAGCATGATTGTGATCTGCACCAGCGTACACGTGCAAGTTCAAACCTTGCTTGTGACCCAAAGATGTCTTTGGCAACATACCCTTGATTGACAATTCCAACAACTTTTCAGGATCATATTGACGGTAGTTACCGGCAGTACGTTCCTTCAAACCACCTGGGTGATCTGAGTGGTGGTAGTAAATCTTGTCTGTTGCTTTCTTACCAGTCAACTTTACTTCGCTAGCGTTGATGATGATGACGTTGTCACCCATGTCGACGTTAGGAGTGAAAGTTGGCTTGTTCTTACCGCGCAAAATAGAAGCAACTACAGTTGACAAACGTCCTAATACGACGTCCTTGGCATCAATGATGTACCACTTCTTTTCGATTTCGTTTGGCTTTGCTAAAAATGTTGTACGCATGGCGCGCTCCTTTGATTAGTTGTTTACATGTTAGGTCGTTCCTTACCTAACTTTTACAATAAGTTTCCGGGGCTTATCGTGAGGTAAACAATACCAACAACCATTGTATACGATGAATCCCGTCCTGTCAATTGTTTTCAATGATTTATCGACTTTGTTTAAACAAACATTTCATGATAAAAAATCACAAAAAATCGATTTTTTGGCCATCAATTTGAAAGGTCCCAATACCAATGAATTGACCTAATGTTACAAATATTAAATATTATGTGACAAATAAATTTCTATCGTGTTATAATTGATTCAAGGAGGTTTGCCTATGCTTCATTTTCGCGATATTTGGAAAATGAAACCCTTCTGGGTCTTCATTGCTCTGATGACTTTTATTTTTGTCGGAGCTAATGCATCAGTTGCTGATGATGATACACAGTCTGACGATACTTCAATTAGTCACCCTATCAAAAAGTATACTGATTCAAGATTAAAAACACTTAGCACAAAACAATCCACAAAAAATCAGGTCCATTCTTCTGTTTGGGAACGAGCTTTTGATTAAGGGGCTGGTTTCATTTGTTTTTGCTGGCTACCCGAATGCTGCCCGGTCTGCTTCTCAGGCTAACCGATGGATTCCTCTCCATCTCCAGCCACTTCTGCTTTGCAGACTGTCGCCCTAGCCACGACCCTACTTCTCCTCATTAGAACGTTCAACGTTTTTTAATGGCAGCGAAAATAAAAAAGGCCTCAACCATCATTTGGTTGGGGTTTTTTATTGCCCTTTTTATCAATCAAAAGTAACGGTTTCATCACCAGCATAAGCTGACAAACGGGCAGAATGTATCGTTAACTCCAACAAAACTTCCTGATCAGCATGTGGGTGGTTCTTAGCAAAAACCGGGTTCGTAAAGTATTCCTGAACATCAGCCCACTTTTTGTTTGAACGAGCCATGGTAGCCTGGTTACTTTCAATGCGAGCCCCATTTTCATTCAGGGGTGTCATAACCGCTACCTGGTCGTTAGCAGCCAAATCAACGAGCTTCGCTGCATCCGGTTGTGAAACCAAGTACCAAACGTTGGGCTTGGCTGGATCGGCTGCAAAGCCCATGATGCGCAAGCTGGGTTGGTTGTCTTTGGCAGTCGCGACAAAAACGAGGCCGCGAGCCGCTTGAATAAATTCTTCAAATAAAGTCATGTTGTCTCCCATCATTTGATTTCTGAACCACTTTGGTCAATTTCCTAGTCAACATTATACGCCACTTCATCCAAATATAAACCGGCGGCTGGCGCTGTATAACGCGCCTGTTCTCGGTCTTTAGCCGCAATCAAAGCCGGAATGGCATCAACTGGACGTCGGCCAGTCCCGATTTCTAGTAAGACACCGACCATGATGCGAATTTGATTATACAAAAAGGCATTCCCTTCGAAGGTGAAAACCAGTTCCTGCTCAGCCTCTTTGACTTCCAAATCCGCCCGAGTAATCGTGCGAATATTCGTTGTCGTTTGATTACCAGAAGCCGCAAAAGTGGTAAAGTCCTGCTCACCAATCAAATCAGGCAGCGCCTGCTTGATGCGCTCTGGGTCTAAATGCCAATGAAAGTGACCGGTGTAACGACGCTTAAAGGGGTCAACGTAATCCTGAGTCGAAACCCGGTAGTAATACCGCTTTGAATGTGACGAAAAGCGGGCATGAAAGTCTTCAGAAACTTGGTCGACTTTCTTAATCAAAATATCCCGGGGTAAAATCGTATTTAATCCCTTGCGGACACTTTCACCAGGAATATCAAAGGGGAGGTCGAAATGAATCACCTGACCGTTAGCATGGACCCCGGTGTCGGTTCTTGAGGAACCAACCACCTTAATGCGTTCAACCGGGTTCTTCCCCATTTGGTTGACGGCTTTGATTAGCTCACCTTGAACGGTACGGTGGCGTTCCACCCCATGTTTACTTTGTATTTGAAAACCAAGAAAATCGGAGCCGTCATAGGCAACGATTGCACGATAGCGTGGCATATGGGCCAGCCCCTTTCGTTATTAAAAGTGAATCAATAGCGTTCCGATGAAGAGAACGGTAAAGGCAATGGTCGCAATGGTTGCGAGGACATCTGCCTGTGTAAAGGACAAAACGCGGTAGCGAGTCCGATTGTCGGCACTCTCGAAGCCACGAACCTCCATGGCGTTGGCCAAGTCTAGGGCCCGTTGCAAGGCGCCGATAAAGAGTGGAATCAAGAGTGGTAAGACGGCCTTTGACCGCTGCCACAGTGACCCGGTGGACAATGACATCCCCCGCGACTTTTGTGCCTTCATCACCTTGTCCGTTTCCCCCATCAGCAATGGAACAAAACGAAGGGCAATCGACAGCATCAGCGCCAGCTCGGCTACTGGGACCTTAATCGCCTTCAGTGGTGCCAGCAATGATTCCAAGGCGCTGGCAATCGATGTTGGTGGTGTCGTGAGCGTCAACGCCGTTGACATCAAGACAATCAAAACAAAACGCACGATGACATAAAAGGCGTTCACAACACCTGGCACCGTAATCGTGATAAAGGACCAGTGCCACAAAACGGGCGTCCCACCGGTAAAGAGTAGCTGCAAGCAGACTGTAAAAAGAATCAGCCACAAGATTGGCTTAATCCCCCGCCAGTAAAGAGCAAGGCTTTGACCAGTTAAGACCAGTGTCAAGCCTAAGAAAGCGGCCGCCAGCAAATAAGCTGGCCACTGGTTGGCAAAGACCAGCAAAAAAACGTAAGCAACCGTCACTAAAATTTTGGTACGCGGATCTAATTTGTACAGCCAAGCCTTCCCAGGAATGAACTGACCAATCACAAGATTATTCATGAAGGTCACCTCCCCGGCTGTTACTAGTGAGCACTTGGTCGGCGCTTGATTGGCTTGCTTGTTGCGACTGCCAATCAGCCCCAGCCACATTAACAGGCTCCGTCACCTGTGACCAGTCGACTTGCTTGGCAATCTGCGCAGCGACATCCGCTACCGATGTGGGTAAGTGGTCAAAATGATACCCTTTTTCCTCTAAGTCCTTAGCAAAGGCCACCGGTGTTGGCAAATCCAAGGAATGATCCAAGAACCACTGGCGGCTTCGCTGGAACAGCTGGTCTGGCGCTTCGACTGCGGCCACTTGCCCGTCTTGCATGACAACAACCTGGTCAGCAAGAGCCAAAACCTGATCCATCTGGTGTGAAATCAAGACAACCGTCTTGCCCTCTGTTCGAAGGCTGCGTAAGAGGTCTAATAGTTCCAACTGCCCCTGCGGGTCCAAGCCCGCTGCCGGTTCGTCAAAGACCATTGCCTTAGGGTTCATCGCTAAGACACCGGCGAGGGCGACACGACGCATTTGCCCACCTGAAAGGTCAAATGGTGATCGTTGCCAAAATTCTTCGGCCAAACTGACCCGATTAAGGGCTTTCTTCGCCAGTTCTTCCGCCTCTTCTGCCGTTTTGCCAAAGTTTTTTGGGCCGTACATGACATCCTCTAAGACGGTCGCCGCAAAGAGTTGATTTTCTGGAAATTGGAAGACCATCCCCACCTGGGCGCGGACTGCCGGCAAGGCCTTTTCCTTGGTCTTGCTGGTGATGACTTGGTCACCAACCACGACTTGTCCCCCACTAGGTAAGAGCAAGGCGTTGAGGTTCTGAACCAAGGTCGATTTTCCAGAGCCGGTCTGGCCGACAATCGCCGTAATCCGACCGCTGGGTATCGTTAAGTTAATATCATCTAAAATTGTTGGTGATTGCTTCGCCCCACCGTAGTGGAAGGTTAAGCCTTCAATGTTGATAGCCATGCAGCCAACTCCTGCTTCGATAAGTACTGCTGGGGTGCCTTTGGGAGCGCCTCTTGTAATTGAGTTTCAAATGGTTGATCCAAGCCAAGTTGCTTGAGGGCCGCCCCTTGGACAAACAATGCCGCTGGTTTTTCATCAAGGGCAAGTTCGCCATCATTAATCACCACAATCCGGTCGGCCAAGGCCGCTTCATCCATATCATGGGTAATCATAATCAAAGTCAGCTGGTCTTGGTACTTAGCCTTTAATTCCTGCAAAGTGGCCAAAACGGCGCTTTTCCCGGCTGGATCAAGCATCGCCGTTGCCTCATCCAAAATGATGACCTTGGGCTTCAATGCCAAAACGGAAGCCAAGGCAACCCGCTGCTTTTGCCCACCGGATAAGGTATGTGGTTCGCGGTCAGCAAAGTCTGCCATCCCCACTTGTTGCAAGGCCGCTTCAATCAGCGCTGGCATTTCTGCTGATGGCACCTGGCGATTTTCCAAACCAAAGGCCACGTCATCGGCAACCGTTGCCCCGACAAATTGGTTATCAGGATTTTGGAAGACCATCCCCACCTGAGCGCGGACCGCCGCCAGGCTTGCCGGGGTTAGTTCTTGCCCAAAGACGGTAATGTCGCCAGACTGTGCCTCCAATAGGCCCAAAACTAGCTTTGCCAGCGTCGACTTACCAGAACCATTATGGCCAACAATTGAAAGCCATTGCCCCTCTGGCACCGTTAGCTGGAAGTCTTGGAAAAGTGGCTCACCTTCTTGGTAGCCATAATTTAAATTGTCGATTGTAATTGCGTTCATCATTACCAAATATTTTACCATATTTAACCGGTAAAACGGCGGCAGGGTCGGTCTGGTCTTGATTCTATACAAAAAAGAAGCGGCTATCCCGCTTCTTTTCTTTTAGCGATTTCGCTTGGAAAGCGCCGTGTTAATTTTTTCAATTTGCAAGACCTGTTTCGTCTTAATCACGATCCAAACCACCACGTAGCAGGAAAAGAACAAGAGCCAAAAGCGGTAATTGGCCAAATTACCATGAAAGGCATCCGTCCAATACTCCGTTAGCGAAACCAGAACCATCGTTCCCAACAGGTGCAAGACCAAGGCCAGCAAATATGATAACCGGTCAATATTAAATAGCAGACCCAAAATGCCAATAGCGGCGCTCATCACTAAAATCGCTACAATATCCTGGCTGCGGATGACGATGCCACCGCCAAAAAATAATAAGACGAGCAGATAGGTTAGCGAGCCATATTCCAAGCCGGTAATCGCCTTCAATAGTATTTGTCTCATGCTTCCCCCTATAGTCCCAGCTTTTCAGTCAAATTTTTAACATAACGTCGACTGACCGTACTTTTATTGCCTGCCGCCAGAATTGCCGTCATATTGCCGGAAAAACTATTCGACAACGATTGCAGCTGATCCAAGTTGATCACGGCGTGTTTGGAAATTTGCACAAAGTTATCCCGGTTGAGCCGTTCCAAAAAGTGCGCTAACCGTTCATTACTGACAATTTGCTGGTTGGCTGTTTGTATCAGTAATTCCGCTCCATTAACGTCCACTAAAATAATTTGCGCGACTTTAATCACGAGAATTTCATCGGCCGTTTTGACGGTAATGACGTCATTCATGGCCGACAACGTCTTTGCTGGTTGGTAGCGCTGCAAATAAGCCATGAGGTCATCAACAGCCGGGCCTTTTTGGGCGGCCGTGACCGTGACTTGCACAGCATCCGCCGGCAAATTTGGATTGTTCTCAAAGTTAATTTCCAAAGTCGCTGTCAACCTTCTTACCCATTTTTGCTGGTCTGCCGCTTTGCCAAAAGGGCTACCACCAGTGTTAATCCTATGATTAATACTAGCACAAATTCGTAACTTTGCGTCTTGGTCAGTAGTTCGGACCATTGGACCCGAACACCCATTTCCTGGTCAAAACTGTGTAAGCGAGTTACTTGGCCACTAAAGACCGATTTAAGTGTTGGGTCCATCAGCACTTGCCGGTAGAGCGAAGCCACGTAAAAACCAGGCGTAACCTTCATCAAGCTTTGGGCAAAGTCTGGCAAAGAGCCAACCGGGATGTAGTTTCCGACCAAAAAACCAACTGCCGTCCCGATTACTGTTCCTAATTTGCCAAGGGTATCGCTATTGTTTAGACGGTAAACCAGCAGGTAGTTCACTAAAGTCGCCAGCACCGCGCTGATCACCATCAGCCAAACCAGTTCACCCAGCTGGTTCCAAGGGAACGTCATTTGGTCTACCACCGCAAAGTAAGCCGCCATAATCACAAACATCATGACTTGCATGCAAAAACCAATCAAGGCCGCACTGACAATGTAACTTGCTTGCAGGGTAAACGGCTGGACATCCGTTAATTGTAGGTCCTCTAAGACGTGGTTCTCACGGTCGTGGATGAGCTGCGACAGGCTGGCAAAGGTCGTTGTAATCCCGGTAACAGCCAGCGTGCCACCAATCAACCAGGTATCTAGTAACTGGTTTTTTTGACTAATGCCGGTCCAATCGCTGCTGATTCCTTTTTTCAAGAAAATAATAAAGAGGAGAAAGGAAATTCCAGCGCCCATCAGCGACATCACCACCCCACTGCGGTTACGGAAATAAAGTAAGAGGTTTCTTTTAATTAATGCTAACATTTCAACGCATTTCCTTTCCTGTCAAGTTCACAAAAGCATCATCCATGCTGCCACCAACGTAGACAAAGTCTTCAATTTCTGCCTTAAATCGACTGAGCAGATCAATTACCTCTGCCGCCGTCAAATCACGAATCACAATTTCTTCAAGGTGGTTGGTCGACACAGTCAGTCCTGCTTGCCCTAATCGTTCGGCCAAAGTAAGATCTTTACCGGTGAGCGTCAATCGACTTTTGGCATACTCTTGCTTGATCGACTGGGCTGACCCTTCGGCAATAATCTGACCGTGGTCGACAATATAAACCTCATCCGCCTCTTCTGTTTCATCCAAATAATGAGTGGTTAAGATGATGGTTAATCCTCTTTTTTCCTGCAGGTCTTTTAGCAGGTCCCAGATCGCAAGCCGGGTTTGGATGTCGAGACCCGTCGTTGGCTCATCGAGAAATAAAATAGCCGGCTTGTTCAATAGGGCCCTGGCAATGTCGACTCGTCTCTTTTGACCTCCTGACAAGGTCTGGTAGCGTTGGTCAGTAAAATTAGTCAATCCCAAATCCTGAATTAGTGTCGTCACCCAGTCTGCAGTCACATGGTGGTATTGCTTGGCACGCAGGTTTAGATTTTCTCGCACCGTCAAATTACCATCAAGAACACTGGCCTGAAACACCACGCCAATTGTGGTCTTGGGGGCATAGGTGATTGTCCCACTCGTTGGCTTCAGTAGACCGGTTAGCATTCGCATCGTAGTCGACTTTCCCGCCCCATTAGGACCGAGAATTGCGGTCAGACTGCCCCGCTGTATTGCTAAATTAATTTTATTAACAGCTGTTTTTGCTGCAAAAGTTTTAGTTAAGTCCTTCGTCTGTAAAATCATCATTTGCCTCTCCTTTGTTGTTCTCATAGTAACAACTTTGTCAGAGCAAATCTCGGCTTTACCGCTATCCGGTTCAAATGCGCGGCTAAGCGGTTACGAATTTTTCTTTAAGTTATTTGGAAACGTTCCAATCAACACTGCGCTTTCCAAGAAAAACCTGTATAATGATATAAAATAGGATAAAAGGGACTTTTAATGCCAAAAAAAATTATTGCAATCGCCGGTGCGGGATTGGCCGGTGTCTACATTGCAAGCCGCCTGTCTAGAAAGTTGAGGCATACGGACTACCAAATTTTACTGTTTAATGATGGTAGCGAAGACATGACCTTACAAAGCGTCTTACCACAAATTGCCGTGGGGACCGTTAAATATCAGGCCGCTCTTTACAATTTAAAACAAATTCTCAAACATAAAAAGAATGTTGAGTTTATTAATCAAGAAGTTATTGACGTTGACTTTGATCGAAACATCTTAATGACTCGACTTAACGATTACCAATTTGATTATTTCGTGGCCGCCACCGGTTCTTTCGTGTCTGACCAAGGAATCCCTGGCGCCCTTCAACACGCCACCTTTTTTAATTCTTTTAAAGGGGCTATGTCAATTCGGAAAAAGTTAACCGACTTTGTTAACTTAGCTAAAAAAGATTCTAGTAAGCAATTAAATTTGGCAATTGTCGGTGGTGGCCCGAGCGGGGTCGAACTCGCTGCCGAATTAGCCAATTTTAAGAAGCACCAGCACATCAAGCCCACTCAGATTGCTGTGACATTAGTCAATGCCGATCAAGTCCTTCTACCTTCCCTCACGCAACCCGAAATCAGTCAAAAAGCAAAAGACTTTTTGACTCAAAATGGTATTGAAATCATTAACGACGTGCGTGTGATTGGGGTTAATGACAGCCAGCTAACCTTAGAAAATGGTCAACGAATTTTGACAGACCAAGTTTATTGGGCAGCAGGTTTACAAGGACAACCAATAGCTAATCATTGGGGGCTTGCGATTAACGAGGACGGGCAAATTACCGTTGACGAGCATTTCCATATTTTGACTGAAAACGGCAACCCGCTGACGAATGCCTTTGCGGCTGGTAACATTGCCGCCTTTACACGCAATAACAAAGAAGGCTTGCCTCAACTAGCCTTAGCGATACAGTATGCCGGTAATATTATCGTTAATCAAATGCTTTACCACTTTGATGAGGCCGATTCTGCCGGTAAAAACGCCAAAGAGAAGTCATCACCACGCTATTTTGTCAGCTTGGGTAAGTCGAGTCGAATGGTGTCTCAAATGCTTATGGTCATAACGGTACCTTTGGTCTCACCGCCCGTTTAGCCAAGCATTATTTGAATCTTTCCTTTTTTATCAAGATTCGTTCCGCTTATGGTTTTTTCCGCTATTTGCGCTACGGAATTCCATTCAAATAAGCAACTAATAGCAAACAAAAAAGCCCGAAACCTTAATGGTTTCGGGCTTTGTGATTAAACTGAAATTAGTCAACTAACTCCAAGATAACCATTTGTGCAGCGTCTCCACGACGTTGAACAGTCTTTAAGATGCGAGTGTAACCACCATTACGTTCTGCAAAACGTGGTGCCACTTCTTCAAACAACTTTTGCAAAGCAGTTTGTACGCGAATGTTGTCGCCATCTTCCTTAACGTCAGCAACTTCGTTACGCACGAACTTAGCAGCCTTACGACGGGCAGCCAAGTCAGCATGCTTACCGAGCGTGATCATCTTGTCAGCTGTCTTGCGAACTTCTTTGGCACGGGCTTCAGTAGTTTGAATCCGACCATTAATCAACAAGTCAGTTGTCAAGTCACGCAACATTGCCTTACGTTGTGATGATGTACGGCCTAGCTTACGGTATGACATCGGTTAATCCTCCTTTTTCTAAACTTTTGATGAATATTAATCTTCTTGACGGAAACCGATACCCATTTCGGTCAATTTTTCTTGAATTTCGTCTAATGACTTACGTCCTAAGTTACGAACTTTCATCATATCGGCTTCTGAACGGGCAGTCAACTCTTCAATCGTGTTGATACCTGCGCGCTTCAAGCTGTTATATGAGCGAACTGACAAATCTAAGTCTTCGATTGGAGCAGCATCAGCGGCTGTGTTAGCTGCTGGTTCGCTTTCAACCATGACCTTAGTGTCTTGGGCAACGGGGGAAATATCCGTGAACAAGTTCAAGTGTTCTGTTAGAATCTTTGAACCAAGACTCAAAGCATCGCTTGGCTTGATTGAACCGTTAGTCCAAACTTCCATGGTCAGCTTATCGTAATCGTCGCGAGAACCAACACGCTTGTTTTCAACGTGGTAGTTAACTCGTTCGATTGGTGTATAAATCGAATCAACCGTTAAAACACCGATTGGCATTTCATCACGTAATTGCTTGTTTTCTTCAGCTGAAGAGTAACCCCGACCCTTCACAGCAGTAACAGTCATGTGCAATGCCTTTCCAGCTGCCAAGGTTGCAATATGCAAGTCCGGATTCAAGACTTCAATGTCAGCAGAACCCATAAGGTCTGCTGCCGTTACGTCCTTTGGTCCTTGAACATCAATTTCCAAAGCGTGCTCTTCCGCTGAGTCCGTAGCAAAAACAACTTTTTTCAAGTTCAAAATCAACTGTGTCACATCTTCTACGACACCGTCAACGGTTGAGAATTCGTGAACAACACCGTCGATTTGAACTGTGTTTACTGCTACGCCGGGAAGCGATGATAACAAAACACGACGAAGGGAGTTACCCAAAGTCGTACCGTAACCACGCTCCAGAGGTTCTACGATGAACTTACCGTAGTTGGCATCCTCTTCGATGTTATGAATATCTGGCTTTTCAAATTCAATCATCTGTTAACTCTAACCCCCTCTTTCAAAGCAAGCGCAATGAAAATCAATTAAACACGACGACGCTTTGGTGGGCGTGATCCGTTATGGGGAACTGGGGTAACATCCTTGATTGACGTTACTTCAAGACCAGCTGCGGCCAATGCACGAATTGCTGATTCACGACCTGAACCAGGGCCCTTAACCGTAACAGCAACTGTACGCATGTTAACTTCCAATGCGGACTTTGCAGCTGCTTCCGCTGCTTGTTGTGCAGCGAATGGCGTTGACTTACGTGATCCCTTGAATCCAAGGGCACCAGCTGATGACCAGGCAACAGCGTTACCTTGGGCATCGGTAATCATGACGATAGTGTTATTGAAAGTAGCGTGGATATGAGCCACACCAGATTCAATGTTCTTTTTAACGCGACGCTTGCGCGTAGTACGAACTGCCATAATTTTTGCCTCCTTTTCAATACTTTTATAATTTCTCGGGTTAGTGATGACTAACCAACATTACACAACTTTGGTTGTGATAATCATTTTTCCACAATCTGTGGCTCTTTTAGAAAAGGACAGCAGTCTTGCGACAAAATGCCGTTTTCTGTTTAAAGAGATTGGCAAAAAGTGTTTTACTTCTTCTTACCAGCAATTGCCGTAGCTGGGCCTTTGCGAGTACGGGCGTTGTTCTTCGTGTGTTGTCCACGAACGGGCAATCCCTTACGGTGACGAATACCACGGTATGAGGCGATTTCTTGCAATCCCTTGATATCAAGTGATACCTTACGACGCAAGTCACCTTCCAACTGCAAGTTCAATGCTGCGATTGCTTCACGGATTTGATCTTCTTGATCAACCGTCAAATCACGAACACGAACGTCTTCAGAAACCTTAGCAGTAGCCAAGATCTTTTGGGCAGTTGTATTACCGATTCCGTAGATGTATGTTAAACCAATGACAATTCGCTTGTCACGTGGCAAATCAATACCTTCAATACGAGCCATAACAATTTACCTCCTTTTAATATTTTGAAAGAACTTTTAAGTTCATTTTCAAGCTGTTTTAGTGTTTGATAAGAAATTACTTACCTGCGCGTTGCTTGTGCTTAGGGTTAGCTGGGCAAATGATCATTGTCCGGCCGTTACGCTTAATCACACGGCAAGATTCGCACATTTTTTTAACTGATGGACGTACCTTCATAATCTATTCCTCCTATTCGGTTAACTGATTATTGTAGACCGCTCCTTTTAACGGAAACGGTAAGTAATACGACCCTTTGTCAAGTCGTAAGGCGACATTTCAACTGTGACGCGGTCACCAGGCAAGATCCGAATGTAATTCTTACGAATCTTCCCGGAGACGTGCGCTAAGATGACAGCACCATTTTCAAGTTCGACTTGGAACATTGCATTTGGCATCGTTTCTTTAACTTTGCCTTCAATTTCAATGACATCGTTGGCCACGCAGATTACCTCCTATGTAACCATATTCAACATAATTGATAAGTGCTTAACCTATACAATTATACCAGAATTTCCTTGCTATATCAAGAAGAATCGCTTAGTCCAAGGCATCCAAGACTGTTTTTACATCACTGTAAATTCGGTCTAATTCACCATTTCCATCAATAGTGTGCAAAACACCATGATTTTCATAGTAATCAACCAAAGGCAAGTTCGCCTTCTTATTTACTTCCAAACGGTGTGCGATAACATCTTTGGTGTCATCGGCCCGTCCCCGGTTCATTAACCGGTCAACCAAAACTTGGTCAGGAACTTGGAAGTACAAGGTAGCCGAAACCTTATCGTTACGGTCGGCTAAAAATTGGTCCAAGAACTTAGCCTGTTCCTCGTTACGAGGATAGCCGTCAAGCATGAAGCCATTTTCGACGACATCACTTTGCGCCAAACGGTCTGCGACCATCGCGTTTGTGATTTCATCAGGTACCAAGTTACCAGCATCCATGAAGGCTTTTGCTTTTTGTCCAAGCTCAGTTTCTTCTTTCATGTTGGCCCGGAAGATATCACCAGTACTAATGTGAACCATTGGATAATCAGCAATGATCTTCTCGGCTTGAGTTCCCTTACCTGCACCAGGCAAGCCTAACAAAATTAAGTTTTTAGTCATGATTGGACTCCTTTTACCAGCTTAACGGATGAAACCAACGTAGTTCTTCTTTTGCAACAAACCATCAATTTGACGAATCAAATCAAGGGTAACCCCGATGGCAATGAGCAAAGAAGTTCCACCTAGTCCAATTTTTTCGTTGAGTCCCCAAAGGTCAGATGCAATCAATGGAACCAAGGCAACAAAACCAAGGTACAAAGCACCAACAAACGACAAGCGTAGGAGTAACTTTGTCACAAACTTTTGTGTTTCAGTTCCAGGACGAACATCGACGATGTAGGCCCCTTGCTTTTGCAGGTTTTCAGCCAACTTTTCTGGGTTGACCTGAACAAATGCGTAGAAGTACGTAAAGAGGATAATCAACACAGTGTAGAAAATCGCTCCGGTGGTTGTTTGCATCGAGAAAATCTGTTGCAAAACTTTAAACCATCCGACATTACTGTACTTACTTTGGAAAGCAAAGAGGATTGTCTGAGGTGTTGAGATCAATGACGAAGCAAAGATCACAGGGATAACCCCAGAAACGTTCAACTTCAATGGCAAGTAAGCTTCTGCTCCATAAGAGGAAGCTGACCGCGTATATTGAATTTGTAGACGACGGCTGGCTTCATAGAACCAGGTTGTGATTCCAATTACCAAAACGATTGCCGCCAACAATACCGCTATAAAAATCCAGCCGGTTACCTTGTCAGAACCACTCGTTTGTAGGACGTTTTCCTTGAAAATTTCCCACAAACCAGATGGCATTTGAGAAATAATTCCTGAGAAGATAATCATAGAAACACCGTTTCCAAGACCCTTTTCAGTAATCATCTCTCCCAACCACATGGCAAAGAAAGTTCCAATAGTCATGACCGACCCAATCAGTAGGAAGGAGGTCACGTTATTGGTGTGCTTCACCAAACCATAGGCGGCTAAGGAGTTGAAACCAGCTGTAATACCAACTGATTGCAAAAAGGCAAAGATAATGGTCAAATATCGCGTTGCTTGATTCAGCTTACGACGACCAACTTCACCTTGTTTACTCCATTCAACAAAACGTGGCACGATATCTAATTGCAGCAACTGCACAACAATTTGCGCAGTAACATATGGTGACACACCCATCGCGAAAAGCGAGAAGTTTAGTAAGCCACCACCCGAGAAAATATTCAAAATATTCAACAAGCCTGAACCGGAAACCGAATTCAAGGCAGCAGGATTTACACCTGGAACGGTGATATGAGTCCCAATGCGGTAAACAAAGAGAATCAAAATCGTCCAAAGCATCTTCTTACGAATATCCTTTTGTCGGATTGCATTAAATAGCGTGCGCCACATTTAGATCACCTCGGTTGTACCACCAGCTTGTTCGATGGCCTTAACTGCAGCAGCAGAGAACTTGTGGGCCTTAATCGTCAACTTCTTTTCCAATTGACCATTACCCAAGACCTTGATACCGTCTTTTTGGTTCTTTACTACACCGTTTTCAATCAACAAAGCAGGTGTTACTTCAGTGCCGTTATCGAAGTTGTTCAACTTGTCCAAGTTAACAACTGCGAATTCCTTGCGTGAGATGTTAGTAAATCCACGCTTTGGAATACGACGGTACAAAGGCATTTGACCACCTTCGAAACCAAGACGTGTCTTACCACGGGCTTTTTGTCCCTTTTGGCCTCGACCAGCAGTCTTACCGTTTCCAGATGAAGTTCCACGTCCAACACGGTTACGTGATTGGCGTGAACCCAAAGCAGGTTGCAATTCGTTCAAATTCATCGTTTGGTCCCTCCTTTTTCTAAATTTTTTTACTTTACTTCTTCAACAGCAACCAAGTGAGCAATATGGAAGATTGCACCACGTGTAGCTGCGTTATCAGGCTTCACCACTGAGCTTGACACACGGTTAAGTCCAAGTGACTTAACAATGGCACGTTGCTTAGGCAAGCGATGAGCCGCACTCTTAATCAAAGTGATTTTCAAATCAGCCATGTTATCGCTCCTTATTCAGCCAAGTGTTCCAATGAAACACCACGTAACTTTGCCACTTGTTCAGCATCCTTCAAGCTGTTCAATGCATCAAAAGTTGCACGAACAACGTTGACAGGAGTTGATGAACCCAATGACTTAGCAGTCACATCGTTAATACCAGCCAATTCCATTACGGAACGAGTGGCACCACCAGCGGCAACCCCGGCACCTTCTTTAGCAGGCTTAACCAAGATCTTACCACCAGCCCATTCACCAAGAACTTCGTGAGGAATAGTAGTACCAACAGTTGGTACAGTGATCAAGTTACGCTTTGCGTCTTCAACGGCCTTACGGATAGCTTCAGGCACTTCTTGCGCCTTACCAGTTCCAAAACCTACGTGACCTTGCTTATCTCCAACGACAACCAAAGCACCGAAGCGCAAACGACGTCCACCCTTAACAACCTTGGTAACACGGTTAATTGCAACAACGTTTTCTTCTAATTCGCCTAATTCCTTAGGGTTTACGAATTCAGTCATTTGTATTATTCCTCCTTTCCTTAGAACTTCAAGCCGTTTTCACGAGCAGCGTCGGCCAAAGCCTTCACACGTCCGTGATAAACATAACCACCACGATCAAAGACAACTTCTTCAATCTTAGCAGCCTTAGCGTTCTTAGCGATCAATTCGCCAACCTTAACGGCTTGTTCAACTTTAGTACCGGTAACATCGGCACTTTGTGATGAGGCACTTGCTAGCGTTACACCCGCTACGTCATCAATTAATTGAGCGTAGATGTTTACATTAGAACGGAAAACGTTCAAACGTGGGCGAGCAGCAGTACCAGAAATCTTTCCACGGACACGCTTGTGGCGTTGTACGCGAAGCTTATTCTTATCTGGTTTCGTAATCATAGCTGTGCTTTCCTTTTCTTTAAGTGGCTAAACCACTTTCAAATAATCTTTGTTTAAATATAAGACGGTGAATGTAGGCAAAAGCTTACTTACCAGTCTTACCTTCCTTACGACGGACAACTTCGCCTTCGTAACGAATTCCCTTACCCTTATATGGTTCGGGTGGGCGAATTGCGCGAACTTCCGCAGCAAAATCACCAACGGCTTGCTTTGAGATTCCAGAAATCTTGATAGTCAAGGCATCAGGAACTTCAACAGTCAAACCTTCGCGATCTTCAAAGTCAACTGGGTGTGAATAACCAACTGACAAAGTCAACTTTGAACCAGACTTAGCGGCACGGTAACCAACACCGACCATCTTCAAAGTCTTTGAGAAGCCATCTGTAACTCCTTCAACCATGTTTGAGAAGTTAGCAGTAGTAGTTCCGTGCAAAGCACGGTGCTTCTTGTCTTCAGCTGCACGAGTAAATGATACTTCAGTACCATCCATGTGCATCGTAATTTCAGGGTTGATTGTGTAGTTCAATTCACCCTTAGGTCCCTTAACAGTCACAAATTGACCGTCTTGCTTGACTTCAACGCCAGCAGGGATCGTAACGATCTTATTTCCAATACGGCTCATGGTAAGTCTCCTTTCTTAGATATATTACCAAACGTAAGCCAGCACTTCGCCACCGACTTGCTTAGCACGTGCTACCTTATCAGTTACAACACCGTTTGACGTTGAAACGATAGCAATACCAAGGCCATTCAAGACCTTAGGCATGTCTTCAGCCTTAGCATACTTACGCAAACCAGGCTTTGACACACGCTTAATACCAGTGATGACACGCTCTTGATCTTCTCCGTACTTCAAGAATACGCGGATTACACCTTGCTTGTTGTCTTCCAAGTATTCTACATCACGGATGAAACCTTCTTGCTTCAAGATCTCGGCAATGCTCTTCTTCATTTTTGATGCTGGGATTTCAACTGAAGCGTGACGCGCCATATTGGCGTTACGGATTCGAGTCAAAAAATCAGCGATTGGATCAGTCATAGACATCTATCGATATCCTCCTTTTATATTTTGAACGTCATCAAGAATTTGACACGCTCTTAATTGTTGCTGACCAATGTCAACAACAATTAAAAACGCGTCACTCAATTGAGTGACCACATTTTTAAATTACTTACTTAGCAAAAGGCATGCCCAAGCCAGAAAGCAATTCGAAACCTTCTTCGTCGCTTGAAGCAGTCGTTACAATAACGATGTCCAAACCACGAACGCGGTTAACCTTGTCAAAGTCGATTTCAGGGAAAATCAACTGTTCACGGATTCCCAAAGTGTAGTTTCCGCGACCATCAAAGGCCTTACCAGAAACACCATGGAAGTCACGAACTCGAGGCAAAGAGATGTTAATCAACTTGTCCAAGAATTCAAACATTCGTTCTCCACGCAAAGTAACCTTTGTACCGATAGCCATTCCTTCACGAAGACGGAATCCGGCGATTGACTTCTTTGCACGAGTGATCACTGGTTGTTGACCAGCAATCATCTTCAATTCTTCAACCGCTTCATCGAGGTTCTTTGAGTTTGAAACCGCATCACCAACACCCATGTTCAAAACGATCTTTTCGATCTTTGGGGCTTGCATTGGTGAAGTAAAGTTAAACTTCTTGATCAAAGCAGGTTGAACTTCATTAACATATTTTTCTTTTAATTCATTTGCCATGATAATGATTTCTACCTTTCAAAATAGATTATAGCTTTTTTAGCCTAGCACTTTGCCAGACTTCTTAGCAAAACGTACCTTCTTACCATCTTCAAACTTGAAGCCAACCTTGGTTGGTTCGTTAGTAGATGGGTCAATCAATTGTACGTTTGATGCATGGATAGGTGCTTCGATATCGATAACACCACCCTGTGGGTATTCGTTAGAAGGCTTTTGATGCTTCTTAACGAGGTTTACGCCTTCGACAACGACACGGTTCTTAGCAGCAACAGTCTTAGTAACTGTTCCTTCCTTACCCTTGTCCTTACCAGCGATGACGCGAACCTTATCACCTGTTTTTACAAACATGATTGGCTCCTCCTAGTAGTATTAAAGCACTTCTGGTGCCAATGAAACGATTCGCGTAAAGTTGTTGTCACGCAATTCACGTGCAACAGGGCCAAAAATACGCGTTCCAACTGGTGACTTGTCATCCTTTACGATAACAGCAGCGTTTTCATCGAAGTTGATGTATGAACCGTCAGTCCGACGTACGTCAGATACAGTTCGCACGATGACAGCCTTAACGACGTCACCCTTCTTAACGTTACCACCAGGGATAGCTTGCTTAACAGTTGCGACAATCATGTCACCAATGCCAGCAACCTTACGGCCAGAACCACCGAGCACTTTAATCGTCAAGATTTCACGTGCGCCAGAGTTATCAGCCACTTTCAAACGACTCTCTTGTTGAATCATGGTTCATCCTCCTTGTTAGCAATAGTTTACGACGATTGGATTAAAGTCCGATTAGAGGATAACTGCCTCTTCGACAACCTTTACCAAACGGAAGTGCTTCGTTGCAGACAAAGGACGAGTTTCCATGATTTCAACAATATCGTTCATCTTAGCGACGTTGTTTTCGTCATGGGCCTTGAACTTCTTAGTATAGCGAACTCGCTTACCGTAAACTGGATGGTTGACATAAGTATCAACGGCAACAGTGATAGTCTTTTCCATCTTGTCGGAAACGACGCGACCACGGTAAGTCTTACGAGCGTTACGTTCTTCACTCATTTTTCAGCTTCTTCCTTTCGTCTTATTTGTTGGCTTGTGCCAATTGTTGTGCACGAATGACAGTCTTCACACGTGCGATGTCCTTACGAACTTTTGAAATACGGGCCGTGTTTTCTAATTGACCAGTAGCCAATTGAAAACGAAGGTTGAACAATTCTTCCTTGAATTCGGCTTCGCGCTTTTGCAAATCCGCAAGTGACAAAGCTTTTAATTCATTTGCTTTCGTCATTATTCAGCCTCCCGAGCAATAATCTTTGTACGTACAGGCAACTTGTGTTGGGCAAGACGCAAAGCTTCAAGGGCAACAGGCTTAGCCACGCCACCAACTTCAAACATTACCTTACCACGCTTAACAGGAGCAACCCAACCTTCGGGAGCACCCTTACCGTTACCCATTCGAACACCAACACCCTTAGATGTATATGACTTGTGAGGGAAGATCTTAATCCAAACCTTACCACCACGCTTCATATAACGGGTCATTGCAATACGGGCAGCTTCAATTTGACGGTTGGTAATCCAGCTTGAAGTTGTTGCTTGCAAGCCATAATCACCAAAAGCCACCGTCTTTCCACCCTTAGCTTCACCACGCATGTGGCCACGGTGTACACGACGGAATTTAACACGCTTTGGTACTAACATGTCTGCTTCCCTCCTTACTTGTTCTTTTTCTTTGGCAACACATCACCGCGGTAGATCCAAGTCTTGATACCCAAGTTACCGTAAGCAGTAGCTGCTTCGTCCCATGAATAATCAATATCTGCGCGAAGAGTGTGCAATGGAACTGTTCCTTCAGTATATTGTTCGATACGTGACATATCTGCCCCGTTCAAACGACCTGAAACAACAATCTTGATTCCCTTAGCACCGGCACGGCGGGCACGTTGAATAGCACCACGCATTGCACGACGGAAAGCGATACGACGTTCCAAATCACCTGCAACTTGCAAGCCCACCAAGTGAGCTGACAAATCAGGCTTCTTGATTTCAACAATATTGATAAACACGCGCTTGTGGCGACCGCGTTCGTCAACATTTGTCAACTTAGCTAATTGAGTCCGCAACTTTTCAACTTCGGAACCACCCTTACCAATAACCATTCCTGGCTTGGCAGTGTGCAAAGTCAAATCGATACGTGACTTCGTTGAGCGTTCAATTTCTACACGATCAACTGAAGCGTCCGTCAAGTTTTCTTCGATGTACTTACGAATACGCAAGTCTTCAAGAAGTTGGTTAGAAAAGTCTGCCTTGTCAGCAAACCACTTCGCATCCCAGTCACGGATGACACCGACACGGAAGCCAGTTGGGTTAATCTTTTGACCCATTACTTTTCCTCCTTCTCAGCAACCACAATGGTAATGTGGCTTGTGCGCTTGTTAATTGCAGAAGCAGATCCCTTTGCACGAGGACGGAAACGCTTAAGCGTTGGTCCTTCGTTGGCAAATGCTTCCTTAACGATCAAATCTTCACGGTCAAGTGAAAAGTTGTTTTCAGCGTTTGCAACTGCTGAGTTCAAAACCTTATAAATATCTTCTGTAGAAGTATTAGGTAGGAACTTCAAAATTGCGAATGCTTCGTTGACATTCTTCCGACGAATTGTGTCAAGAACTAAGCGCGCCTTACGAGGGGCAACGCGAACGATCTTGGCGGTCGCCCGAGCTGATGTTACTTGTTCAGCCATTTTTCATTTCCTCCTTACTTAGTTTTCTTATCGTCGTTCTTGTGTCCCTTGAACGTACGAGTTGGCACGAATTCACCAAGCTTGTGTCCAACCATGTCGTCTTGGACATAAACTGGAACGTGCTTGCGGCCGTCATAGACAGCAATTGTAAATCCGATAAAACTTGGGAAGATTGTTGAACGACGTGACCATGTCTTGATCACTGACTTCTTTTCTTGGTCCGCTTGGGCCTCAATCTTCTTAAGCAAGTGTGGGTCCGCAAATGGTCCCTTTTTCAAACTACGAGCCATTAGTTATCTCCTTCCCTTACTTACTCTTCCGACCACGAACGATGAACTTAGTTGAGTTCTTCTTCTTATCGCGAGTCTTCTTACCAGCAGTCTTCTTACCCCATGGAGAAAGTGGACTTGGACGACCAACAGGGGCCTTTCCTTCACCACCACCGTGAGGGTGATCGTTAGGGTTCATTACAGAACCACGAACGTGTGGGCGCTTTCCACGCCAACGGTTACGTCCGGCCTTACCCCAGTTGATCAATGAGTGTTCTGAGTTACCAACTTCACCAACAGTGGCGCGGTTAGTGCTCAAAACCAAACGTACTTCACCTGAAGTCAAACGAACGATTGTGTACTTACCATCACGTCCCAAAATTTGAGCAGATGCTCCAGCAGAACGTGCCAATTGGCCACCCTTACCGTTCTTCAATTCGATGTTGTGAATCAAAGTACCTTCAGGAATAGCGCTCAATGGCAAGGCATTACCGACCTTGATATCGGCATCAGGACCAGATTGAACCTTATCGCCAACCTTAAGTCCCTTAGGCGCCAAGATGTAAGCCTTGATACCATCTTCATATACCAACAAAGCAATGTTTGCTGTACGATTTGGATCGTATTCGATAGCCTTAACCGTAGCGAACTTGTCGTCCTTTGTACGCTTAAAGTCGATAATACGATAGGCTTGCTTGTGCCCACCAGCCTTGTGGCGAACTGTCATACGACCAGATGCGTTACGTGCACCAGTCTTTGACTTCTTTGCCAACAAACTCTTTTCGGGCGTCGTCTTCGTGATTTCTGCAAAATCAGAAGTCGTCATGTTACGACGTCCGTTTGAGGTTGGCTTGTATTTCTTGATAGCCAATGTCTTATCCTCCTATTAAAAATTAACCTTCGTTAAAGATTTGAATATCTTTTGAGTCAGCCTTCAAAGTAACGATTGCCTTCTTCATCTTACGAGTGAATCCAACATAACGTCCTTGACGCTTCTTCTTACCGCGAACATTTGCGGTGTTCAAACGTGCAACTTGTACATCGAAGATTTCTTCGATAGCGCGCTTGATTTCTGGCTTAGTTGCCCGAACGTCAACTTCAAATACGTAACGCTTCATTTCTGTTTGCGCCATTGAAGCTTCGGTAATGATTGGGCGGCGGATAATATCGCGTGCATCCATTAGGCGAGACCTCCTTGGATTTCTTCGATCGCTGCTTGAACAACCACCAGCTTGTCGGCGTTAACAACGTCCAAGACGTTGATACCGTTTGTTGTCATCACTTGAACGTTTGCCAAGTTACGAGCTGACAACAAAGCGTTTTGGTTACCTTCATCAACGATTACCAAAGCCTTTGAATCAACAGCCAAGTTTGCCAAAACTTCCTTGAAGTTCTTTGTCTTAGCTTCATCAAATGCCAAAGCATCTACAACGACCAACTTGTTATCAGCCAACTTTTGTGACAAAGCTGACTTCAAGGCTAATTGATAAGCCTTCTTGTTGATTCGGTATGAGTATGAACGAGGGGTTGGACCGAACACGATTCCACCACCACGCCATTGTGGGGCGCGGATAGAACCTTGACGGGCACGACCAGTTCCCTTTTGCTTCCATGGCTTACGACCACCACCAGAAACAGCGGAACGGTTCTTAACCGCGTGCGTTCCTTGACGCATTGATGCGCGTTGCATCAAAACTGCGTCAGTAATCACAGCATTGTTAGGTTCAACAGCGAAAACTGCTTCGTTTAAGTCCAAATCAGCAGCCTTAGAACCATCTTGCTTTAATACAGCAACTTTTGTCATGATTGATTGTTCTCCTTTCTATAAAGTTTTAAGCTTCTTCAGCCTGAGCATCAGCAGCTGGCTTTGCGCCGGCCATCTTGATTTCAGGGTGCTTAGCATTTGTCTTAACAGTAGACTTGATAGTCAAAAGTGACTTGTTTGCTCCAGGAACGTTCCCCTTCAACAACAACAAGTTGTTTTCAACATCAACGTGAACAATCGCAATGTTTTGCATTGTCCGCTTCTGGTTACCCATACGACCAGGCAAGAGCTTACCCTTGAATACCCGGTTGATGATGGCACCCATTGAACCTGGGCGACGGTGGTAACGAGAACCGTGACTCATAGGACCACGTGATTGACCCAAGCGCTTGATAGCACCTTGGAAACCGTGTCCCTTAGTAATACCGGTAACATCAACATATTCACCGGCTTGGAAAGTGTCAACAGCAATTGCATCCCCAACGCCGTATTCGCCTTCCGCATCACGGACTTCACGAATGTAGCGCTTAGGGGCTGTGTTGGCTTTTGCAACGTGGCCTTGTTCAGGTTTGTTTGACAAAATCTCGCGCTTGTCTTGGTAACCCAACTGCAAAGCGTTGTATCCATCAGTTGCTTGCGTCTTAACTTGCAAAACAACGTTTGGGGTAGCTTCAACAGCAGTCACGGCGATCAATTCACCAGATTCAGTAAAAACCTGAGTCATACCGACTTTACGGCCTAAGATACCTTTAGTCATGACTAATCTCCTTCATTTCATCGCTAAATATTTTTATTCAGCGGGGTGGTACTTAAATTAGAGCTTGATTTCGATTGCAACACCTGCTGGCAATTCAAGCTTACGCAATGCGTCAACTGTCTTGTCAGTAGGGTTCACAATGTCGACCAAACGCTTGTGAGTTCGCATTTCGAACTGTTCACGAGCATCCTTGTACTTGTGGGGTGAACTAAGCACCGTGTACAATGTCCGTTCAGTAGGCAAAGGAATTGGACCGGCGATTTCTGCGCCAGTACGCTTTGCTGTTTCAACAATCTTGTCTGCTGATTGGTCCAAGATACGGTGTTCGTATGCCTTCAAGCGGATACGGATCTTCTTTTGTGCCATTTTCGTGCCTCCTCGTTGATTTTGTAAATCAGCTAACTCCGATCAAAAACCGACAACACCTTGCAGTGTTTTGCGCGCCCATGGCAACGCGGCCGCGCGTGTCGCAACCTTAATCATCATCGCTAAACGTTGATACACCAGTCTTTTTGAGGGGTTTGCATCGGCAACCCCAAAAGGCGTACTTGAATATAATAGCAGAAAAACCCCTGCATAGCAAGGGTTTTTCGGGTTTTTTTGAGATTTTTTCAGAAGAGATTTATCCCAAACAATCTCAATTAAAATGTCTTTTTTCTATTGTTTAATTATAACAAAATTTAAATATTCATTCGACCTGCAACTATTTATACAAATCAAGGTCAAAAATTATCTTGAAATCTTAAATTCCAAAAAGGCATCATTGTAGCGTTGCGTCCATTCCTGGTTAAAGGTCTGATAGACTTGCAACCGGTCAAGGGTTGCCGCTGAAGGATAAAAGGCCGGATCCGACTTTTCATCAGCCGGTAGCAAGGCATAGGCGCCCTTATTTGCTGTAGCATAACCCACGTACTCGGCGTTTTGCTTAGCGTTTTCAGGCTTGTTCAGGAAATTAATCAGTGCATAGGCCGCATCCTTGTGCTTAGCATTTTTAGGAATGACTAAGTTATCAAACCATTCGTTTGAGCCATCCTTTGGTACTAAGTAAGCCAAGTCTGAATTTTGGGCCATGGCCTGAGCGGCTTCGCCGGAGTAGGTCACCCCAAGCGTTGCTTCCCCTTGTGCCATGTAAATCTTTAGCTCATCGGCAACAATGGCTTTCACATTTGGCATCAGCGTATCAAGCTTGCCCTTCGCCGCCGCCAAATCAGCCACGTTTTGATCGTTCACCGACTTTCCTTGAGAAATCAGCGTCATCCCTAAAATGTCTCGGGCCGAGTCAACCAACAAGATTTGCTTCTTAAACTGTGGCGACCAAAGCTTTGACCACGTATCAATCTGGTCGGCACTCACCTTCTTCTTATTGTAAAGAATTCCCAAAGTTCCCCAGAAATATGGAACGGAATACTTATTATTTTTATCAAAAGTTTGGTTTAAGAAGCGCGAATCGATATTATTCATTCCCGTGATCTTACTCTTATCAAGCGGGGATAAGAGCCCCTCTTCCGCCATCTTATCCACCATGTAATCAGAAGGAACCGTCAAATCATAGTTTGTTCCCCCCTGCTTAATCTTGGTGTACATGGCTTCGTTGGAATCAAAGGTCTGGTAATTAACCTTATAACCGGTTTCTTTAGTGAACTTCGTTAGCAAATTCGGATCGATATAATCGCCCCAGTTATAGAAGTTTAAGACTTTCGCCCCCGTCACTTCATCTTTACGCGAATTGTCAAAGGCCGTTTTAATACCGACAAGAGCAGCAACCGCAACTAAGATAGCCAAAATACTTAAAAGAACTTTTTTCATTTGACCTTCTCCCTTAACTCCGGTGCCTTTTGCCGCCGGTTCAGCTGGTTAATAAAGTAATAACCGACCGCAATTAATAGTGAGAATAAGAAAATCAAGGCAGACAAAGCATTAATTTCTAAGGAAACGCCCTGTCGTGCCCGCGAATAGATTTCAACCGCAAGCGTTGAGAAACCGTTCCCGGTGACAAAGAAGGTCACGGCAAAGTCGTCCAACGAATAGGTCAACGCCATAAAGAAGCCAGCAATAATTCCCGGGGTAATCACCGGAATGGTGACTTGTCCCAAAACCTGAGTTGGCCGAGCGCCCAAATCTTGCGCAGCCAAGATCAAGTCCGGATTCATCTCCTGCAACCGTGGCAAAACCATCAAGACCACAATTGGAATTGAAAAGGCCACGTGCGCCAGCAAGACCGTCACGAACCCCAAAGATAATTTGAGGGTGGTAAATAAAATCAAAAATGCCGCCCCAATAATGACATCCGGTGAAACTAACAGCACGTTATTCAAAGAGAGCAAAGCGCCCTTGACTGCGCGCCGGTGAACTCGAAAGATAGCCAAGGCGCCCAAGGTGCCAATAATTGTTGCCAACAGTGATGATAGCAACGCCACAATCCCCGTTTGGAAAACAATATCAATCAATCGGGTATCTTCCCAGAGCTCATTGTAGTGTTTGAATGAAAAACCAGCAAAGCCTTGCATGGTCGTCCCTGAGTTAAAGGAATAGACCACTAAATAGATAATTGGTAGGTACAAAATAATAAACATCAGTACCAGATAAGGAGTCCGTAATTTTTTCATGACCGGCCCCCTTTCTTCTTATCTTGGGTCAAAAGCATGGTAATCACCATCGCCACAATTAAAATCACACCAATTGTTGAACCAAAGGCCCAATTTTGTGTCACCAAGAAATGTTCCTCGATGGCCGTTCCCAACGTGATGACACGGTTTCCACCAATCAAACGAGTAATCATGAACAATGACAAGCTGGGGATAAAGACGGCTTGGATACCAGCCTTTACCCCGGGCATTGATAGTGGCCAAATAACCTTTTTCAATGTTTGCCAGCTGTTGGCACCTAAATCTTGGCTTGCCGCAGTCAAAAGCGGATCAATTTCATTCAGTGCATTAAAAATTGGCAAAATCATGAATGGCAGTTCCACGTAGGCCGCCACCAAGAGAAAAGACCAGTCCGTAAATAAGAGCTGAATTGGGTGAAAGCCAACTGCAGTCAAAGTTGAATTGACTAGACCACCCTGGCCCAGTAAACCAATAAAGGCATAGGTCTTCAACAACAAATTAATCCAGGTTGGCAAAATGACCATCAAAAGCCAAAATTGCTTATTCTTCAAGGTCGTCAAAAAATAAGCGGTTGGGTAGGCAAAAATCAAAGTGATGACCGTAATCAAAAAGGCGTACCAAATTGAATTAAAGGTCATAGCCAAATAGGAACCGGAGGTGAAAAAGTCCTGGTAATTAGCCAAGGTAAATTGATGGCTTTGATTTTGTAATGACTGAACGAGCAGCAAAAGCAGTGGAGCTACCACAAAAGCAACTAACCAGACACCGTAAATGCCCATGTAAAAGGAGGTAAATCCCTTCTTTTGTTTTTTAAAGGACATTGCCATTAGTCATGCCCTCCACTTCCGTCTTGGTCATCTCGGGCTGCCTGCAACGCCGCTTCGGCCTCTTCTTCATCATAGGACTCTAACCGGGCATCAAAAGCAGCTTCACTTTCGTTATAGCGCATGATGTGGATGTCTTCTGGATCAAAGGTCAGGCCAACGCGGGCCCCAATTGTGGCCGGGTTGGTGGCCTGTACCTGCCAGCTGTTCAAATCATCATCGACGGCAACAATTTCATAATAATCACCACGGAAGGATTGGTCCTTAATGGTTACGACCAACTTACCGTTGTCGATATCCGTCAAATCCAAATCTTCTGGTCGCAAAACGACTTCGACTTGCTCATTGGGCCGCATCCCTGCATCGACATTTTCAAAGTCTTTCCCAACAAAGTGAACCAAATAGTCTTCCTTCATGATGCCGGGGACAATGTTGGTTTCACCGATAAAGTCCGCCACGAAATGGTTAATTGGCTCATCGTAAATGTCTTCAGGCGTCCCGTTTTGCTGAATCAGACCATCGTTCATGACAAAAATCCAGTCAGACATCGCCAACGCTTCTTCCTGATCATGAGTCACAAAGACGAAGGTAATTCCTAATCGCTTTTGAATATTGCGCAGTTCTTGTTGCATATCCTTCCGTAACTTGTAATCCAAGGCCGACAACGGCTCATCAAGCAACAGGACTTCCGGATCATTTGCCAAAGCTCGGGCGATGGCCACTCGCTGTTGTTGTCCACCCGACAGCTCAGTGATTTCTCGTTTTTCAAAACCAGCTAGCTTAACCAGGGCCAACATTTCTTTGACCTTTTCTTTAATTTCGCCTTCTGGCAGCTTCTTGAGCCGTGGCCCGAAGGCAACGTTATCATAGACGTTCATATTTGGGAAAAGTGAATAATTCTGGAAAACGGTGTTCACTCGGCGCTTTTCAGCCGGAACATCGTTAATAACTTTCCCCTCAAAGTAAATTTTTCCCGAATCCGCTTGTAGCTGTCCTGAAATCAACTTCAAAATCGTTGATTTCCCTGAACCAGAAGGACCAAGCAAGGTGTAAAATTTTCCCGCTTCCAGTGCCAGGTCAATTTTCTTCAAGACTTCTGCGTCACCAAATGACAGGGCAACCTGCGAAAATTCAAGGATTGGCGTTTCTTCTACCATAATAGTTCTCCAAGTATCATTTAAAATGCATTTCATTACTTATTTTACAGCATTTATCGCCAAGTTCAGCGCTTTCGATCAATAAAAAACGCAAATTACATTTTTAGTATCTGTTATTGAATAGTTTAATATCGATTTTGGTATCGTTACAACCGTGTCTTGAATTTTTTGTTGCTTTTTCTTGACTGCAATTCATCGACATCCACCATTAATCGCGACAAAAATTGCCAAATGAGCAAGGTCAACCACACAATTCCCATCACCGTCCGTCCCTGCAAACTAATTAAAGTCCAAACAACATACTTCCACTTGGATTTGACCAGGAGTGTCGGCAAAATATAAACAAAAACCAAAAATACGCACACAAAAAAACCAGGCTACTAAGTAACCTGGTTTTCGGCGTTAAAGTAAAGAGCAATTAAGCTTCCTTACCATTTGCCTTAATGATTTCTTCTTGAACGTTCTTAGGAACGGCTTGATAGTGGTCGAAGACCATTTGGAAAGTACCACGTCCTTGCGTAGCTGAACGCAAAGTCGTTGCATAACCGAACATTTCTGACAATGGCACCTGAGCCTTAACAGCCAAAACAGGTCCACGGTTTTCTTGTCCTTCAATCAAACCACGACGTGCAGAAACGTGTCCCATCACATCACCAAGGTTTTCTTCAGGAACAACGATATCAACAGCCATGATTGGTTCCAAAATAACGGCACCGGCAGTCTTTGCAGCTTCCTTCAAAGCCAATGAAGCGGCAATCTTAAAGGCAGCTTCAGAAGAATCGACATCGTGATATGATCCATCATACAACTTGGCCTTCAAGTCAACCAATGGGAAGCCTGCCAAAGGACCAGCATTCAATGCATCCTTCAAACCTGCTTCAACAGAAGGGATGTATTCACGAGGAACAACACCACCGACGATGGCATCTTCGAATTCGAAGCCAGCACCTTCTTCGTTTGGTGAGAATTCAATCCAAACATCACCATACTGTCCCTTACCACCAGACTGACGCTTGAAGAATCCACGAGCTTGAACAGTCTTCGTAAATGCTTCACGGTAAGCAACTTGTGGGGCACCAACAGTGGCTTCAACGTTGAATTCACGCTTCATACGATCAACCATGATGTCCAACTGTAATTCACCCATTCCGGCGATCAAAGTATCACCAGTTTCCTGGTTCGTTGTAGCACGGAATGAAGGATCTTCTTCAGCCAACTTCTGCAAAGCAGTAGCCAACTTGTCTTGATCGGCCTTTGTCTTTGGTTCGATGGCCAATTCGATAACTGGTTCTGGGAATTCCATTGATTCCAAAACCAATGGGTGATCAACAGCAGTCAAAGAGTCACCAGTAGTAGTGTTCTTCAAACCGATCGCAGCAGCGATATCACCTGAGAAGACTTCTTCGATTTCAGTACGTGAAGTGGCGTGCATTTGGAGCAAACGACCAACACGTTCACGAGTATCTGAAGAAGTGTTTTGTACGTATGAACCTGATTGCAAAGTACCAGTATACACACGCATAAATGTCAAACGTCCAACGAATGGATCAGTCATAATCTTGAAGGCCAAAGCCGCGAATGGCTTTGAGTCATCAGCAATCAAATCAACTTCTTCGTCAGTCTTAGGATCAGTTGCCACGTATGGGCGAACTTCTAGAGGACCTGGCAAGTAGTCAACAACGGCATCCAACATCATTTGAACACCCTTATCCTTGTAGGCTGAACCAGCCAAAACAGGATAGAATTCCAAAGCCAACGTTGCACGACGGATAGCTGCCTTCAATTCATCGATAGAAATTTCTTCACCTTCAAGGTACTTTTCCATCAATTCTTCATCAACATCAGCAACCGCTTCGATCAAAGTTTCGCGCTTTGTCTTCACGATGTCTTGGTAGTCAGCTGGGATTTCGCGTGGTTCCCAAGTTGAACCCAAGTCATCAGTTGGGTAGTAAGCCTTTTGTTCGATCAAGTCGATAACGGCTTCGAAGTCATCTTCAGCACCGATTGGCCATTGGATAGCTTCTGCGTTAACTTGCAAACGTTCGTGCATTGAGTTAACTGACATTTCAAAGTCAGCACCCAACTTGTCCATCTTGTTAACAAAGACGATACGAGGAACGTTATAAGTAGTAGCTTGATGCCAAACAGTTTCTGTCTGTGGTTCCACACCGGCAGCACCATCCAACACGGCTACGGCACCATCCAAGACACGCAAGGCACGTTCAACTTCGATAGTGAAGTCCACGTGACCTGGAGTATCGATAATGTTAACACGGAATGGGTTCTTTTCGTATTGGTCAAAGAATCCACGCCAAACCGCAGTAGTAGCGGCTGATTGAATCGTGATTCCACGTTCCTTTTCTTGGTCCATGAAATCCATTTGTGAAGCACCATCGTGTGTTTCACCAATTTTGTGAATCTTACCAGTATAGTACAAGATTCGTTCAGTTGTAGTCGTCTTACCGGCATCGATGTGGGCCATGATTCCGATGTTACGAGTATGATCAAGCGGGTATTCACGCTTTGCCATGATGATCTCCTAATTTTTTATCCTAGTTGCGACAAAAAGCGAGCAAGATTTGTTCGCTTTTTTAAAAATTATGAGCCTATTAGTAGGCCAGTAAGGTTGAGCCAAAACTCAGCCTTACATGAATCCTACCAACGGTAGTGAGCGAAGGCACGGTTGGCTTCAGCCATCTTGTGTGTGTCTTCACGCTTCTTAACAGAAGCACCGTTTTCGTTGGCTGCGTCAATAATTTCCTTAGCCAAACGTTCTTCCATTGTGTGTTCGTTACGCAAACGAGCGTAATTTACCAACCAACGCAAGCCCAAAGTAGTCCGACGGTCTGGACGAACTTCGATTGGCACTTGGTAGTTAGATCCACCAACACGGCGAGCCTTAACTTCCAAAACTGGCATGATGTTTTCCATTGCTTGTTCGAAAACTTCCAATGGTTCGTTACCAGTAGTTTCCTTGATACGGTCAAAGGCTGCATACAAGATAGTTGATGCAGTTCCGCGCTTTCCGTCGACCATCAACTTGTTGATCAAACGTGAAACGAGCTTTGAATTGTAAATTGGGTCAGGCAAAACTTCCTGACGCTTCGTATAACCTTTACGTGGCATGAGTTTTCCTTTCCTGCTTACTTCTTAGGAGCTTTCGTTCCATACTTTGAACGTGAAGTCATACGGCCGTCAACACCGGCAGTATCCAAGGCTCCACGAATAACGTGATAACGCACACCAGGCAAATCCTTAACACGACCACCACGGATCAAAACAACCGAGTGTTCTTGCAAGTTGTGACCAATACCTGGGATGTAAGCAGTAACTTCGTACAAGTTTGACAAACGTACACGAGCGTACTTACGCAAGGCAGAGTTAGGCTTCTTAGGTGTCAAAGTTCCGACACGAGTAGCAACTCCACGCTTTTGTGGGGCAACATTGTTTGTTGCTTTCTTCTTCATTGAGTTGTAGCCGAAGTTCAAGGCTGGTGACTTTGACTTAGTCGCTTGAGACTTACGTGACTTACGAACCAATTGGTTAATTGTAGGCATCCTACTATTCTCCTTAGTTTCTTTGTTTCACAGTTCCAGGTGTGTCATTTTTGTCAATAAACAAAAGTGCTCCTGGAAGCCCTGCTTAGACTTGCCTTTACACAGGCCTTTTGCGGGTTTTGACCGCACAAAAGGACAAATGACTTAAAAGCACGTTGAATATAATAACAGGTTTAGGGTTAAAGTCAAGGGCTTTTTTAAGATTTTTTTCTATGAAAAAACGAGTCTGACGGGCTTTTTCGTCTAATCAGTTATGAATACTATTTTACTATATTTTATCAACCTAATCCTGACTTCTTTGCTAATTTGCTTAGCGGACCGATCTGCTCTTAACCGGCCGCTTTGGACTAGCAGGTCGTATTGTTTTCATTGCCAACAGCAACTACGCTGGTTTGAATTAATTCCTATTTTCTCCGTTTTATTTCTGCACGGCAGATGCCGATCTTGCCAAACGTCTTATGCAAATCCTTTTCGTCTCGCTTTCTTTGAAGCAGCCGTGCCGGCTTTCGCAACCTACCTGACCACGATTGGATTATGGGGTGCGACCATCACTTTTTACCTGTTATTCTTTTTAGCGAGTGAGGACGTCTTGACTCAAACTTGTTCAAGTTGGTTGGCTTGGGTCTTTTTAACTGGAATATTTTATGGGCATGGTCTGCATAACAGATGGTGGCTATCATTGGCTCTTTTGGTGCTTTGCTTCTGCCTGATTGCATTGAAACTACTTGGCAGTGGTGACGTCCCCGTCTTACTTTTACTACTAAATACCCTTTCACCCGGACAATTTGCCACTAGTCTTTTGTTAGCCAGTTTAGCCGCCTTAATTTGGCTACTTCTTTCGCACCAACGAAAGCTCCCCTTCATTCCGTTTTTATGGTTTAGTTGGACCTGTGTTCAATTTTGGCCATAAAAATAGTAAAAAAGACCAATAGCTGCTATTAAAACAAGTATTGATCTTCTTCTATTAAAATTGAGATCCTACTGATGTAGATTACTTCTGCTTTTTTTGCTTACGAGTATAAGTCAAGAGCAAAGAAGTTAATGCCAAACCAGCAATTGAAAAGACAAAATTTTTGGCTAACTGGGTATCACGATTCTCTTGACCAGTTTCGGGTAATCCGTTAGTTTGCGGATTTTTTCTAACTTTAACTGTTGTGAAGGAACCGGATTGTTTGCAGTATTTGCGCCTAAAACAGACTTGTCAGATATGTTTGGTACCGATGGTGTAATTGGTGTGTTTGGTGTAATTGGTGTGTTTGGTGTAATTGAAGTGTTCTTCCTGTAGATTACAGTTTCATTGATGTCACTTGAATCACTATTAACTGTTTGTTCTTTAACTTCTGATTGATCAGCCGTGTAGCCATTAATTTCAGGGCTCTGAACCGCCGCAAAAGTTTGATCAGCGCTCCAGACACCATAAGTCTTTTTATCTGTGACTGAATCAGTTGTTACGGAACGGTTGAAAGTAACAGCCTTTGTATAAGTATCAGCGGCTTGTTTACCATCCTCGTACTGATAGTGAATAGTTTCGTTAACGGTCTTACTTTCTTGTGTTACAACTGGCACTGGATAAGTGTTCCATTCCCATACACCAGCATGAGAAGTGCCATCCATTAACTGAGCGGCTGTCTTAACATCACCATTATTCTCATTACGCCAATTAGCGTAGGTAACTGTCTTGGAGTCTATTGTTCGTAAATCGCCAACTGAAGGATTAGAAAGTCCAGTATCTTGGTTAAGAATGGTGTTGTCACCGAGAATAATTTTGCTTGTTCCATCAACGTTTTTTTGGTCTGGATATTTATTATGGAGACTTGACAACATATTAGTTGTTTTCTTGCCACGAGTATCAAAATTAGTTAAGTCCAACTCATTGTTGCCGTCTGTCAAATTAAACATCCATTCAAATGTTTCAGCAGACTTAGTATTAAAACCAGAAACGTCAATTCCTGACAAATTAAGGTCCCCATTAAACATATAAGAAAAGTCCTTAACAGAGCCTGTTTGCAATTGATTAAGTCCTTTTATTTGAACTAAATTACTTGATCCACAAAACAGGTAACCCATATCCGTTACATTTCCTGTTGTTTGAGCAAAGTTACCGGAAATATCAAGAACTTTATCTGTTCCTGCAGTAACACCACCATATTCCCAAAACATTTTGTTCATGTTTGTTACACTTGAGACGTTCCATTTTGCTAATGATAAATTATTTAAGCTATGAGTGTGTAAGAACATTGAAGACATATCATGAACATTTTGAACATTCCAATTTTCAATTCCTTTGATTGTAGTTAATGAAATATTTTTATAAAAGAAGCCCTGCATATTCGTTACCTTACTGGTATCAAATGTGCTTAAATCAGCTGTAACAAGATTAGTATCATTTGTGAAAAAGTTATCCATCAATGTTGTCTGAGTTGTATCAAATTTCGCACCACTATCAATACTAAAATTTGTAAGGCTTGTTAAATTAGCAAAAAGTCCAGTTGCAACTGTAGGAGCAACAACATTTCCAGCAATGTGAATTTCTTTAATGTCTGCAGCATTGAACTGGTTATTGTTTTCCCATGGTTTAGCATCTGCTGTGATGGTTCCATCTTTTACAGTAAGAACCCCTGTAGATTTACTAAAAGTAAAGGTAGCTGTTCCCCAAGTCCCGGTTACCTCACTAGTAGGAACGGCCGTAGTTGGTTGATTATCTCCTACTGTCGTTGTGTCACTTGCATTTGCCTGGTAACCAGCCACTAACAAGGCGACTGATGTTGCACACGTTATTACAAACTTTTTAGATTTGTATAATTTATAGTTTACTTTGTTCTCCATGATTAATTTTACCTCCGTGAAATCATTTAGATATAAATGTATTATAACGCAATGCAACGGAAATACAATGAATTTTTTTATATTTTCTTATATTTTTTATATAATTGAACCTAATTGATTTTTTAAATTAATTTTTTAGGCTTAATTATTGTCATTTTTAAAAAAAATAACCTTTTATATTCTTCTTTTAATGACATAAAAATGTTTTTTGATCTATTATTCGTTATTTGCTCAATGAATTTTTATGGGTTTATATCTTGAAATATAGTTTTAATATTCTCTATTTTTAAATTAAATTCGGAATTATATTCTAACTTATGGTAATTTACTAGTTTTAATTACTTTTTTAAAAAATAGTTTCTTTATATTACTTTATTTGATAATATTGTTATTAAATTAATTTTTTATTACTTAAAGGAGTGATACTAATCGTGTTTACAAGTTCGAAAAAACTCTTGAAATTAACAATTTTATTTTTAGCTCTCGATTTATTATTAGAAAAAGTAGTAGCTTTTCATTTTGTTAATTGGCTTCATGAGCAATTGTCTTTGAACCAATTACAAAGTAATTTTATCTTTAAATTAATAGAATTACTAATCGTGCTCGGCTTAAACGTTTTGATTACAAAACAACGTTTTTATTTAAGGCAATCCTTTTCTTGGTGGGGATCCTTGTATTGGATTTTTATTTTGTTGATTTTGTTACCATTTTTAGTATCTTCTAATATAGGTGAAGCTATTGCAACAGGTATGATGGGTGGATTTTCAGAAGAATTTTTAGCTAGAGGTGTTTTTTTAGGATTTTTCTTAACGTATTTTTTGCAAAGCAACTATAGTGAATCTAAATTGATGAAAGCCGTTTTATATTCTAATCTCATTTTTGCTTTAATGCATTTTACAAATCTAACGCATGAACTATTCAGTTATGTTTTGTTACAATCAGTATTAGCTTTTTTTAGTGGCCTAGCTTTATCGGCAATTTATATACAAACTGGCTCTATGTGGCCAGCCATTGCTTTGCATTTTACCAGTGATTTTATTTTAACCGCTAATGGTACCGGCAAATTTATTCTTTGGGCACAAGCCGGATTCTCCTATTTTCAAATTTTATTTGTTGTTATTACTTTCTTTTACTGGCGAAAACATGAACCATTATTAAGTCGCCTTATTAGAAAAAATGTTTTAAAAACTGATTATCAGGAGTAGGCACATAATTAATAGATAAAAAGAATAATATTATTCTTTTAAAAGTCTTCTCAATTTTCATTGATATAAATTCAAAAATTTGGGTAAATTGTGAGTTTTTACTATATCCAAATTATAAAATGCGCTTCCTTTATTTAGGGCGGCGCCATAAGAGGTCTTTTAGCACATTATGAAAAAAGGACTTATGAAGTTTACTCCATAAGTCTTTTTTTGTCGTTCGCAAGTATGCACAATTACTTTTATGAAACGATGCGATTAATTCTAAAATTCAGATCGTGGTTGTTTTTTCGTATTTAACATATTTGCTTTGAAAAAGTTACAGGTCAAGCTCTTAGTTCGTCTTATAACATTAAATGAACTTCTGAAAGAACGTCATTTAATTTATCTAAATTGTTTTTTTTAGCAGAAACAAATTCATCGAGAACTCTCTTTGAACGAATCATCTGCATGAAAAATTCTGCCAAATAAATCAAGTGATGTCGTTTGCCCCGCAAGCTATTTTTAGCTTGGCAAATAAAAAGCGCCCTTGATGATATGAACCACAAACTTAGAACATGTCATTGAGCGGCCTTTAGGAGTGACACCCCGAAACCAGTCCAGAAAAAAATTTAAACGGAATGACAAGGTTGTGAGGGGCTTTATCAACGGTAGTAAGAGCCTCTATCCCTTAATGAACATGGCCAAAACAATTAAAAGTCTTTGATAGGCTCGCGTCTTCTGGCAGAAAAAAAGAGCCAGAAAAATTCTGACTCTTTCATTGTGATTTACTTAGCCGTTTCTACTTCCGGTGTTTTGATTTTAAGTTTAATTTCACCCTGCTGAGCGCCAATCGTCACGCCCGTATCGGTTGTGATTTGTCCATCCAAGAGTGCCTCTGACAGCTTATCCTCAATTTCTGTTTGGATAACCCGGCGGACTGGCCGTGCACCGTATTCACGGTCGTAACCAATATCCGCAATGGCATCAATGGCTGCACTGGTGATTTTGACCTTGATGCCCTGCTCGGCCACGCGCTGCAACAGTGACTTGGTCATCAAGCGCACAATTTGCCGGACTTCATCATGACTCAAGGCGTCAAAGACCAAGACTTCATCAATCCGGTTGATAAATTCTGGCCGGAATGTTTGCTTCACCGTTGCCCGAATAGCGTTTTCCACTGCTCGGTCATCGTTTTGCAAATCCGTCGAGCCAAAGCCAAGCGTTTTTTCGTCTCGCAACTTCGTGGCCCCCAGGTTTGACGTCATGATAATTACTGTATTCCGGAAGTTAACCTTTCGGCCCTTAGAATCGGTCAAGAATCCGTCATCAAAGACCTGCAGCATCAAATTAAAGATGTCTGGGTGGGCCTTTTCCACCTCATCAAGCAAAATAATTGAGTATGGGTGATTGCGGACTTGTTCAGTTAGTTGCCCACCCTGGTCATAACCAACATAGCCAGGGGCAGAACCAATCAAGCGTGAAGCGGAATATTGTTCTTGGTACTCGGACATATCCACGCGAATCATATTGTCTGCTGAACCAAACATGATTTCAGACAAGGCCTTGGCCAATTCAGTTTTTCCAACTCCAGTTGGGCCCAAGAACAAGAACGTTCCAATTGGCCGCTTTGGGTCCGCCAAACCTGACCGTGACCGGCGAATTGCGCGAGCAACAGCGGAAACAGCCTTTTTCTGACCGATAACCCGCTTACCCAACTCGCTTTCAAGGTTGACCAAGTAATTCGACTCGGCCTTTTCAACCTGGGTCAATGGTACACCTGTTTGCTGTGAAATCACTTGCGCAATATTAGCTGGCGTTACTTTCAAACCAAATGATTGGTCCTTCTTTTGCTGCTTTTCCTTGCGCAAAACAGCTCGGTCAATCTTTTTGCGTAGCTTCATTTCGATCAAACGTAAATCGGCCGCCTTTTCAAAGTCCATTGCCGCAATCGCTTGGTCCTTTTCCTTTTGGACCTTGACCAATTCAACTCGGTCCTTGTGCAACGGCGTTGCCCGATCGACATCATCAATGCGAACTTTGGCCGCCGCCTCATCCATCAAGTCGATTGCCTTATCCGGCAAGAACCGGCCGGTGATGTAACGAGATGACAAATTAACGGCCGCCTCGATGGCTTCGGGTTCGATATCCACTTCGTGGAACTTTTCAAACTTACCCTTAATACCATTCAAAATCGTAATGGCTTCTTCAGTCGAAGGCTCATTGATCGTTACCTGAGCAAAACGCCGCTCCAAAGCAGCATCGGACTCAATGTATTGCTGGTATTCGTCAAATGTAGTGGCCCCAAGCATTTGCAAGTCGCCACGGGCCAAGGCTGGCTTCAAAATATTGGCCGCATCGATTGCCCCTTCGGCACCACCGGCACCGACCAAGGTATGCAATTCATCGACAAACAAGATGACCTGTCCGTCAGCTTCAATTTCTTCGATAACTTGCTTCAGCCGGCTTTCAAATTCACCACGGTACTTAGTGCCCGCGACCAAAGAACCCATGTCCAAGGCCATCAGCCGCTTTTTCTTCAATGAATCCGGCACTTGCCCTTGCACGATTCGTTGGGCTAACCCTTCGGCAATCGCGGTCTTTCCTACCCCGGGTTCACCAACCAAGACCGGGTTGTTCTTGGTCCGGCGAGACAAAATTTGGACAACACGACGAACTTCTGTATCACGGCCAATGACGGGATCCAGATTCCCCTCTTTGGCAGTCGCCGTCATATCGCGGGCCAACTTATCAAGAGTGGGAGTTCCCATTTCCTTGGCCTTTTGCTGCTTCATTTGCTTGCGCAAATCCGTCACACCAAGGCGCCGCAAAATTGCCTTGTTCAGGTCTTTTAGGTTGACATCTAAGCCAATCAAAATACGTGAGGATAAAATACTTTGGTCTTGCAGGAGCGAAAGCAAAATGTGTTCCGTACCGACCTCATTTTGGCCCATCAAGGCCGCCTGCTCACCAGCCCACTTCAAAACGGCCGCAGCCTTTGGTGAGTATGGCAAATAGGTATCCTGGTCAATCTCTTGTTCGAGACCGTATCCCGTAAAATGTTCAATTTCTTCTTTAATTTTTTCACTGTTGACGTTAAATTCCGCCAAAACTTTGGCTGCCACGCCGGCCTGTTCCAATGACAGTGATAGTAAGAGATGTTCTGTTCCAACGGCACGATGACGGAAGTACTTGGCCTGATCTTGGGCCAGCTTCAAGACATTGCGTGCTGCATTTGTATACTTGTTTTCCATTTTCCCTCCTTATTGGTCTTCCTGGAAAATAAAAAATGATATTGGTCTATATTATAACGCAGTTATTTATTTTCTTAAACTTTACAAAAATAATAAAAAGAAAACCAAGAATCCTCGGTTTTCTTTTTCATTTTAATCAGGATTTTTTAAACTTAGTTGCCACTGCAAATAAGCGTTGATTAATGGGTCTAAGTCACCATCCAGAACTTCTTGTGGTTGGTTACTTTCGTAATTGGTGCGATGGTCTTTTACCATTTGGTAAGGATGCAAAACGTATGAGCGAATCTGTGATCCCCAACCGTTTTCCATCTTTTCACCAGACAAGGCTGCCCGTTCGGCTTCCTTTTTCTCCAGCTCTAATTGATACAACTTACCCTTCAATAAGCGCATCGCATAGTCACGGTTACCGTACTGAGTTCGCTCAACCGTAGATGAAACCACGATTCCTGTCGGTTCGTGAGTCAAGCGGACCCCGGTTGAGACCTTGTTGACGTTCTGTCCACCAGCTCCACCTGAGCGGAAGACATCCATCTTAATATCGTCATCGCGAACTTCAACTTCGATACTATCATCTAGTTCAGGCATCACATCAACCGAAACGAAGGAAGTGTGACGACGACCGGCAGAATCGAATGGTGAAATTCGGACAAAGCGGTGAACACCCTTTTCAGACCGCAAGAAGCCGTAGGCATTGTGGCCCGAAATCTTTAAGGTTGCCGAATCAATTCCGGCTTCGTCACCAGCATGGTAATCCAAGACATCGACCTTGAAGTCATGAGCCTGGGCCCAACGCGTGTACATCCGGTAAAGGTTGGCTCCCCAATCAGTCGACTCCGTCCCACCAGAACCAGGATGGATTTCCAAAATGGCGTTGCTAGCATCGTATTCCCCAGTCAACAATTGTTCCAGGTTATAGGCTTCAACGTCTTTTTGTGTCTTTTCAACTAAGTCCGTTAATTCAGCTTGGCTATCTTCATCATCAGGATCTTCCCCAAGCATTTCAAGCAAAACTTCAATTTCATCGGCCTGTTCAGCCAAATTCAAAAAAGAATCCCGCCGCTTTTTCAAGACATTTGTTTGTTCAATGACCCCTTGCGCCTTCTCTTGGTCATCCCAAAAGCCGGGTTCAGTCATTTGGTATTCATAATCAGCAATTTCCTCGGTCAACGCATCCAAATCAAGCGTTTTTGAAAAACGGTCGATGTCTTCTCGGATTGTTGCCAAGGCTTGTTTGGCTGCCACTACTTCCATGGCGGATCCTCCCACATAAGAAAAGCGAACTTGGCGTCCGCTTTTAGTTTACGCTGTTAAATTCGTACGAATTTCGGCCTTCATGAAAGTCCGAGTAGCATCGTATTCAATATCAGCAATCATTCGGTTAAAGTTAGCAAAGGCTTCGTTTTGATACTCCACCAATGGGTTTAATTGGCCATAACCACGTAGCCCGACTCCTTGACGCAAACGGTCCAAGGCATCGATGTGGTCTGTCCAGTGTTGGTCAACAGTCCGCAAGACAACGATTCGTTCAAAAGCTAATAGCTGATCAGCTTCGGCCAAATCCTTACGCTTGTCTGCCAAGTTATCCAAGGCCAATTGGTACAACCGGTCCTTGATTCCTTGACGGTCCAAGTTTTGCAAACGAACAGCACCGTGTTCCTTTGAAGTTAATGACGTTTCAACGAATGCTGCAAGAGCATCCAAATCCCATTCCTTCTGGTCCTTACCAGGTGTTTGGGCATCAACCACACGGTCGATTGTCCGCTTAACCATTGGCAACAACACTTGGTCCAATGACTTAGTTTCATCCAACACTTGGTCACGTTCACGGTAAATCAATTCACGTTGTTCACGGACAACATCATCATACTGCAAGACATTCTTACGAGTATCGTAGTTGTTTCCTTCGACACGCTTTTGGGCAGATTCAACAGAACGAGTAATCCAACGGTGAGTAATGACCGTGTCTTCATCGTCCATGTTCATCCGTTGCAACATGGTCCGGACACGTTCCGCACCAAAGCGAATCATCAAATCATCTTGCAATGACAAGAAGAATTGTGAAGAACCGTGGTCTCCTTGACGACCAGCACGTCCACGCAACTGGTTATCAATCCGTCGTGATTCATGACGTTCTGTCGCAATCACTGCCAGGCCACCCAATTCATCAATCCCAGGGCCCAACTTAATATCAGTTCCACGACCAGCCATGTTCGTAGCTACCGTAACGGCACCACGCTGTCCAGCGTTAGCAATGATTTCGGCTTCTTTTTCGTTGTTCTTGGCGTTCAAGACATTATGTGGAATCTTGTGCGCCGTCAACAACTTAGCCACTAATTCAGATGATTCAACCGAACCAGTTCCCAATAGAACAGGTTGTCCCTTGGCATGCAATTCAGCAACCCGCTTAATCACGGCATTAAACTTAGTTTGCAAAGATGGGTAAAGCAAATCAGGCAAGTCTTGACGTTGGATTGGGCGGTTGGTAGGAATTTCAACCACTTCCATGTTATAGATTTCGCGCAATTCTTCTTCTTCAGTCTTGGCAGTACCCGTCATTCCAGACAACTTCTTGTACATCCGGAACAAGTTCTGATAAGTAATCTGCGCCATTGACTTGTTTTCTTCACGAACCTCGACGCCTTCCTTGGCTTCAATGGCTTGATGCAAACCATCAGACAAACGAGTTCCTTCAGAAATACGACCAGTTGATTGATCAATCAACTTCACTTCACCATCTTGAACAACATAATCCTTATCGTTCAAGTAGTTAAAGTTGGCCCGCAAGGCCTGGTCGATGTGGTGAGTCAAAGCTGTGTTTTCAGAGTCATACAAGTTTTCCAAGTTAAAGAATACTTCAGCATTCTTAATTCCTTGGTCAGTCAATGAAGTGTTCTTACTTTCTTCATCAACCTTATAGTCTTCATCACGAGTCAATGTCTTCACGAAGCGGTCAACTTGTTGGTACAAAGGTGAAATTCCTGAACCAGGACCAGAAATAATCAATGGTGTTCGGGCCGTATCAATCAAAATTGAGTCCGCTTCATCGATTAGGGCGTAGTTCAAACCACGCTGCATTACTCGGTCTTCTGCCCGAGTAACCATGTTATCACGCAAGTAATCAAAACCAATATTGAAGTTGGTTGAGTAAGTGATATCAGCGTCGTAGGCGGCACGCTTGTCTTCGGGTGAATCATCACCAACATTGACACCAACCGTCAAACCAAGCCAGTTGTACAATTGACCCATTTGTTCCGCATCACGCTTTGACAAATAGTCGTTAACCGTAACAACGTGAACACCTTGGCCGGCCAAGGCATTCAAATAAACTGCCATCGTTGCCGTCAAAGTTTTACCTTCACCGGTTTTCATTTCGGCCAAGTTACCACCATGCAAGACGACTGCTCCCATGATTTGTACGCGGTAAGGGTACAAGCCCAAAACACGCTTAGCCGCTTCACGGGCAACTGCAAAAGCTTCTGGTAATAACTCATCTAAAACTTTAGCAGTGGCTTTTTGCAAGGCGACAGGATCTTTAATGCCCCCTTGGGCTTTTTGAATTTGAATCTGAAACGCTTGCGTCTTCTTTTGCAAGTCTTCATCACTCAAAGCTGCAGTTGCATCGGCAAAGGCCTCAACTTGGTCAGCAACCTTTTCAATCTTCTTCAATTGGTGCTTTGAATTATCATAAAGTTTACGGATTGGATTAACCATGAGTTTTTAGGTACAGGCCGACGACCCGCACACTCCCTTCATCACGAAATTATCATTAAAAAATTTAGAATACTACTAATAGTATAGCAAAAAAAGCCCACAAATGACAGCCTTCCTGCCATAAGATGCGCTTTTCAAATTGATTAATGATGAGGCGTTGCTTGCAAGGTTTTTTGGCCACCCAAGTAAGGGCGGAGAGCCTCAGGAACCGTGATAGTACCATCTTCATTTTGGTAATTTTCCAAAATGGCGGCAACTGTTCGACCAACGGCCAAGCCAGAACCATTTAGGGTATGAACAAGTTCAAGCTTACCTTCGTCATTGCGGTAAGTAATGTGCATGCGACGAGCTTGGAAGTCCCGTGTATTTGATACAGAAGAAATTTCACGGTACATTCCTTGAGCCGGTAACCAGACTTCCAAGTCATGGGTTTTAGCAGCAGAGAAGCCCATATCGCCAGTTGACAAAGTGATCACGTGATATGGCAAACCTAACTTTTGTAGGATATTTTCAGCGTTAACCGTCATCTTTTCCAATTCCTGGTCTGATTGTTCTGGTTTAGTAAACTTAACCATCTCAACCTTATTGAATTGGTGCAAACGAATCAAACCGCGTGTATCGCGACCAGCAGCCCCCGCTTCCTTTCGGAATGATGGTGACAAAGCAGTGACAGAAATTGGCAAATCTTCAGCCGGAATTGTTTCCCCTGAGTAGTAGTTAGTTAGCGATACTTCTGCTGTTGGAATATAGGTTTGGTTCAACCCTTCCACTCGGTAAGCATCATCTTGGAACTTAGGGTACTGTCCCGTTCCAAACATCGCTGAATCATTGACGACGATTGGCGTAATCATTTCGGTATAGCCTTCTTCGCGGTGCTGATCCAACATAAAGTTATACAAAGCTCGTTCCAAACGTGCACCATCACCAACATAGTACAAGAAACGAGCACCTGAAACCTTAGCGCCACGTTCGAAGTCCAAGATTCCCAAATCTTCACCAATTTCATAGTGTGGCTTCAACCATGCTGGGGCTTCAGTTTTCACAACTGGACGGCCTTGGTAATCGGTTGGTTCCCAAGTCCGAACCTCGACGTTGGCCTCTTCATCGGGGCCAACTGGAACATCGGCTTCAGCCAAGTTTGGCAAATGAGCTGCTTGTTCCTTAACGGAAGCATCCAAAGTTTCGAGCTTTTGATCTAATTCCTTGATTTCTTTAGCAACCGCCTGCATCTCTTGAATAGCAGCCGTCGCATCTTCTTTTTGGCGCTTAGCAAAGGCAATCTTGTCTGATGCTTCATTACGCTTTGCCTTTAATTCTTCAACCGTCGCAATCAAATCGCGCCGTTCTTGGTCAGCTGCCAGCAATTCAGCCAAAACCTCAGCTGCAACGCCACGATCAACTAAACGCTTCGTAGCTTCATCTTGATTTTTACGCAAATACTTTAAATCTAACATCTTTTGTCCTCTCTTTTTGTAAACAAAAAGCGCTTTTTCATCCAACTATCTCTAGTTAGGGACGAAAAAAGCGCAATCCGTGGTACCACCCTAGTTCTGCATACATGCAGCACTCATTAAGTCCGGATAACGGTGGTAAACCGAGTGACATTACTCACTAACGTTACCTTGTGGGAGTTTCAATGACGGCCCTTTTCACCAAACAGGACCTCTCTACTTTCATCTACTTATAACAAGGATTCTTTATGGTTAGTATAACGATTTTCAGGAAAAAAGGCAAGAAAAAAAGAGGTTCACACCTCTTTCATCATGGGCCATCCAGGACTCGAACCTGGGACCTCTGCGTTATCAACACAGCGCTCTAACCAACTGAGCTAATGGCCCATCTCTTCGGCTACTTGCCTAAGCGAATGACGGGAATCGAACCCGCATAGCCAGCTTGGAAGGCTGGAATTCTACCATTGAACTACATTCGCATTTTTGCTGGGGCTGGCCCCCTATGGCGCTGGACGGAATCGAACCGCCGACACATGCAGCTTCAATGCATTGCTCTACCAACTGAGCTACAGAGCCAACTCTTCCTCTTTCTCGAGAAACGGTCACAACGGGATTCGAACCCGTGATCTCCTGCGTGACAGGCAGGCGTCCTAACCAACTAGACCATGCGACCAATTGCGGGAGTAGGATTTGAACCTACGACCTTCGGGTTATGGGCCCGACGAGCTACCGAACTGCTCCATCCCGCGATAATTATTATTGGGGCCATCGCCCGTAAGGAGAATGAGGGATTCGAACCCTCGCGCCGGTTTCCCGACCTGACGGTTTTCAAGACCGTTCCCTTCAGCCAGACTTGGGTAATTCTCCATTATTTGTGTCTCATGGACCATGTTGGACTCGAACCAACGACCGGACGGTTATGAGCCGTCTGCTCTAACCAGCTGAGCTAATGGTCCGCTTCGAGTCGATCGCGGCGGGGGGAATCGAACCCTCGACCTCTCGGGTATGAACCGAACGCTCTAGCCAGCTGAGCTACACCGCGATACTTTTGCTGTTATCCCAGCGATCGGGACGACAGGATTCGAACCTGCGACCCCCTGGTCCCAAACCAGGTGCTCTACCAAGCTGAGCTACGTCCCGCTTTCTTTCTCGGACCTGAGCCCTTTGACCTTTCGGTCCATGCACCTAGCAGGAGTCGAACCTGCAACCTTCTGATTCGTAGTCAGACACTCTATCCAATTGCGCTATAGGTGCATATTAATGCCGGCGACCGGGATCGAACCGGTACGATGTTTCCATCGCAGGATTTTAAGTCCTGTGCGTCTGCCTATTCCGCCACGCCGGCATCCAAGCGAACGACGGGATTCGAACCCGCGACCCCCACCATGGCAAGGTGATGTTCTACCTCTGAACTACGTTCGCATAATCATGCCGACTAAAGGATTCGAACCTTCGACCCCCGCTTTACAAGAGCGGTGCTCTACCAGCTGAGCTAAGTCGGCTGGATTGCCTGACGCGGCGTGCTTGGCTTTTCTCGCCAATGGACGATACAGGGATCGAACCTGTGACCCCCTGCTTGTAAGGCAGGTGCTCTCCCAGCTGAGCTAATCGTCCATAAACAAAAAAGAAGTTCCCTTCTTTTTCTATGTATCGGCATCGCGTCGTCCTATCCTCGCAGCCAGCGTTCCGGCAACTACTTTCGGCGCTATAGAGCTTAACTTCTGTGTTCGAGATGGGTACAGGTGGTTCCTCTATGCCATCAACACGACACCTTGAGCTTTTACACTCAAAACTAAATAATCGTTACTCTTCTTTTTTCTAAATCAACCTCTTGCTACTCATTGACTCTTTGG
>NZ_FNWS01000013.1 GCF_900108455.1 Fructobacillus pseudoficulneus
TCAGATTCACTCTCAGATTCAGTATCAGATTCACTTTCAGATTCACTTTCAGATTCAGTATCAGATAGTGCGTCAACGTCAGATTCACTTTCAGATAACCCAACTAAAGGTGATCAAGGCATGGTAGTAGATCAATTGCCACATACTGGAAATAGTGAAACAGACAGTGCAATATTGCCTGTGGCTACAGGAATACTTGGATTGTTAGCAATAGCTGCTAAGAAAAAGCGTCGTAGCAAAAAATAATCAATAAGCTATAAAAAGGACCTTCAATCATACGATTGAAGGCTTTTTTATAATCTATAAATATTGTTCCTTTTAATAGATATCGCTCCGATTGAATCACTATTATTTTAATTAGACATATAGGATAAGTTTCAATTATTCAAATTAATATTTTTTTTGACTAATCGAAAAAATGATATAATTATTGTAATTATAATTAGGGTTGGATAAAACATATGACGCATATATTTCAAGCAATTTCCTATTCTGTATGTTTTGGTATAATTTCCGTGTTAATGTCATTAAGCACTGTTTATTTAATCAAAAAAAATAAATATCGATTGTTATGTGGTGTTGCAGCACTATTTACATGTTTTAGTTACTTTTTATTGATGTCAATTATTGTGGTTCAAATCAATAGTAATGTATTAACACGGCTTTACTTGTTACTATTGATTTTACTTTTAGCACCAGTGGTTTTGCTGACATTATTAAGTTCCTTTCTGTTTATTTGGAACGGTATTATAGTTTTTAATCGAGAAAGTCATTCAATTGGTAACTTGTTAACATTAATCATTGGTGTTGGTTTAATGATTGTCCCCATTTTATTTAGTGTTTTTAATCGCTATATGCCAAATAATAAAATTATTTATTTGATTGAAAACATATCTTATGGATTTCAAAATTATTTATTGTTCTGGATATTGACTTTTATTTCGTCTTATATGATTACCAAGCTTGTGCGACCAAAAGCTAATAAAGAATATGCTATTATATTAGGTTCAGGGTTGTTAGATGGGGATACTGTATCACCGTTGCTAGCATCTAGAATTATGGCAGCAGTCGGTTTTAAAAGAATGCAATGTAAAAAATATAGAAAATCCATGAAATTAATCATGTCAGGTGGTCAAGGCAAAGATGAATCATTACCGGAAGCACTGGCTATGAAAACGTATGCTATTAAGCAAGGCATTCCGGAAAAAGATATTTTAGTCGAAACGAAGTCAAAAAATACTTACGACAATATGCTTTTTTCAAAAAAAATAATCGAAAGTAATGGATTTGATGTCGACAAAGGTATTTTTGCGACAAATGATTATCACGTTTTCAGAGCGGCTGGTTTTGCTCATCTAGTAGGATTAAACATCGATGGTATTGGCTCTAAAACGAGTAAATATTTCTTACCAAATGCGTTAATTCGTGAGTATATAGCTATTTTAAAAAATCATAAAATATTTCATATAACTATGATGATAATTATTGTGATCGCTAATATTATGTCTACATTTGTTTATGGAAAATAAGGGTGAAAATATGAAAAAGATTAGTTTGATTATTACAGGACTGTTGGCTGTAGCGTTATTTATTGGCTTTGGAATTCAAGTAGCACAGTATTATGATAATACTTATGCTGCTACAAGGTCATATACAAAGGTACCTTTAGAAGTCCCAAAAAGAGAAAAAACTAAAGATTACAATGGAAAAATTGTTACTGGGTCATATAGTTATCAATACCATTTCAAATTTGTGAATGGTGATGGCGAGGAAAGAAGTATTTCGTTTGAATTATCTGGAGACAACGTTGAGCCATTCAAACCAGGTGAGTTTTTGGAAGCAGATATTTCTAAAACCAGAGTTGTAAAAGGGCCGAGTTCCATTGAAAAAGATAAAATACCCAAAACTGTAGTTAAAGTCATTGAAAAAATTCAGTAGCACCGGATTAATTAGAAATAATGAACCTCATAAAATATGCTTATACTAAAAAATAGACTATTTTCATTCAGTCCGTAAAATGAAAGTATAGGCGTATTTTATGTCCATTAGTTATTTACAAGATTTTAAAGATTTATTAGCTAACTTTCACCAAGAAGTCCGTTCACTGATATTGTTAGCAGAGGTATTCGGATCTTCAAAAGATTCTATTGCCATTTGAGTTAAGCAAACTACCGAAGTCATGATAAAAGTTCAATAAAAAAGAAAAAAGATATCCAGCAATTAGAGAAACGATTCGTGATTTTTGAAGAATAGAACGAAAATTTATCACGCATAGACTGACAGGGATTAATTGTCCCGCTTACTAGACAAAAAATAATCCGTGATGTTGGATTGCCACTCATCCAAAAATTCTTTGCACAAGGCTACGTGCTTGTTATTATTTTAAGTACACTTAAAATAAAATGTAGTACCTCTTACAACTTGCACCATTGTCAATTCGGCAAGAAAAGCGTATAGAATACCTAAAAAATTATATTTTAGACTTTTAGAAAACCTTTAAGTATTTTTATGATTATTGTTGTATTGCTGCTCATAGTCAATAAACCAACAGTCAGAACATCCCAGTATAGGGCGCTCATGTTGATGCGTGAATGAGGGATTAAATCGCGCATACAAAAACGTTGTCGCAAGCCCAAAACTTTTTGACGGTCGATCAAAATCCCAATATGATTAGACACTTACATGATGTAAGCGGTGTTGGGCAAACAAATATCGTTTATTTTCAGTTACATAACCACTGATGGGTCTATTTAGCGACAGTTTGTGATCCTGATAAGAGACAAGAATTAAGTTATAAAAGTGGTGTTGCAATGACAGAAAATCGAGCCACAAGCGCTGTTTTTAATATCACATGTCAAAATTTTAGTTTGAAACATTCATACTTACTCAAAGGACATCCATACTATTACATTTGTATGGAAGTGTTTCATTAAATATTGAAACGTGAAGAGGTTTATGTAAAAGTATAAAAACGGCAGATTGTAAAATTAAACCGAACACCTTGCATAAAAAAACTGCAGAGACTTTAATGGTAATTGACTAAAATCAACCATAAAGGATCTGCAGCTTATGTCTTCTAGTTTATCAGCTCACGAACGTTCTGTCATTGAAACAATGATCAAACTTAATCATTCAACTCGAGAAATAGCCCGTTTCTTAAAGCGTTCTCCTGCAACTATTACCTACGAGTTAAATCGAATTAAACCATACAATGCACAACAGGCTCATCATTTAGCCCAGTGTAATCGGCACAAACACGGTCGCCATCCGACCCTGACACCTGAAATATCAGCTTTTTTGAACCATCAC
>NZ_FNWS01000004.1 GCF_900108455.1 Fructobacillus pseudoficulneus
TCATGTTAAAAGTTTGAAGATTGCTCTTCGATTAAACTGACTAGTTATTATCTCTCGATAACGCCTATCCGTTTATTGTTTGTTACGAATTGACTTCGCAAATTTGTTTGTGACTACTTACCAAGTAGCCACCGTTACAGATTTGTTTGTTCAAAGTTTTGTTCAGTTTTCAATGTGCGATGCCTTGTTAGGGCAACTCATTTAGTTTACCTGAATCATCAACGCTTGTCAATGACTTTTTGGAAAACTTTTTGTTGTCCGGTTCCTGTTGCCAGACCCCAGCTCCTCGTTAGAAGCACCTTCGCTTCGTAACGAACAATAACTAGTATACTGGCATTTCCCGGGGTCGTCAACAGTTTTTTTGCCTTAATTTAAGTAAATAAATAAAGACGTTCTTTCAAATAAAAAGTGATTCATTTGTTCGGATTAAACAAATGAATCAATTTAAAAAATTAATTATTATTCGCTTTTATCAACGAATTCCCAACTTTGTCCCTGGGGACTATCCCTGACAATCAGACCAGTTATCAACAGTTTGTCGCGTAAAGCGTCGGATGTTGCGAAATCTTTCGCCTCTCGAGCAGCTTGTCGTTGATCGAGGAGGTCTTGTTGCTCAGCAGTTATTCCCTTAACTGGTAACAAGTTCTCAATCCCAAAAATTCCTAACCACGTTTGCAACCGTTCTTGCAAAGTCTTGAGGTCGGCCAAGCTAGCATCCTCTTGTAGCAAACGGTTAGCAAAGTTGGCGGCGTCAAAGATCACCGTCAAAGCGTTTTCCGTATTAAAGTCATCATCCATCGCTTGAATGAAGGCCGCATCCAATTCAGCTACCCGACTCAACACTTCTTGCGAAATGATTTCGCCGTCACTACTTGCCTTGGCTCGTTCCAATGCTTGGTAGGTCCGGTAAAGACGGTCCAATTCCTTTTGACTTTGGTCAAGGCGGTCTTGGCTATAAGAAATCGGACGGCGGTAATGCGTCTTTGTTAGGAAGAAACGCAAGCCTTGCGGGTCAATATCGGTTTGTAGTAAGTCATGAATGGTCACAAAGTTGCCCAAGGACTTGGACATTTTTTCGTCGTTAACATTCACAAAACCATTATGGAGCCAGTAGCGAACAAATTGGCGGTGGTGGTAAGACTCGGATTGTGCCAACTCATTGGTATGGTGTGGGAAAGTCAGGTCAACTCCACCAGCGTGAATATCAATCGTTTCCCCTAACAACTCGTCATTCATCACCGAGCACTCCAGGTGCCAACCAGGTCGTCCCGGTCCCCATGGCGATGGCCAGGCCGTCACATTTGGCCGGGTCTCCTTTTTCCAAAGGGCAAAGTCGGTTGGGTCTTGCTTGTGTTCTTGGTCATCATCCCCCAACCGGCCCGCAGCATTTTCTTCCAATTCAGACATTTTTTGGTGTGAGAGAGCCGTATAGTTTTCAAACTTGGTGGTTGAAAAATACACATCCCCATCGACTTCATAAGCCTGCCCTTGCTCAATCAACCTTTCAACAAACCGCACCATTTCAGCCATGTACTCGGTTGCCCGTGGCCGGGTAGTCGCCGGTTTGACGTTCAATTGACCAGCATCCTGGTGGAAGGCTTCTGCGTATTTGTCGGCCACTTCTTGCTCAGTCAGGCCTTCTTTTTCCCCTTGAGCAATTACCTTATCACCCAGATCCGTGAAATTCGAGACAAAATTCACTTCGTAACCGCGCCACTCCAGATAACGTCGGATTGTATCAAAAGCAACTGCCGATCGGGCATTTCCAATATGAATATAGTTGTAAACAGTTGGTCCACACAAATACATCAAAATCTTACCAGATACTTGTGGGGTAAACTTTTCCTTCTGTAGGCTATAAGTGTTATAGACTTGGAGCATATTGGGCCTCTTTTAGCGATTTTTCTTTCATTATAACAAAAAGCACCCGGTAACGAGTGCTTTGTCATTGACTTAATTCAAATATTTAGCCTTCACATCAGCCATTGTTTGCAAGACCTGCTTCTTATCCAGCAAGACCAGCATTTCAGGCAAATTAGGTCCCTGAATTTGGTGTGTCGTGGCAATTCGAATTGGATTCCAAAGGTCGCGACCCTTGATTTCCAATTCATTTTGAATGGCACGAATAGTTGCCATGTAAGTTGCGGCATCCGTATCTTCAGACAAGTCAGTATAAGCCTTTTCCCAAGCGGCGAAAACCTTACGGCCAGCTTCACTAGTCAAATAATCAACCATGTCATCGGTCACTTCGCCCAATTGGAAGAATGGTTCACGAACCAAGTCAATAATTTGCTTCGTGTATGAAATACCATCAACTCCGGCAACTTCAATGACTTCCTTCAACCAGCCAGAACGCTTTTCAGCCTCTTCTTTGCTAATCAAACCAGCATTAATGATTTGATCAAAGAGTTGTGGCATGATGCGGTCTTTATCCTTGCGAATCCATTGGTTGTTAATCCATTCCAATTTCTTTTGGTCAAACTTGGCATTGGCCTTTGACAAACGGCTTTCGTCAAACATGTTCTTAAATTCTTCCAAAGAGAAGATTTCGTCTTCACCCTTTGGTGACCAGCCCAACAAACCAATAAAGTTATCCATTGCTTCAGGTTGGTAACCCAATTCGCGGTATTGTTCCACAAACTGCAAGACATCATTATCACGCTTTGACAACTTCTTCCCCGTTGCCCCGTTAATAATCAATGCCATGTGACCAAATTCCGGCACATCCCAGCCCAAGGCCTCATAAATCATCATTTGCTTAGGTGTGTTTGAAACGTGATCATCCCCACGCAAGACGTGTGAAATCTTCATCAAATGGTCATCAACCACAACGGCGAAGTTATAAGTTGGCATGCCATCGGCTTTTTGAATAACCCAGTCACCACCGACTTCTTTAGCGCCGATTTCAATATGCCCCTTAACGATGTCGTCCCAGGCATAAACCTTTTCTTCGGGCACACGGAAGCGAACCACTGGCTTCAAGCCTTGAGCTTCAAATTCGGCATACTTAGCTTCGCGTTCTTCGTTTGTTAAGCCTTCATATTCATAGATATAATGGGGCGCCTGCTTAGCAGCTTGTTGCGCAGCGCGCTCTTCTGCCAATTGTTCAGAAGTCTTATATGACTTGTAAGCCAATCCTTTGGCCAACAGTTCATCGATGAATTCTTGGTAAATTCCTTGTTCATTTCGTTCTGATTGGCGGTATGGTCCGTATTTGCCTGGCTTATCAGGTGATTCATCCCAGTCAAGTCCGAGCCACTTCAAGTTTTCCAACTGTGACTTTTCACCGTTTTCAATGTTGCGGGCCGAATCGGTATCTTCAATTCGAATCACAAAAGTTCCATTGTAATGGCGAGCAAAGAGCCAGTTAAAAAGCGCCGTACGGGCATTTCCAATATGCAAATATCCAGTGGGCGATGGGGCGTAGCGGACACGAAAATCGTCTGTCATTAGTATCTATCTCCTAAATCAGCTTTTGCTGAAAAAATTCTTCATTATAAGTATACAACAAGTCTCGGGCGCTTTCAGCTCCGGGCTTGCTGCGGCTTGTTTTGCTTCATTTGCCGTTTGAAAATGTTTAATCAAGGGCCAAATGCAGGGCTTGTTTGATGGTCGTCACACCAATTACTTCTAAGCCATCGGGCACGGCCATCCCCGCTAAGTTATTTTTGGGAACAATAGCTCGCTGGAAACCAAGCTTATGGGCTTCTTTTAGTCGTCCCTCTAAATCGGCAACCGAGCGCACTTCACCAGTCAAGCCGATTTCACCGATGAAGACATCGCTGGGCTTTGATTCCTTATCTTGGTAGGAAGAAGCAATCGCCACCGCAATGGCCAAATCGATGGCCGGCTCGTCGAGCTTTACTCCACCAGCTGCCTTCAAATAAGCATCCTGGTTTTGTAGCAACAAGTTGGCCCGCTTTTCCAAGACGGCCATGATAACTGAGACGCGATTTCGGTCTAACCCCGTCGCCGTTCGTTGCGCATTACCAAAGACCGACGGCGTAACGAGTGCCTGTAATTCGGCCAAAATTGGTCGGTTTCCCTCTAAGGTAGCGACAATCGCTGATCCAGTAGCCCCTTCCAAACGTTCTTCTAAGAAAATCTCAGATGGATTAGCCACTTCCGCCAAGCCATGATCACGCATTTCAAAGATGCCAAGCTCGTTGGTTGCGCCAAAACGGTTCTTGACCGCCCGTAAAATACGGTACTTGTAGTGACGGTCTCCCTCAAAGTAGAGCACCGTATCAACCATGTGTTCCAAAATTTTGGGACCAGCAATCGCCCCATCCTTGGTGACGTGACCGACAATAAAGACCGTAATATTGTTGGTCTTGGCAATCTGTAGGAGGTCGGCTGTTACTTCGCGAATTTGAGCAACAGAGCCAATCGGTGAGGTCAAATCCGGTTCCTGCATTGTTTGGACGGAATCGATTACCAAAAAGTTAGGTTTCATCTCTTCGACCTGCTTTTTGACTGCCGTCATATCCGTTTCCGGATACAAGAAGAAGTCCTGACCACCAACCGCTAAGCGGTCTGCCCGTAACTTCACCTGTGAGGCCGATTCTTCACCAGTCACATACAAGACCTTACCGTGCTCTGATAACTGGCCGGAGACTTGGAGGAGCAAAGTCGACTTTCCAATACCGGGATCACCACCAATTAAGACCAGGGTTCCGGCAACAACACCCCCGCCAAGCACTCGGTTGAGCTCCTTCAATCCCGTTGTAACCCGCGGCGTCTCCTCAAGGGTCACGTCATTGATGGCCTGCACTTTGGCAGTCTTCCCATCAATGCCGACCCGGGCCTTGCGGTTAGTGGTTTCCGGTTGAATTTTTTCCTCAACAAAGGTTCCCCATTCCCCACAATTCGGGCACCGCCCTAAGTACCGGGCTGAAATAAAGTCACAGTTTGAACAAATAAATTGTGTTTTGACCTTCGCCATTAACCAATTCCCGTTGAACCAAAGCCACCAGCACGCACAGCCTTTTCAGTCTCTGCATCTTGGTCAGCTAGCAAATAAGGCAAGAAAATCCCCTGGGCAATCCGCTCGCCCTTTTGAACAAGGACTTCTTCATCGCTCAAGTTCAGTACTTGAACCATGATTTCACCTTCATTTTGTTCGTTATTATAGTAGTCCGCGTCAATGATGCCAACCGCATTTGGCATCACCAAATGCTTTTTCTTTGGCAATGATGACCGCGATACCAGTTGTAGGTATTCATTTTCTTGCATGTAAACCTTAATCCCAGTCGGAATCAAAACCGGGCGTTGGCCATTGTCACTCTTGGCCGGAATCACCGTATCTTGAGCAGCAGCAAAATCATAACCCGCAGCACGCTCTGTTGACCGGGCTGGCAGGGTTAAGCCTTCTTCAGCATACTTACTGACAATTTCAAATCCACGTACTTTCATTACAAACCCCTTTACATTTTCCCGAAAATATCATATAACCTGTTTATTATACGTCATAGCCGGTAAATTCTAAACCGGTCAATTCAGTTTTTGGAGGTACCCATGACAATCACCGCAAAACCAGGTTTCTTTTACTACGAACAAGATGGCGAGAAAATGGGCGAGGTGTCCTACCTAACAGAAGACCATGGGCAGGTTTTCACCCTCTACCACACCTATGTTGACCCATCATTACGGGGCCAAAACATCGCCAAAAACCTTGTCGACGCCGTTGTTGAAAAAGCACGCAACGAAAACAAAAAGGTTCGACCAGCTTGCCGCTATGCGGCCGTTTTATTCCGCCGTTTCCCAGATGACTACGCCGATGTGGCCCTGCCAGCCGCTGAAGGGCACAACAAGGATTCTTCGGCTACTTGATTAGACGAAGTAATCAAAAATTGCTAACAAAAAAGCCCAACTGCGTTTGCAGCTGGGCTTTTACTTTTGCCTAAAATTAATCTTTTTTAGCAGCGTCTTTTGTTTCTTCGACAGCTGAGATAACGACTTTGCCATCGACTAAGTCAGCCGACAAGGCCTTCTTGCCTGGGTTGTCCAAGTAGAAATCAGTGACTTGGTCACGGATTTGTTGCTCGATTACTCGACGCAATGGACGAGCACCAAGGGCTTCATCATAACCATCTTCAATCAAGTGGTCCTTGACCGCATCCGAAATCTGCAAAGTTAAGTCCTTCTTAGCCAATGTCTTATCCACATCAGCCAACATCAAGTCCACAATCTGCTTCAAGTCTTCCTTCGTCAAAGCAGAGAATTCAACGACACCGTTGAAACGGTTCAAGAATTCTGGACGGAAGAACTTTGACAAGCGATCCATCAGGTCGCCTTCTTCAACAGCCTTATTACCAAAGCCGGCGTTAGAAGTAGCAATCACAACCGTGTTCTTAAAGTTGACAACGTTTCCTTGACCATCGGTCAACCGACCATCATCCAAAACCTGCAACAACAGGGTCAAGACTTGTGGGTTGGCCTTTTCAATTTCGTCAAGCAAGACGATTGAATAAGGGTTTCGACGAACCTTTTCAGTCAAGGTATTGCTGTTATCGTCGTAACCAACGTATCCAGCAGTTGCACCAATTAACTTTGAAACCGCCGTCACATCAGAATACTCTGACATGTCCAAACGAATAATCGAATCCTTTGAACCAAAGAGGTCCTGAGCTAATTGCTTAGCCAATTCGGTCTTACCAACACCGGTTGGTCCAACAAAGAGGAATGATCCAATTGGACGATTTCCTTCGTCAAAGCCAGCCCGGTTACGACGGATGGCACGAGCCACCATGTCGACGGCCTCATCTTGACCAATGACCTTACCAGCCAAGCGTTTGTCAATTTGCTTCAAGTGTTCAATATCTGAAGCACCCATTTGTGAAACAGGAATACCCGTCAAACGTTCAACAGCTTCCGCCACATCATTTGGCGTTGCCTTGACTTTTTCAACGTTCTTAGCTGAGTCAAGCTTCTTTTGCACGTCGGCAATTTCATTCTTAACCTTCAAGGCCTTTTCGTAGTCTTCCTTACCAACAGCTTCTTCCTGATCCTTCTTCAAAGAAGTTAACTTCTTTTCCAAAGAAACCTTGTCCGTTGCTGGGTTCTTTGCTGACAAATGTGCAGCCGTCATATCGATCAAATCGATGGCCTTATCAGGCAATGATCGTTGTGGGATATATTGAATTGAATAGTCCACGGCAGCCTGCAAAACATTTTCAGGCAATTCAACGTTGTGGTGCTTCTCGTAAAGAGGAGCAATTCCTTCCAAAATCTTCAACGTATCAGCTGCTGAAGGGGCGTTCACTTTGACTTCGTTGAAACGACGAGCCAAGGCAGCGTTCTTCAAAATTGTGTTCCGGTACTCATCTTGAGTCGTTGCACCGATTAATGATAATTCGCCACGTGACAAGGCAGGCTTCAAAATATCGGCCAAGCCCTTACCACCATCTTCACCACCAGTAGAACCAGCGCCTAGGATTTGGTGAATTTCATCAAAGAAGAGCACAACGTTACCAGCATTCTTGACTTCATCAATTAACTTTTGCACGTTTTCTTCAAAAGCACCCCGGTATTGGGTACCGGCTTCAAGGGCAGAAATATCAATTGAGTAAATCTGCTTATCTTGAATGGCAGCAGGAACATCCCCGGCGACAATCGCCTGTGCCAAACCTTCGATAACCGCTGTCTTACCAACACCGGCATCTCCGACTAAGACAGGGTTATTCTTCGTCCGGCGGCTTAAGATTTCAGCCGTCTCTTGAATTTCCTTGTTACGACCAATAACTGGGTCAAGCAAGCCATCCTTTGCTTCTTGGGTCAAATTCCGACCCAACTTTGCCAACATACCATCTTGCTTGATTTCGCCTGGCTTTGTTGCCTGTGGTCGACCATTACCAGCAGTTTGACCAGCAATTGCGTCATTTGGTAATTGACCACTTTGACGATACTGAGCAAATTCTTCTGGCGTTACTTCACGACCATTAATTAGGTAACGACGGTTTTCTGAATTAAAACCGTTTAAATTACCCATCATACTATCAAAGATATTATTCATATCTGAGTTAAATCCGTTGTTAAATCCATCATTTTGGTTTGCCATAAATAAATATACCTTCCTCTATTATTTATTCTTTTCTTTCGAAACTGGCAGGCTCTCTCAACCGTCGGATTTCGAATCCTTTTTATTCTCTAAAAGGGAGTCTTGATCTGGATTTGGTTTTCGATAACCCCGCTCCAATTCTCTTAATACTTGCCACATTTCCATTTCCTGGGCCCGGGCTAAGGCGTCTAAGTCTCGAATATTGAGGGAAGTGGCTTGACTCTGATCTTTATTAAAAGATCGGTGAATCGTGGTGTACCCATAACCAGATTTCTTAGAAACCTGATAAATTGTGAGTGACTTATCAACAAGATAAGCCTTAATGTTAAAACGTACCATTTTGATCACCCCAGTTTCGATATTTCTCTAACATCTTCCACTTCCTTATCTATTATTATAGCACATATATGATATAACACAAGTGTGCTATATCTATTTTTTTATTTTTTTATTAAAATAGAGTGGTTACTTACAGCCATGCGGTTGTAGCAGAATCACTCTAGATAAAAAAATAATTATCTTTCTATTAAAATGAGGTGCCGAATGGCCAACCAGCGTTACGAAATTGAAATTCCCGAAGAAGCAGTCCAAGACCTGGCCTTGAGCGACGGCGCTCAGCTAAACTTAGTCGTTAGTGACAATGCCCTCACCCTTACGCCCGAAAGAACAAACAGCAATAAACAAGAACTTTCCATTCGCCGCTTTTTAGTTCCTTCTTTTTTGGCAACCATCGCCTTTACTTTTTGGATTTTGTGGCAGGCAGACCCACTCATTCCATTAACAGGTAGCAATTCTTTGGCAACCGCTACAATTGTGCTCGGTGAAGTGACGGGAATGGGGGCCTTCATCCGCCTCCATTTACTGCACATTTCCCAAGAAAAAGACCCAATCAAGAAAAAAACGGATAAGAGACTGGCACCAACCCTCTTTCTCTCGATTGCTTTAATCCAAGCATTTGCATCAATTGCCCTCTTCTGGGCCGTCGGCTACCTCTTTCAAGCCGCCATCTTTGACCGCCTGACCGCGACCATCCTTTTCTTCGTCTTTATCAGTATCATCAACTACTTGATGGTCTATACCGCCACGTTGATTTCAACGCCCTTCATGATGACTTTGTTAATCATCACCATCGTCTGCGGCGTCTTGGTCGCCATGGTGACCAACTCCCGGCAACTTTGGTGGCAGCACAACTTTTCATTTCTGGGTACCAACCAGGCCCAATTTGCATGGACCTTTAACGCGACCTTGATCATTTCAGGAATCCTCTGGGGAACGTTAATCGATTATCTTTTCGTGCCCATTCAAAAACGGCTACCTCAACACCGTCGCCTTAGTATTCTTCGGGGCTTTTTAACCTTTGACGCCCTTTGCTTGCTGGCAATCGGCGCCCTGCCAAACAATCCCGGTTTCTTGCACATCGCCCACGATACCGCGGCTAATTTGTTAATCGCCGGTACCGGTTTGCCGATGCTCTTAATTTATTGGCTCTTACCAAATGCGACCCACGAATTTAAGCTGTTCTCTATCGGAACTGCGATTTCGATGTCAATCACCGCCATGCTCTTCTACGTTGTACGCTACCTGTCCCTAACCGCCTTTGAAATTATTATTCTCGGTTTGGGAATTTCTTGGCTATTATTGCTGATGCAAAATGTTCACCTGCTTTATGAAAGCAAATCTGTTTCCTATCAGGTGCACCTGCACTATCTCTAATGCCAAATTTCTAAGATTATTTCAACGCTTTTGTACCATAAAAAGGACCTAAACCATCATGTCAGAAAGACAAAAAAACACCCAAACAAGTCATAACAACCAAGGGCGCCGCCCTTATCGCAAGCCAAGTCGGGCAAATCAACCCGTCGAAGTTAAGATCGGCCAAAAGTTCCCCCTAACCATCAAACGCTTAGGAATCAATGGGGAAGGGATTGGCTATTTTAAACGTAAGATTGTCTTCATTCCGGGCGCCTTACCCAACGAAGTTGTCACTGCCAAGGTGACCGATTTTACAGAAAAGTATATTGAAGCCAAAGTGGTTACGATTCGTGAAGCCAGTCCCGAGCGAGTCACACCAACCGACCCTGCCGCCGACTTAGTTGGTGGCTTTGAACTGGCCCATCTGGCTTATCCAGCCCAATTAGCCTTTAAAAAAGACCTGACTCAACAGGCCCTAGAAAAGTTTCAGCCACAGGGATACGCTAACTACGACATCCGCGACACCATCGGTATGAGCCAACCGGACCACTACCGCAACAAGGCTTCTTTGCCAATCCGTAAGATTAAGGGCGAAGTGAAACTTGGCCTCTATAAGCGTGGCAGTCATGACTTGGTTGATTTGCCAACAATTGCCACCCAGGACGAGGCATCCATGACCATTGTTCGGGCAGTAGGAAAGATTTTGGCCGAGGCCTCCGTTTCCTTTTACAACGAGGTTAAGAATTCCGGTTTGGTCAAAACCGTCATTGTCCGTGCTAACCAAGCGGGTCAAGCCCAATTAGTCTTGGTAACCAACCAGGAGGAATTTCCCGGCAAAGAAGCGATTATCACCGCTTTGACCGAACAGATTCCGGCTATTACTGGGATTTTTCAAAACATCAACCCCGGCAAGAGTTCCTTAATTTGGGGCGATGAAACCATTAAGCTTTGGGGTGACGATTACCTACAAGAAGAAATTCTGGGCCTGACCTTCTCCCTTTCCCCACGGGCCTTTTTGCAACTCAACTACGAGCAAATGACCAAAACCTACGAAACAGCCATTCAGGCGCTAAACCTGAATAAAAATGACCGTCTCGTCGATGCCTATTCAGGGGTTGGAACCCTCGGTCTTTCCATGGCCTTTTTAGTTCAGGAAGTTCGTGGGATGGAGATTATCCCGGAAGCCGTTGTTGATGCGAAAAAGAACGCTCAAGATAACGGCATCGAGAATGCCCATTATGAAGTTGGTAGTGCCGAAAAAGTCTTTCCAAAGTGGGCCAAAGACGGCTTTAAGCCAACCGCTCTAGTGGTTGATCCACCGCGTCCCGGTCTAGACCCCGCCTTCAAGAAGGCTGTTTTACGGGCTAAACCAGAAAAATTTGTCTATATTTCATGTAACCCCTCAACTTTAGCCCGCGATTTAGCTGATTTATCGTCGGCATATCGAGTTGATTTCATTCAGCCGATTGACATGTTCCCACAAACACCACGATGGGAAGGTGTCGTCAAATTATCGTTGAAAAAATAAGTCGGAGCCGTTGGTTTTAACGGCTTTTTTGATTATAATGAAAACAATGTGAATCAGAACAAAAAATGCAAGGCGAGGGAAACCATGTACTATCGTGACGGACAATATTTTGAACTCAATTGGGGGCAAATTTACTTTTACTTCCTTCTATCACTGACCCTGGACGCCTTGGGGAATGGGCTCTCAGTTGCCACCAACCTTGGTTCGGCGCCCTGGACAGCTGGAGCTGCCAACCTGGCTCACGTCACTGGTTTGCCGATTGCCCTTTACTTAGCAATCACAACCTTTTTGGTCGCAGTTGCTAATATCTTCTTGGCCAAAAAATTCATTTTAAAGCGCTTTATCGGGAATATTATCTTCGGCCTGCTCTTTTCCTTTATGGCCGGCTACTTTAACACCATTTTTGTTAACATGGGGGTTTGCACGGTTCCCCTTTGGTTACGAATTCCCTTTGACCTCTTTGGGGTTGCGGTTGTTGGGATTGCCATCTCTGTGTATCAGCGGGTTAATTTCATTTTACATCCGATTGATGACATGACCAACATTCTTCGCTTCTCATACTTCCACGGCTCAGCACCGAAGGCACAAATTTCAAACTTCATCTTCGCCATCGGCATTTCGCTCGTTTGTTGGGCAATTTCTGGTTCAATTGTCTCGGTAAATATCGGAACCGCCTTTTCATTCTTTATGCAAGGCCAGGTTATTGCTTGGTCAGACCGCTTAGTCTTTCCACATTTGGTCCACGGCAATATGGACATGATTCACAAAGACATTCCCGTCGAAAATTAAAAAAAGCTGCTGATTTGAAATCAGCAGCTTTTTTAGTTATTAACTTTGCTTAGCCGGAAAAAATTGTTGGCTAATCATTGTCACAATTCGATTATTCAAGACAAAGTACGTCAAAACGAATTGGATTGGGAAAAAGATTAATTGCTTAGGCAAGCGAGTTGCCAACATTGCATCAAAGACCTTCCAAGAATGGTGTGGTGAATACAAGATCATCATGGCACATGTGTTAACAATCAAGTTAACAATGAAGGTGATGAGCAAAACCGCTAGCAAAACCTTCCACCAAATGACTTGCTTATCAGCTGACCGTTGGTAGAAGAAACCACCGTAAATCAGCCCAGACATGGCGACACCAACCGCCATAAATGGTGACCAAGTAGCATTGGCAACGAAAAAAGTCACGTTGACAAAGTCCAGTAAGAGCATGACAATCATCGTCCAAATTGGTCCGTAAAACTTACCAATTAGCGATGAGGCCAAAAAGACAAAAGCAACCTTAATGGTTGGTGTTAGGTAAACCGAAAACTTACCAATCACCAAGCTCAAAGCCATCAAAACGGCCAAGAGTACCAATTGTTGCACTGAAAGTGGAGACAGTCCCCACTTCTTAAAAGCTGTGTGCTTGTTCATTGTATTGAACCTCCTAAAGGAGTGTTCACCTGGTGGTGAATGCGAAATTCGTACCGCACATAAATGTTTCGTCAGCAGCTCACATTCCGTTTCTGCCGCACTTAACGCACGAATTCCTACCCCGTATTTAATTTTTAGTCATTTTTTCGTCCTTATTAAACTCTAATTCAATAAAAACACGAACAAATGCCGATATCCATTATAACACGTTCGATTATTATCGGTGAGATTTTTTTCAAGATTTTATAAAAGAAAAAAGCCCGGCCAATAGCCGAACTTTTGCTTACATTTTCGCTTCTAGATGAACATCCGGATACTTATCCTTAAACCAATTCAAAGCAAATTGATTTTCAAACAAAAAGACGGGACGGTCGTAACGATCCTTGACTAGTAAGTTTCGTGAAGAAGCCATCTTTTCGTCTACCTGATCAGGATCAATCCAGCGAGCGACCTTTGAACCAATTGGTTCAAATTGGATTTCAACGTTATATTCATTTTCCATCCGGAACTTGAAAACTTCAAATTGTAGTTGACCAACCGCACCCAAGATGTACTCATTTGAATTCCAAGACTTATAAAGCTGAATTGTTCCTTCTTGAACCAGTTGGGTAATCCCCTTGTGGTAAGACTTTTGCTTCATAACATCCTTGGCAATCACCTTATTGAAAAATTCAGGCGTGAAGGTTGGCAAATCAGGGAAACGAACCTCTTTTTTACCGGAGAAAATGGTGTCCCCAATTTGGAAATTACCGGTATCATAAACCCCGATAATATCACCAGGAACAGCCCCCTGAACGTTTTCACGTTCCTCTGCCATAAACTGGGTCACATTAGCCAAGCGCAACTTCTTGCCCGTGCGTTCCAAAGTCACATCCATTCCACGCTCGAATGCTCCCGAAACAATCCGCACAAAGGCAATTCGGTCACGGTGACGAGGATCCATGTTTGCCTGAATTTTAAAGACGAAACCAGTAAATTGGCTTGAATCCGGTTCGATTACCTGGTCGTCAACCGTCTTCACCGGTGACGGCATCGGTGCGTATTGTAAGTACTCACGCAAGAATTCCGTCACCCCGAAGTTCGCCAAAGCAGAACCGAAGAAGACCGGTGTCAACTTACCAGTTGCAACTGCCTCTTCGTCAAATTCATTCCCGGCGTCTTCCAGCAATTCAATTTCATCCATTCCTTCTGCTCGAACTTCAGGATGATCGGCCGCATTCTTAAATGGAATCAATTCCTTTTCTTTCAAGTCATAGATTCCCTGCAAGATTTGACCAGAACCAATTGGCCAGTTCATTGGATAGGCCTGAATTCCTAGGATGCTTTCCAATTCATCCACCAAGTCCAATGGTGACCGAGCGTCACGGTCAATCTTGTTGAAGAAAGTGAAAACAGGAATACCGCGCTTGGAAACAATTTCAAAAAGTTTCTTTGTCTGGGGCTCAATTCCCTTGGCAGCATCAACCACCATCACAACCGAATCAACGGCCATCAAAGTCCGGTAGGTATCTTCTGAGAAATCTTCGTGACCCGGTGTATCCAAAATGTTAATGCGCTTGCCATCATAGTCAAACTGCAAAACAGATGACGTGACCGAGATTCCACGTTGCTGTTCGATGGCCATCCAATCGGAAGAAGCCATTTTCTTAGCGCCGCGACCCTTAACGGTTCCGGCTTCACGGATGACCCCACCATGCAAAAGCAACTGTTCAGTCAAAGTTGTCTTACCCGCATCGGGGTGGGAAATAATGGCGAATGTTCGCCGGTTTTTAAGTTCTTGTTCAAAGTTTTCCATAGCAAACTTATTCTACAGGAAAAAACCGCTCAAGGCTAGGCCCGCACCAGAATTTCTTCTGCTAACAGAGCCCGCCTTGAGCGGTTTAAACTTTTAACTTGTCATCGTCTAAAAATTAGCCATTTGAAAGAGTCAAAGCATTACTTTTGTTCTGCCTTATACTTTTCGGCTTCGGCAGGTGTTGCCAAGACAAAGTGTCCTGGTTCAACTTCCACCATTTGACGGTCTTGGCCGTCTTGTTCAAAGCTAGCATCATATGGTTTGATAACCCGCTTCTTTTCTGAAATTGGATCTGGCTCTGGCACAGCGGAAAGCAAGCTCTTTGTATAAGGATGTAATGGGTGGTTGTAAACTTCATCAGCCGTACCCAATTCCACCAGCTTTCCCCAGTGCATCACACCAATCCGATCAGAGATGTACTTAACCATCGCCAAATCGTGGGCGATAAAGAGATAAGTCAGATTGTTCTTTTTTTGCAAGTCTGCCAGCAAGTTAACCACCTGCGCCTGAACAGAAACGTCCAAGGCAGAGATTGGTTCATCGGCAATGATGAACTTTGGTTGAACAGCCAAGGCGCGAGCAATCCCAATTCGTTGCTTCTGTCCACCCGAAAATTCGTGCGGGTAACGAGAAGCGTGGTCCTTGTTCAAACCGACCATCTTCAACAATTCCAGAACTTTTGCAGCTCGTTCGTCATGTTTCTTGGTGAAACCGACTTGGTCCAACCCTTCACCAATGATGTTTTCCACTCGCAAACGTCCATTCAAAGAGGCCTGTGGGTCTTGGAAAATCATTTGTGCTTTCTTACGGAAACTTTGCAAATCCTTCTTCTTCAACTTACCAAGATCTTCGCCGTCAAACTTAATCGTTCCTGAATCTTGATCGTAAAGCTTTAGGATTGTTCGACCAATGGTGGTCTTTCCTGAACCTGACTCACCAACCAAACCAAAGGTTTCTCCTTCGTAAATATCAAAGGAAATGTTATCAATTGCCTTAGTGGCGTTGCTTTTTCCAGCATTAAAAGTCAAATCCAAATTGCTAATTTCAACTAACTTTTTTGCGTTTTCGTTTTGCATTAGCGGGCCCCCTCTTGCTGCAAGGTCTGCCAAAATGCTTGGCGTCGTTGGATTTCCAACGGTGGTTCAACCTTTGGTGCACGTTCATCTAGCAACCAAGTTGCAGCATAGTGTGTGTCTGAAACTTTGAATAATGGTGGTTGCTTTTCATGGTCAATCTCAAGTCCGTAAGGATTACGGTTGGCAAAAGCATCACCCTTTGGTGGGTAAAGCAAGTCCGGTGGTGTTCCGGGAATTGCCTGCAAAGTACCAGATTCCGTCTTGGTTGAAGGCATTGAACCTAGCAAACCCCAAGTGTATGGGTGCTGTGGGTTATAAAAGACTTCGTTAACGGTTCCGGTCTCAACAATCTTACCGGCATACATAACAGCCACTCGGTCAGCAATTCCAGCCACCACACCCAAATCGTGGGTGATAAAGATAATCGCTGTTCCGTTTTTTTCCTGCAAGTCCTTCAAAACACGCAAGATTTGCGCTTGGATAGTCACATCCAAAGCAGTTGTTGGTTCATCGGCAATCAAAACTTTTGGTTCAGCAGCCAAAGCAATTGCGATAACGGCACGTTGCCGCATTCCACCAGACCATTGGTGAGGATAATCATTGATGTGTTCTTCCGCTTCCGGAATCCCAACATCCTTCATCAATTGCAACGCCCTCTTCAAGGCGTCCGCCTTTTCCACCCCATGGTGCTTCATGATTGGTTCGGCAATCTGGTTACCGATTTTCATCGTTGGATCCAAAGAAGTCATTGGATCTTGGAAAACCATGGCTACTTCGGAACCACGGTAATCTTCCCATTCCTTTTCAGTCAACTTTGCTAGGTTCTTACCACCGTATAGAATTTGGCTGTTTTCGCCCAATTCGGCGTTTTCAGCGTTCAAACCAAGCAAGGTCTTGGTCGTTACTGACTTACCAGATCCTGATTCCCCAACGATTGCCAACGTTTCGCCAGCATTCAAATCAAAGTCGACACCACGAATGGCCTGAATTTTACCTGCATAGGTATTGAAGCTCACTTGGAGGTCTTTTACTTGTAAAATTGGTTCTACCATTTTGCGCTCCTTATTCATCAGCCATCTTTGGATCAAAGGCGTCACGCAAACCGTCTCCCAAAAGGATGAAGGCTAGTGATACCAAGACCAAAACAACAGATGGAATCAAAATTTGATATGGGTAGTACTGCAACATGTTCTGTCCATCGGTAATCAACGTTCCCAATGAGGCAGTTGGCGCCTTAACACCCAAGTTAATCGCTGACAAAACAGCTTCGAACATGATGGCAGCAGGAACAGTCATCATGATTTGAACAATAATTGTTCCAGACATGTTTGGTACCAAGTGCTTAACAGCAATCTTTGGTCCTGACTCACCCAGTGTTCGAGCAGCCAAAACGAAATCACGCTCCTTGTAAGTCAAGGTCAAATTTCGTACCTGACGGGCCATTCCGGTCCAACTTGTCAAGGCAATTGCCAAGATGATTGACCAGATGCTTGACCCAAACAACATCGCTAGCAATGTCACCACAACCAAATTAGGAATGGCAGAAATCACTTCGATAATTCGTTGCATGATGTTATCAAGCCAGCCACCAACCCAGCCAGAGATCAAACCATAACTAACCCCGATCAACAGATCGATTGCCGTTGCGGCAATCGCCACAAAGAGTGAAATTCGTAGACCAACCGTGACACGTTTGGCAACTGATCGACCAAGGTTATCCGTTCCCAAAATAAAGTTTTGGTCAACGTCATTCTTGGCGTATACATCAACTGATTCACTCGCACCAGGGGTCGTCGTGTTTCCATTCCAACCAGGGATTGGCAAACCAGACTTTGGTGGCAAGTTCTTATACTTAGCAGTATTGGTATCGAATTGGTTGGCAGAATTTTGACTGACAATTGGCAATGAAATCAAAGCATACAACATCACCAAAACCAAGAACACCAAACTGACAACGGCTAACTTATTTTTGCGCAAACGGTGCCAAACACTCTGCCATGTTGACAAAGTTGGCTTCACAATCGTTTCGCTGGCCGCTTTATCTTTAATCCCAACGAGGGAAAATTCATTTTGTACGTCTTCCATGTTTCTCCCCTTACTTCAATCGAACTCGTGGATCAACGATTGCGGTCAAGATATCCGTTATCAGGATGCAGACCATCAACATTGCTGCATAAACGATTGTTGTTCCCATGATAACTGGATAATCCTTGGTTGGAATTGATGAAACGAACTGCTGTCCAATTCCAGGAATTGAGAAAATGTTTTCGACCAAAGTCGACCCAGTCAACAGATTGGCCACCATTGGACCAATCAATGTCAAAATCGGAATCATTGAGTTTCGGTAAGCGTGCTTACGAATTAATTGGGTCCCATTCAACCCCTTCGCCCGGGCTAACTGAATATAATCAGAATGCAAAACATCAATCATTTCAGAACGGACAAATCGGGTTGTGGTTGCTGCCGGACCAACGGCCAAGGCCAAGGTCGGCAAAATTGTTTCTGAGAAGCTATCGCCCCAACCAGAAACTGGCAACCAGCCAAGGTTATAGCCAAAGACGTAGAGCAAGACGATGGCTAAAATAAAGGAAGGAACCGAAATTCCTAATGTTGAAATAATGCCAAGGAATCCATCAACTTTATTATTTTGGTTTTTAGCTGAGACAGCCCCAAACCAAAGTCCAAGTAAGATTCCAACGACTAATGCTTGCAACCCAAGTTGGGCCGAAACTGGTAGTCGTTGACCAATTAGCATGGTCACTGACTGGTTTTGGTATTGGAATGACGTTCCCATATCACCATGCAAAAGATTAACTAGGTAATCAAAGTATTGCACCATGACCGGCTTATCTAATCCGTACGTCTGATCCAATTGTGCAATTGCCGAAGCCGACAAGTGCGGGTTGTTATAAGGTGTTCCTGGCAAGATCTGCATTAAGAAGAATGTCGCCGTTACGACAATCCACAATGTAACCAGCAGGAATAACACTCGCTTTAAAATGTATTTGGCCATTTTAATGACTCTCCTAGTGCGATGACAAAGTTCTGTTCGTTTAGTTCAAAGTAAATTAGGTGTGTTTTTTAGAAAGACACCATTCATACCAAAGGCAGGTCACCTTTGGATTTCATCCTTAATCGTTCTTGGACGCCTCTCTCAATGACCTGCCTAGTGTATTCAAATTGAATAATTATTAAATTACCTTACTTACGGTATGCCCGAGTCAAGTCTAATGGCAAACCAGCAGGGTTCGTCACAACGCCCTTAACGTTTGAACGTTGCAAGAAGCCACCCTTCCATGAGTAAAGTGGGTTGATGTTAGCTGAATCCATCAAAGCCTTTTCAGCTGCCTTCCAGTCAGCGTCACGAGCAGATGGGTTGTTAGCATCAGTACTTTCAGCCTTCGTTACGGCATCGATATAAGTTTGGTTCTTGAATTGACCATCGTTCATACCTGTGTCAGTTGCCTTAAACATGTCGTAGAAGGTTGAACCATCAGGGTAATCACCGTTCCAGTTCATTACCAAGATATCGAAGTCACCGTTTGCACCATCTTGGATACGTTGCTTGAATGGCACGATCTTTTCAGTAACTGAAATCTGATCACCGAATGTTGATTCGTATGCTTGCTTCAAGTAATCAGCCGTGTTCTTAGCGATTGGGCTATCAGCATCCGTTTCAAGGGTAACGTTCATCTTACCCTTGTTAACTTCCTTGATACCTTCAGCAAAGAGTTGCTTTGCCTTGTCCTTGTCGTAAGTGTAACCAGGAGCTACATAAGTTGACAAGTCTTGACCGTTAGAAGCCTTAACCAAGTTGTTTGAAACCAAACTCTTAGCGGCATCACGTGATCCACCAGTTGCTTGTGAAGCCAAGTCCTTACGGTTTGTAGCCAAGTTCAAAGCTTGACGAATCTTTTCGTTTTGTAGGTATGGGTTCTTAGCTTGGTTGTACTCCAAGTATGTTGATGAAGCAACCGCAGTTGTCACAGCATCCTTGTTGTTCTTGTTAGCTGAGTACATTTCAGGTGAGTTCGTGATTGCGGCACGGTCCAACTTACCTTGCTTGTACAACTTAATAGCAGTTTCTGGGTTCTTGATAACTTGCCAGTTGATTGTCTTAGTCTTGACGTTCTTAGCATCCCAGTAGTTATCGTTCTTAACCATCTTGAACTTGCTGTTAGTTCCGTTCCAACCTTCGAACTTGTAAGCTCCTGAGTAAATCTGAGTTGCGGCAGTTGTACCGTACTTAGATCCCTTTTCCTTCACGAATGATTCCTTTTGTGGCGTGAATTGAGCAAAACTCAACAAGTACTTAAATTGTGGCATTGGTCGTTCCAAAGTGAAAGTCAATGTATCGCCATCGGCCTTAACACCCAAATCAGAAACTGGCTTCTTACCAGCCACGATATCATCAGCGTTCTTCACACCTGAAGTCAAGTATGAGTACTGTGATGCTGTCTTTGGATCAACAATTCGCTGCCATGAATAGACAAAGTCCTTAGCAGTCAAAGCTGAACCATCTGACCACTTCAAACCTGAGCGCAACTTAACTGTATAAGTCAAACCGTCTGAAGAAACGCTGTATGACTTTGCCAAGTCTGGAACAACGTCCCCTTTAGCGTTTGTCCGCAACAAGTTTGCTTCAGTATTACCAAGAATGGTATCTGAATATTGATCAGTTGCCTTAGACATGTCCAAAGTCTGAATATCAGTTGCCAAACCGTAGTTCAACGTTGATTTATCATCTGCGGGGCTAGTTCCCCACCAGCCAGCGGCGCGGGATCCCCCGGCCACGGCTAGAACAACGACTGCTGCTGCAGTCCATTTCTGCCACTGTTTCATCGTGCGTCCTCCTCGTATCCAACTTAATGTTTGTTTAATCTTATCAGAGAAAAACATCATTTTCAAATATTTTTTTAATAAAAATGATTACATTGTTATTTCATAGGTAATTTTCTCTCTTAGAATGCTCATTTCAATAGGTTGTGACAACTTACCTGACAAATAAAAAGAGCTTATTTTCTTAACAAAATAAGCTCTTTTATCATATTTATTCAGTTTTCTATCATACTATTCTGGATTTTCTTTATAAGAAAGTGCCGCAACATTTAATGTTTGATCTGCTAAGTCCTTAGTAAAGGACACTTCGTGAGAAACGATAATGGCATTGCCCGGAAAGGCCTTAATTGCCTTATACAAAGCTTGCTTCGTTTCTTCATCCAAATGGTTCGTCGGTTCATCCAGGATTAAAAAGTTTGATGGCTTCATTTCCATGATGGCCAACTTTACCTTTGTCTGTTCCCCTCCAGAAAGCTGGAATAAGGGTTTTTGTGCGTTTTCAGCGTTGATTCCTGCGCCAGCGAGACGTTGCCGCAATTCTTTTGGCATAATCGTCGGGAACAAATCCTGCATTGCTTGCAAAGGCGTTTGCTGGTCATTGTCCCAGGCCAAATCCTGGTCAAAATAATTCACCACAGCGGATGGTGAAAACTCAACCTGCCCACCCAAAGATGGAATTTCGCCCAAAATCGACTTAATCAAAGTTGACTTTCCGGCACCGTTAAAACCAGCAAAGACAATTTTCTTCTCAGTCGTTAACGAAAATGAGACAGGTTCCAGGATGGCCTGTTCATAACCAACGGACAAGTCTGTCACCGTCAAGGCAGCGGCCGACTGCGAGTTAACATAAGGGAAGTCAAACTTAGCCTTCAAGTTTTCTGAAGGCGGATCAACCTTATCCATCCGGGCCAGCATCTTTTCACGAGACTTGGCCTGCTTTGAGGTTGACGCCCGTGCCTTGTTCTTAGCAATAAACTTTTCAGCCTTGGCAATTTCGACTTGCTGCTTTTCGTATTGCCGCATTTGCTGTTCAGAACGTTCTTCCTTTTGCCGCATTGCCTTTTGGAATGACCCACGATACTTAGTAATCTTTCCAAAGGAAACATCAGCAATCGCGTTAGTCACCTTATCAAGGAAGTCAAAGTCGTGGGAAATAATCATGGCAGCGCCTTCAAAGCTCTGCAAGAACCCTTCCAACCATTCGATGTGTGAGACATCCAAATAGTTGGTCGGCTCATCCAAGATAATGACGTCGTCGTTTTCAAGCAACAGCTTAGCCAAAATAACCTTAGCTCGTTGACCACCGGACATGTGTTCCAGTTCTCGGTCACGACCAATCGCTTCCAAACCAAGCCCAGAAATCACCCGTTCGATTTCAGTATCAACGTCGTAAAAACCAGCCGCATCAAGTTCCTCTTGCAAACGACCCGCCCGCTCCAGTAACTTATCATCAGCAGTGGCGGCGTACTGCTCATAAAGCTCAGTTGCCCGGTCTTGCTTATCGTATAAGTCTTGGTAAGCGGTGTGGAGGAAGTCAACTAAAGTCATCCCCTCTGGAATTTCCGCATACTGGTCCAAATAACCAATTTTCAGGTTTTTGGCCCAATCAATTCGACCTGATAAGGGCAGAATTTGCCCCGTTAAAATGCGAATCAATGTTGACTTACCGGCACCGTTTTGGCCGACAATCCCCATGTGCTCGCCAGCTTGAAGTTCCAAGTCAGCGTCTTCATATAATGTTTTTTCTGCGTAGGCCATTGACAGCCCACTTACTTCTAATAATGCCATAGGGTTAAGTTTACCATATTTCAGACGGCTAAGCATGGCTAAGGGCAAGGATTTGTTCTATACTAGTAAAAGCAATTTAATCCTAATCATCAGTCAATTCACTACCCGATTGATTCGGCTCGGAGAAACAAATGAAAGCACGTAAATTAAATCATAAAGAAATTCCAGCCACCGACCCTAACCGCGCCTTTCGCTTCTGGCGCGACGTCTTTGACTTACCACAAACCGGTCAGCAAACGGACCGAATTTTAGTTGTCGACCATGAAGATTTAACCTTCGTGACGGGAGAACCCCGAGCCGATTTTGAGCTACTGGTCAGAGACCATCTGCCTGAGCTTAGGCAGCATTTAGCAAACAACTTTGTTGCCATTGAGCAAGAAGAAGTTCGCTTTGGTAATAAGGTCGCCGTGACTGTCCATGATTCCGAGGGAAATACGGTTGTGATTGAAGCCAACGCTTAATTTCGACTAGGAAAAATTTCCAACTAAAAGCTAATTTTTTCTGCAAAAAAGCTTGCCGTTCCACCACAGGCATGATATACTATTTTTTGTTGTTTAAGACAACTCCATGGTTAGTTAGCTCAGTTGGTAGAGCAACGGACTCTTAATCCGTGGGTCCAGGGTTCGAGCCCCTGACTGACCACTAATAACCCTCACGTCATGACGTGAGGGTTTTCTTTTGTTTAAAAACGAAGAACAGGCAGGCCCAAAGACCTGTCTGTTTTTTTGTTTAGAATATTTCACTTGCTTTTTTCAATTCCTCACCTATAATTAGATTAACTATAGATTAAAATTTACTAATTAAAATCATCTAACCGCTATTAAAAACAATTTCTTGTGAGGACTTTTATGTTAACAACGTTCAAAAATAAAGCAATGCAAGGACTTGCTTTTAGCACTCTATTTGAAGTAATTGGGATTAGTTTTTTCAACATCATTCTTCTTCTCCTTGCTAAAAGCAGTCCTACACCCACTTTATGAGTCACCATCGTTTCCATTGTCACGGTGTTACCAGGATTTGCTGGCATGTTCTTAGGAAAGGTCGCCAGTGCCATCGACAAAAAAGGGCGCTGGATTATTTCATTAACCTTTTTGCAAAGTTTGTTCTTCATCCTATTGGCAATTCTTTTTCGGCGAAACCAGACCTTTATTGGTTTTGCTATCCTGATGAACCTAATTTCTAATTTAACTGGCAATGTCATTGGTCTGATGAAACTGCCAATTATCCAACAAAAAGTTGAAGAGAAGAATCGTCGCCAGGCTTTGGGGATTTATCAAAGCATTCCAACTTTCATTGAACCAATTGGACAGGCATTAGGTGTCACTTATATCTCCATGACACACAACTACGTTGCTGGTAGTTTGATTAACGCGGGCACATTTTTTATTTCCGCTTGCCTCTTATTTATTTATCGTCAAAATTTTAACGTCAACGAGGCAGAACAGCAGTCGGAACCAACGGCTAAGTCCACTGAAAAAGTCCGAATCATCGATGGTCTTCGTCTTTTTGGGAAAGTCACACACTTACCAACCGTTCATGTTGTTTCTGCGACCATTTTAGTCAATGCCTTGGGCTCATCAATTGACGGGATTCTAACCCTTTATGTTTTAGGCCATCCCTATGTCAGCCCTTTTAACTTTGGCTTCACAATTTTATTAATCAACCTTACATTTGTTTTGGGTAATGTCTTAGGATCTGTTTTGGTGAACGACCCACTAAAGCATGTTGATTTCAAAGGTATGATTTCACTAACAGCCACCTGCTTACTGCTACTCTACTTAGTGTTATTCTTCAACCTGGGATTGTTTTGGATTCTATTCATATCCTTTTCAGCTACCTATTTAACTGGAAAACTAAACCCACAGTTAAGTGCACTGATGATGGCGAATACTGATGCGAAAACCATTAGTTCCGTGATGGGTATTTTAACAACCGTCGTCATGGTTGCCGCACCAATTGGTAGTGTCCTATTTGTTGGTGGCTACTCCATTATTGGTAAAAACAATACAATGCGCGTTTGCGCAGTAATTGCTGCAGCAATTATTTTGCTCTTACAATCAATTCCATTCTTTCAAGAACCGGAATCCTAATCAAAAGAAAAAACGCCTTGAAATTTATTCAAGGCGTTTTCTTTATGCTTGTCGATAAACGTAGTAGGCTAAGCTACCACCATTTTCTTTGGCAGTGTAGTCATAGGCTGCATCGTAATTCCATTCCTTAACGGCTGTACCAGTTTGTCCACCAGTAGCGTAGTTAACAGAAATAGCACGAGCATTTGGATCATTTGAAACAATCACTTGAACGTGACCAGCTGACCCACCAGATGCACCACGTTGTCCCCAGATAACGATATCGCCACGCTGAGCATTCCAAGGTGTGTTGGTTGAAATCAACTGATAACCATTCTGTTGCAAGTAACCGTGCAAAGAATCAGTATTGTACAAATAGGCCGGCTTAGATGCCCCTGCTTCATACAAGGCTTCAGTCATCGCACCAGAACAGTCCGCCGTTCCATCAGAACCGTTTCGTGATCCAGTCATTGAGTTTGCGAAGCCAAATCAGCACTTTGTGAACCAGCCACTTGTTGGTTCGTGTTCACGTTTTGGCTAGCCGCACGGGTCACCACTTTACGGCTTTGAACTGCAGACTGTGCCCATTGCGTGGCACTCGTTGAACGAGTTGCCCCAACATTCATCTTAACTTGAGAGGCAGCAGCCTGTGAATTTGCCACTGACAAAGATTGACTATCAGCCACTGATTGTGAAGCTAGGGCTGCCGCTGATTGGCTCGCTGCTTGGCTGCTTGGGGCCGTTGAACCAACCTGCCCATTGACAGCGGCCTGAGAATTTTGACTTTGGTCAGCTGCTACTGGTCTTGGTCGGTAGTTGGCGTACCCTTTTGCATCGTAATCAAATCAGGTTGGCCGCTTGGCGTCTGGTTGGATTGCACGTCGCTTTGAGTTGACAGCAAAACACCAGTATCCTTCAATGTTTGGATTACCTGTGCCTGCTTCCCTAATTGATAACCAGTAATCAACAAACCGGTATCATCATGCAAACCTAATTGTTGGGCAGCTTCATCGGTGCTAACACCATAAGCTTCAGCAATCACGTCCAGGGTATCACCCCACTGCACTGAATAGTTTTTAATACTTTGGCCGTGGCCTTGCTGTTGAATCTCTGCTTTCACTTGGTCAACAGAGTTCGCTTGCCACTGCTTATTTTGATCACTTTGCGTCGTTGACTGATCCTGAACCTGGTCAGCACTTGCCGACAAGTTCGTGTTCAATACTGCCGCACCAAACACCGCACCAGTTGCCGCCAAGGTGGTTGCCCCGGCGGTAAACATCAGTCGCTTACCAGCGGCCGTGTTTTGCTTCTTTTCCGTCATGGTCTTTACCTCCATTATTCCTGGTTCCTTAGCCTTATACTAACTGATTATCGCCTTCATTACAGTGCTTTTACTTTGATTTTAAACATTACTTAACTTTCTTTAGAAAATAGGAAAGTGTATTAAAACACATAATTTGTCATTTTTATGATGAATATGCCAAGAAAATGGTCAATTGTGCCATTTGCCCACGTCTTTAATCTCGTAAGTCGCTTTTGTCTGGATACTAAGAGAAAAACGAATTGTGAGAAACCGCTATGACAATTTTCAAATTAGAGCCAACCTTTCACCAGCGACTTTGGGCCGGAACAACCCTAACCAACTTCATCGACCTCCCGAAGAATCTTCACCAAATCGGCGAAGTCTGGTTAGCCTCTGCTCACCCTCACGGTGAAAGTTTTGCCATTTCATTAAAACAAACTGAACAAGCATTCTTCCGGCAGCCCCTCTCCCAACTATGGCAGCACCACCAAGGCTTATTTCAGCCTGCAGAAACTACCAGCCGGCCATTTCCACTTTTAATTAAACTGCTGTCAACTGCACAAAATCTCTCTGTACAGGTGCATCCGACGCAAGCCAAGAGCCCCGAAGCCCTTGGTAAAACCGAAGCTTGGTACATTTTAGCCGCGGAACCCGATAGCGAAATCTTTCTCGGCCATCACCATTTAACCAAAGCCCAATTAGAACAAGCTGCCCGCAGCCAAAATTGGTCACGGGTGCTCACCACCATTCCTGTTCAAGCTGGTGATTTTTTCTTCTTACCTGCCGGCACTATCCACTCCTTAGGTGCGTATCACCGCCTTGGAAATCCAAGAAAGTGCTGACACGACTTACCGCTTGTTTGACTTCAATCGAATCGATCCAGTCACGCAAAACAAGCGCGACCTTCAAGTGCAACAAGGCATTGATGCCATTACCTTGACACAGGGTCAACAGCAACTCAATCAAAAACAAGAATTAATCGAACAAGCCGTGGTGAAAACTCTTGTTGATCAGCCACCTTTTACACTTAATCACTGGTCTGTCCGTGGCAAAAGTCGCCTTACTTGCCGACAACCATTCACATTGTTAGTAGCAGTCGCTGGCGAGATTGATTTGAATTTTAATGGGCAACGATTAACTTTGACTGCCGGTACCACCTTACTATTAACGCCAGAAAATGACTATTACTACTTAAGCGGCCACGGTGAATTCTTTCTCGCTTGGCCACATTCATAAAAAGGAGCGTGCATGAAGCACGCTCTTTTTAATCAATATTCATTGAGGAAGAATGGCCGGGGCCCCCCTGGCCGGGGTCAATCGCAGCAATCGCCGCATTAACCGCTGCAGGCGCCTGGCCAAAGCCGGTCGCAATCAAATCAGCATGACCTGGATAAGAAGAGACATCCCCAATCGCAAATAACCTGTCTTGTTTGGTCTTAATATGGTCTTCCACCACAATTCCCTGAGCATCCCAGTCCAAATCAACTTGCCAACCCATATCGGCTTGTCCCTTGGTCAAAAAGCCATACTGGACCAGGAGCTGGTCAACTAGCAGGTCTTCAACCTGGCTTTTATCTTTAACGTGTTCTAATGTTAACCGCAGCTGTTGGTCCTCTTGCAAAACTGCTTTAGCGACCTTTAAGGGCGTCTTTTTAATAACATCCGTCTTTTCAAGACCGAGCACCGCCTGTTCTAAGGCCCGGAACTGGTTGCGTCGATGAATCAAATACGTCTCAGCAGCAATGCCATCAAGTTGCGTGGCCAAGTCAACTGCCGCATCACCACCACCAAGGACGGCGACCTTTTTCCCCCGATAAATCGATAAGTCAGGCGCAAAATAAGATAGTCCACGACCTTCTAGCTCTTTTTCGTTTTCAATTTGCAGGCGCCGGGGCTCAAAGGCCCCTTTTCCGGTTGCTAAAATGACCGACCGCCCCTGATAAAGAGCTTCACCCTCATTAACGGTTAATTGCCATTGATCATTTTGCCAAGCAATGTCGCTCACCTTTGCTTCGGTACGAACATCAACGGGGAATTTGCTTAGTTGTTCTTGTAATTGTTCGACTAATCCACGACCAGAAATCCCCGGCACTCCGGCTACATCCCAAATTTTCTTATCTGGGTAGAGCGTCTGAATTTGCCCCCCTAAATCCGTTAACGCTTCTAATAAAAGAACCCGCATATTGCGCAAAGAAGCATAAAAAGCGGCAAACATGCCAGCAGGACCACCGCCTACAATAATAATGTCGTACGTTTTTTCCATTTTATCCGTCTTTCTTCGTGTTTTTCGATTATTTTTTGTTATAATGAAAGCGTACCCAAACTGAAGGAGATTGCGCAATGTCCCGCAAAAAAATGATTTTAGACCTAGACACCGGTATCGACGATGCCCTCGCATTAGCTTATGCGGTTGGCCACGATGACATCGATTTAATTGGTATCATCGCTACCTATGGTAACGCCCTCACGGATGTCACTGCTCAGAATTCACTGGACCTACTTGACTTACTTGGCGCCCATGACGTGCCCGTCTTTGTTGGTGAAACACATTCATCAACAACTGATTCTTTCACCGTCATGCCCATCTCTGAAGCCATTCATGGAACAAACGGTATTGGCAACGTCCAAGTGGCCGCCTCTGATCGCCAAGTAGATTCCGAGAATGGTATCGACTTCTTAATTGAAGCCGCCCATCAATACCAAGATGAACTCATTTACCTACCAACTGGTCCCCTCACCAACCTTGCTAAGGCATTGGAAAAGGATCCAAGCATTGCAGAATTGATTGGTCAAACGACCTTAATGGGTGGCGCCCTCACAGTTCCCGGTAATGTGACACCATTTACAGAAGCCAACATTCACCAAGACCCAGAAGCAGCCGATGTTGTTTTCAAACAGCAGCACAATCTGACCATGGTCGGCTTGGATGTCACTTTGCGGACCCTGTTAACTAAGAAGCACACTCAAGAGTGGCGTGACTTAGGCACAACAGCCGGACAAAACTATGCCGACATCATGGACTACTATATTGATGCCTATTATAACCTAGATATTGATAAAAAAGGAGCCGCACTCCACGATCCATTAGCTGTAGCGGTATCCGTTGACCCCTCTTATGTCACTACCCTTGATCTCAACATGCAGGTTACTTATGACAAGGAAAGCGGCGACTACGGCCGGACAATTGGTGATAAGGCCAAGTTGTTAGAGCCAACTATTTCCAAAGCAGCCATCTTGGTTGACCAAGACCGCTTTGTTAACGACTTCCAACAAATGATGTTGAAGGTCTTAGCTTAAAGAAAAAAGCTTAGCGATTGCTAAGCTTTTTTTGTGCATTATTTTTGATTAACTTCAGCTAATTTGGCATCAATTAAGGCCAAAACCTTTTCCTTAGCCGCTGCATCTTCGACGAAGTTTAACTCGTCACCATTAATTTCCAGCTTTGGTGACCGGTCATACTGGTCAAACCAAGCATCATAGCGGGCATTCAAGTCGGCATAGTACTGATACAAATCTGGATCTTGTTCAATTTGTTCGTATGGACGACCACGCTTTTTAATTCGAGCTAACATGGTATCCAAAGAAACCCGGACATGGATTAATAAATCAGGCGTCTTGGTCTTCTTATCCTCAGAAACTTCTTCTAAGACATTGTTGACCAGTTCCTTATAAATATCGACCTCTGTTTGGGTAGCTCGTCCCAAATCCGCATTCAACTGAAAGAGCAATGCATCTTCAAAGATTGATCGGTCCAAAACGGAATTCTCGTGCTTTTGCGCTTCGTGAATTTGGTCCAGACGAGTATTGAGAAAATAAATTTGTAGCAAGAAACTATACTTCTTGGGGTCTTGGTAAAAGAGTGGCAAAATTGGGTTGTTGTCCACACTTTCATAGTAAGCCTGCCCACCAAGGTGCTCTGCTAAAATTTCTGTTAAGCTGGTTTTCCCAGCGCCAATCGTCCCGGCCAATACAATCATTTGTTCATCAATCTCCTCATTTATCGCTCTCTCAAGTATAGCAAAAACCTTCCCGCATTTGCGGTCTTCTGTCAGATTTTTTGCAAAGAAAAAAGGCTGGAAATTTCAGCCTTTTTTATTAATTTTGTGTTTTGAGTGTTTGATTCAACTTAACCGTTACTGTCTTCTTCGCAGTACCACGATAGAAGGTCAACGTGACCTTATCGCCAACCTTGTGCGTATAAAGTTCTTCACGCAAATCAGCCTGGTTCGAAACAGTCTTGCCGTCGATGCCAACGATGACATCGTATTTCTTCAAGCCCGCTTTGTCAGCCGGTGAATCGCTATTGACCTTATAAAGGACTACCCCACCGTTAACACTGTTTGGAATCTTCAAGGAAGATTGTTGCTCGTCAACTGGAACCTGTGACAAGTTAATCATTTGGATTCCAAGCGCCGGACGAGTTACCTTACCATCCTTGACCAGCTTATTAACAATATCGACAACCTGATCAGAAGGAATGGCAAAACCAATTCCCTCAACTGCGGTTCCGTTAGATGAGGTCGACAGTTTCATCGAATTAATTCCAATGACCTGTCCCGCTAGGTTAATTAACGGACCTCCTGAGTTACCGGGGTTAATGGCCGCATCGGTTTGAATAACCGTTGAACCGCCGTAATTTTGACCACTATCATCGTCTGATTGCACTAAACGCTTGGTAGCGGAAACAATTCCTTCCGTCACAGATGATGCATACTGCGAACCCAATGGTGACCCGATTGCCAAAACCTTTTCACCAACGGCGATTTTACCTGAATCACCAAAGCTAGCAGTTGAGATATTAGTTGAATCGCTAATCTTCAATACCGCCAAATCAGTTAGGGAATCTTTTCCAACCAATTCCGCAGTAACCGTCTTGTTATCATTGGTAATCACTTGAATCTTATCAGCACCATCAATCACGTGGTTGTTGGTCACGATGAAGGCAGAACCCTCTGCCTTTTTATAAGCAAATCCTGAACCCTCAGACGATTCTGTATAGGAATTGCTGCCAGATTTCTTAAAATTGATCACTGAAACAACAGAATTGGCCACCTTATTATAAGCAGACGTTGCCGTGTCCTTAGAAGAAAGTGCGACTGTCTTCGTCGACTTGGTCCGAACCGGGCTATGCGTGACTTGATAATTTTGATAAACTTCTTGCCCCGCTAAAACAGCACCTCCACCTAATAACCCGGCAAAGGCGCCTGCCAAAATTAAATTGGTCAAATTCTTTTGCATATCAGTCTCCATTTTTAGCTGAACTTAGTTTAGCAAGTAGACGTTAAGTTAAGATTAAGTAACAAAAATCAGTCATCGTCCCAATTTTTGCCACTTAATAACAGTTCATCCTCAACGTAATTAAAAGTCAGCTTAAAGGTTGATCCCTTATTTTCTTCGGATTCAACCCAAATCTCTCCATTGAGTGTTTCCACCACTTCTTTGGCAATCGCAAGTCCTAGACCCGTACCACCTTGCGCGCGTGACCGCGACTTATCAACCCGGAAGAAACGGCCAAAGACCCGAGTCAGGTCTTCCTTAGGAATTCCCAGCCCTTGGTCTGCAATACTGATTTGAACCTTGTGACCGACCTTCTCCAAAGAGACGGTGATTGTCCCACCATCGGGTGAATACTTGACCGCATTGTTCATAATATTATCCAGCACTTGCGTCATCTTATCGTAATCGATATCAACCCAGAATTCTGGTGTTTCAGGGATTTCACGAACAATCTTAATCTTCCGGTTATCACTAAATTGCGCATTTGGTGATAGCAAAATCATGTCAAAACGATCCAAAATCGAGTTCAACATGGCGTTTAACTCAACAATTTCCGTTTTCACTTCCATAGTTCCCTGATCCATCCGCGATAGCTCAAGCAAATCCGCCACCATTCGTGACATCCGCTCCGTTTCGCCCTGAATCACTTCCAAAAATTCTTCCGTAATCTGTGGATCATCCTTGGCGCCGTCCAGCAAAGCTTCGATATAAGAACGAACCGACGTTAATGGCGTCCGCAATTCATGGGAGACATTCGAAACAAAATCACGTCGGTCTTGGTCAATCTTCTTTTGCTTGGTAATATCGTGCAAAATCAGGACTGTCGCATTGATCAATCCCGATGGATTTTTAACTGGCGAAACACTAATTTCAATCGATCGATGCCCGATTTCAACCATAATCGGCTTTCGGGTTTGAACCATTTCTTGGACATTAATACTTTCAGGAACTTGGATCAAGTCTAGGACCTGTTGTCCCAAAGCGTCCTGCTCAGTAATGCCTAAAATCGTCGTGGCGGCTTGATTAATAATCAAGAGCTGTCCACTGGCATTGGTCAGCAAAACGCCATCAGACATGTGATGCAGGACTGAATGCAGACGATTGCGTTCATTACTGATGATTTCGGTTGATTCCGCAATTCGATTTGATAGTTTGTTAACCGATTGTGCTAGTTGTGAAATTTCATCAGACCCGCGGATGTCATTAATCATCGAATAATCACCGGCCGCGATTCGAGCAGTCTGCTTATTAATAATTTCAATTGGTCGGGTCAATGTTCGTGACAAAACAAAGGCCAAGTAGACAGAGGCCACCAGCGTTAACAAGCCGGCCAAAACAAAGAGCACTAAGATCTGCCGGGCATTGGCATAGACCTTATTTAAGTCGGCGTAGACAATGGCTAATCCAATCGGCTTTTCATCTTTGGCAGTCGGCTTTGTGCTACCATCACGGTAGAGTGGCATCGTTACCACCGCCTGTTGTCCTTGGCCCGTTTCTTGGTCCTGCGTTTTAATCTTTTGATAAGAATTATCACCAGCTAAGGCTAATTGAGCATTTTGGTCCAACCGTCGTGGCGTCAACGCTGAGTTATTTGATTGCTTGGCAACAACTTTTCCTGCCTGGTTAAAGACAACAACGTTTTGAACCAAATTAGCATCAAAATCTTTGATGGCGGTTTTCATCCGACTTTGGGCTTCGGGATCATCACTGTCGACCAAACCAGCCGTGATTTTCTTAGAAACGTAGGTCGGCAAAGTCAGCTCGGATTCGCTGGCCATTAAATCATGTCGTTCAATTTGATGAACAAAGAAAACGCCAAATGATTCCAAAATCACAATCAAAAAAAGGACAAAGACAAAAGTTATTCGGAATCGAATCGATTGTAAGAGTTTAACAATGACTTTCATATTCCTGACAACTGCTGCCTGTCCCTTCTATTTATTTGATGCGATTTATTTGTTTTGATTTTTTCCTGAAGAAAGGTAATAACCAACCCCACGACGTGTTCCCAACCAAACTGGATGTGAAGGAACGTCTTCAATTTTTTCACGTAAACGACGAACCGTCACATCGACTGCACGTACGTCGCCAAAGTAGTCATAACCCCATACTTGACGCAACAAGTTTTCACGGTTCATCACTTGACCGATGTGTTGTGCCATATATGAAAGCAATTCAAACTCACGATGAGTCAATTCAAGATCAACACCATCCTTGGTAACCATGTAAGTTTTAGTATGAATCACCAAGTTACCCAATTGGATATCTTCTTGGTTTACTGAAGTATCATCTGTCCGGCTTGGCACATGACGGTTACGCAAGTTTGCCTTGACACGGGCAACCAATTCACGATTTGAGAATGGCTTGGTAATGTAATCGTCAGCTCCCATTTCCAATCCAATGACTTTGTCAATCTCAGAATCCTTGGCCGTCACCATAATTACTGGTGTCTTGTCCTTCGCCCGAATCTGGCGTAGAACTTCAATCCCTTCAACTTCAGGCAACATTTGATCCAACAAAACCAAATCAGGATTATCGGACTTATAAAGTTCCAATGCTTCAGCACCGTCACCTGCAGTAACTACTTCGTAGCCTTCCTTGACCAAGTTGAACTTGATGATGTCAGAGATTGGCTTTTCGTCATCAACCACTAAAATTTTATACATACGCGTCTCCAATAAAAACATTTTTCATTCGTTATTGTAACATATTATATTCGGATTTAACTTGATTTATGAATATTATTCACAAAAAAGACCACTTTTCGACTTGTTTCTCGAAAGATGGGCTTTTTTCTTTGTGATTATTTAATTTGTTTCTAAAAAGCTGTCGCAGTGAAACACTGTTATTCTTGTGTCCGACGACGGAAACGGTGCTTAAACATTGGACTAATTGCTTCATTCATTGACACACGGCGAATTGCTTCACCAATCAATTCCCCAACTGAGACAATTTCCAACTTATCGAACTTCTTTGAGTCCGGTAAGTTGATTGAATCCGTCACAATGACCTTCGTAAAGACGGAGTTTTGCAACCGTTCCAAAGCTGGTCCTGAGAAAACGGCGTGTGAGGCCACTACGTAGACTTCCTTAGCACCATGTTCCATCACCAACTGAGCACCCTGGGTAATGGTTCCAGCAGTATCAATCATATCGTCAATCATGATGGCTGTCTTACCGGCTACATCCCCGACGATTGAACCAACTTCCGCCACGTTAGGCTTTGGCCGACGCTTGTCAATAACGGCCACTGGTGCTTCCAAGCCAAGCATGTTGTTCAAGTTGCGGGCTCGGGTCATCCCACCGTGATCCGGTGAAACAACAACGGCATTTTCCTTATCAGCAATTCCTGTCTCAATCAGGTAATCAGCTAGCAAAGGTGCGCCCTGTAAATGATCCATTGGTAAGTCAAAAAATCCTTGAATCTGGGCAGCGTGAAGGTCTAATGCCATCACACGAGTTGCCCCGGCACGTTCAATCATGTTGGCAACCAACTTAGCGGTGATTGGTTCGCGAGAACGGGCCTTTCGGTCTTGTCGTGCATAACCGTAATATGGCAAGACGACGTTAATTTGATTAGCTGAAGCCCGCTTAAGAGCATCAATCATAATCAACAATTCCATCAAATTGTCATTGACCGGTTGTGACGTTGACTGAATCACGAAAACATCGGCTCCACGAACGGATTCTTCGATGTTAATTTGAACTTCACCATCGGCAAAACGCTTCACTGAAATATCACTAAGTGGCACGCCCACTTCGGCAGCAATTTTTTCAGCCAAGGGATGATTCGATGAGAGAGAAAAGAGTTTTAAGTTTGACTTAGGCATTATGTTACTCCATAAAAGAAACGACGATTTCCTATTTATTATAACAATAAATTGGGTAAAACTGGGCAAAAAAGCGACTGAATTTTCATCAGTCGCCCTCAAATACTGTTCTTTTGTACTTTTATGATCAATCAGCCAAAACAAAACGCTCAATTGCCTTGGCAACCCCATCATGATTATTATCAGCGGTTTCGGCATTGGCAACTTCTTTAATCGCAGGAATGGCATTACCCATTGCCACCCCAATTCCGGCGGCCTGAATCATGGTAAAGTCATTTTCTTGGTCACCGATGGCCATTGTTTGAGACTGGTTAATGCCCAGCTCTTCTGCCAGTGCCAGCAGCGCTTGTCCCTTGGAAGCATCATTGTTCATGAACTCCAAATTATTAGGCGTTGACCGCACCACGTTGGCATCAATGGCCAATTGTTCTGGTACCTTGGCCTGCACTTGATCCATAAAGACCTTTTCACCGATAGCAATTGCCTTGACAAAGGGCACTTCCTTCAATTCTGCTAGGCTATCTTTCACCGTTAACGGAATGTTAACCACGAAATTTTCCTGACTAGCAAAGACGTTCACATAACGATTAATCGTATAGGCATCCGTATCCGATTCAATCTGGATGTATGCATTGTTCTCGGCTGCAAACCGTTGTGCTTGCTGGAACGATTCCCATGACAACGCGGCACGGTGCAACACTTTTTGACCGTCTGTCGTCTGGACTAAGCCCCCATTATGGGTGATAACGTAATGATCAGAGCCAACTAAGTCTAATTCGTTTAAAATGCTTTTAACGCCGGTTTCTGGCCGTCCAGTCGTAATCACGACATAGACGCCCTGAGCCGTGGCCTTTTGTATCGTTTTTTTAACAGCCGGCGTAATTTCACGATTGTCGTTGTACAGTGTCCCATCAATATCAATCGAAACAAGTTTTATTGGATTCATGAAGTTGTTGACCCCTTTCAAGATTATGTCAATTATAGCAAAAATCACTGAGGCATTGAGGATTAAAAAGTACAAAAAAAGAACCGCCGGAGCGATTCTTTCAAGTATTAAAGGATTACTTCAAAGCAGACCATTGCCACTTAGTGAATTCTTCAATATCGCGACCTTCTTCACGGGTCACCTTCATGTGCTTTGCCAAGATGTCATCCATCTTAGTGATGAATGTGTCGGCAGCAGCTTGATCAACTGAACCACGGTCTGCAAGGACAGCAACAGCTTCCTTAGCTTGGTGGAAACGATCAAGGTGTGAGTAAACACGCATGTCGTAAGTAGTTGTGATGTCACCATCTTCACGGTATCCGTGAACAAAGACGTCACCGCGGAACTTACGTTCGAAGAAGAATGATTCAACCAAGTCTTCGTATCCGTGGAATCCGAAGATAACTGGTGTATCAGCTTGGAAGAACTTGTTGAATTCGTCATCTGACAATTCACGTTCATCGTTTCCTGCTGATTCTGACTTCTTTTGCAAACGAAGCAATTCAACAACGTTTACATAGCGGAACTTAACTTCAGGGAATGCCTGGTTAACCAACCACAATGCGGCCAAAGTTTCGATTGTTGGTTCTGTACCAGCAGAAGCAAATGTGATGTCCACATCAGCTGATGGTGCAGTAGATGCCCAATCGATAACCTTCAAACCTTCAGTAGCCAACACTTCAGCTTCAGCAGCTGAGAACCACTGTTGACGTGGTTGCTTTGAGATAACCATGTGGTTAACCTTTGAGTGTTCGCTGAAGGCACGTTCCATCACTGCCAAAGTTGAGTTACCATCAGCTGGCAAGTATTGACGGATGAAGTTTGACTTCTTTTCAGCCAAGTGAGTCAACATACCTGGATCTTGGTGAGTGTAACCGTTGTGATCTTGTTGGAAGGCAGTTGAAGTTGAAATCAAGTTCAATGATGGGTAGTCATTACGCCATGCTTGTTCTGAAGCGTGACGCAACCACTTGAAGTGCTGAGTAATCATTGAGTCGACAACGCGCAAGAATGATTCGTATGAAGCGAAGATTCCAACACGACCAGTCAAAGTGTAACCTTCAAGCCATCCTTCAGCTTGGTGCTCTGACAATTGAGCATCCAAGATACGGCCTTCTGGGGCTTCGTATTGGTCGTTAGGGTTCTTAACTTCTTCCATCCATTGACGGTTAGTAGTATCAAACAATGACCACAAACGGTTTGACATCGTTTCATCAGGACCAAAGACACGGAATGACTTAGGGTTCATTTGCATTACCTTTTCAAGGTAGTTTGACAAAGTGAACATGTCCATGTTGCGGTTACCATCTGGCAAGATAGTTCCACGGTTGTCAGCGTTGATGTCGTTTACGTAATCGCGCCAGTCTGGCAAGTCAAGATCCTTAAGATCTTCACCGCGCTTACGACCACCGTTAGCGATTGGGTTAGCTGACATACGCTTGTCGCCCTTAGGAGCGATAGCCTTCAATTCATCCTTCAATGAACCATCAGCGTTGAACAATTCTTCAGGCTTGTATGAGTTCATCCATTCTTCGAATTGTGGCAATGTGTCCAACTTTCCTTGTGCCAAAGGCAATGGAACTTGGTGGGCACGGAATGAGTTTTCGATTGGCATTCCAGCTTGGTCGTGGGTAGGTCCACCCCAACCCTTTGGCAAGCGAGCAATAATCACTGGCCATGCAGGAATTGTACCATCTTCATACTTACCGTTTTCACGAGCATCCTTTTGGATAGCTTGGATGTCTTCGATAGCAGTATCGAAGATATCAGCAGCCTTTTCGTGGTAAGTCATGTAATCATGGATGTCGTCGTTTTCGATGAAACGAGCTGAGTAACCAAGACCTGCAAAGAAGTTCTTGATTTCTTCATCTGACATACGTGAGAACACAGTTGGGTTAGAAATCTTAAATCCGTTCAAGTCCAAGATTGGCAAAACGGCACCGTCGTTCTTAGCGTTCAAGAACTTGATTGAGTGCCATGAAGTCATTGATGGACCAGTTTCGGCTTCACCATCACCAACAACCGCAAAAGCGATTTGGTCAGGGTTATCCAAAACAGCACCAAAAGCGTGTGACAATGAGTAACCCAATTCTCCACCTTCGTGTAATGAACCTGGAGTTTGAGCAGTCATGTGTGATCCAATTCCACCTGGGAATGAGAAACGCTTAAACAAAGTTGACATACCCTTCAAGTCTTGAGTAACTTCTGGGTAATCTGCAGTATATTCACCATCAAGGTAAGCGTTGGTAACCATTACTTGACCACCGTGACCAGGACCACCGATGTAGAACATGTTCAAGTCATACTTGTTGATCAAACGGTTAGCGTGAGCATACAAGAAAGTTTGACCTGAGATTGTTCCCCAGTGCCCGATAGGCTTAACCTTAACATCTTCTGCTTGAATAGGTGTGTTAGTTACTGAGAACAATGGGTTTGACTTCAAAAAAATCATCCCAGCTGACAAATAGTTGGTTGCACGCCACCACTTGTCAACAAGTTCCAAGTACTCTTTTGAGTTGTAATCAACCATGTAAATAGTACTCCTTTTTCTTTCAACGAAGCCCGCTTCTGCAAACTCCGGATATATATTTACAAGTATTATTATATCGACTGTAATCTTTTGATTCAAGAAAAAAAGCCCATTGGGCCTAACTTTTTCGTTTTTGGTTGGATAAGATGAATAATTGGACCGGTCCAATTCCTAAATATCCAACATTTATATTTGTTTTGTTTGGAAACTTTATTCAGAACCCAAGGAAACGAAGGCATTGTAGCGGAGATACTTATAATGCAAACGCATATTAGAATATTCCAACGGGGTTCCATCGTCCATAAAGAAAATACCTTCCATGATGCCGACCGGTTCCGTCCGTTTCAATTTCAATAGTTTTTGTTCTTCTTCATTGGAGGGTTCTGTCATGATGGTCATGAAAGATCGAGTGACGGTCTTTGACTTTTTCTTCTCAACATATTCATAAATCGACTTTGAGACCGTTTCCCGATTGAGACCCGGCAAGAGCGAAATCGGCACATAGCCGTACTCAATCATAAAGGGAACGCCGTCTAACTTACGCAGTCGTTTAATTTCATAAACAAAATCGCCTTCCTTCAAGAAAAGGGCAGACTGCTGTTCTGGTGTTGAGGGAATCACCCGGAAGTCCAATAATTCAATACTTGGCGCCTGGCCATTAATCCGAAACGAATCGGAAACGCCCAGGTTAGACCCTTCGTGTTGGAAAATGGCCTGGTTTTTCAGGTACAAAGGATTCACGAAGGTTCCAGATCCACGCTTCTTAAAGATAATTCCTTGCTGGACTAAAACATTTAAAGCGCGTTTGATTGACGACCGAGAAACGGCATAGCTTTCAGCCAAACTGCGCTCATCCGGTAATTTCAGGTCCTCATAAGCACCCTGATAGATTTTTTGTTTAATATCGGCTTGCACCGTGACATAAATTGCTTCTGACATAAGCTCTATTTTAGCACGAATTGGTCCGACCAGTTTATCAAATTGGTTACACGTTCTACCCCTACTTTCAGCGGCTTGTGCTAAAATAAGACCATGGCTAAGAAGAAAAAAGATAAAAAAACACTACCAGAACAAGTGCTTGATAAGCATAAAGTTGCCTATACCCCCGTTGAATTGAACGCAATCGACCTCAGCCAAGAGGAAATCGATGCACAAATGGCGGTTTTGGGCATTCAAGAGTCCGATATTTATAAGACACTAGCAGTTAAAGGTGACAAGACTGGCCCCTTAGTCGCAGTGGTACCCTTGACCGAACGACTCGATATGAAAAAATTAGCAGCCGTTTCCGGCAATAAAAAGACGCACATGCTGCCACTAAAAGAGCTAGAAGCCACTACCGGTTACGTCCATGGTGCCAACAACCCCGTTGGTATTTGGCACAACCACGGTTTTCCAATCTACTTTGATAACCACGCCAAAGACGCTGACTTCTTCCTTGTCTCGGCGGGTGAATTGGGTCGGTCCGACCGCCTCAATCCGGCTGAACTGGCCGCAATGATTCAGGCGCCATTTGCCGACCTAACTGAATAAATAAAAAAGTTCCTCGTTCAAATCAAAACGAGGAACTTTTTTATTTGGAACTTACCAGCCACCCGTCATATCCGGAATTGGACCAGGTCCACCGTTATTACCACGGAAACTTGGTGCCATATCCGAAAACTTGAAGGTTGGCTTATTAAACATCAATTCAGCTTTACCACGTGCACCGGCACGGTTTTTTTCGACCAAGACTTCAATTGGGACAACATCTTGTTCTTCTTCCGCTTCGCCACCTTCTGCACCATCGTCGCCACCCCGGCCGGGATGGTAGTCATCACGGTACAAGAAGGCAACAATGTCAGCATCCTGTTCAATCGAACCTGATTCACGCAAATCCGATAGGATTGGTCGCTGATCTTGCCGCTGCTCCACGCCTCGCGAAAGCTGGGCCAAGGCAATAATTGGCGTCCGCAATTCCTTGGCCAATTTCTTGATGGAACGGGAAACTTCGGAAACCGCCTGCTGCCGGTTTTCGTTGTTGGCAGACTCAATCAGACCAAGGTAATCAATCATGACCAACCCAAGTGGGTGTGGATTTTCATCGCGCTCTGCTTCGGACATGCCAGACAAAACATCGCGTTCCAACTTCCGTAATTTAGCCGCGATTTGCGACATTCGGATTCCAGGCGTATCGTCCATATAAATCTGCATGTTGGCCAATGACTGAACCGCCACGGTCATGTTGGCCCAATCCTGCTCGCTCAAATCACCATTTGTCAGCTTACGGGAATCAATCCCACCTTCGGCCGCTACCAAACGGGTAACCAAGTCGGTGGCCCCCATTTCCAATGAAAAGACAATTACCGGTTTCTTTTCAGTCTTCGCAGCGTTCTTGGCGATATTCAAAACAAAGGCCGTCTTACCAACGGCTGGCCGGGCTCCGATGACGATCATCTGATCTTCACGGAAACCGTTGGTCAACTCGTCAAGGGCCTGATACCCGGAAGCAATTCCCAGAATATCATTGTCGTTATCGCGGGCAATTTCCAGATTTTCTTGAAATTCATTCAAGACATCCTTAATCCGCCGCAAATCGTCATCACCCTGATTTTGGGCCAATTTGTCCAATTGCCGGTTCAAATCTTCCAACAAATCGGATGAACGTTCCGCCCCATCGTAAGCTAGTGACATCGAGTCCGTTAGCGTTTGAATCATCCGTCGCAAAATCGCCTTTTCATGGACAATTTGGGCATAGTGTTTCAAATTGGCGGCCGATGCCGTTGACTGAGACAGCTCCGCCAGGTAGGCAACGCCACCGATATTTTCCAGTTGGCCCATGGCGTTTAACTTATCTTGCAAAGTCAAAATATCAATTGGTCGCTCTTCTTCGACCAAAAGTCGCATGGCCTTGAAAATTTCCTGATGCTTTTGCCGGTAAAAATCACTTGGTTCCAGAATTGCTTCCGCCGCCACCATGGCCGCATCCGACTTTACATCAAAGAAAATAGCACCCAAGACCGCTCGTTCAGCGGCTTCATCATTGGGTGCTTGGCGATATTCATTTCCCATTACAGAAACGTCTGCCATCTCTATCCCTCACTAACGTGAACACGTAAGTCTGCCATCACGTCACGGTGAACCTTAACCGGTACCGTCACATAACCCATGGCATGAATTGGTTGGTTTAACAACAACTTACGCTTATCAATCTTAATCTGATACTGGTCAGCCAAAGCCGCAACAATTTGCTTGGTTGAAACCGCACCAAAGAGGCGACCGTCGGTACCAGCCTTCCCCTTAATCGTCACAACCGTCTTTTCGTCTTCCAAAAAGTCTTTCAGCTTCTTGGCTTCAGCTAATTCTTCGGCGGCCCACTTTTCCTCGGCCTTTTGGCGACCCTTAACAGCACCCAGGTTCTTCCCTGTTGCCGGTTCTGCCTTCTTGTTTTTGATCAAAAAGTTATTGGCGTAACCGTCCGGCACATCTTTGACTTCGCCCTTTTTTCCGCGACCCTTAACATCTTCTAGAAATACAACCTTCATCTGTGCCTCCTTGGACTATCCCACTAAAAGAATAATCACTTTTGTTTTATTTTAATAAGCAGAAAAACAACTGTCAAAGTTTATTCAGCAGCCTGTTCTTCTTCCTGACTTTCAATGGCTTGTACCAACTGGTCGTAAGCCTCAGTTGTGCTAACATCAGCCATTTGTGTGGCCGCATTTGATAAGTGACCACCACCACCAAGGTCTTCCATGACCGTTTGGACGTTGAAGTCCCCATTTGAGCGGGCAGAAATGCCGACCCGGCCATCATCACGCTTAGTGATAACAAATGAAGCCTTAACGCCTTCGATTTGTAGCAATTCATCGGCGGCTTGCGCGGTAATGACACCAGGATAAACCGTGTCGTCATCACCAACGGAAATAGCAGCCTCGTTCTTGATTTCAGCCAAGTGAACCAATTCGGCCCGCGCCTTAAAGTCTGAGAACTTTTCCTTCAAGAAGGATTGAATCAATTCATTATCAGCACCGTTGGCCCGCAGGTATGATGCCGCATCAAAAGTTCGAGAACCAGTCCGCAAGACGAAGTTCTTGGTATCGACTTGGATTCCACCCAACATGGCCGTGGCTTCCAACGGTGTAATTGGGGCATTCTTTTGGTTTTGGTACTGCAAGAGTTCCGTTACCAATTCAGACGTTGAGGAAGCATATGGTTCAATATAGGTCAAAATTGGCTTTTCTGGCAGAGCATCCTCCGTCAAACGGTGGTGATCAATAATCACAACGCGAGCCGCCAATTTGTGCAGCAAGTCCGGAGCGCCATCCAACTGTTCCTTAGCGTGGTCAACCAAAATCAACAATGACTTTTCGGTTGCCAAATCCAGCGCTTCTTTTTCAGTAATGAAGGAAACCCCGAGGTCTTCCCCGGCGTCGTCACCACTTTGATCCGAACGAACCGTGGCTAGCAAAGCTTGAATATCGGAATAGACGGTGCTTTCATCGACAACAACGTAGGCCTTCTTGTCACGGGTTTGGCTAAAGCGCCACAGTCCCATGGCAGAGCCAATCGCATCCATGTCGGGTGTCTTGTGACCCACTACAAAAATTTGATCAGACTGGTCCATCAATTCCGCAATTGTTTGTGAAATCACCCGGGCCCGAACTCGCGTCCGCTTTTCCATTGGATTGGTCGTTCCACCATAGAAACGAGCAGGCGCATCCTCAGCCTTCACAACCACCTGGTCACCACCACGTCCGAGGGCCAAATCCAAGTTGGTTTGGGCAAGTTGAACCAAAGAATTAATATCTTGTTCACCATAAGCAATTCCCATTGACAAGGTCAAAGGAGAATTCTTTTGAGCGGTTCCTTCACGGACGGTCTTCACCACGGAAAACTTATCATCTTCTGCTTTGACCAAGTCACGCTGGTAACCCATCAACAAATAGGTCACGGGCGACAGTCGGCGGACATACAGGTCATACTTCTTCGCCCAATCCGTCAACTGCCCGGTCACTTCCGTTCGCAGCTTTGAAGTCTCTGAATCCGGCATTCCTTCTGTGACTTCTTCGTAGTTATCAACGGAAACTAGGCCGGTTACCAAACGATGGTCGGCCAAGTCCTTGCCTAAGGTCACGTTCTCTGTTGCATCCAACAGGTAAATCACACCCAGATTCTTTTGGTAGGCCAAATCAAATGACCGGTCAAGCCAAGTGAAGCGGTTCTGCTTATCTTCTGAAAAGTTTTTGATGGCAAAGGCTAAGTCACCATCGACTTCCAAAAGGCTTTCGCCAATCAAGTCTTCATCTAAAAGCAACGATTGCAAATAAGGATTGACCCAAACAATCCGATCCCCTTGGCCAAGCAGGATAATCCCAATTGGCATTTCAATAATCGCCTCTTGTTGACCAGACTTGACTCGGTAAGTGAGCTCCTCTAAGTAAGACTCGCTTGATTGACTACTTTCAATCAATTCCTTGAGCATCACCACCACAAAGACGATTAAAAACAGCAGCCAGAGCAAACCAAAGAGCCAGTTCAGCATTAAGGCCAAAATGAGCGAAATGGCCGCTACAACTGCAACCCAAATTGTCTCGATGACAAAGGTCTTATTCTGTTGGTAACGGGAAAGTGCCCGCAAGTTCGAAAATGTTTTCATGAATGCCTCAAAGTCATTTCGTTTAATTAGTTATATTCATTTTACCATATCATCGAACAAAGGTCGGTCGGCACTCTTTGTTAGCTTTGGTAAAAGAAAAGAACCAAGACCTAAGTCTTGGTTCTTTCTTAACGTATTAGTCTTCAGTGACGAATGGCAACAAAGCCATGATCCGTGCGCGCTTGATAGCAGCAGTGATCTTACGTTGGTTCTTTGCTGAAGTTCCAGTCACACGACGTGGCAAAATCTTACCGCGTTCTGAGATGAAACGTTCCAACAATTCAGTATCCTTGTAATCCACGTATTCGATGTGGTTGGCTGCAATAAAGTCAACCTTACGACGACGGCGTGGTCCACCTTGTGGGCGACGACGTTGTGGACGTGCGTTTTGTTCAGGCATAGTACTTCTCCTTTCACTTAGAAGTTAAAGTTAAAATGGTAGGTCATCATCAGAAATATCAATCTCTGAATTATTGTTAGCCGCGAAGGGATTAGCCCCTCCTTGGTTACCACTTTGTTGATTATTATTTTGGTTGGCGCTTGCAAATGGGTCGGCGTTACCAAAGTCCTGGTTATTACCAGAGAAGTCTTGGTTAGCACCTGAACCATTTTGGGCCCGGCGACGTTCGCTATCGGCCTTTGATTCCAATAGCGAGAAGTTATCAACAGATACTTCTGTCACGTAAACTCGTTGACCAGCATTATTTTCATAATTACGGGTCTGCAAACGACCTTCAACGGCAACAAGGGCGCCTTTACCGGTAAAGTTGGCAAAGTTTTCAGCAGCCTTCCGCCAAATAACGGCGTTGATAAAGTCTGCTTCGCGGTCCCCATTGGCGTTCGTGAAATTCCGGTTCACTGCAAGAGTGAAGGAACCCACTGCTACACCCGATTGGGTATAACGTAATTCCACATCACGGGTTAACCGTCCAATTAAAACAACTCGATTAATCATTTTCTAGGTCCTTTCCCGGTGGAATCTTAGATTATTCAGCGTCGCGCTTCACAATCATGTTACGCAAGATGTCAGATGAAATCTTAGCCAAACGATCAAATTCGTTAGCTGCTTCATTTGATTCGGCAGTGAAGTTGATTACGTGGTAAGTTCCTTCACGGTAGCCGGCGATTTCGTAAGCGAAACGACGGTTAGCCCAATCAGCTGACTTCACAACAGTCGCACCATTGTCAGCCAAGATCTTGTCAAAGCGTTCAACGAGCGCCTTTTTTGCATCTGCTTCCATGTCAGGGCGAATGATATAAGTTAATTCGTATGCTGTAGCCATGTATATTTCCTCCTTTTGGTCTCTGGCAGCCAAACAGCTGCAAGGAGTGCGTGCATTTGTCTGCACTCACATCCATTAACTATACTAAATCCGTCCTTATTTTGCAAGCACTCAACACTTATTTCCACCATTACTGGATTAGACGAAAAAAGTTGGCCGTTTCAGACCAACTCATTAAAAATTATGCTTTTGCTTCTTCTTCGTCCTGAGACGCTTGGCGCAAGCCAATTCCCGTTAATGCCGATAGCAAAGAGAAGACCGGCGAGAAGAGCGCTAAGAAAGTAAAGGGCACAAAGGCCAAAACCGAAACGTGCAAAGTTTGGCTCGCAAAGGCACCGGCGACTCCCCAGGGCACCAAGTAATTGGCAATGGCACCGGAATCTTCCATCGCCCGCGACAAAGCCAAAGGCGACAAACCAAAGCGGCGATAGTCCTCTTTAAAAATTTGTCCCGGCAACATCACTGACAGATACTGTTCCCCAACCAAGAAGTTGGTAGCGATTCCCGTCATCAAAGTTGAAAAGACCAGTGACTTTTGACTGTGCAAGCGTGAAACGATTGGGTTCATCACTGCCCGTAAAATTCCCAAGTTTGAAAGCAAGCCACCCAAAGCCAAGGCGAGCATAATCAACATGATGGTTTCCATCATCGCCGTCATCCCCCCACGGTTAAGAAGTGCAATCAAAGTTGGATTGGTTGAGCTTGTCTTGTAGCCCTTGACGATCAAGTCCGCCCAGGCCGTCAACGAGTGACCAGAGAACAAATAATAAACGGTGTTGACCGTCACGTTAATTAACAAGGACGGAATGGCCGGAATTTTAGCCAAGGCTGACAGCAAAATCAAGGCAATCGGCACAATTGTCCACCAGGTTGGTTGAATCAACTGCGTCACCGCAGCCGTCTTGGTGTTCACAGCACCAGCATGGTGAGCAAAACCAAAGAAGAAGGCCAAAAATAGGGTGACGGCCATCGCTGGCAAAGTCGTCCACATCAAATTCCGCAAGTGCGCAAACAAATCCGTTCCAGAAACAGCCGCAGCCAAGTTCGTTGAATCGGCTAATGGCGAACTCTTGTCACCAAAGATTGCGCCGGAGATAATCATCCCCGCTACCAAAGCCGGATTGAAACCAAGGGTCGTTCCGACCCCCATCAAAGCCACCCCAACAGTCGACATCGTTGTGAAGGCAGAACCAATCATCGTTCCCACCAAGGCGGAGGTCAACAAGGCGGTTGGTAAGAACCAAGTTGGGTTAATTAATTTGAAGCCCAACCAAATCATCGTTGGAATCACACCCGTTCCAAGCCAAAGAGCAATCATCGAACCGATTAACAAAAACAGAAAGAGCGGCGCAATTCCCGCTTCAATCCCTTGAATCAATGCGGATTGCGCATCCTTAAAACTAACACCTGCTAGCCGCATGACCAAGATGATCCAGGCAATCGCTACCAACAAAGGTGCAATTGGCGCCAAACCAAGGCCAATGATTCCACCGGCCAAAATAAAAATAACGCCGGCCAATAAGACAACAGCCAACGTTTTATTAACTTTTTGTTGCATAAAAAACTACTCCCTTTTCTTACGAGCCATTATTAATAGACCCATATTTGCCAAAATCATGGCGATAAAGACAGAGAAGAACAGCGGGTTAAACCAACCATGGTCCAACATAATCCCACCATACAGTGGTCCAACCATTCGTCCCAATGAAATCATGATGCTGACAAAGCCCTGCGCCTGACCCGAAACTTCCTTTGGCGTCAGTTGGGCCACCCAAGCGGGAACTTGAGGAGAGGCCAACATTTCACCAAGGGTCAGGAGTTCAAAGACCAAGACAATTTGCCAAAATTGGTTAACAAAGAGCATCAAGATAAACGACGAAGCAAAAACAAAACCACCACTAATCACTGAAAGACGATATGGGTGCTTGTTTGCCCAATTTGAAATTATCTTTTGAAATAGGATAATTGTCAAGCCGTTTAAGACCCAAAGATCGGCATAATGACGAGTTGAAATCCCAATTGACCGCATGTGTGGGGCCATGACGGTCTCCCACAGCATATAGGAAAGATAAATCACAAATAAGAAAGCGGCCAGGCACCAAAGCAGCGGTGTCATCGTAAACTTAGCCGGTTTCTTGTCCACAGGAACAACGTGCTTAATCGGCTCAGCCTTCTCAGAACCAGTTGCTGGCTCAGCCTCCTCTTCATACGTCATATCAGTATTGACGTTGAAAACAAAAGTTGAAACCACCAATAAGATGAAGAACAACGATGCCGCTAAGAGCATTAACCATTTGAAGCCGTAGTCAAATAAATAACCAACGGCCAAGGTTCCAATCACAACCCCAACGTTCAAGACAATGTACATGTTATTGAAGATCACCCGGGTGTTCTTGCCCCGAATCGTCGTCGCATAGGCATTGAGCAAAGTCGTTGTCGCCCCAATTCCAAAGGAGGCCGTCATCATCAAAATCGCAAAAATTGGCCAGCCATTATGGAAAAAGAGGGCAATCAATGAAACCAAGGCAATCAAATTCGCCCCGATCAGTGATAGATATGGTCGCCAGAAATCAAATAACTTTCCAGCAATAAAAGCACCACAAATATTTAAGAGCGAACTAAAAAAAATAACGATTCCCGAGGTCGTTAAGTCCTGCCCCAAAGAAACAGTCATGTGAAGGGTCGTTACCGGCCAAATCATTGAATTTCCAGTATTGGTTATTAAATTAGCGGTTAAGAGCCAACGCTCGGATAATTTTTTATTTGTTTGTACCTGCATAACGACCTCCCTGTATTTTCTAAGTATACCATGAAATTAATTTAATCCTTGATAAAAAGGGTCCAATCTAAGTCGTTTATGTAAGTGCTTTCTTTGTTTTAATCACTGGGTTTTTCCAATATTAAATTTTCCCGGTTTTCGTGAATTTTTGATGCGTTTCCGTTATAATGATAGCGAACGCAAATTAGATAAAGGGGATTCTTATGGTTGCAGAACTTAAAACCTTAGTAACTTTTTTCGGTGCCACTGGTGATTTAGCCAAGCGCCTGCTTTACCCATCTGTTTTTAACCTCTACAAAAAGGGTTATCTAGCAGAGAACTTTGCCGTGGTCGGGACAGCTCGTCAAGACTTGACGGATGAAGAATACCGCGAGATGGTCACGGAATCAGTTCAAGATGGACAAGATGCTGCTCAAGTTGCTGCCTTCGTTGCCCACTTCTCTTATGATGCTTCCGACGTGACAGAAGCTGCTGGCTACGCTAACTTGAAGAAGACAATCGAAGCCGCTTCCGCTAAGTTTGGCGTTGAAGGCAACCGCATTTTCTACATGTCTGTTGCCCCACGTTTCTTTGGAACCATCGCCCAATTCTTGAAGTCTGAAGGGCTCTTGGCCGACAAGGGCTACAACCGAATCATGATTGAAAAGCCATTTGGAACTTCATATGAAACGGCCGAAAAGTTGCAAAACGAATTGACTGCCGCTTTTGATGAAGACCAAGTTTACCGCATTGACCACTTCCTTGGTAAGGAAATGGTTTTGAACATCGCCCCACTCCGCTTTGGGAACCCATTGATTAACAACGCTTGGAACAAGGACTACATCAAGAACGTCCAAGTAACTTTGGCCGAAACATTGGGTGTTGAAGAACGAGCTGGCTACTACGATACAGCCGGTGCTTTATTGGACATGATCCAAAACCACACGATGCAAATCATCGGTTGGTTGGCGATGGAAGAACCAAAGGACTTCTCAGACGTTGCCATCCGTGACGCTAAGAACGCCGCCTTTTCTGCTCTTGAAATTTATGATGAAGCCGGTGTTAACCGCTACTTCGTTCGTGGTCAATATGGAGCTGGTAAGACTGCCGGTCACATTGCCTACAACCAAGAACCAGATGTTCCTGCCGACTCAAAGACAAACACCTACATCGCCGGTGAATTGCACTTCAATACACCACGTTGGGAAGGCGTTCCATTCTACGTTCGTTCAGGAAAGCGTTTGACTAAGAAGACCACTCGAATCGACGTTGTCTTCAAGGCCGGTGCCTTCTCATTTGGCTCAGCCCAAGAACCACAAGAAACGGTTCTTTCAATTGTTGTTTCACCTGACGAGAAGATTACTTGGTCATTGAACGCGAAGGAAGTTTCTGACAACTTCAACACGCAAACAATCGACTTGAACTGGGCACCAACTGCCGAACAAAAGGCCATCACACCCGCTCCTTACGAACGGATGTTGCACGATGCCATGGACGGTAACGGTTCGAACTTCGCCGACTGGCACGGTGTTGCGACTGCTTGGAAGTTTACCGACGCCATTTCAGACGTTTATGCCGCCGATAAGGCACCACTTGAAATTTATGAATCAGATACCATGGGTCCACAAGCCGCTGATGACTTGTTGGCTAAGAATGGTGACGCCTGGGTTTTCCGTGGCGAATAATTCGATATTAAAAAGGCACTGGCCAATCACGGTCAGTGCCTTTTTTGTTTACTATAACGTCTTTTCCATCAAGATATCCCGCTGTGCATCTTCCCCCAACTGAAACACATGGTCCGAAAACGCTGTAAAACCAAGTTTTTGATAAAAAGCCAAGGCCTTTTGATTATGCTCCCAAACACCTAACCAAACTCGGGTCTTTCCCAGCTTTTCCGCTCGGTCAAATGCGTATTCCAATAGCTGCCGTCCCAGGCCCAAGCGCTGGTAATCTGCCAGCAAATAAATTCGCTCGACTTCGAGCGCATCGGGCCCCTGGACCTCAGTTTGCGCTTCGTTCCAATTCAACTTCAAGTAGCCAGCCACTTGCTGATTATGCTCGATGAACAAAAATTCACTATTGTCATCTGCTAATTCGGCAGTCAGTTTTTCACCGGCATAGGCTTTGTCTAAGTATTCCGCTAAATCAGCGGCTGAATTATCGTCAGCAAACGTCTCGGCAAATGTTTGCCGGCTAATTGCCTGTAATTCCGCTAACTGGTCGAGGCCGACTGTTTTCAACTTATCCAAATTCATTCTCCCTCATTGCACCTTGAACGCTGGGTCTGACAGCGCCCCCGTTTCTCGGTTAAATTCCGTCAGGAAGCCCTCCATAAAGGCCGTCCGACGGTTTCCTTCCGTTTTTCCTGCCGGCGTATTTAGCTGGTCAGCCAACTTCAACAGCTTTTCATAAAAGTGATTAATCGTTGTCGTTTGATGCGACCGATATTGCGCCTTATCTTGGAGCGCAACCGGCTTAATCGCCGGATCATAAATTGGGTGGCCCTTCTGGCCGCCATAAGCGAAGGTCCGGGCAATCCCAATCGCACCGATGGCCTCCAGCCGATCGGCATCCTGGACATACTGGCCTAACTCACTGAGGTCGTAATGCTTTTCCAAATTAGCAGAGTATGACAAATGCGTAATCGTTTCGGCCACGATTGCCTGCCCAATTGGTGCAATCCCTGATTGCTGTAACAACGTTTCGACTTTGTCTTGTTGGGCGATGACGTCTGAGACCACTTTGTCATCGATTGTATCGTGCAATAGGGCCGCTGCCACCAAAATAGCAAAGTCCTGTTCGTCTAATTGGCCGTGGTCATCCTCATAAAGGGAAACCGCCAGCCGGGCTACCTGACCGGCATGTAAATAATCATGCCCAGAGGCATCCCCCGTCAACGTTTGTTCGGCAAAATCCTTAATGGCTGTTAAATCAACTGGCATCTTCCACTCGCTTTCTGCCGGGCTAAGCCCGTACTCAGTTCGTCAATCATGCCGCGTCTTGATATTCAAGCGCAACAAAAAATCCTCTAACGTCCAACCATACAAGTAACAAAAAGATAAGATAACAACAAAGTCAGGCATCATTTTGCCGCTCTCATACTTTGACACCGCGCTTTGGCAAATGTGCAAGGTATTGGCGACTTCCTCTTGGGTGAGCCCCGCCTGCTTGCGACCCTTTCGTAACTCTCGTGCTACTTGCACTTGCAGCCAATAACGCCAACTTAAGTCAGGTAAGACCCCAGTCAGTGCCATTGGTGTCTTCCAAGAAACCTTTTGAACCATGATCCGTCCTCCAACTGAAGAGCGTAATCTGACTCATTTCCCATTTAATTTCTAACTATATTTTACCGAAATTCCAACAATTTTACATTAAAAAAGACCCGCATTTGCAGGTCAAATTTTAAAAATAAACACCAGAAATTGGCAAGCCAATCGCTACCAAATACAGCGTCCAGCCAAACAACAAGTAACCAATCAATTCAACTAACAGTTCTGGCCAGGGGCGACGCCAAACCATGGGCACCGTCTTAAGCAACGGAAGCAAGATGACATCAAAGACAGCCCAGCAACCAAAGCCATACAGCGTTCCGAGTCCCTCTGTCACCCGGCCGTCAACATTGGCCCAGACAACAAAAAAGACAGCCAGTAAAATGGCATAAATGTAATGCAAAGCCAGTGGCAAATACTCAATCCGCTGTCCACCCGGCACCTTAACTGCGGACGAACGTTCCGCCTTGGTTAGACCGAGCTGTTCAAGCAGGCGTTTGGCTGGGCTTTGTTGGTTTAGACCCTGGCTGTGAATGGGCATAGTCTGCGACCAACCTAAACGAACCAGTTCGCCCAAAATTCCTGCTAAAGCACCAACCCAGAGAGCATTTACGATAATATGCATCATAACAACATTTCTCCTCAAATAATTCTGCTTAAATCATAACATTTTGGCATTTCTTTTGGATAACGGCTTTAGTTATTTTCCGCATTTGGTGAGAACTTCACGACTGGTCAACCGGGCTCAATCAGCAGGGCCACTTTGCCTGGGACGCCAGCAGTGCTATAATGCAGAAAAAGATGATTGGAGTCACATGCATGCAAATTAACGTGACCAAAGAAAATGGTTATTTGCCGACCGCCTACAGTAAGTTCGCCGCCGACAACGTCAAAGTCGGACGTTATCCAATTCAGTCCTTCCCTTTTGAAGCAAAGGACCTGCCCGCTGGGACAAAGTACCTCGCCTGGGCCTACATCGACTTTGATTCAATTCCCGTTATGGGCTTTGCTTGGATTCACTGGATCGCAGCTAATTTCCCTGTTAATGGGGATAAGGTGCGCGTACCGGCGAACTTATCCCAAAGTTTTTCAATCCAGCCTGATTTGGCCGGTGAAGACTTTATTCAGGGGGAAAACTCAACCTATTCACGCTATTTAGATGTAACAGATGACCGCCTTCGCCGTCACTACATCGGACCTGTCCCACCTGACAAAGACCACCGCTACACGCTGACCGTCTTTGCTTGCTCGGATAAGCTTGACCTTGAAGAAGGCTTCTTCTTAAACGACCTTCACCACCTAGCTACCGATGCTCCAGAATTAGTTTTGGAAACTGCTAGCATCGACATTTTAGCCAAAGCCTAAAGCAACAAAAGCACGAAAATTTAAATTTTCGTGCTTTTTAATAAGAAAAACTTAAATTATGTCTTGCTTTGGTGGAGTTTGGTATACTATTATTTTGGATGGATGCTATGAAATCCTGCTGTTGTCAGGATTTTAGCTACAATGCCAACTTTTATGTAGGTAAAATTTACAAATTAGCCGGTGACCGGCAGCCCTTAATCCAGGGATTTTTATTTATAAACGGAGGATTGTCTGTTGAAAATTAAACGCGAAAACATGAAGGACTACTATACCTTTGGCTCAACCGCTGAATTAACCCTCTTTTTGGGTATTGACCGCGAGGTCCTCTTTCAACGAGCTAAGTTACGCGGAATTGATTTGAACGGTACATATACCGAAGAAGAACTCAGTTTTCTTAAGCCCGCCAAGGAATCTGCTTTGGCCGACCTCAACGTCGATAACGAGGCAGAAATTGAAATTCTAAAAATGCGCTTGGAAATGTTGGAATCACAACTTGGCTACAAGGACCAACAACTCGATGATCGGAAGCAACACATCGATACCTTGAAGTCAACGTTGGCCAAGGCCGAACAGAATTTGGAAAAAACCCAAACAACGGTTGACCAGCAGCAACACATTCAAATGGCCACTTTGTCGCAATTAGACAAGGTCACTTCTCGTGTCCAACGAATTGAGATGGAAGACGAACAAAAGAAGCACTGGTGGTCTCGCAATAAAAAAGATAAGACCGATTCAGATAAATAAAAAGACAGCCGCTCGGCTGTCTTTTTTAGTTCACTCGATTTAAATACTTTTCCGCTAACTTAGTCATGGCCTGTTGCCAATCACCATCCGCGGCATCAAAGTACTTGTTTAAGATTGTCTGTTGTTCGACACTAATTTGATCACTTAACGCCCGACCGGCAGGCGTTAGTTGCAAATATTTAATCCGCTTGTCTTCTTTTGAGCGCTCTTCTGTCACCAGGTCGCGTGACAGCAAGTCCCGCAGGGCAACGTTTGCCGCCTGCTTTGAGATACCCAACAAGAGCAGGATTTTTTTAATGCTAACATCCTCCAGCGCGAAAATAATAAACAAAATCCGGTGCTGGTTCTTGGTCAAATTATAGTGACTTAAGTCTACCATCGAGGAAAATTCCTGGTAAGCAAAGAAGATTGTCGGTAATTTGGGGTCGATATTCAAAAGAATTTCTCCTTTTTAGGTCAATTATGTTGACTTATTTTGAAACAAGGTATATAGTTCTGCTTATAGGTAAACTTATTTGACCTATTAAGAAAGGAAGAACGTATGACTGAATATACTATATCAGATTATCTCTTAGATGTAATCAAGGCACTTGGTGCCGATGAAATTCTTGGAGTCCCCGGCGACTACAACCTTCAATTTCTTGACCACATCACTCACCGTGATGATATGAAATGGGTCGGCAATGCCAACGAACTGAACGCCTCTTATATGGCGGATGGCTACGCCCGTGAAAAGGGCTTCGCCACCTTTGTCACTACCTTTGGTGTTGGCGAACTGAGCGCTATTAACGGCTTAGCTGGTAGCGTGGCCGAACATGTCCCCGTTTTGGAAATTGTTGGTGCGCCCACTAACGATGTTCAAAACGCCGGCAAATTAGTTCACCACACATTTGGTGACAGCAACTTTGACCGCTTCATCCAGGCTCACGAAGCCTTAGGCATTAAGACGACAGTCCTTGATGCCAAGCATGCCATTGATCAAATTGATGAAACTTTGGCTTACATTCATACGACTAAGCAACCAGCTTACTTGGTTTTGCCAAGTGACTTAGTCAATGCACTGGTTAACCCAGCCTTGCAGGGTGGTATTGCCAACCGCATTGCTGCTAAGCAAGAACAAAACGTTGATCAAAGCGTTGCAGCCATTTCTGCCGCACTAGCCGATTCAAAGTCACCAGTAATCGTAGTCGGTCATGAAGTTGACCGCTTCAGCCTTGGTCAAGCAGTCAAAGACTTTTCATTGAAGAACAACATCCCCGTTGTTGACCTTGGCTTGGGTAAGGGTGCCGTTGACGAATCCTTTGCTAACTTTGTTGGAACTTATAACGGAACAATTTCTGATGAAGAAATTAACCAATTTGTTTCAGGTGCCGATACTGTTTTGGTTTTGGGTGCCAAGTTAACCGATTCCGTCACAGGTGGCTTCACCCAGGAATTTGACGATAGCCAAGTGATTAACTTGTTCGCGGCAGCCGGTTCAATTTACGGACAAAGCCTGCCAGCCGATTACGACTTCGTTGCTACTTTGCAGCAGTTGGCCTCAACTGATTTGAATTTGAAGCTGGCAAATGTGCAAGCACCAGCTGGCGACATCACTGCATTAAAGGCAACCGACAAAGCCTTGACACAGGCCTTCTACGACCGCGCCCTCCAAGAATTTATCACTGCTGATAAGACTTTGGTTGCCGAACAAGGAACTTCATTCTTCGGTTTGGCTAGTCAAAACCTGGCTAGCGGTGCCAAGTTCTTTGGTCAACCACTTTGGGGCTCAATCGGTTATGCCTTCCCAGCTACGATCGGGGCGCAATTAGCTAACCCTAGCCGTCGGGCTGTTTTGTCAACTGGTGAAGGTTCTTTGCAACTTACGATTCAGGACTTTGGTTTGGCTCTTAAGGAACGTTTGACCCCTGTTTTGTTCATTATCGAAAACACGGGTTACACTGTTGAACGTGTTATTCACGGAATGGACGAACCATACAACGACGTGCCAAAGTACCGCTACAACAAGATCGCCGAAGCATTTGGTGGCCAAGCCGACCAATACGACTTCATCGAAGTTTCAACCGAACAAGAATTGATGGACGCCATGCAAAAGGCAGACCAAGAATCAGATAAGATGGTAATCATCCAGGCCAACATGGCCATGAAGGATGCCCCAGCTCAATTGATTGAAACTGGTATTCGTTTTGAAGCCCAAAACCACTAAAATTTTAGAATTTCTATTTTCCTGCTTATAAAATTTTTTGCTCACAAAAAAGTCGACCCACGAGATACATTTCTCGTAGGCCGGCTTTTTCAGTATTAATTTTTAAGCGCTTTAAGCGGTTGCAAAGAAGTGGTTGCGTTCGCTACCAATGTTCTTGCGAACCGTGTCACTATACCAGAATGGCACCACAACACGACCAATGACGTGTTCCTTGGAAACAAAACCAAAGTAACGGCTATCATTTGAAACGGAACGGTGGTCTCCTAGGACGAAGTAAGTTCCCTTTGGAACAACCGTCTTCCCTTGATCATCCTTCTTCCACATACCCGTAGCAGAAAGCGTTCCTAATGACCATGATGAACCGAAGCTAGCCTCAGTTCCACTTTGTTGTTCATCGGTTGAAATGAAAGATTCGTTCACCTTCTTGTTGTTAACGTACAAATCCCCATCGCGGTATTCAACCGTGTCACCAGGGATTCCGATAACTCGCTTCACGTAGTCCTTGTTGCCGGCTTGAATACGCGGATCTTCCTTCCGAGCGTCAAAGACAACAACATCCCCACGCTTCACATTATGGGTCTTGGTCACCAAAACCTTTTGTTGGTCAAGCAAATTAGGAGCCATTGAATCACCGTTAATGGTAACCACGTTCACCCAAAAAGTTGTGACCACGGCGTAAACCGCAATTCCAAAGGCGATCGGTGCAATCCAATTCCAGAGAAAGCTTAAAAATTTTTTCATATTGTTTTTCCTTATTCTCTATTAAAGATAACGTCTCGTCTCTCCCTACGAACGGACGGTATTAATTGTTACATGATAGATTTTATCACTTATGAGCCCATTTGTATCGAAATGGTAAATTCCGTGGACCAAATTTAAATTTTTGACCTGGTCATCCATTAACAGGCCGGCAATCAAATCGGTTGGGTTCGGACCGGGAAAAGTTTGGTTCCAATCAATAATCAGGTTGTCCTCATAAGAAAAGGCCAACACCCGATAGTCCAGTTCGGGAACCGGTTCTGCACCTGCCGCCACTTGTTCTTGCAGCGAAACCCAGTAATCTTTTCGCGGTAATTTCATTTCAGCAATCCGCATACTTCCTCCCCTAGTTCAGTTTGTTTTCGGTAGTTGGGCTAAGATATCGGCTTCTTTTGGGATTGATGGCAACGCCCCTGGCTGAGCCACCGTCAAGGAAGAAGCGGCCACGGCAAATTTGATGGCACCTTCAATGTTATCAAAGTCCGGCGTCAACCGTGACAGCAGAGCACCGATAAAGGTGTCGCCCGCAGCCGTGGTATCAATGGCCGTCGTCTTGATGGCGTTGACCATGACTTCCTTACCAGTCACCGACTTGTAAAAGGCGCCGCGGTCGCCAAGAGTAATCAAGACGTGCTTCACTCCGGCCGCAAAGAAAAATTCGGCATTTTGAATCAATGAGTCCCGGTCTGTGACCGGAATGTTGGTAATCAACTCGGCTTCATGCTCATTTGGAATCACCAAATCAGATTCGGCCAGCAGTTCATGAGGAAAGTTCTCCTGATCTGGCACTGGGGCGGTGTTCAAGACCGTCATCACGCCCTGGTCATGGGCCATTTTAAAGGCCGATGAGACTGTTTCCAAGGGGATTTCCAGTTGAGCCAAGCAAAAATCAGCTTCAGTTAAGGCAGTTCGTTGGTTCCAGACATCTTTAGCAGACAACTGACCGTTAGCTCCTTCGTAAACATAAATGATGTTATCGCCGGTCGCCTTAGAAACCGTGATATAGGCCTGCCCAGTTTCAGCGTCCTCACTATGCAAAACATATTCCAAATTCAAATTTTCTTCATCCACCCGCGCGGCGAGGTCAAAACCTGCGCCAACCTTGGTAATGAAATTGGCTTGACTACCCGACCGGGCCACGGCCACCGCCTGATTCAAGCCCTTGCCACCCATCACCTCTTCTTGGTGCTGTGGTGTTGAGAGGGTTTCTCCACTATTAGCCAAGCGTGGCACCCGGGTCACGCGGTCCAAGTTGGTTGAGCCAATGATTGCTACTTTTTTGACCATGCTAAAATCCTTTCGCATTTGTCACTTTCTTTTCCTCCTATATTTTACAAGAAATAGCGGTAAATATCAGAAAAATGAACCAATCTGACAATTTGATTGCCGCTTATTTCTGATATAATAAAAGTAATGAAAATTCTTTGCCGGTTGTTGGAGGCCTTAACGTGAACGATGATAAAGTAAAAGCCGCTCAAATGGCTGTCGAGCTGATTCCCAACCAAGCCATTGTTGGCCTTGGTTCGGGTTCGACCGCTTCTATTTTTATTGATTTGCTCGCTAAGAGAGCTCATGAAGAATCACTCGATATCACCTGTGTGGCGACTTCCGTTCAAACACAACAGTTAGCCCTGGGCTTTGGTCTCAAAGTGGTGGATATCGATGCTGTTGACCGGATTGATGTCACCGTCGATGGTGCTGATGAAGTTGATGGCGATTTGAATGGTATTAAAGGTGGCGGGGCCGCCCTCTTGTTTGAGAAAATTGTCGCCATGAACTCAACGAAAAACATTTGGGTGGTAGACTCTTCCAAGCAGCACCAACACCTTGGCTCTTACCGCCTCCCCGTCGAGGTTGTTAAATTTGGGGTTCACCACGTTTATAACTATTTGAAAACACGCGACCTAAAGCCCGTTTATCGTCAGCAAGAAGATGGTAACTACCTCACAACCGATTCTGGTAACTACATCATCGATGTCGATATCACCGGACAGGATAACCTGGCCCAACTGGCCCTCGACCTCAAGGGCCTCACAGGTGTTGTCGAACACGGTTTGTTCATCGATGTGTGCGACGTTTTGCTCGTTGGTAATACGGGTCAAGCCATTTATAAAGATCAACTATAATATATTTTAAAAAGCGCTATTAGAGCGCTTTTTTTATGGCTGAATTCTTGAAAATGAGGCTTAAAAAGCCTATCATAAGACCTATATTACTCTTAGTTAAGAGACTTTCTAGATAAGGAAAACAACATGACCAGCCCGATCAACCAAGCAGCAATTGACGATAACCTCCACCCCGACCGCCTGCACCACCACATGGCCATCCGCTGGGAAAGGGTTGTCAACGATGAGCAAGTGGCTGCCCGAGACGCTTCCTTACGGGTGCGCGCCTCGATTGTTGGTCGCGTTGGAATTTTGTTACTGGCATGCGGTACCGGTGCCTGGCGAGTTCGCGATGCCATGAATACCATCGCTCGCTCCTTACAAATGACTTGCTCTGCTGATATTGGGTTCACCTCTCTCACCATTACCTGCTTTGACGGGGTCGAATCCTTCACCGAAAGCTTGTCGCTGGCCAGCGCTGGCGTAAACACGCATCAGTTGACGTTGCTGCAAGGCTTCGTGCAAAATTTTGCCAGTGAATATGCTGACCAAAAACCTCAAGTTATCCACCAAAAACTGGATCGAATTAAAGCAGAACCAGCGAACTACACGGCAATCCAATCTGCCCTAGCTTCCGCAATTGCCTGTGCCGGCTTTATTTTTCTACTTGGCGGCGGCCCCATCGAAATGTTGTGCTGCTTCCTAGGGGCCGGTGTCGGCCAATACACCCGCAAACTGCTGGGAGCGCGTCACTGGACGCCGATTACCACGACAGCTTTGGGAGTCGGCGCAGCTTGCCTCACCTACTTTATTAGTCTGCATGCACTGGGACTAATTTGGTCGCTCGCACCTGCCCACGAAGCCGGCTACATTGGTGCCATGCTCTTTGTCATCCCCGGCTTCCCCTATATCACCAGCATTTTGGATATTACCAAAAATGATATGCGGTCAGGGTTAGAACGGCTGACCTTTGCCTTGATGATTATCATTACAGCAACGCTGATTGGCTGGTTACTCGCACTGATCTTTGGTCTTCGTCCCGAAAACTTTTTGCCACAGGGACTGTCATTGTATCCCCTCATTTTCTGCCGATTATTGGCCTCTTTTGCCGGGGTCTATGGCTTTTCGATGATGTTTAATTCAAAGCAAAAAATGGCGATTACCGCTGGTCTGATTGGTGCGGTGGCAAATACGTCACGGCTAGAACTGGTCGACCTGGCGCATTTCCAACCGGCGGCAGCGGCCTTCTGCGGTGCTTTAATTGCCGGTCTACTAGCCTCAATGATTAACCGAACAATGCGTTTTCCTCGGATTACCTTAACAGTACCATCAATCGTGATTATGGTGCCTGGTTTGTATATTTATCGCGGTGTTTATAACCTTGGCCTCAACAACATCGGCACTGGTGCGGAATGGTTGACCCGGGCCGGCTTGATCATGTTATTTTTGCCATTTGGTCTCTTTGTTGCCCGCTTTATCTTAGATAAAAAGTGGCGAATGGTAGACTAAAAATTGATGATATTGGAGTAAGAATGAACGAATTTTTAGAAATTAAAACTAAAGTACTAAAAAATCAACCAAGAAACCACAAAAATTGGATAATTGCGCTCAGCTTTGTCTTATTGATTGATTTTCTTCTACTACTAATGATTCTTACGGGTTTTCAAAAGATGGATTTTGATTGGGTACTAAGTATCATTTCTTTCATCCCAATCACTTACCTAGTGGTTCGAAATATCAAATTAGTTAACGGCGTTAACGCTGCTGTTAAAGGCGGCGCCCTTGCGAGAATGATTGATATCAGTGACTTTGATGAAGTCAATCAGTGGTTTCAACAAAGGCAAGACTCATTTGCTAAGTCTGATATTTGGCATCATTCTTTCACGATGAAATTCACTTATGTTGCCTGGGGGTGCATCGAGTCCACCGATGCCTACCAACTATTTATTATTGATTTTTCAAACGGTCATGAATTAATTAAATTGACCATCAAAAAAGATGATTTGAACAACTATGCTAATCATGCTTTCATAACAAGCTTAATTCAGCGTATCCAAAAAATAGCAAAAATGAATCAAGCCTTTTTTCGTAAACATCTGTACTCTTACATTACTTTTTATATTTTTCATTAATAGCAACCTTCTTTCTAAAAAAAGCTGTATCGATTTTTATTGAATCGATACAGCTTAATTATTTTAATAAGGATAAATGAATTATTTTTGGATAGTAAGTGTTTTTTGACCTAATTCCAGACCATCAGCAGCCCCGGCAAAGTGAACCGTGATTGGGCCGTCATTGACCAGCTCAAAATTGAGCACGACTTCTGTCGACTGACCAGGCAACAGCTGCTTACGGAAATTCTTTGCTTCCTGAAAAGCAGGGCTATCCTTTGGCAATTTAGCATCAACATTCTGGAGATTGACTTCTTGATTATTTGACTTTTGCTTTGCCCAAATTGTGTCCGAATAGATGACAACAGAATCAATATTTTTCTGGGAAACATTGGACATCTTGGCATGCATCACCAAAATTTTACTGTTATCGGTACCAGTGATGACCTCTGAATCTTCAAAATCAAACCTCAAATTACCGGCTTTATAAGTTGTGTCATTCAGCCACCAACCGTTCGATGAGTTTTGATTGGTGTACCCATCAAACTTTGAATCATTACTAACAGAAACTTTGCTGGACGACTGTGCTTCAGAACGAGAATCAGCAGTGTCCTTATTCTGGTTAGCATTTGTACTCAGCACAATAGCAAAAGCAGCTACTGCCACAGTGGCAAAAACTAATAGGGACACAAGCTTCTTTTTATTTTGAAACATTTAGATCTCCTCTCGACTTCTAAACTAGTTCGTTTCTAAAAAAATATTATAAACAACTTATCATAATTTAGAATATTTCGCCACCCTCGTCTTTTTCTGATTCTTCTTGATAATTTTTAAAGTCAATCAAATAAAAAACCCGCCTCTCTCACGACCGAGAAAGACGGGGTTTTCTAATTTAAAATCTTAAAGCAAAGCTGTCGCAACCATATTGACGATTGGCACCACAACGATAAACAGCAAGGTTGAAGTCGTCACCACATTCGTAGCGTATTTGACATCCCCCTTGGCCTGGTTCACTAAGATTGGCAAGACGGCCAGTGCTGGCGTCGCTGCCTGGACGGCCAAAGTTTGGGCCTCCAAGTGAGGCAGATGGCCAAGAATGTCCCCACCCAAAACGAGTAGGGTCAACATAATCGCCGGCGTAAAGATGAAGCGCCCAACTAAGGCAACAATTGTATCGCGGTCAAAGCGAATACTCTTCAAACCAGCATCAGACAAAACAATTCCGATGTAGATCAATGAGAGCGGTGTTACCAAGTTGCCGACGTAAGTCAATGTTGAGGTGGCAAATTCTGGCACAGGTAGCGCTAGCAGCAAGAAAACCAAGGCCACCAAGAAACCAATCAATGGTGCTGGCAGTAGCTTCTTCCAATTAAAGGCATTGCCCTGCTTTTCCGGGCTATCATTGGCAATGATCAAAGCACCGACGGCCCAAGTTGAAATCGTGTTCATCACATAATAAACCAGGAAGTAAGACAGCGCCTTGTTTCCAAATAAAGCCACGTTTAGCGGTAAACCAATAAAAATCGTATTAGCATTGGCAACGACATTAATAAACGTCCCTTTGCGGCCAGGACGAATCTTAAAAATCCAAACCAATAGGTAGGCAACCGCGTAACTCAGGGCAAAGGAAATCAAGGCATACACTAAGCTAAGCCACCTGATAACGAGACCAATTTGTCACGGGTTAAAAACTTCAAAACAGACACAAAAATGGACGCAGGTAACGCCACATTCGTGATTAAGCGGGAGATATTCCCGCCGAAACTATCAGCAAACCAGCCCCGCTGGCGCAAAATATAACCGAGGGCAATCATTAAAATGATTGTCACAACACTTTCAATGGTATTCCAAAATGCCATAAAAACTCCCTTTCCAGGGTGGCGCTAATCCTAGCCCCATCCATCTGCAGTCAGCGCCTGCAGCGCTGACTCTCCATGAATTTCACTATTTATTATCAATTATTGTACATAAAAAAGGACTTTCGCCCTTTTCTATTGTTGCTTTGCTTTGTTTTTTTGTTTATAAATAAATTTTAGTACTTAGGTTCCCACTTCAAGTCAGCGATGGCCTTCTTCACGTCGGTGATCTTTTCCTTCGTGATTCCTTGGTCAACTGCTGATTGAGCAGTGGCAACAGCGACTGTTTCTGAGAAGACAGTCAACTGTGAAACTGGTGGCAAAACGGCTGCCCCTGGCTTTGTTGAATCAACAATTCCACCCAATGAGTGAGCTGCTGCTGAAATCATTTCATCATTCAAGACAGTAGCAGTTGATGCAATCGTTCCCAAACCAAGACCTGGGTATACCAAGGCGTTGTTTGCTTGACCGATTTCGTAAGTTACACCCTTGTATTCGACAGGGTGAACAGGGATACCAGTAGCAATCAAAGCCTTACCATCAGTCCATTCAAGCAAGTCTTCAGCCTTTGCTTCTGCCAACTTTGTTGGGTTAGACAATGGGAAGATAACTGGACGTTCTGTGTGAGCGGCCATTTCTTGAACGATTTCCTTCGTAAAGGCACCTGGTTGTGTTGAAGTTCCAACCATGATTGTTGGGTGGATTTCCTTCACAACGGAAGCCAAGTCCGTCAATGAATCAGCGTTGGCAAATTCAGAACGTGAGCGGGCGAATGGCTTTTGTTCTGGTGTCAAATCATCCATATCATCGAAAAGCAATCCTTGCTTATCAACCATGTAGATGTGCTTGCGGGCTTCTTCTTCTGACAAACCTTCTTGCAACATTTCTTCAAACATCCGGTTAGCAATTCCTGCACCGGCTGAACCAGCACCAAAAGTCAAGTAAGTCTGGTCAGACAACTTTTCACCAGTGATGGTCATGGCACCCAAAGCGGCTGCCAAAGTGATGATTCCAGTTCCTTGGATATCATCGTTAAATGTCGTAATCTTGTCCTTATACTTGTCCAAGATCACAGCGGCGTTTGAACGACCAAAGTCTTCCCAGTGCAAGTACAACTTAGGGAAAAGCTTTTCGGCTGCGGCAACGAAACTGTCGACGAATTCAGTGTACTTTTCACCGCGAACACGTTCGTGACGGTTACCCAAGTACATTGGGTTGTCCAACAATGACTGATTGTTTGTTCCGTTATCCAAGACAACAGGCAAAACGTTTTCAGGGTTGACACCAGCTGCGGCTGTATAAACCATCAACTTACCAACGGCGATATCAACACCGTTCGTTCCCCAATCACCAATACCCAAGATACCTTCGGCATCAGTCACAACGATCAACTTGATGTCACGACCATTGGCACCAGCCTTCAAAGCTGATTCCATCACGTCAGGTTCGTCAATCGACAAGTAAACCGCGTTTTGTGGGTCCACAAACAATTCTGAGTAATTTTCAATCGTGTCAGCAATAACTGGATCATAAACGATTGGCATAAATTCAACCACGTGTTGGCTGAACAACTTGTAGAACAACGTATGGTTCGTGTTGAAGATTTCCATCAAGAACAAACGCTTTTCCAAATCAGAAGGCTTCGACTGATATTGTGCGTAAGCTTGTTCTGTTTGTTCTTCCAAAGTTTGAACACGAGGAGGCAAAAGACCGGCAATGCCAAGTTCCTTACGCTCTTCCATCGTAAAACCAGTTCCCTTATTCAAGAAAGGGTTGTTTAAAATCTCAATTGGTGTCATGAGATAGGCTCCTTAGTTTTTGTTTTTTTGATTCAGACGCGTTCTGAACCTTTTAACACCATCATTCTATAACCAGGGGAAAATTATAGTCAAACACCACCCTTATCCTCACTTTTATTTATAGCAAGGCCGTAGACTTGACAGATTTTGGTATAATGGAAATAGGCAGAATGTTAAGAACTGAATTTGGAGAAACTTTTTTTGAGGATAACCGACCTACAATATTATTTAGCCCTAGCGGATTACCGAAATTTTTCACAGGTTTCGGATAAATTTGGTGTTTCCCAACCCACGATTTCTTTGGCAATGCAACGTCTAGAAAAGGAATTGGGCGCCAAATTAATCTTGCGGCATGCTGCGCAAAAAAACGTTCACCTTACCTACGCCGGTAAGGTTTTACGGCAGCACGCAGCGGCGATGGTTGAACAATATCAGGTTGCGCAAACCGAAATTAAACGAATTAATCAAGAATCATTGTTAATTGGTTTACCTCCAATTATTCAAGTTGCTTACTTTCCTGCCATTGCAACGGTCTTATCTGATGACTCGCTGACCCATTTGAAAACGGTCGAAGTTGGTGCCCAAGAGGCCATCGACCAATTACGCAATGGTGAGCTTGACGCGTCCTTTGTTAGTTATCTCGACGATATCGATCAAAGTGAATTTAATTTGATTCCCTTTGATGAGCAGCCCTTTGCTATCTTAGCTGCTGACGACTACCCCTTGGCTCAACAAGGGTCCGTATCGTTTGCTGATTTAAAAGACGAAAAATTCATCCTGTTAAAAGGTAACTTCGTTCATACCCAGGCTTTTAACCAGTTGGCCCGTACCGCCCATATTCAAGCCAACGTTTTGTTTAATTCCTCAGAACCGTACGGAATTCTTAGCCTGATTCAACAAAATCGTGGAATTGGCTTCATGGTTGCTCACCCAGCGTTAACTTTTCCGGGTGTCACCGCTTTGCCAATCACAGATGACGACCAGCCCCTATTTAAGGTTGGCTTTGCCTATCGGAAGGACCTAGTGTTAACCGACGAGCAACAGCAAATCTTTAATGAGCTTTTGGCCGCCACCAAATATGGACGGCCGGATCACCGAATACCCCCACTGGAGGAATGATGATGCAAAAGAAGAAAACCACAGCCGTTGTGGCCATTTTACTGGTAGTTTTGGCTGCAATCGCAGGATTAGTTGCCTGGCAAGGCGCTAACCAAAAAGAAGGAAAGAAGTCCGACCGTTTAACAATTGTCGCTTCAACTAACGTTTATGCCGAATTGGCAAAAACGGTTGCTGGAAAACATGCCGATGTTTCAGCAATTATCACCAAGCAATCTGTCTCACCGGAAGACTACGAACCAACCAATGCTGTTGCGAAGAAGGTGTCTAACGCAGACATCGCCTTTGGAAACGGCCTAGGTTACGATGCTTGGCTCAAAAAGTTAGCAAAGACTTCAAAAGACACCCAAGTACTGTATGTTGGGGAAGATATTTTAAACAAAAAGTCTGGTTCTAACCCACATTTGTGGAACGACCCTGACAACATGATTCAAGCCGCCCAAGGCTTAGCCGATACTTTGAGCAAGAAGGACCCTAAGCACGAGGCCGACTATCAAGCCAACGCTAAGGCTTATGCCGACAAGCTCAAGCCCGTTACCGACAAGATTGACGAACTCGCTGCTAAGGTGGCCGGCAAGGAAGTCATCGAAACGGAACCAGTTTACGAATACATGCTTGATGCCTTAGGGGCTAAGGTCGTTGGCGACGAATTTGCCGAAGCCATCGAAGAAGGAAACGATCCTTCACCCGCTGTCCTTTCAGACATCCAAAGCAAGATTAAGAACCACGAATTGGCCTTCCTGGTCTACAACACCCAAACAACGGGTGGCACAGTTGATAAGATTGTGAAGTTGGCCAAGGATAACAACGTTCCAATCGTCAAGGTGACTGAAACATCACCAAACAACACTTCTTACGTTGATTGGAAGCTCAGTGAATTGAAGCAAATTCAAAACATTGTGGTTAAATAATGTTTTGATTAAATTTGATGAAGTCTGGCCTTTTTGGTCAGGCTTTTTTGGTTGACAAAAGACCATTTAAAACATGCAAATTGCTCTTTCAAACTGTTACTGTTAGAATTATTCTTAGTGAGAGTAATTATTGTGGAGGAGAAATACAATGAAAAAGTTTTTTGCCTTTTTAGTTGCAGCAGTCGCATCTGCTTTGGTCGGATTTGGGATTGGCACCATTAACCATCCCCAAGCACAACGCACCAGTTCTGCTACTTCCTCTGCTAAAAAAGCCGTAACATCTGCCAATAGCAATCAAGGCAATGATAGCAATAACCAAACGACGGCTGCGCAAAGCACAGCCTCCTCTGCAAAATCTACTTCAGCTGTCACTTCAACCGCGAAGGTTACATCCGCTCAACAAGCCATCGCAGTTCTGACCGCTGGTCTCGGTAATAACACAGATCTCGGTTACTCTGTCCTCTCGGCCGCCCCAAACGACTTTGTCATCAAAGTAGTTTCCAAATCCATCCGGGCCCAGGGAGGCACAGGAACTGTTGGCATCTACACCGTCAGAAGTAATGGAACCTATCAATTACAATATTAAATTTCACAGCGAAAGTCGTTAGACTTTCGCTTTTTTATTCAACTTTTTTAATTCTTTTGAAAGATACGAACAATCGTGAGAATTTGAACATGATTTTAACCTTAAAAGCCAACAACTATCGTTGACATGTCGGATAAATTAAAATATGATGAGAAAAATATATGAAAAAGGAGAACATTATGAAGATTGGAATCACTGCAGATGTCAATTTGCAAGAAACCCCGATTATTAATTTGCAACTAGCAAGCTTTGCTCCAAAACCACTCTTAGACGTCGTGACGAAAAACGGCCATCTTCCCGTGGTTTTCCCCATTGCTCCTGAAGAATTGGCCGCTGACTATGTCAGTCTTGTCGATGGTGTCATCATCCCCGGGGGTCCCGATGTTTCTCCTTCATTCTTTAATGAAGAACCAAACTTACATATCGGGACACTCTACCCCGCCCGTGACTACTTTGAACGAGCTGTCATTAAAGCCTGTATCGATCAGGGCAAACCAGTTCTAGGAATCTGCCGTGGAACACAGCTCATTAACGTTTACTATGGCGGTAACCTTTACCAAGATTTGCCAAGTCAATACCAAGGCGATTTGATCCAGCACTCTCAGGCTTCCCGAGGCTTTGTCCCAATTCACTCTGTGGACGTCACGGCTGATAGTTTCACGGGCCAAGTCTTTGGTGCAACTGCCTTTGTCAATTCTCGCCACCACCAAGCCATCCAGCAAGTCGGAGCCGGTTTGACCGTCACCGCTAAAGCCAAAGATGGCGTGATTGAGGCGATTGAAAACTTGGACGATTCGGTCGTTGGTGTTCAATGGCACCCTGAAAACTTGTGGCAAAACGATTCAGCAGAGGAGCGTTTGTTTACAACTTTCTTTGACTTAGTAAAGGAAAAAGCACAATGACAACAGATTCAAAACATAAAATTGGTTTTTTGAGTATTATTTTCTTGGGGATTAACGGCATCATTGGTTCTGGAATTTTCCTTTTGCCCGGAACCGGAATGAAGTTGTTTGGACCAGCCAGTATCTTGGTCCTGCTCTTCGATGCCGCTTTGGCCTTCGTAATTGCGATGTGTTTCGCCGAATGTGCCAGCTTCTTTAGTAAGACGGGTGGCCCTTTCCTTTACGCCAAGGAAGCCTTCGGTGAGTTTGTCGGCTTTGAGGTCGGCTTTGTTACCTGGGCGATCCGAATCATTGCCGAAGCCACTTTGTACGTGGCCTTCGCGACAGCCCTCGGCGCTGCTTTCCCTGCCTTGGCCGGCCCCGTCGCCAAGGACGTAATTGTGACGATCATGTTTGTTCTCCTGGGCTTGCTTAATATTAGTGGTGCTAAGATTACTTCTTGGGTCGCCAACGTTGCCACTGTCAGCAAATTAGTGCCAATCTTGCTCGTCATTATCGTGGGTCTTTTCTTTATCAACACCAAGAATTTTGAACCCTTCTTTGTTCAGAAATTGACGACTGCGCCAAACTTTGCTGCTGCAGCCATCACCCTTTTCTACGTCTTTACCGGATTTGAAGGAACGGTTGTGATTGCCGGTGAACTAAAGGATGCCAAAAAGAACTTGCCAAAGGCCTTGATGATTTCAGTTGGAACAGTTGTGATTATTTATATCTTAATCATGGTCACAAGTATCGGTGTTTTGGGTCCTGATTTGAAGAACTCAGCCGCCCCATTAAAGGACACCTTCACCAAGATTGCTGGAAACTTCGGTGGTAACCTGATTACCCTTGGAACTCTTCTTTCAATCGGTGGTATCTGTATCTCATCTTCTTTCATTACCCCACGTTCTGGTGTGGCCTTGGCTGAAGATAAGATGATGCCAAAGGTCCTTGCTAAGACTAATCAGCGTGAAGCACCCTATGTTTCCATCATCGTTTCAAGTTTGATTTCTTTGGCAATTGCCTACTCAGATACCTTTACGGCCTTGGCACAAATTAGTGCCGTTTCCCGTTTCGCCCAGTTCATTCCGACATGTATTGCGGTATTGGTCTTCCGGCGGACAAAGAAAGATGTCGCTCATTCCTTCAAGACACCACTTGGTCCAACCATTCCATTGATTGCCTTGGCCGCTTCTGGTTGGCTTCTCTGGCACGTTGATGTTAAGAGCCTTGTCTGGGGTCTTGGTGGCTTGGTCATTGCAGTACCATTCTACTTCATTGCAAAGTGGAACAACCAACGAACACAAGCAAATTAAATTGCACAACAAAAAAGGCTTAGAGCGAATTGTTCTAAGCCTTTTACTATGAGCCGAATTTGGAGGTTACGCCGGTTATGACCGGTCAGCTAAAATCTGCTGGCCACGGTCGACTTCCTTTAGAACGTTCACAACGGCCGTCCCACCGAGGGAGGTCCGGCGGTTAACCGCTGTTTTTGATTCCAATTCGGCATAAACGTCAGCCTCAATATGACTATCGGCAGCTTGTAGTTCTGCCAGAGGCATCTGATTCAGTGTCTTTCCTTCTTGAATTCCCTTCAAGACCAGCTCACCAACAATGGCATGAGCTTGGCGGAACGGCACCCCCTTAGCTGCCAAATAGTCGGCCAACTCCGTGGCGTTCGAGAAGTCATCCTTGGTGGCGGCTTCCATCCGATCGGCGTGAACCGTCATCGTGGAAAGCATCCCCGTAAAGACCTTAACAGATGCTAAAATCGTATCCATCACTTCAAATGTGGCCGCCTTATCTTCTTGCATGTCTTTGTTATAAGCAAGTGGCAGCCCCTTCATCACCGTTAGCAGCCCCATCAAGCTACCAAAGACGTGCCCGGTTTTTCCCCGAACGAGTTCGGCGAAGTCGGCATTCTTTTTTTGTGGCATGATTGATGACCCGGTTGAGAAATTATCCGACAACTCGATGTAGTTAAATTCGTAGGTACCCCACAGAATTAACTCTTCAGCCATCCGTGATAGATGAACCATCAGAATCGACGCGTTCGACAAGAATTCGAGGGCAAAATCTCGGTCTGAAACGGCGTCTAAACTATTGTGGTAAATGCTAGCAAAGCCCAATTCGTCGGCCACCGTTTGCCGGTTAATTGGGAAAGTTGTCCCAGCTAAAGCGGCCGCACCGAGGGGCAAATTATCAGTATGCTGTTTATTAAATTCAAAACGTTCAAAGTCGCGCTGGAACATTTCAAAGTAGGCCAAAAGATAATGGCCGTAGCTGATTGGCTGCGCATGCTGCATGTGGGTATAGCCGGGCATAATCACCTCAGCGTTTTTCTTTGCCAAATCGAGTAGCGTCTGCTGCAATTCGGTGATGGCGTCTTGAACCGCCGGCAGGCGGTGTTTTACCCAAAGGTGAAAGTCGGTCGCAACTTGGTCATTGCGGGACCGGCCCGTGTGCAATTTACCGGCAACTGGGCCGATTTTTTTCGTGAGCAGCAATTCGATATTGAGGTGGATGTCCTCATTTGCAACCGAGAATTCAACCTTGCCAACGGCGAGATCTTTTTCGATGGCATGGAGACCCGCCGTGATTTGGTCGGCCTCAGCTTGACTAATGATGCCCTGCTGGCCAAGCATTTTGACGTGGGCCAGCGAGCCCTCAATATCTTCTGCTGCTAAGCGATAATCAAAGCCGATTGAGGCACCAAATTCATCGACCCATTCTGCTGCTTTGCCAGTAAACCGGCCACCCCATAACTTATCGGACATTGATTCTCTCCTTACTTCTTTTCAACTGAGTGCACGTGGTTAACCTGCTCAAAGACCATGCTTGGTAGCGACCAGAGCTTGATGAAGCCGCCAGCAGCAACTTGATCAAAACTATCGGCAGCCGTATAAGTTGCTAAGTTCTTGTTGTAGAGCGAGTTTTCCTCTGATTGACGGGCGATAGCAACTGCCTGGCCCTTATACAACTTCATTTTAACTGTTCCGTTCACGACGGCTTGCGTATGGTCTATGAAGGCCTGCAAGGCATCGAAAAGTGGTGTAATCCACAACGCATTGTAGATCAAATCAGTCACCTTTTGTTCAAGCAATGGCTTGTAATGGGCGACATCACGTTCGAGCGTCAGGTCTTCCAAATCCTTGTGGGCAGCCATAATCACGGCCGCGGCCGGTGCTTCGTAAACTTCACGAGACTTGATTCCCACCAAACGGTTTTCAATCTTATCGATTCGGCCAATACCGTTTTCACCGGCAATTTTGTTGAGCTTGACAATTAAATTTGCCAAGGTCATTTTCTCACCGTTCAAGGCGACGGGCAGGCCCTTTTCAAAGGTCAAGTCGAGCAAAGTGGCTTCGTCCGGTGCTTCTTCTGGCGCAACCGTCATCCCCCAGGCATCGTCTGACGCAACGTTCCAAGGGTCTTCCAAGATACCAGCTTCATTGGCCCGGCCCCATAGGTTGGCGTCAATTGAGTATGGTGACTGCTTACCAATTGGTACCGGCACGTTATGGTCCTTGGCATAATCGATTTCTTCTTCACGTGACCAGTGGAAGTCACGAATTGGGGCTTCGATAGCCAAATCCGGATCAAGGGCATGGATGGCCGCTTCAAAACGTACTTGATCGTTTCCCTTGCCAGTTGAACCATGAGCAATCGCATCCGCCCCATTTTCGTGAGCAATATCGACTAACTTATCAATAATCAACGGACGAGAAAGGGCTGAAACCAAGGGATAAGCGCCTTCGTAAAGGGCATTGGCCTTGATAACTGGCGCAACGTATTTGTCGGCAAATTCTTCCTTACCATCGACCACAATTGATTGAACGGCCCCAACTTGAAGCCCCTTCTTTTGGATGGCTTCCAAATCCTTGCCCCCCTGACCAACGTCTAGGACAACGGCGATTACTTCATAGCCCTTATCAATCAGCCATGGGATAGCAACTGAGGTGTCTAGTCCACCTGAGTAGGCAAGTACGATTTTCTTTGTCATGCTTTGTTCTCCTTCGGGTTAGTCAGCGACAAGGACCTTGCTGATAAAGTCTTGCGTCTTTGGATTTTGTGGATTGTTGAAGAGTTCTGCTGGCGTATTCTTTTCCTGGATAACGCCATCAGCCATGAACCAGATTTCGTCGGCAACCTTCTTGGCAAAGTTCATTTCGTGAGTGACCACAACCATCGTCATCTGACCATCGGCCAATGATTGCATAACCTTCAAAACTTCGCCGACGTTTTCAGGATCAAGAGCTGAAGTTGGTTCATCAAAGAAGAGCACCTTTGGCTGCATTGCCAACGCACGGGCGATGGCGACACGCTGCTTTTGACCACCAGACAAGCTGTTTGGGAAGGCCTCGGCCTTATCGGCCAAGCCGACACTCGTCAAATACTTCATGGCAATCTTGGTCGCTTCTTCATCCGATAGTCCCTTAACACGCATTGGTGCCAATTTTAGGTTGGCTAGGACCGACATATTTGGAAAGAGGTTAAAGTTTTGGAAAACCACCCCAATTTGTTCACCCAACTTGGCCAATTCCTGGTCAGTTTGCTGGACTAGGTCAACGCCGTTGAAGTCGACGACACCACTGGTTGGGCGTTCCAACTGGTTAATGCAGCGCAATAGGGTACTTTTACCAGAACCGGAAGGGCCGATAATGCAGATTACCTGGCCGGCGTTAATGTCGCCGTTAATGTCCTTGAGGACATGGTTTTGTTCAAAATCTTTTTTCAAATGCTTTACTGAAATAATTGGATTAGTCATGGTTCATCTTCCCTTCTAAGTAGTTCAAGCCCCGTGTCAAAATGAATGTCATCAAGAAGTAGATCACCATCACGACGACGATTGGTGCAATTCCACGGTAAGTATCGGCACGAACGATGTTCAATTCATATACCAAATCCGTCACACCGATAATTGAAACGATTGAACTTTCCTTGATAACTGAAATAAATTCATTACCCAATGCTGGCCAGATGTTCTTGAAGGCCTGTGGCAAAATAACAAAGCGCATCGCATCCTTTTGGCTCAAACCAAGGCTCTTGGCGGCTTCCTTTTGTCCCTTATCCAATGAGGTAATTCCACCACGGATAATTTCAGCAACGTAAGCACCTGAGTTCAAAGAAACAGCGATAATACCGGCAGTCAAGGCTGGCAAATTAATCAAAGCACCAAGTCCAAAGTAAACTAAGAGAATTTGAACCATCATTGGTGTTCCACGGACGATTTCGATGTATGAGATAGCAGGCCAGCTCAACAACTTGAACTTTGACATCTTCATCAAAGCCAAAACAATTCCAAGAATAATTCCAAAGGCAACTGAAACAATGGCAATCAAGGTTGTGTTCAAGAAACCATTGTAGAAGTAGTGCCAGTACCGCAACATTGAAGTATCAACGGTGTTTTCTGACATGTGCTTTCCGGCGTTCTTAATGTAACCAGCAATCCAGCCGTTCTTTTGAATCTTAGTGATTGACTTGTTAACAGCAGCCACCAAATCAGGGTTACCCTTTGCAAAGGCAACAGCAGCTCCGGTTTCGTTAATGTCCAAGTCGTAGCCTGAATCAATCATCTTCAAGTCTTTGTCATTCTTGACGTAGGCTTCAGCGACTGGCTTTTCCATACCAACGGCAGCAACTTTGTTCGTCTTCAAGGCGAAGATCAAGTTTGGCGTCTTGTCCATTCCAACAACGGTCGCACCGCTAATCTTTTGTTGGGCAAGATCATATTGCAAGGTTCCGGTTTGAGCACCAATCTTCAAGCCTTGCAAATCACTCCGCTTCTTATACTTTGCAGCGTCGGCCTTGTTAATCACAAAACTTTGACCACCGTTGTAGTAAACATTTGAGAAGTCAACACTTTGACGACGTTCATCGGTTGGGTTGATTCCACCAATGGCCATGTCGACCTTGCCAGTTTCAACGGCAACAAGCAATGAACTAAAGTCCATGTTCTTAATCTTTAACTTCACACCCAAGTCTTTGGCGATTTGCTTGGCGATGTCAATGTCCATTCCAACATCCTTGGAAGAACCATTTTGGTTCACCTGAAATTCGTAAGGAGGATAATCTGGTGAAGTGGCAATCGTCAAAACACCCTTATCCTTAATCTTTTGTAAACTATCCGCATGGGCGACTTGGGTCATTCCAAACCCGGCCACCACCAAAACCGTAATGGTTACAAGCACTTGCTTGAGCCACATCTTCATCTTTCCCATCTTCTTTCCCTCTTTTCCAAATTCAACTAATAAATAAAAAAACGCCCTTTAGTCTTTCGACTAAAGGACGTTCTTGGACGCGGTACCACCTTACTTATACTCAAAAAGAGTATCTCTCGTTTTTCGATCTAAACTTCAAATCGTCAGCTCTGTAATGGGAGCGCCCAGTATGGTTTTCATCGCATACAACTTTAGGTGACGTTCATCTTCGCCTGCACGTGTTTCACACCAACCAACACTTCACTGAGCTACAAAACGGGGATTACTACTTCCTAATTAACGTTTTATTATTAGTTTTTAATAATTATAGCACCAGCACCTAATCTTGCAACCCCCTTTTCGTATTTTTCTGCTGATTTTATGGAAAAATCAGACGAAAAGGTTGATTTAAAGGGAATCGTTCGGCCAATATTTTTTTGAGATTTATTTTTTAGAAGCAGATTTTTCTAATCTAAAACAAATAATTCAGAAAATTTTAATCTTTTTGATTGCAAAGTAAAAACCCCAGAATCTGTCTTTTGACAAATCCTGAGGTTCAAACCATCATGTTTGACCATGATTATTAACGATAATGATGAGGGGAAATTCATCACAACCATCTTTTTACAAAGATAATTGTTTACTTTTCATCCTTCTTCCGCTTTGCCGTTGCAAACAATCCAGCGATTGTTACTGCGATGACAGCAAGAATACCATTATCAAATGCAAAGTTCTTGTATGCTCTTGTTTCTGGCAAACCAGACTCTTTGCTTGTTGTGACAGCAGCAGTTGGTTCAACTTGTGCTGGTGTAGTTGTTGGCGTAACCGTTTGCTTTTCTTTCATCAACATTTCATAAGCTTGTTGATAAGCAAAGACGTAAACAAGGTTTTTGTCATTTGCTGACATTGGACGACCATTCTTAACATCGTCGACCGCTTGTTCATAAGCCTTAGCAGCCAAGTCATAATCAGCCTGGTCAGTAACGGCTGTTTGGGTATTGTTCTTCTTATCGTTGAACAATGCGCGAATAGCTTGTGCCGCTGCATAACCCTTTTGATAGTTTGGATCATTAGGGAATGCTTCAGAAGCACCATTGTTACCATCGTTGAAGCCGTCGATTGTCATCTTATAGGCTTGGTCGTAAGCTGCCTTATCAACTGGGTTCATATTAGCATCTTGAGGCCCATTACCAGATAGCGCATCGGCTTGCGCAGTATTGGTTGTCGTCGTGTATGCTTTCTTTCCAACTTGGTAAGCAGGATTGTTTACTTCATCAGCCGTTGGCGTCCTACCTGCTTCAGCATCCTCATAACCCTTCTTTGAAGCGTCATATCCAGCTGCTGCAGCTCTACCCATAGGTGTTGAATCATCTGGACGGTTTTGACCATTCAGGAAGGTTTGTCCACCGTTTTGGATAGCAGCCTTTGCTGCGTTATAACCAGCCATGTAGTTTGGATCAGCTTTTTGAGCGTCCGTTGGCGTGGTATTGGCAATCGCAGCAGCGATTCCGGCCTGAGCTTGACTATATGCCTTGTTGTAGGCATCTTGGTAAGCCTGTGACTTATTTGCTAAGTCACTTGGCACCGCTTTACCAGCGACGGCATCGGCTGCCCCATTGTTGGCACCACTGTAGGCATCCTTAGTTGGTTGAGAAGCATCGGCAGATGGCTCACTCTTACTGTTATAACCGGTTTGACTATCAGTATAGGCTTGTTCTCCAGCCTTGTATGATGGGTCATTTGGATCAACATTAGGTGAAGTCTGACCAGACTTGGCGTCCTCGTAACCTTGCTTTGCCTTGTCGTAAGCTGCAGCTGCGGCTGCACCAGCCGGTGTCGAATCATTAGGACGACCGGTTCCATTGATAAATGCATTCTGACCAGTCGTAGCAGCGTCAGCTTTAGCCTTTAGATAAGCAGCCTTGGCAATTGGATCCAAAGCATTGACTTGGCTATCCGTCAAAGGAGTTCCACCAGCTGAGTAGTCCGTATAGGCCTGCTTTTCATAAGTGGCTGCTTCCTTCTGGATAGGATCAGAAGCGTTAGTATCGTCCGTATTATTCTTGGCGTCTGTAACACCTTGAGCCACCGACTTAGCGGCATCAATTCCAGCTTGTTGGCCAGCATTTGGAGTAGCAATGTTTGTCGCACCATTACCATTGTTGAAGCCAGCGATAAAGTCTTGTGCACCTTGCTTTTCAGCATCACTTGCTGAATCAGGGACCTGCGTTCCGGCCTTAGCTTCAGCAATACCATTCCGGTAGGCACCAGTTACCTTATCCACATATTGCTTATATGTGTAAGCAGCCAATGGATTATTTGCTAATGGGTTATCAGCCGGCAAAGTATCGTTTGCCCCTGGGTTAGCGGCGACAGCATCCTTCGCAGCCTTAAGAGCTTGGGCTACTACGTCTTCCTTATCTGATGAGGTCGTTGGTGTTGAGCTTGATGCTGTTCCGTTAACTTGAGCATCGGCATAAGCCTTATCTGCAGTTGCAGTATCACTACCTGCTTTTTGAGCAGCGTTTGCCGGGGTCGCTGTTGACCCATTCAAAACGTTCTTGTAACCAGTTTGTGCATCAGCATAAGCTTGCTTTGCCAAAGCCTGAACAGCTGGATTTGTAGAATATGGCTTAGCTGTTGAATCAAGGTCCTTAGCAGAATTATTATCTGCATCCTTGATAGCAGCAGCTTGTGCAGCAGCTGCATCTGTCAAAGCCTGGTTATAAGCCTTTTGATAAACAGGATCAGTTGACTGTGATTGAGCTGGCGTTGTGCCATTCTTTTCGGCAGTAGTTGCGTCAGCAACACCCTGGGCATATGCCTGCTTGGCTTTGTCATAGGTCGATTGATCGGAAGGTGTAGTTGCTGGAGTAGTAGCACCATTTTGTTCATCGGCAACAGCCTGCTTAGCTGATTGACCAGCGTGGTAACCCTTCATATAGTTAGGATCTTTTTGTTGGGCATCCGTTGGTGCAGTTGTACTATTCAGACCGGCTGCATAACCTGCATTGTATCCATTAGTAGCTTGGTCATAGGCCTTGTTATAAGCATCTTGGTAGGCCTTTGACTTACCTGACACGTCAGCTTTTTGACCAGCAATACCGGCTGCGGTACCGGCTGCGGCACCATTGTAACCGTCTTGCTCAGCTTGAGGGTCGCTCGAAGTAGGAGCAGTTGTGTCATTATATCCCTTTTGGCCGTTGTTATAAGCATCATAACCAGCCTTGAAATTAGGATCATTTAATTGTTCTGCCGATGGAGCGTTATTAGGATCTGCAGCTTGGGCTTTAGCCGCTTCGTAACCGCTCTGAGCGGCATTATAACCAGCTAACTCCGCCTGACCCGTAACTGTATTAGCAGATGGAGCAGCCTTACCGGCCAAGAACTCCTGGGCACCATTTGCCGCACCATTTTGCATAGCATTCTTGGCCTTTAGATAGGCAGCTTTTGCAATTGGATCCAAAGCGTTAACTTGGGCATCCGACATAGGATTTCCACCAGCTGAGTAATCCGTGAAGGCTTGCTTTGCATAAGTGGCCGCTTCCTTTTGAATAGGATCAGAAACATTGCTGTCATCTTTATTATTCTCAGCGTCTTCATAACCTTGGTTCATCGATGTAGCGGCATCAATTCCAGCTTTTTGACCAGCATTTGGAGTAGTAAGGTTTGTTGCCCCATTACCATTGTTGAAGCCAGTGGTAAAGTCTTGTGCACCCTTCATTTCAGCATCACTTGCTGTATCAGGGACCTGCGTTCCGGCCTTAGCTTCAGCAATACCCTTTTGATAATCACTCTTAGCCTTATCAACAGCTTTCGTATACGTATAAGCGGCCAATGGATCGTTTGCTAATGAACTATTGGCTGGGATTGTGTCGCTTGCAGATGGATCAGCGGCGACAGCGTCCTTCGCAGCCTGAATAGCATTAGCTACCGCTGTTTGCTTATCTGATGAGACCGTTGGGGTTGAGCTTGATGCTGTTCCATCAACCTGGGCATCGGCATAAGCCTTATCTTTAGCTGCAGTATCGCTACCAGATTGTTGAGCAGCGTTTGTTGGGGTCGTTGTTGAAGCGGGGTCCTTACCATGATTATTGTCTGCATCCTGGATAGCGTTGTTTTGAGCAGCAGTGGCGTCCGCCAAGGCCTGGTTATAAGCTGCTTTGTAAACAGGATCGTTTGACTGTGATTCTGTTGGGGTTGTTCCTGCTTTTACTGCGGCAGCAGCGGCGGCTGCACCATCTGCATAGGCCTTCTTAGCATCGTTGTAAGCTGCTGAATCAGCTGGTGTAGCAGGAGTAGTAGTACCACTCTTAGAATCAGCAATCGCCTGCTTAGTTGAATCACCAGCATCATGACCAGCTTTATAAGCTGGGTCATTTGATGTTGCTGCCGTACCAGCAGCACCATCAGTGAAGCCTTGTTGTGCCTTATCATAAGCATCATTAGTAGCTTGTGATACGGCATCCGTACCATTTACATGCCCAGTACCGTTTTTAAAGTTTTGAATACCAGCATTTTCAGCGTTTTTGACAGCGTTATAGCCTTGAATGTAGGCAGCTTTGCTAGCATCTGAATTAGAATATGCTGCAGATGGCGTTGCACTGCCGCCATTTTGCGCAGCTTGAATTCCGGCTGCACTAGCAGCATTCATGTCAGCTAACGCCTTGTTATAGGCAGCATTGTAAACAGGACCATTTGCGGTTGATTGTGCAGCACTTCCAATGGGGCTTGCCGCTGCAGCAGCTTTTACAGCATCTGCATAGGCCTGCTTAGCATTAGCATAAGATGCAGCATCTGGATTTGTTGTTGTATCTGTAGAACCCGTTGGACTTGTATTATTGTTTTCCGCATCCTGTTCCGCTAATTTAGCTGACTGCGCTGCATTGTACCCAGCCATAAAGTTCTTATCATTCTTTTCGTCATCTGTTAACGGTGTAGAACTTGATCCAGCCGCGAATCCCTTTTCGGCTGTGTCATAACCATTTTGAGCACCATCATGTCCGATTTTTTCATTCGGACCAGTATAGGTATTATCGCCTCGCACCTGCTGTCCCGTCAAAAAGTCTTGAACTCCGTTGGCTTGTGCATTCTTATAATCTGATTGAGCCTTATCATAGGCCATTTTTGAGATTGGATCCCAACTACTTGTATCAGTTGTTTTACCACTTTGAGCATCTTGGAATCCCTTTGTTGCAGCAGTTTGAACTTTATTTTGGATAGGATCAGTACTAGTACTTGGAGTAGAAGTTGTAACTTCAGCTGCTTCATATCCCTTACTGAAAGAATTATAGGCATTGATTCCGGCTGTTTCACCTGTATTCGGCGTTGTCAGTGCTGGTCCATTTACCTTAGAATTCAACCCATTGATGAAGTCCTGATAACCCTTATTAGCTGCTGAATCCGATGAATCCGATGAAGGCTCTGTTTGTGCTTGAGCGGCATCATTTACACCTTGCTGATACTTGTTTTTCAAGGTGTCCATTGTTTGCTTATAAACACTATTAGCCAACGGATCGTTTGAATTCAAGGTGTCGGAAGCGCCAGGATCACTATTAAAGGCAGCTTGGGCATCCGCCACTTGCTTATCAACAACAGCTTTTTCGGTAGTAGTTGGTTGAGCAGTTGATGTGGCGGCATTCCCCGCTTCAGCATCCTTTGCATAATTCAAAGCCTGTGTAGCTGCTGTAACAGCAGCTGACTGATCAGCTGTTGGTGTTGTTGGAGCATTGCCATTAACTGTGTCAGTGTATGCCTTTTGGGCAGTGGCATAGGCTTGTTGAGCAATTTGCTGAATAGTTGGATTACCAGCGTAGGTTGTATTATTACTATCTGCTTGTCCGTGATTTGCTATGGCGTTTGTAATGGCTGCTTGTTTAGCGGCAGCGATATCGTTCAATGCTTGATTGTAAGCCTGCTTGTAAACTGGGTCAGATGATGTTGATGGCGTTGTATTACCATTTTTCGCAGCAGCAATCGCAGCATCATAGGCCGTCTTAGCATTCGTATATTCTGCTGAATCTGGGGTTCCACTTTGTTGACTTGTATTTCCCGCTTTATCATCAGCAGCTGCTTGTTGTGCTGATTTTGCTGCGTTGTAACCTGCCATATAGGATGGGTTATTTGGATAAGCCGCTGGTTTATTACCATTCGCATCATTAAATCCATTACTTGCATCTTGGCTAGCCTGGTTAGTGATTTGCGAAGCATCATCTGTGCCAGTTACATTAGGTGTACCATTTTTAAAGTTTTGCACACCTTGCGCAGCTGCATCCTGTGCTGCCTGATATCCTTTGGCAAAGGCGGCCTTACCAGCATCTGACTGAGCTGAAATACCAGTTGGTGCCGGTGTCGTCGCACTAGGATTATTTTTATAAGCTTGCAACCCAGCCTGATAAGAGGCTGTGGTAGCAGCTGGTGTATAACCAACTTCTTCATATTGGTTCAAGCCATTATCTGATTGCTGCTTTAAAGCAGTATAAGCACCAAACTTGACGTATTGATTAAAGGTTACATCCTTCACACCAGTAGTTCCACTATCAGTTGATAGTTTACTTGGGTCAGTTGCTGTAACTTCGGCACTTGATGGGTTTGCTTTATAGTTAGCATTTGCAGTTTTAATCGCTGCTTGTGCGGTATCCCAACCAATTTGAGCGGCAGTCAAGTTGTTCATATGATTGGCAGCGGTAGCATCTGCATCAGTAGGACGTGTCTTTGAATAACCACCGTTAATCAATGATTGTCCATAGTCAAATCCGGCTGTCTCAGCCAACGAAGGATTAGTATCAGGATTATCGGCAGTAGGCTTGACACTTCCCGCCTGTTGGTAACCCTTATAAGCATCATTATAAGCAGCCTGTTGCGAAGAGTTCAAACTGGCATACTTTGATCCCTTAATGGTTCCTGCTTGTTCATCAGCAACAAAAGTAGCGGCACCCAGTGCATCTGAATAAGCTTGTGTTGCTGCCGCAGACGAGCCGGCAGGCGCTGTTTTACCAGGATTATTTAGTTCATCCTGATATGCGTGTGTATAGTCATCATGCGCTTGTTTATAAGCAGTATTTGCAGTGTTGTTATAAGCCGCTTGATTTGTAACATTCTTTTGTGCGTCACTTATCGCAGCCGCAGTGGCTGCTTGTTCATACCCTTGTTTAAAGGCATCCGGACTATCGCTATTTTGATAGGCATCTGTCTTGGTGTAATCCTGTCCCGGATTATTAACAAAGGCTTGATACCCAGCTTTAGCACTTTCGTAACTAGCTTGATATCCAGGATCCGTCTTAGTATTAAAGTCTTCTGCATCGTGAGCGGCCGTATTTTGATTTTGCATATCAGCCTTAGCATCTTGAAGACCCTTAGCAACTAAACCAGTGTCACCATTGGCAGAAACTACATCTCCAGATGTAGTTCGCGATACTTTATTATTAGACGCACCACTATAGGCTTCAACGGTTGTCTTATATCCCTTTGGCGTCAAAATTGTATTAACTGTGTTCACACCGTAGTGGAAACGCATTCCAACACTATCCACTGATGACCCTGTTGGCAAATCATAACTGACTTGGAAAAGTCCACCACTATAGCCGTCTGGTAATGAAACACTCGTTGTATATACATTTGGATCAGCAGTAGCATTTCCATTTGCATCAACACTTGCCAAGTTTTGTCCCTTAACTTGATTCAAACCAGAATAGTCCGATGCCGTTCCACTATTAGAACCAACACCCACATAAATTTTTTGACCCGGAATTTGGTTATAATTTGAAACCTTAATGTTAGCGGTCACTTTAGTGCTTCCATCAGCGTTCGTGGTTTTCGTTAGAGGGCCAACAATTTGAACAGCTGGCACATTGGCCAAATCCAAGACATTCCCTGTAATAGTTCCATTGACCGTATTACCATAGAAATCTGTGGCCGTGTAATTCATGGTGTTTGGTTTCAAAACAAAGTTATAGAAATAGGTCGGCTTTGTTTGACCTTGCAGTGTCATAGCAACTGAGTAGGCATTGATACCATTTCCGTTAGTCTGAAAATAAGGTGCCGAATTTGGTTTCGTGAAAATCACGTGGTTTCCACCAACAGAGTTAATGTTAATAGGACCATAGTAGAGCGTACTAGTATTTGAATCGGAATTAGTGCTTCCCACATTCAAACTACCTTTAGAACCAATATTAAAGGTGGCACTCGAATTATTATTATTAATGAAACCAGAAAATGATTTTGCATTATTAGATACGCCGTTCACATTTGCTGGAATACTATCCGCCAAAACTTGTAGCAAACCACCATTAATAACATTAATCGAACTTTGCCCCTTCAAGTCAATTGGCTGATTATAAAAACTAATGGTACCTTGGTATCCTTCGAAGTTAAGGGAACCACCATCAATATTAAGGCTTGAACTTCCATCAGCATATACGGCACCACCCAGAACCTGGCTATTGCCCTTAAACGAAGCTGGGATGATGTTCAAAGTGGCATTCTTTTTAATGTTTAAATCACCACCATTTTGCAAATAAATACCGAAGCTTGAAGAATCTGGAGAAGTTGCACCCGTTCCATTACCACGTGAAACCAAGGTCATTTTTGAACCGACATCCATGGTCAAATTACCCTGGACAACAATATTTGTACCACCAGATACATATGCGGTTGCTCCAAAGTAATGAGCACCAGCTTGCAAAACAAGGTTTTTAACTTCAAGGTTTTCTTGGTTTCCATTACCTTCAACGACAACATTTGATTGGAACGGTGAAGTATAAGATGCATTGTTGTTGATAGGTGCCACAACATTAACGTTACCAAAGAAATAAGCATCGTTATTGTATGAACTCAATAACTGAGGACCAACGTAATTCAAATTACCAAAGTGTACCGTTGATCCATTTTGCCCGCGGAAGGGACCAAAATAGTTATAACCGTAAATAGTCTGGAAATTTTGCACATACAAATTACTTAATGATCCGCCAATAATATAACCGTTTCCATGGGTATCCATCAAATGGTTTTGACCGTCAATCGTGAATGTACTTGTATTTGTGCTAACATTCAAATTATTCTCAGTGTTACCTGCACCCGTTAAATCAATATCGCTTGCTAGGCGAATTGTGTTAACACCGGAAGCAACGTTACCACCAGTCGAAGTATTTGTATTTCCTGTCAAAACTGAAACGTATTGATATCCGTTTTGAACATAAGCAATTCCCTGAGCGGCCTGAAAAACAACATCATTAAATCCTTGCTGATAGTAAGCTGATCCAGTTGTTGATTGTTGTACTGACTTTATTCCTTGATAATTATTATTCTTATCAAAATAAGCATTCATGGCAGCAACCGCACCACGATAGGCCTGATCATACGCATTAGTAGTATCAGCAGTTGTGTGTAGTTAAATACCAGTCTTGTGGCGTTGAGTTACCCGCTACGACCCCGCGCCATTTACCACTTTCAGCATCTTGCTGCCCATATTGAGCAAAGGTGTTGTTAACACCAGTATCAAATGCTGACGCTAAATTAGCATCATTTGTGTATGCCGAACGTGCACTTGTTACTGTTGAATCACTACTCGTTGGAATGTTCAAAGCTGCATTGGCTGAATTTCCTTTAACAGAAACGTTATTCGCGCTATTAAACTTATTGTTTAAATTTTGCTCGTATTGACTAGAGCTGGTTGAGGCAGATTTTGGATCATTTGCCCCACCTTGGTTTGGGTCATCGGCGCTTCCATACTGTTGTGAACCATCAGACGGGTTCTGTTGTGCAGGTGTATAAGTATTGCCGTTATCATCTTTTTTAGATGCAGTATTACCATAGTAAGTGTAATCCTGTGTTCCAGCACCCTTATTTTGGGTTGCAGTGTTATAGGCAGCCATGGCTGCCTTGGCACCGTTATAAGCGGCAGTGTAATAATCTGCTGCACGACCAGACAGTGAGGAAGCTGCACTTGCCTTCCCTGCATAGGCATCCTGCTGTCCTTGAGTAATCTGTGCCTGGTAGTTTGCGGGTGTATCAGCTACAGTTGGCGTTGCATTACTTGCTGTATTAGCTGACGTTCCATTGCTTGTCGTACCAGCTGACGTCCCGTTACTTGTTGTATTAGACGAATCCGCTCCTACCGACGCAGTATTCCCTGACGAGCTACTGTTGGAACCCGTTCCAGTTGTTCCGCTCGTTCCGCTTGTTTGAGTTGCCGCCGGAGTAACATCAGCAGATACCCGCGATACCTGTTGGACGGCGCCCATTCCACCAATGAACGCAAAACTAGCCAATGACATAACAACCCATTGGCGCTTTACCTTCCGTAGAACCTTCTTATCCTCAACTTTGCGAAGATTATTCTTGTTGTATAACATTGTGTCCACCTGCTCCTTTTTCTGTCAGCTATTACTCATAAATGACAGTTATTATGTAATTTTGACACCCCTACATCACATAAACTTGATTATGTTGGATTAGATTGACTTTAAAGACGAAAAGCCAATATTTTTTTCGTGAAAATTAATTTAAGACTTAAACATCACACAATTAATTCACATTGTGTCTATATTGTGACACGTGTTAACCGTTCTAATCAAAAAAATTTTTTCGTCTTTTTGCTATTTTTAAAAAATATTATGTTTTTATCGTGAAAGTAGACTAATAGAGGCTTTTTTAGAATAAAAAAAGTAAAAACGGGCGAAATTTCGCTCGTTTTTACTTTAGATTGCCTATTGGTTAAACGTTGTTTATGTTACAGTTCTGAAATATTAATCTGACCATCGACCAGTTGATAAATTTTATCTGCGTAATTTTTCAACCGTAAATCATGGGTGACCACCACCACCGCTTTATCCTCTTGCACTGCGATATCTTTAAATAATTGCCCCACTTCATCAACTCGATGACTATCAAGCGCTGCAGTCGGTTCATCCGCCAGGATGAAGTCCGGATTCGTATATAATGCCCGCGCAATCGCCACTCGCTGCGTTTGACCACCGGATAATTCGCCAGGATATTTTGCTAATAGTTGGGTAATCCCCAACCGATCAAGGTAGCTGTCAAAGACTGTTTGGTCCAAATTACCGGACCTCTTTACCTTATTAACTAAGGCAAATTGTTCAGCAACGGTTAAATATGGCACCAAATTATAGGATTGGAGCACAAAACCAATATGATTCAGGCGGAAATTGTCCGCTTCCTTACTAGTTAAGCGGTTGATGTTTTTTCCATTAATACTGACATCCCCACTCGTTGGCCGTTGCAAACCGCCTAAAATTGTCAATAAGGTACTTTTCCCTGAGCCCGAAGGGCCCAAAATTAAGGTTAGTTGACCACTTTGCGCGGAAAAATTAACGTCTTTTAGGGCATGAACTAGGTTGGTTTGACTACCAAACGTCTTATTTATTTCTTTTAATTCCAAACTTTCCATTCGATTACCCTCCAATCACCGTGACTGGGTCAATTTTAGCAATAATTCGCATTGGAATAATGGCACCAATCATCCCCATGACCACCAACGCCAAGCCAGTTAACCCAATTAGGGTAAAGTCAAAGTACATTGGCACGGCGGCCGGAATGATCGCACTGGTGCCAAGGGCCAAGGCCATGCTAATCACAACGGCAACAACCATCATCACAATCGTTTGGACCAAAGTATTTAAAATCAAATACGAACTTGGAATCCCCTGGGCCCGCAAGACGGCAAAGTTTTCCATCTTTTGTACGGTCAAAATGTAAAGGAAAATCGCAACAATCACAATCGAAATGATAATCAAAAAGGCAATCATAAAGACAAAGGTCTTATTCTGCGCACTGTATCCCGGCATTTTGTCGAAAAGCGCTGCCTTACTATAGACTTGTAAACCGGATTGCTGCGTCTTTAATTGTTTTTGACTGACTAAACCAGAGCCAACAAAGCTGTTCGTGACCCCTTTGATGGCTGACCATTGGGAACGGTCACCATAAACAATCGGAGCCATATTGTATTCCGCATTTTTAGCAAAGCCGACAACCGTTAGCTTCTGTTGACTCAAGCCAACTGTAATTTGCTGGCCTAATCGAACGCCTTGGTCCGCCAACTTTGAGGAGACGACCACTTCGGTTGGCTTTTGCCACAGGCGTCCCTGACTGAGCTTGATTGTTTTGCTTACCTGCGCCGTCTGATCAACGCCGACAAACATGGCGGAATCCCGTGTCGAACCATGCTTTAAAATGCCTGGGGTTAAGGCGAGCAAATCAGCCTGCTTATCCCCAACTTTGTTAACATCCGCCTGAGTCAGCAACGACTGGCTCAAGTCGCCGTTTGCATCCTTGCTCATTACCACCGACTGACTTTGCCAACTATTCACCGCAGCCGTATTCTCATTAGCCAGGCCCAAGGCTAACGAACTCAGGATAAAAATCAGGTAAGCAATCATCATGATGACGGCAATCACTAGGCCATAACGTAACTTTTCTTTTTTAATTTCGTGTAGTGCTAAAAACATCTTTATGCCTCGTTTGTTTGCCACTCATTGAGTGCTGCCAGCAGCTGCAGAATCTGTTCCTTTTCTGCCGGTGCCATGAAATATTGCCGAATCAGGTGATGAACCGCGACTTCAGCAAGCCATTTGGGTACATCTGCCTGGGCTTGCGCCACGTCTAACCCATTTTGTTCACGATGGTGAGCCTCTAAAATGGCTTCATCAACCACATAGTAATTGCTCAAAAAGTTGTAGTATGGATTATCTTGAACTGTCTCAATAAAGTTAATCGTGGCTTGGTATGGATTTGTGGCCGCTAAGCTGCCATGAATACTTTTCATAACTTGGCCCAAGCTATAACGGTAGGCGTCGTCAAGATCTTCAAAATAAGTATAAAAAGATCCGCGCGCGATGCCGGCGGCCTTCACGATTCGGTTCACATTTGCATCCAAAAGCGAATTGGCTGAGAATTCATCGAGCAAAATTTTTGCAATCTTTTCCTGCTTAGCTGGATTTAAATTCAAGAACGTTTGTTTTGGCATTGCTTTTCTCCTTCAAAATGACACTGTGTCATTTCCTCAACGAATACTTTAACACTTTATGACACTGTGTCAACTTTTGTCCAATAAAAAAATCCCAAGCGGGATTTTTGATAACGATTAGATAACATCCAAGTGTGTTTGTCCAGCCTGAACAAGCCCCATCTTGAGCAAAACACGGTACATCACAAATGACATCAGTGCTGGCAACAAAACACCAAAGACTAAGAAGGTGCCCAACATTGCTGGGTTCTTGCTGGCCAAGTCAAGTGGCACGATCAAAGAGGTCAAGCCCATTCCTGCCAAGGAGAATGGCACCGTCAAATGGAAGACAACGGCAGCAAGCGGTGCACAAACGGACGCCGAAACAACTGGTGGCAAAAAGAGCCATGGGTTGCGGACCAAATTTGGGAATTGAATCTTTGGCGTAACGAATGCTTGGGCAATAAACGTTCCTGGCTTGTTTTCATGGAAAGACATTGCTGGGTAAGCAGCAAACATTGCTGCCGTACCAACCAACATTGCTCCTGCTCCCATTGGTGAACTAACACCGGTCGCACCGATGGCAACCGCCAAAGCAGCTGAAGAAGCTGGGGTCATCAAGAAGACGGCAAACAACATTGCTACCAACGCCGTTCCGAGGACTGGGCTCCAATTAACCGTTGCAGCAATTCCCTTACCCATTCCAACCAGCAATGGGGTCGTAACCCGGGCCAAGTAGTAACCTGAAACGGTTCCCACCAAAGTCGTTAACGCTGGCACGATAATCATATCGAGCGGCGTTTTACCGGTTAACCACTTACCAAATAACACGGCAACCAAACCGGCCATCACGGCCGAAATTGGTTGACCAGTGGTCAGCACAATTGATCCCGGTGCCTGTACGCTGGCAAAACCCGTCACCGTCTCTAACTTCATTGTTGAAGTCGTGAAGAAAGCGGCATTAGCCCCAACCGTTGCGGCAGCCATCGCTGAAAACATGACCATTGTATTGGTCTTTAATTGGGAAGCAATCGCAACCCCAAAGGCTGCTGGCAACATCACCTTGGCAATCAGACCAAGCTGAACCAGCGGGGCCCAATGCACCAAGCCACCAACGGATTGCATCAAAAAGCCCATTCCCAGCGTTACTAAGATGGCATTTGAAATTGCGGCACTAACGTTATAGACCTTTTCCTTCAATGTTTCGTGGTCTTTTGGTTGTGATTCAACGGCTTGTTCTGATTTTTCAAAATCAGCGACCGCCTCCTCCATTTCATCTCGTGGTACTTGTGCATCCATAATCTTTCTCCTTTAACTATCTCTCCAGCCGAAAGCTCAAATAAAAAAAGTCCTAACGCTAAGCGTTAGGACTTCTTTAACACCAGCTACTAGATTCCTAGTAACCGGCACAATCAAAAACCAACTTACTAGTTAATTTGTTTGTAAGCTGATAATAATAATTTGAGATTGGGCTTGGTTCATTTGCATTAACTTATTCATGATGTTCACCCTCTCTTTCGGTTTTTTTCTTAATGGTTAAATTTATTATATCATGAGAAAAAGATTAGTCAACTCTCATTTTTATCTTAAACCATTTCCAAATGAGTTTGACCGGCTTTGATCCAGCCAATCTTGCGCATGATGCGGTAAATAATAAATGAGGTAATAGCCGGTACCGCCACTCCAAAAATCATGTAAGCTGCGAAGACGCCAAAGCCCTTACCAAACAATGCTAATGGCACAATGAACGAGTTGAAACCAATTCCGGCCATGGCAAATGGCACTGAAATATGGAACATTATTGTGGCAATTGGTGCAGCAATCGCCGCCCCAACCATTGGTGGAATCAAAAGCATTGGGTTTTTAATAATATTTGGGAACTGAATTTTTGGCGTGACGATTCCTTGAGCAATCGTTGCCCCAATCTTGTTTTCGTGGAATGACATTGCTGGATAAGAAACAAAGACAGCGGTAGTTCCAATCAAAATGGCACCAGCAGCTTCGGGTGAACTAACACCAGTAGCCCCAATGGCAACCGCCAAGGCAGCGGCTGAAGCGGGAGTCATCGTCATCGCACCAAAGACCATGGCGACACAGGCTGTTCCAATAATTGGGTTAATGGCAATACTTGAAGTGATCATTTCGCCCATCTTAATCAAGATTGGCGTGGTAACGATAGCAAGGTAGTAACCTGAAACCGTTCCAACAATCGTGGTCAAAGCCGGCACAATCACCATATCCAAAGGCGTCTTACCTGACAGCCACTTACCAAACAAGACCGCAACCAAACCAGCCAAGACGGCTGAAATTGGTTGCCCCGTTGTGATCACAGCCGATCCGACGGCCTGTGTGCTGGCAAAGCCGGTCACAGTCGAAATCTTCATCGCAGATGTTGTGAAGAAGACGGCGTTGGCTCCGACTGTTGAGGCCGCCATCGCTGAGAACATGACCATCGTATTCGTCTTCAATTGTGAGGCAATCGCCGCACCAAAGGCTGCTGGCAAGATAATTTTAGTAATCGCTCCCAACTGAATCATTGGTGCCCAATGAATGAAGCCCGCGATTGTTTGCAGCAACAAGCCCATTCCCAACGTCACCAAGATGGCGTTTGAAACCGCCGCACTCACGTTATAAACCATTTCTTTAACGGTTTCTTTTTCTTGACCAGCTCCCTGGTTAACAATGTTTGGCTCCGCTTTTTCGAAGTCCTGAATGTCTTCTTCAATTCCTGATTGACGACTAATATCCATACGTTTCCCTCTTCTCCTAAATAAAAAAGGCCCTGACAGTTTAGTAACTGTCAGGACCTTTTCCTGTGACCCAGCTACTAGAAGATTCCCTCCTAGTAGCTGACAACTCAAATAATCAACTTACTAGGACAAGCTAAGCAAGTTGAGCAACAACGCAGATTGAGTTGAGACGATTTGATTTTGATTCATTTTGATATTCTTCATGAGGAACCGCCTTTCCTTTTACTACCGTTGTTTAATGATAAATTTATTATAACATGATAATTTGATGAGTCAACAATTAAATAAAAAAAGATTCTGAATCAACAGAATCTTTTTTTCTAATTAAAACAAACCAGTAATCTGACCGTTTTCATCAATATCGATGTCCAAGGCTGCCGGATGCTTTGGCAAACCTGGCATCGTCAGAATCGAGCCAGTGAGGGCCACTAAGAAACCAGCCCCCAATTTGGGCACGAATTCACGGATATGAACCGTAAAGTCCTTTGGTGCCCCTAATTTCTTCGGATCATCAGACAGCGAATACTGGGTCTTGGCCATGACGATTGGTAATTTATCCCAACCATGCTTGGCAAAGTCCTTCAATTGCTTGTCAGCTTTAGCAGATAATTCAACGGCAGCGCCGCCATAAATGTTTTGAACGATGGCCTGCAACTTCTCTAATGCACCATCGTCAGCTTGGTAAAGGGGAACAAAGTCCGCCTTGGCTTCATCAATTGTTTTCACAACTGCTTGGGCTAAGTCAGCGGCACCAGCTCCTCCCTGAGCCCAAACGTCAGCTAAGAAGGCTTGTGCTCCTAATCCAGCAACAAAGTCTTCCACCATCTTGATTTCGGCATCCGTATCCGCCGTAAAGCGGTTAACGGCCACCAAAACCGGCCGGCCATAGCGCTGCATCGCCTTAATATTTTGTCCCAGATTTCCCAATCCTGCCGACAAAGCAGACAAGTTTTCCTGGTTCAAATCGGCCAAAGCTGCGCCCCCGTGGTGCTTCAAGGCACGCACAGTGGCAACGACGACTACGGCATCCGGTGCCTTGCCTAAGCGGGGCACTTTAATGTCCATAAACTTTTCACCACCAAGATCAGCACCAAAGCCTGCTTCCGTCACAACATAATCAGCCAGCTGCAAAGCTGTCTTGGTTGCTTGAACAGAATTCGTTCCCTGGGCAATGTTGGCAAAGGGACCACCATGAATAATGGCTGGTGTATGGTCCAAAGTTTGAACCAAATTTGGCTTAATGGCATCCTTCAACAGCACGGTCAAGGCGCCGGCCACACCCAAATCAGCAACCGTCACCGGTTCCTTATCATAGTTGTAGGCCAAAACAATCTTTTCAATCCGGTGTTTCAAGTCTTGCAAGTCAGTTGACAAGGTCAAAATCGCCATTAATTCTGAAGCAACGGTGATATCAAAGCCGTCTTCTCGCGGCACACCAGAGGTCGGACCACCAAGTCCAATGGTCGTGTGGCGCAAGGCACGGTCATTAATGTCCAAAACGCGCTTCCACAAAATCCGACGAGGGTCGATGTGTAATGGATTTCCCTGGTAAATGCTGTTATCAAGTGCCGCCGCCAAAGTGTTGTGGGCACTTGTCAACGCATGAAAATCACCAGTGAAGTGCAAATTAATATCAGCCATCGGAATTACTTGCGAGTAGCCACCACCGGTCGCCCCACCCTTAAGTCCCATTACTGGGCCCAAAGAAGGTTCACGCAAGGCAATCATCGTCTGATGACCTGCTTGGCTCAAGGCATCGGCCAAGCCCACTGTGACCGTCGACTTTCCTTCACCGGCAGGCGTTGGATTAATCGACGTCACCAAAATTAGCTTGCCCAGGTCCTGCTTACGCGCAACCTTAGGATCCAACTTAATCTTGGCCTTATCGTAGCCGTAGGGTTCGATTTCATGTGCTTGCAACCCAGCCTTTTCAGCAATTTCACTGATGGGTAAGGCTGTCGCTTCTTGTGCAATTTCGATATCTGTTTTCATTGGCACATCCTATTCTTTACCAAGGTCAACCGCCCAATGACCAATGTCATGACGATAAACCAAGTCTCCATACGTTTTATCCAAAACATCGTAAACAGCTGCTTGAGCTGCTTGGGTATCCTGGGCGTGGGCAATCACCGTTGCCACCCGACCGCCGTTAGCAACCAAACCTTCATCGGTTGCTTTGGCCCCGGCATAATTCACCGTTAATGGTGACAAATCTGCAGCACTTGGTACCTGACCACCTTTTTCAGGTGCTTGTGGATAACCCGGTGCAGCAAGCACTACACCCAAGTATACATCATCTGTTTGCCAGTTGGCTTCTGGACGCTTACCGGCCAGCAAATCAAGAATCATTTGGTAGAAGTCAGATTCAAGTTGGGGCAAGACCACCTGGGCCTCCGGGTCACCAAAGCGCACGTTAAATTCAATCACCTTTGGACCGGCAGCGGTTAGCATAACCCCAGTGTACAAGACCCCGGTAAAGGGGGTGCCACGGTCAGCCATTGCGGCCAACATCGGATCGACTAATTCATCAACAGTCTGAACGGCATCGCTGTCTCGTAACCATGACAGTGGACTATACGCCCCCATCCCACCAGTATTGGGACCACGGTCGTGGTCATAACGGCGTTTGTGGTCTTGAGCCATCGGTGCGTGGACGACCTGCCCATCCTTACCAACGAGCGAGAAAATTGAAAACTCGACACCATTGAGAAATTCCTCAATGACCAATTTGGCCGTTGGGTCCTTCTGATAAAGGCTCTGCAAGTATTCATCGGCACTGGATTGGTCTTTGATAATGGTGACACCCTTACCCAAAGCCAGACCATCCAGCTTGAAGACCATTGGCCAGTCAAATTCCAAAATGGCATCTTTGGCTTCCTGACGACTATTCACCGTCACAGCCTTGGCCGTTGGAATCTCATTGGCTGTCAAAATCTCCTTGGCAAAGGTTTTTGACCCCTCCAATTGTGCTGCCACCGCATTTGGACCAAAAATTTTCAAACCAGCCTCTTCAAAGCGGTCAACGACTCCTAGGATGAGGGGGTCCTCGTTACCAACAAAGGTCAAATCAACTTGTTGATCTTTGGCCGCTTGGACCAAGGATACGATATCGTTGGCATCAATTGGCAAGCGAGTTAGTCCGGTTTCTTGCATCCCGTCATTACCGGGTGCAACCAAGACTTCATCAACTTGCGGACTCTTTAAAAATGTTTGGGCCAGGGCATGTTCCCGGGCACCGGAACCGATTACTAATACCTTTGACATGGAATTTGTTCCTCTTGCTTAATGCTTGAAGTGACGACGACCTGAGAAGACCAAAACCAAACCAAGTTCGTCAGCCTTAGCGATTGAATCTTGGTCCTTAATTGAGCCACCAGGTTCAACAACGGCCTTGATGCCATTTTCAGCGGCATAAGCCACTGAATCGTCCATTGGGAAGAAGGCATCCGATGCCAAAACGGCATCTTCAAAGCCAGGCTTAGCCTTCGCCTTTTGTATTGACATCTTTACGGAATCAATTCGGTTTGGTTGACCCGCACCAACTCCAAGAGTCTGACCCTCGCGGGCAACAACAATCGCATTTGACTTTGTATGCTTAACAGCCTTTTGTGCAAAGACCATTGCCTTGAGTTGTTCAGCAGTTGGCTGAGCCTTTGAAACAACCTTGAAATCAGCTTCCGTTTCAGACAACAAGTCGCGGTCTTGGGCAACAAAGCCACCCAAGACTGACGTTACTTCTGTACGGTTTGGCACGTCTGTTGTAAATGGCAAAGTCAACAAACGCAAGTTCTTCTTTTTAGCCAAAACTTCGTAAGCTTCATCCGTAAAGCTTGGTGCGATGATGATTTCCAAGAAAATGGCATGCATCTTTTCGGCAGTTGCTAGGTCAACTTCGCGGTTCAAAGCAACGATTCCACCAAAGATTGAAATATCATCGGCTGCAAAGGCCTTGTCCCAAGTTTCTTCGATGTTCTTCCCTTGACCGATTCCAGCTGGGTTCATGTGCTTAACCGTTACAACCGTTGTCTCGTCGTATTCAGCAATAATCCGAAGGGCAGCATCGGCATCGCGGATGTTATTGTATGACAACTGCTTACCGTGCAAGATATTGGCATTCAAAATTGAATATTCTTCTGGCAAAGCGCTTGTGTAGACCGCAGCGTTTTGGTCTGGGTTTTCCCCATAACGCATGTCATCAAACTTTTCACCAGAAATCGTTAATTGTTCTGGGAATTCTTTGTCAGTTAAGTATGACGCAATCAAGGCATCATAAGCCGCAGTGTGTTGGAAAACCTTCGTTGCCAACTGGCGCCGGAACTTTTGATCATCTTCACCGTTCTTCAAATGGGCGATAACGGCTTCATAATCAGTTGGATCAACGACTGGCAAGACTGCCGCAAAGTTCTTGGCTGCTGAACGCAACATTGATGGTCCACCAATATCGATGTTTTCGATTGCATCCGCATCGGTCACATCTGGCTTTAAAATCGTTTCCTTAAATGGATAAAGGTTCACTACCACCATGTCAATTGGTGTGATGTCATGTTCCTTCAAAGTGGCCATGTGTTCTGGCAAATCGCGCCGGGCCAACAAGGCACCGTGGACGCGTGGGTGCAAAGTCTTAACCCGACCATCCAACATTTCTGGAAAGTTGGTAACGTCTTCAATGCCAATCACATCCAAACCGGCATCGGCCAGAGCCTTGTGGGTCCCACCAGTTGATACCAATTCAAAGTCCAATGCCACTAACTGCTTGGCAAAGTCGACCAAGCCCGTCTTATCTGAAACACTTAACAACGCCCGTTTCATTGTAAAAATACCCCTTTTTCTAGTAAATCAGCTAATACTGCTGGATAAAGTTGGTGCTCAACTGCATGAATTCTTTCTTCTAAGTCGGCCAAGGAATCTTCTGGATACCGCGCCACAGCCTCTTGGGCGATGGCCGGACCAGTATCGATGCCGTTATCGATAAAGTGGACCGTCACGCCGGTTTGACTGACCCCAGCTTCATAAGCATCCTCGATGCTATGACGCCCAGGAAACTTCGGCAACAAGGCCGGGTGCAGGTTGACGATTTTTTGTGGGAAGGCATCCAACAGCGTATCGGTGATAATCCGCAAGAAACCGGCCAACAAAATCCCGTCCACTTGGTAGGCCTTCAATTCGGCCACAATCGCTTCTTCGGCCGCCGTCTTACTCTCAAAGCCGGGATAGCGGACCTTAAAGACCGGAATATTCCACTTAGCGGCTCGGTCAATCACCGGTGCATCCTGGTGATCCACAACGAGCAAGACAATTTCTGCCGGCAAATTCCGGTCAACAATCGCTTGCTGCAAGGCCGAAAAATTCGTTCCCGTCCCGGAGGCAAAGACTGCCAACCGCACGGGCCGCTTTTCTACTTGGCTGGCCATGGCGCATCCCCCGTAAAGGTTACCGCTTCATCACCCGGTCCTGCGGCAACAATTTCACCAATCTTATACGCTGGTTCATCATTTTCTGCCAGCAAATCCAAGATGGCATCGGCCTGGTCGGCGCTCACCGTCAACACCATTCCCAAACCGTTATTAAAGGTTAGCAACATGTCGTCAACCGACAATTGACCAGCTTCTTGCAACTTCTTAAAGATTGGCAAAATTGGCCAAGTTCCCCATTTAATTTCGGCTTGCACATTGGCCGGCAAGGCCCGTGGCAAGTTTTCCACCAAACCGCCACCGGTAATATGGGCAGCAGAGTGAACCAGACCCTTTTGAATCAAAGGCCACAGGGCGTGGGTATAAAGCTTGGTTGGTGCCAAAACTTCCTCTTGCAAGTAGTCGGGCAAGTCGTTAAAGGCATTGGCATCGTCATGAATGCCCAAGACTTGGCGAACCAATGAGTAACCATTGGAATGGACCCCAGAAGATGGCAAACCAATCAAAACATCGCCAACTTGGACGTCGTCTGCCTTGAGCAGTTGACTCTTTTCGGCAACTCCGACGGCAAAGGCGGCCAAATCATAGTGGTGTGGCTGGTACAGGCCTGGTAATTCAGCACTTTCACCCCCAACAAGGGCAATTTGGGCTTCCTTGGCAGCCTTCGCAATCCCAGTCACAATTTCAGCAGCGACTGCTGGACGCATTTTATCGACTGCCAAATAATCAAGCATAAAGGCTGGCTTGGCACCCTGGGCCAAAATGTCGTTAACGACCATCCCAACCAGGTCCTGTCCAATCGTGTTATGGCGGTTAGCGGCAATAGCCAAGAGCAACTTGGTCCCAACCCCATCTGTTCCTGAAATCAAAACTGGCTCTTTGAGGCCAGCATCAAGGGCATAAACTGAACCAAAACCACCAAGGCCTGAAAGAACATTTGGCGTATAAGTTTCTTGTACCGCAGCAGACATGAGTTCGACCGCTTGGTTACCGGCTTCAATATCAACGCCGGCGGCTTCGTAAGCGTTTTGCTTCTTTGCCATCTACTTTGCTCCTTTAGTTTCCTGAATCTTCCGCTGCATCGGCAGGAACATACAAGCTGATTGGTTCCTCATCAAAGGTAACTTCCCCACTAGCAGCTGCTTCTGCCATTTCTGGACTGTAATCATAAATTGGGCTTGGGTAATGACCGCTAAAGTAAGCTGTCGTCAAACCTGGTTGCCCATTTGGCATACGTAGGCCGATCGAATCAACCAAGGCCTCGTTACTCAAAAATTCAAGTGAGTCAGCCTCAATCAATTCCGTCATTTCAGCCAAAGTATGGTTATTTCCCATCAATTCGGCGCGCGTTTGCACGTCAATTCCATAAAAGGCTGGGTACTTAAAGATTGGGCTGGCAATGCGCACGTTAACTGACTTGGCACCCGCTTCCTTGAGCATCCGGACAATGTACCGGCAAGTTGTTCCACGCACGAGGGAATCATCGACCAAGACCACGTTCTTGTCTCGGACAACCGCTTCAACGGCTGACAGCTTCATCCGCACGGCACGTTCACGCTTGTCTTGTGTTGCTTCAATGAAGGTGCGGGCGATGTACTGGTTCTTCACCAAGCCCATTTCATTTGGCAAACCAGCCGCTTCGGCGTAACCGCTGGCGGCAGACAAACTTGAGTTTGGCACCCCAACAACGATGTCCGCATTTGGCACCGGTTGTTCCTTGGCCAAAGCTGCTCCCATCCGCTTACGAGCCTGGTGCACATTAATCCCGTGGATATCAGAATCTGGCCGGGCAAAGTAAACATATTCCATGACGTCGACGTTCAAAGTCGTCTTGTCCGTGTAGTGGCTAATCTTCATGCCGTCTTGGTCAATTCGAATCAGCTCACCCGGTTGAACATCGCGGACATACTTGGCGCCCACCACGTGCAAAGCAGCGGTTTCTGACGTCACCACGTATGACCCGGTATCCGGCATTTGCCCAATCACAAAAGGACGGAATCCGTGGGGATCAAGCATGGCGTACAAGGCGTGCGGCGTCAGCAACAAGAAAGCGAACCCGCCACGCAACTGGTTCAAGGCATCTTGAATTTTTTCATCAAATGTGTCGGCTTTTGACCGGCGAATTAAGTGCAAAATAATTTCGGAATCAGATGACGACTGGAAAATCGCCCCCTCTTCTTCCAAGTGATTGCGCAAAGTTTGCGCGTTGGTCAAATTCCCATTGTGGGCCAAAGCCAACTGCATATCATGGAAGTTGGCCATCAAGGGTTGAATATTTTCAATCCCATGGGCACCAGCAGTAGCATAGCGCAAGTGGCCAATTGCGGTCTCACCCTTTAAGGCTTCCAAGCGGCGGGGGTCACCAAAGACATCGGCCACCAAGCCAATGCCGCGTTCCTGCCACAAGTGGCCCTGGTTGTTGGCGACGATCCCGGCCCCTTCTTGACCACGGTGTTGCAAAGCGTGCAAGCCATAGTAGGTCAAATTAGCAGCGTCGGCACGACCCCAAACGCCAAAAATACCACATTCTTCATTTAATGATGAGTAGGCGGCTTGCCCCGTCACTTCATTCACATATTGATCCATCAGTGCGACTCCTTATTCAGCCATCAATTGCGGAATGGCATTTTGATAGCTTGCCTTGGCAGTTTCTGTGGCCACCGTCAATTGACCATCATTGGTCTGAATTGAAATTTCGCCAGCTGCCGTTACTTGGCCTAATTTGTTCACGATTGCGGACGTTTCGGTCATTTGTTGTTCAAATGCTGCGACTTTATCAGCCGGTACTGTCAAAATAAACCGACCGGATGTTTCCGCAAATAATTGGGCTTGGCTACCAGCAAAGGTCACTTCAGCACCCAAATCATGGGCAAAGGTTGCCTCTGCTAAGGCAACAGCCAAGCCACCTTCGCTCAAATCATGGGCGCTATGAACATTGCCCGCTTCGATTGCGGCCAAAACAAAGTTTTGGTTTGCCAATTCGGCTGCCGCATCAAAGTCAAAGAGCTGACCGGCGATCTCACCGGTTTGCATCTTTTGAATTTCACTTCCGTTAAAGCTGTCAGCCGTTGCCCCAACCAAATAAATTTGATCACCAGCAGACTGGAATTCAGCCCGGGTAATGTTTTGGTTATCAGCAATCAAACCAACCATGCCGACCATGGCCGTTGGCAAAATGGCCTTGTTGTCGGTTTCGTTGTACAAACTAACGTTTCCAGAAATGACCGGTGTGTTCAAGCGCTTCGCCATATCGGTAATACCTTCCACCGACTGGTGGAGTTCATAATAAACTTCTGGATTATCAGGTGAACCAAAGTTCAAACAATCGGTCATTCCAATTGGCAATGCCCCGGTCGCCACCAAATTACGGGCGGCTTCGGCCACGGCCATTTGTCCCCCAACAAAAGGATTCAAGTAAGCAAAGCGACTGTTGACATCGGTGGTCATGGCCAAGGCCTTCTTTGTGCCACGAATCCGTGTCACACCGGCATCCCCACCAGGCTTAACGACCGTATCGGCGCGCACCTGTGAGTCAAAGTGACGGAAGAGACTTGCCTTTGAAGCAATCGTTGGTTGGGCCAACAAATCTAACAAGACCTGCTTGGCATCGGCCACGTTTGGTTGGTACTGGTCCTTCGTGGCCGTCTTCAACCGAGCGGGTTCTTCCTGGGCCAACTTAGGTTCTGGCGCATGCGTCAAAAAGTCGATATCAACATCGGCCACCGTTTCTCCGTGGAAGTTCAAGCGGTAGCGCTCATCGTCGGTCACAGTTCCAACTTCAACCGCGTCCAAACCAGCTTTCTTGAACAGATCAATCACTGGTTGTTCTTCACCCTTTTGGACAACCATCAACATCCGTTCCTGAGATTCTGACAACATCAATTCATAGGGTGTCAAAGCAGCTTCACGTTGTGGTACCAAATCAAGGTTCAATTCGATTCCAGTGCCCGCCTTTGAGGCCATTTCAGAACTAGAAGACAGCAAACCAGCGGCCCCCATGTCTTGGATTCCGATAATGCTTTGCCCGTATTTGCGGATGGCCTCAATCGTGGCATCCATCACCAACTTTTCCAAGAATGGATCACCAACCTGGACGGCTGAACGGTCTGATTCTTCCGTTGATGAGAATTCGGCTGAGGCAAAGCTAGCCCCGTTAATCCCGTCACGGCCAGTCTTAGCCCCAACGTAAATGATGGTGTTTCCTGAACCCTTGGCTTGACCGACCTGCATTTCGTCCTGGTTCACCAACCCAACGGACATCACGTTGACCAGTGGGTTACCAGCGTATGATTCATCAAAGGCAATTTCACCACCCAAATTGGGAATCCCAATCGCATTACCGTAACCAGCGATTCCAGCAATTACGCCGTCAACAATTTGCCGGGTCTTGGCATTGTCCAATTGACCAAAGCGCAATGAATCCAAAACGGCAATTGGCTGAGCACCCATTGAGAAAATGTCGCGCAAAATGCCACCAACTCCAGTTGCAGCCCCTTCATATGGTTCAACGAAAGATGGGTGGTTGTGACTTTCGGCCTTAAAGACGACCGCTTGGCCATCCCCAATGTCCAAAATTCCAGCCCCTTCACCGGGTCCTTGCAAAACACGGTCATTTTTTGACCAGAACTTCCGCAAGGCTGGCTTTGACTTCTTGTAAGAGCAGTGTTCTGACCACATTCCAGAAAAAATACCAGCCTCTGTATAATTTGGTCGGCGACCGAGGTGGTCGACAATCAAATCATATTCGTGGTCTGTCAGACCCCAATCCGCATAGATGCGCTTTTCAGCAATCATATCTGGACTTGGCTCGTTGGCCATTGGGTTAGTTTGTTGGGTACTCATCCAAATTCTCCTTTAAAACGGATGTTTTAACTTTAAGCGCGGGCTTTGTGATCAACGGCAGCTAAGAGACTTTCAAAGAAGGCCCGGCCACTGTCATTGCCAGTCAAGGCGTCAACGGCCCGTTCTGGGTGAGGCATCATGCCATAAACATTACCGGCCTTGTTGGTGATGCCGGCAATCCGGTTCATTGAACCATTCACATTTTCCTGGTAGCGGAAGATCACCTGGTGGTTATCTTCCAATTCTTGCAAAGTGGCTTCGTCTGTGACGTAGTTCCCTTCGCCATGAGCGATTGGTACCTTGATGACGTCACCCTTTTTCAAGACATTCGTGAAGTTACTATCTTCATTTTCGACAACCAAGTTAACTTCATCGCAGATAAAGCCGGGTTGCTCGTTCACTAGCAATTGGCCTGGCAACAGACCTGCTTCCGTCAAAATTTGGAAGCCGTTGCAAATACCAATCACCAACTGACCATTGTCAGCAGCGACCTTAACGGCATCCATCGCAGGTGAGAACTTTGCCACGGCACCAGAACGGAGGTAATCACCATATGAAAAGCCACCCGGAATAAAAATGGCGTCGTAGGCTGATAAATCGCTGGCCTGGTCGTCTAATAAATCAACGGCCACATCAAAAGATTCCAGCGCATGGTACATATCCATATCACAGTTTGAGCCTGGGAAAGTAATAACGGCAGCTTTCATGGGTGTTCTCCTTTTTAAATTTCTTCCAAATCGTAAGTATAGGTTTCCGTGTTGTGGTTGATCAGCAAAGCTTCCACTAAGGATTCAACTTCCTTAGCAACAGTTGCCTGATCAGCACCAGTCAATTTCACTTGGAAATACTTTCCTTGACTGACATCTTCAATTCCTGGGTATTCAAGTCGTTCCAAAGCTGACTTGATGACCACACCCTGCGGGTCCAAGATTGAAGGCTTGTAGGTTACGTAGATTTTTGCCAAATACATTTTGCTGTACTCCTTTTACTTCAGCACATCTTCAAGGCGTTCCAAAACGTCTTGGTAGCCAACCCGCAAGTCGCCTTGCTTTTGGCGGAAAACATCTTTATCCAAAGATTTACCAGTTTTTTGGTCAACCAAACGCATGTTGTCTGGTGATAATTCATCAGCTAAGATGATTTGTCCATCGGCCAAACGACCAAATTCCAACTTGTAGTCGATCAAAGTGATATCAATTTGTTCAAACAAAGCCACCAACAATTCGTTGACTTCATCAGCCAAAGCAAAGATGGTTTTCAAATCCGCTTCGCTCGCAAAGCCAAGTGAAATCGCCTGTGACTGATTCATGAATGGATCGTCTAATTCGTCTGACTTGTAGTAAAGTTCTTGAACGCGGGGCGTCAATTTTTGCATTGGTTCAACACCAAAGCGTGACACGAAGTGACCAGCCGTGTAGTTCCGTGTGACAACTTCCAACGGGATAATGTCGACCTTCTTAACTAATTCGTCCGTAGCTGAAACCGAGCCCAACCAGTGATGTGTCACCCCTTTTGAAGCGAGGTAAGTGAACAAACGGTTGGAAATATTACTATTCAACTGTCCCTTACCAGCATATTCTTCCTTGACCTTACCGTTTAAAGCAGTGACCTGGTCCATGTAGTGCATCCAAAGGATGGCTGGGTCGCTCGTAGCAAAGACCTGCTTAGCCTTCCCTTCATAGAGCAAGTCACCCTTCGTGATGGTCTGTCCGTTGAATTCAACTGCGTTGTCTGTCATTTTTCCGTACTCTCCTGCTTAAATTGTTTGGAAATACTTGCTTAAATCGTCGATTCCTGTTGCGCCAACCACCGTTAGGTGGCCCATCTTTCGGCCTGGCTTAACAGCAGCCTTGCCATAGTCGTGGAAGTGCCACTCTGGATAGTCTGGGAAGGCTTGGCGGGCCTGAAGCAACTCGTCGCCCAAGAGGTTAACCATCATCGCTGGGCCGTGCAAGGTAATGGTTGGGATTGGTAGGCCAACGATGCTGCGAATATGCCCCTCAAATTGAGAAACATTACATGCTTCAATCGTATAGTGCCCAGAGTTATGAGGGCGTGGTGCCAACTCATTAACCCAAACCTGATCAGTTTCTTGGTTAACAAAGAGCTCAATTCCCAATACGCCGCGCAAATCCAACTTTTCCGCAATCGTTTTAGCAATGGCGTGAACCCGGTCGTTCAAGTCTGAACTGACATCTGCTGGAATCATGCAGGTTTTCAAAATATGATTTTGGTGGACATTTTCCGAAATTGGCCAAGTTATCAACTGTCCCTGACGGGTTTGGCTGACCATAATACTAATTTCTTTTGTAAAGGCAATCTTTTCTTCTAAGATTAAGATGCCGCCCGGCCAGTTGGCCTTCAAGTTCGTGACATCAGCAGCCGTGTTTAAGTCAAATTGACCGTGACCATCGTAACCACCACTAACGGTTTTTAAGATGGCTGGTAGGCCAACTGTGGCAACGGCTTGGTCCAAGTCTGCTGGGTTTTCTACCCGGGCAAATTTGGCAACGGGAACCTGAGCTTCATCGCGAATAAAGGTTTTTTCGGCTAAACGATTACTGGTGATTTCCAGCAAACGCACGCCCTGTGGTACGTAGACATGCGTTAGCTTACGCAAGGCCTCTTGGCTGACGTTTTCAAATTCATAAGTCAAGACATCCGCTTTGTCTGCCAAGGCTTGGAGCGCCTCTTGGTCGTCATATTCGGCCACAATTTGCTCATCGCAAACTTGAGCAGTCGGACAGTCAGGAGTGGGGTCTAAGACCACGACCTTATAGCCCATTTCTTTTGCGGACAGCGCCATCATTTGGCCGAGCTGACCACCACCGATAATCCCGATGGTCGACCCTGGTTGGAGGTAACGGTTTGCTTCGGTCATTTGAGGTCCTCCTCGCTTTCAATCGAGCTAGCAGTTTGAGCTGCACGGAAGTCGGCTAAATTGGCCGCAACCGCTGCATCGTGCAAGGACAAGATTGAGGCGGCATAAAGGGCGGCGTTCTTGGCACCGGAATTTCCGATTGCCATGGTGCCGACTGGGACACCACCTGGCATCTGCACGATACTAAGCAACGAGTCTAAGCCATTTAAGTTACTTGACTTGACCGGTACACCAATCACCGGAATCGTTGTGCTGGCCGCTAACATTCCTGGCAAATGCGCTGCGCCACCAGCTCCGGCAATGATAATTTCTAGGCCATTTTCTCGGGCGTTTTGGCCAAATTCTTGTAGTTGAACCGGCATCCGGTGAGCGGAAATCACATGCTTTTCTGCCTGTATTCCCAACTCTTCCAACAGGTCAAAGGCTAACTTCATTGTTGGCCAATCACTGGTTGATCCCATCACCACTGCTACGCGCGCTGTCATGCGTTTTCCTCCAATTGTTCGTCTTTTATGGAAATAGATCCGCTTTATAAAAATGCAGTTCGCTTTAAACACATGATAACAAAACTGACACAATTTGTGTTCGCTATTTAATAATAAAATTCTCATATAATTTCGTTCTGATTCATAAAAGACGAACATTGGTCAAAAAACCGCTATTTTCCTATGTATTATCTGTAATAAAAAAAGCAGCAGGTTTATGAAAACCTGCTGCTTTTTATCTAGTTCATCGCTGTCTGACTGTGTTGCCGGTCAAACCAGTTCAAATAAATTTTAGCTGTCGCTGAGGACAATGCCACGGCGAGGGCGAAGATAATTAAGGCCGAATAATCCAAATGGCTAATTTCAAAGACCATGAACATAGCCATTAACGGTGCCTGTTGTGAAGCGGCTAATAGTGCCACCGCCCCAATCAAAGCGAATTGCCAAGGTGCAATCCCGGGCAAAAATGGTTGCAAGAAGACCGACATGACTAGTCCAACAACTGCCCCCAAGGCAATCGAAGGCGTTAGCGTTCCACCGGTCCCACCACCATAAAGACTCAGAAAGGTCATGGCAAACTTCGCCAAACCCAGAGCGATAAAGAAGTACAACAAATGATTGTTAGTTTGTAAAAGGGCGTACTGAGCAGTCGCCCGACCATTGCCCATCACGTAAGGGAAAATCCAAGCAGTCAACCCAGTGGCTAACCCGACCAAGGGCATCGTTAACCACAACCACCGCCCCTTGGCTTGATACTGTTGAGCCCAACCGAAAGCTTGCTTAGCCCAGGCACCAAAGATTCCGGCAATCGGCCCAATAATCAAGGCAGCCACTAATAGAATTAATGAAAAGTGGCCGTCTTGGAGCAAGGCATAATATGGATCAAAGCCCTTCACCAACGACCCCAACAATGCCGCAATGGTCGACATGATCAAGGAAACCGAAATGGTTTTGACCGAAGCCTTCTTCAACAGTAACTCCACCGCAAAGAGCATCCCCGTAATTGGTGCAATATACACCCCGGCAAATCCGGCCCCAGCCGATGCCGCTAGCAGCAACTTTTGGTCTTCTGCGCTTAGGTGCAACCAGGCCCACTTACTGGTTTTCTGCTGATAAACTTGCGCCAACATCACCCCGGCCTGCCGTGGTGCTAATTCTCGGCCGACTGAACCACCGGTTCCAACAAAAAACATCTGGGTCAAAACATTCAATGCCGTCTTGATTGGTGGCATTTGTTCCCCCTTGAGGGCGCCGTTAATTCCAACAATCTTCTTACCACGAGCACGAATGGCCCACCAAACTAAACCGGCAATGGCCGCTCCGACAATCGATGAGACCAAGCGGCGGATTGGGCTGGCCGCATTTGGACTGTAGTGGCGAAAGGATTCATGAAAATTCAAAAAGAACACTTCGACCACGTCTAAAAAGAGTGACAGCAAAACAGCCGCCAAACCAATAACCAAGGCTAAGATAAGCGTTGTAATCCCCAAGGACCAAAAGGCGCTTTCTTCTGCTTTCTCATCAGGTGTTGCCACCTGACCTTTTTCTTTTGACATAATTTTCCTCTTTTATATGTAGTTTCTTTTTAATCGTGTTGATTAGCGCTATTAATTTTAACAAAAAAGCTGTTAGACTGCATTTTTACCGGTATTTATTTCAAAATAAAGTTGATTTTCCCCTCTATTTTCTCAATAAAATCACCATTATTATTATCATAAAAAAACTATACCAATTCTAAAAAATCACCCTTACATTTATTTGGTTTTTGTTCTTAATTTTTTCAACTTGTCAGATTTTTTCGCTATTAAAGGGACATCTTTATCTTTTTATGCCCGATTCTTGACATATACCTTGCATATTTTGATATTTTGTTTTAAGTTAGACCAGTAAAGGAAAAAATTAGTTTTAGAAAGAAAAATTCATATGGCAGACGAAAAAAAGCAAAACCGTCAAAATGATGGCATGGCTCAGATGCACATGAATCACCATCATGATGACATGGACATGGCTGGCATGAACCACGACCACATGGATAAATCAGAGAACCACCACATGCAGATGGATCATCATGAAAACCATCAAATGAACATGGACCATCAGGACAAGCATTCCACACAACCTGACCAGTCGATGCAGATGAACCATGAAAAAATGAATCATCACATGGATCACCAGCAAATGGGTCATGACATGGGCGACATGAAAATGGACCACTCAGGCAATGAGATGGCCCACATGGACATGAATCACGATATGGGTGATATGCACATGGATCATAGCATGGCCGGCATGGGTGGGATGCCAATGAATCATAGCAACATGAAGCAACGGTTCTGGTGGTCATTAATCCTGCTAATTCCACTCGTCTTTGTTGCCCCCTTCATGGGCGTTGACCTTCCCTTCACCTTAACTTTTCCTGGATCCAACTGGGTCACTCTAATTTTGGCCACCGCTATGTACGTGGTCGGTACCCAGCCATTCTTTTCCAGCGCTAAAATTGAAATTAAAAATAAAAAACCAGCGATGATGTCCCTGATTTCGATGGGGCTGCTGGTGACCTACTGGGTTTCCGTCTATGCCTTTATCGCCAAGACCTTCTTTAAGGTCGATGCCATGGACTACTTCTTTGAATTTGCCACCTTGGTTGTCATTATGTTGCTCGGTCACTTGATTGAAATGCAGGCAACGATGAAGGCTGGTAACGCCACTTCCGAGTTATCAAAGTTGACGCCGGCAACTGCTCACGTGAAGCACGGCGATTCCTACATGGATATGCCCGTTTCTTCGCTCAAGGCTGGCGCCGAAGTGCAAGTTCGTGCAGGGGAATCATTCCCAGCCGATGGAACCGTTTTGTCTGGTAACAGCCAAGTCGATGAATCGTTAATGACCGGTGAATCAAAGCCAGTCAAGAAAGCTGAAAACGCCACTGTCATCGGTGGAACCATCAACGGCGAGGGAACCCTGGTCGTCAAGGTATCTGCGGTTGGCGCCGATTCCTTTATCGGTCACCTCAAGCAGACTTTAAATGAAACCGAGGCGAGTTCTTCAAAGGCCGAATCACTGGCCAATAAAGTTGCCGGCTGGCTCTTTTGGGTTTGTTTAACCGCCGCCATCTTGGCTCTCATCATTTGGACAAGTATTAGTGGCCTAACGACCGCCTTTAACATTGCGGTCACTACCTTAATTATTGCTTGCCCCCATGCTTTAGGCCTGGCAATTCCGTTGGTTATCCAACAAACAAAGTCCATCGCCGCTAAGGATGGCATTTTGATCAAAAAGCACGGTGCCATTCTTTCCGCTAAGCACCTTGATTACGCTTTGATGGACAAGACCGGAACTTTGACCAACGGTCATTTCCAAGTCCAAAAGTTAGTGACTAACGGTATCGCTGAAAAGGATGCCTTAGCCATTATGGCTGCCCTTGAACAACAATCTTCTCACCCATTGGCTGAAGCCATTGTTCAAAAGGCTGAAAGTGAAAACATTACTGTTAGCGCCGGTAAAGATGTCCAAACCATCGCCGGAGCCGGAATCTCTGGAACAATTAGTGGTCAGAAATACTCATTAGTTTCAGCTCGTTATCTCACTCAGCAACAAATTAGCTTTGAGCCACTAAACGCTGACGGTTCCATTTCTTATTTGACTGATGGAAACAGCGTCCTAGCGGCTGTCTCCCTTGGGGATAGCATTAAGGAAACAGCTAAAGACTTTGTCAGTCAATTAAAGGCCCATAACATTACACCCGTCTTAGTCACTGGTGATGCCAAAAAAACAGCCAAAAAAGTGGCCGAACAACTCGGCATCGACGTCGTTCAAGCCGAAGTATCACCACAAGATAAGATTAATTTGGTCAAGCAGTATCAGCAAAAGGGCAAGACCATGATGATTGGTGATGGAATTAATGATTCACCAGCCTTAGCTCAAGCAGACCTTTCCGTGGCAATTGGGGCAGGGACCGATGTGGCGCAAGCTTCGGCGGATGCGGTTTTGATTTCTAAGTCACTACCAAAAATTATCGATCTGATTAACCTGGCCCACAACGCCAACCGCAAGGAAGTCGAAAACCTTTGGTGGGGAGCTGGCTATAATATCTTAGCCATTCCAACCGCCGCTGGCCTCTTCTCCTTTGCTGGAATCATGCTCAACCCATTAATTGGTGCCATCGTCATGTCACTTTCAACAGTCGTGGTTGCCGTGAATGCTTTGTCTTTGCACAAATAAAGATAAAGATAAAAATAAGTTAAATCTCTCTTAATTTAAAGTTCCTTTTATTTTAAAAATGTATAATTAGCAGTTGTACAGAATAAAAAGGAGCTTTTTTTATGCGCAAATATTTTGCAGAATTCTTCGGAACCGCCCTCTTGTTGATTTTCACGACAACGGCCTTGATTTACACTCAGACATTCCAAACAGGTAACCTGTTTGACGCCATGGGACTCTTTGGTCTGACATTGGCTGTCTTGATGTTCATCTTTGGCCCAATGGCACATGGTGGTCACTTCAACCCGGCCGTCTCTCTTGGTGCTGCAATCAACAAGGACATCACTTGGAAAGAATTTGGTGCTTACATCTTGTCACAACTCCTTGGTGCTTTGGCTGGTCTTGGACTTGCCGTTATCACCTTGGTCCCAGTGATTAACTCACAGGCATCATCTTCTTCATCATCAAGCTCATCAGTGAAGGCTTCTCAAGTATTAACAACGCTTGAACCATCTGCAACGGTTACTTCTTTGCAAGTTGGTTTGGCAGTTGAATTCTTCTTCACTTTCCTCTTTGTTTTGATTACGCTCTTGGCATTGAAGAAGCATGCTAAGCAAGCCCCAGCAATTATGGGAATGACTTTTGCGGTTGTTTCTTACGTTGCTTACCCATTGACTGCCGGATTGGTTAACCCAGCCCGTGCCTTGGCCCCTGCGTTCTTCAACCTTTCATCAACTTCTGTTCACCTTTGGTTCTTCTTAATTGTCGAAATCATTGCCGGAGCATTAGCTGGTTTGGTTATGAAGTATCTCGCACCAAAGCCAATTGAAGAATAAAATTCGCATAAAAAAGGATTGCTCAAATGAGCAATCCTTTTTTTGTTTACCAATTTGGCGGTAATTCTACCTTTATCTTTTCTTGCGTAAACGGAAGAACCAACAGCAACCATTCTGAGTGTAGGTATAACCGGTTAACGGGCAACCCACCGTACCACTCGTCTCCAAGGATTGGATGACCGGCCGCGGCGAGGTGCACACGAATTTGGTGCATCCGGCCCGTTTCTAATTGCAGTTCGACTAACGACTGCTTCTGACCGTCATGCACTTCTTCAGCGCGCAGCCAATAACTCGTTCGCGCCGCTTTCCCGTCTTGACTGACCCAGCGCAAGCGTTCATCAGTTGGATGGGCCCCGATTGCTTGATCAAAAACTCCTGCCGCTTCTTCAAACTCGCCAACGACTTTGGCAAAGTAGCGTCGCTGGATTCTTTTTTCTTTAATCAAACGGTTTAGGATTGGTACCACAATCGGATTTTTCGCCACAATCACCAGACCCGACGTCGCCCGATCCAACCGGTGGACCATGAAGGCCTGCGCGAGCTGCCCGGCCGATTGACAACCGCGCTGGTTAAAGTCTGCTGTTAAGTAATTTAACAGCGTATCATGCTCGGTCGGCGAGTGTGGGTGCATCTTCATTCCAGCTGGCTTGACCGCTACCACTAGGTCATCGTCTTCATAGACTAGCTCGACTCGTTTGCCAGGATTGGCTGGATAGGGGCCCTGAGCCTCGCCAAATGCGCTTTGTTCAAAACTCAGCGTTAGACTGTCACCCGCTTTTAAAACCGCTGCCGTAGAGCTGACAACGCCATTCAGTTTAAATTGACGTTCCTGCCGGAGATATCCCTTTAAATGTTTGGGAAGGTATATTTTTTGCAAATATTCTTTAATAGAATAATCAGCAAATTCCGCACCCATTGTGATATTTTTTTGATAAATCATTTCTTTTGGCATTTTCCTAATAAAAAATCAGGAATTTCTTCCTGATTTTGTTGACGACTTAATTAAGAAAGGCTTTGGCAGCCCCATCATAATCCGTCGCTGTCGATGAAGGATCGTCGTTGATTTCCGGTGCGTCAGTAATATACTCACTAACTGTACTTTGTCCACCATTTTGGCTAATCAACGATGTACTATCCTTATTTTCACTAGCCTTCTTCAAACGATTCAAGGTCTTCGTCTTTGAATAATCATAGGCCGCTGCGTCCACTGCTTTAAATCCTAATGGATGGTAGAAGCGCAGCAAGTTCTTTTGGTTCAATGAATCAGACATTGCTAACTTTTCATTTGCTTCTGCCTGATACTTATTGAACAACTTTTGTTGTTCAGGAGTAGGGTCTGTGATCTTTTGGCCGGACTTCGTATCCCAAATTGTTCCGGAAATTGAAGCGTATTCCGGCGTTATCCAATCCTTATTACGCATGACCACCAATTGGCTTCGGCTGGTTGACAGCAAGTCCTGACCGAATTGGATATAACGTTCACTCGAAATACCAAGCAAATGTTCAATCGTCGGCGCAACATCCACTTCCCCACCATAAGTATGGTTAATGCCACCATTCTTCAATCCTGGTACGTGAATAATCAATGGTGTTCGTTGCAGATTTTCATTGTCGAGGTCCGTCCAATTATCTGGATCCTTACCCAAGATTGGGGCCAAATACTTGCTATCAGAATTATTAATGCCAAAGTGGTCCCCATAAAGGACAACCATTGTATTGTCGTACAGGCCAGAATTCTTCAAGTAGTCAAAGAATTCCTTAACGGCCTGGTCAAGGTAATGGTTAGTAACAAAGTAATTATCAATATACTTCGATCCAGAATTAGTTGTTTGGAAATTAGGGTCCTGATCATCCTTGTCAATTTCATATGGGATGTGGTTTGAGACCGTAATATATTTGGCGTAAAACGGCTGCTGCAAGTGTTCCAAATACGGAACAGAATCCTTAAAGAGCAACTTATCCTTAAGACCCCAAGCCGTTGACTTTTTCCCTGCAGTATCGAAGTATTCCCCAGAAATCCAATTTTGGTAACCCATGTTCTTATAAACATTTGTCCGGTTCCAGAAGGAACCAGTGTTACCGTGGAAGACCGCCGATGAATACCCTTCCCGCTGGTTCAAGATGGCCGGCATTGCTTGGAAGGTTTGATCATTCCCAAGCTTGGCAAAGAGCGATCCCTGTGGCAAACCATAGGTTGAGGTTTCCATCAAGTTTTCCGCATCAGAAGTCTTTCCTTGACCAACCTGGTGGAAGAAATTATCAAATGAGATTGAATCTGAGCTGTGGTACAGCGAGTTCAAGAACGGTGTCACTTCTTGTCCATTGATCTTTTTATCGATAGCAAATTGTTGGAATGATTCCAAATGAATGACGATGACATTCTTACCCTTTGCCTTACCAGCATAGGTTGGATTCATACCCGCATAGTTTTCTTGAACGTACTTCTTGACCTTATCGAGTTCTTCCGGCTTGGCCTTTTTACGAACTTGACTGGTCGTAAAGGTATTATAGCCATCTAAGGCTGTAAATGGGCCGATTCCAAGATACTTAACCAGGTATTCCCGGTCAAATTGCCGTGTGAGCAATTGTGGTCGGTCGATATCTGCCAAAGCTAAATTGGCAATGATCACGAGCCAACCGGCGGCCATTAAAGTGAAAATCTTACCAGTCCGAATTGGTCGCGCATCCTGCTTAATCCGCCTCGTCAACAACAAAACCAAGAGGATTACTAAGTCAATCCAGTATAAGAAGTCATGGCCGTTAAAACTAATGGCACCGGCTGCTTTTCCTCCCTGATTGACAGAAGAGTAATTCAGGATAACGTTGACACTCATGTAGTCCGTGAATTCACGGAAGTAAACAATACTAATATACAGGAATGTCGTGAGTCCGGCCGAAAGGGCCATCATGCCACCATAAAAAAGATGTTTATTTTTGAAGAACAACGGCAGTGCTAACACAAGCATGTTAAAGCCAATTGGATTAATCAACATCAAAAAGACCTGGTAAGGGCTTGAAACGTGTAACCAACTAAAGTCCATTCCATACGCAAATAAGGTCTTAAGAACCATTAAAATAACGACTAGGACGTAGAAGCCCAGCCGTGTATTGATTGCCTGGCAACTTTTTGTGAAGATTTGCTTCACAAAGCTCGGCAAATTTTTAAAAACATTTTTCATAATAGTGTTATTATACCTTTATTTTTAAGGGTTTTCAGCTAAATTTACATCTAGACCAGATTTTTATTCTATTCTCTTTTTCTTGCTAATTCAACATAAATACGTGACAATATAACTAATCTGAAAGAAGCAAAGGAGCGTTCTGATGCCGAAATATGACGCCTATCTCATCGACCTTGATGGTACAATTTACCACGGTAGCCAACCAATCCCGGCCGCTAAACGGTTTATTAACCGACTAAATCAAGCAGAAATTCCTTACTTATTTGTTACCAATAATTCGACAAAAACGCCCGAAACTGTTGCTGACAACTTAACCAAGCAACACGGTATCCCAACCCGACCAGACCAAGTCTATACTTCAGCACTGGCAACGGCGGACTATGTTAAGGGCTTACGGACCAACAACCAATCGGTTTACCTCATTGGTGAAGTTGGTTTAAAGGATGCTTTTGCAAAAGCTGAAATTCCTGTTGGACCAGCTGATCAGGCAAGTTACGTTGTCATGGGTCTCGACCGTGAATTTAACTATCAAAAGTTGCAAGAGGCAACCTTTGCCATTAGCCGTGGTGCTAAATTTATCGCAACCAATGCCGATACAAATTTGCCAAGCGAAAAAGGCATGCTACCGGGAGCTGGCTCACTAGTTGCAGCTGTTGTCACCGCGACTGGTGTTGAGCCGACCATTATCGCTAAGCCCGAAGCACCGATCATGGAGGGCGCTTTGGCTCGATTAAACCAACCACAAAAGCCAATTATGGTTGGTGATAACTATAATACTGATATTCTAGCAGGTATCAAAAATAACTTAGACACTCTTTTGGTTTATACCGGCGTCTCAAAGCCAGAGGAAATCGCTAAGCTAAGTGACAAACCCTCTCACGAAATCAACAACTTTGATGAATGGTCATTTGATTAAACAAAAAAAACAGTCCGAAGACTGTTTTTTTATTTGCTTAATTCTAATAATCGTTTCCGCAGCGCCGGGTCTGCCGCGGCAATGTACAAACCATGACGGCCTCTTTTAGCTAGAATATTTAGGGCATTCAGCATAAAGTCTTGTTTGGCCTGGGCAATCGCTTTAGTGCCCTGCAAATGCGGTGATTTTTTATAAATTTCTCGGTGGATGACTTTCTATGAGATCACCCAAATCCGGTCATGGTCAGCATCGTATTCAAAAGCCGGACTCAACAAAAGACCGACCAAATTTAAGTCAAAGCCTTGAACAGTATAAATTGAACCAACTTCATTAATCGACTCCGGCCGTTTGGCCCAGGTCAATTCCTGCGGGTCATACTCATCCCAAGGCTGGTCAAAGCCATCCATCACCACGTGATGCCTGCCGGACTCATCGTGATCAAAGCCAGTCGTTGAAACGACCCGCGCCATCCCGATTTCTCTGTCGACTTGCTTCAGTTTTGTGAATAAATCATCGGCACGGGCAAAAATTTCCAAATCATAACCCTGCTGTTCCGCTTCACTTGGCAAAGGTAATAATTTACCTTCAGCAAATGCGTCAATCCATTCCTTTACAGCAACTGGCGCATCCATCCGGTATTGAAAGTCCAAATGAAAGAACTTATGTGGGACATCTTTAACAATTTCGTCCAACAATTCCTGGTCCCAATACATCTTACTTTGAATAACCTGGGCAAAGTCAAAGACAACGACTACGACTTTGGCTTGGCGAATCAATTCAGTCAACTGATTATCCTGTGTAAACTTAATGTATGGTTCTGGTTTCGTCAATAACAAGTGCCCTTCATCAATAAAGAGCACATCAAGATTTTCTCCAGTTTTGTCCAAAGAATTAATGATTGATGTCGGACGTTGATAGTCCTTCTTATAGATATTCGAGTACTTGGCCCCCATATCCTGATAAACCTTTAATAACTCGGGATGGTTGACTGTAAAGGCCGTTTTTAAATTAAAGAAGGGGCTCTGCTTATCGGACTTTCCATCACGAATTGTTTTGAATAATTTCGTTAAAACGACTGACTTGCCAGTCCCTGCTGCACCTTGAATAATGGCGACATAGTGATCCTTATCTGCCAAGGAATTGACAATATATTCTTGTAACTCATCTAAAACCCGGCTTTGCTCAGCCGAAAAATCGGTACGGTCAAAGACGGATAAATTTTTCTCAATATGCTCTTTCATATTTTTAGTATAACTGTTTTATAAGGACAAAAAAAGGAAGACAAACGTCTTCCTTTTTTATCATGGGCCATCCAGGACTCGAACCTGGGACCTCTGCGTTATCAACACAGCGCTCTAACCAACTGAGCTAATGGCCCATCTCTTCGGCTACTTG
>NZ_FNWS01000005.1 GCF_900108455.1 Fructobacillus pseudoficulneus
AAGATACCAATGTGATGGTTCAAAAAAGCTGATATTTCAGGTGTCAGGGTCGGATGGCGACCGTGTTTGTGCCGATTACACTGGGCTAAATGATGAGCCTGTTGTGCATTGTATGGTTTAATTCGATTTAACTCGTAGGTAATAGTTGCAGGAGAACGCTTTAAGAAACGGGCTATTTCTCGAGTTGAATGATTAAGTTTGATCATTGTTTCAATGACAGAACGTTCGTGAGCTGATAAACTAGAAGACATAAGCTGCAGATCCTTTATGGTTGATTTTAGTCAATTACCATTAAAGTCTCTGCAGTTTTTTTATGCAAGGTGTTCGGTTTAATTTTACAATCTGCCATATAAAAGAATATAATATATACTATGATAATATGATTCAAAACAATATAGGGAGTTTTACGTATGAAGGGTCAAGACGTTATTCTAGGTTTGTTGATGAAAAAAAGCTTGTCTGGTTATGAAATTAGGGATTTTATTGAAAATAGATTAAGCCATTTTTTTGATAGCAGTTTTGGCATGATTTATCCAACATTGAAAAAACTCGAACAAAATGGCTTGGTGACAAAAAAAACCATTTTACAAAATGATCGACCTAACAAAAATATTTTTTCAATCACACAAAAAGGAAAAGATAGCTTTTTAGGTTCTCTTCAAAATGAGCCTAAACCCGATCAACTAAAATCAGATTATTTAATTCATTTTTATTTTGGGGAATATCTTGATAAAGAAACACTATATGTACTTACAAAAAAGCAAATCAAACAAGTAAAGGAAAAACTGAGTTCGCTAAACTATAATCTAAAGCATTGGCAAGAAAGTGGTATGACTGAAGAACAAAAAATGACATACGACTACGGTATAAAGTTTTACACCGGCTCTTTAGAAATCTTAGAAAACGAGGCAGAAAAATTAGAAAAAAACTTGTCTTGATTTATACAAAAAACGAACAATAAAAAGTCGGTTCCCATTAAAGTAATGGGAACCGACTTTTTGTTATGAATTTGTAACTCATTTTATATTAGCGACTACTTTCAATTTATATTAATGATGTTAATATAAACATAATTAATATAAATGGAGAAGTTACTATGTTTAAAAAATGTTCCCTTTCACTAGTATTTATTTTAGGCATTTTTATCTGTATGTTAGATACTACTGTGATGAATGTCGCACTCCCTCAAATTAGTAAAACAATTCATACGGATTTAGACACTTTATCTTGGGCGTTAAATGCTTACACAATAATTTTTGCGTCTTTCACAATCCCTTTGACGAGAGTTGCTGAATTCTTTAATAAAAAATATTTTTTCTTTTTTGGGGCTTTATTATTTGGAATTGGATCATTAGTTTCCGGATTCTCAGCAACTTTTGTGATTTTGCTATTTGGTAGAATTTTGCAAAGTTTTGGTGCCGCTATACTTTTCCCACTGTCGATGTCCATGGGAATTGAATTAATACCTGGTAAAAATCGTACAAATGTTATCGCCATTTTGGGTGTGACACAAGGATTAGCCTCCGCAATGGGTCCAACCTTTGGAGGCGTAATTACTGAATACTTGAATTGGCATTGGATCTTTTTCATTAACGTTCCTTTGGCTTTGCTAATTATTTTGTTAGGTGCTCTTACTCTAAATGAGGATGACATTATCCAAGAAGATCTACAAAGCATCGATTTTCTTGGCTCATTGTTAGGTATTATTATGTTGTCTTCTTTTACCTCAGTACTAATTGAAGGTAGAACTTGGGGGTGGTCATCCATCACTACTCTTTCTGTTATCGGTTTATCAATCGTATCTTTCATCATTTTTATGATTACGGAATCTAAGTCGCGTAACCCAATTGTTCCATTATCACTATTCAAAGACCGCAATTTTTCTGGAGCATCATTAGTCATTATTTTAAGTAATCTATTTTTAGTTGCAGTAACGGTCCTCTTGCCAAATTATTTTGTTAATGTCGAAAATCTAAGCACATTAAATGCTTCGTACATGATTACTCCTATCACCTTTAGTATCTTTATTGCATCACCATTTGCTGGTCTCTTGTTAAAAAAGGTCGGTGCACGCTGGCTAATTTTTAGTGGATTTATGTTTATGGCAATCGGTTATATTTTTTATGCCGACTTCAATGCTTTAAAGAGTGTTTTATTCTCTTGCATTAGCGGTGCCTTTGTTGGTATTGGATATGGACTAATTACTGGTCCAATAACCGTTATAGCTGCCTCTGACTTTAAGGGAGCACAATTAAGTAATGCACAAAGTGTAGTTAGTGTCTTACGACAAGTTGGAATTTCAATGTCAGTAGCTATTTTTGTCAGTGGACTTTATGTCAATTTATCATCAGCAGAAAAGAACACCGTTCAATACTCTAATAAAGCCATCCTGGCGATGAAGTTACCAAATAACATTACCCAAAAAATTCAAGAACAAACGACTCAATCAATTGCTTCTCAAAACCTAAATTCGAAAAGTCCCCTTAATCTTCCTGCTAATAGCATGATTAGTACTCAAATCAACGAAAACAAGAAAAAAATAGAAAAGTATGCGAAAAACGCATACACATTTGCCTTTAGCAACTTATATCAAAAAGCAGTTCCCTTTATCTTCTTAGGAACTACTACCATTCTGTTCTTTTCAAGAAGAAAAAAGTATTGAAATGACATTTAAAAAAGCTTACGATTTTAGATTGTAAGCTTTTTCTATTGTTCTTTAATACCTAAACTAGTTATTTTTCTTTTTTTCATATTGGTAGCCATCAATAAAATCGACAACTTCTTGCATTTTCCCAACAAATATTTTATTCAAGATTCGGATAATCGGAGCATAATACCAACTTTTGATATGACCATTGTTTTTGTCTTGTTGGTATTTTTCACATCCTCGTTTGAAATCTGATATTTTCTCATCATTTTCGCTATTGTTATGACTATAAGGGCCATGATAAGTATAGTCACGACTATATTGACCATTTTCATAATTTTTTTTGATATAGTTGTGTAAATTCTTATTCTCTTGGTAGTTCATAGTCCGCCTTCTTTCAATTAATTTTTTTGATTTTTTTTAGAAAAAAAACAGTAGGAACAAAAATAGCCATATTAATTAATATAAATAGTAAGACTGTTGTTAGTGTATTCTGATTATTCTGCATTCGTTCTAGCTGTTCGGAAATGTAATAGCCAGGGAAAAATTTTTGGATAAAAAAAGTAACTTTTAAAAACCAATTATTTCCCGAAATATATCCGCTCCATGGAAACATCAATAACGAAAATCCTGTACTCAGGGGCATTGATAATGCTGATATTGTTGCACTATCTAATCTTATTCCAATCCAAAATCTAATAATAGACAAATATATTCCTAAAATTAATACTAACAATAGCAGAACTAGAAAAGTAAAAGTAAAAGGAATCGCTTGATATATTTCTCCTAGTACAATTAAAACAATACAGATAATTGTATTTAACATAATCTGAACAACAAGCTGATCAATTAACCAACGGTTAAATGAATAATGAGATGTTAGTCTTTGTAGTTGATAAAAGGAACGAGTAGTTGATATTTTTTTTGAAAAAGTAACTATAGAATTTCCAGAAATTCCAATTAAAGCTGCGGTCAAGTACAATATATAGTTGATTGATTGCCCGTGTAGTTTAAACGAATCAGAGAATCCGAGCATAAATAAGTACCAAAAGGAAGGTAAAAGAAGAGTAAATAAAATAAAGCGTTTATTTCTGAAAGTGTTTTTAATTTCTAACCATTTAATCATGTATGTGCTCCTACTTATTTTTTAATCGATACCATTTCTCAATGGTTTGATTATTTGAATGAATGTTGCTGACCTGTTCATCAGAAATAATGACACCTTCTTTTAGTAATAGAACACGATCAAAGTATCTATCTATTTGATTAAAATCATGAGTTATAGTTAAAACACTTGTATTAACAAGTTCAAGTTTTTTCCAAAAGAAATCAATTGATTCCAAATCCATTCCTACGGTAGGCTCATCTAAAATTAAAAGTTTTATGGGTTTTAATAGAGCAATTAATAAAGAAAGTCTTCGTTTTTGACCCCCGGATAATTCACTAATAATAACCTTTTTTTGTTCAGTAAGATTATATTCTGATAGTAATTCTGATAAGAAATTTTTATTATATTCTTTTTGAATACTAGCTGATAAAGCAATTTGCTCTTCCACTTGATAAGAGTTAAGTAAGATATTATCCTGTGGCATAATACTTAAATCATTTCTTGGATTAAAATGTTGAACTAGGTAGCCACTACTACTTGACGTTTCACCAACAATAATCTTAGCAAGAGTTGATTTACCAGATCCGTTGCTCCCTAATAAAGCAATTCTTTCGTGACTATGGATTGATAGATTAATATCTTTCAATATTTCTTTATCAAATTTTTTACTAAGATGATGAATTTCAAGTAATATTTCTTTTGATTGCTTTTTCCCCGTTATTAAATAATCTAATTCCACATCGAAAATGTTAGATAAAGATATTAATTTATCAATATTTGGTTCCACTTCATTATTTTCCCATTTTGATATGGATTGCCGAGATACATATAATTTTTGGGCTAAATCTTGTTGAGAAAGATTTTTCTTTTGTCGAAGACGGGTTAATTGTTCCCCAAAGATATTTTTCATATTCACACTCCATCACTAATTAAATTATCATCTGCTTTTGAGTATAATGTAAGCCTTGTTTTTTTCAATATATTACTGTCCCGTTTATTGAGCAGAGGTTGCACTAGTCGTATTTATGCCTATTTGGTCAGTTTTATTTCTAGGAATAAAGCAGTAGTCATTTTATTAAGTATAAGAGTGTATTATTCACTATTTTTGCTGTGTAAGGCTTTATACTTTGAATCAATATTCCACTACTATCCTTCTCTTTATCTTCTTAGAAACTACTACCATCTTGTTCTTTTCACAAAGAAAAAGTATTGAAACAAAATTCAACAAAAAAGCTTACGATTTAAAGTCGTAAGCTTTTTCTGTCACTTGTCAGCAATTTTCTTTCTGAAAAAAGTACCAAAAAAGCACCATTTTCGTAAATTATTCTTGATCCCTCTTGATTTCTCTTGGTACTAAAGTAGTATTTTTAGCGGTTTTTGACCGTTAATGCCTGCCTCGTGGGCTTTGATGGAGAAGATAACGTTTTATCCCTCTAAAATTTCTAATTGGAGTTCTGCAAGATTTTCAGCTTTAATCTGAATCTGTCCTCCTAGCGGAAAAGTAAAAATCGGCTGTGTGTGCCCAAAGTCCACGTCATAAATAACCGGAATAGTCTGTAAAGCTGGATACTTATTTAAAATAGCAATCAATTGTTCTTCCGACATATCATTATCAACTGGAAAACGGCCAATTACTAATCCTTGAATATCGGGATGCATTTGTAAAATTTGCGCCAGTTCTCTTGAAAATTCAAGTCCAAAATTATTCCCATCGTTTTCGGATTCCTCAATAAAAAGGATTGGATTTTTTACTTGCGGAAAATAACCCGTTCCAGCTTGAAGATAGTAAGTTTGAATATTACCACCCGTAATCGTACCGGTAGATGAACCATGATGATAAATTTTCCATTTATTTGGCATTAAATGCCGTGGTTTGCTTTTATCAAACCATGGATCGCTAGTATAAACCTCACTCGCTTTTAAGAAATACGACTTTCTTTGTACTGATTTAAGCCATTGTTTTGTCTGAAATGTTTGCAGCTCATCCATTTTAAACGACGAATAACTCGGACCGTAATAAGTTACCATGTTTGTTTTGGCACAAATAGCATTATGCAGGCTAGTCGTGTCGGAATAACCAATAAAAACTTTAGGATTGTTACGAATAATTTCCCAGTCAATAAAAGGCAATAATTCATTAGCATTCCACCCGCCAACTGTTGTTAAGACTGCTTTAACATTGGAATCCAAAAATGCATCGTGTAAATCTGCTACCCGATTCTCAATATCACTTGAAAAGAAACAATCGTTCTCATTGATATGTTCACCAAAAGTTACTTTAAAATTCAAATGTTCAAGTCGTTGTTTTGCAACTAAATTTTCATTAAAGCCACCTATCCGTTCCATTGAAAAACTTGGTGAAATCACTCGAATTTCATCACCAGCTTTTAATTTTTTAGGAATTATTTTTACCATCGTTCTTCCCCTTTTTTATCACCTCAATCTGCTAGTATTGTACATCATGCTAACTTTCAACAAATATTTCATTCAATGTTTTGTGCAATAGCATAAGCAACAGGAGAAATATTTAATCCAATCCATGTTAAAACATAAATGATTATATTTGTATTATTTGTCTCGAATAATTCAGATATTTTTTGGAATTCATAGGAGAAGTCTTCCTTTGTTAAATTCAAAGGATTCTTGGAATTTATTATTAGTTTGAATGTTGCTTGAATAAGTTTCTCCTTTGCTTGAGGATCATCAATCCCCATTTTCCAAAGGTAGAAAGATAATGAAACAGGATTATCAGTATCATCTTTTAAGTAGTTAGTAATTTCTTCTATAGAGTTTAAAACTATTTTTTCATTGTCAGTTAATTCAAAATATCTTTTCTCACTATTCATTTAAACTAAAACCTCCAGAAGTTTTTTGCATACCTCTTCATACTTTTAGTTTTTAGATTAACAGACAGATAGTGGAATTATGAATAACAGCTCAATAACAAAATATTAGTCATTACTTATCATTTGGTAACAAATATTCTGTTATGGAGATTTTTATAGCGTTTAAAAAGTAAAATTAATTGAACTCATTTTTAGCAAAAACCGTTCTAATTCTTGGGAACAGTTTCCTACTTTAACTAATGTTTTTGGCGAAAACTGAGTAAGTGAAATTATAAAAAAAGCAGATTTCAAATACGAAATCTGCCTTTTTTGACTTTCCATAATCATTCTGCTAATAACAAAGTTTTCTATAATTTATATTGATATTCTTTTATATTTGAGTTAGATTATCTTTATACTTTGGTAGGAAGGTCTTTTGATGGATAACTTGAATAAAAAATTAAAAGCAAAAATGGCATTTTTTTTGATCACCTTCTTGTTACTCAAGGGTTCACCTAATTATTGGTTCATTAAACCAGTAATCATTTTAAACATGCTTATTCTAGCGATTATATGTGTAAAGCTCTATCACTACAAAAAATATAAACTCAATAAAAATTCTTAAATTTTTGATATCTCCTGATACTAAAAATAAACTTATCAAATAACATTGTTCAGAAAGTTCAAGAAGAAAAATCATTGAGAGAATGCACAAAAAAAGCTTACGATTCTATATCGTAAGCTTTTTTGTTGAACTTTTCTAGGCAATATAGCAATTCATCATCAAGTATATCTTCACCATTTTTGAAAGAATAACCCATCTTTTGATAAAGGCCCAAGCCAGTAATTGAAGAAGAGATTTCGATACGTTTTGCCACAGCTAACGTTTGATAGAACTTTCTAAGACAATGCTCCCGATATTTGTACCAGACTTTTTTGCGATTCTGACAATAAAAGAGACAAGAATTATAGAGAATTCTATGATAACAAGTGAGTAGAAGAAAGAATCATGTGGTTTCTTTTTCAATAACAAATTCAACGAATTTTTCTACATTTCCAGAGAAATGGTGAACATTAAGCAAAAAGTAAAATGTAGAAGTTATATCAAAATTTTGGATACTGTTCTCTAAGTCTAGAATATAGATTCTTTTTTTAACCCCGATGCAATGCCAAACTCGATGTTTGCACCCTTCCCGCCAGGAAAAATAAAAATTAAGAAGTCAGCTTCTTGAACCCCCTCAAATTCTAGTTTCGCAATATTTCGTAATTCTTGTAGTGAACTTGCTTTTGTATTATTTGTCCAATCATATGTTTGGATGTACCCCTGGTTGATAAGACCGTTAGATATGGAGTTGACAAGATTTTTATTTTTAAAGGCACTAGCTATATAAAAACGTTGTTTTTTGGATCCTGATATTTTCATACTTCTCCTTTGTCAGCAATTTTCTTTTCTGAAAAAAGTACCAAAAAAGTACCATTTTCGTCAAACTGTTTTGATTTTCCATCATTAAGATCAAATGAAGTACAGTATTTTTTAGAACTTCACTCTATAAAAAAAGCAGCCCATATGGCTGCTAACATCAGTTTTCTGACAATTATTTTCTCAGTACCACAGTGATACTTTTAATTGTCGCCATCTGTACTGTAGGCTTTGATGGAGAAGAAGGGACTCCCATAAACCCCACTGTATCAAGGGTTATAGATTTATCCGCTACTTTTTCCGCTACTTTACTAACTAATACGAACAATATTGTTCAAAATGTCGCCAGTTTGTTCCCTCGCTTTGTTAGTTATTTCTGCATAAATATTCAAAGTTATTTTTGCATCAGCATGGCCCAAGTATGTCTGTACCTGCTTCACGCTTGCACCCTGTTCCAGTGCTAAGGTTGCCCAAGTATGGCGGAGGCCGTGCATTGCAACGCCCTTTGCTACCTGGTATTGATCACTAACATCATGTAACCACTTATTAGGCCTTAGAGACTGGAGAGGCTTCCCGTTGTTGGTAAAAACAAAGTCAGTCGGTTCTTTGTGCTGGCTCAAGTTATACCAGTGTGAGAGAACCTTAGCCATATCAGTAGCAATCTTAATTGTTCTGGTACTAGTCACGCTCTTAGTACCCTTAATGTAAGTGCCACCATGCAAGCCACGGCCTAACGCTTGTTCTATGTTGATATAACCGCCATCAAAGGCAACGTGTTGCCACTGCAAGGCTAGAACCTCTTCCGTTCTCATCCCCGTGAAGGCAACTAATCTTAAAAGCGTGTATGCTTGCCGATTAACTTGGCAATATTGACTATCTAGCACCCTGATAAAGTTGCGAAACTCATCCTCATCCATGGCCTTCTTTTTGGGCTGGCTCTTTCGTTCCCGTGGCATATCAACCTTAGTAAACGGGTCAACCTCTATCATATCCATCTTTACTGCTAACTTAGTAAGCTGATTGAGGTAGCCAACCACTTTTTTATATTTTAGAAGTTTGGCCTGCATTGTGTTAAGATAGCCCTGTAATTTAATTGGCTCTATCTGATTAATAAGCTCATCCCCCCAAAAAGGTAAGATGTGTAAATCAAAATAGTTCAATACTTTGGCCAAGGTGCTTTCTTCTACCGTATTCTGATAGCCATCTAGCCAAATATCATACAGCTCCCGAACGGTTAGCACGTTCTTGGGGGCTTTTTGATTGTACTGGCTTTTTCCGTTCTCAAACAATATTTTTTCATTATTGAACCAAGCCCGTGCCGTCCGTTGGCTTGCAAAGCCTCTTTTTTGTACCTTCTTCCTTTTACCATCAGGCTGTAACCCAAGATAACCAACAACCTCCCAGGCCTTTCCCTTTTTTGTTTCCACTTCTTTTAATTGCATCAAACTACCTCCATAGCGGTCTATAGCTACGTACAAAAAGGAAATTTGTAGAGGAGTTTATAAAAGGCGTGATAGTCCTTGATATCATTGACCACCACGCCCCTTATTTTGCCACCGTTTCCGATTTTGTACAATTAAATTTAAATTACTCTACTGACTCGTATAACAATCTAGACTGTTCAAGTTCTTCATCAGACTTTTTTAATTGTTCTTCTTTTTTCTTCATTTCCTCAATAATTGCCGACTTTTCGGCCTCGCTCATTGGTTTTTGGCTTAAGTCACCCAAAGCCATCCGCTCGGAATCATAACCAACCATAAGAAGGAGACTATTTTGTAACTCTGCTTCATGTTCGGCATGGTCATAACCATTTTTATATAAATCACGGTGATAACGGAAAAAATAAATAGCTTTTCTCGCTCTCCTAATTTGCCAGTCTTGATAAAGGACACTGGCCACCAAAGTTGCCAGGATAATAGTTATAAACATGTTTCTGGTTCTCCCTTTATTGAGTGTTATTTTTTAGTTGATGTGTGCTTTTTTGTGTCAAAAATAAAATCGTTGTAACCCTTGTGGCTGTGGGTTTAAAGCCTATTTTTGTCGATTTGTGCCGTGTTTTCGCCACTTCTCTCCTACATATACATACGTATTTATATCTATTTCCTTTTATTTATACTCTTTGCAACTTTTACCAAGTACATAAACACTGACACTTTTAACACAAAATATATATAAACCTTAGAGTATCAAGGATTTTCAGGTTTTCAGTTTTGGCACTCAATTAGCACCGTGATGGCTCTTGATAGTTCTTGATACTTTGTCAATGACACAAAAAACTGTAAAAAGCGGTACTAAGTATACTTTTCAAGGTCCAACCCTTGCCAACTTGCCACAGCGTTTCCTGTGTCACCGTCTGGGTGTAACCGTGTTCTGGTCTCTAAAATGCCCTTTTGTGTCAAACTTGTGCCAAAACTTTTTTTGTTCATTTTTGACTCGATATGATTATCAGAGAGCCAATCTCGAAAACGTGCAAAGGCTACTTGTTTGGATATTCCACCCGTATAACCTTCTGGCGTTTCCTTCTGGGCTTCTAACAAGAATGTGGCCACTAAGTCTTGGCCAGTCGCCCAGTCTTTTGTAACTTTCTCAATTTCATCATTAACAGTTAGATGGCCTTGGGCTTTCGCTTGCTTAAAGGTTTCAATACACTCAATAGCAAAGCCACCAAGCTCCTTAACGGCCTCACCCTCGTCCCATAGATGTGCCCTCATATTGGCTTCTTGTGGGTTATCTCGTACCTTAGGGGCAACCACAGGCACAAGGTGCATACGCTGTAACAAGGCGGAGCTAACTGCTATTTTAGGTTTGTTATTACTAGCGAAAATCAAAAGAGCGTATAGCTTCACACTGACCGAGTTTGTCCCTTTTCCCTCAACCTCCACAACATCCCCACCCGATAACGTTTTAAGCGTGTCGGGCATGTCAATCCGTGTATCAGGAATATCTAAGTGGATATTTGCTAGCTTGTTGATGAGGTCAAAAGTGCCAAAGCGGTTACTTTTACCGTTGCTACCTGTCAGGGTATCAATGTCTTTAGCTGTGATATTATTTTGGCCAATCAAGGGCCTAACAATCTTTTCAACAAAGTAGCTTTTGCCACTGCCACCCGTCTCATCTAACAGAATTGTGATGGTGTTAAAGGTGGTCTGTTCAGGAATAAAAGCATACCCTAGCACCTCTTTAACATACTGCCATGACGGTCCAAACAAGTATGAACCCCAAGCATTAATATTGGGGGATGCTTTCCCTGGCTGTGCCTCAATCTGGTGGCCGTTTATTAAATAATCTTTTGGACTGTTTGGCATCCTTTCGCCACTATCAAACATATAAGTGCCATTCTTAAAAGCCACACGGTCAGTTTTTTGGTCAGTGAAGGGATTATGATCCCGTTGCCCATTTACCAGCACTGTTTTGGCCACATCTTGCATCCTTCTGGGTCTGTAAACGTCTGCTGATTTCAAATAGTCAAAAGCATACCGCTCCGCCTGTTCCTTTGCCCTGGTTTTTGTCACTTTGTCCCAGTTCACACCGTTATAACTGTAATAGGTTAGCTCATCCCCAAAGGGAACGGCCAAAAAAGGATGTTCTTTTATAATAAGGTCTGCTAACTCTACATATTTGACCCCAACAGCTTTCCCATCTTGGTTATATTGAACCCAGTCGACCTTTTGGGCCACAGTGTCAGCAAATACCTGTTCTAGCTGTTCTTTTTCAGTCACCAATTACTCGCCCCCTATTCTTGGCCCGCTTGATTTCACGCTTTAACACGCTCATATAGACCTTTTCAAGTTCGCCATAGCTGAGAGGTTCTGGGCTTTGTTGATTGACTGCCATGGCCACATTAAAGGCAACCGCTGGGGCAACATGAGAAGAGAGAACCCAACCAATCAGACTAGTAGCCTGGTCATTGCGTTGGCCTGTGGTAAAACCATTAGCCACCATGTTCCACCGTTCGGCTATGCTGTACTTAGCTTGTCTGTTTCCAAGGTGCTTACTGGTTTGAGTTTGACCAATCTTGTCCACCCAGTTCGGCCTTTCTTGTATCGTGTTTAAGTCCGTAACCGCTTTATAATCATTTCCATCAATAACAGAGGGCGAAACAATAACACCGCCACTATTTAACACGTCTAAACCGTCCACAGCGTTTATTTGTCTTGTTTTGGACTGATTGGCTGTGTCAGTATAAAAAACGTGCCAACCACCTCCTGCAGTCTTTTCTAAGTATGTTGCCGAGATAACCTCAGGGGAAACCTGCTGACGTTTTAAATAATCTTTTAAGCTCTGTAAACCGTTGGCACTGTGTTGGTCCACATCAACAACCACAAAGGGCGAACGATCCAAATCAATGCCGATATTTCCGCCCTCATATTGGGGATGCCATACCAGCCACTCTTCTAAATCTTCCCAGTGATTGAAGCTGTTTTTATGTCCTCCCTCTTCTTTGTTGTATTTGGTATTGGGTTGGGCAATGTAGATATAAGCGCCCATTTTCATAAGCTCCTTTATTTTGGTAGCTTGGTCTTCATTCATTCAAAACGCTCCCTGTGTTGTTCCAGCCCCCTAACTCGCCTTTCATAGCTCTTAGCATTGTTGCGGAGCATGTTCAGAGTATAAAAATATTCATCCTTATTTGTAATGCGGTAAACCCCACCCCTCTGATTACGGAAACTACCAACCAAATAGCTATGGCTAGAAAGGTGGTTTAAAATATCATATACACGCCTTTCGGGTATCCCTACTACTTTGGATAAATTGCGGACCTTAATAGCTTTTTCCTTACCAAAAGGCAAAGCCATGTATACTTTTTTCTCATCTCTGGTTAGTTGGTCCTGGTGTCTTACATCAATCATTGTCATTCCCCCGCTTTTCGATTTGTGTTAAGCCTCTGTCTAGTTCGCCTAGCTCTGTCTTCAAAAACTCGACTGTATTTGTAAGCTGGTTGCCCATTCCAATCAATACGCCATTTTTAGACCATTCAGCATGCTCATTCACATCCTGGGCTAGTTTCTCAAGAAAATCAGAAAGCACACCCAAGCGCTCAACCTTAAGCCCCACTGTGTCGGAAAGCTCTCCAAACTTCTGAGCCCGTTCCTGGTCCACTTTGTCCGACCCCATATCTGTTAGAAGGTGGTCAACGTGCTTAGACAAAATTGCTAAGCGATCGTGCTCGGTTTCTGTTTCCTTGATAACGTTGATCAATTCATTTTTGAAGGTGTTCTTATCCATGTTAAAATTAAGCCAAAGGCCAATTTAAAAGGCGTTTTATTCAAGTCATTCCCGTACTGTCGCCAAACTGTGAGGGGATGTCTTTTTTTGTGCCCTTTTCATGTCCTTGGCCACTCCTTTCTATTTCCTGTCTGTTCTTCCTAAGTAGTAACCAACTTCAACGCCACCTAGACCAATAAGGGCCACTGTGGCGAGTGTTATCAAGATGTTTAATATCTGCATATTCATCCCCTTAAACCCACTCTTTAATAGCTCGGTCAATCTCTTCCCTGTCATATCTTGGGACAAAGTCCGTCAGGTAAGTCTTAACTTTCCCAGTGGCCACAAGATGCCGTTTAAATGTGTTCAATGAACCTCCAGCATACTCGGCCGCCTGCTTTTGATTAAGCCACCGTGGTACGGCTACAATCTGTGTTACTGGTGTTTGTTCCATCGCTATGCCTCCTATACATGTTCAGATAACCAATCGTTTACCTTCAATACCGTAGGTTTTCTGATACGTGTAATAACCCTTTCGTTTAAGATGTTTGCCAGTGTAATCTCACTAATTCCAATTTCTTTCGCCATACTTCTGTAAGTTAAACGTAGTTCCCCCTTTTTTCGGTTCAACATTTTTACTTGGCTTTTCGTAAATTCTGCCATTCATAATCCTCCTATGCTTTAATAAAATAAAGTATAGCATATTTTTTTAATGAGTAAAGCAACTTTACTTTATTTATTTCCCCTTTACTTGTTTAAATGAATAAAATATAATTAAAGTGAAGTTTAATTAAAGGAGTGAGTATGCTTAAATCAAAATTATCTGTTTTACTTGCAGAACGTGGCATTAGGCAAGAATATTTATCAGAAAAAACAGGAATTAGTAAAACAACAATCTCGAATATTTCCAACAACAAAACCAACGGTTTAAAATACGAAACGTTAAACGAACTTTCAAAGTTTTTACAGGTCACGCCTGGAGAAATGTTTGATTATTACAGTAAAGATATAACGCTATCAATCAGAGAATACCCATTAGATATTAGAGATTTACGAATACCATTCTTAGATGATGAGCCAACGGACGTAACTATAGAAGGGTGTTTCTTTAATATTAGTGGTGCAAAGGGACTCACTAACAAAATTGGTTTTTTTATAACAATAAAAGACGCCTTTGAATTTCAAAATGAAAACTCTAATTATGTTGATGCTTGGGGTGATAGTGATTATTTAATCGAAATCAAAACTAATAAAATGAACGATTTAGCTCCTGACAGTTTAGATCCATTTTTAGAAGATTTACCTAAAACATTCCTATCTACTTTCGAACAGTCAGTTATAGACTTTTTTACCGATACACTCTATTCAGAATTAGAAGATAAAACAATTTTAAGAAAAGGGAAGTATACAATTCACATCAACACAAGAGAGCAAGATTTGTATATTCCTTTGAAAATAAAAAAATAAAAAAGCACGATTTTAATAAATAGATTCAATCCAAAAAGGGTGCAAAACTAAAACAAGCATAAATGCTCAAATATAGCTGTTTACTACTGCACCCCGTTTTGACTTTTTGGACAGAATGCAGGAGTTTATAGAGGTAGCAACTAATGCCAAATTGACCCAACCAACACCCTAATTTAGGGATATGGTTTGTAACTTTTTTGTGACCTTTTTAATTTTTGTGTGCACAACTTTTCGCCCCATTCATTGCCCTATATACGGGTAATAACACACTGGAAAATGCTAGGAATTGCTAGGATTATTTGGGTTTAAAATGCTAACATTTGCTAACATTTTTTAGACCTCAAAACCTAACAAAACCTAACATTTTTCAGCCTTCAAATACTAGTAATTACTAGCAATCATCCCCACAATGAGGGCGCTTGAAACCAGTCTTAACCTGTAACTATGTAACTTTTTAGGTGTAACTTTTTGTAACTTTTTTTATGCAACCTTTTGCAACCATCCCCCAAAAAGGTTGCAACACTTTCTGCAACGTTGCAACGCTTTAACGGCCTTCATATACTGCAATTACATGCTAAGAAATGCTAAGGTTCTCACTGGAAAATGCTGGAATAAATGTTAAGAATTGTTAAGGTTAAATGTTGGAAAATGTTGACATTTGTTGACATTAAATACTTGCTTTTGCTTACATAAATGATAGCTTTTGATAGCATTTTTTAATAACAGGTTTTCACAGGTTTTTATGTCATGTTTTGACATGTTTATAAGCACAAAAATAGCCCTACTCGATTGAGTAAGGCTTTTTCTTTTGGGGCGTGTTTACAAGCACACCCTGCCTTCTTATGTGGGGATGATCTCACAACCGCACCCCGATGTGATGTTGTAAAGCGCGCACCTATATGTGCAAGGTTAAATGTGCAGATTGGGCAGGCACTTAAAAGGCAGGTTTTGGCAGGCTTATTTTTTCTGATGTTTCATGTTAAGTTTTGTTAAGTCCAATAACAAGTTTTAACAAGTCGTGTTTTGTAAGGTTACTAATTTTTCAGCATAGTTTTTCACATCATTTTCATCGACCAGAGCCGACACATCAACAACTAAAAATCCCTTCATTTAGCTATTTTAGTCAATTGCCCCCCACCTTAAAAGTTTTGAAAATTGGTTTTTTTCACAAGATAACGATATGTGTGCGCTCTCTCGATTTGACATTCATGGGGGGGCGTTTCCAAATTGGGCAAACCTTAACTTTTACTATTCATTGTTTCCGTAACTTCATGACCGCCACTGTGTCGGGTATGGATTAGCTAACTCACTTTCATCTCATCCCCTCAAGATAACTATATACACGATTACCAGCGGTCTTACAGGTACGGAGATCCATAAGTGCCACATAGTAAGAGAAACGAACAGGCGTGTTTGTAAGCACGGTTGCCCACTTTTGGACAACCGTCCAAACGGGTACGGTTGTTACAATCATCTATTTTAGTTTTATACCGAAACTTCGACATTGGGTTTTTGACACACCAAAATAGTGCGCCCGCTCAACAAAAAATCCCGGAGGTTGTAAAAAATTAACTTAAACAAACATTTTCTGCAAGAGACCCTTCTTCTGTTCTTGTAGAAGTTTTAATTTACGCTGATGAAGGGTGATGAGATTGTCCAGTTTATCTATCCAAACGGATAGTTTTTCTTGCTCGCTTATTTTTGTAGGAATTTTAATCTTTATATCACTCATAACATTATTCATGAGTTTAGGATTTCCTACATGCGAAACATATTTCCAAGCAGATTTATTTAGTATTTCTGCTATGGATTTGTTTATATATCCATCATTGGATAATAAAACGCCATTAACGTTAGTACTATAAAACCTACCATTACGGTACTTTACCGTTCCTGCATTGGCACCATCGGTTGTCCATGTTATTCCGCCATCAAATAAATAGTCATGATAATAACCAAGTAAACCATTGTTTTTAGTTTGAGATGAATAAACAGGATATGGGTTCACTAATGTTTTAATACTACTAACTTCAGAAACTGCTAATACTTGACCACGAGTTACTGTGAACAGCTCACCGACTTTACGCTGTTCCCAATCATCAGTAAAATTTGAAAAACGTAATTTTGGTTTTACGTCCCCCGTTTTCGGAAACATTTTTTGCAGAAGCCCTTTTTTCTGTTCTTGCAGAAGTCTTAACTTACGCTGATGAAGGGTGATGAGATTATCTAATCCTCTGAAAAGGTTCCCGATTTTTTCTTGTTCATCTTTTTTGGGAAATAATATCTCTAGATTTTTGACAATAGATCCTGATAAATTTCCTTGGCCACCTTGTAAATATTTATCAATAATTTTATCTTTATTGCTTTTTAACCATTGATGCAAAAAGAGTGAACTATAATTTCCCTTTACTCGGATTGATAGAATAGCTTGATTAATGGCACCATTAATCCTTGATATGCCAACTTCACCACTAGTTGCACCGTACATGGCATATAAAATATCACCAAATTTAACAAGCTTTGCTGAAGAATTGTCTAACCCAGATTGTGTAATAAAAAGCTGAGTGCTATCACTATTAATTTCAGCAGATCTAATAAAGGGAATATTCCCACCATAGTATTCCTTTTTACTGGCCGAAGGGGTTCCGCCCGAAAAGGAAGAACTAACTTCACCCAACTTACGCTGTTCCCAATCATCAGTAAAGCCTTTAAATCTTATTACTGGTGTTCTTTCATCCATTTTGAAAGTTCTCCTATATAGCGAGTCTTATTATATTAAAATCTATTTAACTCCTTTTAGCAACAAAAAAAACAGCCCGAAGGCTGTGGTACTGCTAGACCGCTTTAATTTTTATCCTCTACTTTTTCCGCTACTTTAGATGATATCCCTTGATATCCCTTGATATTCGTAAAAAGTAAAATCGCTTAAGACTGGGATTTGTGACCCCTCTTGACTGCTCTTGATGAGCAAAATGGAGAAGAAGGGATTCGAACCCTCGCACGCTTTAACACGTCTACACCCTTAGCAAGGGCGCCTCTTCAGCCTCTTGAGTACTTCTCCATAACAGATAATATCATAACAGATTATTACTGCTACGGCAAGAAAATTAACGTGCGCCAATCTCCATTACAGCCAAATTGAAGTGATCCCACAGACCCTGGTCATCTTGCTTGAAATCTTCTACCAAAGAAGTCCCCTTTGGCGCGATTGTTCCAGCTAATTCATGGTAGACATCATAGATTTCCAGTTCCTTCTTATCGTTCCATTTGACGTTATAAAAAGTACCATCCATCCGGTAATCCAAGATTTGTTCTAGGCCTCGAAGCAAAGTTCGTTCAATAACTTGTTCTTCGGTCACATTTGCACCACGGGCATTCAAAATGGCGACCTGGTCTTTTACTTCTTGATAGTCATCTGCGACGTCCATACTATCCATTTTTGCCGCCTCCTATTACTATTTTTGCGTGTTCTATATTATAATTGACTATAACTATTATACTAAGGTGAATTGAATGAAACAACTCGTGACCACAGAAGAAATGCAAGCGCTTGACCAATACACCATGACCGAAGTTGGCATGGGCGAAGACGTTCTCATTGAACGTGCCGCTCTGGCTGCCCTTGAATCACTTGGGGCCGGTAACTTTGACTTATCCAACGTCTTAGTCTTGGTTGGCTTAGGGAACAACGGCGCCGATGGGATTGCCCTCGCCCGTCTCTTGCACCAATTAAATATCACAGTTGCTCTTCAATTTGTCGGAAACGTTTCCAAAGCAAAGCCGGCCGTTAAGCGGCAACTGAAGATTGCCGAAGCCTGCGGTGTGGTTCGGTCCGAAAAATCTGATTTCAAACAAGCCTCACTCATCATCGATGCGATCTTTGGGACTGGCCTAAATAACGACCTGCCAGATGGACTACAAAAGATGGTCAAAGCTGCAAACCACATTGAAAGTACTGTGGTTGCCCTGGATATTCCAACTGGAATTAACGGTACAACCGGCCAGGTAATGGGAGCGGCTTTGAAGGCCAAGACAACGATTGCTTTCGGCTATGAAAAAGCCGGCCTAACCAAGGGCGCCGGCAAGAAAACTGCCGGACAAGTTGTCGTCAAAGATATTGGTATCCTGGCACCGAAAGATTTCAAATTCTCAATCAAAGCAAAATAAAAAACGTTGGCAGTCGCCAGCGTTTTTTTATTTATGATAAGCCGACCCGGCCGAAATCATCATTGCTCGGTAGACTTGTTCCACCAAGACTAAACGCATTAGTTGGTGCGGTAGGGTTAAGAGACCAAATGATAACATCAGGTTCGCCCGCTTCTTAATAGCAGGGTCCAATCCTAAAGAACCACCAATAATAAAGGTCAGGGTCCCGTGACCGCTATTTTTTGCTTGCTCTAACTTCTTGGCGAAGTCTTCTGACGGCAGCTGCTTTCCTTCAATAGCCAAAACGACCACATAGTCACGGTCACCAATCTTGCCCTGCAAACGCTCGGCTTCCTTGGCCATAATTTGCTGATTTTCAACCTCTGACGCCTTTTCAGGCGTTTTTTCGTCAGCCACCTCAATCATTGCAACCGAGGCAAAACGGTGTAGCCGTTTTACGTACTCAGCAATGCCCTTTTTTAAATAATCTTCCTTTAATTTGCCCACAGTTAATATTTTAATTTTCATTTTAATTTCATCCTTAACTTTGGTCTAAACCAAAAGTTGTCCCCCATTTATGAACTTATCAACGGTTTTTTCCACATATTCACCAGTTATTCACCGGTTTAACCCCCAATTTAGAGAGATTCCTTCAGACTTTTCCCCATTTGCACGACTTATAAACAGCCTTCGTGGATAACTTTTCCAAAACAAGAAAGGTGATAATACTGGGATTTTTACTTTTTTATCCCAACTTTTCCCCATTATTATCCCAATTTAGAAAACAGTACATTTGTTCCCCTATTTATTTGGCCGATTATTCGTCTTTTTTCTTTTTAATTTTAATTTTATCTTGGAAAGGCTGATTTTCGCACTTTTTGGCTTTCATAAACCGAACCACTGAGGAATACTTTTCCCCTAATTCAATTTTACCTTAGTTAGACCGAACATGCATTCTGAAATTGGTATAGTCGCTTTTTTTGATTACAATATTTGACAGAACTTCTTGTCTTTGTTCTGACACTTTTGCCTAATTTGTGGACGCCTTCTGCACGATTTTACTCAAAGAAAAAAGGCAAATTAGTCAGCATGATTAGCTGATTAATTTGCCTCGAATTTTAGTCTTTACCTGCGGCCTTCAACGCCTTGAGATAGGCTTCTAAGGTCAAATCATGCTTGGTCATATACTTCGCATTTTTAACGCCCACATAGCGGAAATGCCAGGACTCATAATCGATGCCTGTTTCCTTGATTGACTTAGCATCCTTTTTGTAGCGCAAAACGAAACCATAGTCCGGCGCATGCTCGATTAGCCAGCGCTGAGAAGCAAACTGGTCCATCTTTCCATCCAAGCCTGGGTACTTTGCCAACGCATCATTTCCAGCTAAATCAATAGCTAGACCAGTTTCATGTTCAGAAGACCCTGGTGTTTGTACCACAGCCGCCGTTGCCTTTTCGGCATCGGCATCTGACATCCCCTCAGCCTTATTCGTTGCTAAGACACTGGCATAAACTTCTTTTTGGTACTGAATTGATCGGTAACCAGATACCAAAGTAGTTTGATAACCGGCCGCCTTGGCTCCATTCATGAAGTCTACAACCGCTTGTTGAATCTTTGCATTCACGACCTTATCACCAACTTTAGCTTGGTCAAAGGGAACCTCTGGATCTTCGGGGTGCTGTTTATTGACTAAGACTAAGTCCCAATCAGTTGTCTTCACCCCAGCCGGTAAGTCGCTTGTCTTAACCGTCTTTGTTGCACTAGATGAAGAGTGCCGCTGGTTGTGCTGTCCGACAGCCACAGCCCCTCCAACAGCAACCAAAACGATAGCAGCAATTGCGCCACCTAACCAATAAGTCCGTTTCATGAAAAAATCCTCCTTATATGTACAAAAAAAGGCTGGAATACCCAGTCTTCTCTTTTATGATGGTCAGTCAGGGGCTCGAACCCTGGACCCACGGATTAAGAGTCCGTTGCTCTACCAACTGAGCTAACTAACCATGGATGTCTTTCACAACAAAAGATATCATAACATAGATAGAGCCCGTCAGCAAGCCTTTTTCAATAATTTTTAGAAAGAAATTCAGCCTTACTCAGCCTGAGCCAAACCTTCTTGCGCAAGGTAGAAGCAACCAAGAATTCCGGCGTTATCACCAGTTGAAACTGGCACGATGTAATCCTCTACGTCTGGAATGGCCAAGTAGTTGCGAAACTTGTCTAAGAACGCCTTGCGAACCAGTGGCAACAAGATTTCGCGGTGAGGAACCCCACCACCAAAGATAATCTTGTCTGGGCGCAAAGTCATTGTAAAATCAACTGCGGCTTGGGCTAAGTAATCAGCCTCAATCTCCCAGGCAATATGATCATCTGGCAAATCCTTAGCAGTTTTACCCCAACGCTCCGCCATCGCCGGACCGGAAGCAAGTCCTTCTAAGCAATGGTCTTGGTGAAATGGGCAGTGACCCTTATAAGTATCTTTCGGGTGCTTTTGAATCATAATGTGGCCGGCTTCGGGATGTCCATAACCAATCAGGAATTCACCATGGTGAATAATACCCGCACCAACCCCAGTTCCAATTGTAAGATAAACCAGGGAATGATTTTCTTTCACCGCACCGGTCTTATACTCGGCCCAGGCTGATCCGTTGACATCGGTTGTCCAAAAGTATGGAATGTCACGCCAAGCTTTCATGCGGCCCAAAAAGTCGTAACCTGACCATCCCCGCTTTGGGGTATCCAACACGCGACCATAGGTTTTTGACTCTGGATTCACATCAATTGGACCAAACATCGCAATCCCAATTGCTGCCAAATCATCAAACTGATCAAAATACGCAATCACTGCATCAACGGTCTTTTGACCATCTTCTGTCGGAATTGATTGCCGGTCTAAAATATTCATCTTCTCATCACAGACAGCTAAAACAAACTTCGTACCGCCGCCTTCGATTGCTCCAAGTAGTGCCATGGCGAACTCCCTTTCAATATTTGCTTTCAACCGTAGCATGATTTCTCATTAGCCGGGTTTTTTATACCTTCATTGTAAACGCTTACAGCTCAACAAACAATAGTTTTTTCATTTTTCTGACAAATTTGTAATAAAAAAAGCCATTTACTGGCTTTTAGTTTATTATTTGCGGTCGTCATAACCGTTTGGATGCTTTTCTTTCCAATTCCAAGCAGTCTTGATGATGTCTTGGACATTGTCATACTTTGGTTGCCATCCCAAAACTTCTCGAGCTTGGCTTGAATCTGCGACCAAAATATCTGGGTCACCAGGACGACGGGGTCCAATTTTGGCTTCGATATTAACCCCCGTTGCTTCCCGGGCTGCTTCAACCATCTCCTTCACGGAGAAACCAGTGGCTGATCCCAAGTTGAACTGTGCTGATTTGTTACCCTTAGCCAAATAATCCAAGGCCAAGATGTGGGCATCGGCCAAATCAACAACGTGGACGTAATCACGGACGTTAAAGCCATCAGGGGTGTTGTAGTCATCCCCAAACATTTCAATATAGTCGCGTTGGCCAGCGGCTGCCTGCAAAATGATTGGTACAAGGTGGGTTTCGGGTCCGTGGTCTTCACCAATTGAACCGTCTTCCAAGGCACCGGCGACGTTAAAGTAACGTAAAGCGACCCATTTGATGTCGTATGCTGAATCGGCCCAAGCCATCATCTTTTCCATCATCAACTTTGATTCCCCATAGGGGTTGATTGGGTTTTGTGGGTCGGTTTCCTTAATTGGAATGTTGACCGGGTTACCGTATGTTGCGGCAGTTGATGAGAAGACAATCTTCTTAACATCGTAGTCCTTCATTACTTCCAGCAGAGTAACCATGCCGGCCGTGTTGTTATCGAAGTACTTCAAAGGTTCAGCCACTGATTCTGGCACGATTGAAAAGGCCGCAAAGTGAACGACGGCACCGATATCTTCTTTTTCAAAAACAGCTGACAAAGCTTCCTTGTCACGGATATCGACTTCATAGAACTTTGCTTCGGGGGCAACCGCTGCCCGGTGTCCCTTGACCAAATTATCAACAACAACAACATCTTGGCCTTGGTCTAACAAACGGCGCACCATGTGCGAACCAATGTAACCAGCACCACCTAATACTAATACAGACATTTATTTTTCCTCATTCTTTTGCTCGGGCTTTGCTTGCCAGGTGATCACCGCTTCTGCAGCAGTCCCATCTTCTTTGACAACCCGATGCCTTGATTTATTATCAGCTAAAATTACTTGCGATTCAACCCGGTGGCCATAGTGCACCTCATTTTCATAGCGAATCGTGAGTTCACTGGCCTCATGGTCGCGCAGGTAATCCAGCGGCAAAACATCCAACATCCATTCCAGGTACTTGGAATTATTCACGTGACGGTTCCCATCAATGTCCAGGAACCGGACTTGATAAGGGCGACTCATCTGCACATCATCGTCCTTAATTTTTTCCACCTTAACCATCTTGTCCAAACGGCGAACTTCATCCCCGCCATAAGGAATAACCAGGTCGGCCGGCAGCTTTTGCATCCGCCGACTTTCCAGGTCAATCAAGGCCCACAGCGAATCAATATCGATGATCACCTCACCATTAGCGTCCTTAAAATAAAAACCACGCATGGCAAAGTAAGAGGACCATTCCCCCGCTTTGGTTTCGATTGTAATTGTTTCCCCGAGTTTTGGTCGGCGGAATATCTTCAAATCATATTGTAAAATAACCCAACCTAAACCACGCTTGTCTGTTTCTGTATAACCAACATTCAGGTGTTCACCCTGCAATCGGGAACAGAGAATTGCCAAATTCAACACCATTGGCAACGACAATTTGCGCGTTAAATCGACTTGGTAATATTCGACTGGTCGAGTGATTGAAAAAATATCAGCCATGGTCTTCCTCAATTTGATGGTAAATTTTATAAACTTCTTGCCGGTTTAAGTCTCGTTCCTTGGCAACTTGTTTGATTGCTTGGTTGGGCTTTTGGCCGGCAGCCACGAGCTGTTGGACCGCCTGGTCGACGGGCAGGTCGGCAAGGCCATCCCCGATTTCGTTTGTCGCCCCAGCCACTGGCGTGAGCGTCTTCAGATCTTCCTGAGAGGCCCCAGCAAGCATCAGAACAAATTCGCCCCGAGCCTGGTTGTTATTGGCCCAATCAACCAATTCAGCAGCAGTTCCACGCAGAAACTCTTCATAGCGCTTGGTCAATTCTCGAGCCAACACCACCCGACGGTCAGGACCGCAAACCTCTAAGATATTGGTCAGCGTCGCTTTGAGTCGATGTGGTGCCTCGTAGAAGATTAACGTTTCTGGTCGGCGGACCAAATTAGCCAAGGCTTCCTGTTGCTCACCCTTCTTGCGGGGCAAAAAGCCATGGAAGTAAAACGGTTGTGGTACCAACCCTGAGGCAATCAAGGCCGTAATGCCGGCCGAGGCTCCCGGAACTGGCACAACTGGTATGCCAGCAGCAATTGCCTGAGCCACTAGTTCCTTACCCGGATCCGATATGGAGGGCAAACCAGCATCCGAAACCTGGGCAACTGACTGGCCCGCCAACAAATCTTGCACAATCAGTGGCGCTTTTTCCTGCCAGTTGTGTTCGTGCAGAGCCGTTTTCTTGGTATGAATATCAAAGTAGTTCAACAATAATTGCGTGTGCCGTGTATCCTCAGCAGCGATCACGTCAACCGTCGATAAGACTTCAATTGCCCGATTCGACATGTCCTGCAGGTTACCAATTGGTGTGGCAACTAGGAACAGCGTTCCTGTATTTTGTTGGGAAAAACTCTTCTGTATTTGCATAAAGTCCTATCCGAGTGCAATCGCCATTTCCAATGATAACTTTTCCAAACGACTTTGCCAGGAAATGTTCACTTGACGCAACTGATCCGTTTTTAAGATTAAACTACCCACCGCCAACAGCTGGTCTGGTCGATAATGACTGGCCATTTTCTTGTAAAAACCAAGTAATTGAGGATAGTGCAGCTGATCCTCCGCCACGTAGGCGTAAACCGTTAAATCCCGCCCCAATTCCTGTAACCAGGACAAGACACGGGCCTCTTGCTCACTTTCCTTCACCAACGGCAGGAGCTGACTTTGCAGGTAGGCCATCACCGCAATATCACGGGTCATCGCCTTTTCAAACCATTTAAAGACAACGGGCTGAACCTGATTGACAAATTCTTCCGCCGCTGCCAGCTCATCGACTTGGACTTGGTCCGTTGCTTGCAGGTGCACCAGCTGCGCCCGCGAGCGAATCGTGGGCAAAACATCCGCTTGCCGGTTGGCCAACAACAAAATCAACTGTGGACCAGCCGGTTCCTCGATAAATTTCAGCAAGGAGTTCGCTGCCGCAGTCGTTAACGTATCAACCTGGTCAATCACAAAGATTTTGCGGTCACCCTCGAGGGCAGTTGTTGTCAACTCCGGCACCAAGGCCCGAATTTGAGCAATCTTAATCGCAGCACCAGTTTTTTCGGCTAAGACCGTGACAAAGTCTGGGTGATCAAAGGCGGCAATCCGCTGCTTCGTTAATTCATCTTGTCCCAACACGAGGGCTGCCAGTGCCTGCGCCAAGGCCAACTTTTCTTCTTGGCCCGGCCCCGTTAATAAATACAGGTGCGACAAGCGCTTTTCAGCAACCACCTGTTCAAACTGGCCTAAATTATCGGGGTAGGCAGCCTGAGCGGTCGCCCAAAAATCGGTATCCTTTAAGACGGCGACCGGCGTCTCTTGAGCCCCTTGGCCCTTGTTTGCTGTCTTCTTAGCCATTAGAACTGGTAGAAGTCATCGATGGTCTGAGTGAAGACCGTCGCGCCACCGACCTCGATTTCAACCGGAAAGGCGCCAGTTCGTTCACCTTCAACACCAATTGGAGGAACCATGAATTGCTTGCGCTTTTGTGACACGTCTTTGATGATTTGCAAGACTTCTTCAACGCGTTCTTCATCAATCGCGATGATAAAAGTCGTATTTCCTGACCGTAAGAAGCCACCAGAAGTTGCTAAACGGGTAGCTTGAATCTTCGCCTTAACAAAGGCGTTGGCCAATTTCGTGGCATCTTTATCTTGTACAATTGCGTTCACTAACTTCATCTCTTACCTCCAATTGGCCTTTAAGACCTCTTTCACTTGCGCAATAACTGCTGCTAAGTCTTGGTTCGCGTCGACTAATTTGATGCGGTCGGTATTATCTTCCACGAGTTGCAAATAAGTTTGCCGAACTGCTTGATGAAAGGACAAGTCTTCCTCGTCCAATCGATCAATCTTATCCTGCCGATTAGCAAAAATCCGTTTCAGGCCGATTTCAACCGGCAGGTCTAAGTAGATGGTCAAATCAGGCAACCGCCCCTGAATCGCAAAATCATTCAAAGCAGCAACCCGGTCAACACCGAGTTTTCTTGCCCCACCCTGATAGGCCAAGGAAGAATCAAGGTAACGGTCTGATAAGACCAGCTTGTTTTCCCGCAAAGCCGGCTCGACCGTTTGCACTAGGTGCTCTCGTCTTGAGGCTGCTAAAAGCAAGGCTTCCGTCCAAGGGTCCATCGCGGGGTCCGTTTTTTCTTGTAACAGCGTCCGGATTCCTTCAGCGATTTGACTACCACCAGGTTCGCGGGTGACCAAGATTTCTCGTCCCGAGAGTTCTGCCAAGAATGGCACAACGGCCTGAATCACCGTACTCTTACCAGCCCCTTCCGGACCTTCAAATGATAAAAATTGCATTTTCGTCATTTTCGCTCCTATTCTTGGCTATCGTGGTAGAGTCGGGTTTCACGAGCCACCGTATTGCGACGGCGGGCCTCATTGTACAAGTAAGAAAACTTCGCCTTTTCCAAAGCAGTTTGGGCTTGAATCATGTGCGCGTTGACCCGTGAATCAACCAAAGCGGTTTCAGATTCTTGGGCCTGATGTAAGTCTAACCGCGCTTGATTAATTTGATCTAAAAGAATCTGATCATATTCTTCTTTTAGTTGTCCTGCGACAACTTTTTTCTTTTTATTAAACATTAGAGCTCATTTCTGCCCTCAATGGACTTAATCAAGGTCAACTGATCTGCATAATCAATGTCGGCGCCAACAGCTAAACCTGTAGCTAAGCGGGTTACCTTAATGTTGGCGGGCTTTAATAGCCGAGCCAAGTACATCGCAGTTGCTTCACCATCAGTGTTGGCGTTAGTGCCAACAATCACTTCTTGGATTTCTTCATCTTTTGACAAACGCTTAATCAAAGATGGCAGGTTAATATCTTCTGGACCAGTCCCAGCACTCGGAGAAATCACCCCATTGAGAACATGGTATAGGCCATGATATTCACCCGTTTGTTCCATCGCCATCACGTCTTTTGGATTTTGTAAGACCAAAACCGTCGATTGGTCACGACTTGGGTCCGAACAAATTGCACAAGGATTTTCATCCTTTGTAGTTATATTACCGCAAATATCACAAAAAGTAATCGCTTCTTTTGCAGTTGAAAGCGCTGCGGCAAAGGCTTTGACATCGTCATCGTCCATCCCCAATGTATAAAAAGCCAAACGACTGGCCGTTTTGGCGCCAATCCCCGGTAATTTGGAGTAGGAATCGATTAATTTAGCAATGGGTTCTGGATATTGCATACGTTATTAGTCCTCGTCTTTTGTCTCCGTCACCTGAACCAGGTCGTCACCAAACAAGTTCTTGGCTTCCTGGACTAAGTCAACTTCATCTGTTGGTTGTGCCGCCACATCCTTGGCTGCTGAGCTGGCACTCTTAGTTCGGTTATCGGCTAACATGGTTGGCGTTAAGTCCGCCAACGCGATGTCAATTTTTTGGCCAGATTTTAGGGCCGTGACATAATCGGCACGGTCATTTTGCCATTCGTCCTTCGTTCGTAAAATTAAAGTTTCTGGCAAATGAAGCTGGCCGAGTGCTGCTGCTAATTTGCTGAGCAAAGTAGTATTAGTCAAAGTGGTATCTAAAATGGCTGGGAAATCAAAGGCCAAAATCATGGCATCAGCTGAAGCTGCCATTGGTTCGACCGTCTGTAGGACCGCTTGGTCCTTGACAGCAAAGTCCTTCACCAAGTCAGGCCAACCGGTCTGGGCCTGAGTGAGGCTGTCTCGCTTGGCTTGTGACAAAACGGCCTGAACAGCTTCTTTTCCTGTATAAACAGTTGGTAATTTCCCGGCTGTTTCGGCTGATGATGCCGGCGTTGTCGGCTGCGTCTCCTGTGGCTGTGGCTTTGCCGTTTCACTCGCAGCAGACTCGGCCTGCTCAGCCACCGGTTCGGTTGGTTCGGCAACGGGCGCCGGTTCTAAGTCTGGTTCGACCAGTTCGGTTGGCGCATCCATTGCTGGCTCTTGGACCACTTCTTGTGGTTTTTCAGCTACCGGTGCAGCGGTCGGTGCTTCAACTGGCGCTGCCGTCTTTTGGCTGACAGCTGGGTTGGCCGGTTGGGCAGCACTTTGCTGCTGAGCCGGTGCCGCTGATTTTGCTTCGGTAGCCGGTTCTTGGACCGGCTGACTGCCCTGAGTCCCATCAACCAAACTGAGCTTAACTGTCAAAATTTCCAGGTAAATGTCACTTTGTAACGACTGGGCTAGCTGCGTTTTGACGTCATCAATCACAACGAGCATTTGCTGAATTTGGTCTTGGCCAACTCGCTGCTTAAATTCTTTGAGCTCGTTAATCTTACTGGTAGACTTCACCAAATCTGGTGCTAAATCAACCAACATGACGTCGCGTAATGTCGCCATTAGGTCCGCTAAGAAGCGGTTGGCATCTTTACCAGCTAATAGGATAGCTGACAGTGTTTCAAGCGCCTGAGCGGTATCGTGGGCCAAAACCTGGTTCAAATAGGTTAACAGTTGATCAATTTTAACCGATCCCGTCACCGTTAAGGCATTTTCCAAAGTAATCTTATCTGGACCAAAGGCAATCACCTGGTCCAAAATTGACAAAGCGTCCCGCATTCCACCTTCAGCGGCTGTTGCCACAACATCCAGCGCGGTGTCTTCAAAGTCCTGCTTTTCTTGGTTCAAAATTTCAATCATTCGATTTTTAATCGTCTGATTGGACAAGCGTTTGAATTCAAACCGCTGTGTCCGTGACAGGATGGTTGCCGGCATCTTTTGGACTTCCGTCGTGGCCAGGATAAACTTAACCTGGGCTGGTGGTTCTTCCAGCGTTTTCAAGAGAGCATTAAAAGCCCCGGTCGATAACATATGGGCTTCATCAATGATGTAAATTTTAAAGGGAGCTTCGATTGGTGCATAGTTAGCGGAATCCCTGATTGATCGGATTTCATCGACACCGTTGTTAGACGCCGCATCAATTTCAATGATGTCCGGGTGAGACTGATTGGCCTGGTCCGGCCCAATCCCGTTCACTTCTCTGGCAAAAATTTTCGCCGCTGAAGTTTTTCCAGTCCCACGAGGTCCCGAGAACAAATAAGCATGGCCAGTCTGCTTTGCTTCGATCGCATTTTCCAGCGTCTTCGTAATCACTTCTTGACCAACCATTTGCTCAAAAGTCTTTGGCCGGTATACCCGGTAAAGTGCTTGATATGCCATGGTCCCTCCCCTTACAAAAAAAGCCGCCACTAGGCGGTTTTGCTATGTACACAAGCACAAGGTCAATCAATCTTAGAGCTGCTACATTTCTGTCCTGACTCGGTTCGAAAGGCAACCCTTGCCTGCAATTGTTATTATAGCGAAAGATGCCCTGAAAGGCAAGCGTTTTTCAGATTCACTTCATCTCGAAAAATATCAGTGTTATCAGTCGTTTTCGGCATTTTCGGCAGCCTTTTTTGCCTGTTTTTCAGCCTTTTTCTTAGCACGAATCCCTTGAAAAAAATCCTTTAACAGCTGCTTTGATTCTTCTGCCCGAACACCAACATAGGTTTTGACCTGATGGTTTAACCGGTCATCATCAAAAACCGTGTACAAAGACGATACCGCCCCGGCCTTTTGATCCTTCGCTCCATAGTACACCAATGGAATCCGGGCGTTAATAATCGCCCCCGCGCACATCAAACAGGGTTCCAACGTCACAAAGAGCGCCGTGTTTTCTAGCCGCCAAGTCCCCAACTCTTCGTTGGCATGATTAATGGCAATTAGTTCGGCATGGCTACTGGTTTCTTGGTCCGTTTCGCGCCGGTTTGACCCAGTAGCGATGATTTGACCATTTTTAACAATCACCGCTCCGATTGGCACTTCGCCAATTTCTTCGGCTCGCTTCGCTTCTGCTAAAGCGATCCCCATGAAATACGCTACTTGTTCAGCAGTTAAATCTGGAACTTCAGCCATTCGTTGCCTCCAAGACAAAGTAGCCCTTCTTCTTACCGGCAACTTGAACCTGGTCAAAGACCGCCTCGAGGTTCTTTTGAGCCGATGGTGCGCCCTGCTTTTTTTGCAAAACCGCTAAAATTTTTCCTCCTGGGAGCAAATGATCTTTAGCGCCCTGAAGCATGGCGGTGACAACTGGTTTTCCAGCTCGAATTGGGGGATTAACCAAAATTAAAGCATATTTTTCATTAATTTGCCCGTAGATGCTTGATTGAAAGACCTTTACCTGGCTGCCAACCCCGTTCCGGTCAGCATTCTTGCGGGCCAAATCAAGGGCTCGCTCGTTCACATCCACCATGTCGATGTTTTTATTGAACGCCTTGGCCACAGCGACCCCAACCGGGCCATAACCAGTACCAAGGTCTAAAACTTTTCCCTCAGGAAAGTCAGTTTCGCCCGCAACTTCGAGCATGGTGCGAGTCCCAAAGTCGACGGTTTTCTTTGAGAAAACCCCCGCATCAGTTGTAAAATGCAAGTTATGTCCTAATAACTCAAAGTCGAACTCTTGATAATCATGGTCGGCGTCCGGGTTGGCCGTGAAATATTGTTCGCCAGCTTTTTTTTCAGTCATTGATGTCTTCCTCTAATCTCTATTTTACTAAATTTTATGTACAAAAAAAGGACCCGACGGGTCCTTTTTCTCTGATTACTTCAAAGTAACTGAAGCACCAGCAGCTTCCAAAGCTTCCTTCAATTCGTTAGCTTCGGCTTCTGCAACGCCTTCCTTAATAACAGAAGGTGCGTTGTCAACCATGTCCTTAGCTTCCTTCAAGCCAAGACCAGTAGCTTCACGAACTGCCTTGATAACCTTAACCTTAGCAGTACCTGCTGAAGTCAATTCTACGTCAAAGTCTGACTTAGCAGCTGCGCCTTCGGCACCAGCAGCACCAGCAGCGGCTACAGGAGCAGCAGCTGAAACGTCAAATTCTTCTTCGATAGCTGAAACCAAGTCAGCCAAGTCCAAAATTGTTGCATCCTTCAATGATGCGATAATCGCGTCTTTATCAAAAGCCATGATTAATTCCTCCAATTAGTTTATATGATAGTTTGTAATTTAAAATTGTGCTTATTCAGCAGCTGGGGCAGCTTCTTCAGCTTCCTTCTTTTCTTGCAAAGCCTTAACAGCATATGCAAATGAACGGATAGGGAACTGGAATTCTGCCATCAACTGACCAAGCAAACCTTCGTGTGAAGGCAATGAAGCATACTTGTTGATGTCAGCAACATCAGCAATGTTTCCGTCAACGACACCACCCTTAATAACGAGCTTTTCGTTTTCGTCAGCATACTTCTTCAAGATACGTGCTGGGGCAACAGCGTCGTCGTTTGAAAAGGCAACGGCTGAAGGTCCAGCAAACAAATCGTTAAGTTCTGCAAAACCAGCTTCTTCAGCAGCACGGACCAAAACCTTGTTCTTGATAACTTCCAAAACAACGCCTTCTTCACGCAACTGTGAACGCAATTCAGTTGATTCAGCAACAGTCAATCCACGGGGGTTAACCACAACGGCTGCAGCGGCTGACTTAAATTGATCAGCAACAACCGCAACTTTCTGTGCCTTAACGGCAATAGCTTGTTCACTCATGTGTAATTCTCCTTTCAAAGATTTTTTTGCAAAAGAAACCCGCCTGCCAGAAGACAGACGGGTAAAGTTAGTAATTTAACTTCCTCGGCAGGATATTAAGGTGCAAGCACCACCTGAGTCTTAGGCAAAAATGATTTAATTCACTTATTAATCTTAGCAGTTTTGAATACAGCTGTCAATTAAAGCGTAGCCAAATCCAAAGTAACTGCAGGACTCATTGTTGATGAAAGGGCAACGTTTGAGATATAAGTTCCCTTAACAGCAGCTGGACGAGCTTTCAAGACAGTTTCAGCAATTGCCTTGATGTTTTCAGCCAACTTGCCTTCATCAAATGATACACGACCAACAGTAACGGCAACGTTTCCGTCACGGTCAGTACGATAAGTCACTTGACCACCCTTAGCATCTGAAACAGCCTTGGTAACATCCATAGTTACAGTTCCAGTCTTAGGGTTTGGCATCAAGCCCTTAGGACCCAATGCACGACCAACACGACCAACTTGGGCCATCATGTCTGGCGTTGCAACAGCAACGTCAAAGTCCAACCAACCGTCTTGAATGCGCTGAACCAAGTCAGCAGCACCAACAACGTCAGCTCCAGCGGCTTCGGCTTCCTTAGCCTTGTCACCTTGGGCGAAGACAACAACAGTCTTGTCCTTACCAGAACCGTTTGGCAAAACAACAGCACCACGGAGTTGTTGGTCAGCCTGACGAGTGTCAACGTTCAACTTGAAAGTAACTTCAACTGAAGCGTCGAACTTTGCGTATGAAACTTCCTTCAACAAAGAAATTCCGTCTGCCAATGCGTAAGCCTTTTCAGCTTCAACCTTAGCAGCAGCTTCTAAATACTTCTTACCATGCTTTTGTGTCATTATTCTGCGTCCTCCTTGATTGCTGTTCCTTCAACAGTCAAGTCCACACCGTCGACGGTAACACCCATTGAGCGGGCAGTTCCTTCGATCATCTTCATGGCTGCTGTCACGTCGTTGGCATTCAAATCTGCCATCTTGTTTTCAGCAATTGCACGAATTTGGTCCAAGGTTACGTTTCCGACCTTAGTACGGTTTGGTTCACCAGAACCCTTACCAACAATCTTACGCAATTGGTCAGCTGCTGGTGGAGTCTTAGTCACGAATTCGAATGAACGATCATCGAAAACTGAGATTTCGACAGGGATTGTTGATCCAGCTTGATCAGCAGTCCGTGCGTTAAATTCCTTAGTGAACTGTGCGATGTTAATACCGGCTTGTCCCAAGGCAGGTCCAACTGGTGGAGCTGGAGTTGCTTTGGCAGCGGCAATTTGCAGTTTCACAACATTGATAACTTTTTTAGCCACGATATATTTCCTCCTCGTGTTGTGGTAGAACGTAGCTTTAGTGCTACTTCCACGCATGTCTTTGACATACCAGAATAGTATAACAAAAAAACCGCCCCGAGTAAAGGACGATTTTCCGATAAGCCTTTTTATACCAGGCTTTCACCTGATTTTAGACTCTTATTAAATATTTGTATCGATATCATTAAAGCCTAATTCTGTTGGTGTTTCACGACCAAAGACTTCAACCGTTGCTTCAACTTCTTGCTTTTCATGGTCGATGGCACGGACAATTCCTTCCATACCATTAAATGGACCAGCGACAATCTTAATTGTTTGCCCAACTTCAAGGTCCAAATCAACCTTCGCTTGACCAGTCATACCCATTCGCTTCATCAGCAAATCAACTTCTTCAGGCAACAATGAATTTGGCTTTGAACCGGCACCGTGAGAACCCAAGAATCCGGTAACACCAGGAGTGTTTCGCACAACATACCAAGCTTCATCCGTCATGTTGCCTTCTTGTGGTGTGGCCATTTCGACCAAGACATATCCTGGGAAATCGTTTTCAATCGAAGTCTTAACTTCCCCATCTTGCACCGTTGATACTTCTTGTTCTGGCACCAAAATGCGGAAAATTTGGTTAGCCATTCCCATTGTTTGTGTTCGTGATTCCAAGTTGGCTTGGACCTTGTGCTCATATCCTGAGTATGTGTGAACAACGAACCAAGCTTTTTCAATTTCTTCTGTCATGGCTTTATCGGGCATTCGCCCGTCCTCCTTGAATTGCAAATAAAAAAGAGTCGACTGACTCTTCTAACTGCCTTAAGTATACTATATGAAGACTTACTTCGACAAGAACAAATTAACTCCCTGTTGCAAGAGCCAATCTGATGCTCCAATAATGGCAGCAAAAATAATCGAAATACTAATCACCGCGATTGTTTCACGGGTTGTTTGTTCCATTGAAAGCCATGAAACCTTCCGCATTTCTGCGGCAACGTTTTTAAAATAAGTAATCATTGTTGCAATACCTCACTTTGTTTCCCGGTGAAGGGTGTGCTTTCCACAATGGGGACAAAACTTTTTAACACCCAAGCGCTCAACCCGGCCCTTAGAAAGAGTTACTGTATAATTTCTTGATCCACAGACCTCACAGGCCAATGATGCTTTTTGACTTGGCATAAAGTTACCTCACTAACTAGCTATGATAGCACCTTTATCTCCATTTTTCAACTTAGGGCTGCCGCAGGTGCGTAACGACTCGTTTCTTAAACCGGTATTGAACCTGGTTGACCATCCGGTATTGTTCGATTGTGAGCTTCGGCACTGGCTCTTGTCCTAAAATGAAGTTAACGGCCCGGTGGTAGTTGACCCCACCCTTATTGGCCATCGTCGCAATCGCCTCTTTTAGGAAGAAAACATCCTCCGGGTTGTCACCATTGGTCTGAAATTCGATCCGAACCGGGTCCGGATCGAGAAAAGGAATCATGCTTTCATAAAATTTCGCCTTATTTGTATAACGATGACGCAAATGGTCGTTTGCCTTGTTTTTCAGGGCCGCCATGTAATAAGTCGACAACTTTGCCTTGGCGTTAGCCTGCTGATAGCGTTTGATACAAGTAATCAATAAGACCAAGGCATCGGCGAACCAATCATCCAAGCGGTAAAAGTTACTAAGCTTTTCCCGATAGACTTGAATCATCATCCCCTTGAACTCATCAAAAAGTTCTTGGTACACCAAGTTCTCTTCTTCCGGTGAACTCGCCAACCGCCGTTGCATTACTTCTTGATTCATTTGAAAGACCTCCTCATTTGGGGCCCTTCAACCAAGAAAAGCCCAGTTTATAGAGGGTGTCTTGAACTAAATCCTTGATAGATTAATAAACTAGCAGCAACACTGGCATTCAGCGATTGCACGTGACCAATCATTGGAATCGTTAACATGCCGTCAACTTGTTTTTTCAACAACGGCGAGATGCCCTTCCCTTCATTACCGATGATCAGTGCCGTTGAACCCTTGGCATCCCATGACCGGTAATCTTGGCCATCCATGTCCGTCCCAAAGACCCAAACACCACGTTCCTTCAGTGTTTTAACCGTCTGCACCAGGTTGGTCACCCGGCAAACTGGCACGTGTTCAATCGCACCAGTTGAGCTTTTAGCCACCGTTCCAGTCAATTGAACAGCGCGGCGCTTTGGAATAATCACACCGTGAACACCAGCGGCATCAGCTGTTCGCAAGATTGACCCCAAGTTATGGGGATCTTCAATTTCATCCAAGATTAAGAAGAAGGGCTCTTCGTTTTGACTTTCTGCCTTAGCAAATAAGTCATCCAAAGTGGCGTAATCATAGGCCGCTACTGAAAGAACCATTCCTTGGTGATTCCCACCATCGGCTAGTTCATCCAACTTAGCCTTAGGGGCTTGTTGAATCACGATTCCCTGCTTCTTGGCTAATTGGCTAACCTCTCGTTCCACCCGTGGCTGCAAACCTGGCTGGAGCCAAAGCTTGTTAATTGCTGTTTCTTGCTTCAGCGCTTCGACAACGGCATGGTGACCGTAGATAAATGCAGGTGCTTTTTCTTTAGGCATTTTGTGTTCTCCCACTTTCAACTTGCTCATAAATCCAGTTCATTAATTCCGTTAAGCGCTCTTCTTGCTTTGACAAGTACAGGTAGCCAAACATCGCCTCCACTCCGGTCGAAATCCGGTAAGAAACAGCATTGGTATTTTTGGCCTTGGTATATGATTTTGCATTACGACCCCGCTTAAAATAAAGCATCTCTTGCTCATTTAAAATTTGGTCGGTTTGCATTAGATCAAAGAGAGCCGCATGCGCTTTCGCCGAAACATAATGCCGTGATTTTTTTTGCAGGTCATTTACTTTCGTCAATCCGAGTGACACTAAGTGGTTTCGCACTGCTAGTTCATAAATCGCATCGCCAATATAGGCCAATGACAACCCATTCATTTGTTCATAGTCCAGTTGTTCCATGGAGCTCCTCTTTTGATTGAACCAATTGGCTATTCACACCAGCATTTTATCAATCGTTCTCTTTTTCAACAGTTTCTTCATTTGCTTTTGGCATAAAACAACTAATTTTTGCCATAAAATGCAAAGCACTCGCGGCCGCTTCCCTGAAAAAACGGAAAGTTTTTGCGAGTGGCTTTTATTTATTCTTGCGTTCAGCTAACATTCCCTGCCCCATTCGAACAGTCCACATGATAACAAAGCCACCAATAATTGCAGCAATTAAGTGAATGGCAATTTCACCTTGTTTTTGGATTGGCCAAAAAAGTAAGGAGACAATCACCAACACAGCAGAAATAATCATTGCCTGTTTCCACTGACTCCAAGTGGTTACCTGATACTGGTTATGGGGAACCGACTTTGGAAAAAGACGGAACTGAATTTGTTCGCCTGCAGGACTAAAGGCCGCTGCGTAAAAAATCGTGAAGAAGTAAATAAACCAATTGGAATTATAAGCTTCATTACCCCGACTAACACGCCAGACAAATAGGATTAACAATACAGCAATTGGTACTAACAGCGTTGCCCATAGTTGTTTCTTGGTTAATTTTTGGACCCAATCAATCCATTCGATTTTTACTTTTTTCATAATTGCCTCGTTTTCAAACCTACTCCTAGTCTACCTTAATCGGGCTTTTTGGACAATAAAAAAACCAGCTTTCGCTGGTTTTCCAACAATTTTAGTCTTGGTTGTCAATTGTTTGAGCAACTTCGTCCAAAGATTGAATGTCTTCAGTATTTTCAGGTTGTGCAACCACTTCACCAACGACTTCAGGCTTAATCTTACGATATTCAGCCATTCCAGTACCGGCAGGGATAATCTTACCAATGATAACATTTTCCTTCAAACCGACAAGTGGGTCGTTCTTTCCGCGGATAGCAGCATCAGTCAAGACACGAGTTGTTTCTTGGAATGATGCGGCTGACAAGAATGAATTCGTTTCCAAAGCGGCCTTTGTAATACCAAGCAAAACTGGACGAGCAGTTGCCGGTACCTTACCAGCAAACAAGGCTGGTTCATTAGCACGCTTAAAGTCAGCAATATCCATCAATGTTCCTGGAAGCAAGTCAGTCTGACCTGGATCCATGACACGAACCTTACGCAACATTTGACGAATCATAACTTCGATGTGCTTGTCAGAAACTTCGATTCCCTGCAAACGGTAAACCTTTTGAATTTCTGAAAGCATGTATGATTCTGTCGTCAACGTATCAGTAACTGCCAACAATTCCTTTGGATCAACTGGTCCTTCGTTGATGGCATCACCACGGTTGATGATATCGCCTTCGCCAAAGCGCATCCGCGCAGTCAATGGCAAAGTATAAGTGCGAGTATCTGTTTCTCCTTCAATCGTCACTTCCTTCGTGCGTTCGGCAGGATTTTCTTCAATCGTTGTGATCTTTCCAGTTACTTCTGAAATTTCAGCACGTCCCTTAGGAATACGTGCTTCAACAATTTCTTGCACACGAGGCAAACCTTGCGTGATATCGTTTCCACCGGCAACACCACCCGTGTGGAAGTTACGCATGGTCAACTGTGTACCAGGTTCACCGATTGACTGAGCGGCAACAGTACCAACCGCTTCACCAACTTCAACTTCTTCACCCGTTGCCAAGTTTCGTCCGTAATCCAAGACAGAAACTCCGTGTTCAGTAGTTGAAGTAAAGACAGAGCGAATTGTTACTTCTTCGATGCCAGCTGCGTCAATCTTCTTAGCAGCAATTTCATCAATCATTTCGTTACGAGCAACAATCTTTTCACCAGTTTCTGGATCAAAGACTGACTTCATGGCGTAACGACCAAGAATTCGGTCATACAATGGTTCAACCACTGAGTTACCATCAAGGATTGCCTTAACAGCGACACCACGGTCAGAACCGTTGTCGTATTCACGAACAATAACATCTTGGGCAACATCAACCAAACGACGAGTCAAGTAACCTGAGTTGGCCGTCTTCAAGGCCGTATCAGACATACCCTTACGAGCACCGTGGGTTGAAATAAACATTTCCATAACAGTCAAACCATCACGGAAGTTTGATGTAACTGGCAATTCGATAATCTTACCACCAGGTCCGGCCATCAAGCCACGCATACCGGCCAACTGAACGAAGTTCGAGATGTTACCACGAGCCCCTGAATCCTGCATCATATAAATAGGGTTACGAGGGTCGAAGGTATCAATCAATTCGTCTTGGATAACGTCCTTGGCCTTTGACCAGATATCAATAACACGTTGGTAACGTTCTGAATCTGTAATCAAACCACGACGGAACTGCTTAGTAACCTGTTCCACTTCCTTGTGGGCGTCAGCCAAAATCTTTGGCTTATCAGCCAATTCAGTTACGTCAGTCATCGCAACAGTCAAACCAGATTGCGTTGAGATATCATAACCCAAGTCCTTCATCCGGTCCAACAACAATGACGTTTCAGTAACCTTGTAACGCTTGTAGACTTCGGCAATGATATCTGACAAGAAGCCCTTCTTAAAGGACTTAACAATGTCACGGTTTGCCAAGAAGTCATGAATATCTTCACCAGCATCCATAAAGAAGTCATCTGAGACGCCTTGGAAGTTGTCATCTGATGGTTCGTTAATGTATGGGAATTCAACTGGCAAGATTTCGTTGAAAATCAACTTTCCAACTGATGTCACCATAATCTTTGAACGTTGTTCATCAGTAAATGGCTTTTCGGCTGGGAAAGAAGAAGTTTGAATACCAACACGTGTTTGGTAGTGAACCAATTTGTTAGCAAAGGCAATCCGAGCTTCATCAACAGATGAGAAGATCATTCCTTCACCTTCACGGCCGGCTTCTTCAGTCGTCAAGTAGTAGTTACCAATCACCATATCCTGTGAAGGAGCAACGATTGGCTTACCATCCTTAGGTGCCAAGATGTGGCCAGCGGCCAACATCAGCAAACGAGCTTCCGCTTGCGCTTCATCAGACAATGGCACGTGAATGGCCATCTGATCACCATCGAAATCGGCGTTATAAGCTTCACAGATCAATGGGTGCAAACGCATTGCCTTACCTGAAACCAAGACCGGTTCAAAGGCCTGAATTCCAAGACGGTGCAATGTAGGTGCTCGGTTCAAAAGAACTGGGTGTTCCTTGATAACGTCTTCCAAAACGTCCATGACGTCTTCGTCGGCCTTATCAATCTTACGCTTAGCTGACTTCACGTTGCCGGCAAGGCCACGCTTAGTCAATTCGCGCATGATAAATGGACGGAACAATTCGATTGCCATTGGTCGTGGCAATCCCATTTGGTTCATCTTCAAGAATGGACCAACATCGATAACAGAACGACCTGAGTAATCAACACGCTTACCCAACAAGTTTTGACGGAAACGTCCTTGCTTTCCCTTCAACATGTGAGACAAAGACTTCAATGGACGGTTTCCAGGCCCTGAAACGGGACGGCCACGACGACCGTTATCCATCAAGGCATCAACGGCTTCTTGCAACATTCGCTTTTCGTTTTGAACAATGATGCCTGGGGCATGCAAGTCAAACAAACGCTTCAAACGGTTGTTACGGTTGATAACACGACGGTACAAATCGTTCAAATCAGAAGTGGCAAAACGGCCACCTTCCAACTGAACCATTGGACGCAAGTCAGGTGGGATAACTGGAATAACATCCATAACCATCCATTCTGGCTTGTTGTCTGATTGCAAGAAGGCTTCAATAATGTCCAAACGGCGAACCGAACGGACACGCTTTTGACCAGTTGCTTCTTGCAATTCATGCTTCAAAGCATCGGCTTCAGCGGCCAAATCAACGTCGGCCAACAATTCCTTAACGGCTTCGGCACCCATGCCGGCCTTAAAGTTTGCACCAAATTCCTTCTTGTAATCACGGTATTCGCGTTCTGTCAGCAATTGCTTCTTTTCAACAGGAGCATCACCGGGGTCAACTACGACGTAAGAAGCAAAGTAAATAACTTCTTCCAAAGAACGTGGTGACATGTCCAAGACCAATCCCATTCGTGAAGGGATTCCCTTGAAGTACCAGATGTGAGTTACTGGGGCTGCCAATTCAATGTGACCCATGCGTTCGCGACGAACCTTGGCTGAAGTAACTTCAACACCACAGCGGTCACAGACAATGCCCTTATAACGGATGCGCTTGTACTTTCCACAGGCACATTCGTAGTCCTTAGTTGGACCAAAGATTCGTTCATCGAACAAACCATCTTTTTCTGACTTAAGAGTACGATAGTTAATCGTTTCTGGCTTCTTGACTTCTCCATGAGACCAGTCATGGATTTGATCAGGTGAGGCCAGACCGATTTTCATACTCTCGAATTTATTAACATCGATTGCCATCTATTCGGTCACCTTTCTTTTAATTATTCTTGTTCATTATTGGCGGCTTGTTGACGGTCTTCATCATCGACCTTGTCAAAGGCAACCTTGACTTCTTCGTCATCGCGGTTCAACAAATCTGGGTTGGTCCGAGCCAACTTTTCCAAAGCATCAACTGGCAAGACTGAGTCGTCTTCGTCCATTTGCTTCAATTGAACAGCTTCACCTGTGTGGTCCAAGACACGCATATCAAGACCCAAGGCCTGCAATTCCTTCACCAAGACACGGAATGATTCCGGTACACCTGGCTTAGGGATTGCTTCACCCTTGATGATTGATTCGTAAACCTTCACACGACCAGCAACGTCATCTGACTTGTAAGTCAAAATTTCTTGCAAAGTATAGGCGGCACCATAAGCTTCCAGTGCCCAAACTTCCATTTCTCCGAAACGCTGTCCACCAAATTGAGCTTTTCCACCCAAAGGCTGTTGCGTAACAAGAGAGTAAGGACCGATTGAACGAGCGTGAATCTTATCGTCGACCATGTGGGCCAACTTCATATAGTGCATCACACCAACGGCAACACGCTTATCAAAGGCTTCACCAGTTTGTCCGTCATAGACAACAGACTTACCATCTTGTGGCAAACCAGCTTCGGCCAAAGCTTCTTCGATTTCATCATCAGAAGCACCATCAAAGACAGGAGAAGCAACGTGGATACCAAGCTTCTTAGCGGCAAATCCAAGGTGCAATTCCAAAACCTGTCCGATGTTCATACGAGAAGGCACACCCATGGGTGACAACAAGATGTCAATTGGGGTTCCATCTGGCATGTATGGCATGTCTTCTTCGGGAACAACGACTGAAACAGTACCCTTGTTTCCGTGACGACCGGCCATCTTATCACCGACTTGAATCTTACGCTTCTGAGCAATGTAAACACGAACCATCATGTTCACACCAGGAGCCAATTCATCCCCATTTTCAGGAGTGTAAATACGAACGGACTGAACAACCCCACCACCACCGTGTGGTACCTTCAAAGAGGTATCGCGAACTTCGCGAGCCTTTTCTCCAAAGATGGCGTGCAACAAACGTTCTTCGGCTGACAAATCAGTCACACCCTTTGGTGTTACCTTACCAACCAGGATGTCACCATCCTTGACTTCGGCTCCGACACGGATAATTCCGTTTTCGTCCAAGTCCTTCAACTGTTCTTCCCCAGTATTAGGGATTTCACGAGTGATTTCTTCAGGGCCAAGCTTTGTATCACGAGCCTCTGAATCATATTCTTCGATGTGAATTGATGTATAGACATCTTCACGGACCAAACGTTCGTTCAAAACGATGGCATCTTCGAAGTTATAACCGTGCCAAGTCATGAAGGCAATCAATGGGTTTTGTCCAAGGGCCAATTCACCCTTTTCCATTGATGGACCATCAGCCAAAACTTGGTCGGCATCGATTTGTTCCCCAACCTTAACGATTGGCTTTTGGTTATAGTTCTTACCACCGTTTGAACGACGGAACTTCATCAATTCGTAAGTATCCAATTGACCATCATCACGACGGACACGGATTTCCTTAGCATCAACGTATTCAACTTCACCAGCAGCGGTTGAAATAATGGCAGCACCTGAATCGTGGGCAGCCTTATATTCAACACCAGTACCAACGATTGGTGCGTGTGGGTCAAGCAAAGGAACGGCCTGACGTTGCATGTTGGCACCCATCAAAGCACGGTTCGAATCATCGTTTTCCAAGAAAGGAATAACTGATGTTCCAACAGAAACAACCTGCTTTGGCGAAACGTCGACATAGTCAATCTTTTCGATTGGCGTTTCGATGTTTTCTTCACCATAACGAGCCATGGCTGTCTTGTGAACAAATGATCCGTCGTCTTCCAACTCCGTGTTGGCTTGGGCAACGATGTAGTTATCTTCTTCATCGGCCGTCAAATAATCAATCTTTTCGGTAACCTTGTGAGTACCCCAATCAACACGACGGTATGGTGTTTCAATGAAACCATACTTGTTGATACGACCATAAGTGGCCAAAGAGTTGATCAAACCGATGTTAGGACCTTCGGGCGTTTCGATTGGGTCAATTCGACCATAGTGCGTGTAGTGAACATCTCGCACTTCAACACCGGCACGGTCACGCGTCAATCCACCAGGACCAAGGGCTGACAAACGACGCTTGTGGTTCATTTCACCCAATGGGTTCGTCTGATCCATGAACTGTGACAATTGTGAAGAACCAAAGAATTCCTTCACAGCAGCAACAACAGGACGAATGTTAATCAATTGTTGCGGTGTAACAGTTGCGGCGTCTTGGATTGACATCCGTTCGCGCACAACACGTTCCATCCGAGTCAAACCGATACGGAACTGGTTTTGCAACAATTCCCCAACCGAACGGATACGACGGTTACCCAAGTGATCGATATCATCAACTTGACCAACGCCTTCTTGTAGGTTCAAGAAGTAATTCATTCCAGCCAAGATATCAGCAGGGCGAACGTTGTGTTCGTCTTCTGGCAAATGACCGTTACCGATCAAAAGCAATGTCTTTTCTGGGTTTTCAGGTGATTCAATCTTAATCTTTTGCAAGATAACTTCGTCTTCTAAGACAGCGTCACCAGATGGTGTATAAGTAACCGTCTTGAAGTCTTCGCGGTCCAAGAATGGTGCCAACTTAGCCATGACAGCCTTATCAACGATCGTTCCCTTTTCAGCGATGATTTCACCAGAATCAGGATCAGCCAACGTTTCAGCCAAAGTCTGGTTTAACAAACGAGTCTTCAAAGAAAGCTTCTTGTTGATCTTGTAACGACCAACAGGAGCCAAGTCATAACGCTTTGGATCGAAGAAACGAGCAACCAAAAGTGCACGTGATGAATCAGCAGTCTTTGGTTCACCCGGACGCAAGCGTTCGTAGATGTCCTTCAAAGATTCTTCAACACGTGAATCAGACATGTTCTTGTGAACATCCTTTTCCAAGGTCATGTTCAAAGCTTCATAGTTGTCTGAGAAGATATCAATGATATCTGAATCTGATCCGAAACCAAGGGCACGAACCAATTCCGTCATCAACAACTTACGAGTCCGGTCGATTCGAACATTTGCAATACCCTTTGCATCCGTTTCGTATTCCAACCAAGCACCACGGTTAGGGATAACCGTTGTACCAAAGTGTGGGCGACCATTCTTATCAGCTTCCTGGTTGTAATAGATACCAGGGGAGCGAACTAACTGTGAAACGATTACTCGTTCTGCACCGTTAATAATGAACGTTCCCTGCTTGGTCATCAATGGGAAGTCACCAAAGAAGACATCTTGTGACTTGATTTCACCAGTTTCGTGGTTCGTCAAACGCAAGGTGACGTGCAATGGCGCAGAGTAGTTTGCATCGTGTTCACGAGCTTCATCAATGTTGTACTTTGGTTCCATCAATTGATAGTCCACGTACTCCAAAGACAAGTTACCCTGGAAGTCTTCGATTGGCATGATGTCGTTAAACATCTCCTTGATTCCTTCATCTAAGAACCATTGGTAGGATGCCAGTTGTACCTCGATCAAATTTGGAAGATCCAACACTTCTTTAATGCTGGCATATGATCGGCGGGTACGGTATTTACCATAATTTACTAAATGTCCTGCCACAGTATCACCTCATCTGTTATTCACTGTTTGCGCAAATTAAATATTACAATTTGATTACATTTTGCTAAATCCAGCCCTTTTGCCCTCCAAGAAGACACAAAAAAAGCAAGCCACGTTGTTTTAGTCAACAGCGGACGTTGCCTGATATAAGAGCTTTGGTGGACAAGAGATCACCAACTGCCATATTTATTTACAGTGTTACTGAGTATTATTCTACAGGCTTTTAACAAAAAAAGCAAGGGTTAACCGCTCTCTCACCGATCAATCCCTTGCTTGAAAAATGTTTGTTGTGACCATTTCTACTGCAATTATTTATTATGTACTGTGCATTCATTACATTAAGCTACTTGACTAATCCACTTCCATTACAAAAGGACCAGCCGATTTGTCATCATTTGGTCCTCTTTTCTCCCACCTAAGCGGATTAAAGAAGCAATCCATCGAACATCAAAAGAACAGTATCACCCTTTTTCGCAAAGTCTCTCCTTCTTTGCTACATTAAAAAAGATGAAATTATGTCACAACTATTACATTTTAACCGGATTTGCCCTCGTAAATCAACGTTTTTTGGTTAACCGCTGTTAACCATTAACGCTAGTTAGTAATTTTATTAACAAACTTTTATTTTAATGCTATACTAGAATCAGCTTACAATTTAGAATTGAAAGGATTGCCATGGAAAATTCGAGCCCCCTGACAACTGAACGTATTTTTTACGCTTATCTTCAAGTCGCCCGCTGTGCCGAAAGCCAAAAAAGATATTTCTCTAGCAAAAATTGCTGAAAAATTAGGAGTATCCCGCCAGGCAATTTTCAAAAATCACTTTCAAAATATCCCGGAGCTGACCCAATCGCTCCATTACTACGTGGATAACAAACCCTATCAATTAATCAAAGGCTTTGTTGACCAACAAGAAGGCTTCCATTTTCATGAGTTAATGAACTTCTTTGCCAAAACGGTGATTCCCGCCCTTTATGAAAAGCACGAATTCTTAGGGATCTTTTATTCAGAAGTTTCCGACCCAAGTTGGGCCCCCTACTTGAACCAGCGTTATGTCAAACTTCTTGCGCCATACTTTGACAACGCTGCCGGTAATCAGCACGGTCTGTCATCAACCACCCTATCGACTTTGTTAATTAGCCAGGTGATGGCAACCTTGAGCATCTGGCTGACAAAAGAAAAACCCGAAGTGCCCGACGTCTTCGCCGAACGCTTCGTCTATCTTTTTTCACATTCAATGCTCGACCTTTCTGCTAGCAAATAAAAAACAGTCACACTTGTGACTGTTTTTTTATTTTATTCAATAACCTTTGAATCAAGGTCAACTTGATCCAATGGAATCAACTTTGACTTCTTAACAATCTTATAAACAATGTATGGAATAACGACGATTGGCACTGACAAATAAGTCATGGCAATCTTTTCCCAATCAAAGTGAATGAAGGAAGTTGGGTCTTGCAAAACGATAACGACAATTGACAAGACGATGGCCAAAATTGGTCCAAATGGGAACCAGCGAGCCTTGTAAACCAACTTGTTCAAATCCTTTCCCTGACGGACGTAAGCCCGACGGAAACGGAGGTGAGCAAAGGCAATTCCAAGCCAAGCAATAAATCCTGACAATCCTGAGGCGGCAACCAACCAAGTATAGGCTTCACTTCCACCCTTAATGTCTGACAAAAAGGCAAACATTCCAACAAAGACTGTCAACAAGAGTGATGCCCAAGGAACACCAAACTTTGACAACTTAGAGAATACCTTTGGTGCCTGCCCCTTCTTGGCCAAGGCGTACAAAGTACGGTTAGCGGCATAAGTAGCTGAGTTAGCCGCTGAGATGATTGAAGTCAAGATAACCGCATTCATCAATGAAGCAGCAAAGGCAATTCCAGCATTCTTGAAGACAATGGTAAATGGTGAAACCGTGATGTCGTTGTTGTTAGCAGCTGACAACAAATTTGGATCCTTGTAGTATACCAAAGCTGAGATCACAAAGATGGCACCGATATAGAACAACAGGATTCGCCAAAAGACTGAGTTAATTGCCTTTGGCACTGACTTAGATGGATCTTTAGCTTCACCAGCCGTGATTCCAACCATTTCCGTTCCTTGGAAAGAGAAACCAGCAACTAAGAACACTGACAAGACACCCTGGAAGCCACCAACATAACCATGGTTTCCAACAGACAAGTTACGAAGAACATTTTCCTGTGAATGAATCACACCGAAAATGGTCAAAACACCGATTACCAAGAAGAAGATAATCGTGACAACCTTGATGGTTGACATCCAAAATTCCGCTTCACCAAAGGTTGAAACAGAGAACAAATTAATCAAGAAGATTAATGCCAAGACAATCGCTGAAAAAATCCAGGCTGGAACGTGGGGCAACCAGAATTGCGCCACCAAACCAACTGCAGAAACTTCCGCCGCGATTGTAATCGCCCAGTTAAACCAGTAATTCCATCCAAGGGCAAAACCCATGGCCGGTTCGATAAAGCGGTTACCATATTCTGAAAACGAACCGGTGGTTGGCATGTAGGTTGCCATTTCACCAAGGGAGGTCATCAGGAAGTAAACCATCACACCCATTACCAGGTATGCCGTAATGGCCCCCATTGGTCCGGCCGTTGATACTGTTGCACCAGAAGCTAAAAATAGCCCTGTTCCAATTGAACCACCCAAGGCAATCATCGACACGTGTCGCGTCTTTAATTCTTGTTGAATGGAATTTTCATTCTGTTCAGTCATTTGCATGACTCCTTTATTGATATTTCAAACAATAAAAAACCTGTTTTTGTCACAAAACAAAAACAGGCGGTAAATTCGTTCAATAATGATAGCAATGATTAGCAAAGCGCACCGTTAAAAACGACAGTCCAGCAAGTATTCCTCACTGTCCCAAGAATGATTAGAGCCACTACTCATTCTTTCGGCAACCGCACCTTTCTCACTTACTCGACACCTTGGCTAGATTCACAAGTGTTACTGATCTTGGTTGCAACCTCTTTGTTTGTTAACGTCATCTTAGCACAGTTAAATTTTACCGTCAACAGCAAATATAACTAACCAACTTTTAGCATTGCGCAAATAAAGCGCTGCCGCAAATCGGAAGAAGACATAGCCCAAAAGGGTTGAAGCCCAGGCAGTTGTGAAAGACAGGTCAATGCCGACAATCTTATTGCCGGCCACAATGACCCAGGTAATGATGTAAAAACCAGCAATTGTTTTTTTCACCCAGTTAGCAACCCGTAACCGTTGAATGAGAATGTTTTGCACCTGAAACAGCAAAAAAACCCACAATGTTAGGGATAGCTCTGGCATCGTTTGGTTAAACACCCAGCCCTGACGCCAGTTCAAAAAGACCACAGCCGACCAAACTAGCATCCCCAAAAACAACGCTGTCGCCGTCGCAATTGACCACCAAGAACCGACTTTATAACCCATACTACGAAGAAAAAAGGCCCAAATGATAATCGCCAACCAAACAAACCGGAGATTCCCCACGATATCGGCTGGAATTGCCAAAAATAAGAGGTGTTGTGCCACTGTTTGGGTAAAAATCGCCACCACCATGTCAACTACTTCCAAAATTGAGCTATTAAAGCGCAACATGGCAGATAGAATTAAAAATGTGAGAAACATGATTGTGACCCGTAGCGGTCTTTTTTTCATCGGAGAAATTAACAAGGTGATTCCTTTCAAAAACACAACTGACTGATACTCATAAGCAGTTTAAAATAACTTCAAATAAAAAGCAAAGCTAACGAACTATTAGCCAAAGTAATTAATACCCATTGCGGCGCGAACTTCCTGCATGGTTGCTTCGGCGCGGCGGTTAGCCTTCTCTGACCCATCCTTTAACATGGCCATCACTTGATCCATGTCCTTAGCATATTCGATTCGACGTTCTCGAATCGGTGCCAACTCAGCTTCCATCACGTCTAACAAGTGTTTCTTGAGCTTCATGTCACCCAAACCACCCACTTGATATTGTTCCTTTAACGATTGAACCCGTGCCTGATTAGGGTCAAAAATGTCCAAATACGTAAAGACAACATTGCCTTCTACGTGACCTGGATCTTCTACCCGAATATGAGTTGGGTCCGTATACATTGACTTTACCTTTTTGGCCAATGTATCCGCATCGTCTGACAGGAAAATTCCATTGTTTAACGATTTTGACATCTTAGCATTGCCATCAATTCCAGGCAAGCGGCCCTGCCCCTTTGGAGGATAAACCCCTTCTGGTTCAACAAAGACGTCCTTTTGGTAGGCGTTATTAAATGACCGAACTAATTCTCGGGTCTGTTCAATCATTGGCTTTTGATCATCACCGGCTGGCACTTTCTTCGCCTTAAAAATCGTAATATCAGCGGCTTCAGAAACTGGGTAAGTTAAAAATCCTGCCGGAATTCCCTCGCCAAAGCCCTTTTGCTGGATTTCAGCCTTAACCGTTGGGTTTCGTTCCAGCCGGCCCAAAGAAACCAAGTTCATGTAATACATGGTTAACTCAGCCAAACCAGGGATCTGAGATTGAACAAAGATTGTTGACTTCTTTGGGTCTAATCCTACAGCCAAATAATCCAAGGCCACTTCAGTCAATGAACGCCGAATTTTTTCTGGATCGCGTGCATTGTCAGTGAAAGCTTGGGTATCTGCAATCATAATATAGGGGTCAAATTCACCCGAATTTTGCATCGCCACTCGGTTCTTCAATGAACCAATGTAGTGGCCAATATGTAGTTTTCCTGTTGGGCGATCGCCCGTTAAGTAAATTTCTTTTTCCATGTCTCAATCTCTTTCTAGTATTAACTTCTCTATTATAGCGAAATCAAGATTAACTTGCAGGATTCTTAAATTATTGGTATATTATGAGAAAAAGATGAGTTTATTTTCATCAAGGAGGAGAACGATATGAAATATGCTGTTGTTGGAGCCGGTGCGATGGGGTTGCGTTATGGCTTGTTGCTGCAAGAAGAAGCAGGTCTTGATGTTGACTTTGTCGAGCCAACCCAGGCTTCAGTTGATATCATTCATGCACAAAATGATGTTGTTTACCGTTCTGTTGATCATCAGGACAAAACACCAATCAAGGTTAAAGTCTTTTCACCTGAAGAATATGAGGGTGATCCCGATGTTTGGATTTTCTTTGTCAAGCAGATGCAATTGGCAGACGCCTTGACTCGTCTGGCCCCTAAGTTCAAAGACCATCAAACGGCCTTGGGTGCAATGAACGGAATGGGCCACATCGAAAAGTTGCAAGCCTACTTTGATGACGAGCATATCATCGGTGGAACGGCCATGATTGCAACCATCTTGAATAACTTTGGTGACGTTGACTTTATCGGTGAGACTAGCTCTGTTTACGCTAATTTGACCGAAAAGCCATCCGCTGTAATGGATCAAGTCCAAAAGGATTTCCAAGCAGCAGGCCTAAATCCTTCTTACTCAGAAAACTTCATGGGAACACTGTTAACGAAGGTGGCCTTTAATTCCGTTGAAAACTCAATTGCGACGATGTTCCAAGCGCGGATGGGTCATTTGATTCAATACAAAGATTTCGTCTCAAAGATTGCCGCCCCTTTGGTTGCCGAGGTTTATGCTGGCACCAAGGCTGCAGGAATCGAACTAATCGAGACGGAAAAAGAAATGCTTGAACAGGTCGACTACGTTTCTCGTGTCGGTAACCCTTTGCACTTCCCTTCAATGTACCAGGACTTCGTTAAGGGACGCCCAACTGAGGTCGACTACATCAACGGCTATTTGGCTGATTTAGCTGAAAAGAATGGTGTTCCAGCGCCTAACCAACGCTTAATCACTAGCCTCGTTCACTTGGCGGAGGCAATGCGTGAATTTAACCCACCAGTCAACAAATTAGCCCAACCAGAAGATTAAAAATGGTGAACAAGCCGGTCAAATGACCGGCTTTTTTTATTTTTGGCCAACAAAAAAGCCGCAACCGAAGTTGCGACCTTTTTAGTAGCTCGTGAGAGAATCGAACTCTCGATTCCGCCGTGAAAGGGCAGCGTCTTAGCCACTTGACCAACGAGCCATGGTCAGTTGTTGCAAGAACTCTCGCTCAAACAACTATATTAGTATAGCAAGACTGGGTGCTGCCGTCAATAGCAAAATCAAAAAAAATTTAATACCAATTGTATTGCAAGTGATGGGCCAAGGCAGCCTGGGCGGAACCGTAACGATCTTGGATGTAAGCCTTCATAGCTTGCAACTGGTCTTGGTAATCGGTTGAGTTACCACCATAACGAGCTCGCAAAGTAGGAGACAATTGACCAATTCCAAAGTAGATTCCATTACGGGCATTCACATTGCCGCCAGACTCTTTCATAATGATTGTCTGCAAAGCTTGTTGCTCTGCTTGATCATAATCAAGGTTAGTAGTCTGGACAGACTGTGATGCAGCTGTACTTTGAACCTGAGTAGCCGCCTGCGAAGCGGGAGCCTGTGAAGCTGGTGCTTGACTAGTAGCTGCCTGGCTTTGTGAAGCCGACGCTTGGCTAGTGGCAGCTTGTGAGGCAGGTGCTTGACTCTGCGTCGCTGCCTGTGAACTAGCTTGGCTTTCGGCAGGTTGGGCAGTTGTTTGGCTAGCACCAGTCAACTGTAAGGATTGCCCAACAAAAATTTGGTTGGCATCCTTAATGTTGTTTTGCTGAGCTAATTGGTCAACACTAACCCCAAATTTTTTAGATAATGACCACAAAGTGTCACCACTTTGTACACGGTAATTACCTGATTGTGTTGCAGTTTGCGTCGTCTGACCTGAGGCTTGCTGATTGTTATTGGCAACTCCGATAATCAATTCTTGACCTTGATAAATTTGATCAACGTTTTGAATTTGATTGTCCTTGGCCAGCTGAGCCACAGTCGTATTAAAACGACTGGCTAAAGCTGATAGCGTTTCACCAGCTGCAACAGTGTGCTTTTGTACCTGGTCGGCGTTTGCCGCTTGTTGCCCAGCAACAACGGATCCAGCCAAACCAGCTGCAATCAGTAACTGTTTTTTGACGTTCATGTTCTACTCCTTTCTATTTTCAGCCTCAGACCCTTTTCAATTAAAAACGCCCAAGACTGCTATTGACCCTATCTTAACCCTTTTTACACCTTAAGTTTCTTAAAATAGTGATAAGAAAAAGGAGTTAGGCTAACCTAACTCCTCTTTTTGATCTTAATGACCTGAGCGAATCGAAGCAACATGGATTCGGTTGACCGCACGCATCAAGGCGACACGGGCCATATCCATTTCATGTTGGTTCTTAACCTCTTGTGCATGAGCAAGGCGTTCTTGCGCGCGTTGCTTAGCATTTTCGGCACGATTCACATCAATGTTATCGGCAATTTCAGCACTGTCAGCAATCACTGTTAACAGATTGTTTGAAAATTCCGCTACCCCACCGTTAACGGCAAGGGACTTTTCTTCCCCGTCTTTTTTGACGAGCAATTCATCAATGGCCATGGCGGCCATAATTGGTTCGTGGCCAGCCATAATTCCAAGTTGTCCTCCCTGTGTGTTAATCACAGCGATTTCAGCTTGATTTTGGTCGTAGACTAGGCCTTCGGGTGTCACGATTTTAACCGTGATCCCACGTTGGCTTGTTTCTTCATCAGCCATGGATTACCCCCTTATTGGGCCATCGTCTTGGCCTTATCAACCACTTGTTCGATAGCACCGACGTTACGGAAGGCATCTTCTGGCAAAGTATCATACTTACCGTCCAAGATTTCCTTGAATGAGCGAACAGTTTCTGAAACAGGAACATATTCACCCTTCACACCAGTAAAGGTTTCCGCAACTGAGAATGGTTGTGACAAGAAGAATTGGATTCGACGAGCACGGTTAACAGTAACCTTCTCTTCGTCTGACAATTCATCCATACCCAAGATGGCAATGATATCTTGCAATTCGCGATAGCGTTGCAATGTCCGTTGCACTTCAGTAGCAACTTCATAGTGGTCTTGACCAACAACTTGTGGGTCCAAGGCTGAAGAAGTTGATGCCAAAGGATCAACGGCAGGATAGATACCTTGTTGCGTCAATGAACGCTCCAAGTTAGTCGTTGCATCCAAGTGGGCGAAAGTCGTTGCAGGAGCCGGATCAGTATAATCATCGGCTGGCACATAAACGGCTTGAATTGAGGTAACGGCACCCTTCTTAGTAGAAGTGATTCGTTCCTGCAAACGTCCCATTTCAGAAGCCAAAGTTGGTTGGTAACCAACGGCTGAAGGAATACGACCCAAAAGGGCTGAAACTTCAGATCCGGCTTGCGTGAAACGATAGATGTTATCGATAAAGAGCAAAACGTCCTTACCTTCGTTATCACGGAATGATTCGGCCATTGTCAAACCAGTCAAAGCAACACGCATACGTGCACCAGGAGGTTCGTTCATTTGACCATAAACCATAGCAGTTTGCTTCAAAACGCCTGATTCCTTCATTTCGTGGTACATGTCATTACCTTCACGGGTACGTTCCCCAACTCCAGTAAAGACAGAAATACCATTGTGCCCTTGGGCGATGTTGTGAATCAATTCTTGAATCAGAACTGTCTTTCCAACACCGGCTCCACCGAAGAGCCCAATCTTTCCACCACGGATATATGGTGCCAGCAAATCAATAACCTTGATTCCTGTTTCCAAAATTTCCGTTGATGTTGCAAGTTCATCAAATTCAGGGGCGGTACGGTGAATAGGGTGGCGTTCAACTGAAGCGTCGACAGCACCTGCATTATCCACTGGTTCACCCAAGACGTTGAAAACTCGACCCAAAGTAGCTTCCCCAACAGGGACTTCAATGGGCTTACCGGTATCGGTCACGGCCATGCCGCGTTGCAATCCATCGGTTGAATCCATGGCAATCGTTCGGACAACTCCGTTTCCCAATGCCAAAGAAACTTCAACCGTTAATGTTTTGTCAGATCCCAAATCAACCAACAAAGCGTTGTTGATTTCAGGAACAACTTGCCCTTCTTCAAAGGCAACATCAACAACTGGACCGATCACTTGTACGACTTTTCCAGTAGTCATCGTTGTTTCCTTTCAAATTTAAACGTTTACTAAGCAAAGTTAGTAAAGACGCTGTTCTCACTTATTCCAAAGCAACCAAACCACCGGTAATTTCGGTGATTTCTGTCGTGATTTGTGCCTGACGTGCTCGGTTATATTGCAAATCGAGGGTGGCAATCAAATCGTCGGCTGAATCGGTTGCCGATGACATCGCCGTTGATGAAGCGGCATGCTCTGCAGTTTTGGCATCCAAAACGGCTTCAAAAACCAAAGATTGGATGTATTGTGGCAAAACCACATTCAAAACAGCAGTTGAGTCAGGTTCTGAATCGTAAGCTGCTTGGATTTGGAAATCCGAAGCGACTTCTTCATGGCTGTCATCTGAGTCAGCCAATGCTTCCTTCGTCAATGGTAGCAATTGCGTGTTTCGTTGATCAGATTCCAAACGGTTCACAAAGTGGTTGTAAACCAAGTGGAGTGAGTCAAACGCTTCCGCTTCATACAATGAAATCACTGTCTTTAACAACTGGCGAATTTCATTAAAGGTTGGGACATCGGAAATACCGCGGTGTTCCAAAGCAATGGAGAAGCCGCGCTGCTTATAAAAGTCAGCACCGTTCCCACCGATTGCAAGAATCACAGTATTATCTTTGTTTAAGTTGTGCTTTTCCATCAAGGCATTGGTTTCCTTGATGATGTTGGCGTTATAAGACCCAACCAAACCACGGTCAGAAGTTACAATCAAAATCCCCGTCTTCTTGATTGGTCGCTTAGCAACCATTGGCAAGTGAGCGGAATCCACGTTATCCAGCACGTGGGCCTCGATTAGGTGGCCAACGACTGCCTTCAAACGGTTAGCATATTCATGATAACCGTTTGATGAATTTTGGATTTTGCTCAGCTTAGCAGTTGAAACCAATTGCATCGCTGAGGTAATCTGCCGTGTGTTCTTTGTTGAGCTAATCCGGCGCTTAATATCTTGTAAAGAAGCCATGTTGCCTCCTTTTATTGATCAACAGAGCCAGCAAAGCCATCCTTAAAGCTCTTCACTGCAGCATCCATCTTAGATTCATCTGGCAAAGCCTTTGTTTGCACGATTTCGTCCAACAAAGCCTTTTGGCTTGCATCCAAGTATGAAACAAATTCTTCTTGGAAACGTTGCAAATCTTCGATTGCTACATCATCTAAGAATCCGTGCGTCAAAGCGTACAGAACAAAGACTTGGTGTTGAACGGACATTGGCGCATGCAATGGCTGCTTCAAGATTTCAACAGTGCGCTTACCACGATTCAACTTAGCTTGCGTTGCCGCATCCAAATCTGAACCGAACTGAGCGAAGGATTCCAATTCACGGAAGGAAGCTAAGTCCAAACGCAAAGTACCAGAAACCTTCTTCATTGCCTTAATCTGGGCGTCCCCTCCAACACGAGAAACAGAAGTTCCGGCATCAATGGCTGGACGAATTCCGGCATAGAATGAGTCGGAATCCAAGAAAATCTGTCCATCAGTAATCGAAATTACGTTGGTTGGGATATAAGCGGAAACATCTCCCGCTTGTGTTTCAATGATTGGCAAAGCCGTCATTGACCCACCACCGAGTTCGTCTGACAACTTGGCTGCACGTTCAAGCAAACGTGAGTGCAAGTAGAAGACATCCCCAGGGTAGGCTTCACGACCAGGCGGACGACGCAAGATCAAAGATATCTCACGGTATGCCGTTGCTTGCTTTGACAAGTCATCAAAGACAATCAAGACGTGCTTACCGTTGTACATGAATTCTTCACCCATGGCTGCACCGGCATAAGGAGCCAAGTACAACAAAGCGGCAGCTTCAGATGGACCAGCGTTAACAACAATGGTGTAATCCATTGCGCCCATCTTCTTCAAAGTTTCAACTTGTTCACGAACAGTTGAATCCTTTTGTCCAATGGCAACATAAACAACGATCATATCTTGATCTTTTTGGTTCAAGATTGTATCAATGGCGATTGAAGTCTTTCCAGTCTTACGATCACCAATGATCAATTCACGTTGTCCACGTCCAATTGGAACCAAGGCATCGATGGCCTTGATTCCAGTTTGCAAAGGTTCTGAAACGGACTTACGTTCCATAACTCCAGGAGCCTTCACTTCCACTGGTCGTGTCTTAGTAGTTTTCAAGTCGCCTAATCCGTCAATGGGTTGTCCCAAAGCGTTGACGACACGCCCAATCAATTCTTCACCAACTGGCACTTCCATGATGTGTCCAGTCCGATTAACTGTTTCACCTTGGCGAATTCCATCAGAACTACCCAAAACGATAATTCCAACTTCACTTTCTTCCAAGTTTTGGACCATACCGAATTCGCCGTTTTCAAATTCGACCAATTCACCAGACAAAGCGTTAGCCAAGCCAGTAGCTCGCGCAACACCATCTCCGATATAAGTAACGGTTCCAATTTCTTCAACAGTTAGCTTTGTGTCGAACTTTTCGAGCTGCTGCTTAATCAAAGCAGAAATTTCTTCAGCTTGAATCGCCATTTCTTTTCCTCACTAACCTAGTAATTCTGCCCGCATTTTGGCAATCTTTTTCTGCAATGAGCCGTCAATTAATACTGACTTAGATTGCATCACTACGCCACCAATGATGTCTTGGTCGACTTCAAAGGTAGGTTGGACTTCTTTTGCACCACTCTTCTTTTGAAAAGCGTTCTTCAAACGGTCTTTTTGATCATCATCAACAGCGACAGCTGTCGTAATCGTCACAGCTTCAATGCCGCGGCTTTGCTGGTAAAGGTCAAAAAATCGTTCAACGACATCTGGCAAAAATGAGAAGTGATGGTGAGCCAAAAGAACCTTCACCAAATTCACCACTGCATTATTTGCACCTTTTGTCAGTGCATCAACTAACCCATTTTGTTCAACTTCAGAAATTGTCTGAGCCATCAACAAAGCGGTCAATTCAGGTTCAGCGTTGACCACTGAACGAACGACCTGCAAGTCAGCTGCGATGTCTGTAAAGTCATCATGCTCGTCCGCGTAGGCCAAGATTGCTTGAGCGTATTGGTTAACAATTTTTTCTTTTTGCTTCGCCATACACCCTCCTTACTGCTGGTCTAGTTCTGCCAAGTAGGCATCAATCAAAGACCGTTGGTCATCTGCAGATAAGTTCTTTTGCATCAATTTGGAAGCGATTGTTACGGAAAGGTCCGCAACATCCTTCTTAGCTGTTGCCAACGCTTCACTTTTCAATTGATCAGCATCTGCCTCGGCTACCTTCTTCAAGCTCAAGGCTTGGTCGTTAGCAGTCTTCAAAAGTGCTTCGGATTGGTCCTTAGCTGACTTCTTGGCGTTGCTAATCACTTGGCTAGCCTGGTCTTTACCAGCAGCCAATTCTTGTTCACGTTGTGCAACCAATGCTGTTGCATCTTCGTTTGCCTTTTGGGCACTATCCAAATCGTTGTTAATTTTATCCGCACGTGCATCCAAAGCCTTCGTTAATGGGCCGTATGCAACGTACTTCAAGATAACCATCAGAGTAAGGAAAGCGACGATAATAAAGACCATATCGCCTAAAGGCATTGCCTTTGACATTGATAGTGTTGGAACCATCATTTCATTCCTCCCTCAGGGATTGTTTTTACTTGTTGATAAGTGTGAACGCCATACCCAAAACGATGATTGGTGTGGCTTCGGCCAAGGCCAATCCCAAGAAGGCACGTGACAAAAGCTTGTTTGCCAATTCAGGTTGACGAGACATTCCAGCTAGGAATTGTGAGTACATCACACCGACTCCGATACCACCACCGATAGCAGATCCCGCGAAGGCAATCCCGGCTGCGATTACGCCTAAGTTGTGTAAATCCATTATAATTCTCCTTTAGTGCTAAAACGCTTCGCGTTTTTTCTTTAGGGTTTGGATGATAGCGCTCCCGCGCGACGGCCTAACGCTTTGTTAGACCAAGTTGTTTTCCTACTCGTTACCAGATAACTGAGCCGTAAAGACACCAGTCAACATGACAAAGACGTAGGCTTGAATACCACCGATTAAGAGTGAAAATGCCTGCCATGCAATTTCCAATGGGAAGGCCAGGATAATCCAAAAGCCATTCAAGTGGGTTCCCCATGCTAAGCTTGCAAGCAAGTTGAGCATTAACTCACCGGCAAAGATGTTTCCAAAGAGCCGCAAAGCAAGCGTCAAGAAGTTCGTAAACTGCTCGACAACATTCAATGGGAACATGGCAACATAGGGTTTAAAGAACATGTTCTTTAGATAACCACCAAAACCAAGTGCTTTCACCCCAGTTCCATGGGCAAGCATCAACGACATAATCGCCAACGTGAAGGCAAAGAGTGGGTCGGCAGTTGGCGACTTCACATAAGTCACACCATTACCCATCTTAACTTGTAAGAGTAGGCCCATTTCGTTTGCCACAATCAAGAACAAGAAAAGGGTAAAGGCATATAAACCAAACTGCCGGGCTAAATTAGCCGGTAATTGATCACCTAAGATACCACGAACAAAGTCTAAGACATATTCGATGGCATTTTGCCCCTTACTTGGACGAATGGCGACTTTCCGGGTTAACAAAACCGCAATTAGGACTACGATTGACATCGCAATCAACGTCGAAATGATTGTCGTCCAATTAAACGTCAAACCCAAGAAAGAAAAGGTTGATGTCGGTTCATCCATCATTTTTCTCCTTTCTATAGAACTTATTTTGATGCAAGGCGTTGGGCGCATTCCTCAAAATATACCCCCAATAATACTCGTGAAATGGAGCAAATACAAGCGACTTTGTTTCAAATTCACAACATTTTTTCATTTATTTTTGCCTTGTTTAAAATAAACAACAATATGAAAAAAATGTTGAAAAACTCAGCCAAATCCCGTCCTTATGCATCCGATTTCGCCTGCTTTGGTAAGACCAAATTTAATACAATTCCCAAAACGGTTGCTAAAGCCACGCCAGAGAAGTCCACTTGTGAACTAAGTGCCAAATGGAAGTTCCCAATCCCCACAACCATCACTGGTCCGGCAATCATCAAATTTCTTTTCTGACCGTAATCGACATGGTTATCAACGATGACTTGCAACCCCGCGGCAGCGATTACCCCATAAAGCATCAAACCAACACCACCGGTGACAGCACCGGGTACCGTTCCAATTAAGGCCGATAATTTACCAATAAAAGAGAAGACAACTGCCAAAACAGCTGCGCCACCAATGACCCAAACGGAGTAAACTCGTGATAACTGCATCACGCCGATATTTTCACCGTAAGAAGTCACAGCCGGTCCCCCGAGCAAACCAGCCGCAACGGAAGCTAAACCATCACCCGCCAAGGTTTTATTCAAGCCGGGTTCCTTAAAGAAGTCTTGACCAGTAATCTTTGACAAAACCAACAAGTGACCCAGGTGTTCGGATAATGTTACCAAAACCAGGGGTGCCATGGTCAAAATCGCGATTGGATAAAACTGCGTTGCGTGACCGTTAGCCTGTGAAAAGAGAAAATCAAACTTTGGTAAGGCAAACCAGTGGGCCGAGGCTACCGGTGCCAAGTCAACCAAGCCAAAAGCCAAAGCCAACAAGTAACCCACGACAATTCCAATCAAAACCGGAATCAATCCTAAAAAGCCACCCAGGTACATGTTGCTAAAGATAGTCACCAGCAAAGTCGCCCCCGCCACCAAGAAAATCTTCGTATCATAGTGACCGTTTAATTGGGTAGCCGATTGGGCCGCCGTTGCGGCTAATGACAAACCAATCACCAAAATGACCGGCCCCACAACCTCTGGTGGGAAAATTTTGTCGATCCAAGCGGAACCAATTTGAGAGACGATGATGGCAATGATGAGGTAGACCACCCCAACCGCGACGACTCCTTGACCAACAGCTGAGTAACCAAAGGTTTTCAACAATGAAGTCATAGGAATGATAAAGGCAAAAGACGAGCCCATGTAGGCTGGAACCTTCCCCTTCGTTGTCAGTAAGTGAATCAGGGTTCCCACTCCTGATGAAAAGAGCGCCACCCCCGGATTTAAGCCAACTAAAATTGGCACCAAGATTGTAGCACCAAACATCGAAAAGAGGTGCTGTAGTGACAGACCAACCAGCGGCAAAAATGGTGGCCGCTCGTGTAAGTCATAAATCGGTTTTACGTGTTTTGTTTCTTCCATAATTTCAACAATCTTTCATTTCTTTACTTAATAAAAAGCCTACCGAGAAGAGTATTCTCCCAGTAGGCTTATGTTTGGGCTTAGGCACCCAAAGTCTTCTTTGACTTGATTGACAAATCATCGGCCAAATCATAAACGATTGGTTGACCATTGGCAATTTCAAGGTTCAAAATATCATCATCAGAGATGTTTTCCAAGTGCTTAGCAAGGGCACGCAATGAGTTACCATGAGCAGCAATCACAACGTTCTTACCAGCTTCCAAATCCTTCTTGATCTTAGCATCATAGAAAGGCAAAACACGTTCCAAAGTCACCTTCAAGTTTTCACCCAATGGCAATTCACCAAATGGAACATCTGCGTAGCGAGCGTCAAAAGCAGGGTAAGTCTTACCCTGAACTTCAACAGTTTCTTCGTAGTTTTCAAGCAATGGAGGCAAAACGTCATATGAACGACGCCAAATGTGCACTTGGTCATCGCCCCACTTTTCAGCGGCTTCTGCCTTGTTTTGTCCTTGCAAAGCGCCATAGTGACGTTCGTTCAAACGCCATGACTTTTCTTCAGGCACGTACAATTGACCAGCTTCTTCCAAAGCATAGTGCAAAGTTGTGATGGCACGAGTCAACACTGAAGTATAGGCCTGGTCAAATACCAATCCCTCTTCCTTCAAGAGTGCACCAGCTTGCTTTGCTTGGTCGATTCCCTTGTCAGACAACTTTGTGTCAATCCAACCGTTAAAGAGGTTCAATGCGTTCCATTCACTTTGTCCGTGACGGATCAAAACTAATTTAGCCATTAATGATTGCTCCTTTAAAATTCATTGATTATGATTCTTGATTATTATACAACATTCGTCATGTGAATTCACCCAAACAAAAAACCCGGGAAACCCGGGTTTTTCTTGGACAAGAGTAAATCTTAGTCCTTAACGATGTTAACAGCTTGCAAACCGCGGTCTGAGTTTTCAACATCGAAAGTTACGGCTTGGCCGTCTTCCAAAGTCTTGAAACCGTCACCTTGGATTGCTGAGAAGTGTGCAAATACATCTTCGCCTGATTCGCGAGTAATGAAGCCGTAGCCCTTTTCGCTGTTAAACCACTTTACAGTGCCTTTTTCCATGATTGTTTCTCCTTGGGTCATCCCAAAATTATAGTTGTAATTAAGAATTGTTGGTATGACGCCTTCCGAAAAAAACAAATCAAAATCAAATACTTAATTTACACTCTTACTTTATCATAAAATTATAATCTAAGCAAACGCTTTCACCGACTTTTTTAGAACGGAACTAATGTAAACAAAAAGAATCAAAAAGTACTTAATTAAGAAATTTTAATCACTTTATGAAGCGGACAAAATATCGCGATAGTGTTGAACCGTTGCTCGTGCAGCCCCGTCAGGATCATCCTGTGCCTGAGCTTTGACTTGTTGCAACCATTCGATAAAGTCAGCTTGTGTTGCCAAATTCGTAATCAGTCCCTTTAGGCGTTCACTTTCTTGAACAGAAAGTGCCAACCAAGTTGGTGGAACTTGATAAGTTACTTGAGAGTGCTTCAATTCATTGTTGTTATCGGCAATTCCAAAGAGGAATTGGTAGAAACCATTGCGGTAGACATAACGTTGCGTCTTTGTCACCTTAAAGGCTTGATTTCCCTGAATGTCTTGAAGAGCAGTGCTTGTCTTTAGATCAGGCTTGGCAACTGTTGCCGTCTTACTGTTTGCCTGATCACGGTAAATGAAGATTTTTTCCTTACCAGACGTTCCAACCGTTTGGAAAGAAAGCATCCCGTAAGTATTTTGTCCTTGGACTGAGTAAATTTGTTGCTTCGTCGTTGTTGTTTTAACCTTCATGCCAAAGTGATCGTGCATATTACCAATCACCAGCAAAACAGAAGCTACGACAACAAACATTGATCCGGCAACTGCCAAAATTCGTTTTTTCGGATCCTGAATCATCATCAAGGAAACGAAAGCCAAGATAACAAAGATAAATAGAATAAAGATAATCATCTTAGGCCTCCTTCTTTGACTTTGGTTCTGGGGTTGGATTAACCTTCCCATTGTGCATAAAGAATACCAAGACAAAGGCCACGAAGGCAAAGCAACCAGCTAACAAGAATGAAGCATGGAAACCATCTAGGCTGGCATTTAATGCCTTGGATGCGTATGCCAAAGGATCTCTCGTTTTGAGTGAATCACTTGGCAAGTTGTTATTGATTTGCGTTTGCATCACCGAGGCCAAAATGGCAGTTCCCAATGAAGCGGCAATTTGACGGGCCGTGTTATTGGCGGCCGTTCCCTGAGCCGTTTGATCAGTGTGCAAAGCACCCATGGCTGATGAGGTCAACGGCATCATCGTGATTCCAATTCCAACCATTCGAACCATGTACAAGGTTGTAATGTAGAAGGTTGGCGTTGTGGTCGTTAAGAACTGGAATGGAATGGTTCCCAAAAGAATCATAAAGAAACCAAATCCAGCCAAGCGCTTAGCCCCATACAAGTCGTAAAAGTAACCGGCGATTGGTGAGAGAACCCCAATCATCAAGGCCCCTGGCAAAAGCGTCAAACCTGAGTGGAAGGCTGACAAGCCACGCACTTGTTGCATATAGATTGGCAAAACCATTTCAACACCAATCATGGCAATGAATGTCAAAGAAACCAAGGCAGACGTTAAGGCGAACTGCTTGTTAGCAAAGACGGATACATCCAAGAATGGCTTTTCCATGTGCAATTGGTGCCGGACAAATTCAGCAATGACCAAGACACCAACAATCATTGGTGCGATTACCCAGGTAAAGTTTGACCAACCATAATTTGAAACCATGGCCGAACCAAACAAGAGCAATCCAAATCCAACTGTGGATTCAATTAATGAACGAATGTCCAAAGACATCTTGCGCGTTTCCAAAACATTGCGGAAATAAACCGTTGAAAGAACTAGGGCCAAGAGTGCCAATGGCAAAACGAGGCCAAAGATTGACCGCCAGTCACCACCAAGGGTCATCCCCCAAACGTGGTGCTTTGAGTCTAAAATCCACCCTGATAGGGTTGGGCCAATCGCTGGCGCCATCCCAATCACTAAGCCGACCATTCCCATCGCGCGACCACGCGAACTGGCGTCAAAGAGTGTTAAGGCAACCACCTGCATCAACGGCATCACAATTCCTGCCGCCATTGCCTGCAATGCCCGGGCCACCATTAAGAGCCAAAAAGCATTGGTTGGGGTTACCCACGCTACTGCCGTTCCAATCGAGTAAACCGTCAAAGCGGCCAAGTACAAGTACTTTGTTGGAATTCGAGTAATCAAAAATGCCGAAACAGGCACCATGATTCCATTAACCATCAAAAAGATTGTCGTCAACCATTGTACTGTCGCTGTATCGACGTTAAACGCAGTCATCAAGGTTGGCAATGCCGTTCCCAATGACGTTTGCATGATGATAATCAAAAAAGATCCAATCATCAACAAAGCCATCATCATCGGGCGGTTGATTGATTTTTCACTGTTGTCAGTTTTATCTGCCATTGTGTCCTCCATTATTTTTTCGGTAATAACTTAATACTTTTCCTAGTCAGTAAAAGTTCTAAAAATTGAACATTATTTTCTCGTTTTTCTAAACCCAGAAGTTAAGCATACCGCCAAATGGGGATTGTTGTCAAATTTGTAAAAATTGGTCTAATTATTTTTCAATGTTATTCGCCTGAATATCAACAACTTGATGATATCGGTCTAACTTTAAAAGCCAGCCAGCCTTGTTTTTAGTGGGTAGAATGAATCGATCGTAATTCGCTTGATTGGTTTGCTCCCAAACTTCCATGGCCAAAGCATATAAGTCTGCCACCGGCATTTCCCGGTATTGGTAACGCCATGAACTGGGCTCCTGACTGGCCTTGGCTGTTGCCAAAAATATTCTTTCGATATACCAGTCTTTAATATCAGTTATTTTAGCCTCAACAAAGATTGTTTGATCCAATAAGACTGAAGGCAATTGTAGGGCAACCACCCCTTCAATAATCAAAACATCCGGCCGGGTAATCTGGGTCACTTCGTTTGGTACGATATCCGCCAAGGTTTGAGAATACTTTGGGATTGCCTGTTGCTGTTCTCCTTGTCGGAAGGCTTCAATCACTGCCCCCAACTGGTCCAAATGATAAGTCACCGGAAAACCCTTTTGGTCAAACAAACCATCGTCTTGTAATTCTTGGTTGGTCTTTAAAAAATCATCTGTTGAAACAACCGTGACAGTCAGGCCCCTTTTCTCAAGGTCATGTGCTAAGTTTTCGGCTAAAGTTGACTTTCCAACTGAAACCGAACCAGTGATCCCAACCGTCAAAAAAGACCCTTGATGGGCCTGATAAATTTTTTCAACTAATTCTACTGTCATACTTGCTCCCGTGAATAGAGGTCCGCTGGGACATTGGCAATCAATGGTGACAATTCGCCCGCACCAATCAAAGTCAGCCGGTGCATTGCTCGGGTCGAAACGGTGTACAGCAACCGTTGCTGATCAGCTTGGCTGTAATGTTTAGCATCCGCTTGCCAAATAATGACGGCGTCAAATTCGAGTCCCTTGGCCAAATATGATGGAATAATCACCGCACCCGGTGCGAGTCGCTGGTTTTCGGAATGGATTAGCGTTACATCTTCTTCGGCCAAATTCTGAGCTAAGTCCTGAGCAGCTTGTAGCGTTTGCGTGATAATGGCGGTTTTTTCATCGTCGGCCGCATTTTCGGCCAATTGTTTTTTAACCGCCTGCAAGGCACCCGCTTCATCCTTGGCCAACTGCATTACTGGTAGTTCATCATCTCGGTTAAAGGCTTCGATTGCACGACCATTTTGCAAGAGTTCCTTCGAGAAATTCGTAATTTGCTCAGTTGATCGGTATGTTTGGCGCAATTCAATCAATTCAACCTTGTCCTGGTCAAAGAGTGAGGCAAAGTCTTGTTCCAAACTATTAGCCCAATCTTGTGTGAAAATCGCTTGGTTCAAATCACCCAAAACGGTAAATTTCGCATTTGGGAAGGAGAACTTCAAAAAGGCCAGCTGGAACGGCGTATAGTCTTGAATTTCATCAATGAAGAGGTAGCGAATGTCGCGCTGACCGTGCTTACCAGTAATTAAGTCATAGAGGTAAAGATAAACAGTCGTATTCGTCAGCGTTAACTTGTGCTCTTTCAAATCAGCAATCACGCGCTGTACATAGCTATCCCATTCAGCATTTGAAATTGAAAAGTCTGCCAACTTAATAAATTCTGGCAAGGCGCGCAAAAAGTCAACAAATTGGGTATTAATGTTGATAAAGCCTGAGCGCCGGATGCGCTTGGCAATCGGACGGAGCGCCTGAGTCACAATCTTCTTTGCTAAGAAGTTGCGCTCCTGCTTGTCTGACTTAAATTCTCGTTCCTGTGGCCCCTCGCCCAGCTGATGACGACGGGTTGCTGCCGCAGCGTCGCCTTCCTGGTCATCCCCAAGGCGGGTTGAACCGGCTCCAACCATTTCGTCGTACTCTTCCTTTGAAAGGTTTTCGATAGCTAATTCGACCCAGTCCTTCTTCATTTGAACGCCGACTTGGGCCCGCAATGAGCGTAGCAAGGAATCTTGGGTTGCTTCTAGGCGCTGTGATAGCTTGTAGTTACTATTATATTGGTAGTAAATTTCCAAGACTTTTTCCTTGGAAATCAGTGGTTCGCCACGGAAGTTCAGGCTCTTAGCCTGAAGACCACTTTGGTTGAGTGACTGCGCATAGCGGTTTGTTGCTTCAAATAACTCAAGAGACCCCAACATCCGGTCAATCTTTTCGTTTCCAGCCGTCTGTTCAAATCGTTCCGCCAAAGTTTGGACTGAGATCCGTGGCAAACGACGGGAAGCATATTGGAAAAAGGTCAATTGCACCAAGTTTTGCTCACCCAATTCCGGCAGAACCTGGTCGACGTAGTCATTGAAGAGTTGGTTTGGTGAAAACATCACGACTTGACCCGAATTTAACTTACCACGGTAACGGTAAAGCAAATAAGCGACACGTTGCATGATGGCCGCGGTCTTACCAGAACCGGCCGCCCCCTGGACAAAGAGTAGGTCTGCCGCGGTGTTTCGAATAATCTTGTTTTGCTCTTTTTGAATCGTTGTGACAATTGACTTCATCTTCGTTGATGATTCACCGGACAACGCGTTCAAGAGCATCGCATCCCCAATTGCTTCTTCCGTATCAAAGAGGGTGACAATCTTGCCCGATTCAATTTCAAATTGTCGCTTTAACGTTACGTTAGCTTGTTGTGGACCAACTGGGGTCAAATAATCGACCTTCCCCAACCCTCCATCATAGTAGATAGAAGCAACTGGTGTTCGCCAGTCATAAATCCAAAACTTCCCCGCCTCATCTGAATAAGACGCTAAACCAATATAAATCGATTCTGGTTTTTGACTTTCTTCTTGTGGGTCTTGAAAATCAATTCGCGCAAAATATGGCTTGTCTTCTTGCTTAGCCAACGTTTGAAAGCGGACTTCAGCACGTGACTTAGCTGCCTCGCGCTCGGCAATCGCCTGTTGTTGTTGGCGCACGGACATGGCTGTTTCGACAATCCCTGAATAGGTACTCGTCTTAACACGAACGTCATCCCAGGCGCTGGCAACGTTCTCTAATGAACCTTTTGACTTCTTGATTTCTTCCTTTGTTTCCTCTAACGAATGGTTAATTTTACCTAGGGTTTGATCTAAATAGGCTTGTTCACTGGTTAATTGATTGTTTGACACGGTGCACCCCTTCGAAAAATAAGTTGTTATTATTATACGCTAATTTCAGAAAATTAGAAAGACTATAAATACCAAACAAAATTGAGCAATTTGTTCGTTTTCCCTCTCATAATTAGCTTCTATTTTAACAGAATTTGCTGGAAAAACCGATTTTTATGTACAAAAAAAGACTGAGCGCGAACTCAGTCTTTCATTTTTACTTATCAGTCAATGACTGGATACCTGGCAAAGTCTTACCTTCCAAGTATTCCAAAGATGCACCACCACCAGTTGAGATGTGTGACAACTGGTCAGCAACACCCAAGGCTTGAACGGCAGCAGTTGAGTCACCACCACCAACGATGGTTGTTCCACCGTTCTTGGTTACATCAACCAAGGCGTTACCAATTGCCAGTGTTCCCTTGGCAAAGTTTTCCATTTCAAAGACACCCATCGGACCGTTCCAAACAACAGTCTTGGCATCTGACAAAACCTTCTTGAACAAGTCAATTGACTTAGGACCAATGTCCAAGCCCATGTAACCGTCAGGGATACCAGCGTCTGAATCAACAGTCACTGTCTTGGCATCGTTGGCAAAGTTGTCAGCAGCAACGGCATCAATTGGCAAAACCAACTTGTCCCCTGCTTCTGCCATCAATTCCTTAGCCAAGTCAACCTTGTCGGCTTCAAACAATGACTTTCCAATCTTGTTGCCCTTAGCAGCATCGAATGTATAGGCCATTCCACCACCGATGATCACCTTGTCGGCCTTCTTCAACAATGATTGAACAACTTCAATCTTGTCAGAAACCTTGGCACCACCAATGATGGCAACAAATGGACGCTTTGGTGTGTCAACCGCGTCACCCAAGAACTTGATTTCCTTTTCCATCAAGAAGCCGGCAGCTGCTTGGTCCACATTTGAAGCGATTCCAACGTTTGAAGCGTGGGCACGGTGAGCAGTTCCAAAGGCATCATTGATGAAGATATCGTCACCAAGTGAAGCCCAGTACTTACCCAATTCAGGATCGTTCTTTGATTCAAGCTTTACTTGTTCGCCATCATGAACATCTTCATAACGCGTGTTTTGAACCATCAAGACTTGTCCGTCCTTCAAATCCGCAACAGCTTGTTCCAACTTAGCACCACGTGTTTCAGGAACGAAGATCACTTCTTGTCCAAGCAATTCGCCCAAGCGCTTTGCAACTGGAGCAAGTGACAAGCCAGGCTTGTCATCTTCAGACTTGATACGACCCAAGTGTGAGAACAAAATTGCACGACCGTTTTCAGCGATCACGTGCTTGATTGTTGGCAAGGCAGCCACGATTCGGTTGTCGTTACCAATTACACCATCTTTAATTGGGACGTTAAAGTCCACACGCATCAAAACCTTCTTGCCATTCAAGGCCAAGTCAGTTACTGCTAATTTTGCCATAATTGCCTCCAAATATTCTTTGTTTAAACAAGACCAATTATAAAGCAAAAACCGGCAAATGTCTTGGGGTTCCCGCTAATTTATTTAAAAATTTCAACACCAATTTGCCTGATTTGTTGGACAATTTCTGACGGTCTGTAATCAAAAAGAAAAAGGCCAGCCGTTAACCGGCTGACCTCTTAATTGTCATTAAAAATTAGTGCTTTAATGTGTACTTGTTATCTTGACGAGCATGCTTCAAAACATACTTCTTGTCGCGACGTAATACCTTATTATTGATAAACATCAAGAAGGCCAAAAGCAAGGCAATTGGTGCATAAACTAATGAATGGTTTTGCATTGCTAAGCCAACACCAGTTGCCGGCAGGTCGCCATCCGCTTTCGCGTTTTGCGAAGCTTGCTTTTCTGGTGTAGTGGCTGTGGTTGAACTACCATTAGTGGTAGTTGTTGAATTACCATTGTTAGTCGTTGTACCACTTGTTGGTGTACTGTTATCGCTGTTCGAAGTAGAGTCAGTCTTAGTTGGGTTAGCAACTGTCACAGTAACGGTCTTTTCTGTCGACAAGCCATAACTATTCGTTACCTTATAAGTTACCTGGTAGGTGCCCGCCTTTGAGGTGTCAACATTGTTACTCTCAACGGTGATTTGACTTGTCAAATCCGTCTTAGCACTACCGTCATTTTGTTGATCAAAGGCCGTGACATTTGCCTTTGGATCGAACTTATCGCCAACCGTGAGGTTTTGATTATTGGCGTCAATTTCAGGATTGATCGGATCAACCCAGTCAATGTTGATGGTTCCGGTTCCGGTATATTGTCCGACCCCTCCCTGCCAGTTATAAGTAATCGTTGTTGGCAAGTTTGATGATGACGCAGGAACAATAAATGCTTGAATGCTTGAATCACTACTTTTTGAATCAGCTGCCGAAGCGGTTTGACCATTAAAATACTGATACTGTGCTACGGCTGAAGAAACATTTTTTATAGACAATGAACTGTTCGTTGGATCACTTGTCCCCTGATAGAGACCTGAACCATCATTCAAACCGATAAATGAACTGGTTTTATTTGGTACATTAACCACTTCGTTAACCGTTTGGCCCGCAGCCGGCTTCATTAACTTAACCGTTTCAGTGTACGTTTGATTTTGAGCAGATGTACTTGATGTTAGTTTATAACCATTCATGAAACTAATATCATAGATTTGGTTACCATCCACTTGGAAAGTCTGCAAACTTGGATACCGCGACTGTATACCAGACATGATATCAATGTTTGAAATTTGGTTATTACGAACACTAATTGACTTTAACTTCGTAAAGGTTGATTCCTTAAAAGCATCAATCTGTGCAATCTGATTATTATCAGCATAAATGTACTGTAAACTCGTCAAATTGGCTTGCGTAATTGGGGAAACATCACTAATTTGATTATAGCTTGCATCAATTGTTGTTAAAGCCGGCATTGACAAATTCTTAATGATTGAAATATCACTAATTTGGTTATTCGCAATATTCAACGTTTTCAAATTTGGCATTGATAAGCCATTAAATGCCGAAACGTCACTAATATTATTGCTATCTAAATAAGCATATTGGATATTGACTATTTGAATCCTGGTACTGGCTGATATTATTCTCTTCAGCTGAACGATTGGCCTGATTTTGATTACCAATTACCGTAATACTTTCAAGACCCGTTGCATAATGCAATCCCTGAATTGAACTAATCGTACCCGACGTGATTTTAACTGATTTTACTGTAGCAATATTAGTTGTTGTTAGCTGGCTTTCATCAATATTCAATTGAGTAGCAAATGCCTTTCGTAAGGTTTCATCAGGCATCCACGTTGCAGCGTCAGAAGCATCCCCAACCGCGTTTTGCGACGTTTGGTTCGTGGGATTGGCTGTATTAGTGGTATTACTTGTATTGGCAACGGCATGGGCTTGGACAGAATTAGCCATCAGCACCACGGTTGTCATCACTAAACCAGCAGAAAACAAGTTCCCTCGCCAACGTGGTTGAACTTTTGTTGAAAATTTTTGGACACGAGTCTGCATAGTTAACCTCTTTAATATCGTTCTCTTTGTTTCTATTATATTTCCTTCACAACAAAATTACAATTGTTTATTCTAAGAAACAGTTTTATTTCACTTGGAAATCAAGAGCTTAATTTAACACAGATAAACAAAAAAGACCAATCTATCACTAGATTGGTCTTTCAACGATTGCCCCTGCTGGGATCGAACCAGCGCATGGAGGTACCAAAAACCTCTGCCTTACCACTTGGCCAAGGGGCAATGCTTCTATTTTGCCTGAAGCGAGGCAATGGGAGCGGTAGGATTCGAACCTACGAACCCGAAGGAACGGAGTTACAGTCCGTCGCGTTTAGCCAGACTTCGCTACACTCCCATTTGCTAAACAACTATTCTATAATAACAACAAATGAGCAGCCTGACAAGCTTTTTTATTATTTTTAGCGTGTTTTTTTTGAACGCACTTTTTTAAGGACATTCCCACTAGCCAAAGCCGATTGAGCAATTGTTTGAAAACAAAAAAACGCCCTTCAGGGCGTTTTATTTTTACCAAATTTGGATTCGGTCTGCTGGGGCAACCCACATTCCATCACCCTCTTGCACTTCGTATGTCTCTTGGAAGTCATCGAAGTTTGGCAAAATCACATTTGTTCGCAACTTGGCCGGCGCATGGACATCCACTGTGGCCAGCATCTTCAAAAAGGCTGGCTCAGCTTTTTGCCGCCACAGGGTCGCAAAATTCGTGAAGAATGCTTTTGGATCAAAGTCTGACCGTTCCTTGGCAGCAGCCAAAGCGGCAGAAACCCCACCCAGGTCGGCTACATTTTCAGACACCGTCAAATGGCCATTAATTTTAGCACCAGCTGAATCTTGCCCTTCAAAACGGTCAATCACTGCTTGTGTCTTTTCTTCAAAGTTAGCAAAGTCTTGCTTCGTCCACCATTCCTTCAAGTTACCACGCTCATCATAACGGGCCCCATTGGTATCAAAGGCATGCGTGATTTCATGGGCAATGACCGTTCCAATGCCACCAAAGTTTTCACTGGCTGTTTGGTGATAATCATAGAATGGTGCCTGCAAGATGGCTGCCGGGAAAACAATTTGATTGAAGTCCGGTGAATAGTAGGCATTCACAAGGTCACCGGGCATCCCCCAACGGCTTTTGTCGGGCTTCTTGCCCCACTGAGCCAGGGTATCGGCAGTTGCTTCGGTTGCAAAAATCTGGGCGTTTTCTAACACAGACTTTGTTGGGTCAACGATTCGACCTTGCAAATAAGCAGGCAAGGCATCTGGATAACCCACCTTAACCTTCAAAGCGGCCAACTTAATTTTAGCCTTTTGGCGGGTGTCTTCAGACAACCACTTTTGGCTATTAAAACGGCCTTCATAAACCCCAATCAAATCATGGACCATGTTAGTTACGTCCAGCTTTGCTTCCGGTCCGAAATAAGTTTCACCATACCACTTTCCAACAGCCTGAGCGAAGAAACCGTGGGCCTGGCGGAAGGCCGCCTTGGCTTTATCCGTTGCTTCTTTAGCCCCCGAAAGTGTTCTACTATAAGTGCCGGCCAAGACACGGGTCTCATCACTCAAATAAGCTGAGACACCCAAGACATTTTGGACAATTGTCCAGGCCTTAATCTGCTCAAAGTTTTGACCATTGTAAACCTCAGCGGCCTTTTGATAGAAGTCACCATCATAGACAATCACCTTCTTTGGATCTTGACCCAAAAGTTCCGTGAAAACCTTCGTAATGTCATAATCCGCAAAACGTTCCTGCAACTCTGTCGTTGTCATTGGATGATAATTTTTCCATGAATCAGACAAAACTTCCCGGGAACTTTCACGGTCGGCCAAAATTTGATCAAAGGCTAAGGTCTTATCAACCAAATCCTGAGCTTTTGCCTCAGCAAAACCAAAACGAACAAGTAAATCATGGGTCATCTTTGACCAAACACCAAGCAGCTGTTCTTTTTGTGTTTTATCTTGGTAGGTTGTGACATCTGGCAAAATAATTCCAGGTCCTGAAACCCACAACTCATTCCGTTCCGTATTTTTTGAATCCGGCTCAATATGAATTGACAAAGGTGTATCATAACCTCCCTTAATTAAGTCCGCTTCTTGCTCTTGAAATTCTTCCCAGCTCGAAATTGCCTCAATTTTTTCGATAAACTTCTTCACTTGACCGGCTTCATCAGCACCCCGCTTGGCCCAATCGCTTGTCAAACGGTGCATCGCTACAAATTGTTCCAAGGCGGGAACAATTTTTTCGCCGGCTTCGATTTGAGCCAAAACACCACGCTCCAAATTTTCAATTTTATCGGCAAGATCATAAAAACCACCCGTAGCCGGCTTATCAGCCGGAATTTCTGCTTTTTTGATCCAATCCCCGTTGACTGCGTCATAAAAATCGTCTTGATACTTTGCTGTCATCACATTCCCCTCCTAATTGCTATATCGTTACTTGATATTATCCCCATTTATGTGAAAAAAGGCAAATTTTTCTAATTAAAAAAGCAGAACAAAATCGCTCTACTTTTTATTTTATTAAATTTATTTAAGAGTTTGTGCGCCGGCATCCTTTGGTAAAGTTAAGACTTCAATTAACGGATACAGCGAAGCGAGGCCAATAATCAAGAAGGTCAAGCGGTAAGCCATAGCAGTTTGGAATGTCTGTCCTAAAATCGCGACAATGGTTGCGACCAGGCCGACGCCTAAGGCTTGGAAAAGCATTTGCAAAACCGACGTCATGGTATTAGCGGAATTCTTCTGTTCTTTTGACAGTTCAGAAAACGACAGCGAATTATAGGCCGTCAAGGCCAATGACCGGCCGACCCCTGAAACGAATGCGACAAAGGCAATCCAGGGCTTGGCGGTCCCCATTTGAAAGGCAGCCATCAGCAAGGTAGCGACCGTTGCTAACGACAGTGCCACGGTCAAGGCGTACTTATAACCCAGACGTTGGATAATTGCTGTTGTAAACGGTTTAATGGCAATGTTTCCCACAAAGATAAAGATAACGTAGGTTCCAGCAGCAACCGGTGACCAGTGAAAGGCAACTTGCAGGAGCAAAGTCAGCAAGTATGGCAAGGCCCCAATCGTCATCCAAAAGATTGACCCACCGGTCTCGTAAATCCGAAAAGTTTTTACTTTCAGTGGTTCTAGGGAGAAGAGTGGCTGCTTTCCTTTTTGCAAATGGCGCCAAGCCAAAACGCAGAAGAGCAAAGCCAAAAAGAAGATGAGTGCTCCCCAAAAGATTAATGATAAGCCGCGCGCCAAAACTTCAGAGGCAATTAATAGACCGCCACCAGCCAAGGCGACCAGGCAAAAGCCCAACAGGTCAAATGGCAGATCCTCACGCTCATTATCATCTAAAATAAAGACAATTCCCGTCAAAATGATCAGCAAACCGATTGGCAAATTCAAAAAGAAAATCCAATGCCACGATAGCGCACTAATCACATAGCCGCCTAGCAACGGTGCAATGGCCGGCGCCAATAGAGCTGGCCAAACCAAGTAAGATAAAATTTGTAGCATCTTTTTTGGTTCGGTATTCTCTAAAATAATCAATCGGCCAACTGGGACCATCAATGCTCCCGCCATACCTTGAATTGCTCGCATAACCAATAAGTAGGTCAGGTTATTGAACAGGCCGGCCAGAACTGATGAAATTGTAAAAAGACCAACTGCCAGCAAAAACAAATTTTTCCGGCGAACTTTCTTAGACAACCAGCCAGATAAAGGTATAAAAATTGCCGAAAACAGCATATAAACCGAAACCAGCAACGACGCCGTACTTTGGTTGACCTGCAAATCAGTTGCGATTTGGGGCAAAGCTGTGGTGACAATTGTCGAATCCAGCATTTGCATAAAAAGTGCGGCCGCAACGACTAAGGCTGCCTTTTTCATTTGCACAAAATTCATTTGCAAATTTTCTGTCATGAAGACTTTTCCTCGATTACTTTCTTAACTATTTTCCTTTAAAATTCTAACTTTACAAGAATCCATTCTATACTCATCATTTTTAAAAAACAATTCAGACAAAAAAAGCCCGATTGAGCTTTTTGTTTACCTTATTTAGTTTGAGCATCACGCAAAGGGTGGCGTTCCACCACCCGGCCAGCCAACGGTTGGCAGTCGCGGTGGTTTTCAGAATAGGCCTGTTTAAAAGTGGCTAAATCTTTTTGATTTATCCCCAACGGTTCAGCCAGCAAAAACCAGCGAATACCTTGTTGCAGGGGCGGTGTTGTCAGCGTACCCACGTAAGAATAAGCCAGCGACTTAATTTTTGGCAAAAAGTCTTGCAAGTCCGCCGTTTTACTCTTTTCTTGAAAAAGTGGTGTTAACAGTGGTTCTTGCTGATGATCTTCTGTTGCCAAAATTGCCAAAACCATCGTTTGCCCCTGATCATTTTGGCAAACAAAGTGAATTTCGGCAGCGAAGCGCCGACCATCAACGAGGTGTTCGGCCCCATCGTGGACGTGAAAACGAATTAACTGCCAAGACTGACCGTTTAACTGCAATTCTCCTTCACAGTAAAATTGGTCCCCCGTCACTTCGGCGTTCTTACGAATTGGGGAAGTTTTAATTCCGGACCAATCGACCAACCAAGCATCTCGGTCAACAACCAATTTGGTATCAATAGCAATTGGGGATTCACCGATACTGTTGGTCGTATATTTCCAAGCACTTTGATAGCGATAATCAAGCTTTTGCATCATGATTTCCTTTTCTGGTTAAAGGGTGATGTAGATTGAAAAATACATCAGCCCAGCGCCCACTAAGACAAAGACATGCCAATAAACATGCCCCATCGGAATTTGTGGGACTAAGTAAAAAATCGTTCCTAGTGAGTATACCACTCCGCCGGCTAACAATAACCAAAACGCCGTCGCCGAAAGCGTCGTCCACAAAATCGGCATGGCCACGATAATCATCCAGCCCATCACCAAATAAATCAGTACTGATAGCCAGGGAAAGCGACCAACAAAAAACAGGTCATAGACTAAACCGGCGATGGTCATTGCTAGAATCGCTCCCCAAATACCCCAGCCGGCATAACTATGCAGGACTAACCAAGTATAAGGTGTATAAGATCCTAAAATAACCAAATAAATTCCGGCATGGTCCATAAATTGAAAAACTTTTGCCGCTTTAGTGAAAATCAGCGAGTGAAAGAGTGTTGATGCTAGTAAAAACAAAGAAACCGAGGACAAATAAATTGACACCGCTGCTATTTCAAGCCCCGTCACCGGGCCTTGAGCGATTTTTAGTGCCAAAAAAACACTGGCAATAATCGCTAAAATAAAGCCCACACCATGAGTTACGGCGTTCAAAACCTCATAGACAATTTGATAAACTTTTCCATGTTTCTTAATTTCCATTGATTTTTTCCATTCTGTTAAACCGATAAAACGGCATTTTTTAATAAATATAACTTATCATTGTTAGAAAAATAAAACTATACCAATTGACAAGTTCTGCCAGCTGTTTTATAATAATAACTGTAATATATGATATTTGCTGAATTGGAGGATTATTTATGAAGATCACATTTACACAAGCTGCTATCGACCGTTTGCAAAAGTTCACGGGCGACGACGTTAAGATTGTTTTGGACTTTGACGATGGTGTTGGTCCATTTTCTAACGAAGCGAACTGCACACTGGCCCTCTCATTTAACCTCTTATTCGTGAACAAGGATCAGGACTTGTCAGAATTCGGTTCAGTGCTTGATTCAAACCTTGGCCCAGTTTATGCTAAGCCTTACTCAACCCAACAAATGGACGAAGACATGACAATCGACGTCAACGCTAAGTACCTCCGCTACTCCCTTGCCGGACGTGGTGGTGAACTTGATCCAGCTCTTGGCATCAAGCAAATTGCTTAATCAGCCATGTTTCTGCTTAATATTAAAAAGTCAGCCCTGCGGCTGGCTTTTTTCTATCTACAAAAACAAATCGACCGAACAATTAGAATTCTTTCGCGACAACTTGCCAGTCTTTTGACCAAATCACAGCCATCGCGCCATCACCGGTGTGAACACCAATGACCGGATCCATGCTGGCCCGTTCAAAGCTAACCGTTGGGTACTTGGCTTGGAAGTCCTTCAGCCATTTATCACCCAATTTGTGATTATTACCATCAATAATATAGGCACGAACAGGATAATCGGCTTCTTTCAAGTAAGCTTCAAAAGCTTCTTGAATTTGGTCTTTGGCTCCAGACATCTTGCGGGCCTTGCCAACAACGCCAATCTTTCCTTCACCCATGATATCAAATTCCAGGATTGGCTTAATATTAAGCAGACCACCAATCAAGGCTTGTCCTCGTGAAAGTCGACCCGTTCGCTTCAAATGTGAAATGTCGTTAACGACTAGACGCACACCAAGGTCTTTTTTAAATTCGTCTAAGGCGCGACTAATTTCGTCAAGCGACTTACCTTCTTTGGCCAAAGTTGCCGCAATCAATGCTTGGGCTGCTTGACCCATGTTCGTCAACTTTGAATCAACAACTAGAATGTCATCCAGTCCATCAAAATCGTCAGCAACTAACTTTGCTGTTTGATAGGCCCCTGAAATTCCAGATGACAAGGTAATAATTACCGCTTGGTTATAACCCGCGGTCTGAGCCTGGTTCAAGGCTTGTTCCCATTCGGCCGGGCTTGGTTGTGAGGTTGTTGGTAAAATTTTCTTTTCATCCATTAACTGAACCAATTCAGCCAATGACGTCAAATCTTTACCACCAAAATAAGTTTCTTGCCCAAATAAGATTGGTACGGATACTTCAATAATTGAATATGAATTGCGGATTTCAGCCGGCAAGGCCGCTGATGAGTCCACAATCACCACTGTTTTTTTATTCATCTTTTTACTCCTAATGCTTTGCAATATTTTACCATATTAGCGCAGCCAGACTCCAACCGCTTGACCAATGAAAAATGCCAGCGAGCCTGCGCCGACCTGGAGGAAAAGATAGATAACCTGCTTTAAGACACCATTTTTTTGGCCAGCTTGCGTCATCATCGTCGAAAAGGTCGTCAAACCGCCCAAAAAACCTGTTTGCGTCAGTAAGGCTGAATGGTTGCCTTGGCCTAACGTCACCACAAAACCAAGCAAGAACGAGCCAAGAATATTGACGGCCCAAACACCGGTCAAGTAGTCAAAACGACTCGGCCACCATAGCAAGAGCAAGTACCGGCACAGTGCACCAACACCCGCACCCACCATTACCAATAAATAATTATCAAGCATTGGTCATCTCCTTTCTACTATTATTGATATCATTAACAAAAATTTGTCCGAACTTTTGGCCAATTAAGACCAAAAGCATACCAATGAATAATGAAGCAAAAAGGTAAAGGGCCGCCAAGGCTGGTTGGTTCTTACTTAAAGAAAAAACTTGTAAAATCATTGTGCCAAAGGTCGTAAAGCCACCCATGATGCCGGTCCCTAAAAATGATTGCCAATAAGCCGGTTGTGCTAATTTGTGACTTAAATAGGCGCCAAGGAAGGCTAATAAAAAGGCACCCAACCAATTAATGAAGAGCGTTGTTAACGGCCAATGACCAATGACTGGTAAGAAATTGCAAAAATAGCGCAATAAGCCACCCAATGCACCACCAGCAAAAACAACAAGTGCTTCAATCCTCCGATTTGTTTCCATCTTGACGGCCTCCTTTGAACTTAGAGTAAATTATAAACATTCCAACAAAAAAATTCAGCCCTCTTAGTGCTGAATTTCGCGAACATCGTTGACCAAGTCGGCCAAAACCATTTTATTTAAGATTGCTAAGACATCACGATCAATTTCATCATAATACTTAGAAAGTGCTTGACCAATTGAAGAACCAACCGGACACTCAGGGTTAGTATGCTTGTCCAAGGCAAAAACGGAAGCGCAGTCCTCAACGGCTTGCAAGACATCCGCAAAGGTAATGGCTTGGCTGTCCCGCGCAAGAACTGGACGACCAGGGTAGTCCCCTTCTCGTTTTAGGATTCCTGCATTTTGTAAGTCAGATAAGAGTGCCCGAACACGGGAAGGGTTCGTGTTGATTGAACCGGCAATTGTCTTTGAGCTCAGTGAGTCATCAGGCCGAGCGGCCGCGATATAAACTAAGATATGAAGGGCATTGGTTAAACGTAATGATGGTTTCATAATTTTTTTCCTTGTATTTTTCTAAAGTCTATTATAACATATAGTTGTACTTTTAAAAAATACAACATTCAAGGAGACAGACTATGTCAGAATTTCTAGATTTGCAAAAGAAGCGTCGCTCAATTTATGGCCTTGGCAAGAACGTCAAGCAGACACCAGCTGAATTGAACACAATCATTAAAGAAACAATTGAAAATACGCCATCTGCTTTTAACTCACAAACAGTACAAGCAGTGGTTTTGACTGGTGCTGCTCACCAACGTTTGTGGGACATCACTTTGGCCGAATTGGAAAAGGTTACTCCTGCCGAAGCATTTGAAGGAACAAAGGCCAAGGTTAACGGTGCATTTAAGGCCGGCTTTGGAACTGTATTGTACTACACTGACACAAACATTGTGAAGGGCTTGCAAGAAGGCTTCCCACTTTATGCTGATAACTTTCTTGACTGGGCAGAAGAAGCAATCGGAATTTCAGCTTACGCCGTTTGGATGCGTTTGGCAGAAGAAGGACTTGGCGCAACTTTGCAACACTACAACCCATTAATCGATGCTGCCGTTGCCAAGGAACTTAACTTGCCTGAAAACTGGGTTTTGCGTGGTCAAATGCCATTTGGTTCAAGCGAAGCTCCTGCTGGCGAAAAGGATTACTTGCCTGAAGACGTTCGTTTCCGTTTCTTCCAAGACTAATCTCATTTTTTAACGAATATTTTCATTTTTCCTTGACAGCCCTTGGGCGGTCTTGTATGCTTAACTTAACTTAACTTAACTTTTAGATGTTTAAGGAGCGCAACATGCGTCAGTCTACTCTACAATTGAACCGCCAATGGTGGCGCCGGTAGGAAAGCAGCTTGATCGGATATGGACAAGCTGTGACAACAGTTTTGTCCCAACCGGCTCCTTTGCAATGCATTAAAAAGTCTGTTTGGGTAAATCAACACACCCAAGCAGGCTTTTCTTTTTGCCTAAAAACTGGGTGGCGTTAGTAGTTTCAAGGAGAAGAAGATGAATAAACGTTTATTATCCGTTTCGTCATTAATTGCTCTGTTCTTGGTCGTTGCATTTTTTACGACCGGCAACAGCAATCACACGAATAAAAAAGGCATTCCAACAGTTGGAATTTTGCAGCTAGTCACTCATCCGGCTCTTGATCAAATTCATCAAGGCGTAATCGATGGTTTGAAGGATGGCGGTTACACTGCTGGTAAGACCGTTAAAATTGACTATCAAAACGCGCAAGCTAATCAAGCCAATTTGAAAACGATGGCTCAGGGTTTTAGCGATAAAAATGAAGATTTAACAGTGGGAATTGCCACACCGGCCGCCATCTCCCTAGCGAAAGCGGCTAACGGTAAAACACCAGTGATTTTAGCCGGAATTACCAACCCATCGGGATCGAAGTTAGTGAAAACGGATGCTCATCCTGGCGCTAACATTACTGGGGTCGGCGGTGACTCTCCTTATGAAAAGCAGATTGCTGTCTTCAAGGAAGTTTTGCCAAAAGCAAAGACAATTGGAATCGTTTCGACTTCTTCTGATGCCGGTGGTACTTACAATGCGAAGAAAATGACCAAGGCATTAGAAAAGGCCGGTTACCAGGTCAAGAACTATACAATTGCTTCTACTAATGACATGCAGCAAATTGCGACTACCATGGTCGGCCAAGTTGATGCTGTTTACGCACCACAAGATAACGGTGTTGCCACAGCAATGAAGACTTTGGTCGCCGTTGCTAACCAAGCACATGTGGCTGTCATTCCTGCCGCTGACTCAATGGTTAAAGATGGCGGCCTGGTTACTTTTTCTAATTCACAGTATGAAATTGGTTATCAGGCTGGTCGGATGGCTGCTCAAGTTCTTAGTGGTAAGAAGAAAACCGCAACGATGCCGGTTTACAACGTCACTAAGGGAAATTACGTCATCAACCAACAAACAGCGAAGACGCTTGGCATCACTTTGCCAGCCGATATCGTCGCAAAGGCTGAAAAAGCTGGGGAGGTCTTCTAATGTCAATTGTTGTCTCAAGTATTTCTCAAGGGATTTTGTGGGCCGTTTTGGGCCTGGCCCTCTTCTTAACTTTTAGAATTTTAAACTTTGCCGATATGACGGTTGAAGGTTCATTCCCACTTGGTGCCGCAACAACCGTTGCTTTGATTGCTCACGGAACGAACCCTTACCTAGCCTCTTTGGCTGCCATTGTTGTCGGCGCCTTAGCCGGTCTGGCAACCGGTTTACTTTATACCAAAGGTAAGATTCCAATTTTGCTTTCCGGAATTTTGGTCATGACCGCCTGCTTATCAATCAACCTCCGCATCATGGGTTCAGCTAATATTTCTTTGCTGAATCAAAAGACAATCTTCTCTGGTTCATTTTTGCAAGGTTTGCCTAAGTACTTTGACGGTGTCTTTGTTGGACTGATCATCATTACCGTTATCACTCTAGCCCTCATCTGGTTCTTACAAACTGAGCTCGGTCAGGCCTTTATTGCGACTGGTGACAATGCCAAGATGGCTTCAGCCTTTGGTATCAAAACTGATCAAATGACCATCATGGGCTTAATGGTTTCTAACGCGATGATTGCCTTTGGTGGCGCCGTGATTGCGCAAAACAATGGCTTTGCTGACATTAACATGGGAATCGGCATTATCGTGATTGCCTTGGCTTCAATTATCATCGGTGAAGTTGTCTTTGGCGATTTGTCATTAAATCAACGTTTGGTCGCTGTCGTGATCGGTTCCATCCTTTACCGTTTAGTCTTGCTTGCTGTCTTGCAACTCGGCTTCTCAACCAACGACTTAAACCTGATTTCATCAATCATTCTGGCCTTTGCCATGGTCCTACCACAGGCACGCCATTTCTTAAAGTTTGACAAAGTGCTGAATAGTTTAGGGGGTAAAAATCATGACTGATCCAGTAATTTCATTAAAAAACGCCACCGTGACGGTCGGCAACCAAACTGAAATTTTAAAGGGTTTAAACCTTGATATTTATCCCGGCGACTTTATCACTGTTCTTGGAACAAATGGGGCCGGAAAGTCTACTCTATTCAACACCATTTCAGGTGACTTAGAGTTAAGTGCCGGCTCAGTCTTCCATCAAGGGAAAGACATTACGAAGGTGCCGGCAGTGAAGCGGACTTCCTTTATCGCCCGTGTCTTCCAAGATCCGAAAGTTGGTACTGCTCCACGAATGACAGTTGCCGAGAACTTGCTCTTAGCCGAGAAACGCGGTTCAAAGCGCACATTGCGCAACCGACGGCTAACTGCCGAAAAGTTGGACCATTATCGGGAACTTACCGCTAAAATGGGTAACAATTTGGAAGACCGTTTGCAAACGGCGGCTGGATCTCTATCTGGGGGTCAGCGACAAGCGCTTTCCTTCCTAATGGCTATCCAAGTTAAGCCGGGCTTACTCCTACTCGATGAGCATACCGCTGCTTTGGATCCCAAGACCTCTGCTCAGTTAATGGATGCTACCAACCATCAGGTTGTTGATAATCATCTAACAGCTTTGATGATTACTCATAACTTGGCCGATGCTCTTACCTATGGAAACCGCCTAATCGTCCTCAATGCCGGAAATGTTGTTCTTGATGTTGCTGGTGCTGACAAAGATGCTTTAACCGAAGAAAACTTGCTTGAGTATTTTGTTCATTAATCATGACAATTAAAAAGGCCACGCTGATTGCGTGGCCTTTTTTTATTGCTTTTTATAAGTCCATTCCTGAACCATTTGTATTAATTCGATCGAACACCGTAAAAAGATGTTCCCTTTCCGTCAGCCGATATTTTTTACTCTTTCGGTCAAAGATAATTTCTGATTTGATGTCATCTTCAATTTGTAAATCTTCCAAGAACTCTCGAATGGCTGCAATATCACGTTGGACCGTCTTTCGACCAACGAAGAACAAATTTTCAATTTCGTCAACGCCCATCGACTGCTTTGAAATCAATACAGAATACAAACGAAGAATTCGTTGCTTATCGTTATAGGCTGCCGCTTTCCTTGACATGGTTTCCTCCAAGCTGTTTTGCTACTCTTCGAAATTTACTAGGTTAAAAAAAGGACCGTTCCCAGTCCTTCTTATTAAACCGATCGACGGTTAAAGATCCAGTAAGCCAAACCATAAATCAAGACGAGATAAACGCCATAAACCGTAAAGATTACCCAAGGATCAGTACCAAAGTAGGCTTGGTACTGTAGCTTTGATAAGAATGTACCATCATATGAACGAACCGCTTCCAAAATTGTGAATGGGTTCCACTTCAAACCACTCCAGAATTGAACCAAATAAATCGAAATTGTCGAAATAATTGAGGTTACCATTGACATCACAATCCCCAAACTAATCGCTGCTGCAGCCGACTTGGCCACATTGGCAATCAGCAAGACAATCGCAATGAAGAAGAGGGTTACCAAAAATGAAATTCCTTGTGCGTAGAAGAACTGACCAAAATCAATACTTGTACCGGTTTTACCATGCATCCAAATAAAAATTTGGCGACCGATAAAGCTTCCGACAAAGGCGATCAAGGTCATTAACACCGCTTGAATTAAGATAATCAATAATTTTGAAATAAAAACTTGCAACCGTGAATATTGCCGGGACAATAATGGCCGAATCGTACCAAAAGTAAATTCCTGACTAAAAGTCAAAGCGGCAATCACCGTGATAAAGATGGAAAGAACAATACTTGAACCACCGAATTCTGCAAATCCTGCAGCTTGAGTACTAGCAGAAAGCACAAACGGCAAAATAATAATTGGCAAAACAAAGATAATGATTGCCCAGATATAGACCCGGTTTTGCTTCCAGGCCTTCATTGTTTCTTGTTTTAGTAAAGTAAACATAACTTCTCCTTTTCAGCCTAGACGCGCGTTGCATCTGTCGACAAGACTTCTAACAAGTGATCTTCCAGGTTTGTCTTTCCTGTTTGAATATCACTGACTTCAAGTCCGGCTTCCGTCGCCTTGGCCAAAACAGTTTGTGCTGAAACACCATCCGTTACTGTAATTGTAACGTGGTCGTCTTTTGCTGTAGCTTCCCAACCAGCATCTTTAGCAATTGCTAGCATCTTTTCGTTATCATTCGTTTGAACGTTAACGGCTGACTTTCCTTCAGCTAAGAAATCAGCCATTGTATCACGACGTAAGATTTTACCCTTATTAATGATGACAACATCGTCGGCTAAGCGTTGCAATTCATCTAGTTGGTGAGAAGAAATCAAAAATGAGATGCCTTTTTTAGCCAAAGTTTGAATCAAGTTACGGATATCGCGAACCGATTGTGGGTCTAACCCGTTCATTGGCTCATCCAAAACAACCAGTTTTGGATTTCGAATCAAAGAAATCGCGATTCCTAAGCGTTGCTTCATTCCTAATGAGAATTTTTTCGCCTTGCGCTTACCAAACTTTTCGCCATCAATCCCTGTTAAATGCATCAATTCTTCGATATCAGCATGGTCCTTGCTGTCCATCGCATAATAATTCATGTGATCTCGAGCAGTAAAATTAGGATAGATTGATGGGTACTCAATCAAGTTTCCCATCTTAGCTAATGAACTGGTTTTAGCAAGACTGACTAGCTTCTCATCAAAGATGATTTCCCCGTCTTTGTATGACATCAACCCTGTAATTGCTCGCATGGTCGTTGACTTACCGGCCCCATTGGGACCAATCAAGGCAACAATTCGTCCAGTATCAACTGAAAACGAAACGTTGTCCATGGCCTTGTAAGAACCAAAGTTCTTTGACACGTGGTGCAGTTCTAATAATGACATTAATGCTGTCTCCTTTATTTTGATAACGCTACCTGCGATTGCTTAGTAAGATGATCAAAACTTTTTAGCTCGATGAAATCTTTCAGCCAACCCCATTATAACAAAGCTAACTACAAGTTCAAAAATTGTCTCTCTACTTAGAGAAAATTTTAGGGTAATAAAAGGCCCCCTGGAATAATCCAGGGGGTCGTTCATCTGCTGAACCTTCATTCCGGCACGGGAGAGAAGGTATAAATTAGGTTTAGAGAGAAGTATTTATAGATGTGCCGGAATGAAGTTTTTGATGTCCGATATATTACTATATCGATGTCTTTAGTATAGGTCGCTGAGATTAAACTAAAGTTAAAGGAATAAATATATTTGATTAAGTTTTTTACAGCTTATTTAACAGTGCCCAAGAAGTACTTCTTCTTACCCCGTCGAACCAGGATGTATTGACCATCATAGGCTTGGCTTGGATCAATTTCCGTTGTGACATCCTGTTGCTTTTGGCCGTTAATCGTAATCGCCCCATTCGTGACATCTTCGCGCGCCTGCCGCTTTGATGATTCAACGCCAGCATCCACCAAGAAATCAACAATGTTTTGCTTGGCAGCTGTTGTTTCAAATCCAGGTACACCAGCGAAAACATCCTTAATTTGTTGGACCGTCAGGTTGGCCACATCACCAGAGAAAAGCGCCTTTGACAGTGCTTCCGCTTCTTCTACCGCTGCTTGTCCGTGAACAAAGCGCGTGACTTCCTCAGCCAAACGCTTCTGACCCAAACGGGCACCCGGATTTTCTTCAACTTCTTTTGCCAACTCATCAATCTCTGCTGGTGTTAAGAAGGTAAAGTACTTCAAATACTTCACGACATCTTCATCGCGTTGGTTATACCAGAATTGGTAAAAAGTATATGGTGAAGTCTTTTCGGCATTCAACCAGATTGCGTTTCCTTCTGACTTACCAAACTTTTTTCCGGTTGAGTCCGTCATCAAAGGAATCGTCAAACCAAAGGCTGGTGCATCCGCTCCTTCAACGGTGTGAATCAAATCAACCCCAGCGGTAATATTTCCCCACTGGTCCGATCCCCCAATTTGTAAACGAACATTTTCTTCTTGCCAAAGGTGTAAGAAGTCAACCGCTTGTAAAATTTGGTAAGTAAATTCGGTATAAGAAATCCCCGTTTCGAGTCGGGAAGCAACGACATCCTTTTTCAACATCACATTGACTGAGAACAGTTTACCGTAGTCACGGAGGAATTCTGGTAAGGTCATTGGGCTCAGCCAGTCGGCATTATTAACAATCGTTGTGCCATCAGATCCAAAGAGTTTCGTTACTTGGCTAGCAATTCCTTGCTCATTTACTTTCAGTTGTTCTTCTGAAAGTAGCTGGCGTTCCGTTGTTGGTCGTGGATCACCAATTGAACCGGTGGCACCCCCAACAATAATCACGGCTTTTCCACCAGCTTTTTGGAAGCGTTTCAAAACCATGAATGGGATCAAATGACCAAGGTGGAGTGAATCCGCGGTAGGATCGGTTCCGACGTATGCACCAATTTGCCCCTCATCCATTGCCTTTAACAAACCAGCTTCATCCGTCACCTGGTTAACAGCGCCTCGCCATTTCAAATCTTCAATAAAATTCATCTTTTTCTCCTTTACCTTCAAGACGCCAACAAAAAACGCCCTAATCATTTCTGATTAGGGCGAATTCTCCGCGGTACCACCTAAATTGCTTGATTTCCAAGCCACTCATTTAGCCTTTAACGCGGGACAAGTCGTCATCGAGAACTGTTGTGTAACTCAGTATTGGGGTGGGTTAGCTTCCAGCGACCGCTAACTTTCTGTTTGTTCCACCGACCAAACCTTTGCAACAAATGATAACCCTATTATAGCAAATGTTTTTTAGCTTTGCAGATGATTCATTCTAATCACTTTTTTTTTCCGATAGTTTAGAGTAAAATTAGTTTATAAATGGAAATTTCTTCGAGTACCGGGTTTATTTTTTTAAACAACCCCTTATACATCGTCTTGCTAACGTTTTTCGTTGGCTTTTTATTTCCTCATTGAATTGGAGGATTTATGAAAATTGCTTTAATTGGAGCTGGTCCCCGAAACTTAGCTGTTTTGGACCGTTTAATTCAAAAAACACCCAGCAATCAATCATTAACGGTTGATCTTTTTGACCCCTACCCAGTCGGTGGTCGTGTTTGGAACCCCTTTTTTAAGGATAACCAAACCTTCTTGATGAATACCTTTGCCAATCAGGTCACTCTATTTAACGACTATGATAATAACCAGACTAACGAGGGTTCTTTGTCGCCAAATTTGTTGTCGTGGGCACAGTCTTTTGCTTTAGAGTATTTAGAAAAACACCCAGAATATGACATCGCCTATCGCGAAGAAATTATGGCGTCTGTTACTAGTAACACCCATACTTCTCGTGGTCTGATGGGCGTTTACGCGGCTTGGTTTTTTGAACAATTATCATCTATTTGTCCAGAAAATATTTCAATTAACTTCCATCAGGAAACGGTTACTGATTTAACTAAAACCACTGACGGTTTTCTTTTAACCGCTGAATCTGGTGAAAGCTATCAAACCGATGACGTCGTTTTCGCTCCAGGTCATTTAGATGCTAAATTAACCGATAAGAAAAAAGACTTAGCCCACTTTGCACAGGAAAAGTCTCTACATTATTACCCAGCTTCTCATCCAGCTGAAAATGATTTTTCAGCCCTTGATAACAATGACACTGTTTTGATTCAAGGTTTAGGCCTATCTTTCTTTGATGATTTACTGACTTTAACCGCCGGCAAAGGGGGAATATTCCTTACTAAAAAGGATGGATCGTTGTCATATCAGAAGTCAGGTCATGAACCTCACTTAGTAATCGGTTCTGGATCCGGTTTGCCACCCCGTGCGCACGGAACAAATCAAAAAGGTGCTAGTGAGCTTTACCATCCTTTGTTTTTCACCTTACCTGCTTTAAAGGCTATTGCGGCAGAAAATAATGGTAAAGTTCCCTATTCCACTTTCCGCTTTATTTTAAACCGAGAATTAACCTATAAGTATCTCGTTAATTCAATTCATCAATTAAAGGACCTTAGCGAGAGCAAAAAAGCTGAAGTCTTAGAATTTATCAAAAACCCTGATAACTGGTTACTTGTTAATGATGAGTTCAACTTGAATTTAAATACTGAAATTTCATGGGATAAACAAGCTAACCCTACTCGGGACATGAAGTCAGGCACAGCATTCAAGAAGTTCTTCATTCAGCATTTGAAAAAGGACATTCAATCCGCACAGTTAGGCAATCAAGAGTCACCACTAACTGGCGCTTACGACATTTTGCGTGATTTGCGTGGAACTGTTCGCTATCTTTACGATAACCGTTACTTCGATGAAGATGATTACCAAAAACTACTGACAGACTTTAAACTCTTTGACACGCAGCTTTCAGTTGGCCCTCCATTAATTCGCATTCAACAGTTACTAGCCCTAATTGAGGCGAAAATTGTAACCATTACTGGTCCAAACTTCAGTGTCGCTCACGATAATCAATCCTTTATCGCCACTGATCGCTTCGGCGATACTTATCACGGAACAGCCTTAATCGAAGCCCGTCTTGGACGCATTGATTTCCGGACTGCAGATAGTCCATTGATTCAATCATTAAGACAACAAGGTCTGATTACCGGTGACAACCGTATCACCAACCCCGATGGAACGGAACTCTTAGAAAATACAATCAAAGTTGATCCAGCAACTTATCAAGTTATTGATCACGATAATCAACTAGTCAAAAACTTCTTCATCACTGGTATCCCACTTGAGGGACAGCGCTGGTTTACGACGGTTATTCCTCGTCCTCACACGCAAACAATTGCCTTTGTTGAGGCAGCAACTGTTGTTAATCAAATTTTTGCTAAATAAAAAGCAGCCTTCTGGCTGCTTTTTTTATTGCTGTAAAAAGTTATATTTTTGTTGATAAATTTCTATTGTATCATAATCAAAAATGCCGTGATGACCACCCTCAATCAAGTGGAAGTCTGCATCCTTCCCTGTCATCTGACGATACCGCTCAATCATCTCTTGACTTTGCTGATATGGTACGACTTGGTCATCACTACCTGCATAGGCAATAACCGCCGGCATTTTTTCGGTGAAATAATTTGCCGGATTTCCTTGGCTCACCCCGGTTGGGTTTTCTGTCACCGACAATCCAGCCAAAGCTAGGCCTTCAAAAGAAATCGCTTGTCCCGATTCAGCATACTTTGGCTGAATCTTTTCTTCAGCAAACTGTCGAGCGAACTGATCAAATTCATAAGGACCGTAATTAGCAATAACGTGCTGTACTTTTGGCAGCCCCGTCAGATCATCGTCTGCTTGAATATGTCCCAACTTGACCCCAGCAGTAACTGATGCTGCATATAGGAGTGCTAGTTGTGCTCCAGAAGATTCCCCCGCCAAATCAATTTTATCTGCAATCAAATGATACTTATCTGCTGATTGATTCAATAACTTAATGGCCGCCCGCATTTCCGCAATTTGTTTTGGGAATGAAAATGAACGAGAAGAAATTAATGAGTAGTTCATTGAAGCAACTGCATAACCATCTTTCACCAACTTCAAACTTGGTCCTAATTTGAACGATGATTTTTCTCCTCGTACCAGACCTCCTCCTTGCAAATCTAACAAGAGTGGTGCTTTATTTTCCGTCTTTGGCAAATACAAATCGAGCAATTGCCATTCTTCTGGCCCGTATTGAATATTTTTGATTGTTTGGCCAACATAATCAGGGACTTCAACTGGTTCAATTGTTATTTTGGCATCTTTGAATAACATTTTTCGCTCCTGACTGTTTTACGTGAAACATTAGAAGATAGTGTTTCACGTGAAACACCTAAAATAAAAAAGCCCGAACAGGCCCAGACTTTACCTTATCGCAAACTTCTTAAACGATTCTTAATTTTTATCGCGATTGCCCCAAACAAAGGCAATCAACAAAATCACCGTTGCTAAGTTAGCACAAACTAATGAAAATGCCTCGGCGTTGAATGCCCAAGATGCAATTGAAATGAACATCAAAACTAAAGCTAAAATAGTAATGATAACAGTTGGTTGTTTCATGATATTTCCTCTCTAAACTTTATTCCTTAGATGACTTAGTTAATTCAGCTAAAATTTGTTTTTGCAACTCAGAATTAGCACGAACCAAGTCATTATTTTCTTTTTGTAATTTTTGCAAAGCCATCATATCAACATGGGGTTCATCATAACCCCATTTTTCAGATTCGGATCCAATCAATTTGTTATTGATAAATTGAATCGTATAGTAGACCGCTAACGCAATCGACAACATCGTCAACAATGAAGTTAAAAAGGACGTCCAGGCAGTCTGCGTAGCATCAAAGTACAGCGGGTGGCCAGCAAAAAAAATCCAACGCCATAATGAATACAACAAATGGGCGATTAGTGAAACCAAATCCTTAATTGCGGCACCAAAAGCATTTCCAACAACAACGGAAATGACAAATGTTAGCAAATTCGGCGCAAACAGAAAGCGCCGAAAGGACACCCAACCAGCAGAAGAGCGCTTTAACAATAAATTACGTTGCTCGAGGAGCTCTTTTTTTCGGGCAGCTTTTGACATAACTCTCCTTTCCAAAAACAAGAAACATTTCTAATACTCATTATACGACTTGTTTTACCGTAATAAAAGTAACACTTACTTTTTTAAAAACCCATAGTGGTAGAACAAATAAGTCGCCCCAATCATCATCAAAAACATGATGATGATGGTCACCCACCAGCCATGAGCACCATGCGCAAATGGTAGGTAGTCAACGTTTTCACCATAGAAACCGGAAACAATCGTTGGAATCGTGAAAACAATTGAATAAACCGTTAACACCTTCATGGTCCAGTTCAAGTCACGATTTCCCAACGACCCCGTCGCATCTGAAACCGCATTAATCACTTCCATGGCTAATCCTGCCATATCGCGCGCCTGTTCCACCTCAACCCGGACAGCATCGATCCGATCAGTTTGCTCTTCATTTAAATGGTCTTGATAAGAACGCTTGACCTGGTTCAGCATAATTAAGTTATTGGCCAACGAGTTCTGCAAGTAAATCATTTGTATCTGTAAATGAAGCAAATCGTTAGTATGCTTGGTCAATTGCTTTCGATTACCAAATTGAGCCTGAATTGCTCGCCTTTGCCGGTTAATTTCAGTAATCTCATCACCATACATCGTCATCAAGGGGTAAATGCCGTCAATCAAAAAGTCAAAGGCAGACATTTGTTCAACCGCTTCTCCCTGGTCATCCGTTTGCAGAGACAAAAAATCCTTCTTGATATAATCGGTTGGTCGATGCGCAAAAGTATATAAATCACCGTGGACCAAGACAATGCCGATTGGTCGAGTCAAAACCGGCTCTGGCTCAGCAGAAATCACATCTAAAATAATCAGTGCTTCATTGACATCCGGATCAAACTCCATCCGCACGCTTTCATTATTATCATTAGCATAACCAAGCATCTGTTCCGTTAACCCGTGCTCGGTCAATAACGACTGCTTGTCCTGGCTATTCATGTTGGTCACATGGTACCAAGAAAAATGTTCTGTTTGTTTTAGTGTCTCAATCATCAGAGCATCATCCCTTTCCAAGCAAAATCTTCACCCCTTATGATAGCAGACTTACCCGCACAAGCAAACAAAAAAGCCCCCTGCTACAAGCAGGAGACTGGATTTAGTATCAAAATTTAACGGTGCTTCTTTTTCTTTGAACGAGTGGCCTTGCGAATCATTCGTTCCTTGTTCTTAACAAGTGCGGCTGCTTCTTCACGTTCTTTGCGCATCTTGAATGGATTTTGCAAGAAGAACGTTTGAACCGTTTGGAACAAGTTACTGATTACCCAGTACAAAGAAACAGCTGAAGGAACTGCTAATGCCGTAAACAAAATGATGAATGGGAAGATAAATGGCATCACCTTCGTCATCGTGTTTTGCTGTGGGTTAGCTTGCGTTGACAACCAAGAAGAAGCAAAGGTAAACAGCGCAGCCAAAATTGGCAAAATATAATAAGGATCTTGGTGACCCAGGTTCAACCATAAGAAAGAACCTGAACGCAAAATCGGTGAATTATGAATTCCCTGGTACAAGGCAATCAAAACTGGCATCTGCACCAACAAAGGCAACATTGATGCGAATGGCGAAATACCACGATCCTTGTACAACTGTTGCTGAGCAGCAGCCAACAATTGTCGACTTTCAGCATCACGACCAGGATATTGTTCCTGCAAGGCCTTAATTTCATCTTGCACGCCTTGCATCTTCTTCATTGAATCAATTTGATAAACCATCAATGGCAAAATCACAAATCGAACCAAAATCGTAAAGACGATGATTCCCAAACCATAAGATGAAGAGAACCATGATGAAACACCCAAAATTGAACGAATAAAGATTGCAACAAAACCGCCCCAAAGACCGGTTCCGCCAACGTGTCCAGAATAAGACATATCAGCAGCAATAATACCAACAATTGCCAAAACTGCCATTAAAATTGGTAAAAGCCCAATTGTTTTATACCATTTACTTAGTCGAGCCATGAGAATCTTCCTTTAATAAGTTTGCCAGCTTTAACACATGTTCCAGCTGTTGCTTGATGAATGCCTGAGATTGGTGTGCAACTGCCGGACGGGCAATCACTAGAATATCAGTTTCGGAATCAATCAACGGTTTTAATTCCAAAAAGCTTTGACGAATACGCCGCTTTACATGAACACGGTCATGTGCCTTACCGATTTTTTTACCCACTGAAAGTCCCAAGCGAAAGTGCTTTTGTTCTTGTTTCTTCAACCGATACAAAACAAAGTACTTATTGGCCACCGATTGGTGGTGGTCAAAAACTTTTTGAAACTCGGCAGGCTTTTTTATCCGAAATGTCTTACGCATGGGATACCACCTAATTATTTCAACATATGTACGCAGGATTAGCCTGCATTAACCTAAAAAATAAAAAGGCCACTGACAAGCAGCGACCTGTTTAGGCAGATAATACCTTACGGCCCTTAGCACGACGGCGAGCCAAAACCTTACGGCCATTGCTTGTGCTCATACGCTTGCGGAAACCGTGTACGCGTTCGCGATGACGCTTCTTTGGTTGGAATGTACGCTTCATCTGTCATTTCCTCCATTACTAATTTGTCTGCAAAAAAACTTGCAATTCGACAATAATCATACCATGGTCATAGCATTATGGCAAGGCTTTCACCTCTTTTCTATTAAAAGCGCCTTTATATAGAAAAAAGTGAAAAATGTTCTCCCCAATTTTATCACAAATAAAAGCACAGGCATGCGGATAAGAAAGGACAACTTTTGACTCTCAACAGCTTTTGCCCGACTTTTCCCCATATCCCCAGGTTGTGGACTGCTTTCTGGGGAAAACGGTGATAATTCCACAAAAAGTGAGAATATCAACCTTTCCACTGGGGATAACCCTGTTCATATGTGGATAACCCGAAATTTTGTTCCCTTTCTTCTCCACAAGAAGGACATCTTTTATTCCCCAAGCGGGATAACTATTCTTTTACATTTTTTCCTGTGGATAACTTTTTTCTTCCCCCTTTCTTTGCTATAATATTTTCCATAAGACTCATTCACTTTACATCCGTTTGGAGATACATATGTCGAACACACTTGACCCTAATGACCTCTGGAAGCAGGTCAGCCTTCTACTATATAAAACAACCGGCCCCGTCAGCTTTGAAACCATGATTGCCCCACTAAAACCGCAAGGTTTCGAAGATGGTAAGCTCATCCTTTCCGTCCCTGCCGAACATGCCGAAAAAATTATTGGTGCTTGGAACAATAAACAATACGCCCTGGACTTTGTTCAACACGCAAACGAAATCACCGGCGACTTCATTCGCCCCGAACTACGCGTTTTAAGCGAAAGCATGGAGCCCACTGCTCAGCCAGCCGTTACCAACTCCATTCCACCGACCCAAATTCCTTTTTCACAGGATAACGACTTAAATCCTGATTTCACGTTTGAAAAGTTTGTTAAGGGATCAGGAAATGAAAACGCCTTAGCCGTCGCACTTGCCGTGGCCGAAGCGCCCGGAAAAGTTTACAATCCTTTCCTTATCTATGGAGGTGTCGGACTTGGTAAAACCCATTTGATGCAATCAATTGGAAACGAGTACGCCAGCACCCATCCAAATGCGCGCATCAAATACGCGACAGCCGAAGATTTTTTGAACGATTTCACTGACTCACTTCGTGAAGGAAACAAAGCCGATTCCAACGCGACTGCGAAATTCAAAAAAACATACCGCTCATTAGATATGTTATTAATTGATGATATCCAGTTCTGGTCTGGTAAAGAGAAGGTCCAAGAAGAATTCTTTAACACCTTCAACGCCCTCACCAAGTCAGGAAAGCAAATCGTGATGACTTCCGATCGCTACCCAACGGACATTCCTGATTTGCTAACGCGTTTGACGTCCCGCTTTGAAGCCGGAATTACCCAAGACATTCAAAAGCCCGACCTACCGACCCGAGTAGCTATCCTGAGAAACTTGCAGGAAAGAAACGATTTAGACATTCCAAATGAAGTCCTCGAATTAATCGGTGAAAAAATTGATACCAACGTTCGTTCGCTCGAAGGGGCCTTCCATAAGTTTGAAGCTAAAATTCGCTTCATGAACAAACCAGCGACAATTGAAACGGCCCAATCAATTTTGGCCGAACTCAATATCGATCAAGGCAAGAAAGTCACCGTTGAACGGATTCAAGAAACAGTTGCCAATTACTTTATGCAAACGGTCGCTGACATGCAGGGAACAAGACGGCAGGCTGACTTAGTCAATGCTCGCCACATCGCCATCTACTTAACGCGAACAATGACCAACAAGTCATTGCCAGATATTGGCCGGTCATTTGGTGGCCGGGACCACTCTTCAATTTCACACGCTTATAATAAAGTTGCTGAACAGGTCGAAACGGAACCAAAGACCAAAGAATTAATTGAAGACCTCGCCAATGAAATCAAAAATGGTAAATAAGTCTTGGGGATAAGTTTATAATTGTCTTAAAGTTAGCCACAAAGTTATCAACAGGCAAAACCGCTTCACCTTCACCTTGACAACCTAATCCCCATTTCCCACAGCCCTTATTACTATTACTAGTTAAATAATAACTAATTAATTAATATAAGCACCCCGCCTAAAGGAGGCCTCGCGCCATGAAATTTTCGATTAACCGACAAGCCTTTATCAAAGCATTAAATGATGTTGCTCGTGCGATCTCTTCACGAACAACGATTCCGATTCTGACAAACATTAAATTGGAACTTTCAGATGAAGAATTAGTTTTGACTGGCTCGAACGCTGATATCTCGATCAAGATTACTTTGGAAGCCAGCGACACAACAACTCAGTTGGTTGTTGATACTCCTGGTGGCATTACGCTTCCTGCAACTTTCTTTATTAATATCGTGAAGCACTTACCTGCCGAAACGATGACGCTTTCCGTTGAAGGATTGCAAGCCTTGATTACATCAGGATCTGCATCCTTTAAGATTAACGGCCAACCAAGTTCAGCCTATCCAAAGTTACCTGAATTATCAGAAAGTAAGTCTTTAAAGGTCTCAGCCGCACAATTAGTCGAAATTATTGCGCAAACGAAGATTTCTGCTTCAACACAAGAAAGTCGACCAATCTTGACGGGAATTCATTTGACACTGGATGGCAACCAAATTAAGGCCGTTACCACCGATTCTCACCGTCTATCACAACGGATTGTCACTTTAACTGGAACAGAAAACACAGAAAAAACATCCGTAATTATTCCAGCCAAGGCCTTTAACGAATTGCAATCCTTGCTTGAAGGGCAAAACCGGGTTGAAATTAAACTTTCAAGTAACCAAGCAGTCTTTATCTTTGGCAACACAACTTTCTATTCACGCTTGCTTGAAGGAAACTATCCTGAAACTGATCGTTTGATTCCAAATGAAGCAACAACTGAAATTCAAATTGATGCTGCCGCCCTATCGGGTGCCATTGACCGTGCCTCATTGCTCTCACACGAATCACGCAATAACGTGATTTTGCTGACGATTAAAGACGGCCAGGCCCAACTTTCAGGAAACTCACAAGAAGTTGGTCAAGTTAACGAAAATTTGTCAGCCGAAAAAGTTGTTGGTGACGACTTGGAAATTTCTTTCAACCCAGATTATGTACGTGATGCCTTGCGAGTCTTACAAGGTAAGACAGTTGAATTGAAGTTCACCACTAATTTGCGTCCCTTTATTATCATTCCAGAAGGCGAAACCGATAATAAGCAATTGCAGTTGGTAACCCCAGTTCGAACTTTCTAAACTACTTGATAAAAAACAGCCAGTTTAATTTTGGCTGTTTTTTTGTGTTTTAATGCACAAATGGGCGTGAAGGAATCTTCCCGTCATTCAATAAAAAGACACTGGATGAATCAAAAAAAGCTAAAAACGCCTCTGAGGGGGAAATTAGAGTAAGTATGGTATAATAACGGGGTAAGTATTGACCAAGAAAATGGGGAAACCGATGGCTGAACGCGTAGCAATTAAAACTGCCTATATTACCTTGGCCCAGCTGCTTAAAATGGAAAATTTAATTGCATCTGGCGGCCAAGCAAAAGCTTTTTTGGCTGAACAAGAAGTTGAGTTGAATGGTGAGCCTGAAAATCGCCGTGGTAAGAAACTTTACCCCGGTGATCAAGTCGTGATTCATCAGGAGACTTACCAAATTGAAGGTATGAGTGCTGAAGACTTAGCAGAAGAAGCCGAAAAGCAGGCAATTTTAGAGCGCTTTGCTAATCGGCAACAGGCAGCTAAGAAACAGGCTAAAAAACCAAATCAGTCAAAACCAAAGGCAAAATCTAAAAAGCCGACGGGACCTGGCTCTTGGAATTAAGCCAACTTAGCCTGAAAAACTTTCGGAACTACGACCAGGCAGAATTAAACTTTCAAAGTGGGATTAATGTCTTTCTTGGCGAAAACGCCCAAGGAAAAACGAACCTACTTGAAAGCATTTACGCCTTGGCACTAGCGCGCTCTCATCGAACGAAAACCGATAAGGATTTAATTCAATGGGGGCAAAGTGAAGCCAAAATTGCTGGTCGGGTTACCAATCGTTTTGGTAAGACCCCCCTTTCTCTTTCTTGGTCAGCAAAGGGAAAACAAGCCCGGGTGAATCACTTAGATCAATCGCGGCTATCGACTTACATCGGTCAACTAAATGTGATTCTATTTGCACCCGAAGACCTTGATTTAGTTAAGGGAGCACCAACGGTTCGGCGTCGTTTTATCGACATTGAATTTGGTCAAATGAATCGCCTTTACCTGCAGCAAAGTGCTCAATACAAGAAAATTTTAAAAGATCGCAATGCTTATCTGAAGGCTTGGGCCCAAGGAAAGCAACAAGACCAGGTCTTTTTAGATGTCTTAACGGAGCAATTGATTACGGTTGCTAGTCAAATTATCTTGGCGCGCCGGCAATTTTTGCTGAAATTGGAAGAACAAGCGCTGTTAATTCACCAAGAAGTTGCCAACCAACGCGAAGAATTGCGGTTGGCTTACCAAGCTGCTGTGCCAGTTATGGAGGGTGAAACCGCTGAGCAAATTGCAGCCAATTTGCAAGAAGTCTTTCAAAAAAATGCTGACCGAGAAAAAAGACAAGGCACCACACTAGCAGGACCGCATCGCGATGATTTTACGATGTTAGTCAACGGCAAAGATGTCTCCGTTTTTGGCTCACAGGGCCAGCAACGGACGGCCGCTTTAGCATTAAAGCTCGGTGAGATTGAGTTGATGCATCAAGAAACTGGTGAATACCCAGTCTTGTTGCTAGACGATGTCTTAAGTGAACTCGATGCTGGCCGGCAGACTCACCTACTGTTAGCAATACAAGATAAGGTACAAACCTTTATTACCGCCCCTTCCTTAACAGAAGTTGCTCGCCAGCTAATCAAGGAACCAAAAATTTTTCTAGTAAAAGCTGGTCATGTTAAGGTTGAAGAATAGCCTTTTAGGCAAAGAGGAGTATCATGGCAGAACAAGAACACCCAGAAAATCAAACCGTGAATCAAACGGACCCAGAAGCAGCCAGCCAAATGAATACTGATGCTGATGCTTATAATGCGGACCAGATTCAAGTTTTGGAAGGACTGGAAGCGGTTCGTAAGCGTCCAGGGATGTATATTGGAACAACAACCGCCCAAGGTTTGCACCACTTGGTTTGGGAAATTGTCGATAACGGAATCGATGAAGCCTTAGCCGGCTTTGCCAGCCATATCACGGTGACGATTGAAGCAGATAATTCGATTACTGTTACCGATGATGGTCGTGGGATTCCAGTTGATATTCAAACGAAGACTGGTAAGCCAGCCTTGGAAACTGTCTTTACGATTTTGCATGCCGGAGGAAAGTTCGGCGGCGGTGGTTATAAGGTTTCTGGTGGGTTGCACGGGGTTGGTGCTTCTGTCGTTAACGCCCTTTCGACCACTTTGGATGTTCAAGTCGTTCGTGATGGTCAGCTTTACTACATGGACTTTGAAACAGGACATGTGAAGACACCAATGACCAAAAAAGATGGTCCTTTGCCAATTGAACGAGGCACAATCGTTCACTTTAAGCCCGACCCAGATATCTTCCAAGAAACAACGGTTTATAACTACCAAACGCTCTTGACGCGCGTTCGTGAGCTAGCGTTCTTGAACAAGGGGCTGCGGATCTCGATTGAAGATAAGCGTTCTGATGAGCCATTGAAAGAATCCTTCCATTTTGAAGGTGGGATTAAGGAATATGTTTCTTACCTTGACGAAGAAAAGCAGGCGCTCTTTGATGAACCCGTCTATGTCGAAGGGGAAGAAAACGGTATCGTGGTCGAAGTTGCCTTGCAATACACGACCGGTGTCAAAGAAAATCTAAAAACTTTTACAAACAATATCAACACCTATGAAGGTGGAACCCACGAAACTGGGTTCAAGACGGCTTTGACTCGAGTGATTAACGATTATGCTCGGAAGCAAAAGCTGATCAAAGAAGGTGCTGAATCCCTGACCGGAGAAGACGTCCGTGAGGGAATGACCGCAATTGTTTCCATCAAGCACCCAGACCCTCAGTTCGAAGGTCAAACAAAGACCAAGTTGGGGAACTCAGATGCCCGTCAGGCAACTGACCGGATGTTCTCCGAAACCTTTGCCCGCTTCATGTTGGAAAACCCAGCTGTAGCCAAGCAAATTGTTGAAAAGGGTTCCCTCGCCCAACGCGCCCGCCTTTCTGCTAAGCGTGCCCGTGAAATGACACGGAAGCAGTCAGGTTTGGAAATTTCAAACTTGCCAGGAAAGTTAGCTGATAATACGTCAAAGGATCCTGAAATTTCAGAACTCTTTATTGTCGAGGGTGATTCTGCCGGTGGATCTGCTAAGCAGGGCCGCAACCGGTTGACTCAGGCCATCTTGCCAATTCGTGGAAAGATTTTGAACGTTGGTAAAGCAACCCTAGACCGGGTCTTGGCTAACGAAGAAATTCGTTCCCTCTTTACCGCTTTGGGATCCGGATTTGGTGATGACTTTGATGTGTCCAAGGCCAACTATCATAAGATTATTATCATGACGGATGCCGATGTCGATGGTGCCCACATTCGGACCTTGCTGTTGACACTGTTCTACCGCTACATGCGTCCGATGGTGGATGCTGGCTATATTTATATTGCCCAGCCACCTTTGTATGGGGTTTCCCTTGGAAATTCCAAGAACATGACGTATCTCGATTCCGACAAGGAATTGGAAGATTATTTGGCACAATTGCCAAGTACTGCCAAGCCAAAGGTGCAGCGGTACAAGGGTCTTGGAGAAATGGATTACGACCAACTGGCCGATACCACGATGGACCCACGTAACCGTCGTTTGTTGCGCGTTGATCCTGCCGATGCAGAAGAAGCGGATGCCGTGATTGATATGTTGATGGGTGGCGATGTGCCCCCTCGTCGTCAATTTATCGAAGATAACGCGGTCTTTGTACAAGATCTTGATATTTAATCTGTCCGCTGTGCTTGACGAGGAGTAATTAAATGCCTGAAGAAATGGATACTCGGATTCAAAATACACATTTGTCCGAGCAAATGAAAACTTCATTTTTGTCATATGCCATGTCTGTTATCGTGGCACGTGCACTGCCCGATGTCCGGGATGGAATGAAGCCGGTTCACCGTCGAATTTTGTATTCGATGATTGAACAGGGAAATACACCTGATAAGCCCCATAAAAAGTCTGCCCGTATCGTTGGAGATGTAATGGGTAAGTATCACCCTCACGGTGATTCTGCCATTTACGAATCGATGGTCCGGATGGCCCAAGACTTTTCATACCGCTACATGCTGGTTGACGGTCACGGAAACTTTGGTTCTGTCGATGGTGACGGGGCCGCTGCCATGCGGTATACCGAAGCTCGTTTGTCCAAAGTTGCCATGGAAATGGTCCGTGACTTAAATAAGGACACGGTCGATTTTGTTCCTAACTACGATGGCGAAGAACGTGAACCGGAAGTCCTACCTGCCCGTATTCCCAACCTGTTGGTCAACGGGGCCACTGGAATTGCCGTTGGAATGACAACGAATATCCCAACGCACAATTTGGGTGAAGTGATTTCGGCTTTGCACATTTTGATGAACAACCCAGAGGCGACGACTGCTGACTTGATGGAAGCCCTTCCTGGACCTGATTTCCCAACTGGTGGAATCGTGATGGGTAAGGCTGGGATTCGAAAGGCCTATGAAACCGGTCGCGGAACGATTACCATTCGTGCCAAGGTTGATATTGAAACGACTAAGTCGGGCCGTGAGCAAATTATTGTGACGGAACTCCCCTATGCCGTTAACAAGGCGCGCTTAATTGAACGAATTTCAGAATTAGTTCGTGATAAGAAAATCGATGGCATCACGGGTATCCGTGATGAAACTGACCGTGAAGGACTGCGGATTTCAATCGATGTCCGTCGAGACGCCTCCGCTTCCGTTATCTTGAATAATTTGTACAAGCAAACGCTTTTGCAAACTGGCTTTTCATTTAACATGTTGGCCATTGACCACGGTGCACCAAAGACGCTCAGCTTAAAAGAAATTTTAGTGGCTTATTTGGAACACCAGCGCTCTGTTGTTCGTCGTCGGACAAGCTTTGATTTGAAAAAGGCGGAAGCCCGTGCCCACATTTTGGAGGGGTTGCGGATTGCGCTGGATCATATCGATGCTATTATTAATATCATCCGCTCATCAAAAACATCGGATGAGGCGAAGACACGCTTGATCGAAGGCTATGACTTGTCAGATAAGCAGTCGCAGGCCATTTTGGATATGCGTTTGGTCCGCTTGACCGGTTTGGAACGGGACAAGTTAGAAGACGAATACCAAAAGTTAGTGGCGTTGATTGCTGATTTGAAGGACATTTTGGCCCATCAAGAACGAATTGATCAATTAATTTATGATGAATTGCTTGATATTCAAAGCCGCTTTGGCGATGACCGCCGCACGGAACTGCAAGTCGGTGATGTAACCAGCATCGAAGATGAAGACCTGATTGAGGAAGAAGACGTCATCGTTTCATTGACTCATAATGGCTACATCAAACGGGTGCCAGCGAGCGAATTCAAGGCCCAAAATCGTGGGGGTCGTGGTGTTCAAGGAATGAACTTGAACGATGAAGACTTCGTTGATCAGCTGGTCAACCTGTCAACGCACGACTCGCTCTTCTTCTTTACCAATAAAGGGAAGGTTTATCGGATGAAGGGTTACGAAATTCCAGAATACGGTCGTCAGGCCAAGGGAATTCCGGTCGTCAACCTTTTGAACTTTGATGAAGACGAAGCCATTCAGACGCTGCTTTCGGTTAACGGAAATCCTGCCGAAAGTGAAGACAACCTCTTCTTTGTCACTCGTAAGGGAGTCGTGAAGCGGACGAAGGTCCAAGACTTTGCCAATATTCGAACTTCTGGTTTGAAGGCATTAACCTTGCGCGAAGATGATGAAATTTTGAAAGTTCTTCAAACCGATGGTTTGCAAAACGTGATTATTGCGACGATGAATGGTTATTCTGTCACATTTGCTGAAGAAGCCGTTCGTTTGATGGGACGTGGCGCCGCCGGTGTTCGCGGAATCAATTTGCGCGAAGGCGACGAAGTAATCGGGGCTGATATCTTGACGCCAGACTCAAAGGTGCTTGTGATTAGCCAAAGAGGTTACGGTAAGCAGACGTTAGCAGAAGAATACCCTGTCAAGGGTCGTGGTGGTAAGGGAATTAAGACCGCAACCATCACGGAAAAGAACGGTCCGTTGACGGGAATGGTCACGGTTGATGGCGATGAAGATATTATGGTGACGACTGACCAAGGAGTCATGATTCGCTTTAGTGTCGATACAGTTAGCCAAACTAGTCGTGCAACCCAGGGGGTTCGTTTGATTCGTTTGGAAGATGATGCCAAAGTGGCTACGTTAACAAAGCTGGAACCAGTTGAAATGGATGAAAACGATTCAGAAACTGCTATGGCGCAAAGCCAGCAAGTAGCTGAAAAACAGCCAGCCAGCCAACAGGTTCAAGACTTGGTTGAACGTGCTGAAGCCGATCAAAACGATACAGAAGAATAATTATTCTTTAGAAACAACCTACTCTACTGAGTGGGTTGTTTTTTATTGCATAAAAAAAGCTTTTGACAGCTAAAATAATGGCGATCAAAAGCGCAGTTGTTGCATAAAATTATTCTTTTTCTGTGGCGGTTGGTAGTACCAACGAGACTTTTCCCTGATATTGGGCGCGAAACTCCGTGAAACAGGTAAAGAGTTTCCCGTTGTCAGCGTGACAATCCCCTTCTTTGAATCATATTTCTTTAAGTAATCGATATTGATGCAAAACGCTGCATGAATTTGGCAAAGGTTTTCATGCAAAGTCGCAACGTTTTTCATCGAGGTTCGAATCTTCGTAATCCGATTACTTTCATGTAAAAGTAAGTGATGCGTTCCCTTTTCACTGGAAATATAAATAATCTTAGCTAAATCAACTAAGATGTTTTTACTACCGTCCGGTAAGTGGATGTTAATTGGGCGAAGATAAGAAATCCGATGTAAATTGTATTGGGCCTTTTTTACGGCACGATGCAAACGGTTCTGAAAGGACAAATCGAGGTTTCCTTTAATGATAAAGTCTAACACGCCAATTTGGTATTCAAAGCAAGCATTCGCCATGCTACTATCATTAGAAAGTAAAATCAGTTGCGAGTTGGGATTTTGTTTGCGTAAGATTTCGGCAGTTTGAAAGCCAGCGTGTTTGTGTCCGGCAATTGCCACATCGAGAATTACGATGCTGCCAGTAAGGCTGGCGTTCAGAGTTAATAGTAAGTCACGTGGCGATTCATAAATGGCAGGTTCATTCAGAATCTTGCGAAAGAGTCGTTGCTCTTTCTTATCAGTAGTCAAGACATAGCAGTTCATGCGGTTGGCTCCCTTCAAGTGATCGAAAGCACTCAAGATATTAAACAAAGATGTGGTAAATTCTTATACTTAATTATACGAAAACGGCAATTTATTCACCACAATTATTTATAAAAAATAAGATTTTTAAGCATATTTGAACAAATGTTAAATACAAATAGGCTTTTTGTTTAATATTTCAACTATCAGGATGATTGGCTTGTGGGCACGGTTAATCTTTTAGATAAAAAAGAACAAGATTGCTGAAAAAAACAGTTGACTCAAACGGCGCAAGCCAGTATACTAGTTATTGTTCGTTACGAAGCGAAGGTGCTTCTAACGAGGAGCTGGGGTCTGGCAACAGGAACCGGACAACAAAAAGTTTTCCAAAAAGTCATTGACAAGCGTTGATGATTCAGGTAAACTAAATGAGTTGCCCTAACAAGGCATCGCACATTGAAAACTGAACAAAACTTTGAACAAACAAATCTGTAACGGTGGCTACTTGGTAAGTAGTCACAAACAAATTTGCGAAGTCAATTCGTAACAAACAATAAACGGATAGGCGTTATCGAGAGATAATAACTAGTCAGTTTAATCGAAGAGCAATCTTCAAACTT
>NZ_FNWS01000002.1 GCF_900108455.1 Fructobacillus pseudoficulneus
TGATGCGTTTACACTAGCTGTTGCTTGAGACAATGCATCATCAACAGCTTTTTCTTGATTATTTTTATCACTGTCTGACAACGTATTGTCATTGATAATACTCTGTTTAATTTTTTGTGCTTCGGTTTTTAATGAAGAGGTTGCTGTAGCTTTAAATACAACAATATTCGAAAAAACATAAACTTCCTCACTGTTGAAACCGTCATCATACCTTTTTTGCAATGAGGTACCGGAAAAATATTGCCCCTTTGGATCAGCAATAGTTCCACCAATAGAAGTGTCAACGGCTTGCAAAACATACGGTCCCATATCATTAAAACTATTTGAAAAACGGTTAGCCCCAACATTAAGAATGAATGTATCACCATTTCCAATGTTAGTAAATAAACCATTAGTCGTTGCATTATCCAGATTCCAGGAATGAATATCTAAACTAGATAAATTATAAGTATTTAAAAAAAGTTCATTCGCATTGGTAACAGTAGACACATTCCAATTATTTAAACCATCAATTTGTTTTACTCCTGAGTTGGCAAAAAGATCGTTCATGACGTGCACAGATTGTATTTTCCAATTAGAAAGATCAATGTTAAGCAAATCAGCAGTACCATCAAACATATGATCCATCACTTGAACTTTAGAAACATCCCAATTTTGAATGCTGGTAAGCGTTCTCACATTTGTATGAGCAAAAGCTCCCCACATAGATGTCATATTGCTAGTATTCCATTTTGACAAATCAATATTTTGAATACCAGTTCCTTGAAAGAAACCGCCAATATCAACAATATTTGACATATCCCAATTTTCAACGCCGCTCAAATCTGTTAACTTCGAGTCACCTAAAAACATGGCCCACATAACCCGAGTATTTGAAATGTCAACTTGATTCAGTCCGCTAATACTAGTTAGGTTGTGCAAATTAGCCATTAAATTATTAGAATCATATGGAAATGATATCCCGTTAGAAAAAACAATTTTAGTAATACTATCTGAAGTAATACCAGACATCCTGTAAATTGGTTCACTTAATTGTCCCGCACCAAAAGTTAGCGTCCCAGTTTCAGAATCAAAACTCCAACTTGCTGTTCCATTAACTCCCGATTCTAAAGTCTGACCTAAAGAAGAATTATCAACTGATACACTTTGACCCGTGGCGGCATTTACATCTTGGCCCCCTTCAATAATCATACCCGAAATAAAACAAGTAGTTAAAGAGAACATTAACCACGTACTTCCAACTTTTCGTGTAAATTTGTTTTCTCTATCTCGCTGAAATAACACAACAGATTTCATACATTCCCCCCTAATGCGTATATTTCTATCATTTCATAAATATCACCAATAATTTTACAATATCAAATCAATTATGACAACGCTTGATTACAATAAGCGTCTTTCTAGCCAGCATTGATCTGTCTTTAAGCTAAATGGTTTTCATCTGAGTTAGTGCTCTTAAAATTTGAATTTCTTGTTCACCTTTATTGACTTGAATTCCCAATTCGGAATATTGACGATATCTCTAACAAGCGAAGCACCTTCCTTTCACTTTTGGAAAATGTATCAAAAAATGCGACCTGATTTTCACTGAAAATTTAGGTCAATGCGTTAGTTTATATCAACTTTGCAAGAACTGCACAATGTCCTGATCAACCGTCTTATTTTCATGCAGCTGCGAGTGCTGGCCACCCTTACCAGTAATCAACTTTTCCTGATACGTACTTGGTTGGCGAACAAAGTACTTCAAGGCCTTTGAAGAGTTATTATAAACGGTTGTGTCCGATTGCGAACCACCCGTTGAATTACCAAAGATGTTCAGTACCTTAGTGTTATGGGTCTGATAATAAGTCGTTAGTCCCTGTAAGCGGTTAAAGATTTCCATCTTTTGCGCCGGCTCACCTTGGGCATTAAGTGGTGAATTTGAGGCTGGATTGGCCAAAATCAAACCATTATAGGTACCCGCAATTGAAATTTGTCGGACTACCTTTGGCAAATTAGGATTTTTATCGGCTTCTTTCATCAAGTAGTAAGACACGGCCATATTGCCCATTGAGTGGCCAATTAAATTAACCGAGCGAATGCCCTGCTGGTCAAGTTTAGTCATGATTGTCGCCACCCAGCCGGCTGTTTGGTCGAAGTCTTGGTTGCGGTTATTATTAAACTGAACCAAAATGATTGGATTTTTATCGCCAGGCGCAATCGTTTTATCCATCGTAACACTACCATCCTTAGCCACTGTCACATTAATTCGACGGTTTGAATAGCCGTGTTCAACCAAATACTGTGCCATTGATTTTTCAGCATTGCGGCTCGATCCATAGCCGTGCATAAAGACGGTTGCCTCTTCAGGCCTTTGCCCCTCCTGCTTTGATAGTGTTGGTGCCATCTTTGCGCCAACATAGTAAAAGGCAGCACCGATTGCAATCAACGCGATTAAAGTAACCAAGAACCATTTTCTTTTCACTGACTTTGCCCCTTTCAAGACAACTTTGTAATATTTATCTCTGATTATAACGCTCTGTGACCATAAAGTTAACCAAGTAGCCTCCTACAAATGAGGACCAATACGACAGCGTTACTTTGCAGCTGCTAAAATAAAAAACAATCCTCATTTTAAATTGCTCAGTCCCTTTACCCATTCCAATCTTTTCTTTATAATGGCGGGTAAGTAAAATTTTTTTTGGTTGAAGACATGTAACTGGAGGTTTTTTCATGACAACTACGGACATCAAATGGTGGCAAAAAGCAGTTGTTTACCAAGTCTATCCAAGGTCTTTCCAGGATAGCAACGGCGACGGAATTGGTGATTTAAAAGGAATTGAAAATCGCCTGGACTATATTCAGGAACTGGGTGCCGATGTAATTTGGCTGAACCCCATTTATCAATCGCCCGACAAAGATAACGGTTATGATATTTCAGATTATGATGCTATTAATCCCGACTTTGGAACAATGGCCGATTTTGATTCCCTTTTGGCTGCTGCCCATGCTCGCGGCATCAAAATTGTGATGGACCTTGTGGTCAATCACTCATCTGACCAACACCAATGGTTTATTGAAAGCCGATCAGGCAAGGATAATCCTAAGCGCGACTTTTACATTTGGCGCGACCCCATTGATGGACACGAACCCAACAACTGGTCTTCGTTCTTTTCTGGTTCAGCATGGAAGTATGACGAAGCAAGCGGTCAGTACTACCTGCACCTTTTCGTCGATGGTCAACCCGACCTCAATTGGGAAAACGAAGAATTACGTGAACAAGTTTACCAAATGATGAACCGCTGGGTCGACAAAGGTATCGATGGTTTCCGAATGGATGTCATCTCAATGATTTCAAAGCCCGACGGGCTGCCAGATGCTCCTTTGCCCGAAGGAAACACCTATGCCATCCCGGTTTCTTTGACCGCTAACGGCCCTCGTGTTCATGATTATTTGAAAGAAATGCGTCAAAAAGTCTTGGATAACGGCGACTTAATGACGGTTGGTGAGACATCAGGTGTTGATATCGAAAACGCTCGAAAATATGCCGGTGTTGATGGTAGCGAATTAAACATGGTCTTTCAGTTTGAGCACATGGGCTTGGATGACAATGATAATCCTGCCCTTGGAAAGTGGAATAACCAACCCGTATCACTGCTAAAGCTCAAGGAAAATTTGAGCAAGTGGCAAACCGAACTCGAGGGTAATAGTTGGAACTCACTATACTGGGACAACCACGACCAACCACGTATCGTGAGTCGCTTTGGTAATGACTCATCTGAATACCGAGTTGTTTCAGCGAAAATGTTGGCAACCCTCCTGCACTTTATGCAGGGAACGCCTTACATTTACCAGGGAGAAGAATTGGGGATGACCAATGCTTATAACCTTGGTTGGGATGACTTTGATGACGTTGAAATCATCAACGGCCGGGATTTTGTTGTGAACCGTGAAAAGCTAGCAGATGATGCAACCATGCTTGACTATGTTCACTACAAGGGACGCGATAACGCCCGGACTCCAATGCACTGGACGGCTGGACCAAATGCTGGTTTTACCACCGGACAACCATGGCTAAAGCTCAATGATAACTTCCCTGAAATCAACGTGGAAGAATCACTAGCAGATCCAAATTCCGTCTTTCATCACTATCAGAAACTTATTCGCTTCCGTCATGAAATGCCAATCATCACAACGGGTCATTATGAATTGTTGGACCCAAATGATGACCAGGTTTATGCCTATAAGCGAATCGGTGACGAAGAAGAGCTATTAATCATTAATAACTTCACTGCCGAACCAGTTCAACGTAACTATGATTTCCCGGCTAATGCTGATTTATTGATTAGTAACTATCATGACGATCAAGGAACCAAGCTTCGCCCTTACGAATCTAAGGTCTATCACTATCATCCATAATTAATCATAAAAAAGGCTGAACACCCTACTGGTGTTCAGCCCTTTTATTTTGAATTTTTTATTTCATTGATGCTTCTAATAAGGAAACTACATCCTTTTCCGTCATCGTCACAAAGGCTTTTTGATCAAGCTTGTTAACTTTGACTGCGCTGGCAGCCATTGCGGCAAAGTTTTCGTCCGTTTCGATGTCAACACCAGGTAAGGTCGTAGGAACTTCTAAACTGGCTAACCATTCACGTGTCTTGGCGATGGCTTCTTTAGCAATCAAGTCGTCATCGTCACCAGTTATATTCCAGACATTTCGACCAAATGATACAAACCATGGACGAGTTGCTTCTGAATAGACAAAGTCCATCCAATGTGGCGTCAAAATTCCCAAGCCAACACCATGGGTAATATCATAATAAGCAGACAATTCGTGCTCGATTGGATGAACCGTCCATGAATTGACATTACCCGTTCGTGGCAAGCCATTCAAAGCCATCGTTGAAGCCCACATTAAGTTAGCCCGAGCATCGTAATTTTCAGGGTCCTTTAATGCGACTGGCGCCCACTTAATCACTGCCCGCATAATTCCTTCAATCAAACCATTACGAACATCATTTTCGTAACCTTTTTGGTCAAAATATTGTTCCGTCAAATGGCTAAAGATATCAATTGATCCTGCGGCGGTTTGCCACTTTGAAACCGTATAGGTCAAGCTTGGATCTAGGAAAGATACAGCCGGTGTATTTGGTCCACCAGTACCTAATTTTTGGGTCGTTTCTGGGTTAGAAATAACAGAACCAGTGTTCATTTCGGTTCCAGTCGCTGACAAAGTCAAAATATCCACAATTGGTAATTGATCAATAGCAAAGCGCTTTTTTGAATCCAGCACCAAGTCCCAAGGGTCTCCCTCATAGAATTTAGCAGATGCAATCACCTTTGACGCATCAATCACTGAGCCACCACCAACAGCTAAGATAACGTCAATATCGTTTTCTTTAACTAGTTTTTGTCCTTCACGGACCGAAGCAATTTTTGGATTAGGTTCAATGCCGGCGAGTTCCGTCACCTGCAAACCGGGTAATGCTTTCATCACACGGTCATACAATCCTGATTTCTTAATGGATCCACCACCATACGTCAACAACACCCTATTACCAAATTGAGAAACCGCATCCTTCAATTCTTGATCGAATCGGTCTTTTCCAAAACGAATATCCGTTGTGTTGTGAAAAGTAAAGTTTTCCATGTTTGCATATGCTCCTTTTTAAATAGACAAGCAGACCGTTTACTAATTAATCGATCTTTTTCTTCATTGTGAAGAGCCTTCAACGTTTTGGCGTCTATTATAGGAGAACCTCATCTCTCTGTCAATCACTAATAGACCATTTGAATTGCTTTTGTAAAGATAGATAGCCTTTATCTTTCAATCATTAGATTTTTGTCAGACATTTTCTTTAAATAAGCCCATATTTGGTCACGGTATAACCGTAAAAATACCCAGGCAAACAGGTAAATTGCTACAATCGACGCTAACACAAAATAATTACCTGAAATCCAGCCCGCAAAAATCAAAGCAGTTAATGGCCGAGCCATGACATTATATGAAACAACCAATGTTAAACTTCCCGCTGCTACAATGCCATAGTGACTTAATGCTAGTGTGTACATCGGTGCCATATACGATCCAGCATACAAACCAGCGCTAAACCAGACAAAACCAGTAGCAATCACCTTCGTCATATTCCCGTTATGAATCGCCACAATCGATTCCAGCATAAACGGCAAGGCAATTAAATCGACAATTGGTAACATCTTATTACCAGGTAAAACCATTGCGACCACCAACATAATTGGCATCAGTATCATCCCAGAAATTAATGTCGCACTTTCTCCATACCCAAGGCCATCATCAACGGCAATAAACCAAGTTTTAACTGAATTACTGTGACCTTTTTCAGCTAATTTTGCTTGATATCGTTCAGCAATTTCCGTCGTTAATGGCCGAAAGGCTTGGCCAAAGAGCTTCGCAATCATTGGGAAGATGGTCATCACTGTCCCTAACTGAACCGCAAAAGATAGCATTTTACCCCAGCCACTTAGCTGGTTTAAATGTGAAAAGTTCGCTAGAAAACCTAAAATCAATCCGAGTAGAACACCGATAATCGTTGACTCCCCTAAGAGTCCCAAGCGTTCCTTTAATTGCTTTGGTGTTAGCGCCACTCGGTTGAGTTTTAATCGATTCCACAGCGGATCAAGCAATAGAGCCGGCACGACGTTTTCAATATTATGCATGGAAGCAGTGGTCCCATTTGGCACCCGGTAGTAGCTTGCATAGCGGTCAGCATGGATTTCTGCCAATAACAAGGCCACCATCATCAAAAATAGCGACAAAGAAAACGACAAGTAGAAATTATTAGTCACAATATATGCTACCGAGCCCCACACCATAAAGCCCCAATTTTGCCAAAGATTCGTCGCGAAAAAGACCTTGGTATAGCCGATAAAGAAAAGAATCACTTCGACAATCAAGCCAATCAGGAAAAAGCTAATGCCAACAGGCGATTTAAAGGCTATTAATGGCGCTGTTTGCCAACCAGTATCCGCCACCGGTAAGTTTAGACCGGTACTGGCAATTAATTGGTGAATAACTTGAGTCACTTCCGGAGTAAAAGCTGAGATCAACCAACCAAAACCAGTCAAAGCCACACCCGCTAGCAATCCTGACATAACGGCCGTCTTTAACCTCACTCTGAGTGCCAGTGCTACCATAAAAATAACGATTGGAATGATCACACTATGACCCAAAACGGTCACAACATCCATAAACACTTTCATGTTTTCCTCCTAACTAGGCCAATTCACAAGCATCTTTGTAATAGCCTGCGGCCGTCCCCTTTAACGTTTCATATAGGGTCTGGTTACGACGATCAAAATCTAAAAATCGATCAACATTCTCTGGATTAGGTTGATAAATTTTTTCTTCAGATTGCGATAAAGCCTGAACCGCCGCCTCAAAGCTTGGATAAATTTGTTGCTGAACTAAAACTGATATTAAGGCACCAAAACCAGTCGATTCAACGGAGTTAGTCTTATTAACTGTTAAATTATAAGCGTCTGCTTGCATTTGATTCATTACCGTTGAATTCGTTAAACCACCCGAAATGGTCACCATTCCGATTGGCCCCAAGCTTTTAAAAATCCCAAGACCTTTATTGATTTCGACAAATAAACTAGCCATTAAGGCATACAGCATATCTTTACGCTGTGTTGATAAGCCTATATTTGAAAAGGCAGATCGGATATTGGTGTCATACTGCCCAATTGAACGTCCCTTGTGAAAAGGTAAAACTGAGAGATTAATTACCTGACCGTAGCAGGTTCTTAAATCATCATCCAGTTCTTGATATTGATTGTTAGACCCACTATAAAAATTATCCAAAAACCAATTTAAAATAGCAGAACAAGCCAACAAATCAATTTCTAAAATATACTTGTCGGGATGTGCTGACTTATTATAGATAATTCGTTCATCCAATTGCTTTGGTAAGGCATCGCTATTTTTAATTAAGTACCCACCTGTTCCGGTATTAATTGAAATTTCATCGTTTTTGACAATCCCCGCTCCCAGGGCTGCGCACTGCTGGTCGCCCCCTGCTGAAATCACCGGAATGCCCGCCGGCAAGCCCGTCAATTCACTATACTCGGTGGTAATGACACCACAAACCGACCCCGGTTGAATTAACTCAGGCATTTTTTCGACGTCTAAGCCCAAAATTTGAAACAAATCTTTATCCCAAGTCAGTTCATGAATATTCATCAGATTCGTCCGCGAACCATAAGTCGTATCCGTTACATAGCGCCCCGTCATCTGATAAGACAAATAGGATGGGATGTTTAAAAAGTAATCTGTCGCCACATACTTTTCTGGTTGATGATGCTTCAGCCAAGCCATCTTTGCGCCCAAATAAACTGCATTCAACTTTGATCCTGAATGTTGTAAGAAGACCTGATCATAATCACGGTACCGATCTAAAATTCGATTCACTCGCGTATCTTGCCACATAATCGCATCAGTAATTGCCTGTCCGTTCTTTGTTGGAATCAAAGACGACCGTTGCGAAGTCATCGAAACTGCAATAATCTCACTTCCAGTTTGTTGAGCAAAATCAACCGCCTGTCGAATTACCTGTTGGCACAGATTCGTAAAAGTTGCCGGGCTTTGAGTAACCGAACCGTCTTGCGCATAATCAGGCCGGTACGCTTCACTAAATTTAGCCAAGAGTTCTCCATTTTGGGTGTATGACAAAGACCGAATGCTTGAGGTACCAATATCAATGATTAAATATATTTTCATCGCTATACTCCCGTTTAAGCTTGCCCATAATATGCAGTTTTTCCGTGTTTTCGCTGATAATGTTTATCTAACAAATGTTGCGGTAAATGAATATCAGCATGGGTTAATTGCATTGCACGATGAGTAATTTCGGCTGTTACTTCTAATACTTTAGCGTGGTAAACGGATTCACCAGCATCCTTACCCCAGGTAAAAGGACCATGTTGTGCCATCAGTGCAGCAGAAGTCGTCAAATGATTGATTCCACGTTCGGCAAAGGTGCGCACAATCGCCTTTCCCGTATTCTGCTCATAATTTTCAGTCAGTTCTTTTGCCGTTAATGTTGGTACGCAAGGAACATCCCCAAAAAATGTATCTGCATGAGTTGTCGACACAACTGGCACATCTAAGCCAGCCGCTGCATATGCCACTGCCCAGGATGAGTGGGTGTGAGTAATGCCCCCAATTCCCGAAAAATGCTGATAGAGGTAGGCATGGGTTGGAGCATCCGTCGATGGTTTTAATTCCCCCTCAACAACATTGCCAGATAAATCAAGTACAACCAAGTTTGCTGGCGTTAACTGCTCATAAGATAGACCAGATGGTTTAATCACAAATAATTGGGATTGTGCATCATAGCCGGAAACATTACCCCAGGTGAACGAAACTAGTCCTAACTCTGGCAAAGCCATATTGGCCTGATAGACTTCTAATCTTAATTTTTCTAATAACATAATTCTTCTCAACTTACTGTGATTTCATAACCAGCTGCTTCTAGCTTCTCCGTGACAAAATCTTTGGCTAACTGTAATTTTTTTAGGCAATCAACGGCCCTTTCTGTCCAAAGCTCAATCGTAAACGTTCCCTGATAACCAGACCGATACAAAACATTGAACAAATAATCAAAGTTCACAGTTCCTTCACCAAGGCTGACATCCTTAAAGACCCCTGGAAAATCGTTTGTGACAGGCTTCGTATCTTTTACATGGATTGCTGCGATAATCTCTTGATTAGCCTTTAAATCAACCGCAACCAGCTTAGGATTGTTCCCCTGCCATGCCGTTAAGTTACCCAGGTCTGCATAAGCTGCCAACCATGGTGATTTGATTACCATTTTCAGTTCGGCAACCTTTTGAACCGTGTTAATGAACTTATCGTCCATCGTTTCAACAGTTACCATGACTTGTTCGCGCGCTGCAAATTGAGTAATCCGTTCGAGATTTTGATAAAAACGATTTGGTCCACCTGAAGATTTAGGTAAGTAATATTCATCATAACCCGCTAGTTGGACAGTCCCGCAACCCAGATTTTTAGCTAAAATAATAGCCTGTCGCGCCATGCCATAAGCTAATCGATAGATGCCTGGGTCTGCTGATCCCAGTGGGTACTTTCTTAATGCCGAAAGCATAATTGTTTTAATTTGAATATCAAACCGTTGACTAATTTCTCGTAATTGTTGGCTCTCTTCTTTTGTCCACTCTAACCGCTGAATTCGTTCATCACTTTCATCAATGGATAATTCAATAAATGAAAAGCCCAACGACTTAACCAATTGGAACTTTTCTTCCCAAGAAAATTCAGCTGGTAAGGCTTTTTCATTAATTCCTAAACGAACCTTTTTCAAACATTTGTCCCCCAGTGCTCAATAATTTTATCTTGAAAAGCTTGGGCTGCCGCTCTCACATCAGAATTCCCCGTAATTGCCCGTCCAGCAATAAATGTTTCGACGGCTAAACCGGCAAATAGTGGTATCGTCTTTAAAGTCAGTCCACCGGTTACTGAAACCTTAAAGCCCATTTCAATCAATTGCCGAACGGTGGTTAGGTCTTGTTCGCCCCAACTCTTACCCGCTAATAAAGCATCGCGACTTTGGTGATAGATAACCTGATCAATGCCTAATTCAAGCCATTTAGCCGCTCGTTTAAAATCCCAAGCTGAATAAAGTTCCACTTGAATGCCAAGCATCACCTTTTTGGCGGCTTGCATCGTGGCTTGAGTAGCTGAATCAATGACCGTCATCAGATCAGCACCAGCTTTACTAGAATTTTCAGCCACCGTTGTACCGGCATCGGCACATTTCGTATCCGAGACAATCATTTTATCTGGTAGCATTTTCCGCATCGTTTGTATGGCTAATTGACCTGCTTGTAATTCAAGAATGGTACCGACCTCGACAATATCAACGATGGGGCCAGCTAGATGGGCAACAGCAACTGCTTCTGGCAGGCTATTTTGATCTAATGCCAGCTGTAATTTTGGTTTTTTCATGACTGGACTCCTTACAAAAATGATGGGAATGGTAGATCATTATTATTCAAAAAAGCATCGTCAAAGCCACGATCATGGTGATAACGGAACTTATGACTATCTTGTGGGTAAGTATATTCATCACCAACCCGCCAAATAAAAGGATGAAAACTGTACTGTAAAATTTCTTGTTTCATCCGCCACAACGTCATAATTTCCTGTGGATCAGCAGCAAAATTAGTCCAAATATCATAATGAACAGGAATTACTACCTTCGCCTTCAAATCTTCAGCCGACCGTAAGACGTCAATTGAAGTCATTTTATCCGTCAGTCCACGAGGATTTTCGCCATAATTAATGACTTCGACATCGATTTGATTTTCATTACCGTGCTTCGTAAACAAATTAGACATGTGAGAGTCCGCACCGTGATAAAGGTTGCCGCCAGAAGTTTGAACCAAAAAATTCACCGCTAAATCATTCATATCTGGTGGCATTTTCCCCTTTAGCTGAACGTCTTCAGCAACCGTTAAAAGGGCCGTGCGATCAAAAGCCTCCAAGGCCTTAATTTTGACAGACTTAACAACCACCTCATCACCTGGCTGAACAACAATGGTCCGTTTTTTCGGTACGCCCCATTTAATCCACGTCTTCACGACGTCCTTTGGACCAATGAACTTGGTATCCGGACCGGAATTTTCCATCACTGCCGCGGCTGTATGAATATCCAGGTGGTCTGAGTGAATGTGCGAAACCAGTAAGGCATCCACGTCTTTCATTTGATACGGGTCAATCACAAAGGGTTGTTGACGAAGATTGGGTTGCAGTGCCTTTACGCCAGACATTCGCATCATCTGGTGCCCTTTCTTCATCAAACCATCCCCATGGCTTTGCTTTCCCGTACCATTCCACAAATCAATTAGAATATTGGTCCCTTCATGTGTCTTTAGCCAAATTCCTGTGTTACCAAGCCACCACATTTTAAAATTCTTGGCCGGTACCTGGGCGGCTGCGATTGCTTCATTGAGCCACGTTCCCCACTCGGGAAAAGTGCTTTCAATCCAATTTTCTCGAGTTGCTTCTTTAATTGTCTTTGCTTTTGCCATTATCTTTCCTTTCTAATCAGGGTTGCTAACTCATCCACCAACCTTCTTTACCCGTATTATTTGAGAAAAGTCAGACAGAAAAAAGCCCCACTTTGAAAATCAAAAATTTCAAAGTGAGGCCTGTTATTTATGCCAAAACCCTAGTCAAAGGAAAAAACATTCAGTATGATAAGCGAAAATTACCAAAGGACAAAGGCTAATGGCAATCATTTCTGATAAGGACTTCATTCGTTACCTAAGCCAGCAACGAAAGCTTAGCAAAATCAACGACCTAGCCCAGCAATTTCTCCTTCATCCAATCCATATTTATCGACTTCTTCAGATGGTCAACCAAGATCTGAAACGAGCCGGGTTACCACCCTTGTTGGTTCAACGAAGCATTTCCAGCAATCAGGCTCATTTTTTAGCAGTTGCCAGTCAAAACTGGTCACTTGGCTTCTCCTGGTCAGCCCAAGAACGACGGCAAATGCTTGATTTATTAATGACCCTCCCCCTTCAGCGTTGGACTAGTCAATTACTACAAGAATTTTTCACCGTTTCTAAGAATACGATTACCCGGGACTTAGCCGAACTAAAAAAGCAAAACCACTTTCCCTTGCGGTTCTCACAGCAATGGGGCTACTTCTTTGCGGCGAGTCATTATCACCAATTGATTCATGGTTTTAACTTGATCTACCGGTTACAAGAACAACAACTAGCAATTTTATTAGAACTAACTGGATACTCCTTGCGAAGACTTCACCATGACCAAAATCACCTAACAAACCTTTATCAAGAGCAACTTGGTAAAAACATCTGTTTCCAGCATAGCCAGGCGCTACTGCTCTTTACCTCACTGATGACTAAAAGCCAAGAATGGCTGCAAAAAAATCCAACTTACAAAACTAGCCCCTTCTTTTCAACAACAGACCAGCAATTGCTTCGTGACCGGCGTGAATATCATATTTTAGCCTCGTTTCTACAAAATAAGTTTCCAAAACTAACTGGGCAGCAAAAAGAGAATATTCACCTGATTTTAACCCTACAGTTACTCAGCTTTGCCAAAGAGCTCGACCAAAAAGCAAGAGCGGCCACCTTCAAAGACCTCCTCCAAATTAGTCAGTCCATCAGCACCGGCATCATCCCCAAAATTGGCCTCAGCAAAATGGAGCAAAATCGAGTCAATACTAACAAGCTCGTTCAAGCAATACAAACACAGCTAAAACCGTTCTGGTTCGTGAACCACTTTGCTGCTGACAACCATTATTTATACTTACTGCCCCAGCCTAAAATTGAAAATATTCTTCAACAATTATTGCAACAAGAACCACTAAAAACAAAAGTTGATCAACACTTTCCCTTAGGGCTTACTAATGATCAAGTTCGTATTTTGGCCATAATTATCAGCCACCACCAAAACATGGCAAAAATTAAACCAACCCTCAAAATTCTCTTTGAAACGAACTTACCGATTTACAGTCGGCAATTAATCATTGATTTTATCAATGGCTTACCGATTACCTGTCAAATTACCGTTCGTGTTATCAGCCCCCAAAATCAGCTTACCGATATTACCGAAGGTTTTGACCTCTTAATTACCGAAAAGACCAAATCGACTGCAGCCATCCCCCCTCTATCACCTACCAGAACAACTATCAAAACAAAATTTAATCGCCCTTAAGAACATCCTCATCCCACCTGATTAAGTAAAAATGCATAAAAAAAGACCCGCACAAATTGATTGTGCGAGTACTTTTAATTTTACAAATCACCATTCAAGAAATGGTTCTTACCTTCACCAAATGACCAGTCTTCCGCATGATTTTCCATAAAGGAAATAATCACGTCTTCTTGACGGACGCCATCTTTGTCAGCCAAAGTTTCAACCAAAAGCTTGGTAAAAGCCTTCTTGTTCTTGACTGAACGTGGCGTTGACAAGATGGTAAAGAACAAAACTTTTTCTGAGCGTTCATAACCGAGGCCAACATCTTGGAAGTTAATTTCATAATCTTCGTGTTGGGTCACGATTTGGTAGCGATCACGGTCTGGTAAGAGCAAAGTTTCCTTCGCAACATCAAAACTGTGTTGCATGATGTCTTTAATCGCTGCTGGTTCGTATTGTCCCTTAATCAAATCAATTTTCATCAATGGCATTGTCATTCTCCTGTTAGTGCGGTTTATAAGGATAATCCTAGCACAAAATCTGACTGGCGACAATCACGCAAACGGCTTTAAAGCTGGTTAAACTTAATTTGTCCCTGTAGTTCTTCATCTGTTAAATTAGCCAAATGATCCAGCATTTTATTCAAGAAGTCGGCTGGTCCAGCGACACCGTCTGCTAAGGCTAATTCACCGGCAACTGGCAAGGCAGCAGTTGCATAGGCTAAGTCTGCTAAGTCCATACTTTGACTAGCGAAAGCCCCAAGCAAACCATCCAAGGCATCCCCCATACCAACGTTGGTTGCCAACATCTTCGCTGAATTTTCAACGCGATAAACGGCAGTACCATCCGAAATCAAATCCGCAACTCCGGTCGCAACGACAACGGCATTCAACCGTTGCGCTGCTTCCTGAACAATCGCTACCGGGTCAGAACTTCCTGAACCAGCGTCAATTCCATGACCATTCCAATCAAAGCCAGCTAGTGTAGCTACTTCGCCCAGGTTACCACGGACAATCGCGACATCCACTTTTTCCAGTAATTCTTGGGCTCGTTGGTGGCGGAGTGGTGTCGCACCAACTGCCACGGGATCAAAGACAACCGGAATTCCCAACTGGTTAGCAGTTTTGCCGGCATTAATCATCACTTGCTGTACGTTTTCTGATGTCGACCCCAAGTTCAAAGTCACCACGTTGGCGATTTGAGTCAAATCAGCCGCATCCAAGGGATCTTCTAACATAATTGGTGAAGCCCCAATATAGGCGATAGCGTTGGCCACTAACTGTGGGGTCACGCTGTTGGCCACGTTCAAAACAATCGGTTGATTGTCTCGCACTTGTTGAATCATTGAAAAAGTCATTTTTCTTCTCCCATTAAAATTTGAACACTTTGTGCAATATCAGCGCTGGCAGTAATGGCGGAAATCACCGCTACACCAGCAATTGGCGAACCAGCAAGAGTGACAACGTTGCCTGTTTGAATGCCACCAATCGCCACAATCGGCAAGTCTGTTTTAGCCGCTACTGAGGCAACACCAGCTGGTAAAATCGCCGCCTTCGCTTTTTCTTTCGTTGTTGTTGTATAAACTGGCCCAACGCCTAAATAATCAACAACTGCCAAATCTGCTTTGCTATTGGCTAATTCGTCCAAATCATGAACAGACAAACCAATCAGCAAATTTGGTGCAACCGCATGAATTTCTGTGACTGGCGTATCGCCTTGGCCAACATGAATACCATCAGCACCAATTGCTAAGGCTAGAGGCAAATCATCATCAACGTACAGCGGGACGCCGGCCGCTTCAGTAATTGACCGAATTTGCTGACCCAAAGCCACCGTTTGTGCCTGGTTCAACTTTGAGTGATCCTTTTCGCGATATTGGACCGCCGTCACACCAGCCGCACATGCTTCTTGAACAATCCGCACAACTTCGGCTGGATTATCGTCAACATTTTGACTACCAATAACCAAGTAAACCCGTAATGATTCTGGCTGAAATTTCATTCTTCAGCCCCCTGTCCAGCCCAACGGCCGTGATTCAATGGGCCATGGCCGTGTCCCAATGGTAAGGGAATGCCAATGATAGTATTCATATAGCGATGGCCTTTGATGATAGCTGTCTTCAGATCGTCTCCCTGTGCCAAAAAAGAAGTAATGGCGGCTGACAAAGTATCTCCCGTACCATGTTTGCTACTGGTTTCAACCTTGGGTCCTTCCAACCAAAAACCTTCCTGGTCGGCCAACAGCACATAATCATAAATCACTGGACCGTCACCGTGTCCGCCCTTTACAATGACATTTGCGACACCAAGTTCCCGAATTTTCTTAGCAGCTTGAACCATTTCGTCACGGCTCGTAATGGTCATATCAGCCAGTAACTCGGCTTCAGGTAGGTTGGGAGTGACCAACGTTGCTAGTGGTAATAGTGATTGCTTGAGCGCTTCAATTCCGGCTGGATCCAAAAGCGTGGCCCCACCCTTGGCAACCATCACGGGATCCACTACCAAATTGGCCTGATTGTAATCACGAAGATTTTTCGCAACCTGCAAAACATGATCACGGTCAAAGAGTGCACCCGTCTTAGCAGCGCGTACATCAAAGTCTGCCATTACTGAGGCAAACTGTTCATCAATAACGGACAATTCAGTCGGATATGCCCCCTGAACGCCCAGCGTATTTTGAGCAGTCAGTCCAACGACTACAACCGTTGAAAAAGTTTCACAGGCTTGCATCGTTTTAATATCGGCTTGCATTCCTGCACCACCACCTGAATCAGAGCCAGCAATTGTTAAAGCGGTTGGATATTGGTGTGGATCAATCATGAACAACCTCCATTGCTTGTGCAAAGAATGCATTTTCAAACTTGGTCGACTTCAGAAAGGCTTGAAGGGCAGCCTCTTGAATGGCGGGACTAACCTTTTGTGCTTCTTGATCAAGAATGTCTAACGTCACTTTCGTCAAACCCCAATCAACACCACGGTAATAATCAACCCAGCCAACAAATGGATTATTTGCTGTCACCAAATTCTCTTGAATCATTAATTCGGCTAAATAGCCGTAATCAAAAGGACAAGCCGCTAAGGAAGCAAGTCCGACAAAAGGATTGGCATCAATGGCAGCTTCCATGTGCTGCAAATAAGCTTCCGTCACTGGCAAATTGGAATAGTCGCCTTCTTGAATGCTCTGGTCGTCGGTTTGAGCCAAGTCCAATAGCACATTGTGTGCCTCATATTCTTCAGGATCTTCACCAAACAAATCACCAATCGGCTGCTTCGTTAATGCTGTGTAGGCCCGTTCATATAAAGGCAAATAGCGGTCCAAATACCGGTGGTCTTGCTGAACATACGTCAACAATGCGTCTGGATACACTTCACCAGCCTCCATCGCCCGAATAAATGGGTTGGCAAAAAATGAATCCTTTTCTGTCTCCATCACTTCCACAAAATAGGCAGAAAATGGTTCTGTCGTCATAGTTGATTCCCCTCTACAATGGCAGCGATTTTGGGGCCGTTAACCGTGCAAATTTTTCAGCAAAATAAAAAGTCCTCAGACTGAGCTGAGGACTTTTGAACCATTGTAAAAGGCTTGCAAAATAAAATCCAGTTTAGAAGTTTCCTGCGACCGTATTAACGGCATCAGGTTCAATGGGTATAATCTCAGCTCAGGGCACCCCAACTTTATATTACAGAAATTATAGCATGAAAAGCGGCAAACGTGTCAGGATATTTTTCTTTTCCTAACTATTGTATTTGAAATTTAAATCAGTTATATTATAAGCATACTTATAAAACATTCCCCAATTAAATAATAGGAGTTGACCTATGAGCCCAGTAAAAAAATCATCTCTTGCCACCTACTTACAATCAACAAACCAAAATTTTTTCACCATTTATACGGACTGGTTCCGCCAAATGAAGTACCGTCTTCGCAGCCTCAATTTAACTCACCCACAGTTTCAAATTTTAGCGACTGTTTATGGTCTTAGCTTGAGCGAACCGGAAGTCACACAAATCATGGTTGCTAAAGCAGCCGATGTGGATGCGATGACAGCTTCATCAATTATCACGAAGCTCAGTCGTGATGATCTGTTAGACCGTTTCCCAGGGAAAAAGAGTCCGCGCTCAAAGGCACTGTCCCTTACGGAGGCTGGTGAACGTAAATTACAAGAGGCGCTCGATACAGTCAACACCTTTAATCAAGACTACTGGTCACAATTTGATCCAACACTTGTGGACCAAATGGCTGCTGTAATGCCAATTGTGAAAAGCCATCATTTTTAAACGCAGCTAAAAACCGCCCATAACAAGTTGGGCGGTTTTTATTTTTCACGCTTTACCTTGATTCGCCGCCATCTCAAGGCGTCGAATCTGCTGTTCTTTAAATACTAAGAAAACCAACAAGGTAATAGCAACTAAGGCTGCCAAGTAAATAATATAAGAACCAGCATTCCAGCCATAGAGCTGGACTAAATAACCAATCAAGGCTGTTGCGATTGTTTCACCAAAAATGTACTGAAAAAAGCCCATAAATCCTGTTGAAAGGCCAAGTGCATAATTTGGAACCGCTTCGTTCACCATTAGTCCAACCAAAGATAATGGTGTGTAAATCAAAGTTCCTAACAAAAAAAGCGCTAACATCAGCAACATTTGGTTGGTAGAGGTAAAGTAAACCGCCAAGCAAGCCAACATTCCCAGTGCCGATGCCAAGCAAATCAATGCTCGTCGACCATTTAAAAAGTCAGATAAAGCCCCCATTGCAATCACACCAGGAACAGCTGATAGCTCAAAAATACCAACAAACCACTTTGCCCAAGTAATACTAAAACCCTTCGTTGGTAAGTAAGAAGGAATCCAAGACAAAATGCCATAACGAACGATATAAATCGACATCGAAGTTAAGGTGACCATCCAAACAACTTTATTCAACAAGATACTTTGCACAAAAATTTCAGCAAAGCGAGCATCCGTAGTCGTTTGATTGGTTGTATGACCGCGATGATCAACTTCCACATAGCCTGAGTGAGAGGCAATATCAGGTAGTCCAACGCTTTCCGGCTTATCCGTATTAATCAAAAGCATTAGAGTGACAATCAGAGAAGAAATCACAGAAGAGACGACAAACACAGCCGTTAAGGAACCAGCATAGATAAAGGTTGCCAGCTGCACCGATGCTACACAAAGAAAGGCACCGGCATTATGAGCGGAAGCCCAAATTGAAAAAATTGACCCTCGATACCTTTTAGAAAACCAAATTGAGATCTGCCGCTGGCAGGCTGGTGCGCCCATCGCCTGTGTCATTGCAATGAGCAACATCAATACCAGAATTAAGGCAAAGTTTTGTGTAAAGCCAATTAATAAATTAAAAAAGGCAGATAGGTAAAGGCCAATCGCTAAAAAGAGTCGCGCGTTCATTCGGTCAACTAACGCCCCCATGAAAATTTTGGCAATACCATAACCAATTCCAAAAGTTGATAGAATCAGGCCAATTTGGCCGATACTAAAACCGTAGGCATTCATAATCGGCACCTGCTCCGTTGTAAAAACCAGCCGAATAATGTAATAGGCAATGTAGGTAAAACTAGTAGCTGCCAAGACACCGGCTTGGCGACGACGATAAGTGCTGTGTACTTTTTCAGTGCTTCGAACCTCTGGCCGAATGCCCTGTTTCATAAATCCAAACATAGCATTTCCTTTCAAATCAACAAGCAAAAAATTAGTTTTAGTTGCTTGAATTAACTGCATCACCTACGACTTTAGGGCAAGCAATGCATGACAATGTTTTACAATTAGTCGGGAACCTGGCCAGTTCTTCCCGTCTAATTTGATTTTATCTGGTTACCCCATTTATTGTCAAGAAAAATAATTATAAAAAACGCCTTTATATAGGTGTTGTAAACCCTTACATTTTATATTTTATTAACTTATTTTTCTATTAATTTTTGAAGGAATATTTCAACTAAGGCAACCCGCTGCATTACAAAATAAAAAAGACCAACAATAACAATGTTGATCTTCTGCAAAAAAAATTAATTATTGTTGCTTTAGGCGAAACTGCTTATGACTCATTTGCTGGTACCAGTCAAAAATTTCATCGGCCTGTTGTCGCTGTATGTAACGACACTCGATTTTCGTAGTTGAGTCATCGGAACGAACCTCGGCTCGTAAATGAACGCGTTGGTTTCGTTGAGCCAACCACCAGCTTTGCCGTAATTGCAAGGATTGAATCTTATCCCACTCGGCAAAGGTCGTTACTTTTTCATACATCGAACCGTATTGGAGAACCAAACCGCCGTGCCCAAGCAAAGCGACACCAGTATTATGCCCCTTATGCCAACCGGCACCGGCTACCAATAACGATAGCAAAACAGCGACAGTAATCGCCCATCCCGTGTGCACAAAGTATAAAATCCAACCGAGGTAGAGCCACAACAAGACGAGACCGTTGCGGGCCATCGTCAAACTTTGGTAAAGGCTACCGGCAGTCAGCGGTTGCCGATCATCCTTTGGTACAACGGGCAACCAATTCGAAACTAATTCATAGGCCTGTTTCGTTTGAACCAGTGGAATGAGTGTTGGCATCATCCTTGAGGCCTGGTCATCCCCGTTGGCATCCGTGATAATTCGTACCTTCACGGAAACATAGCCCAATAATTGCCGGAAAATATTTTGCCGAAATTGAACTGCCTGAACACGTTTGATGGCGAGATGTAACGTTTTCTTTTGAAACAAACCGCGCTGTATCGTCAAATGCTCGGCATTTTGATTGACCGAAAAGCCAAAGTACAGAACAATAATTCGAATAACGTTGAACACTAGTAAGATGACAACAAACAATAGCACTGCCAATAACAGCAAGAAGAAGCCGATACTAACCGCTTGTGCCGAAAAGCGTTTGGTCAACGCCTTCACCCAATGGCTATCCATATCAACATGGCTAAAAAAGGCGCCAAAGAAAATCAAAAATTGAACGAAAACATCAAAACTGGTCAGCGCGTAGGCAACTAAGGAAGCAACAGAAGCCCGATAGTCATCACGGTGATTGCTAGTAACCGCCGCCGTAGCCGCAGCACTTGCCTCCTCTGACTCAGGCGCTTTCTCACCAGTCTGAGCAGCAGTTAGTAAGTCTTGCAAATTTTGACTGTTATCTTGACGCTTGGCCTCCAGGACCTCTGCCAGCCAACTGGGAACGACCGATAAGGTAATCTGATTATCCTTATCGTTGTGACCACCCGAATCAACCGCAATCGATTCAAGGTGAAATGGTGCCAAAAAGAACCATTGGTTGCGCTGAATATTTTGAATTTTATGGTATGGCAAATGGCGAACACGACGCTCAAGAATCCCCGACCGAAAAATTAACTCATCGTCCGTCAATTCATAGGTTTTGCGCCAAAAAGACAGTAGGACAAAGTCTAAACCGGCCAGTAAAATTGCCAGCCAGGCCCAGAGACTGAACCTCAAAAAAACCGCCGACGAGGCAATCACCCAAAAAAAGGAGCGAATATCATTAAATAGTTCCCCCACTAAGGCAAAGGGGTGCAAATGTCTAGGCGTCATGACGGGCCTCCTTTGCCAATGTCATGACTTGGTCCTTGAAGCTTTCAGCTTCAGCCTCCGTCAAAGCATCAATGCTGTAATCGGATCCACCAGTGACAATGGTGACTTCCTGCAACTTAAAAGCAAGTAGTAATGGCCCCTGATTTAAATTCACATTTTGAATGCGGTCAATTGGAATGGCAATCCACTTACGAAAGAAAAAGCCCTTTTGAATTTCGACATCCATCTCATTGACTGAATAATGGTAAAAGGCATAGCGATAATGAACTAAGCCAAGACCACCAAGTGACAATAAGATAATGGCAGCAAGGATCAACCAAAAAAGACTGGTTGGTATCGTGACCTTGGTAAACTGATTAACCGCCCAGATACCAACAAAGTAAAGTCCCAAGACAATAACAATTGTCATCGCTTCACTCCAGTACCAGACTGATTTCACTTGCTTTGGTAATGCTTTCATTGTGATTCTCCCTCTCTCAATAAAAAACAGGACCCTGGGGTCAATTGGCTCCAAAGTCCTAATCTGACTTCGCTATTATATTTTTTCTGGCTTATTCATCACCAGCTGCTGCCAAAATCGCGGCGTGAACAGCGGCACGGAAACCATGTTGGTCAAGTGCTAAGACACCCTTAATCGTTGTGCCACCTGGTGAGGTAATTTGTCCCTTCAAATCACCAAATGACTTGTCTGATGTCTGTGCCAATTTGGCCGTACCACTAACAACTGAAGCAACTACTGCGGCGGCCGTTTGACGGTCCATTCCTCGCGAAACAGCGGCATCTTCCATGGCATCCATCAAAACATCAATAAAGGCTGGTGAACAACCACCAACTGTTCCAGCAATTGCTAGCTGATCTTCTTTGACGACAACCACATCCCCTAATGTATCCAAGACGGTGCGAATCACCCGCTGGTCTGCTTCCTGAATCGAATCATTATATGACAAAGCCGTTGTCCCAGCATTAATGGCTACCGGAATGTTTGGAATAAAGGTCGTGACCGGGTTCTTAGGAGCTGCCCTGCGCAAATCAGCATTCGTCACACTCGCTGCTGCTGACAAAACAACCACTTTGCTATCCAATCCTGCCTGCACTAAGTCAGCCAAAACCGCGACCACGTACTTTGCTGGTACCGTTAAAATCACCACATCCGGACCTTGCGCCAGCAAATCCTCGTAACGACTGTAGATTGGCACTTGCAACTCGTCGGCCTTTGCCGCATTTGATGAGTAACCCAATACTTCGACGGCTTGTTCTGATCGCGTCAACCCTTGAACAATGGCAGTGCCCATGTGTCCGAGGCCAAATACACCAATTTTCATCCCAAACTCCTTTAAAAATTTATTTCTTCTATTCTAACATAATTCTAACATATTTCAGCAGTCTAACTGATGAACTGACAAAGAAAAAGCACCGCCAAAATAGCGATGCTTTTCTCAAAATCTTAGCTTATTTTTTAATACGGAAAAAGGCAATAATCGTTAACAATACCATCCAAATTAATGATAACAACGTTGTAATTGTTGTTTCATGATTCAACAAAAGAATAATGAAAATCAATGCCAAAAAAGCAATGGTCAAATAATTTGAAAATGGGGCTAACGGTAATTTGAAGCCATGACTCTTTGTGCCATGCGTTTGCTTCTTAAAGCGCAAATGTGTCCACATCAATGCCATATAAATCAGCAAGAAGGCCGCTGAAGCGGTTGATGAAATCAGGGTAAAGGCATCCGTTAGGAACAAGTAGTTCACCACCACGGCCAAGCCAACAATCAAGGTCGAGAGGTTAATCGCTGACTTAGGAATCGCATTTTTGTTCAAACGCTTAAAACGAGACTTTTCGCCGACCAAAGAATACAGCATCCGGCCTGTGGTAAAGAAGGCCGAATTAATTGAAGAAGCAGCCGCTGTCAAAACAACGAAGTTAATCACCGCTGCTGCCGAGCTCACGCCAATCCCGGAAAAGACCTGGACAAAGGGTGAAACACCAGCTTGGTAGTTTGTCCATGGCTGAATAATCATAATCGCTGACAAGGCACCGATATAAAAAATCAAAATCCGGATGACAATTGAATTCACTGCTCGAGGAATCGTTTCCAATGGATCCTTTGTTTCTGCGGCTGTAATCCCGACAAACTCAACCCCTAAAAAGGCGAAGAAGGCCATTTGGAAGGTCGACAACAAGTCCTTACCATGGTTAGCCACCAAGCCGTGTGACCACAACGTTGAAAATTCAGTCACGCCCATTGAAGTCTTGACATGGCCGAAAGCCAAAATCAAACCTGTGACAATCATGGCGACAACTTTAATCATGACAAACCAGAATTCGGCTTCGCCAAAAATTTTCACTGCAATCGTGTTCGTGAAGTACAAAGCCACTAAAAAGGCCAACTCCCAAGGCCAAACTGGCCAAGATGGGAACCAAAACTGCATATAAGTCCCAATCGCCGTTAGCTCCGTCATCGCGATGACAACCCAGCCAATCCAGTAAGTCCAACCCAGCACAAAGCCGGCCCGCTCCCCCAGATACTGGGTCATAAAGTCGATAAAGACAGGCTTGGTATCATCTGAGACCAACAGTTCCCCCGAGGGCGCGCATCATCGCAAAGACAAAGAGCCCAGTAATAATATAAACCAGCAAAATAGCCGGTCCAGCTTTATGAATGGAAGAACCAGCTCCCAAAAAAAGCCCAGTTCCAATCGTCCCACCCAGGGCAATCATTGCCACATGTCGGTGCGACAGTGTTCGAGCAAAGCCCGATTGTTCAGTATTCATTAACAATTTCTCCTTTAAAATCCTACCCTAATAGTCTATACTTAGTCCTAAAGTAAGTAAAACTAAAGTTATTCAATTTAACATAAAAAAAATTCATCAAAGGATCTTTCATGAAAACTTTCACCTATGAAATTTTTACGACCGTGGCCGAACTAAAGTCCTTTCGTAAAGCGGCTGACGCCTTAAACATCACGCCTTCCGCTGTCTCCCACTCCATTTCTCATTTGGAAAATCAATTGGGAATTCCCCTACTCTTGCGCAACCGCTCCGAAATGGTGGTCACGAAAAACGGGGAAATTCTCTTACCAATGATTGAACGCATTTTAAACCAAGAGCGCCAGCTCCTAGTCACCGCCGCCAAAATCCAAGGCTTACAGGGCGGGCAAATTCGGATTGGCGCCATTTCCTCGGTTTGTATCGCTTGGCTGCCAACCATCATCCGCCGCTTTGCCAAAACCTATCCCGACGTTGAAATCACCCTGATTCAGGGATCCTTTGCAGAAATCGAACAGGCCCTATCACTGGGTAAAATCGACCTTGGCTTCTCAGCCCTACCGGCTGAGGACCGACTGGATTCCTTTGACCTGATTGACGATGAAATCAAATGCATTACCGATGCCGACTTTGTTCCCAAAAATGGGCATTCCATCAGCCAGGCAGACTTGACCGACCAGCACTTTATTTTGCAACGGTCGGACTATGATTCCGATACCAAGGCCGCCCTGGACGAATTGCAGGTTAAACCGCAGGCCATTAACTATTCAATCGATGACCAATCAATCTTAGCGATGGTGGAGGCAGGCTTGGGCTGGGGAATCTTGCCGGACTTGGCCTTAACCAAGTTAGCTGGAGATGTCAAAGCTTATCCCTTTGAAAAGCACTACTACCGTCACCTCGGGCTCGTAATCAACCCCTCATCAGCCAAAGACCCCTTTGTAAAGGCGATGAAGCAAGAAATTTTTAATTACCTTGAAATCAACTAAAAAAGCTCCGACAGAAATCTGTCGAAGCTTTTTTCTATACAATTAATAAGTAGATAGCCGTAAAATCACTTGAATCAACAAGACAATTACTGCCATTGTGACCCAACCAGATTTCGACCATGGATATTGCTGGTAGGCCGACCGGTTGGCTCCCTCTTGGAAGCCGTGAGAAGTCATCGCCATCGCTAGGTTTTTCGACCACTTAATCGCATGCACCAGGGCCTTAAAGTACAACGTTGGCTGCCACCAGCGCAATACTTCCCCACGCATCATTCCTGCCGCCTGAATCGAGGCAAAGGCTTGCTTAAAACGTGGCATAAAGTTCAAGGCACCTAAAATTCCATACGTGAAGGTCGCTGACATTTTCAAATTTTGCCGTAATGAAGCCAGCAAAACATAAGGCGTCATACCAATCGTTAACCAGGCCCCCATAAAGATGAAGGCCAGCACACGAGAACCCATTACAAAACCGAAATGAAGGTTTTCAGCCCGACTTCCCTGGCCATAAAGGTAAAAGGACCAAAAGGTTCCCAGCACCGGAATCACAGCTACTAAAAAGTAAAAGCCAATCTTTTTCCAGGACTGCCGCTTCACCAACAAAATAATCAGTGATGTCACCATTAAAATGATGTTTAAGGTGACCGACTTTGTCAAAGAAATTTCCAGGGAAATTAAGAGGGCTAGTAACAACCGTTGTGTCGCATTCATCATACTAGCACCTCCTGCTGGTAGGCCAGCGCCGTTCCTTGGTAGGCAATGTGCTGATCAACGATTTTAACCAAATCCCTGGTTTGATGGGAAACCACCATCACCGTTAGTCCCAAAGTCACTTGCGTTTCCTTAATCAAGCGCAAGACAACCGCGACGGAGGCTTCATCGAGGCCAGCCAGTGGTTCATCTAAGAACAGCACTTTTGGCGCAATGATCAACATTAAGAGCAGCTGTAGCTTCTTTTGTTGGCCACCAGAAAGTGTGTAAACCGAACGGTCGGATAAACCAGTCAGATTCAAGTCAGTCAACCAAGCACTTACCCGGTCTTCAGTCCAATAATCCTGTTGCCGGCTGTTTTTGCGAACTTGGTTTAGCTCTTCTTCAACCGTGATATTAATGAATTGTTCAGACGCTGATTGGAATAACAAGCCAACTTCTTGATAGTAGCGGCGTTTCTTCCAGTTTGACACCTCTTTGTCCTGGTAGACCAAAGACCCTTGGTAGTCATGCAAATGTGCCATGGTTTTAAACAGGGACGACTTTCCGACCCCATTCGGGCCGGTAATCAAGGTTAACTGTCCCTCATAGAGTGACAAAACATCTTGATTTAAAACTAACCGTTCCCCATTTTGTATCCGTAAGTTGTCCATCCGATACAAAGGCATGGAGTCTTGCTGGCTGGCCGTGACAATCACCGTTTGCTTTTGATAATCATACTGAGACCAGTCTGCTTTTGCTACCAGCGCAAGCGCCCCATCGACAACCTGATAAAAGGCCGTAATCTTATCAAAGTAGCCCGCTGGGTCGTGGTCAGCTACCACAATCCCATAGCCTTCCTGGCTTAACTGCTTTAATAAGACCTGCAAATCAACTCGCGATTGTTGGTCAATCGCCGCAAAGGGCTCATCCAACAACAAGAAGTCCGCGCCTAAAGCCAAAATTTCGGCTAAAGCCACCTTTTGCAACTCGCCCCCCGACAAGGTCACAAACGCCCGATCAATAAAATCAGTCAGGCCAACCTTGGCCAAGGACCAAGCAATTTTATCATCAATCTCGCTTGGACTTAATTCCAAGTTTTCCAAGGCAAAGATAAATTCCTCACGGACGGTTGGCATGGCAAATTGGTCGTCCGGATTTTGAAAGAGCAACGCCACTTTCTTAGCCCGGTCATGCGCCGGCATGGCTAAGACATCCGCTTCGTCAATGGTCACTTCACCACTGACTTGGCCACCGTATTGCGGAAACAGGCCAGCCAAGGTTTTTAGCAAAGTTGATTTACCAGAACCAGAAGGTCCCATCAAGAGCGTTAGTTGGCCAGCTACCAGGTCAAAGTTTAGCTGATCAATAATGGCGTGGTCATGGTAGGCTACCGTTAAATTCTTGGCAGTCAATGCCATTGGCTGCCTCCTTAGTCGTTTGACAAGAGCTTTGACCGGTCAAGCAACTTGGTGATCAAGTAAACCAAGACACCGGCAAAGAAGAAAATTGATAGGTAACGAACGATGAACAAGGCAATCAACATGCCAAAGTGGTAATGAGCATAACCAGACTTAATCAAGTCCCAACCGAAAGTCACAACTGTTCCAGTCAAAGTTGATAGCCACAAACCGGCTGACCAGTTCTTATAACCAACCAAGGCAAAACCAAGTTCTGAACCAATTCCTTGGATAAAGCCAGAAAGCAACGTCCCAACTCCGTAAGAACCACCCAAGAACATTTCACCAGCAGCCCCAAGCATTTCACCAATGAAGCCGGCACCAATCTTCTTCAACAAATATGAGGCCAATGGTCCAGCCATCATCCAAACACCCAAAGTAATTTCGTTAGCAAAGTTTTGCAAACCAAAGGCTGCTAAACCTGCTGAGACCAAGTTATAAACTGGATCCATGATCCAGTACACGACTGAAAAAATAATTCCAATCAAGGCCAGTAAAATTACGTTTTGCAATGTCCACTTCTGTTTCATCATTCTCTCCTTTGTCTGGTCTGTATCACTTTGGCCATAAAAAAAGCCATTCGCCAGGAGAGAGTCCAACACGAATGGTCATGCAAAAAAAAAATTGTGTGGATCTTCCTTCGTCGGTCTTAGCCTAACAGGTTCAATGGGTTTAATCTCAACCAAAATGGTACCCCAGATCGCTATATTCAATTTAGTACTCTATTAGCTTACACTGCCATTACAATTTAAGCAAGGATTTTTTAAATAAAAAAACAGATCGAGCAATCTCGACCTGTTAATTTGAACAATTAGTTACTTGTTTGCCTTGGCAACGGCAGCCATTGCAACTGATGAAACGTAGTTGATTGGTTGACCGAAGTTTGGCTGGAAGAAGAAGTCAGTCATTGACAATTGGTCAATGGTCATCTTGTTTTCAATGGCCAATGAAACCACGTTAGCGGCCTGTGAAATGTCATGCTTTGACAAGAAGGCGCCACCAACAATGCGACGAGTTCCCTTTTCCCATGTCAATGAAGCTTGAACAGGTGTCGTTGTCAACATAAAGTCAGGACGGTAATCCTCTGAGATGGTTACTGATTCAGCTTCAACACCCTTACGAGCAGCTGATTGTTCTGTCAAACCAGTTGCGGCATAAGCCAATTCATACAATTCAACAGCTGAGGTAGCCTGTGTTCCTTGATAAGCAACCGTTGGCTTGGCAATGTTCTTACCAACCAAAATTCCTTGACGAACGGCATTGGTTGCCAATGGAATATAGTCCATCTTTTGCGTTGGATTGTAGAAGACTGTGGCTGAATCACCAGCAGCATAAACATCCTTCACTGATGTTTCCATGTATTCGTTAACCTTGATGGCCCCATTTGGCAACATGTCCACTTGGTCCTTAAACAAGGCAGTGTTAGGCAAGAAACCAATTCCCAAGATGGCAATATCAGCTTCGTATTCACCCTTATCAGTTGTGACCTTGATACCGTCAGCAGTATCTTCAAAGCCAGAAACCATCTGACCCAAAGCCAACTTGACACCGTGGTCTTCATAAGCCTTTTGGAAGACTGATGAGAATTCAAAAGCAGTGTTGTTAGCCAAGACACGGTCCAATCCATCAATCAAAGTAACTTCCTTGTCGTTGACTGACAATTGTTCTGCCAATTCGGCTCCAATATAACCGGCACCGATTACGATAATGCGCTTAACTTTTTCAGTAATACCCTTCAAAGCATTGGCGTTGTCCCAAGTCTTTGAATCGTAAACCTTGTCTGAATCAATTCCAGGAATCCGTGGCTTGATGGCCCGTGATCCGGTCGTAATTACGACCTTGTCAAATGTTTCTTCGGATTCAGCCCCTGATTCCAAGTCCTTGATTTTCAAAGTTTTGCCAGCCAAATCAGCGTCTTCTACCAAAGTTGACATGTGCATAGTGATGCCCTGCTTAGCCATTGACTCTGGTGATTCATAAAACATCTTATCTGTTGATGAAACGTTGTCACCAATCCAAAGTGCAATTCCACAAGACAAGAAAGAAACCGTCTTGTTCTTCTCGTATACGTGAACCTCAGCGTCTGGATTGTCCGCCTTAATCTGCTTAGCGGCGAATACACCGGCGTGTGTTGACCCGATAACTGCAACTTTCATTCTGTTGCCTCCTAAATCTAGCTATGTGAAATTTGTAATTTAATCTTAACAAACAAGTTGTAATTTGTCAAATAAAACGCAACATTGGCTGACAAATTTACAAAAAATACAAGAATCCGGCCTGATTATACGAAAAACAAAAAGACAATTTCAAACAAGACTTTTAAGTAACAAAAAAACACACTCTGTCGAGTGTGTTTTTTATAAGGTCTGCTTACTTAACAGCATCCTTCAATGCCTTACCAGGCTTGAATGCAGGAACCTTTGATGCAGGAATTTGGATTTCTTCCTTAGTTTGTGGGTTGCGTCCCTTACGAGCTGCACGTTGGCGAACTTCGAAGTTACCAAAGCCAATCAATTGAACCTTTTCACCCTTCTTCAAGGCGTCTTCAATTGATGACAAAACTGCAGCAACAGCCTTATCAGCATCCTTCTTAGTTAAACCAGTCTTCATTGCAACTGAATCGATCAATTCTTGCTTATTTGCCATTCCTTTTCTCCTCACAAAAAAATAATTTAGAATACTAACAACGTGACAATCGTTGATAGCCTGGGAACGCTACCGAAGCAACTTCCATAAGGATAGAATAGCACAAGTGCCTACAAATGTGTAGTAAAATCCAGGAATAATTGCGATAAATGCCTGTTTCCGGACGTTTCTGGGCTATTTTGCCAAGATTATCCCCACTTTTGCTCTAAAAAGATTACTTTCGTTGCCGAATAATCAACTTGATTGGCGTCCCAGAAAAATCAAAGGCTGAGCGAATTTGGTTTTCTAAGAAACGTTGATACGAGAAATGCATTAATTCAACATCGTTCACAAAGACAACGATGGTTGGTGGTTCAATGGCCACTTGGGTCGCATAATAAACCCGTAAACGGCGCCCATTATCAGATGGTGCTGGATTGGTAGCCAAGGCATCCATCAAAACATCGTTCAACGTTGACGATGAGACCCGCTTTTTGTGATTATCGTTAACCGCCAAAATTAAATCAGGCAAACGGTCTAAGCGCTGTCCAGTCTTAGCTGAAACAAAGACAATTGGTGCATAGTCCAAGAACTTGAATTCATCACGAATCAGGTTCTCAAAGTCCGTCATGGTATGCGTATCCTTTTCAATCGCATCCCACTTATTGACCACAATTACCAGGGCCTTACCAGCCTCATGCGCATAACCGGCCACATGCTTGTCTTGTTCGCGAATTCCGGTTTCTGCGTCCAAAACCATTAAAACAACTTCTGATTCGTCTATGGCCTTCATAGCCCGCATCACGGAATATTTCTCAGTATTCTCATAGACCTTACCACGCTTACGGATTCCGGCCGTATCGACCATCACGAATTCATCACCTTCAGCAGTAATAAAGCGGGTATCGATGGCATCACGCGTTGTTCCCTCGATGTTAGAGACAATCATCCGGTCTTCGCCCAAGATGGCGTTCACGATTGACGACTTTCCAACATTTGGTCGGCCAATAATTGAGAAACGAACCGCATCATCTTCCTGTTCGGCGGCTTCATCTGGGAAGTTCTTGACGATTTCGTCTAAGACATCACCCAAACCAATTCCGTGTGAACCAGAAACTGGGTAAGGATCGCCCATTCCAAGGGCGTAGAAGTCATAGATATCTGCCCGCATTTCTGGGTTATCGACCTTGTTAACGGCCAAAACCACTGGCTTATCAGAGCCATACAAGAGGTTAGCAACCGCTTGGTCATCGGCTGTTAAGCCTTCCCGACCAGAAACAACCATCAAAATAACATCGGCTTCATCAATGGCTAATTCAACTTGCGCACGGATTTCGGTCAAAAATGGGGCATTCCCCATTTCCAATCCACCAGTATCAATAACCCGGAAATCATAATTGAGCCAATCAGCTCGTGCATACAAGCGGTCACGGGTAACCCCTGGCATATCCTCAACAATGGCGATACGATCGCCTACAATGCGGTTAAATAAAGTTGACTTTCCAACATTTGGTCGGCCAACAACGGCTACAATCGGTGCTGCCATCATCCCGCTCCTTTCCAATAAAAAAAGACTGGAAAACCAGCCTTCTTAATTCAATCTTACAACTTGTCGCCGAAGATGTCGCCCAAAGTAGCGGCACCTTCATCGTCTTGTTGGAAGGCTGCCATGTCAGCACGTGAAGCACCACGGTTATCTTCGTGATCTTCATGATGGTTGGCTGGCTTTTCTTCCAAAGCCTTCATTGACAATGAGATACGTTCTTCTGCTGGCTTAACATCCAACACTTGAACCTTCACCTTGTCACCAGACTTCAAAACGTCGGCTGGGTTTTCAACACGCTTGTGTGAAATTTGTGAAACGTGAACCAATCCTTCGATACCAGGGAAGATTTCAACGAATGCTCCAAAGTCCTTGACGCGCTTAACAGTTCCTTCAAGAACTGTACCAGCTGGGGCCTTTTCTGCAACTTCATCCCAAGGACCTGGCTGGGTAGCCTTGATTGAAAGTGAGATACGTCCACGATCAGTATCCAAAGCCAAAATCTTAACGTTAACCTTGTCACCCTTTGACAAAACGTCTGATGGGTTCTTAACACGGTCATGTGAGATTTCAGAAACGTGAACCAATCCGTCCACGCCGCCCAAGTCAACGAAAGCACCGAAGTCAGTCAAACGAGCAACAGTTCCTTCAACAACTTCGCCAACTGCCAAACGGCTGAAGGCTTCTGCCAACTTTTCTGCACGTTCTTGTGCAGCAACGGCCTTACGTGACAAAATCAAACGAGCCTTGGCTGGATCGATTTCAATCACTTCTGCCTTAATGTCTTGACCCTTGAATTGGTTCAAGTCTGAAACGAAGCGTTCTGCAACCATTGATGCAGGTACAAAACCACGGATGCCGGCAACATCAACAATCAAACCACCACGAACGGCGTTGATAACCTTAGCGTCAACAACATCACCTTCGTTAAATGACAATGATTCCCATGCCTTTCGGGCTTCCAAGCGCTTCTTTGACAACAAGTAAGCTACGCCTTCCTTGTCGCTTGTAACGTTTGAAACTACAACAGTTTCAATAGTGTCGCCGACTTTCAAGTCGTCTGCCAAGTTAACGCTACGATCGTCAGAGTACTCACGTGCTGGCACAACTCCTTCTTCACCGGTATGAAGACCGATAACTGCTTGGTTATCGTTGTCGATTGCTAGAACTTCTCCAGTTACGACATCCCCTACCTTAATTTGGTCAGCACTTTCCAGAGCTGCTAATAATTCGCTGTTAGTATCACTCATGACGTCAAACGTCCTCCTACAATTTACACTTATAAGGGTATTTTATCAGAGAAACTAGGATTTTCCTAGCCCCTAAGTTAAAAAACTGAACAAAGTACTGAATAATTTTAATCTAAGCCGAAAAAAACTGTACAAAATCGGTCTACCCTATAAATTCTATTTTAACAGATTTTAATTAAAAAAGAAAAAGACCACCTTACTGGTGATCTTCAATAATTGTTTTAATTGTTGCCACAACCTGATCAATATTTTGACCAGTCGTATCCACAGTGATGGCATCATCCGCCTTGGTCAAGGGTGAAATTTCGCGGTGTGAATCTTTATAATCACGGGCTTCAATTTCTTCCTTCAACGTTTCCAGGTCAACCTTCATGCCCTTTTGTACGTTTTCCTTGTAACGGCGCTCTGCCCGTTCTTCAACCGAAGCAATCAAAAAGATTTTAACTTGGGCGTCAGGCAAAACCGTTGTTCCAATATCACGACCATCCATAATCACTGGCTGCTCAGCAGTCAAGGCCCGCTGACGGTTAACTAAGTCACTCCGCACTGCCGCATAGGATGAGACCAAAGAAACATTATTGGTGATTTCAGTCGAACGGATATCCTCCGTGACCTCTACACCATTTAACAAAACGTGTTGGACAGGTTCGCCCGGCAAGAACTGAATCTTAATTTCAGGTAATAAGGCTGTGATTCCTGCTTCGTCCTCATAAGCTAAACCAGCATTTTTGGCCGCTAAAGTGATAGCACGGTACATCGCACCAGTGTCCACGTAGACATACTTTAAATCTGTTGCCAAAATTTTAGCAATCGTGGACTTTCCTGCCGAGGCAGGGCCATCAATTGCGACTTGAAAATGTGCGGGTTTTACCATGAGGATGAAACTTCCTATTCCTTATTTAATCTTCAACGACTGTCCGGCATACTGTGTATAGTTTTGTGCCGTAACACCCGGATTTAAGTTATAAATCTGGTCGGCAGTAGTGCCATGTGTCACCGCAAAGTTATACAAAGTTTGGCCGGTAGCCAAGACAGCCGTGTTGGCTGATGCAGCTTGTGATGCCGCTTGGTCGTCACTGCTTTGTTGTGCCTGTGACGTTGCTGATTGGCTTTGTGAGCTAGCAGCTGACTGGCTTTGACTCGTTGCCGTTGCCGATGAGCTACTTGATGCTGCTGATGAGGATGATGACGTTGCGCTAGTTGTTGTCTTAGTCATCTTTGGTGCATTTTTCATCAGTCCATATACTGGTGCTGACGCTAACAAGAAAAGCGAAAGTAAGACCAAAATAACCACTAAACCACCGTGATTCTTGGCATTGGTGTTTTTCTTTGGATGTCCCTGCTGTGCCTCTTCAACATGACGTTGACGACGCGACATTGTCGGTACTGCTTGATCATTCATTTTCAAGACCTCCCATTTATTCCTTCATAAATCCAGTCTAACACGGAAGTTCATTTGAAAATGATAACCTTTTCTTAAGAGCGAAAGCTTTTCTTAAAAGGTTTCAAGACAGCAACGACAATTGCCGAGACAACAAACCAAATTACACCTTCAAGCAAGTTGAATGGAACAACCATCCCCCACAAGTATACCTTAATGCCAATGAACTTCGCGATATCAAAGTTAGCAAAGCGGGCATACAGCGGAATTGCCCAAACAATGTTCACTAGGTAGGCCATAATGGTCATTGCAACTGAAGCGACAGCCACCGACACCGTTTGCCACAGCCACTTTGGCCATTTGATTTCAACTTTTTGCATTCCTGCAATGAAAAAGATGAAAGTCAAGCCAATGAGCAAGTTGACTGGCAAACCAATGTAAGTGTTCACTCCTTCGTTAAAGAGCAACAGCTTCAAGACCGTCCGAATCAGCAAGACATAAGTCGCTGAAGACAGGCCCAGCCACTCCAAAGCTAGAAAAGCCGGAACGATTGAAAAATCAATTTTCAAAAACGAGGCGCTTGGGATAATTACTACCTGTGGAAAGATGGTTAAAGCAAATGAAATTGCGCTTAACACAGCAACTAGGGTGAGTTTTTTAGTAGTGTTTCGTGTCATTTTCCACTCCTTTGGCCTAAAAAAAGGCCCTACTTCACCCGGGGTAAAATAAAGGCCAGCTCAAAAAGGACTGTCTTTAAACTTCTTTATACCCGACTTTACGGTCGGCTTTGGATTTTAACCAAATCAACTGCTTGCGCAGGTCGCGGGCTCGTTAGCATCGTGCTACTTCACCGCCGGTTGGGACTTTCACCCGACCCCGAAGTTATTATTTTATTTTGAAACAAGAATTAGTATAGCATAGGTCAAAAAGCTTGCCAATAAAAAAACAAGTAATTGCTTACTTGTTCATTAAAAATTCTTTATTTGAACCGACAAATTGATTACTTGCGGCGCAAGAAGCGGTAGTCGCCGGCCTTCAAGCGCTTGACTTCATCATGCTTTAAATCACGGTACTCACCTGGCTGTAAGCCGAGCAAATCCAAGAAAGCGTAACGATCACGGCGTAACTTTTCAACTGGCAAGCCCACCTTGGCCAACATATCCTTAACCTGGTGGTTGCGGCCTTCATGAATCGTGACTGTGACAAAGGAAACCTTCTTATCCCGGTCAACCTTTTCAATGGCCACCTTAGCCGGTGCAGTTTTCTTACCCTTGATGACCACCCCACGCTTTAAGGGAGCTAGCTGTTCCAAGGTAGCTAAACCCTTCACCTTAGCGGTATAAACCTTATCAACTCGACCTTTGGGATGCATCAATTGGTTCGCTAAGTCCCCGTCATTGGTCAACAGTAAGGCTCCGGTTGTATCGTAATCCAACCGACCAACGGGGTAAACTCGGGCATCAACATCCTCAAGAATATCAACCACCGTCTTGCGATCCTTGTCGTCATGACTAGTTGTCACAACACCCCGTGGCTTATTCAGCAAATAATAGACATGCTTTTCTTGCCCGTCCAGTGGCACGCCATCAACCTTCACTTCGTCTTGCGCGGTCACCTTGGTTCCAAGCTGACTGACCACTTGGCCGTTGACTTCAACACGGCCCTCCAAGATGATGGTTTCAGCCGCACGGCGGGAGGCAATCCCGGCCTGGGCAATCACCTTTTGTAGTCGTTGACTTTCTTCCGTCATTGGTTGGACTCCTTTTGTTCTTCACTGTCCACTGTTGTCGCAGCCGCCTGATCTGCACCTTCAGCTTCGCTATCCGGCTGATTCTCTGGCACAGCGGCACTATCTGCTACCGCAATTGTATCACCCTGGTCATCAATTTGATCAAACAAAGCCACCTCGGCTTGTCCGGTTTCATCAAGGGTCAAGTCATTAATATCAGGCAATTCAGGCAATTCTTCCAAGGACTTCAACCCAAAGTAGTCCAAAAAATCAGCGGTTGTCCCATACAAAATTGGACGCCCGATTTCTTCCTTACGGCCAACAGCCTCAATCAACTGGTGCAGCAGCAATTTTTGAATGGTTCCGGCCGACCGAACACCACGAATTTGATCAATTTCAACTCGGGTAATTGGCTGTTGATAAGCAATAATCACCAAAGTTTCCAACTGTGGCTGGGTCAACTTCGTATTGACTGGGAGGTCAAAGTAGGCCGAGACCAACTTACCAAATTCCGGCTTCGTCACAATCACATAACGGTCATCAGAAGACCGCAGCGTCAATGGCGAATCAACCTCAATCAAATGGGTCGCCAACTTATCAATTAAACCTGGGATGGCTCCCTTATCAAAGCCGGTAATCTTAGCTAATTCCGCGGCAGTCAGGCCATCCTCACCCGCGACAAAGAGCAATGCTTCAATTTGACTAATCTTCTGATCCATTTTTCACCGTTTTAATTAAAATTTCTTCTGATAAATCTGCCTGCCAGAGGGTAATTTCCCCTGCTTTGGTAATTTCAAGCAAGCCCAAAAAGGTCATCACCAGGCGGTCAGCCTGAAAGACATCATCGAACAGAGACGTAAAGGGCAGCGATTGGCCAGCGGGCAACCGTTGCAATTTATGCCGAATGGTCTTAATTCCATCACCAATCGTATAAGAGTCCGACTCCACTTGCCTAGTCTTTGGTGCTAAGTCGCGTTTACGAGCTAAAACACTATCAAAGGCCAACTGGAGATCAATCAAAGTTAACCCTGGGGCCAAGGCCAGCGCCTGGTCAGCTTCCGGCTTTTCTTCTTCAATCGCTGGTCGGGCATAGGATTGCAAGCCGGATTCTTGCCGTTCGTCAAAGAAGCCGGTGGCCTGCTGAAAGCGTTGATAGACCAACAAACGAGCAATCAATTCCTCTTTGGGGTCTAACTCTTCAAAGTTATCATCCTCATCATCGGTTACCGGTGGCTTTGGCAGCAAGTCCGTTGACTTAATGTGAATCAATTTGGCCGCCATCACTAAGTACTCGGCCGCCACATCCAACTGCATGGCCTGCTGGTCATGGATAAAGCCCAAGTATTGCTTCGTGACTTCTGCAATTGGCAACTCGAAAATATCCATTTCATGCTTTTTGATCAAATGCAAAAGCAGGTCCAAGGGCCCTTCGAAATCAGTAATCTTAATTGTAAGACTTTGGTTTGGTATAATGCTTTCTCCATTTATCAATGTATGTTTGGGTCTCAAGTGTCCCCATAATCGTCATATTTGGATAAAACTCTTGCAAATCCGTCAACATTTGCGCATGGGTTGCCTTTTTTGGGGCCCCAGGTGTCAAAATTAAATGACGGACAATCAAAACTTTATCACGGTAGCGTTCAAAGCCAAGAAGGCCATTAATCGAATCCAACTGGTCTGGCTGCCAGAAAAACAGCTGAAAGTTGGGTTGCTCGTACAGGTCAAGCACCTGCTTGAGATGGCTTAAGTCCTTTAATTCCGGTACAAGGGAAAACAATCCCATGACGATTTTTTCATCATCTGGTCTGGTGGGAATTAACATGCTAACTCCTTTTCTACTGGCTAAGCGCGGGGATGGTACTGGTCATAGACCTGACTCAGGCGCTTTTTTGAAATATGAGTATAAATCTGTGTGGTAGAGATGTCGGCATGGCCAAGCAGCTCCTGGACAATCCGCAAGTCTGCCCCATTTTCTAGGATATGGGTTGCAAATGAGTGCCGCAAAGTATGCGGCGAAACGTCCTTTTGAATATCCGCTTGCTGAACTAACTTTTTGATCAACTGCCAGACTCCTTGCCGTGACAGTGAGCGGCCATGGTCGTTAACAAACAGGGTTGCCGTCCGCTGGTCTTTAACCAAAGCCGGCCGGGCTTTGGCTAAGTAACGGTCAACCCAGTCAACTGCTAGCTCGCCAATTGGAATAATCCGTTCCTTGTCACCCTTTCCCAGGGTTTGAATCAGACCCAAGTCTAGGTGAAGGTCTTCCATCTTTAAGTGGACTAACTCCGAAACCCGTAAACCGGTGGCATACATGACTTCCAGCATTGCCCGGGTCCGTAAGCCTAAGGGAGTCGAAACATCCGGTGTCTCCAAGAGGCGGTCGACTTCTGCGACTGACAAAACGGCTGGCAAATGTTCGGCCTTCTTTGGCGGCTTAATGTTTAACATTGGGTCGTGGTCAACCTGGCCTTCACGCTTCAGGTAAGCAAAGCACTTACGCAGCGAAGTCACCATTCGCGCCACCGATGTGTTGGCCCGCTGTTCTTGCCGCATTTGATTTAAAAAGGACAAAATTAACAGGTGGTCCACATCATGCCAGGTCTTTTGTTGCTGGTTTAAAAAGCGAACAAAGGCCGTCAAATCCTGTCGGTAGGCCGTCAGCGTATTTTTTGACAAGCCTCGCTCGACCTGTACGTAATTTAAATAATCTTCCATCACGTCAGGCAACATAGGCTAGTCCTTCATTCCAGCCTCAGTCAGCTGGATGCCATCATCGACTTGGATGATTAAGCGTTCCTTATAAAGCCGGCCCAAAGCGCGCTTAAATTGCGACTTTGAAAAGCCAAACTGCTTTTTAATCGCCTCGGGATCCGACTTGTCATTAAATGGCAAGAAATGATCAGCCTTGCGTTGCAATTGAATCAGCAAGAATTGCGCATCTTCATCCATTAACTTATAGGCTAATGGCTTCAAAGATAGGTTCACAATGCCACGGTCGTTGACGCCCAATACCCGGGCCGTCACTACTTCACCCAAACGTGGTTCCGCTTCCCGTTGGGATGGATGGATAAAGCCTAGGTAGTAGTCCTCGGTCAACACCAACGTTCCAACCAACTTGTTGCGGTAGACGGTGGCCTTGATCTTTTCACCCTTCTTAACCCCGGCATTAAGTCGCGCCTGACGAGAAACAGCTTGAATCACGTCTTGTTGAGCAAGCTTACCCCAGAGACGGTCCTTGTTGTCTTCCTTGATTGACAACAACAAGCGGTCCCCGGCCTTTGGCCAAAGTTCTTTCATCGTTGGCAAATCATCCAAAGAAACCACCAAGTCCTTATTGGCTAAGCCAATATTAACAAAGACACCAAGGTCACTACGTGAGTTGACCACGGTTCCCCAGGCGTACTGGTCTTTTTGCACAGCCGGGATGGTTTTGGTGATTTGAAGGCGGTGTTGCTCATTTTGATAAGCAAAACCAGTCACCATTCCACCAACCTTTAATGGCTTTTCCAATTCTTGCTTGTCGATTTCGTATGTCACGCCATCAACTTGTGCGTAAAAATACTGGTCGTTTTCATCAGTGACATCAGCTCGAATCACTTGTCCCAGACTTGTATCCATTGCGCCCATCCTTTTCTTCTAACTACTCTATGGGGCACGATTACCCCAACATCCTATGTATAAGCGGTTAGACCGCTTTTGATGCTTACTTGGCCAAAGCAGCCTTCACTTGATCAGCTACGACCTTACCATCGGCACGGCCCTTTGTTTGACCAGAAACAATGCCCATGACCTTCCCCATGTCAGCTGGGCTATTAGCCCCGGTCTTTTCGATGGCAGCAGCCACAATGTCCTTGATTTCGTCTTCAGACAATTGGGCTGGCAAGTACTTTGCCAAAACATCCAATTCAGCTTGCGTTGCTTCCGCTAAATCATCACGGTTACCCGCCTTAAATTCAGCAATTGAATCACGGCGTTGCTTGACTTCACGTGACAAAACGGCCAACTCCTCTTCTTCAGTCAAATCATGACCCAAGTTGATTTGTTCGTTCATCACCGCTGACTTGATTTGACGAACAACCGCTAAAGTTTGCTTGTCCTTAGCCTTCATGGCTTCCTTCATATCAGCCTGTACTTGTTCTAATAAGCTCATCGATTTTCTCCTTCAAATGTGGAACTATACTTATATATTAGTCTACCACGGCGGCAAATAAAAAACGCCACCAAAAGTGACGTTTTTTGGCCGAATTAACGGTTCTTCTTCTTCTTGTTGCGCTTACGTGCAGCTTCAGACTTCAACTTACGTTCAACTGAAGGCTTCACATAGAATTCACGCTTGCGGTATTCTTGGAGAGTACCGTCCTTTGAAACACCACGCTTGAAACGGCGCAATGCATCATCCAAAGATTCATTCTTACGTACAATAACCTTTGCCATGTCGATCCCCCTCCTTCCTCGCATTTTATTTCGTATGTTGTAACGATATGCATTAAAGACTTATATATTATCTCAATTCTAAAAAAGAATGTCAATCTTTTTTGCTAATTTTTTTGCTGGCAAACACGGATTATCATGCCTTTTGTAGTAAATTTGTCCAGTAACTACGATTAATTCCTTTTCCGCAGCACAATTGGCAGCGAGACCACAGTTAGCCCCAACATCAAGAGACCATAGAGGCCAATTCCGCCGTCCGTTGCAGGACCGGGTGTTAGCGTATTGAAAAGTGAAATCAATGCTGGTGCTAAGGCCGTCCCAGCGTTACAACCAACCAACAAAATCGAATTAGCAATCCCCGCCGAGCGCTTGGGCACGCGGTTAGCAATGGTATTAAACAGGTAAGTCCCAGCCAATGGGTATGAAAAGCCAATTAAAATCACGGCAATCACCAATAAATATAGTTGACTGGCACTATTCATGAGTAACGCACCTAAAGCCATCATAAACAAACCCAAGATAAAAACATAGCGGTGTATGTACTTAAAGATTACCCCAAACAAAAAGCCCATCAACATCGAAAAAATTGTATACGCCGTAATCACTACCGAAGCAACCATCGCCGAGCCCATCCGATGACTCAATACCAAATAAGGCGTGTAAACGTTCACCACCGACATTCCGACAGTTAAAATGCCACAATAAAGGGCAAACTCGATAATCGGCCAGGATAAGCGGTGCCACTGGCGGGGATGCTGAATTTGGTGTGGGGTCGGTTGATTGCGATGTGGATATTCCGGCACCACCTGCCAAAATCCCCACAAAATTAGGAACATTAGGCCATATGCCAAAAAGGAATAATGCCAAGAAAAGGTTAGTAACCAGCCCACCGTCAAATTGACGATACAAAGGCCGATTGGCTCAAAGGCAGTTCGATTACCGAGCATCTGCGCCTGATCATTTCCTTCATAAAAGAAGTCAATTAAGGTAATGGCCAGTGAATTAGTCAAACCGATGCCCACGCCAAATAATAACCGACTAGCAAAAATTAACCAAAAATCATTGATCACAGCAGGTAAGATACCAGCAACTCCCATGATTGCAAGCCCAGTCCCAATCACCTTTTTAATGCCAAACCGGTTGGCCAAACGACTAGAAAACAATAAAACAATCAGAGCAGGAATCTGCTGCACGGTAGCCACCATATTAATTAAAGTCACTGGATAATGTCCAAATGTTTTTTGCAAGGACGGTAAAATCGGCGCAATCCCCTTCCCCGTCGCAATGCTTAACGAAACGGCTAGAATCCAAAAACGATGCCAAGTTGTCTTTGAGTCCCATGCCTCTGCATACTTTGCCATGGAACACCCCCTTTAAAATGGTTCGATCAATTCCATTGTAACGCTTTTTCTTCAGTCGGTATTTTATTAGAAAGACAACGCCTGATTGCTAGTCAGCGATGGGCAAATGTGCCGGTTAAAAAAAGCAATTAGCAGGCCGTTACACAACAGTGAAAAGACAGTTCCGACCTGAACACCAATCACCTGCTGCGTTGACAGACCAACGACGGCAATGATCAAAACTGGCATTAAAAAGGCCACTAATTGGGCCCGGGCCACATTTCTTGGGAAAAACCGTAGGGTTAGGAGCACCGTCAAAGAATCGGTCGGATACATCCAGAGGTTGGCGCGTTGGTAAAAAGAGGTGCCCAAGCAAACAATGGTAATGCCGCCAATTGCTAGCAAAACCCGCAGCCAATAATTCACCGCCGCAATGTTCAATGGCAGCAAGAAATTAACGAAAAGATGAATCAGTTGACTAAAGAAGAGGACAAACAAGAACTCACCGATGACAGTCAACCACGACCAATGTTTTGCTAAGAAAACATTCACCGCTAGAATCATGATTCCAATAAGAAATAAGACGACTGCCAGTGGAATTTTTGTCACTAGCGCCAACCCAAGGGCCGCTGCCGTCCAGAGCCCGTTCCCTGCGCCCGAAACGATGGATAGTGCGTTACCAACCGCGACCAGCAGTAAACCCAAGAAAAAGAACAATAACCGCGTGAGAAATTTATTTTGCATCAGAACTCCTTTTTAAATTAAACAGTTGCATTTGCAACTCAACCTGTTAAAATAAAGCACAGCTTATGTGTGCAAAATTTTTGCTAATAATTGTTTTAATTGTTTTAGCTCGCTTGCCGATAACGCAGACAGTCGATCCTTGATGTACTTCTGTTCCAAGGCCGCTAACACCTGATAATTATCACGCGCTTTCTGTGTTGGATAAAGTTGCTTGTAATTTTTATTTTTAGCATCCGCCACTTTATCAATATAACCGCGGCGGTCCAACTTTGTTAAGGCCCGACTCAAAGTGGTCTTATCGACTTGAATCAAATCAGCTAAATCAGACTGCGTTAGCCCCTCGTGTTCAACGATGCGGATCAGATACAAGAACAAGTTATTTTCAAGCTGATACTGACTGGCTGCTTGGTTCATCTCTTTGGTTGCCCGCCTCGAAATGGAGCCCATTTGCCGGAAGATTTCTAAGTCAATCATGTAAGCCTCCCTCATCACCCAACAGTTGCATATGCAACCATTATACAGGAACAACGAAAGAAGGACAGACCAATGTGGCAAATAAAAAAAATGACCGAATTGACTGCTAACGAATTTTATCAATCCTTAAAACTGCGCATCGATACCTTTGTGGTCGAACAAAACCGAATCTACCACGAATTAGATGACAAGGACCCACAGGCCATTCATGTTTTCTTTCAAGACAATCAGACGGCCCCTGTCCTAGCCTACGCCCGCGTTTTTTGGAATAACGATCACGTTACTTTTGGCCGAGTTGTCACCAGCCCAAATGCGCGCGGCACCGGCCTCGGCCATGACTTAATGGTCCAAATTTTAGCAGTTTGCCAAGCTAATTGGCCGAATGAACCAATCGAAATCGAGTCGCAGGAACAGGTTGTCGGCTTCTATGAAAAGTTTGGTTTTCAAGCACTAGCCGAACCATTTATTTTTGAAGGGACACCACATGTAACGATGCGGCGGACCAGTTCACAATCAACACCAAACAACTAAATCGTCAGTAAAAAACCCTTAGCAATGAATGCTAAGGGCTTTTTTTATTGCTTATTAAGGTTCTGGTTCGTAGAAACGACCACCGGTGTGTTCCACCTTTGACTCCGAGTAAAAGGCATGGGGATCAACTTCCTTAATGGCATGGCGCAATTCAGGTAATTCATGTTGCGTCACAACCGTCAAGAGAATTGACCGGTCACGGCCGGTATAACCACCGTGAGCTGAATCAATAATCGTAACACCACGACGCATTTTGTTTTGAATCGTGTCCGTCATTTCTTCCGGCTTATTCGTGACAATCATTTCTTGAATTTGTTGCTGGTGGGTATAGAAAACATCAATGAAGTGGGCGGAAACGACCACCCCGATAATAGAATAAAGAGCATACTGCCAACCATAGGTCAGCCCCGCTCCAATCATAATCAAGGCGTTAAAGGCTAGGTTGACGGAGCCAACCTTCATTCGGAATTGATGTTTCAACTCCATCCCGATAATGTCTAATCCACCGGTTCCAACACCGCAGCGCAACGCCGTTCCAACGGCCATCCCGTTAATTCCGCCACCAAAGATGGCGTTAATTAAGGGGTCTGGCGTCAAAACCGTCTTGGTTGCAAAAAGTGGCACGAATGCCGCTGATAGCAAGACTGCCATCGCGGTAAAAATCGCAAAGCGCTTTGACAGTGTCAACCAAGCCAACACTAACAGCGGCATATTGACGATGGCAATCGCCCAGGCAACGTTGACCTTACCACCGGTTAAGGTGTCAATCAACTGCGCTAAACCAGTGAAACCGGAAGAATAAACGTGGCCTGGTAACCAGAAGTAGTTCAAGGCTAGTGACAACATGATGGCATAAAAGAATGCCCCACCAACCTGGTGCAAATAATAGTGATCAAGATCTCTTTTTATTTTTCGTAACATTTTGTTTTGCTAGGTCAACTAAGAATGTTTCACCAACATCCTTAATCCCTAGCCCTTTTGACCAAAGCTAAGCCTGGCCCTTGGCTTAGCGACACAAATCTGCCGCTCGATACATATATTTTAACAAGATTAGAAAATATGTGAAGAGTAATTTTGTAAAAAACAGCAATAAATTCGTTCTGATTCTAGCAAAAAAGGGCAGTAGCTCTTCGCTACCGCCCTTTTCGTTCAGTTTTTACTCTTTTTCAGCTTTTTCCTGTTCAGGAACTTCCAAGCCCAATTCATCCAATTGCGTTGCAGCAACTGGTGTAGGTGCTTCGGTCATTGGTTCAGTCGCCTTTGAGTTCTTTGGAAAGGCAATTACCTCACGGATGTTGTCTTGACCCGCCAAAAGCATCGCCAAGCGATCCAAACCAAGGGCGATTCCACCCATTGGTGGGAAGCCATATTCCATTCCCTCAAGCAGGAAGCCAAAGGCTTCTTCAGCAGATTCCTTGGTAAAGCCAAGCGCCTTCAACATTTTTTCTTGAATGTCAGTGCGGTGGATACGGATTGATCCTGAGCCCAATTCATAACCATTCAAAACCAAGTCATATGACTGGGCGTGGGCCTTGTGTGGGTCTTCCCCTTCATTCAAGTAGTGCAAGTCTTCTTCATTTGGCATCGTGAATGGGTGGTGGGCCGCAATCCAACGATCAAAGTCTTCTGAGTATTCAAACAGTGGCCAATCAACAATCCAGGCAAAACGCCATGGATTTTCTTGGTCAATCAAGTCCAAATCAGCGGCAGTTTGTCGGCGCAAATAGTCCAATGAAGCTGCCACAACGTCGGCACGGCCAGCACCGAAGAGCAACAAATCACCAGCCTTGGCACCACTAACAGCCAAGACGGCTTCAGCAGCGTCATCGGCGAAGAACTTAGCGATTGGTCCGTTCAAGCCTTCGTCAGTCACCTTCATCCAGGCCAAGCCCTTAGCACCAAAGCGTTCGATGTACTGTCCTAATTTGTCGATATCCTTACGTGAATAGTGGTCGGCCCCACCTGGCACGGCGATGGCCTTGACTACGCCACCATCCTTAACAGCATTCGCAAAGACACCAAAATCGGAATCCTTGACCGTTTCAGACAAGTCCTTAATTTCGTAAGCAATCCGCAAATCCGGCTTATCTGTACCAAAGCGGTCCATTGATTCTTGCCACGTCAAATGCGTGATGTGGTCAGTATCCAAATCATAATCAACGACGTCCTTCATGATCTGCTTGACCCAGTTATTCACCAATTCCTGGATTTCCGCTGCAGACATGAAAGAGGTTTCCAAGTCGAGCTGTGTAAATTCAGGTTGGCGGTCGCCACGCAAGTCTTCATCACGGAAGCAGCGTGCGATTTGGAAGTAGCGGTCAAAGCCAGCGCCCATCAACAATTGCTTAAAGAGCTGTGGTGATTGAGGCAAAGCATAAAAAGAACCAGGATAAACGCGTGATGGTACCAAATAATCACGGGCTCCTTCAGGCGTTGATTTTGCCAAATAAGGCGTTTCAATGTTGATAAAGTCATTGTTGTCCATAAAGTTTGTGGCAGAAGCCATAATCTTTGAACGAACGCGCAAGTTCTTTTGCATTTCTGGACGGCGCAGGTCCAAATAACGGTACTGTAGCTTTAATTCTTCACCAGCGTTGACACCGTCTTCAATATCAAAGACTGGCGTCTTCGCTTCGGCCAAAACTTCAGCCTTCGTTACTTTAACTTCGATACCACCCGACTTAATCTTCTTGTTTTCTTGACCTTCAGCTCGGGCAACGACTTCCCCTTCGATGGCGACAACGTATTCATTACGAACAGTCTGAGCCACATCAAGGGCAGCCTGGTTAGCAGCGGAAAATGTCAATTGAACGATACCTTCGCGGTCACGAAGGTCAATGAAAACTAAATCACCAAAGTTACGACGCTTTTGCACCCAACCAGCCAAAGTAACTGTCTGGCCAATGTACTGTTCATCAACTAAACCTGCATAAGTTGTTCGTTTCATTACTTTTCCTCCTCTGCTACCAAAGTGGCCACAACATCAGCCACATCAGTGGCGACCTGTGCCAAATCCAAATCAGCTTGATGACCGGTTTGCATGTCCTTAACTTGGACCTTGTTGGTCTGAACTTCTTCATCACCCAACGTAATGACAAAGCGTGCGTCACGACGGTTGGCTGTCTTAAACTGTGACTTAACAGAACGACCGGTGAAGTCCAAATCAGCCGAATAGCCCAAATCACGCAAAGCGGTAGCTAATTCTAAGGTCTTTGCCTGGGTTTCGTCACCAATGTGAACCAGGTAAAAGTCCAGACCAGCCGGCTTCATTTCAGCTTGTCCCTGTGCTTGTAGCAGTGAAATCAGTCGTTCCACACCCAAGCCAAAACCAATACCAGGTGTTTCGGGTCCGCCAAATTCTTCGACCAAGCCAGAATAACGACCACCACCAGCAATTGTAGCAGCACCCTTCAAGTTTGGATCAGTCGTCATCACTTCAAAAATTGTATCGTTATAATAATCCAAACCACGAACCATGGTTTGATCAATTTCGTAATCAATCCCAAGGTCATCTAAGAAGGTTTTGACCGCTTCAAAGTGAGCCTTTGATTCATCTGACAGGTAATCAAAAATCGTTGGCGCATCGGCCACAATCTTTTGATCATTTTCATCCTTTGAATCTAAGATTCGCAAAGGATTCTTTTCCAAACGAGTTTGTGAATCCTTCGATAATTCAGCAGCGTGTGGCTGCAAATAGGCTACCAAGGCGTCCCGGTAGGCCTGACGTGACCCTTGATCACCCAAAGTGTTCAAGGCGACCTTCAAATCCTTCAAACCTAATGCTGCCAAGAATTTGACTACCATCGTAATCACTTCAGCATCAAGGCTTGGTTCCGTTGAGCCAAAGGCTTCAACACCAATTTGGTGGAATTGACGGAAACGACCTGCTTGTGGCCGTTCGTAACGGAACATTGGGCCCATGTAAAATGTCTTATAAGGGCTTTCATGTTCTGGGCCAAAGAGCTTATTTTCAACATAGGCCCGGACCACGCCGGCTGTCCCTTCAGGACGCAAAGCCATGTGGCGGTCACCCTTATCATTGAAATCATACATTTCCTTGGTTACGACGTCAGAAGTGTCCCCCGCTGAACGGGCGTAAACATCAAAGGCTTCAAACATTGGTGTCCGAATTTCACCATAACCATAGCGTGAAAAGATTTCGCGTGCCTGTTGTTCAATTCGTTGCCATTCGCGAACATTTTCTTCAAATAAATCGGCAGTTCCCTTTGGTCGTTGAAAATTTGCTTTTCCCATATTTTTACCCGACGCTGCTGCGTCGCCTCCATTATCAAAGTCGTCAATGATTAGTAATAAAAAACGCCCCTAACAGCCTTGCCATATCGGCAAAGTTGTTAAGGGCGCTTTCGAGCACGGTACCACCTTAGTTTCGTGTTGCAACAACACGCTTTTATCCATAACGCGGATAAACGGCTGGGTTAACAGCAACCTTCCAGGTGTCTTCTGGTAAAACTCTTGTCTGACTTGCACCAACCGTCAGATCGCTAACTGTCCAAGTTTTACCTTCTCCTGCTCATCGGCTAATCTATCCTTTAGTTTAGCAGGTTTTAACTGCCTGTCAAGGATAGACAGCCCGATTATTTTACTTATCATTTCGGCGAGCACGCCGATCGGCAAATAATCCAAGCAAGCCAACCGTTAGGAAGGCCACAAGTGCTGGATTATATTGGTGACGATCAACACGACTAGTCGTTGGCAAGATTGCCTTTTGACCAACAGTTGCAGCTGGAGTTGATGAAGCTGCAGTAGTTGGCAATTCAGGAAGAACCTGATTCGTAGCAGTTTGCAAAACTTGATCAATCTTTGCCTTATTAGCAGCCAAGGTCTGAGCAGCTTCTTGTGCAGCTTGTGCCGCAGCAATGGCCCGCTGACCTTGAGCAACAATGGCATCGATTTCTTGTTCGGCTTGGGCTGCTTGTTCAGGAGTAAGGTTGGTCAAATGAGCAATCTTATCCTTAGCAGCCTGTGCATAGCCATTCAACTGATTTTCAGCATCTGCCTTGGTGTTATTCAAAATATCGTTGACAACATCCTTTTGAATGGCGGCCATGCCATCATTCAAAGCTTGCTTAATTGCAGCGGCAGTGGTTGCCTGATTAATTTGATTCTTCGCATTAGCGGCATCCTGATCAATCTGAGCCTTAGCGGCAGCCTTGTGGCCGTCATTCAAAGCTGGCAAACCATCAATCGTTGACTTAGCTGCATTACCAGCACCATCAATCGTTGACTGAGCATCACTCTTCGACTTAGCAATAAACTGGTCACTTTGCTGTTGTGCGCTGGCCTTAACGGCATCGACAGCAGCTTCACCATTTTGCAAAGCCGTTGCGACACCATTTTGACTAGTAGCTGCATCAATTTGACCTTGACCGGCTGTGACAGCTGCATCAATTGCTTGGTCAGCCTGACGAACTTGGTCAGGTGTCAAATCTGCTATCTTAGCGATGGCAGCCTTAACGGTTTGACCGTAACTGACAAGCTGTGCATCCGCTGCTTCTTGAGCAGACTTCAACTGAGCAGCGGCCGTATCATTAATCATCGTTTGCAAAGCCTTATCACGATCATTGTTGATATCATTGGCGTTCGTGTCAGCTGCGATCTTTTGACAAGCAGCCTGAGCCGCTGCATCAATGGCAGCTTCACGGGCAGCCTTATCACTTAATGGATTCAGACCGTCAATAGCAGCCTTCGCCTGCTGAACCTGTGTATCGATTGCAGTATTAGCAGCCGCCCGTTCACGAGCAACCGTATTACTACTATCGGTAGTAGAAGCAGCTTGCACAGCATCCACGGCAGCTTTACCATTTTGCAAAGCCGTTGCGACACCGTTTTGATCAGTAGCTGTATCGATACTGTTTTGACCAGCTGCAACAGCTGCATCAATTGCTTTATTAGCTTGGTCAATTTGATCTGGTGTCAAATCTGGCAACTTAGCAATCGCGTCCTTAGCAGTCTGTCCATGACTCAACAAACTAGCATCGGCAGCTTCCTTTGCTGACTTCAACTGAGCGTTCGTCACATCAGTGGCAATCGTTGCTTGACCATCGGTTTGCGCCTTAGTAATCGCTGTCTTATTTGTTGCGTTCATAATCGCCGTTTTAGCGGCGGCTGCATCATCATCAATCTGTTGCTCACGAGCAGCACGGTCACTCAATGGTGACAAACTATCAAGATTTGCCTTTGCCTGCTGAGCAGCAGTATCAATGACGGCATCTGCAGCTGTTTTTTCATCCAAAACCGTTTGCTGGCTCTGGCCTTGCGCAGTTGTACTTGTATCATTGATTGCCTTTTCAGCAGCGGCCAACGTGCTTTGCACATCAGCCAAGCTTTGAGTTTGATTAATCTTAGCCGTCCAAGTCTTAACAGCGTCATCAATCGTTGCATTTGCTTGATTAATTTGATCTGGGCTCAAATCAGGCAAGCCAGCAATTGTTTGTTCGACTTGTTGAGCATAAGCCGCAAGTCGTGCAACGGCATCCTTTTGCGCATCGGCAAGCTGTGAATTCAAAACATCCTGATTGATATTATTGATTCCAGCCTGCTTTGCCTGCGTAATCTGATCCGTATCCGTCGAACTGCTGATATTCGTCTGAGTAGCTTGTGAATCTTGATCAACTAAGGCTTCCTTAGCCCGCTTCTCATCATCTGACAAAGTAGGCAAATTACTAATAGCTGTCTTAGCCTTTTCTGCTGCGGCAATAATGGCGTTCTCGGCATCTTGCTTAGCGTCAGCAACCACTTGGTTACTCTGACTCTGGGCTGTGGCCGAAATACCATCAATGACCTTTTCCTCATTGGTCAAGGCAGCCTTCACATCAGCAACATTGTTAGCAGCTGAGATGGCTTGATTACCAGCCTGAACAGCGGCTTCGATATTAGTCTTCGCCGTCTTTCCGTCATCTGCTGGCAAATCCGGCAAGTTCGTAATAGCGGTTTCTGCATTATCAGCATAGGCCCGCAAACGAGCCGTAGCATCGTCTTGCGCACTCTTAACCTGAGCAGCTGCAATCTCACCATTAATCATATTAAGGGCATCCGTCTGTTCTTGAGTGACCGCAGCCGGAGCAGTTTCCTGATTAATCTTTTGCTTGGCACTAGCAACATCCTGTGTCAACTTAGCTTCACGCGCTGCCTTATCTGACAATGGTGTCAAACCATCAATGGTTGCTTGAGCCTTTTGAGCTGCAGCATCGATGGCAGAGTTAGCGGCATCCTTGGCCGTTTGAATAGCAGTATCACTACTATTTTGGTAACGGACTTGCACAGCATCAACCGCTGCCTTACCAGCAGTCAAGGCGTTATCCGCATCGGTGATGCTCGTTGTTGCATCGATGTTGTTCTTACCTGTTGACACAGCCGTGTCAATATCGCTTTGCGCTTGCTTAATTGCGCTTGGCTCAAACCGGGCATCGCTGCGATGGCATCCTTGGCATTCTGACCATAAGCCGTTAAGGCGTTATCATCTTTTTCTTGCTCGGACTTCAACTGAGCAGCGGCGGTGTCATTCGTAATCGCCGTCGTTCCTGCAGTCTGGGCGGCCGTGAAACCAGTTTGATTGGTTGCACTATCCAAAGCATTATAGGCATTTTGAACATCCGTATTGATTTGATTTAGACGATCAGCCTTATCACTCAATGGATTCAGACTCGTAATCGTCGTTCGAGCTGTAGTTGCAGCAGCATCAATGGCAGCTTGTGCCGTTGATCGTTCTTGGTCCACAATCGTTTGGCTATTGGCCTGAGCAGAAAGGCTCACTAAGTTAATGGCTGATCCACCACTGTAAAGTGCTTTCTGCATATCAGCCAAGTTCCTTGTATTGGAAATATTTCCTGACCAAATCGAAACTAAATTATCGATACCGCTATAGGCATTCGTATAGCTAGTGCCTGGCAAATCGGGCAATTGGCTAATCGTTTGCTTTGCTTGATTTGCATAAGCCTGCAAGCGCTTCTTGGCTTCAGTCTGCAAACTGTCAATTTCAGCCAAAAGAATATCCTGGTTAATTGCCTGCGTACCAGCTTGCTGTGCTTGAGTAACACCAGCCAAACTCGTAGCCGCAGCAATACTTACCTTAGCATTTCCGGCATCAGCTTCCAACTGCTTTTGTTGAGCAGCTTGGTCAGTCGTTGAAAGTGATAAATTATTCAACTTTTGTTCAGCAGCAGCTAAGGCAGCATCGATGGCTGCTGCTGCATTTGACTGAGCTTGTGCCAATGTTTGCTGGCTTTGATTTTGAGCGGTCGTCATCGCTGTATCAATGACCTGCTCGGCAGCAGTCAAAGCATTCGCCATGTCTGCATGTTCTGTAGCGCCCTGAATATTGGTATCACCATTGGTGATGGCACTTTCAATAGCAGTCTTAGCGGTTGTCAAATTATCAGCTGACAAACCTGGCAATGCAGCAATTGCATTTTCAGCATTTGTTGCATAATTTTGCAACCGGCTGATTGCATCTTCTTGACTACTCTTTTGCTGAGCGTTAGCCGCATCAGCGTTCAACGCCGAAATTGCGCTTCCCTGTGCTGCAGTCACATCAGCTGTTGAACTCGTGCCTGCCAAAGCAGTTTGTGCATTAGCAATATTAGTATCAACTTGATTTAATCGTGTCTGACGGTCACTCAATGGACTCAAATTATTAATAGTTGTCTTAACGGCTGTCGCAACCGCATTAATTGCTGCTTGAGCAGCTGTTCGAGCCGAAATCAAAGCGGCATTACTCTGGTTAATGGCAATAACACCCGCACGGTTAACCGCGAACTCGGCCACAACCAAAGCACGGGTTACCCCTGCCAAATCCGTGGCAGCATTAATGTTGGTCGTTCCATTTGTGACAGCAGTGTAATCGAGTTTGTTGCTTGATTTGACTGAGTATTCGTCAAATTTGGTAACTTCTTCAAGGAAGCTCGACCACCTTGGGCATAGGCTTGCAATTGGTTAACGCTGTCTTCCTTGGCATTTTGCAAGGTAGCAGCAGCCTGTTGGTTACTAATGGCCGTCAAACCGTTCGTTTGATCAGTCGTGATTGCTGTCAGCGTCTTGTCAGCTTGAATATTATTCTTAGCTACAGTTGCAGCTGCATCAACCTGTCCTTTAAAGGTTGCTTTTTCAGTAGCTAATAATGGCTGCATATTGTCAATAGCTGTCTTAGCTGCGGTTGCAGCCTTATCAATGGCGTTGGCAGCATTCGTCTGAGCGGTCGACACCGCACTATTACTTTGACTTTGTGCATTTGCTGTCACGGCATCGACATTGTCTTCAGCAGTTGAAAGAGCACTATTAACATCAGTGGCACTTTGACTACCATTAATTGCCGTTTGACCATTGTTAACAGCGTTGGCAATTGCTGTATTTGCCTGGTCAATTTGATCCTTTGTCAAACCTGGCATTGCTGCAATTTGATTTTTAGCAGTTTGGCCATGGCTAAGCAATTTAGCATCTGCATCTTCACGACCATTTTGCAAAGTTGCATTGGCTTGAATCGTATTAATATTTCCGTTTGTAGCGTCTCGATCACTAGTAACAGCATCTACTGTTGTTTCACTATTGATTTTATCGGTTGCGGCTTTAACAGCATCAGTAATCTGCTGTTGATAAGCAGCAATCTCTGTTGACTTTAATGGTTGCAACTGTCCAATGGTAGTATTAACAGTTTGTTCAGTCTTCGTAATTGAAGCAATCGCACCTTCTTTTGCGCTCTCGAGAGTAGCGGCATTTTGCGTAGCTGTAATTGCTTGCAAACCAGCATTCTGATCAGTTGCAATATCAGCCGTGTTCTTATCAGCATTAATTTTAGCAATTGCTGCATCCCCATCGCTCTTGATTTGAGCAAGACGGGTTGCCTGGTCACTCAATGGACTCAAGCCCTGTACAGCAGTTTGTGCAGCAGTTACAGACTGGTTAATTGCAGTTAAAGCCTTTTGTCTAGCAGTATTGACCGTATAATCACTGTTTCCTTGAGCAGTTTTCGTCACACTATCAATCGCTGCTTTGGCATTTGCTAATGCTGTTGCCGCATCAGCAACCTGCTGAGCAGCAGTGATATTACTTTGTCCTTGCTTCAAAGCAGTACTAATACCAGTATTGGCTTGGCTAGTTTGGTCAGGCGTCAAATCTGGTAAAGAAGCAATTTTATTCGTAGCACCTTGGGCATAGTCCGTCAAAACCGTACCATCACCATCACGGGCAATGACTAATTCACCGTTTTGCTCTTCTGATTGAGCCATGCTTGGTGTGGTTGTTGCATCAACTTTTGCCTTCGAACTATCACGGTCACTATTAACCTTATCGATAGCTGCTTGTTGTCCATTGCCTAAATTATTTAGGCCGGCAATAATATTTGTCTGTTGCAAAGCTGCATCATCCAACGCCGCATCACTGGCCAACTGTGCTTCACGAGTTTGACCCGCAACTTGGGCACTCGTAATATTGTTTGTATTTGTAGCCGCATTAATAGCACTTTTAGCGGCAGACTGTGCGTTTTGCACATTTGTCACAGCAGTTTTCTTGGCGGCACTATCCAATGTATTGAGTGCATTAATTTTGTTAATAGCAGCCAACGCATCGTTGTCGATTGTTGAATCCGCAACCGTTTGGCTAATTGCGATTTGACCGTTAATTTGTTCAGTAGCAACTTGAGCCGTATTTTGGGCCGCATCAATCTTGCTGTCAGCTGCTTGAACCTGTTGGTCAATCACACCTTCAGCAGCGCTCTTGTCCGCTGCTAGTAATGTGGAAAGGGCTTCAATCTTAGCCTTAGCATCGGATGCAAATTGAGCCAAAGCATTCTTCGCATTTGTCCGAGTCTGCACCAGGCTTTGGTTTTGATAACCATTTTTAACGTTGTTAACGTCACCCTCACTTGACTTAAGAGCTGCAATCACATCATCAATTAAGCTTTTAGTACTAATGTTATTTTGCCCATTAGAAACGACCGTATTAATATCGGTTGCCGCTTGAGCGAGTTCATCCTTTGATAAGCCGGGCATCTGGTTAATCTGCTGTAAAGCAGCCTGACCATAGTCTTCCAACTCGGCCTTTGACCCATCTTGGGTCAATGTCAGGTTGGCTGCATTAACCTTAGTCTGCAAGTCAGCAGCCGTAGCAGCATTTGCCAAATCCGCCTTCGCATTTGCCTGATCAGTTGCAATCTTCTGCAGTGCAGTTTTCTGATCAGCAGGAGACATATTGCTCATCCCCTGAACTTGAGTCGTTTGAGCATTGGCATCATTATCAATTGTTGAGCTAGCAGCATCACGTTGAATGGCCAACACACCAGTACTTTGTGCATTAGTAATGGCATCCTTTGATGTCGCCTGCTGAATTTGTGTTAAAGCAGCCTGTTGGTCTTTCTGAACATTAGCGATAGCAGTACCCTGATCAGCTGTTGACAGATTTGACAATGTCTTAATCTGGGCAATCGCAGCATTCGCAGCATTGTTAATGGCCGTATTTGCTGCATCACGTTCACCGTCCAGTGACTTATAAACATAAACCACTTGGTCTGTACCATTAGCCAATGTAAAGCTGGCACCGGCAGCCATTTGCTGACCGTTAACCAATACATAGTCTAATTCGTAATTATCAACAGATGGTGCCATTGGAATCGTAACCGTCTGGCCAGTAACACCGTTGATTGTTGTTGGTGAACTTGGCGTTAATGTTTGGCCACCATCAGTTTGATAAGTTGGTGTTACTTGCTGGCTATTTCCTTCAATGTACAACTGGACAATTGGATTGTTGGTACCAACTGTTGTTGTCGTTGGCTGCGTTGCAGTCGTTGAGAAATGGTAACCTGCGGGAACACCATTTTGTGTATAGTAACTGTTTGTCCAGTCAATTACATTGCCGTAATTAGCTGTCACTGGTGCTGTTGTACCAGCATTAGCGGCAGCAAAGGTCTTACCAGTATTCTTATCAACATACTGATAAGTAACACTTTCAGGCCGACCATAAACATAGACAGTGTAAGTATTGCTTTGACCATTAATTGGAACAACGGCAAGGTTTGCTTGTCCATTACTTGCACCAGCAGGAAGCTGATTACCCAATGCCCAGATATAGTTTGAGGGCATATTCTTGTTAATAATGTCGTCACTGGTTAACGCAATATATTCACCAATGTAGGCATCTGAAGGCAAGGTAACCAAGACCGGACTACCGACATTGTTACCGTACTGGTCCTTGTACTGGACGTAAACCTGACCAACACCAATTGACTGTGTTTGCATTTCACGAATGTAACCATTTGATAAGTCAGATGGGTTCGTAACGGTCGTGCCATCGGCTCGTGTCAGTGTAGTGGTTCCATTCGACCCCATACCATATGAGCCAGTTATAGTGTACTTGGCGAAGGATTCTTGACCATTACCGTTAGGATTATTGGTAGAGTTATCCGTTCCGGTCCAAACTTTCATCGTCCCATTCGTGATTGTAATTGGGCCAACGCCATACAAGAAGTTCGTTGTTGGGTTACCCGGTGTTCCATCAGGATTCAAACGAGCAAAGTGAATCGATTTTGGCGAAATAATGTTAACGGTTGACGAACCTTCAAGCCAAAAAATCGCATCTGATGCATGGTTCGTTTGAATATTAATTTGAGCCCCAGCGTTGAAAACCATTGACTGGCTTCCATTCATGCGAATCAACGTGATTGATGCCGTCGCATCAGTTGAGGCAATATTTAAATTAAAGTTTTGACCAAAAACAAATTGACCAGTAGAGGAACCATAGATACTCCAAAAGAAGCCACGGAAACCTTTTTGCGTCCAGGAAACATTGTCACCGGCCGTAATGCTACTCAAATAACTACCTTCATAAATTAAGCAAACGTTATTCCCGCTACCACTATAGTTGCTATAGTGTTCCATATCCAAAGTAGCACCATCACCAATTGTGATGGAATTGCCATAACCTGTGTTACCAGCACTCGAACTGAACATCCAAAAAGCAGCGTTTCCAAAGTCATTCTTGGTCCGTTGTAACGTAAAATTCGAGTTGTTCGCAAATTGAATATTTGAGGCACCACGAGCAATTTCATTCGTGTTGTTAATGACATTGGTACCAGAAAAAACAATCGCTGAATTAACGCCAGTATAAATAAACTTAGCGGGATCATAGCCTGTTTTCTGGCTAGCACTAAGGGTTACATTATTAACATTAATCGTCAAATGTGACCCATCATCTGTATACAAAAACGCCTCGGCGATACTATTATTCGTATTACTATCGCTATAACCATTTTCTAGGTGAATATTAGTCAACGTCAAGGTAGCATTTTGACTGCTATTACCCAGCGTTCCCATTTTAAGTTGGTCACCAGCCAAATCCAATGTATAACCGTTACCATTGATAATCACGCTACCGGTTGAACTAGGACGATTTAATAGACCACTACTGTTAGGATTCGTAGTGTCGTTCGTGATGTTTTGTGTCAAGTTAATGTAATCAACCGTTGGATCGTTCCAAGCCTGCACAAACTGCGAATAGGTTGATACATCAACAGGATGTGTCTTATACTTGTCTGGGTTTTGGACTTGGTCCGGTACATTAACCGTCACTGATGTCTTCGAATTACTACTTGGTACGTTTGTATTCACAACACCTGAACGGTCTGTATCAGAATTAGCGGGTACCGTTGTTGATGAAGACGTACTTGTTGCAGTTGATGTACTATTTGTCGTGCTAGTTGAGTTAGAATTACTCGTTGACTGACTATCATTTTGGGCAGCACCAGCCCCTAGGCCAGCAGCATTCACTGAACCTGAGTTAGCAGTTGATAGGCTGGATTGCGTTGATGCGCTTGATTGGCTATCCGTATTTGATTGACTTTGACTGTTAGATGCTGCTTGACTTTGTGTAGTTGATTCAACAACAGCTTGATTTAAAGCAGCATGAGCCACGTTTTGAGTCGTTGCGGCAAAAGCGCCGATACTAAAAACAGCCAATGACGCAAAGATCCACTGCTTTCCAGACTTATACATCTTGTAGTGTTCTTTATAATTTGTCATAATTTGCTTAGTACGCATAGTTAGTTTGCCTATTTCTTTTATATTAAACCTCATTTGTTTCTTACAGAGAAACGTTCTTGTAATACCTTTGACTTAATTCTAACACTTTATAAACAACTTTTAAATACTAGAATAGAAAAAATCGGAATAATTCTAAAAGAAGCATTTCAAATTGATACGAATGTTTCTAATATATATAATATCACAAAGATTGCATATTGATGAACTTTATTAAAACAATTCTAAATAAATTGCTTCACGACGCCCTCTGGTTAAGTACAACCGGCCTCGCCATAATTGCCCTAATTTTTAGCCAGATTGCTTTCAGTCAAATTAGTTGGTCAACAATTTTGTCGCTGATGACACTACTCCTACTCGTTACTCTCTGGCAGCAAAGCCAGCTGATTGACTATCTGGCGGAAGTTATCATCAGTAAAGCTCAAACGAAGCGGCAGTTATTCCTCTTTCTGCTTTTGGCGGCCTTTTTTGGATCAATGGTGGTCACAAACGATATTGCGATTCTTTCGCTGCTCCCCCTCTTCTTTGCTATTAAAAGGAAGATTTCGCTCTCTACCCCATTAACCGCAACCCTAATTGCCGTTTATGCCAACCTTGGTTCAGCCGTTTCACCAATCGGCAACCCACAAAATCTTTACCTCATCACTTATTACCACTGGCCGCTGATTCTTTTCCTACAAAGCGCACTCGTTCTGTTGCTATTTGGCTTGGTTAGCCTTGCAATCTGGCCACTGCTCATACCAAAAACATCCATCATTGATTCAACCAAGCCAACTTTACCGCTTAGCAAAAATCGATTAATACTAATTGCACTCGGTTCGACGATTGCCCTGATTGCCTTACTAGGGCTCCTTCCAATCTGGTGTGGCCTGGCCGCCGTTCTAGTCTTAGCGCTTTTATTGGAACGGCAAGTTTTCCTGGCTGTCGATTATGGTGTGGTTCTCACAATTCTAAACTTCTTCGTACTAGTTGCCGCGATAACGACCATTCCGGCCATCCAATCCTTTCTAACGAGCGCTACCAAGACACCGGTTCAAACCTTCTTATCCGCCGTCATTAGTAGTCAGTTGCTTTCAAATGTGCCAGCAGCTGCCCTGCTGGCGCCGTTTACTAGCTGGAAAGTCGCGCTTTACCTTGGCGTCTCCATCGGTGGCTTTGGTACCCTAATCGCATCGTTAGCCAACTTATTGGCCTACCGACAGGTTCGTCTGAATGATTCCGCTCTGCCTTTTAAGTCCTTCTTTTGGGTTTTCACCACGATCAACCTAATCTTTTTGCTCAGCGGAAGTGTTTTGATATTATTCCTTCTATAAGAAGAAATAAAAAAGCTAGACATTACTGTCTAGCTTTTATTTTGCTAATATTTGCCGAACTCGGCGCTGCAAATCAGGTACAATTTTTTCTTCGAACCATGGATTCTTCTTTAACCAAATGTTATTACGTGGTGATGGATGCACAATTGGTAGGTATTTAGGCCAAAATTGTTCAAAGTTACGGACCGTCTCCGTCAACGTCGCTGACTTGGGCAAGTCCAAATAATACTTTTGCGCATATGAACCAACCAAAATGGTCAATTGGACGTCAGGCATGCCAGCCAGCAAACGTGGATGCCACTTTTCGGCCTGTCCCTTCCGCGGTGGCTTATCGCCCGACTTGGCCTTCCCTGGATAGTAAAAGTCCATCGGAATCACCGCAATGTCACCGGAATCATAAAATTCTTCTTTGGAGACACCCAGCCATTCTCGCAGCCGGTCACCTGAAGCATCGTTCCACATAATGCCACTTTGTTGAACTTTAAGCCCGGGTGCTTGCCCAATAATAACAATTTTTGCAGTTTTGGGTGCACTAAAAATTGGATTCCAACCCTGCTTTGTATAGATGGCATTGGCTGGATCTGCCTTGATTTCATCAAAGATTCCCATACAATCACTTCCCTCTACTTTGACGCACGGCTTCAATAGCCGTTGGCTTAAAATAAACTTTCTCTGCATTATTGTACAGCACATCTGCTAATTCATCATCCGTCAAAATCTGACTTTCTTCCAACCAATTTGCAAGGTGGTCATAACAATTAAAGGTGGCCGACCATGGTGAATCGGTTCCCCAGATTAATCGTTTGGCGCCCAAAACCTCTTTGGCCAAAGTAACGACCTGCTGGCTTTTAACAAAGGGGTAGGTAGTTTCGCCCAAGATATCCTGAATGGCTGCGATATCCGTATAGATGTTGGCATAAGGCTGCCACTGTTGGAGGGTAGCCTTCAGATAGTCTAAGCGGTCCACATTTGGAAAAGATAAGTGACAAACGACGAAGTCTAAATCAGGATAGCGCTGTGCCAAATGCGTCACAGCCTCCGGCTGGTGACTTACCTGCTCCTCAGCGCCGTAATCAATCGCTACTGTAAAACCTGGATACTGACTGATGATATCGAAAATCTTTGTGACCCGGGCATCCTGGTCCAATCGAAACGGTGGCTGGTGATAGCCATGCAGACCGCCACCTTCACTAATCTCAAATTTAATTGCTCGAAAGCCAAGTTCTTCAACATGGCGCTGCACAATTTCTAAGTAGTTTTTCGCAAATGGGTCAACGGCAAAAGCGCCAATAAATCGGTCTGGATAGGATTGAACTGCTTGATAAGTATAGTAATTTTGATAGCCATTCAAACTACCTTGCAGCAAAACCGCCTTGTCAATTTGGTTCTCTGTTAAGACCTTTAAGGCCGAATTAACTGTAAAGTTACTATCGCCCCAACCATCAGGAATCAGCTTGATCTTGGTCCCATCATCCCAAATGGCCTCACCATTGCCAAGTGCGTTCAAGCGGCCTTTACCATTTAAGCCTGCAATGACTTGAACCAGGTGCAGGTGTCCATCAATTTTTTTCATCAAACCGCATCCTCTCTACTATTAATCTAGGAATAGTATAGCGCAGATTTTTGTCGTCATTGGCAAAGAACAACTAAAAAAGCCAAAACCTGGAAAGATTTCGACTTTTTCATACTAAGATTGATTATCAAGGAGCTAGCGGGATTTGAACCCGCACACCGCCATACGACGGCTCGACGGATTTCGAGTCCGCTGCAGTACCAGATTGTGCCATAGCTCCAAAATAATAGTGACATGACGGTTGGTCCATGCCACTACATTTGTTTTAAATTAAAGATTACTTACGACGCTTTGCAGCTTTTTCACGCTCTGCAGTGTTCAAAATAGCCTTACGGATACGAACATTTTCAGGCGTTACTTCAACGTATTCGTCATCGTTCAAGAATTCCATTGATGCTTCCAAGTTCATCTCACGAGGAGTCTTGATTGAAGCAGTTTGGTCCTTGTTAGAAGAACGAACGTTTGACTGTGGCTTCATCTTAGTAACGTTAACTGAGATATCGTTGTCACGAGCGTTCATACCCACAACCATACCTTCATAAACGTCAACACCAGCGCCAACGAACATTTGTCCACGATCTTCAACACCCATGATGGCGTAGTTAGTCGTTTGTCCCTGATTGATTGAGACCAAGGCACCGTTACGACGACCTGGTTCCCAATTCTTAACCATTGGACGGTATTCAGCAAATGTGTGGTTATAGATACCATAACCGTGAGTTGCTGTCATAAATTCAGTGGCGTAACCAATCAAACCACGTGAAGGTGCCATATAAGTCAAACGAGTTTGACCGTTACCGACAGCTTCCATGTTTTGCATTTCACCCTTACGTTGGTTCAATGAGTCGATAACAGTTGATGAGTATTCATCAGGAGTATCGATTTGGATTGATTCGTAAGGTTCTGTGGTTTGACCATCTTCCTCACGGAAGATAACTTGTGGACGTGAAGCTTGCAATTCGAAGCCTTCACGACGCATGTTTTCAATCAAGATTGAAAGGTGCAATTCACCACGTCCTGAGACCAACCAAGCACCGGCTTGATCAGTGTCTTCAACACGCAAAGACACATCAGTGTGCAATTCGCGCAACAAACGGTCTTCGATTTGACGGGCAGTCACGAACTTTCCTTCACGACCAGCAAAGGGGCTGTCGTTTTGACGGAAAGTCATTTGCAAAGTTGGTTCATCGATACGAAGCAAAGGCAAAGCATCGTGGTGGGCAGGGTCAACAACAGTTTCCCCAACAGAGATGTCTTCCATACCAGAAACGGCAATCAAATCACCGGCCTTGGCTTCTTGGATTTCAACTTGGTCCAAAGCGATGAAACCAGAAAGCTTCGTAACACGGAAGTTTTGTGATGAACCATCAAGCTTCAAAACATCAACGTTGTCACCAACCTTGATTGTTCCACGCTTAACACGTCCAATACCAATACGACCAACGAAGTCATTATAGTCCAACATGGCAACTTGGAACTGCAATGGTTCGTCTGAGTTGTCAACTGGGGCTGGGATTGTTTCAAAGACCGTCTTAAAGATTGGGTCCATTGTGTGTTCTTGCTTTGAAACATCAGGATCAAATGATGATGTTCCGTTCATTGCTGAAGCATAGATAACTGGGAAGTCCAAATCATCTTCATCAGCACCCAATTCGATGAACAAGTCCAAGACTTCATCAACGACTTCTTCTGGGCGGGCACCAGGACGGTCAACCTTGTTGACAATCACGATTGGTGTCAAGTGTTGTTCAAAGGCCTTCTTCAAAACGAAACGAGTCTGAGGCATGGTACCTTCAAAGGCATCAACAACGAGCAAAACCCCATCAACCATTCCCATGATTCGTTCAACTTCTCCACCGAAATCGGCGTGACCTGGGGTATCCAAGATGTTGATTTGCTTGTCGCCAACACGGACAGCCGTGTTCTTTGACAAGATCGTGATTCCACGTTCCTTTTCAATATCGTTGGTATCCATCACACGGTCGCCCAAAGCTTCTTCCTTACGGGCATCCAATGTGTCAGACTGCTTTAACAGTTCGTTAACCAACGTCGTCTTTCCGTGATCGACGTGGGCGATAATAGCGATATTACGAATATCTTCGCGAAGATTTGCCAATTTTATGTGCTCCTTTGTCTTTGCTACTCACAAGAAAGACTAGGGCTTCTCTCCCTAGTCTTTCACTATCTTGACTGACTCGCGATATGTCTTGGTTGTAGCGATTAATACTGTGTTTGATGATAGCATATTTAGCGGACTTCCGTCAAGCGTTTTAACCACGTAGCCGAGCGTTTCAGCCAGGACTCGACCGGCCGCCAAATCCCATGGCGAAAGCTTCGATAAGTAACCCGTCGCCTGCTGCAAAAATAGGCGGCTAAAGGAAATTCCAGCCGACCCAACTACCCGGTATGCCAGCGCTGCTTCAGCAAGCTTTTGATAAATCATTTCTCCTGCTACAAGACGCCGGCCAGACAGAATCAAAACCGCTTCCTGCAAGGCTAAATCGTTGGCCACCGGTGCCAGCCGCTGGTCGTTTACAAATGCGCCCAAAGCAGGGCCACCATGGAAGACCTGGTTTGCCATCACTTTGATAATCCAGCCCAAAGTTGGCTGGCCATCAACATACAGGGCGACCATAATGGCAAAATCGGTTCCCTCATGGACGAAATTCATCGTCCCGTCAATTGGATCAATGAACCAAACATGGCCCGCCATTGTTTCCGGTCGGGCATCGTCCCCTTCTTCCGAAACGAAATGGGCGTCTGGATCAATCATTTGAATGTGTTCTAATAACCAGGCTTGGTTTTCAGTATCGACGTTGGTAACGAGGTTGCGGAAATCACCACCCTTCGTCTGAACATGCAAATCCTCTTGCTGGTTGGTCCGCAACTGCCGACCAAGGTCTGCTAACCAGCGGGTCATCGTCTGGTCAACTTGGGCTAATTTGTCCGTTGTCCACTCAGTCATTCACCACTACCCGTCTAGCATTACCCTGTGCCAGTTTCATTGTTTGGTAAATTGACCGCCCTGTTTGATTTTCAAAGTCACGATCAAAGGTCTTTTGTTCAGACTTAGCAGGCAGCACCTCACAAAACAAGCGGTAAGTCGTCAGCAAGTATTCCTGGTCACAACCGCCCTCATAGACCTGCAAAACAGCGTCAACTAAGTTCGAAACAGCAATGATATCGTCCTTCGTCCAATTGCCATCAATTGGAAGTTGGTATTGTTCTGACATCACGAAATCCTTTCCAAATCCATCAAGTTTATCTGCCACCATTTTAACAAGCTTTGCCTAGTCTTTCCAGTCACTCCAGCTGAATTTGCCCTTTTTCGAATCGCACACCATCTTGTAAGCAAATTTCAAGAACCAACGCCCAAAGGCCCTTTTTCTGCTATACTAGATTGGTATAGAGAAATTCTAGGAGTGTTGTTATGACCATTCGTTTTACCATGGATAAAATCACTCGTGATGGTAATCCAGTCCTGCGCCAAGTCGGTGCAGAGGTACCTTTCCCACTTAGTGAAGAGCACCAACAATTAGCAAAAGATATGATGACTTATTTAGAAGTCTCACAAGATGAAGAAGAAAATGAAAAGTACGGTCTGCGCCCAGGCGTCGGACTTGCCGCGCCACAGGTCGGTGAATCATTACAAATGACGGCCATCTTGATTCCGTCAGCGGACCCTGCCGAAGATGCTGAAGACGAGCCTTACTTTAAGGGCGTTGTTTTCAACCCAGTGATCATTTCTGAAACGGTTGGACGGGCGGCCTTGGAAACCGGTGAAGGTTGTTTGTCAGTTGACGAAGACGTTCCCGGCTTTGTTCCGCGGTCAAAGAAAATTACGGTCCGCTACCAAGACGAAACCGGTAAAACCCAACAAAAGACCTTACGCAACTACCCTGCCATCGTTTTCCAGCACGAAATCGATCATTTGCACGGTAAGCTTTACTACGACCACATTAATCAGACTGACCCTTGGGGCGTCGATGACAGTACGAAGTACATTTAACCTAAGCTCAAACATCAAACAAAAAAGCCGACTCAATCGAGTCGGCTTTTTCTTTACTTATCAAAGATTGACTTCTTCTTGTTAACTTTAGCGCCGGAAGCTTGTGCAAAGGACTCAAGCGCAGCCTTTTGTTCCTTGTTCAACTTAGTTGGTACAACCACGTTGACAATCACGTATTGGTCACCATGACCATTATTGTGCAAACGTGGTGCTCCCTTGCCAGCCAAACGGAAACGACGGCCGTTTTGCGTTCCAGCCGGAATCTTCAAATTCACTTCACCGTGAACCGTCTTAACTGGGATTTCAGCCCCCAAGGCCGCCGTGATAAAGTCGATATCTTGTTGCAAGAAGATATCAGCACCATCACGTTCAAAGCCTTCATTTGATGCCCCAACCGAGAAGACTACGTACAAGTCACCCTGTGGGCCACCATTGACTCCGTCTTCACCCTGGCCGGACAAGCGCATTTGCTGACCAGTTTCAACACCGGCTGGGACCTTGACCTTCACTTCGTGTTGGCTACGGTCGCCCTGTGAACGCGTATACTTAACGTTCTTTTCAGTTCCAAAGATAGCTTCCTCAAAGGTCAAATGCATCCGATACTGCAGGTCACGACCCTTGCGTGGTGCATTCGGATCCTGGAAGCCACCACCAAACATCTGTGAGAAAATGTCACCCAAATCAGAGAAGTCGCCAAAGCCACCTTGAGCGCCACCAAAACCACCTTGACCGCCAAAGCCGCCTTGCGCACCAGCAGCACCAAATTGGTCATACTGTTGCCGCTTTTGAGGATCACCTAAGGTTTCAAAGGCTTCTTGAACTTCCTTATACTTATCTTCCGCCCCTGGTTCATGGTTCAAATCGGGGTGGTACTTCTTTGACAGCTTACGATAAGCCTTCTTAATTTCATCTTGACTCGCAGTCTTAGATACACCAAGACGGTCATAAAATTCAGTGTTATTCACAAGCGGACTCCTTTGATTCTAGTATGTACGGACCAAGCATAGCTGGTCCATTTTATCAGTTTTACTAAGTAAAGAAAAGATTATTTCTTGTCGTCTGGGTTAACTTCTTCGAAGTCACCATCAACAGTGTTGTCATCCTTCTTTGCTTCAGCTCCTTCAGCACCGCCTTGAGCCTGTTGTGCTTGCTGGTACAACTTCGTTGCTAATTCAGTCGCAACCTTTTGCAAGTCATCAGTCTTAGCCTTCAAGTCAGTCAAATCAGCGTCAGCATCATCTGATGTATCTTCCTTGGCCTTCTTCAAAGCAGCCAAAGCGTCTTGTGTTGGCTTCTTGTCGTCATCAGACAACTTGTCCCCAACTTCTTCCAAAGTCTTTTCAGTTTGGAAAATCAATTGATCGGCGTTGTTGCGCGTTTCAACCGCTTCCTTCTTCTTGTTGTCGGCTTCTTCGTTAGCCTTGGCGTCGTTCATCATCTTTTCGATTTCTTCGTCAGACAAACCACCGGCAGCTTGGATAGTAATCTTTTGTTCCTTTTGTGTTCCCAAATCCTTAGCAGAAACGTTGACGATACCGTTACGGTCAATATCAAATGTCACTTCGATTTGTGGCACACCACGCTTTGCAGCAGGAATATCAGACAATTGGAAGCGTCCCAAAGTCTTGTTATCAGCGGCCATTGAGCGCTCACCTTGCAAAACGTGAATGTCAACGGCTGGTTGGTTGTCTTCTGCAGTTGAGAAGACTTGTGACTTTGATGTTGGGATGGTCGTGTTACGATCAATCAACTTTGTGAAGACACCACCCATGGTTTCGATACCAAGTGACAAAGGCGTAACATCCAACAAGACAACGTCCTTCACATCACCAGTAATCACACCACCTTGAACAGCGGCACCCAAGGCAACGGCTTCATCAGGGTTGATTGAGTGGTTTGGTTCCTTACCAGTCATCTTCTTCACTGATTCTTGAACAGCAGGAATACGAGTTGAACCACCATTCAAGATCACTTCATCGATGTCGTCAAATGACAAACCAGCATCCTTCAAGGCGTTCATCACAGGTGCTTCGGCCTTCTTGACCAAATCAGCTGTCAATTCGTTGAACTTTGCCCGAGTCAAAGAAGTTTGCAAGTGCAAAGGTCCTTGGTCGCCAGAAGCGATAAATGGCAAGTCGACTTGGGCTTCAGTTGCTGAAGACAAAGTCTTCTTAGCAGTTTCAGCGGCATCCTTCAAACGTTGCAAGGCCAACTTGTCTTGCTTCAAGTCGATGCCGTTTTCCTTCTTAAATTCATCAGCCAAGTAATCGATAATCTTAGCATCGAAGTCATCTCCACCAAGGTGCGTATCACCATTTGTTGACAAAACTTCAAAGACACCATCACCCAATTCAAGGACAGAAACATCAAATGTTCCTCCACCAAGGTCATAGACCAAGATCTTTTCATCCTTGTCCAACTTGTCCATTCCATAAGCCAATGAAGCGGCCGTTGGTTCGTTGATGATACGTTCGACTTCCAAACCGGCAATCTTACCAGCATCCTTGGTAGCTTGACGTTGGGCATCGTTAAAGTATGCAGGAACCGTAATGACGGCCTTGTCAACCTTTTCACCCAAGTAGTCTTCTGCATAACCCTTGATGTATTGCAAAATCATCGCTGAGATTTCTTGTGGTGTGTAATCCTTACCATCAACGGTTACCTTGTAACCTTCCTCACCCATGTGAGACTTAATTGATGAAATCGTGTCTGGGTTTGTGATTGCTTGACGCTTTGCCACGTCACCAACCTGGGTCTCCCCATTCTTAAATGAAACAACTGAAGGAGTCGTCCGACCACCATCAGGGTTTGTAATAATCTTTGGCTTGCCACCTTCCAATACGGCGACAGCTGAGTTAGTAGTTCCTAAATCGATTCCAATAATCTTTGACATAATATCGACCCTTCCTATTTTTAAATCACATTTTTAAGCTTTTTTAGGTGTGGTGCGCCAGGCTGAATCACCATCAATCTGTTCTTGAGTAGTTTATTGTGCAACCGCGACCATTGCTGGACGGATAACGCGGTCTTGTAAGACATAACCCTTTTGCAAGACTTGTGCGACCTGGTCAGCCTTAATTTCACCTTCGGCCGGCACTGATTGCACACCTTGCATGGTATTTGGATCAAAGTCATCGCCAACTTGGCCAACTTCTTGGATGCCGTTTGTTGTCAATGCTTGCTTCAAAGTCTTCAAAGTAATTTCAACACCTTTGTGGATTTGAGCCACTTGGTCGTCATCACCAACTTCAACAGCCAATGCCCGTTCCAAATTATCAACTACCGGTAAGATGGCTTCGGCCAACTTTTGGCCGTCGTACTTGCGGATATTTTGAATTTCTCGGGCATTACGAGCTTGAATATTTTGAATTTCAGCCTGTGCTCGCAGCAAGGCATCATCCTTTTCCGCCAGCTCATCCTTTAATGCTGCAGTTGGATCAGCCTCAACTTCTTGGTCAGCTTCCTGAGCCTTTTCGGTTGTCGCTGTCTCCTCAGTGTCATCCAAAACTTCTTCAGCTTCGGTTTCCTCCGTAATGTCAGCTTGCTTCAAATCTTTTTCTTCTTTAGACTTCGCCACGGGCGTTCCTCCTTTGGGTTAAACATACTCAATTAATTTGTTATCCAATGCTTTTGCAAAGGCTGACAGTAATCTGGCAACCTTTGAATACGGCAAACGGATTGGACCAACTAAGGCAATGATGCCGCCCTGACTGTCCCCTAAACGGAAGGGAGCAGATAAGATGGCATAATCTTGCAGCAGTGGTGTTGCTAATTCTTGGCCCAAACGAATCGTAACCCCATTCGTTTGTGGTACAGCCAGCTGCCTGACTGAATCTGGCGTATCAAATAACTCCAGAACAGAACGAGCTTCCTTCAAATTGAGATAAGCATCGTCTGCCACCTCCAAGAGGTTCAGTCGGCCACCGATGTGAACTTGTTCCTCCACCGAACGGGCTAGGACTTCACCAAAGAGCTGCAAGAAAGCCGCTGGGCTTTCAATATTGCGTGTCAGCATCACTGGCAACTCCTCGGAGTTCATCATCGACAACACGTCTTGCACTGGTCGGCCAACCATTTGGGCATTGATGTAAGCCACCATGTCCGATAACGAGCTCACCGCCATATCCTTTGGCAAACGGAAGGTCTGGGAAGTGACCTTCCCATCCGACGTCGCCAAAACCGCTAAGACTTGCTGCCGTTCCAGCTGAATCAACTGAAATGATGAAATCTTCAGGTTAACCACCTTCGGCTTTAATACCAAGGCAGTTAAGCCAGTCAAATCCGCCAATTGCTTGGCAGTTTGTTCGAGCAAGTCGTCTAATTCATGGAAGTTACCACGAATTTGATTGGCAATCCGAGCAATGTCGACCTCCGACACCTGGTCAGCCACCATCAAATGGTCCAAATAATACCGGTAACCCGCCTTAGATGGAATTCGGCCCGCCGACGTATGTAACTTTTTGATTAAGTCTGCCTCTTCCAAAAACATCATTTCGTTTCGGATAGTGGCCGGCGAAAATTCCAAGTCGAGTTGGTCGTGCAGCGTTTTAGACCCAACCGCGCGGGCGGTTTGAGTATATTGATAAATAATCGCCGCTAAAATCATTTGCTGTCGATCAGTTAGCATGAACTCAAACCTCCTACCTGTATTTTGTGTTAGCACTCAACATCTTCTACTGCTAACAACTATATTATACAAGATTTTTACAAGAATGCAAACCTTTTTAGCACTCTTTTATCTAGAGTGCTAAAAACCATCAGAACGGCTGCTGTTACACGTTTTATCGCTGAACACATTTGTAATGGTCAAAAGAAAAAAGATAGATTAATCATTAATCTATCTTTTCACGAAAGTATTCTAGTGTAAGTTCTTTATCGATTTGTAATTGATCAACCAGCGCTTCGACCGTCGTAAATTTGACTTCATCGCGAAGCTTCAAGTGCCATTGAACCTTGACGTTTTCACCATAGACCTGGTCATTAAAGTCAAAAAGGTTAATTTCCACCGTGACCGGTCGATTGGCTTCAAAGGTCACATTCCGACCAATGGAAGCCATCCCATCATACCAGCGGCCATCCACAAAGGCGCTCACGGCGTAGACACCAATGCCGGGCAAGGATTCAAGTTCCGGCGTCCAAATATTAATCGTTGGGAAGCCCAGGGTCCGCCCCCGCGCATCCCCATGCACAATCAAACCGGTCGTTTGATGAACTCGTCCCAAACTTTCGGTCACTTGCTCCAACCGACCATCAGTCAACTGTTGGCGAATCACCCGAGACGAAATTTTGTCATCCGTCCCCTTGAGGCTCGTCTTACCAACCGTCACAACTTGAAAACGATTTTTAGCAAAGTCTGGCAAATGAGCCATATCGGCTTGGTATTTCTTCGCCCCGTACCAGTGATCATAACCGGCCACCACCGTTTCAGCACGTAATGGCAATAAGACATCCTGAATAAAGTCTTCCGGTGCCAACTCCGAGACGTGTGAGGTTAACTGCAAGCAGTAAACACGGTCTACCCCTAATTTGCCAAGCAGCTTCACCTTTTCTTCAAGCGGTGTTAGATAATGCCAGGGTTGGTTCATTTTTTCAAACACCAAGCCTGGATATGGATTATAAGTCAAAACAACTAAGGGCAAATCCTTGCGATGAGCAACCTTAGCAGCTTCCTGAATGACCCGCTGGTGTCCAAGGTGAACCCCATCAAAGAAGCCCATCACGACCACCTGCTGAGTTGCCGGGGAGGTGAAATTATTTAATGGATAATGTAAGCGAATTAGTTCTGTCATATTGTTATTATAGCAAAATCAGTTGCCAATGCCCCTCTTAATCTTGACACTTTACGCAAAGAAATACCGTGACCGCCACAAGTCTTGGTCGGCATCAAAGGCGTAGACCGCCACCAATTGTCCCTGGTCATAGAGCTGGTAATAGCCGGTTTCCGTGGCTGGCCATTGGTCTATCGTTATCTTTTGGCCATTGCGAACGGCAAAAGCCTCTGCCTCGGTCAAATCCTTCTTTGGCCAAGTCAACACCGACTCAATCGGCTGAATTCGTTGGCAGAGACTATCAAAGTTCATTTCAAGCAGGTCGTCAAGGTCTGTTGCCTGGTCCAAGCTGTAGCCCGAACCAGCCGTGCGCTTTAAGGCCGTCATCGTCGCTGGCAAGCCCAGCTTCTGGCCCAAGTCATAGGCTAAGGTGCGAATATAGGTCCCCTTGGAGACTTGTGCCACAAAATCAAAGGCTTGGTAAGGTTGGTTTGGCAACCAGCGTAAGGGGCTAGTGGCCTCAAAGCGGTAAATTGTCGCTGGCCGCTTTGGCAGCTCAACTTCTTCCCCGGCCCGGACATACTCGTACAAACGCTTGCCGTTGACTTTAACCGCTGAATAAATTGGCGGAATTTGAATAATGTCACCAGTCAGGCTGGCCATTGCTTTTTTAATTTCAGTTTCATCCAGGCCAGTCGTCAGCGCTTGTTCCGCCACCACTGCCCCATCAGCATCCTGGGTCTCGGTTGCAAAGCCAAAGGCCACCGTACCCGTATAGGTTTTGGGCCGGCTTTGTAAGAGGTCAATCAACTTTGTTGCCTTCCCCAGGGCCACCACCAAGACACCCTCAACATTGGGATCCAAGGTACCGGCATGGCCAATCTTTTTTTGACCGGTCACGCGCCGTAACCTTGCCACGACACCAAAAGAGGTCATTTCCTTTGGTTTATTCACAACGAGTAAACCAGATAATTCCGGGTGTTTGCTTCCTGCCATTTTGGCCTCCAATTTCAAAATAAAAACCGACCAAAACGGTTTTCATCCGTCTTCAGTCGGTTATTATTTTACCGATTTGCCCGCGCCTTTTCAACGTAAGCTTTCAGCTTGGCAAAGCCTTCCGTCAATTGTTCTTGACTGGCCGCATAAGAAATTCGAATATATTGGTTAGCATCCTCGAAGTGGGAGAAGGCTGCGCGGGGAATGACGGCGACTTTTCCCTCATGGGCGAGCTTTTCAGCAAAGGCCCAGCCATCTGTGCCAAAGTCAGCCGGAATCTTAGCAAAGAGGTAAAAGGCCCCTTCCGGATCAACCACATCAAAGCCAAGTTCTTCCAACGCTTGTCTTGAAAAGTCACGACGCTCTTCATAGCTATCGGTCATATACTGCAAGTCTTGCCGCGACATCTTTAAGGCGGCCACCGCACCATCTTCAATGAAGGTTGGCGCAGAATAGGTTAATGAACCATGCACCTTTTGTACATATTGAATCACATCAGCCGAGCCCAAGATAAAGCCGAGCCGGTAGCCCGTCATAGCATGTGACTTTGACAAGCCATTCACGACCAAAGACTGTTCTGGCAACAACTTTCCAATTGAAAAGTGTTCTTGTTCGTAAGTCAGTTCCGAATAAATTTCATCAGAAATTACCCAGATACCATGCTTTTTAAAACAAGCAGCCAAGGCTGTGATTTCGGCCTCTGTATAAGTAACCCCGGTCGGATTGCTAGGATAGTTCAGCAAAACCGCTCGAACTGGGACCGTCGCTTTTGCAACGGCTTCGTCAACTAAAGCAGGTGTCAACTTAAAGCCGTTGTTCGTCGTGTCAACCGACACGGCCACTCCCCCGGCCAAACTAAGTGAGGCAAAATAAGAACCATAAGCCGGTTCAGGAATCAGCAAGCCATCGCCACGCTGAAGTAAAGTCTTGAAAATGGCTTGCATCGCTTCCGTCACGCCCAGGGTGATGACTACATTTTCAATTCCCGGATAGTCTAAGTCGTAACGGTCTTTCATATAGTCCAAGACCGCTTGGCGCACCGCTGGTTCTCCCTGAGAGTTACCATAGTGGGAACGGTTGCCATCAATGGCGGCCTTCGTCGCTTCTTTCACCACGGTTGGTGTATCAAAACCAGGTTCGCCAAAGGTCAAGAAGGTAATCCCTTCAATCCCAGCAACACTCATTTGAAAGCCCAATAACTTATCGGCCTCCAAATCTTTTACTTCGCGATTAATTGGCAACACTGGTTCTGTCATACACTCTTCCTTTCAACAGCCAAACCTGAAATTTGGCAACAATCATCTTTCAAATATTTTACAGGAAAAATTACTTTTTTTAAAGACAAATGTCAGTAAAATGAGATTGTATACATTTATTATTAATTTTTTCTATTAAAAAGCAGCAGGACTGCCGCCCCGCTGCCAATTTCATCATTATTTTTGTCGCTGTTGTTCGACATAGGTCGCAATTCGCTTGAGTCCTTCTTGCAATTGCGACATTTCTGACGCATAAGAAATGCGAATAAATTGGTTAGCTGACTCAAAGAGAGAGAACCCAGCCCCCGGAATAACCGAGACCTTGGCCTCCTGGGCCAGTTTTTCCGCAAAGGACCAACCATCCGTCCCAAAATCAGCTGGCAGCTTGGCAAAAAGGTAAAAGGCTCCCTGTGGTGCTACTAATTCAAAGCCTAAGTCTTCCAAGAACTTAACCGCATAGTCGCGTCGCTCCCGGTAGCCTTCAATCATATAGGCCAAATCAGCCTTTGGAATCTTCAAGGCCGCCGTGGCCCCATCCTGAATAAAGGTTGGGACGGCAAAAACTAAGGGTCCATGAACCTTTTGAATTTCGGCCATTAAATCCAAAGGACCTAAGATGAAGCCCAGTCGGTAACCAGTCATCGCGTGTGACTTTGACAGGCCGTTGACCACGATTGTCCGGTCTGGCAAGAGCTTGCCCATTGAAAAGTGGTCCCCATCATAAGTCAATTCGGCATAAATTTCATCCGAAATCACCCAAAGGTCATTTTCTTCAAAGCACTGAGCCAATTCGGCCAGTTCAGCCTCGTTATAAGTTACCCCAGTGGGGTTACTTGGGTAGTTAAAGAGAATTCCCTTGACTGGGACCGTTGCCTCTGCCAAAGCCTGGTTAACCATTGCCGGCGTCAACTTATAAGCATTTGCCTCGGTGTTGATGGGCACAGCCGTCCCACCAGCCAGGCTCAAAGCCGAAAAGTATGAGCCGTAGGCTGGATCTGGAATCAACAGGCCATCACCGCTAGCAAGCAGGGTCTTAAAAATTGACTGCATGGCTTCGGTGACCCCAACCGTGACCACTACATTGTCAATGCTTGGATAATCTAAGTCATAGCGGTCTTTCATGTAGTCAAGGACAGCCTGCCGCAATGCTGGCTCACCCTGTGAGTCACCATAATGGGAACGATTTGAGCGAATTGAATCAATTGTTGCTTCTTTAATAACGTCTGGGGTGGCAAAACCCGGTTCACCAAATGTTAGTGAGACCAAGCCTTCGATATTGGCGACTGCATGTTGAAAACTGAGTAGCTTATCGGGCGTTAGGTTTAAAACACTTGGGTTTAATGGTTTTGTCATGATGATTCCTCTCTGGTTGTTCTGAACAGCGGGCATTTTTGTTTCAATACCTTGTCTTTCAGTCTACACAAAGACCGAGTATTTTTGAAGATGATAAAGATGAAACTATTGTAAGTTATCGTGAGTATTACTCACCTTGATTCTAATTTTATCCCCAGGACCTTAAAATAAAATAAAAACGGGACTGCTATCGCAGTCCCGTTTTATCGCAACCAACAGCGGTTGCCCTTAATCTTTTTGATGCAATTTACGAATTAAATCTTCAATATGATCACCATATTGGATTGAATTATCCAAGATAAAATGAAGCTCTGGAATCTTATAAACAGTTAACCGAGCCCCTAATTCGCGACGAATCAGACCTGAAGCTGCTTCTAAGCCCGCTTGGGACTTCTTTCGATCAGAAGCATAGTCAGACAAAATCGAGTAGTAAATATTAGCGATTTGAAGGTCACCTGAAACTTCAACAGAAGTAACGGTCACGTCCTGCACGCGTGGATCATTTACCCGCTTTAAAATCAAATCAGTTACATCTTTTTGGATTTCCTGAGCCAAACGCCCAGCACGTTGCGCATTTGCCATGCTAACCTCCTATCCACAAAGCTTACTTAGGCTTTACTTCTTCCATAATATAGGCTTCAACAGTATCGCCAGGTTGGATATCGTTAAACTTGTTAACAGTAAATCCGAATTCATAACCAAACTTAACTTCGTTCACAGCATCCTTACCACGCTGCAATGAAGCCAAGGCACCATCATAAATCACTGTACCGTTACGAACGATTCGAACCTTAGAGTCCTTGGTAATCTTACCTTCTTCAACGCTGGCACCGGCAATGGTTCCAACCTTTGAGAACTTAAAGAGTTCCTTAACAACAATTTGTCCGATAACCTTTTCTTCGTAAACTGGTTCAAGTTGACCCTTCATAGCGGCCGTTACATCGTCAATGGCGTCATAAATGACAGAGTAGAAACGCATGTCAATCTTGTCATTATTAGCTTGTGACTTTGCAAATGGCGTTGGGCGAACGTTAAATCCTAAGATAATCGCACCAGAAGCTTCCGCCAAAGAAACATCTGATTCGTTAATCGCACCAACGGCTGAGTGAACAACATCAACCCGAACACCATCAACTTCAATCTTCTTCAATGAACCAGTCAAGGCTTCAACAGAACCCTGAACATCGGCCTTAACGATAACTGGAACCGTCTTCATGGCCTTTTCAGCCATCGTGTTGAACAAAGTATCCAAAGTAACCACTGAACCAGCGTTACGGACTTCTTCACGGGCACGCTTTGCTCGTTCTTCACCAGCAGCACGGGCAGTCTTTTCATCGGCCATCACAATAAAGCGGTCACCAGCCAAAGGTACTTCGTTCAAACCAGTAATTTGAACAGGAGTAGCTGGCTTAGCAGCATCAATATCGTGACCCTTTTCGTTAGTCATTGTTCGAACACGACCATAGGTATTTCCAACAACAATTGGATCACCCACATGCAAAGTACCTTGTTGAATCAACACAGTTGAAACCGGACCGCGGCCCTTGTCCAAACGAGCTTCGATCACTGAACCACGAGCTGGTTGTGTTGGGTCGGCCTTCAATTCCAAAACATCGGCTTCCAACAGAATCATTTCAAGCAACTGGTCAACATTCTTTCCAAACTTAGCTGAAATTTGAACGAAGATCGTGTCACCACCATATTCTTCAGGAACCAAATCATGGGCCATCAATTCGTTCATGACTTGTTCAGGGTTAGCCCCTTCCTTATCAATCTTGTTGACAGCAACAATCACAGGCGTTCCAGCGGCCTTGGCATGGTTGATTGCTTCGATTGTCTGAGGTTGAACCCCATCATCGGCCGCAACAACCAAGACCGTGATATCCGTCACGTTGGCACCACGAGCACGCATTTCAGTAAAGGCCGCGTGACCAGGGGTATCCAAGAAGGTAATCAACTTGTCATTCAAACGAGCCTGGTAGGCACCAATATGCTGGGTGATTCCACCGGCTTCACCGGCAGTCACGTTGGTCTTACGCAAGTAATCCAACAAAGTTGTCTTACCGTGATCAACGTGTCCCATGATTGTTACAACAGGAGCGCGTGGTTCCAAGGCTTCTTCGTTAATTGTTTCATCATCGAAGAAGCGATCGATATCGGCCACGTCTTCTTCTTCTTTTTGCTTAGCTTCGATTCCATAATCGGCAGCCAAGACTTCAATGGTATCTTCATCCAAAGATTGGTTTTGGTTGGTCACCACACCCAACAAGAACAACTTCTTGATGATTTCAGTGGCGTCACGGTGCAACAACTTAGCCAAGTCTTGCACGTTCATACCAACCTTATATTCCAAAACTTCTGGCAATGGCTGTTCCTTACGAACTGTTACTGGCTTCTTTGGTGCTTGCTTAGCAGCAATACGGCGAGCCTTCTTCGAACCATGTGGCTTGTCATTACGACGAGGCGTTTGTTGCCCAGTTCCGTTAGTATTACGCTTACGAGTATTGTTACGAGCTGAGTTATTGCCTGAAGCCAATGACCCACCAAAGCGACCCGTACCGGCGTTACCGTCAGTCTTCGCTTGACCAGCAGGTGCGACAGTTTGAGCCGCTGCTGGCTTAGCAGCCGGCTTCTTAGCGGCTGGCTTTTGTGCTGCTTGTTGCTTTGCCTGCTTAGCCTTGTTGTTTTCAGAAACGTATTCCTTCAAACTGTCATCTTTTTGTGCAGAATAGTTAATCTGGCCTTCACGAGGCTTCGTTGACCAAGACTTCTTTTCACGCATCATTGGACGACCGGTATTAGCGTTCGCATTGCGGTTATTGTTTTGACGACGGTTGTTGTTTTGACCGCCTTGACCGTTTGGACGGCTGCCATTGCTATTATTATTCCGGCGGGCGTTTTGTCCCCCTTCATTAACGTTTGGACGGGGACGTCCATTGGTATTGGGCTTCGCGTCATTTGACAACTTGGCGGCATGCCGACGCTGGGAAGCTGGCAATTCTTTTCGTTCAGGGACTGACTGCTTACGGGCAGGCCGGTTTGATCCTGAGAATTTCTTTTCTTCTGCCATTAATTCCGCTCCTTTTCTTCAAGTAATTGTTTCATTTTTTTAGCAAAGCCTTGATCCGTGACGGCCATAATTGAACGGTTCAGTCCAATTGCTTGGCTGAGCTCTTCTTTTGTAAAAGTTTCAACCAGGGTCACGTGATAAAAATTGGCTTTATCCCGAAATTTTTTCTGCTGACTGGCCCCGCCATCCACAGGGAAAAAGGCAATCTTTGCCTTTCGCTTTTGGATAGCTGTCAAAGTATCCCCTGTTCCAAAAACAAGGTTACCTGAACGGCGGGCTAGGCCAAGAAGTTGTAAGAATTGATCCTTACTGTTCATTTTCAAACAACTCTTTTCGGGCTTGCTGGTGATCGACATAGGCAAAAAGTTCCTCATAAAAAGCCGGATCAATCGGCTGAGAAAATGCCTTTTCAAAGACACGTTTTTCCTGTGCTTGCTTGGCCACATCACGGTCTAAGGAGATATAAGCTCCCCGACCATTCTGCTTACCGGAAGGATCTAAAAAGACCTCCCCTTCCTTATTTTTAACGACCCGGACCAGGTCCTTTTTAGCCAGCATTTCACCGGTCACAATATCTTTTCTCAAGGGTACCTTCCGTGTTTTCATGAAAGAACCTCCTTTAATTGCTTAGTCTTCTGAGTCAGTTGAAGCAACATCACCATCAACTTGGTCATCAGCTGCTTCATCTTCTGGAACAACTGCCTCATCGTCTAAGTCAGTTGCTGGATTAGCAGCCTGTGCTGCCAAATTTTGGGCTTCGCTTTCTGCCTTGATATCAATCTTAAAGCCAGTCAAGCGAGCAGCCAAACGAGCATTTTGCCCCTTCTTACCGATTGCCAATGACAATTGGTCGTCTGGAACAATCACCGTCACGGCTTGTTCATTTTCAGGATCAAAAATGACGTCAGTCACTTCGGCTGGGTTCAAAGCGTTGGCAATGTATTGCGCTTCATCTTCGACCCATTCAACGATATCCATGTGTTCGCCACCAAGTTCAGTGACAACTGCTTGCACACGGGCACCACGTTGTCCAACCAAGGCCCCAACTGGGTCAAGGTCAGCATCGTGCGTGTAAACCGCAATCTTTGACCGGTCGCCAGCTTCACGGGCAATCGAAACAATTTCGACAGTTCCATCATAAACTTCTGGTACTTCTTGTTCAAACAAACGCTTAACCAAATCAGGTGCCGTCCGTGAAACAAAAATTTGTGGCCCCTTCAAAGAGTTATCAACCTTGCTGACCAAAACCTTGATTCGATCACGCATCCGGTACGTTTCCGTTGGCATTTGGTCGGCCGGTGTCATCACCGCTTCTTGCTTACCTGGCAACATCACGTACAAGAAACGACTGTCTTGTCGTTCAACTTCACCCGTGATGATTTCATCTTGGTAATCTTGGTACTTATCATAGATGGCTTGGCGAGTAGCTTCACGCATCTTTTGTACGATGACCTGCTTAGCCGCTTGAGCAGCCATCCGGCCAAAGTCCTTTGGCGTGACGTCAAAGCGAATTTCATCGCCGGCTTCATAGGCCTTGTTAATCTTGAGGGCTTCTGTCAATGAAATTTCAGTATCAGGATCAACCAAGTCATCATCCAAGACAACCAACTTGACCTGTTTGATGGTCATTTGACCCTTCTTATCATCAAAAGTTGCTTCAACATTTTGAGCAGCGTTGTACTGCTTCTTGTAAGCAGCCTTTAGAGCGTTTTCCAAAGCTTCTACGACAACCGCCCGATCAATACCACGTTCTTGCTCTAGAGCATCTAGGGCTTGTACTAATTCTTTACTCATCTGCTTTCTCCACTTTCAATCAGATTAAAATTGGACGGCCACAATGGCCTTGGCAATTTCATCAAAGTTTACTTCTAACTTTTCTTGGTCCGTTTGCAAAGTCAAACCGGTATCACGCAAATCCGTAATTTCACCAGTCCACTTCTTTTGACCATCCTTTGCAGCAAACAGTGCTAGCGTCACCGCTAAATCGCCATCCTTTGCCCAGGCAAAGTGCCAAGGCAAAGCAAGTGATCGATCCATCCCTGGCGAAGCAATGTCTAACATATACTCACCGGGCACCGGATCAACTTCAGCACTATCCAGTGCCTCGTTGACTGCTTGGGTAAATTCAGTAATCTGGGCCATCGAAATGTTTTGATGCTCTGGTAAGTCAACCAGGACCTCAACCGTTTTTTGGCCGCCAACTTGCTTAATATTTAAGTCCCATAACAGCAAACCTTGGTCTGCAATAATTGGTTCTAAAATATCCAGCAAGGCTTGATTTTTTGCCTGTGCCATCCAAACTCCTTACTTTCTATCATAAAAAATGAGCCGGTCAAATCCCCCTGACCCGCTCACTTACAATTTCTATGTAAATTAACTTACTTCTATAATAGCCGATTTTCATTACAAAAGCAAGGTTAGCAGCCCAAAGAAAAAAACCACAGCAATGCTGTGGTTTTTCGTGGTATTTCAACTTACCAAGAAGCCTTACGAACACCAGGAATCTGGCCCTTGTGAGCTAATTGACGGAAGTTAAGACGTGACATACCAAATTCACGCATGTATCCGTGAGGGCGACCATCGATTTGGTCACGGTTGTGGACACGAACTGGTGATGAATCCTTTGGCAAAGCTGCCAAACCGATGTAATCACCTGCAGCCTTCAAAGCAGCACGCTTGTCAGCATACTTTGCTACCAAAGCTTCACGTTGCTTTGCCTTTGCAATCTTTGATTTCTTAGCCATTACTTAATCTCCTTGAATGTTACCACTTTACGAAGTTTTGGTGAGTACTTCTTCAACTCCAAACGATCAGGCGTATTACGACGGTTCTTTGACGTCAAGTAAATACGCTCTCCAGTTTCATCATTGCCTAATACGACATGAATACGCATATTCCCTGCTCCTCAGTGTTAGATTTTTTTATAAAAATTTATTTGCTTGTCAATACAAGTAAATATTATACATAGATTTCAAGCGGCTGTAAAGCCCAATTTTAAGATTTTCTTAACGAAATCGACACAAAGTCAAGTTATTAGAACTGACCCTGCAATGGTGGCACAACTTGCTTCTTTCGTGAAACCACACCTGGCAAGTCGATTACATTGTTCGTCAACTTTTGACCAAAGGCAGCTTCGATGGCTTCAGGTGCATCACCGATGTAAAGTCCCTTTGAGTTTGAGTTCAAGATATCAGTAATCACAAACAAGAAGTCTTCGTAACCAGCAGCCTTGATTGCTTCTTCCAAACCTGCTTGACGAGCCAAAACATCATCAATATCAACTGTGTTAACTTGGCCAATCCGGAATTCATGTGAACCCATGGTAAAGGACTTCGCATCCCCTTCCAACAATTCTTCATCTGTCCGCGTTGACAAATCAGTTCCAGCCTTCAACATGGCCAAACCGTATGCTTCCAAGTCATCAATCCCAGCAATCTTAGCCAATTCTGGCAAAGCCTGACGGTCAACATCAGTTGTGGTTGGGCTCTTCAACAACAAAGTATCTGAAATCAAACCAGAAGCCAACATTCCAGCTACCTTAGCAGGAATCGTCAAGCCAGCTTGCTTGTATTCAAAGTACAAGATTGTTGAAACAGAACCCCATGGCTTAGCCGTAATGTACAAAGGGGTGGCGTTTTCAAATGAAAACTTGTGGTGATCATAGATGCCGTAAACTTGAACATCTGCCAAGTTATCAACTGATTGAGCAGCTTCGTTGTGGTCAACCAAGACAACTTCTTCTGTTTCGGCCTTGTCGATCACTGGTAAGGCTTCCAGGCCAAAGTGGTCCAATGCAAATTGTGTTTCAGCATTTGGCTTTCCCTGAGCAACTGCCTGCGTTTCAAGGCCTTGTTGTGCCAACAAATCAGCAGCGCCCATTGCAGAAGCAACAGTATCTGTATCAGGGTTCTTGTGTCCAAAAACTTGAATTTTTGCCATGTTTTTAACTCCTCTAGTCCGCATTTGTAGCGGTGTTCATTACATTGATTGTAACCCGAATTGACTCATTTTGCCTAGTCATTTTCCTGCAAATTTAATGGGAAAATGGCGACTGCTTGGCCATCACTTTTAACGTCAATCAGGTTTTGTCCGTTGCTGGTTCGACTTGACACGCTGTGATCAGCCAATTGAATGTCAAAAGTCTTCAACCGGTCGGTTTCAATCCGCAGAGCTGCCTGGTCAGCACCAAGCGCCGTGGCGGCCGTAATGTGATATTCAACCGTCTTGCGGGGGCTAAGAACCTGCATCCCCTTGTTAGCACGGTGCCCAACAGAAATTTCATCAATGGCACTATACTTAAAGGTTCCCTGATTGGTGACCAAAGCCAGGTACTTATCCGTCGCAGCCAAGGCCAAAACGTTGACAACCTGGTCATCATCGCCCAACTTAATCGCCTTCACCCCGGCCGTTCGAGCACCAACAACTGGCACGTCATCCAAGGCAAAGCGTAATGCCAAACCGGTCTTGGCCAGCACCATGACCTCGGTCTGATTCGTAATTGGCTGAGCGGTCACTACCCGAGAATCAGCCGTCTTGAGCTTCATCACCACTGCGGACTTCTTCTTGTAAGACTTTGGTACGAGGTCTTTAATTTGGCTTTGCTTGATAAAGCCGTCGTTTGAGGCCAACAAGAAGTTCGCCTCACTATCAACATCATCGATAACAAAGGCTTCGATAATGCTTTCTTGACTATCCCAATTTGATAGGGCCTGGGAGAAATGCTCACCCGGTTCCTTCCACTTGTACTCTTCCAATTCAAAGATTGGTCGATAAATCAAGTTCCCCAAGTTGGTAAAGAGCAAGAGATGCTGCGTTGTGTTGGCCGTTTGGTTCAAGATGATTGGGTCATCATCGGCCAAGCCATTGTCAGCAGCTGAGGCCTTGTATGACCGAAGCGATGACCGCTTGGCATAACCATTCCTTGAGACCAAGATGCGCACATCTTCATCTGGTACCGTCACCGCCGTATCGATGACCAAAGACTCAATTTCGTCTTCGATCACCGTCAACCGTGGCGTTGCATATTCCTTGGTAATTGCCTTTAACTCTGTCCGGATGACTTCATGTAAGGCTTCTTCTTCGTTCAAAATCTTTTGCAAAGCCGCAATTTTTTCGGCCAAAGCCTTGTGCTCGTCTTCCAACTGTGTCACATCGGTATTGGTCAAGCGGTACAACTGCAAGGCCACAATGGCTTCTGCCTGTTCCTTGGTAAAGTCATACTGGTCAACCAAATTTTCCGTGGCGTCCTTGCGGTTCTTTGACGCCCGGATTGTTGCCACCACTTCATCCAGGATGGACAACATCCGAATTAGCCCTTCGACAATGTGCTGACGGGCCTGGGCCTTCTTCAAATCATAGGCCGACCGCTTCAAAACCACTTCCTTACGGAAATCGATAAAGGCCTGCAAACCATCCTTCAACGTTACCAAAACTGGGCGTTGATCGTGGATGGCCACCATATTGAAGTTATAAGAGATCTGCAAATCAGTCTTCTTGAACAAATAAGTCAAAATGCCATCAGCAGAGGCATCGCGAGCCAATTCAATGACAATCGACATTCCTTCACGGTCCGATTCATCACGAACTTCCGTGATGCCGGCAACTTCCTTATTGACGCGGATGGCATCAATCTTAGCAACCAAGGTTGACTTAACCACCTCATAAGGTAGTTCTGTAATCTCAATTTTTTGCTTGCCACCCTTAAGGTCTGAGACTTCTGTCTTGGCCCGAACAACAACCCGGCCACGACCCGTTTCATAGGCCTGCTTAATCCCATCAATTCCCTGGATGATACCACCAGTTGGAAAATCTGGTCCCTTAACGTACTTCATCAACGCTGACAAAGAAGCATCGGGATGGTCAAGCAAGTAAACCAAGGCCTGGTTGATTTCTTTTAGGTTGTGCGGTGGAATATCCGTGGCATAACCAGCAGAGATCCCCGTGGCCCCGTTAACAAAGAGGTTGGGCACTCGTGATGGTAAGACTGTTGGTTCATAAGTCGTATCATCAAAGTTCAAAACCATTTCGACCGTGTCTTGGGCCAAATCCTTTAAGATTTCACCAGACAGCTTGGTCAACCGTGATTCCGTATACCGCATCGCGGCAGCTGGATCGTTATCGATTGAACCATTGTTCCCGTTCATATCGATTAATGGTTCGCGGACCTTCCAATCCTGCGACAAACGAACCATCGCCTCATAAATTGAGGAATCCCCGTGGGGGTGGAAGTTACCCATGACGTTTCCGACTGACTTAGCCGACTTACGGTATGGATGGTCATAGGTGTTTGAATCCTGGTCCATGGCGTACAAAATCCGCCGTTGGACCGGCTTCAAGCCATCGCGAATATCTGGAAGAGCTCGTTCTTGGATGATATATTTCGAATATCGACCAAAACGCTCCCCCATCACAGCTTCCAGTGAAAGCTCTGTAATGCGGTCTGCCATAACGACAATCCCCAACCTTTCCTAATAATTTTTTTTGAACAAATCCAAATTTTCAAAGTGGTCAGCGGCTGATTCATCATCAGCGGCACCATTTGTCGATTGTTTCTTTTTTGAACTAGCAGCCTGCTTTTCGTCGGCCCCATCGGCATCATCTGCTGGTTGTTGACCAGCCATCGCCTGTTCAAAGACTTGAGCGTTGGCTTCATCACCACCGGCAACATTGTCCAAGATTGACCCATCTTCTTCTAGGGTAAATTGAACGTTGCTTTCAATCCATTGGCGACGTGGGTCAACTTTATCACCCATCAAAGTAGTCACGCGCTTTTCAGCCAAAACGGCATCATCAATCTTAACGCGAATCAATGTCCGTGCCTCTGGATCCATCGTTGTTTCCCAAAGCAAAGGAGCATTCATTTCACCTAACCCCTTGAATCGCGTTAATTCATACTTAGTCTTTGACTTTGATGTTACTTGTGCCAATTCATCGTTGGTCCAAGCAAAATCATCATCTTTTTTACCACGGTACTTAACCCGGTAGAGTGGTGGCAAAGCAATGTAAACTCGGCCATCCTCAATCAAGGGGCGCATGTACTTATAGAAGAAAGTCAAAAGTAAGGTTTGAATGTGAGCTCCATCATCATCGGCATCGGTCATGATAATGATTTTATCAAATGCGGCATTCTTCAAATTAAAGTCAGGACCAACACCAGCACCGATGGCATAAATCAGTGTTGATAATTCCTCATTTTTCAAAATGTCAGCCAGCTTGGCCTTCTGTGTATTCAAGACCTTCCCACGCAAAGGCAAGATGGCCTGGAACTTACGGTCACGACCTTGCTTAGCCGAACCGCCGGCCGAATCACCCTCGACCAAAAACAATTCGTTTTTATCGGCATTCTTTGATTGTGCTGGCGCCAACTTACCAGAAAGCAAGCGATCGCGCTTTCCCTTTGACTTACCAGTCCGGGATTCCTCACGGGCCTTACGGGCTGCCTCTCTGGCTTCCCGAGCGCGCAACGCCTTGCGGACAATCTTTTGACCAAAGTCCCCATTTTCAAGCAAGAACCGTGACAGCGTTTCATTCACCACGCCATCAACGGCAGCTCTGGCTTCGGTCGTTCCTAACTTGTCCTTAGTCTGCCCTTCAAACTGAAGCAGTTTTTCTGGCACACGCAAAGAAATCACGGCCGACAAACCTTCACGGACGTCTGACCCTTCCAAGTTTTTATCTTTTTCCTTTAACAAGTTGACCCGACGGGCATATTCGTTAAAGGCCTTCGTCCAAGCAGAGCGGAAGCCCATTTCATGGGTTCCACCATCCTGTGTCCGAACGTTGTTAACAAAGGACAACAGCGTTTCAGAATAACCATCGTTATATTGAGCCGCCACATCAACCAAGATACCGTCTTGCGTTCCTTCAAAGGTCATTACTGGACCGAGGGCTTCCTTCTCTTCGTTTAAGAAGCCAACAAATGATTGCAGACCATGTTCGTAGTGGTAAACCTCTTCATGAACTGGGTCAACTCGTTTGTCAGTCAAAGTGAACTTAACCCCAGACATCAAGAAGGCTGCTTCACGCAAGCGTTCTGCTAGGGTATCAAACTTAAAGACCGTCGTTGAAAAGATGCTTGCATCCGGCTTAAAGGTCACCGTTGTACCGGTACTGTCTTTGGTAGCGCCCAAATCAATCAACGTCCCGACTGGCTTTCCACCATTTTCAAAAGTCTCTTCAAAACGGTGACCATCGCGAACAATCGTCACCTTCAAGTTTTCAGATAGGGCATTGACCACGGAAGAACCAACCCCGTGCAAACCTCCAGAAGTAGCATAGCCTCCCTGGCCAAACTTTCCACCGGCGTGCAGAACAGTCAAGATAACTTCTGGCGTTGGTTTTCCAGATGAGTGCATTCCCACTGGCATCCCCCGCCCAAAATCTTGAACAGTAATGGCATTATTTTCTTCAATTGTGACCCGAATATCGTTTCCAAAGCCACCCAATGCTTCATCGACAGCGTTGTCAACAATTTCATAGACCAAGTGGTGGAGTCCTCGTCCATCCGTCGAACCAATGTACATTCCAGGTCGCTTGCGGACGGCTTCTAGCCCTTCGAGGATTTTAATTGAATCTGAGTCGTAGTGTGTTTGCTTTGCCACGGTCTTCTTCCTTAATCGTCATTTCATCTAAACATCAACCAACTATCTCCTCGGTTCATGTTAGACAATCAATAATTATCATAGATTAAAATTTTCAAACTGACAATAGGAAAAATGAAACTTTGCCAGACCAGCAAAAATAATATCGGGCACATTTTCAGTCATGGTAGTAAGATTAACCTAGTCAAAATAAAATCCTATGGTAGAATAAATATTGCTGTTTCTTGTTTACTTAAAGGAGTTTAAATTCTCATGATCAAAATCATTTTCATCTTGGTCTTGGCCTACCTCTTAGGGTCATTGATGCCAGGATATTGGTTAGGAAAACTTTTCTACCATAAAGACATCCGGACTGAAGGTTCCGGTAACATTGGTACCACCAACGCCTTTCGAATTCTTGGACCAGTTCCTGGTACCATCGTCTTATTCATGGATATCTTCAAGGGAGCCTTGGCCGCTCTCTTACCAACTATCTTTGGTTGGGAACACGTGAACGTCATGCTCGTTGGTTTAGCCGCTATCCTCGGTCACACCTTCTCAATTTGGATTGGCTTCAAGGGTGGTAAGGCCGTGGCAACCTCAGCCGGTGTTCTTTCGGTTTACAACACGCCACTCTTCTTAATGGTCTGTGCCGTTTTCATCACCTGCTTAATTCTCTTTTCAATGGTTTCGGTTGCCTCAATGGTTGGCTTTAGTTTTGCGACCGTGATGTCCGTCTTCTATTACCAAGACATCATCTTATCAATCGTTGCCATTGTTTTGACGGTTTTTGTCTTTTACCGCCACCGCAACAATATCGGTCGAATCTTTGCTGGAACCGAGTCCACGATTCCCTTTGGACTGGTTTACTGGTTTGGTCGTAAAAATTAATTGATAACAAAATAAAAAGCGAGCAGCTGTCTGAGACAGTTGTTCGCTTTTTTGCTGTTGTTTGAAAGATTTTCAGTCGCTACCAATTAGTGAATCGTTCGCTTAACATCATAAACCGACCGGTCAGATGATAAGGAATCGATGATGCCATTTAACTGGGCCACATTTGATACACCAATCGAAGCCTGAACCTGCACCATGCCGCCCTTCGTTACGTGACCATTAATGCCCTTAATGAAACGAGTCCGGGCATTTAACGACCGTAGAATGGCATTTAAGATACCAGGTTCGTTTTCCGCATGAATGGTTAAATCGGCGGTGTAGTCGGGGCGCTGACCGTTTTCATCGGCCCAAACGACGTCAACTAGGCGACGGCCGTTTTGCTGAGCCGCATGAATGTTTGGGCAATCAAAGCGGTGAACGGCAATTCCACGTCCCTGTGAAATATAGCCCGTCACCGGATCACCTGGTACAGGCGTGCAGCAGCCAGAGAGGCGGACAAGTAAGTTATCCACACCGGCAATGACCACGTCCGACTGCTTATCACGGTCACGTGCCTTTTGCTTTGGCACCTGTGGCTCTTTTTTAATCGCCTGACCATTTTCGAGCATGCTCTTTTGCAGCTCTTCAGCTTGCGCAGCTTCTTGCTGTTCACGAACATGGCGGGTTAATTCCTTAGCAACGCCCAAGCGAGAAATGTCACCATAACCAACGGCGGCCAACAAATCCTCTCGTGTCCCAGCCTGCATTGCTTCTGCCACCGCGGTAATTTGGTCGTCGGTTAAGAAATCGGCCGGGTTAAAGTGGGCATCAATCAAGGCCTGCGAGATGGCATCCAAACCATTTTGAATATTGTCCTCGCGGTCCTGGGTTTTCAAGAAATGCTTAATCTTATGCCGGGCTTTTCGCGTTGAAACGAGGTCTAACCAGTCCCGTGAAGGAGTGGCGTTTGAACTCGTTAGGATTTCCATAATGTCGCCGTTTTGGATCTTATAATCGAGCGGCACAATCCGACCGTTCGCCTTCGCCCCAGTCGTTTTAATGCCGACGTTTGAGTGAATGGCAAAGGCCATATCAAGTGGACCAGCCCCCTTTGGCAACTCATAGACGTCGCCAGCGGGTGAAAAAGCATAGACCCGGTCGACAAAGAGGTCGGCCTGGACGGAATCCATAAAGTCTTGGGCATCTGTTGCGGATTCCTGCAGTTCCAAAATTCCTTGAATCACGTTTAGAGCGCGTTCGTTTTGGTCTTCTACATCCGCGGACTGGTTCGATGTGCCGTGATGTTGCTTATAGGCCCAGTGGGCCGCAACCCCGTATTCCGCCACTTGGTGCATCGCGTGGGTCCGAATTTGCACTTCTAAAGGTCGACCAGAAGGGCCAATCACCGTCGTGTGCAGTGACTGATAGCCGTTTGGCTTTGGCAAAGCAATATAGTCCTTAAAGCGGCCTGGAATTGGCGTCCAGTGGGCGTGAATGGCCCCCAAAACGGCATAGGTATCCGGAATTGAATTGGTCAAAACTCGGATAGCCGACAAGTCATAAATTTCGCCAAACGACTTATGCTTGTCAACTAATTTGCGATAAATTGAATAGATGTGCTTAGGACGACCGTAAACAACGACGTTTTCCAATCCTAATTCATGGATGCTATCCTCAATCTTATCGACAGCGACCTGGATTGACTTGATGCGCTCGTCACGCTTCATGTCCATTAGGCCGGCAATCTTGTGATAGGCATCAGGTTCCAACACGGCCAAAGAGAGGTCTTCTAGTTCCCATTTGATGGCAGAAATTCCCAGCCGGTCGGCTAGTGGCGCGTAGATGGACAAAGTTTCATGGGCAATCCGCCGCTGCTTTTCAGGACGTAAAGCATCCAATGTGCGCATATTATGCAGACGATCGGCCAATTTGACAATAATCACGCGGATATCTTTGGCCATCGCCAAAAGCAACTTGCGGTGATTTTCGGCTAGTTGCACCTTGGAATCTTGGTACTTAATTTTGGAAATCTTCGTCACGCCATCGACAATCCGGGCGACGACCGGGTCAAAGTGTTCCGTGACGTCTTCCAAACTAACCGGTGTGTCTTCCACGATGTCGTGCAGAAAACCAGCAACGATAGTTGGTCCATCCATCTTTAGTTCGGCTAAAATCCCAGCCACTTGAATTGGATGAATAATGTAGGGTTCACCCGAATGGCGGCGCTGCTTAGCATGCAAATTCTTTGCCCAATCATAGGCAGCTTGCACCTGAACTACTTGGTCATCCGGCAAATAACCCTTGACCATGTCTAACACTTGATTGGCTGTATATTCGTGATACTTAGGCATCGCACCAACCTTCCTTTAATCAAAAATAGCCTAGCAGCAGCCTAGGCGTAAGAAAACAGTCACCCAGCTTGGCAACGCATTATGAAACGAATTTAGGTACTTTCTATTATAGTGTAGTTTAACATTCTGAACAAGTTTTTTGCCTCCAGAACGGCATTTTCAGCAATATCAATACTATTTTTCACAAATATGTCTTTGTACATCAAAATGATATATTGCTTTCGTGCATATTCTAAAAAAAAGTAGTAAACTATCTCTTTAGCATATTAAAATTCTCTCATTTCAGGAGGCACTAAATGACCGACACCGATCAAGATGAAAATAGTTGGAAACGCAATGTCTGGATTGTCTGGATTGCCGTTTTCATGACTGGAATCGCCTTTTCAGAAGTTTTACCCTTCATGCCGCTTTACATCGACACTCTGGGTAATTTTTCCAAAACAGAATTAACCTTTTACTCTGGCGCCGCCTTTGCCATTAACTTTTTGGTAACCGCCTTTGTCTCACCCATTTGGGGTAAAGTCGCTGACACGAAGGGCCGCAAGCTAATGATGATGCGGGCAGCCTTAGGGCTATCCGTTAGTCTGTTTTTGATGGGCTTCATTCAAAACGTTTGGGAACTGTTAGCCCTACGGGCAATCCAAGGAGCCTTAGGTGGTTTCGTTTCAAACGCCAATGCGCTGATTGCCACACAAACGCCAAAGGAATCCGTTGGCCGGGCACTGGGCGTCATCGTCACTGGCTTTACCGGTGGACAGCTCATTGGTCCTCTGTTCGGTGGTGCGATGGCAACCGTCGTTTCCTATCGAACCCTCTTTCATCTAACCGGTGTCATCTTCTTAGTTGTTTTCATCTTTATCTGGCTCTTTGTTACGGAGCATAAGGTCGATCCCGTTGTCGCTCAAAAAAAGCAGGCAAATGTGACCTGGAAAACTTTGCCAAAAAAGCCATTACTCGTTTCCCTCTTTATCACGACGATGCTGATTCAAACGGTTAACATGTCAATTAGTCCGATTGTCTCTCTGTTTGTCCGGGAAGTTCTCCATAACCATGGTAGCGTCACCTTCTTCGCTGGGATTGTAGCTTCCATGCCTGGTCTAGCAACCGTGATTTTTGCACCAGTCTTTGGTCGCTTAGGCGATAAAATTGGGACCAAATATCTCATTCAAGCCGGCTTTGTGATGGCCGTTTTGGCTTTCGTACCAACCGCCTTTGTTACCTCAATTGTCTTTTTGATTCTTCTACGTTTTGCGGTTGGAATTTCGGATTCAACGATGTTGCCATCCATTCAAACGTTGTTGACGAGAAACTCCCCCGAGGGAATGGTTTCACGAGTCTTTTCTTATAACCAATCTTTCCAGGCGGTTGGTTCCGTGATGGGCCCAATGCTTGGGGCTGCCGTTGCCAACCTCTTTGATTACCGGGCAATCTTCTTAGTCTCGGCTGCCATCATCGCTTTAAACGGTTTGCTCTTTTTCTTTAACGTTAACCGTAAATATGATTTGAACTAAAAAAGGACCTGCAAGCAGGTCCTTTTTATTATGCTTTTATCATTCAAATTGTTCTAATGAGAGCGTCTCACTGGTAAACCGACTCATTGGCTGGTAGTCGTGACGCTTTTTAAAGGAGAGTGGTTCCGTCTTGACCAGCAAAACCCGTTGATTTTGCTCGGTCAAAAAAATTTGTCCCGGACCAATTAATTTGCCCTTGGTGTGCTTACCAATCCGCCAGGGGTGTGGACTACTGTCCTTTTTTACCTGGTAATTACCAGAAGCATCCTCTTGCAGCATCAGGCCGTATAAGATTACCGTATCGTATTGATTACTTTTCCCCATCAGCTTGCTCACTTTCAAATGGGACTAACTTGGCCCCCATTTCAAACCGGGTCATGTCTAATGACTTGTCCGGCTGCAGGTGCAAAGCGTAATCCGTGTCTGAAGTCACCATCGCCAGTGATGCCCCTTCATGGTTAGCGGCCATCTTTGCCAAGAACTTTCGATCAGCCTCGTTTAACTTGTCAACCCAAGCCCGGACAACCATCCGGCCAAGCGGCATGCCAAGCGCCTTCGTCAGGTAAGCAATATGCCCATATGGCATTGGCCGTAACCAGGTATCAACTGTCAAATTAGGCAGGGAGACTTGGTCAACCCAAGTATCAATATCTGCTCGCCAAATGACTTGATACAAACCTGGGCTAGACAAGTCTAAGTCGTCAATAAAGTCAGAATTGATTTTTTGCTTCAACAGTCGGCTTTCACCTGGCCGCTGTTGCAAAATCACCAATGGATGCTTCGTTTGTCCATCATAAAAGAAATTTAGGCAAAATTCAGACTGACCAGCTTCTGGTCTTGCTGGATGGTGCTTTTCTTTCGGAAAGACAATCACGTTTTGATTCAAATCGGTCAAAGCCGCAATCAACTTTTTCCGGTTTCCCGGTACTAAGATGGCGTGTGGCTTTTCCAAATCAACAACGGACATCACATCGGAAGTTTCCAGCGGTTCCAGATACTGCTTATCCGACAAATGTGGTAACAGAGTCGAATCAGCAGCGTTGTTATTCATGATAATCGTTTGATAATCCAAGCGATGCAACTCTGACAAGGTAATACTCGTCATGTAGCCCGCTGAGACCCCATCACCCATTCGAAAGGCTCCCGGACCGATAATCAAAACTGATTGGTTATCAACTGGTTCCGACTCATTTTCTTCCTCAAATGTGGCAAAGAATTGCCGCTCATGCTCTGGAAATTCTCCGGCCGAAGGTTCGAGCGCCTTATAAGTTGGTATCACATCGTGAGACCGAGCTAATTGACGCACTTCTTGAAAGTCTGTATCCCAAAAGCGGGCAATTAAACCATCCGAAAACCCTGACTTCTTAGCCATTCGCAGTGACTGAGCATCCTTGTTACTTTGATCAACCGAACGTTCAATCTCAATCAGTCGTTTCAACTGATAAAAATAAAATTCATCAATGTTAGTCAATTCCGCTAATTCGTCAACCTCATAACCGCGACGAAGTGCTTCAATCAGCAGCAAAACCCGGTTATCTTGAGGGTGAATCAACTGCTGGATTAACTCATCATCAGAAACATCCGCCATATACTTTGGTGAAAACGACCGGTTGTTAAAGTGCGCCGACCGAATCGCCTTTTCCATGGCTTCGACAAACGTCCGGCCAAACCCGAGGGCGGACCCGACCGACTTCTGAACAGAATTCAATTGCCGGTTAACCGTGATGTTGGAGGCGTCTAAGTCCCCAAATGGAAAGACCGGCAACTTAACGACAATATGGTCCATCACCGGCTCCATAATCGCCGTCTTCTGGTGAAAGGCATTTGGTAGGTAGACATTAGTCAAACGAATGCCCATTGCCAGCTGCGCAGCAACCAGCATCACGGGATAACCCGTCATGACAGCCATCCGGTTAGCCAATTGGTCCAAATAAGGAGAAACCTTGATGACATAGATTTTGCCAGTCTTTTCGTCATAAGCAAACTGGACGTGCATGACCCCTTTTAGGCCAATCATATTGGCAATCAAAAAGGCTTGGGCCCGCATTTTTTGCATCACCGGATCTGAAATGGTTAGCACCGGTGCCACGGACAAAGAATCAGCCGTATGGATTCCAATTGGGTCCATATCTTCGGCTGCCCCAACCTGCAGGCAGTTGCCATCGCGGTCGCGGACAACTAAGACAGAAATTTCCTTCAAACCATTGATTGCCTTAGCAATCAAAACCTCATTGGTTAATGACTGATCCATTACCTGCTGAACCACTCGGTCAAAGTCATCCAAACGGTCAACAATTTGTCGTGTTGTTCCTTGGATGGGCTTTTGAGCCCGGACAACCAGCGGCAATTCCAATTCACGGAGTAACTCATTGGCTTCATCTTGCGTCTGAATGACGGCCGAGGCGGTTACCCCTAAGCCTGCTTCATCTAAGCGCTGAAACAGCTGGGTCCCGTTGTTAATTTGATGTAAGTCAGCAGCTGCGAGGCCTAAACTTTGCGGAATCTGACCATCTTCCAGCCGCCATTCAGCCACCACTTGGTCCCACAAGCGAATAGCTCGAATGCCACCAAAAAGTGGGTAAACAGCATCAATCTGCTGATCTTGAATAATTTTTTTAATATTGGCCACAGTTAGGGTCTTTAAAATCCCGGTAGCCGCTGGCGATTCTAATGCCAGTGAATACGGGTTATCATCAACCACTGTGATTGTATAACCAAGTCCATTCAAAATTGGCAGGACTTGATAAATTGCGGCATCACTTTCACCCTGCAGGCCAAAGTCTGTTTCGCCACCACCGATAAACAATACTTTTTCAACCGGTGTTTCAGTTATTTTTTTGTACATAATCTGCTACCGTTTCAAAAAAGTCTGCGAAAATGCCGTTAGCCTCTAACGGTCCCGGTGCCCCATCTGGGAAAAACTGAACCGAAAAGGCCGGATAGTCTCGTAAACGAATACCCTGAGCGGAGTTATCCACCAAGTCTCGGTGAGTCACAAAGAGCTTCTTGTTATCCAACGAATCCATATCGATGACATAACCCCGTCCCTGCCGAGCGTAAAAAATTTGTTGGGAAATAATTTCTTGAATTGGGTGGTTCATCCCGTGGTATTCGGCTGGCAAAGCCTGCAAGGCCGCCCCATTGGTTAAAGCAAGCAACTCGTGCCCCAGACCAATTCCTAATAATGGCACCTTGGTCTGCAAAACTCGAATCAAAGTCAGCACAGAATCTGGCAAATCTTCAGGGTTTCCAGGACCAGTCGACAAGATAATGCCGTCTGGATCAAGGGTTAAGACCTCATCAACCGTCGTGGTGTAAGGCAAAACCGTGACGTTCGCGTCATAGTCACCCAGAACCCGTAAAATTCCATTTTTTAAACCAAAATCAATCACGATGATATGAAAACCATGGCCAGGATTAGCATAGGCCTTTGGTGTCGCCGTATTTTGTACCTGCTTATTGGTCAAAACCGTAGCGACCAGTTGGTCAACCGCATGGTCATCAACCACATCAACAATCGTGGCCTTCTGTGGACCAGTTTCACGGAGATGACGGATTAACTTACGCGTATCGACCTCATAAAGACCGGGAATATTATGATGCTGTAAAAAACGGTCCAAATTCATCCGTCGTTGCCGGTTGGTTGAGACCTCCGCCAAATCATGGACAATTACCCCACGCACAGTCGGAGCCGTCGATTCATATGCCTCCGCGTGAATTCCATCGGCACCAACAACGGGCATCGCAAAAACAATCATTTGACCATCGTAAATTGGATTTGTGATGGTCTCTTGATAACCAGATGTCGCTGTATCAAAAATGATTTCACCAAAGGTTGTTGCCGGAGCGCCAAATCCTTGGCCAGAAAAAACTGTACCATCTTCTAAGATAAGATGCCGTTCCATATAATCCCTTCTCACTCATTTTAATTTGAACTTTAAGCCCAATATTACCCCAATACCGATTCAAAGGCGGGGAAGCCAAGTAACCAGGACAATGCTAGTGAACGATTTCAACAGAATCTTCACCGTCAAATTCCTTAACCTTGACCTTAATCTTTTCATTCTGGGCCGTTGGAATGTTCTTACCAACAAAGTCCGCCCGAATTGGTAGTTCACGGTGACCACGGTCAACCAAAACTGCCAAAGCAATCGCTTGGGGACGGCCAATTTGAATCAAGGCGTCCAAGGCGGCCCGAGTTGTTCGGCCAGTAAACAAAACATCATCAACCAAGACAATGTTTTGGTTGGCAATGTTCAACTTTTCATCTGGTTCAAGGCCCAAATCATCCTTGGCATCCAAATGATCATCACGATAATTCGTGACATCAATGGCCATCACTGGAATTTGTACCTGTTCCAACTGTTCCAGTCGGTCCGCAATTCGGTGGGCCAAATATTCGCCCCGCGTTTTAATTCCAACTAGAATCAGGTTTTGACCACCCTTATTTCGTTCCAAAATTTCATAAGTGATTCGCGTCAAAGCACGTTGCATTGAGTCTTGGTCTAAAACAACTTTATTTGCCATCAAGAATCCTTTCTAAACGGTCATGACCGTCTTTTTGCAATTAGTTATCGAGCTTTCCTGCCTGGTTAGCCCGCAGCCCTTCTAAGACTTTTTCAAATAAGTCGGGCAATTCTGAATCAAAACGTAATTCTTCATGAGTCGTTGGCTGCGTCAGAACTAAAGTCTTGGCATGCAGCAATTGACCCGGTAATTTAATATTCACAATGCGGTCTTGGTGGCCATAAACGGCGTCCCCCACGACCGGATGGCCGATGTAGGCCAAGTGAACACGAATTTGATGCGTCCGACCCGTTTCCAAGGCCAACTGCAGTAATGTGTAACCATTAAAGCGTTCCAAAACCTTAAAATGGGTCACGGCATCGCGGCCACCAGCAACGACGGCCTGCTTCTTACGGTCCTTTGGATGACGACCAATTGGTGCATCAACCGTTCCTTCATTTTCGTTAAAGTTTCCCTTAACCAAGGCATAGTAAATTCGCTGAGTCTTATGGGCCTTCAGCTCTTCGGCTAAAGCGTGATGGGCCTGATCATTTTTAGCCACCATCAACAAACCGGATGTATCACGGTCAATTCGGTGGACAATTCCTGGACGGAATTCTCCGTTAATCGTTGAAAGCGGTGCGTGATACATCAAGGCGTTGACCAAGGTGCCCCCGAAATGTCCCGGAGCTGGGTGAACCACCATCCCCTGCGGCTTATTGACCACCAAGAGATCATCATCTTCATAGACAATGTCTAGCGGAATGTTTTCGGCCTCCAGGGCGGTTTCTTGAACAGCCGGTGGGTTAATCGTAATGACATCACCGGCCTTCACGGTATAAGAACGCTTAACCTTCTTATCGTTAACCAATACCGCGCCATCTTTAATCCAAGCAGATAAGGTTGACCGCGAGTATGGCAAATTAGCTTGACCCAAAACGGCATCCAAACGACCACTTTCTTGGTCAATCGTCAATGTGATTTGCTCTTCTGCAGCCATTTAGGCGATTCCTTTCAAGGCAGCAGCTAACTTTTTGTTAAGAGAAAAACGCCGTGTTTTTCCAGCAACCGTTAGGGTTAACCATTTCTTTTCAATTGACCAAGTCACATCACTGGCAGACAAATCAACCGTTTCTTGGCGTAAACGCAAGGCACGGGTAATCTCCAAAGTTGTTCCGGTCAAACGCATTTGCCGGCGGAACCAAGTCAAAACCCCGACCAGAATAATGAACAGGGTAAAGGCCAGCCAGCGAAAGTTCAAATTATAAAAAAGTTCACTCGCCCAAATGGGGCTCCTCAATAGGACAGAAGACCATAAAATCCAAAAGATTTTATTTCCATCTGTTTTGGGTTGGTAAAAACCACGTGTTACACCCATAAAAATTCTCCTTCAGCTTATCTAGACATCTTTTATTTTACCATTTACTGCCGCATTCTGGTATCGTTAGAATTAAAGAAAAAGAGTGAGGAACAAAAACGTCATGCGATTAGCCATCGATGCCGCCTATCAAAGTGATAGTCACCGCGCTAGTGCGGGACTAGTCTTAGTTCAAAACGGTCAACAAAGACAAGAAAAAACGCGACTAGCCGACTGCCAAAGTAACCATGGGGCAGAATTTTTAGCATTGATTTGGGCCATCAAATTAGAGCTGGACCAATTGAAAACCGCCCCCATTTTAGAGGTTGTTTCAGATTCTAAAATTCTCGTTTCTTCACTCCAAAAACAATATGCCAAGCATTATCAAAAAGAAGTCGACTTAATTTTTGCACTGCTACCAAAGCCAGAACTAACCTTTTTCACCTGGGTGCCAGACCGTAAAAATCTTGGGCCACACCACTTGGCCATGCAAGCCCTACAAGAATAAGGACTAACCCTAATTTAAACAGACAATTTTAAATCGAGATTATAAAAAAGGTTATCAGCTGTTTGCTGATAACCTTTTTATTAATCATTAATAATGAGTTGGTATGCCCAACGTTCCGTTGAAATGTGATCTGCTTCCATCATGTGAATTGAACCACGCTTTTCAAAGCCGTTATTGGCAATTACTTTTTGCATTGGCATATTGCCCGGGTGGGTATCAATCCGGAAGTCGCGTGCCCCGCGAGCATAGAAAAATGAAATCAATGCTGTAAAGAAGCGCGGCGTTAACCGTTGGCCCCGGAAATCATCGGACATTGCTACCCGATGCAACGAAGCATAATCGTGGGAGTGACCACTATCGGCCCATTGCCCATCATAAATATCTGTATATAATGGGTCTTCCCCTTCAAAAGCAGCGGCATAACCCGCAACCCGATCATCAACCACCAAGACAAAACCTTGTTGTGCATCGAGGTCCGCTTGTACTGTGGCTTCATTTGGATAATCGGATTGCCATTGGTCAATCCCCTGTTCCTTCAAATAACCTTTGGCGGTCTGCAAAATCGTGACGATTTCAGAGACATCACGAGCCTGTGCTCGCCGCATAAATACTGCTGGCATATGCGTTACCTGTATACTAGTCCAATTAGTATACTTTTCCTTTCCAAATTGTCATCAGCCACCAATTATAGCACAGCAATTTCAGAAATAAAGCCTCTCCCAGCAATTCTTTTCAAACAAAATAAAAAAGCCCAATTGACCAATTGGTCAATTGAACTCTTTAGCCTAAAGTGTCTGATAGTAAAAACACTAATTGGCAGTTGCATTCAAAAACTTTTTACCTAGTTACAATTCGTTTACTGGAACTTCTTTTGCAATTTTTGATATAGCTTCTGGCCAAAAACGACCACCACTAACCATGAAAGCAAGAGAACTGTCATTAACCGCCACCATGCGCCGCGAATGGCATGATCAGTTCCTGGCAGTTGTTGTTTTACCGACGAGTCTGTCTGCAAAGCAACCGCCTGGTCAACTTGACTAACCACAGCTTTCGGCTGGCCATTGTACGTTTCTGGCAAGACAATTTTTGTAACTGTTACATCGTTTTGATCTTCAACACTTGCATCAGTCTTTTGTGACCTTGGCACCTTAACTTCATCAAAATCCAAGTCCTTTAATTTTGTAGAGTCGCTAATCAGCGACTTCGCTGCTGGTTCGACTACCACTTTTCCTGCTACAGCCGTAGTATCATCTGCTGGTTCAGCAATCCGAAAAAGATCCGGGTCAGCTACTGCTTCAATCGCTGTCACCACCTGATTGGCCGCTGCTAAGGCCCCTAAATTCATCGTACTTTGGTCGATTTGATTGTAGCTTTGCTGAACAGCTTGGTTAACCGCTACTCTTTGCAAGATTAGGGAGCTCACATCAGCACCATCAATTCGATCAAAGTGAGTATGCTTGGCAAAGCTGGCTAAGCGCACTTGACTTTTGGCTGCCTGCTTATCATCGGCAGAGGGTGTTCTGAAAATCCACAAAGCCTTTGGTAATGTCACCGCCCCAATCTTAGCCTTGTAGTAAGCCACAACTTGTTGCAGGTCATGACGGTTTGGCGTTACAGCAGCCATCACTAAGCCTTCATTAAGAATCTTTTGCAGCTCTGCTTCCTGCTGGACTAGTTCAGTCATATCAACACCGGCAACCGCTTGGAAGGCCTGCTTTCTTTGATCAGCCGCCGTCTGAATTTCTGCTTGACCGGCTGCTATCTCAGCTGCTGTCGCTGGTTGGTAATCGGCTTGAACCACTGGATTAGGTACTTGCAAAATAGCTGCTATACCAGCTGCCAGCGCCAGGCGCAGGTCACCAACTGTCCGAGCTTTGGCAAGGTTATCAAAAGCTGTTTGACCTGCCTGATTCAGGGATTGAACCTGTTTTGCCAGGCTGGCATCATCAACATGGTCAATCTGATTAAACGCTTGTTCTCGAGTCGTTAAGGCATTTTCAATCTGCTGCTTTGCTAACCAGTGACCTTTTTCATCTGCTGGTTGGAAATCTGCTAAGATTGCCGGCGATGAAACTAACTGAATGGCCTGAACAGCCGACAGGAATGCCGCGTTCAATTCGCCTTGGTTTTGACTCGCTTGAATACCGCCTTGCCCGGCTGCTAGGGCCTGGTCAAGCGCTTGGTTTTGTTCCTTCAAACTCTGTCCATCAACATGGCTAATGGCCGCAAAGTCTCGTTTTTGCTGTGCAGCAAGTTGGGTCAAAGACTGAATGGCCTGGTCCTTGTCGGCTTCGCTAACTGGTTGATAATTCGCTAGCAAAGTCGGATTGCTCACCACGGCAACTTTATCCATGACAGCTAGGACCAATTGATTCAGTTCACCCTTAACCTGGATTCCGGCAAGGTCTTGTTGAGCTTGTCGTTCAATGGCATTCAGTTGATCAATTTGCTTCTGTAAACTACTAGGATCAACATGATTAATCGTCCGGAACGCTTCTTTTTGCCGGTCAACAATCAAGGCAATCGCCTTGGCGGCCTTTTCGCGGTCCGCTCCGCTGACTGGTTGGAACGGTTCTTGCACAACCGGTGCAGCAACTTCATTGACCACCGTCAACCCATTTTGGTAGGCGTCTTTTAATTCTTGATTGGTCTTTGCCAAAGCAACCGAGGCAATGGCAATTTGCAAGGCTTGGTCTAATTGTTGGTTTTGCTGGGCCAAGCTGCTTGGGTCAACCCCAATCAAATTTGCAAAGCTTAAACGTTTCTTTTCGACCGCTACTTGCAACAACCGCTGCGCATCAGCTACATCGCTTGGGTTGGGCTGTTGATAGTCAATTGCCTTTACCGGCTCGGCCACCTGTTGCATCTGCTCTAAAATCTTCTTCAAAGCAGCTGCCAATTCACCCTTATTTTGTGATATTAGCAGTGCTTGTTGCCCATTGGTCTTGATTTGCAGCAAGAGAGCTAATTGCTGGGCCAGGCTATTCTTATCGACATGGTCAATTGCCCGAAAATCAGTGACTTTGCCTTTGTACAAATCGTCAATAATTCCCTCTGTTTGATCTTTTTCTGCCTGGCTAATGGGCTGAAAGTCTTCTTGAATTACTGGGTCAGCAACACTATCAATCTGTGCGATGCCATCATCCATTGCTTTTTTCAGCTCACCCTGATTTTTTGCTTGCTTCACTTGTTCTTTAGCCTGACTAATGGCGATTTCCACCGCAGCTTCTTGCTGCTTTAAGCTAGCCGCATCAGCATGGTTAACGGCATGAATTGCATCCTTTTTGTATTGACCAATTCTGTCAACCATTCCTAAGGCCATTTCGCGATCATCATTTGTAACCGGCTGGTAGTCAAATTCAAGAATCGGATCACTAACTTGGTCAAGTGCTACTAATCCTTGTTGCAAAGCAGCATTAAATTGGCTGATGAGCTTTGTTTGGCGAACCTGGAACTGGCTGTTCTTCAGCAGTCGGTCAACCACCGCCACCTGCTCTTTCAAGCTAGTTGCATCCACATGGACAATCGCCGCAAAATGCTGCTTTTTCTTTTCTGCCGCCCCACGCAAAATCTGGTCAGACTGCTCGAAATCAGCTGCCGTCGTGGACTGGAAGTCACGTAGCACGGTTGGCTCGGTCACTGCCTCAATAGCCGTCATGCCGTGGTCGAGTGCTTCTGTTAAGTCAGCCTGAATAACGTTTTGGTTAACTGCTCGTTGAGCTGCCGTTAAGGCCTGATCAACAATCAATTGCTGGCGAACCAAGCTAATCGGATCGACATGGCTGATATCAGCAAATGCCGCCTTCTTTGCGCTCGCCTGCTGCGCCAATTTTTGGTTAGCAATCAACTTATCCTGTGCCGTCACCAGTTGGTAGGCTCTTTCTAATTTTGGCTCGGTAATGCTCGTTAATTGATTCAAGCTTCCTTTCATGGCCAAAACAACCTGTCCCTTAGTCTTTGACTGGTCAATTGCTTGGTGAGCCTTGTCCACCACTGCTTGAATGCTTGCCAATTGCTGCGACAAACTGGCGCCATCAACATGAGCAATCTTGTTAAAGCGATTTTCTTTTAGCGCTGCAGCCGCTTCGATAATTTTCTTAGCCTGGGCAATTTCGGCCGTGCTTGGCGCTTGCAACTCTTCTCTGATACTTGGCTCATCAACTTGATTAATGGCCGCTAAACCTGTTGCGACAGCATCATCCAAGTTTTGATAAGTATCAGCTTGGCTAACTGCGTTAATCGCCTTGGCCACTGCTTGATCCACTAACTGACTTTGCTTTGATAGGCTCTCAGGATCAACACCGATAATCTGTTGAAAATCCGTTTGGCGGTCAAGACCGGCCCGACGTAATTCCGCCTGGGCTTGGTCTTTACTGGTTTGACTAGCCATCTGATAGTCTCGCTGCAAGTCAGGTAAGGCCACGGCATAGACAGCTGCTTGTCCCTGATTGATTGCTTCTCGCAAATCTTTTTTGATTTGTGCCTCGCGAATGGCTAATTTGGCCTGGCTGACTGCTTGTTCAACCAGGGCCGTTTGAATTGCCAGGCTATTTTCGTCGGCATGCTGCGTTTGATTCAACAGCTCTTGGCGGTCAGAACCAGCCTGGTCAATGACTTTAGCTGCACTTTGCTTATCTTCTTCAGTGACAGCCCGATAATCTTTTTGCAAATCAGGATTGGCCAGACCGTCAATATTGGCCAGACCATCTTGCAACTGGTGCAAAACCTCGCCCTGTGTTTTAGACCGATCAATGCCTTGATTTGCCTCTGAAAGCATTTGATCAACCACAGTCAGTTGTTGCTTGAGACTTGTTTGATCAACATGGTCTAAGTGGGTAAAGTCCTTTTTCTTGGCCTCCGCCTTGGTAGCGATTGCTTGCTTGGCGAGCGCCTTATCTTCAGTTGTTGCTGGTCGATAAGCGGCCTGCAGCACAGGATTCTTAACCCGGTTGATTTCTTGCAATCCTTCCGTCAACACCTTACTAAGTTCAGCACTTGTCTTAACTCGGCTGACGGTCGCCTGATAACGCTTAACCAAACGATCAACTTCTTGCTGTCGCTTCACCAATGAATCCGCATCAACCAAGTCAATTTGGGCAAAACCAGCTTTCTTTTCATCGCCAGCCTGTTGCAAGGTCGCTAAGGCTTCATCCTTACTATTTTGACTTAAGAAGAGTTTTTGCAAGTCTTGAATACTCTGTTGTAAGGCCTTTTCTGCTTGCCCCGCATCAGTTGCTTGGCCAATCTGCTGCTTCCCATTATCAACAATCGTCACAATTCTTTTCTTTAACAGTAACTTCTGTTGTGGGCTGAGCTCAATGGCATCGTCAACTGCAACCGTCACTTCCAGGGCCTTTTGTTCTAATTGCTGATAACCATGGTCACGACTGGCATTTAAAATAGCGATTGCTAAGTCTCGACCTTGACCAGCCTCATTTTGTAGAAACAGCAGCCGAGTGCTCTGCTCTTTTTGCACCTGCTGAATGGCTGTCGAATCGTCAGCCAAATTCAGCTTCTGATTGGTTTCAACAACAATTTCATCAATCTTTTGCCCGTAAGAAGCGATATCACTATCCAATAATTTAGGCTGCAAACGCTGGATAATTTGCTTGATGTAATCACCCTGGTTCTGAATAATTTGAAAGGCATCCGTCTTTGCTTGGTCGACATTTGAAGCGACGGACTGATTCTTTTGCAAAACCTTCAACTGAGTTGGTCGCAGTGGGATAACCTGACCGTCCGCTAGGGTCATTTCACCTTGATAGTAAACCGTGAAGGGACGATTATAGATGGCAAAGTCTTCTCGACTGGTCTTGTGACCAGCCGGGTCAACGGACCGAACTAGCCGAACGGACTTAACCGCTTGGCTTGGGTGTTGTCCCTGACCGTCCAGCAAAACGCTGTGGTCAAAGTAATCAATGACACGATCAAAACGGTCAAGCTGATCATAAAAGTTTTCACCATCAGCAAGGACCACCATCCGATGATCTAAATCACGACCTGCCAGAACATGGTCTTGGCCCAAGGCCTCCACCTACTCCTCTGAGTGGCCGGCGACCGGCTTGGTATTCAGCACTTTCTGCTGGTCAAACAGCGAAATATAGGCGCGCCAAGTGTTCACCCTTGATAAAGCAAGCGGATGCTCGTGCTGACTTCCCCGCCGCAGAGCAATGTCTTCCCCTAAGTCACCTTCTTTGCCATAGTCATGGCTAAAGCGCGATAGCATATTGTCAGCATCCATCGTGTTCAATGACAAGAAGGCGTGCCCATTGGCTGTGGTGGTAAATGGTACTTAGTCAACACCTTATAAGGACTATCATCCGCATAGTCGACCATGTCCTTGACCAAGGTCGCATGCTGACCATCTTGGTTATACAACTCCTTCATTTCGGCACTGGAGAGGTTACCAGGATAGCGGTTCAAATCAAAGTTCAAATAGCCATAGGCCCCACCCTGAATATTTCCAGCCCAGGAGAGGCTTTCCATAAAGAACTTCGTCAACAAAATTTTAGCCTGCAAAATGGCACTGTTATAGTGCGACAAATCATCACCACGAACCAAAAGATAGGCGCCATAGGGATCTTCCGCCAAGTTCACCTTCGTTGCTTGTGGATAAAGCGTAATCGGATAAAACGGGCTATCAGAATTTCTCGCCGTTAAATTCGTGCCATATTTCTGGTTGAGCTGCTCAATCGTCTTCCCTAAGACCAAATCCACCACGCCACCGATATTACCGGAAACTGGCACACCCAGCCCCTTCGACAACAAGTTTCCCAAACCTGGAATTTGATTAATCAAACGATCCAAACCCAAACCAATGGTCGCATTAAAATTCATTTCGGCAGCAAAGCGGCTATTATCAAGGTTCAAGGTCTGAATAAATTGATTTGGGTCAACTCCCTTTGGTACAGCTACCCGCAAATAAATCCCATACTGTCCCTGTTGGTAGTTAGCCGACATCTTATCCTCAATCATCCCGATACTAATAATATTCGCCACGGAATCGATTGTTGACCGCAACATCTTAAAGTAATAAAGCGGGTTTAAAGCGGAATCATTAGACGAATAAATATTAGCCGTAAAGGGAACACCACCACCAAGGCTCAGTGTGTTTTGACTTTGATAGTAATGGGTCTCTGACCCCTTGTCATCGGTAACAACCAACGACTTAACCTTGTCAGCCACCTTTTTACTAAAGGCATTATCAACAACTAAACGCATTTCCGAAACATTGGAATAATCATTTTTAGTACCGGCAATCCCGAATAAACGTTTATCTGGTTCACCAAAAATCATCTGTCCAGGTTGGGCAATATAGCGTTTGTCACTCGTCAAAGTCGCATCGCCCTTTGGGCTTAAATTAGCATCATGGCTACCTAACTGGTTCACTAATCGTTCATAAGACAAGGCAGTCTGATCATAAAGAGAATTCAATGGCAGGTTGGTCGTAGTCGCTTCATTGCCTTGCTTGGCCGCAGTTCCTGCATCCGTACCCTTGGCAACCGATTGCTTACTATCAGTTTCTGCCTGCTGGTCATGCTCACCAGCACTTGCGATCGGCTGGCCATTAGTTACTGAATGTTGGTCAGTAGACCGAGCCACCCGACTATTATTTGGTGATTCCACCCCCTGCTGGACCGTCTCAATACTAGTTTGGGTTGCGACAGCTTCAATCTGTCCCTGCCCTGTTTTTTCTGTCACACCGCCATCATTAGGCGGAACTTTTTCATGTCCATCTACTACTGGTCCGACCTCGGTCGATTGAGTGACACGGTCTGCCTGTGCGACATATGACCGCTGATGATCAATGACCGCTAAGCCACTAGAAACGAAAAAGGTCGTTGCCAGCAGCCAAGTTCTTCTTGGTTGGTAAACCTTATACTTTTTCATACAATTGTTACTCATTTCATTCACATTCCTTTACTTTTATTTCCTATGTTGCAAATTTAGTATAAATGATGTGGATGAAAAAGACAATTTTACAAAGAAAGCGTTTACTTTCTTACTTTTTAAACAAAATATATCGAAGCGTATATCAACAGTCAATCATGTTAGAAAAGATAACTCGTTCTTTTTACTTTTTATTAAAAAAATGAACTTTTTTAATAAAAATAAACAAATAAAAAAGATTGCTTGCGCAATCTTTTTTACTGAAATTATATTCCGATTCGTGATATTTAATCTTTTGGTAGTCGTTTAGCCCAGTACTGGAAATAATCAACCCGCAATTGTCCGTTAAAGAGCTTCCGCTTCTTAGTGGCTTGCTGACCAAAGGCCTTTTCAAAGGACAAATCAGAGGTCAAAATGTACTTTGACCAGTATGGTAACTGTTTATAAATTGCCCCCATTTGTGCGTACAAGCCTTCGGCTTCTTCAACCTCACCCAAACGCTGCCCGTATGGTGGGTTTGACACCAAGACCCCCTGCTGACTAGTGGGTTGCCAGTCTCCGGCGGCCAAAGTTTCAAAGTGAACATCCTTGGATAAACCAGCGTGGCGGGCATTTTCCTTGGCGATAGCAACCATTTGCGGGTCAATATCATAGCCGGTAATGTCTAACTCTGAGTCATAATCGGCCTTTTCCTCTGCTTCGTCACGAATTGCATCCGACAAGGCATGGTCGAACCAGTCCATCTGCTCGATGTCAAAGTCGCGGGTCAATCCAGGAGCCAAATTTCGTCCAATCAAGGCCGCTTCAATCGGAATCGTCCCAGAACCACAAGTTGGATCAACAAAAGGTAGGTCCTTATTCCAATTGGTCAATAAAATCAAAGCCGCCGCAAAGTTTTCCTTCAAAGGCGCTGGCCCCTTTTGGACCCGGTAACCGCGCTTAAAAAGCGATGGCCCAGTGGTATCCAAGGTCAACATGACTTCATCCTTGGCAATCATCACCTCTAATTGAGCAAAAAAACCAGTTTCTGGCAAGCGCGTCCTCACGTGAAAGGCCTCTTGCAAGCGCGAAACAATCGCTTTTTTCGTGATTGATTGGACATCTGGTACCGAATGCAGGGCCGACTTTTGTGACCGACCCGCGACAGGAAATTCTGAATCATAGTTCAGGTAATCTTCCATTGGCAATGCCTTGATGCCCTCAAAAAGTTCATCAAAAGTCGTGGCATGGAACTGGCCAATCACAATTTTCACTCGATCAGCTGTCCGTAACCAGAGGTTTGCCCGTAAAATATCGGCTTGAGTCCCTTCAAAAAAGACCCGGTAGTTTTCTACCTGGGGTTCAAAACCCAGGTTTTTCAATTCTTGGCCCACTACGGATTCAAGTCCCGCAGCAACTGTTGCCATTAAACGATATTTCTTTTCCATCTTTTTCCTTTATAATAAAAACACTATGAAACTAAGAGATTTTTTCGCCTTAACCGAATACATGCCCGGCCAGACCTTACTCTACGGGCAAATTGGCACTGACCGTACCCAAATTGTACCACTGAGCCAACTGACTTTTCTAACAGGGCAAGACGAAATTGCCCTGGTTGCCGGCAACCGGCCCCTAACCTTGGACCAGGTGCAAACCAGAACCAGTCAGGTCAGCCCCAATGCCATCCTCTTTTGCCAAGTCAGCCAAGAGCCAGCGAAAGCCTTACTCGGCTTTCACCAAGATGACCAGGGACGGCTTGTCTTACAATAAGCCAAAGTCGGCTGAATCAATCGAGCCATTAAAAATCATCCAACTTGAAAGTTGGCACACTTGGTTGCTGACCCTTTGGACTAGCCTCATTTCCCTTAGCCTGGTAAACCACGCCCCGGCGCTTTTCCTTCGAAATTTGGACGGCTTGCGGCGAGGTCAGGTTATCCCGCTGCCAGTTCACTAAGATGGCTTCGATATAGCGAAGGCTACGAGCATTATTGGCAACCGCTTCTTGAATGGCTAAGGCCATCATGTTGGGGTCAAAGTGGTCTTGATCAAACCACTGTGACACCGTCTGCATTTCCAAAGGTGATAGGTCTCGGCCAAATTCACCTTGAAGGATTCGAACCACTTCTCGGCGACTCTTTTCCCCGACCGAAACAACCGTGGTTGCCGGTCGGACCCCCTTACCTTCTAACAACCGGTTATAAAGGGGCAAAAAGTCATAGCTTTCACCCTGCCGGCCCTGACCAGTAATCTGCATTAAGCCACGGTCTACCAAAGAGGTCAACCGTTCAATCACCGTCTTTTCCGTCACCTTCATAATCCGGGCCACCACGGCTGGATCTGCTTGGTCCCCTTGTTGCTGCAAGCGGTTAACCTCCAAAAAAAGGACGAGATCATCATTATCTAGACCAAGATCACGATAATGTATTAATAAATCATTTTCAATGCTTGTTTGCCCAGCTTGCAAAAAGTCTTGTAATCGTTGTTCCATGATTTCTCCCCGCTGTCCTTCGTGCAAAAGCGCCCAAGTTCCCTTGGGCGCTTTTTAATCATGTTTACTTATGGACGCAAACGGTGCGTCATCCGTGGGAATGGAATGGCTTCACGAATGTGTTCTTCACCCGTGACAAAGGTCACCATCCGTTCCAAACCAAGGCCAAAGCCTGAGTGTGGCACAGAACCGTACTTACGCAAGTCCAAGTACCAACCATATTCCTCAAGGTCTAGTCCTTCTTCTTCCAAACGAGACTTCAAGTAGTCATAATCGGTATCACGTTCTGAACCACCAATGATTTCACCATAACCCTCAGGAGCCAACAAATCAGCTGAAATAACAACATCATCACGACTTGGGTGGCGCTTCATGTAAAAGGCCTTAATTGCCTTAGGGAAGTTGGTGATGAAGACCGGCTTTTCAAAGTGGTTAGCCAAGAATGTTTCTTCGGGTGAACCAAAATCGATACCCCATTCAACGTCAAAGTCGTTTTCTTGCAACAGCTTAATCGCATCATCGTAAGAAACACGAGGGAATGGCAATTTCGTGTATGAACGAAGCAAGTCCTTATCACGACCCAACATGTCTAATTCTTGTTCGTTTCGTTCCAAAACTTTTTCAATCAAAAAGGCAATATAGCGTTCTTGCAATTCCAAAGATTCTTCTTGGTGCATGAAGGCCATTTCCGGCTCAATCATCCAGAATTCCGTCAAGTGACGGCGAGTCTTCGACTTTTCAGCTCGGAAAGCTGGTCCAAAGGTAAAGACCCGTGAAAAGGCCATGGCCCCTGCTTCAGCGTACAACTGTCCCGTCTGTGACAAGTAGGCGGATTGGCCAAAGTAATCTGTTTCAAACAAGTCCGTTGTTCCTTCAGGAGCCGAACCAGTCAATAGTGGTGCATCCAACTTAATGAAGTTTTCCTTATTGAAAAATTCATAAGTAGCCGCAATCAAAGTATTACGAATCTTTAAGGTTGCAAAGGGCTTGATGTGACGCAAGTAGAGGTGGCGTTCATCAAACAAAAATTCCGTTCCGTGTTCCTTTGGCGTGATTGGATAATCATGGCTTTCACCAATTACTTCCAAGCCAGTCACGGAAATTTCAAAGCCAAATGAAGAGCGATCGTCGGCATGAATTTCACCAGTCACATACAACGATGTTTCCTGCTTCAATTCCTTAGCTAAATCAAAGAGCTCTTCAGAAACCTCAGCTTTGGCAACAACTCCTTGGAAAAAGGCGGTACCATCACGCAATTGCAAGAAAACCATCTTCCCTGAACCACGCTTTTGTCGTAACCAGGCACCAATTTTGACCGTTTGCCCAACATACTTAGGGGCATCAACAATTTGTATTGTTGGAATAGTTGTTTCACTCATAGATTTCTCGGGCAAGCTGCCCTACTCCTATCATTTTACTCAATCTTACTCTTCTAGTTTATCAGAAAATCAAGCCTTTGTGACAAAGGACTGAATTCGCTTTAAGGCTTCATCCAATTCTGCTTGATTTTTAGCATAAGAAAGTCGTAAATAACCGGGCATCCCAAAGCCTTCACCGGCCGGAATTGAAACGTGAGCATCCTCCAATAGTGCCGTCGCAAATTCAACCGTATTGGCTAGGCCTAGGCGCTGAAGCACCTCGTCATCAACCTTAAAGAAGAGATAAAATGCGCCTTCGGGTTTCACCGGTACTGACAGGCCAGGAATGGCTTGTAAGTTGGCATAAGTGGCATTTAACCGCTCTTCGAACTTTTGACGCATCTGTTCAACTGGATCTTGACTGCCGGTCAAAGCAGTCAAAGCCGCATACTGACTGACTGCAGCCGGATTGGAGGTCATGTGACCCAGCAATTTGTTCATTTGCGCAATCACTTGTTCATCAGCAATCACCCAGCCTAGGCGCCAACCAGTCATTGAGTATGATTTGGAAACCCCGTCAACGATAATTAATTTGGAGTCAGCCACTTGCTGCAAGGACATTGCTGAAGTAAATTCAGCCCCATTGTAGACAAGTTGACCATAAATTTCATCCGCAATAATGAAACTATCATGCTCTTTGGCCCAGTCCAGAATCGACTGAACTTCAGCCTTGGAATAAACTTGACCGGTCGGATTAGTTGGGTTGTTAAAGACAACCAATTTAACGGGCCCGTCAACCTGATCCAGGTCGGCCACCGTTAGCTTCATGTCAGCAGCTGCTGGTCGAACTGTGACTAATTTCCCCTCGGCCAAGCGAACTTGTTCGGCGTAAGAAACCCAATAGGGTTCTGCCATAACAACCTGGTCGCCCGGGTTTAAAATGCTTTGCATCAAGGCATACAGTGCCATCTTAGCACCAGTTGTGACCGTGACTTGATTTGGACTAATTACTTGTCCCGTTAATTCTTTGGTCCGGTCAACGATGGCTTGTCGTAGTGGCAAAATGCCACCAACAGGGGTATAAAAGGAAGTCTTTCCCGCTTCGATAGCAGCCTTAGCTCCAGCAGCGATTGCGTCAGGTGTGGCAAAATCGGGTTCACCAACACCAAGATTGATCACATCAATCCCATCTGCTGCCATCTGTTTGGCTTTTTTGGAAGCTGCCAAAGTCGCCGAAGGATGCACGGCTAAAGCCCGCTTGGAAAAGTCACTTGCTTCTAACATGATTTACCTCTATATTCCGTTAATTGTGCGATAAACTGCTCCAGTACGATAGTCCATTGTCACGTAGTTCAAATGGCCATCTTGGTCCTCAAAACTGATTTCCCAGACCAAGGTCTTTTGGTAAATTGACAAATTGGCTGAGTAAATCTTTTTTAGTTGGTATTTACTTTTAATCTTATCCAGTAAGTCGGACTTTGAAATGCCGTTACCATAATTAAAAGTCTGAACCGAGCCCTTTTTGCCCTGGATAATCGCTACCTTTTGCTGTCCTGAAGGTGTTTGCCCCAAGACTGCGTACGTAGCGCCGTCACGATAATCAACCGTGAGATCATGCAAGTTGGTTAAATCAGTCTGCTGTTTAACAATCGTTTGCACATTCTTTTCAGCAGTAGCCATTGGCTTTAGGGCCAAGGTTGCATAGGCGTAAAGTGCCCCACCAATCAGCAAAACAACTAAAATCAACAGCATGAAAAACTTGACCCAAGAGAACCGTTTGGGCCGAGCCATTCTGATGCGTAAATTATCGTGGACTTCCATAGTAAGTAATTTCTCCGATTTATCATGTTATTACTTATTATAGCAAAAAAGGCTAAGAGACGAGTTTGAAATCCACCGCCTCTCAGCTTTAATCAGGGTTTAGGCTAAGTTTTTTTGTTTCAAATCTTGAGCTCGTTGGCTATAAGCTTGTATGCGAGACATGGCTTCTGTCAAATCCTCGGTTGAAGCAGCATAAGAAATCCGAATATGTCCCTCACCACCAGCGCCAAAGACAGAGCCAGGAATGGTCCCAACATGGGCTTTTTCACCAAGTTCATAGACAAAGGCATGGTCGTCTGCTGTGAAGAAGTCTGGAATCTTAGCAAAAACGTAAAAGGCACCGTTTGGAGTTGGTGCGGTAAAGCCGGCCTTTTTCAAGCCATCCATCACCAAGTCACGCCGCTTTTGATAGATGTCACGCATGGCAAATGGTGCATCTTTGGCCGTGGTAACGGCCGCCAAAGCGCCCGCCATCATTGGGCTTGGGGCGGTGGTCACCACACCGGAGTGGGCCAGGCCAATTTGCTTCATCAAGGCAGCTGGACCGGCAACAAAACCAAGCCGGTAACCGGTCAACGCATGTGACTTTGACAAACCAGTAATCAAAATTGTTTGTGCTGGCAAATAGCTTGTTAACGACCGGTGCTTGTTTTCGTAGCTTAATTCGGCATAAATTTCATCCGAAAGCACCAAAACATCACTTTCTCCAATGGCAGCAGCCAATTTCTCAAGCTCTGCTGGCTCGTAAGTCACCCCAGTTGGGTTGCCAGGAAAGTTCAGAATCATCCCCTTAATTTCAGGATGGTCCTGCAAGGCCTGCTTGAACATCGCCGCCGTAAACTTATAAGTTGGAGCGGTGTTGACTTCCACCACTTTTAGCCCCAGCCGTAAGGCTTCGGCTTGGTACAGAGAAAAGGCCGGTGTTGGAATCAAAATGGTTTCACCCTGATTAAACAAAGACGAAAATGCATCATGAATCGCTTCTGAAGCACCCACGGTAATTGAAATCTCACTTTCGGGATCATAGGCTGGTGCATCATAGCGTTCCTGCAGATATTTCGCTACGGCCTGACGCAAAGCTAAAGTTCCCTGAGAGGGTGCATAGTGGGAATCATCATGATCAATGGCTGCTTTAACCGCTTCTTTAACGGCAGTTGGTGCCGGCAAATCCGGTTCACCAATCGTCAGTTTAATGATATCTGGAACTGATGATAATTTAACATCAATCTCTCGAATTGCTGCTGGCGGCACCGCCGCAAATAAATGATTATATTGTTCTTTCAGGCTCGCTTTTACCTCGACCATTGGCTAACTCCAATCTTTTATGAGAATTCACATAACTATTTTCCAATCAATTCTCCGTTAATATTAAAAAAAAATTAGAGAACTTTGTCTAATCCTACAGCAAGTCCGGTGATTTTGTCAACATTTTTGATAGCTTCTCTAACACCAGTCATAAATGCCGAACGATTGTTGGTCGATTGCTTAATCGTTAAGGTTTCACCAGTAGAACCAAAGATAACCGTTTCTTCAGCCAAAATTCCCGGTAAGCGCATGGCATGAATTGGCACGCCCTGACTTTGGTCGCCACGCGCCAGGGCATCACTTGCAGGAATGTCTGGCAAACTCTGACGCGCTTCAGCAATCAAAGCGGCCGTTGCCACGGCGGTTCCTGAAGGAGCATCCACCTTATCTTCATGATGTGCTTCAATGATTTCTGCTGCCGGCAAATAAGCTGCCGCTTCAGCCGCATATTTCATTAAGAGGACTGCCGTGATTGAAAAGTTTGGCACGATTAACGCCGACTGGCCCTGTTCTTCGGCCAATTGACGCAACTGGTCAACTTCTGTTTCTTTGAGCCCAGAAGTCCCCATTACCAAGTCATAACCGTGGGTCAAGGCATACTTCCCATTGGCAAAGGCCACGTGGGGCTTGGTCACATCGACCCAGACATCCGCCTTTGTATTAATGCTTTCCAAAGTGGTGAAGATAGCTGCCAGTCCAGCTAAGCCGTGGCCGTCTTCTATTGCTGCAAGAGACCGGTGCGTGGTTAACATCCCCACCAGCGAAAAGTCAGCTTGCTTCTCGATCATGTCTTGAATGGCCAGCCCCATTTTCCCGTGGGCGCCTGCTAAAAAGATGGTTTTCATGCCACAACTCCTTGATGTCCTAAAACTGCCTTAATTTCCAACATTTGTGCCGAATTCAATGGCAACAATGGTAAACGAACCTGGTTTTCAATCAGGCCCTGGTCAGCCAAAATTGCCTTTACTGGACTTGGTGAAGGATGAGAGAACAACACGTTCATCCTTGGTGTCAAATAGCGCTGATAACGTCCTGCCAATTCGATATTGCCCTCATCTAGGGCTTGGTAAAGCCCCCGCATTTCGCGACTATAAAGGTGTGAGGCAACCGAAATCGTTCCAGCACAGCCAATCGCCTTGGCTGCTAATGTCTGGCTATCCTCACCGGTATAAATGGCAAAGTCAGCCGGTGCTTGGTCGACTAGCTCAGCCAAATCATCAATCGAAGTGACCTGCTTGACCGCATTAATATTGGGGTGGTTGGCCAAGAACAGAACAGAATCATTGGTCAAGAAAACCGTTGACCGACCCGGAATGTTGTAAAGCATCAAGGGAACCTGACTGGCATTGGCAATCGCCGTAAAGTGGGCAATCATCCCCGCCTGGTCCGGCTTATTGTAATAAGGCGTAACGGCCAGCAAACCAGTAACACCTTCAATCTGGCTCACCGTCTTGGCCAAAGCCACTGATTCAGCCGTATTATTCGTCCCAACGTTAGCAATCATTGGGCAACGGCCAGCCACATAGGCAGCAAAATGGCGGTACAAAGCCATCCGTTCCTCTTCTGTTAAGGTTGGTGACTCACCGGTGGTCCCACCGATAACAAAGCCTTCTGTCCCCTCAGCTAATAGCTTATCGGTTAAACGGTCCAAGGCCGGATAGTCAATCTGATCATCACTGGTAAATGGTGTTATTAAGGCGGTAATTAAACTTGCTGGTGTTGTCATCATCTTTCCCCTTTATTCTCAATTTTCACATCGCAACCGATTGGTTTTGCTGGTTCTCAGCCATCCGCCACTCAAGGTAGGCAATCATTGCTTTAACGCCGGCGTCTAAGGCACCCTCGTCTGGGTTAAGCCGGGCATCATGGAGGCTGTGGTCAGGATCACCAACCCCAAGCCAAAACATCGTTCCTGGAATTTTTTGCAACAAATAACCAAAGTCTTCCCCCGTCATCGCTGGCTCTGCTTCCGCAAAGTCGATATCCGGGTTTTCGGCCATAAAGTTGATGAAATCAGCGGTAATCGCCGGATCATTTTCAACAGGGTAATAGCCACCCTGTTCTAATTCCAAGTCCATCGTGACGCCGTAACTTAAAGCAATCCCATCAGAAATGGCCTGGACGCGTTCTTGCATCATCGTTAAGTCAACTTGGGTAAAGGCCCGAATCGTTCCTTCAAGCTGGGCCTCACCGGCAATAACATTGCCAATCGTGCCGGCATGGAAAGAACCAATCGTCACCACCCCACCATGGATGGGGTTGACGCTGCGTGAGACAACGCTTTGCACTTGGCTAACAAAGGCCGCTGCAGCGACCACAGCATCCTTGGCTTGGTGCGGATAAGCAGCATGGCCACCTTGACCACGCACAGTCAAATGAATCTCAGTCGTCCCGGCAAACAGAGTTCCTTGCAGGGTTGCGACCTGGCCACTTGGCAGGGCCGGCTGGTCGTGTAAGGCGTAAATTTCATCTGGCAAAAAGTCCCCAGACAAAGCGCCCGACTCGTAGAGCTGTTTGCCACCGGCATGTTCTTCTTCGGCCGGTTGAAAGACAAAGACCAGGTTATCGTTTGGTTGATGACTGGCAAAGTAGGCTAAAATTCCCAGTGCGACCGTCATATGAATATCATGGCCACAGGCGTGCATCTGGCCTGGGTGCGATGAAGCAAAGGGCAAACCAGTTTTTTCTTCAATTGGTAAGGCATCAATATCGGCCCGGTAACCAATTGTTTTTTTGGGATTTTTTCCCTTTAATCGGACAAGTAAAGCAGTTGGTAAAGCGGGCACTTCTCTCGTTTCTAAAAAGGAACAGCCCAAAGATTCAATCAGCTTCTTCAGATAGGCCTTGGTTTTGACTTCATGTAATGATAATTCCGGAATGGCGTGTAAATCACGTCTTACCTGCTGTAAATCAATTGTTTGTTCAACCATTTCTGTGCCTCCTCAGCCGCTGAATTGCTCTTTGCTAGCGTGCTCTCAAACCGCTACTTTTTACTTATAGGTCACGTAAAGCCGATACGAGGGCCGTTTTTTGTTCCGTCTGTGCATCAATTTCCTTAATCACACGGGCAGGCACACCGGCAACAACCGTATGGGCTGGCACGTCTTGGGTGACAATCGCCCCTGCGGCCACAACCGCGCCCTCACCAACTTGAACACCCTCAATCACGACGGCATTGGCACCAACCAGGGCCCCATCACCGACGCGAACGGGTTCAGCGGAAGCGGGCTCAATCACACCGGCTAACACAGCGCCGGCCCCGATGTGGCAATTTGCCCCAACTTCAGCTCGGCCACCGAGAACGGCGCCCATATCAATCATCGAACCAGCCCCAATCTTAGCGCCAATATTGATAACAGCTCCCATCATCACCACGGCTTGTTGACCAATTTCAACACGGTCACGAATCAAGGCCCCCGGCTCAATTCGAGCCTGCAAGCTTTGCGTGTCTAAGAGCGGTACACCAGAATTTCGAGCAATTAGTTCGACATGGTAGTCACTAATTTCACCTTCATGTGCATCCAAGACCGGCTGCAAATCCGTCATATCACCAAAGACGATTCCCGTCTTGTTTTCAATAAAGGCCTGGGCATCGGCTGGCCAAGTAATCGCCGCCAAATTAGTGCCGGCAATCGTCACCTTTGCTGGTGTTTTCTTTTTGGAAGTAGCTAGGTAGTTGATAATTGCCTCAGTGTCCATTTCAGTCATGTTTTTTCCTTTTCGTTCGATTGATTACTTACGTTCTATTAATTTTGCTGTACTGAATTGATTTGCTTCTTTACCCGCCGGACTATGCCAGCACGGCCGTGAATCACAAATCAATTAGCGACCAGTTGGTAGGCCCGGTCATGGCTCGTTAGGTCAGCCAAGGTCTCACCCTCAACCACTACCTGAGAACAACCATTTTCGGCAAAGACAACGGTTGGTACCGGATTACGGTTATAGCGTGAGGCCATTGAGTAGCCATAGGCGCCGGTATTCAAAACCGCAATGATGTCACCGGGTTTTGTCTGTGGCAGGGCCTGCTCATCAATCAAGACATCCCCTGACTCACAGTACTTACCAACCAAGCGGACCGTTTCTGCTACCTGGCCGTGCACCTGGTTGGCCAAGACTGCCTGATACTTGGCCTGGTATAGAGCTGGGCGAATATTATCCCCCATGCCCCCATCAACGGCTAGGTAATTCCGTACGCCAGGAATATCCTTGCGTGAGCCAACGGTGTATAGGCTGTAACCTGCCGGTCCAGAAATTGAGCGACCGGGCTCAATCCAGATGGCTGGGCAAGCCAGACCACGTTCAGCACATTGGCGCTGCACACTTTCAATCAGCGCTTGCACCAAGTCTTCTGGTCGGCGGGGCTGGTGCTCATCCGTATAGGCGATTCCAAAGCCGCCGCCCAAGTCCAAGACTGCTGGCTGGAAGTGCCATGACTGGCAGAGTTCAACCAAACGTTGACCGGCTAATTCAAAGCCATCTTCTTCAAAGATTTGTGAACCGATGTGTGCTGATAAGCCAAGCAAATCCAAGTATGGATCAGCCTGCGCAATTTCATAGGCTTCTTTAGCTTGGCCCGATTCCAAATCAAAACCAAACTTTGAGTCAACCTGACCCGTTTGGATGTAGTCATGGGTATGGGCTGAAACACCAGGAACCACCCGGAAAATAATTTGCTGGGTTTGTTGCCGTTCTGCTAATAGGTCTTGCAACAGGGCCAACTCAACAAAATTATCAACAATAATCGTGCCAACCCCCTGGTCGAGGGCAAAGGCCAAATCAGCTTGGCTCTTGTTATTGCCATTGTAGGAAACTCGGTCCATTGGGAAGCCGGCGGTGACAGCCGTATAAATTTCACCGGTGGAAACCAAGTCCAAGTGCAAGCCCTCTTCTGCCACTACTTGGTACATCGCCTGGCAGGCAAAGGCTTTGGAAGCATAGGCAACCGCACCATCCTGATTGGTGTTCGCAAAGGCTTGCTTGAAGGCCCGCATTTGCTGGCGCATCACCGCAACATCATAGACATAAAGCGGCGTGTTGTATTTTTCGGCCAGGTCGGTGGCTAAGATACCACCAATTAGCAACTCATCGTTGTCATTCACCTGCAAATGATCTGGCATAATAAAGCTCCTTTTGTTTGTCAAAATAATTTCTGCTGTTTAAAAATATTCATCGTCTGGTCTGCCCAGATTTAATCAACCAGTTCACGGTTTAACCGCGCTTGGAAACGAATTGTTAACTCCCAGGGGTCGATTTGGCAATAGCGAGAAAAGTCCCAAATGGTGATTTCCTGGTCGCCGTCTGTCCCAATGAAGGTCACCGGCGTCCCAACTGGCACTGGCTCATCAACGGCAATCATTAACTGATCCATCGCCAATTGGCCAATGATTGGGGCTTTCTTACCGTTAACCAAAACTTCAAAGCCTTGGGCTTCACGGGGAAGGCCATCGCCGTAACCAATTGGTAGAGTGGCCACCCACTGGTCCTTGGTGGTTTGATAAGTCGCCCCATAAGAAACGCTGGCGCCCTTTGGTAGTTGCTTAATCATTGCGACCGCCGATTGCAGGGTCAAAACCGGTGCCAAATAGTCATCGGCTCGAATTTCACCGGCCGAAGGTTCAACCCCGTAAACGGACGTTCCGGCCCGAATCACATCGGTGGGGATGGCATCAACCCGGTAAAGGGCTGCCGCCGAGTTGGCTAAGTGAACCAACGGTGGCATTGTCAGGCCATCGGTTAGTTCATGCCAGGTAGCGACTTGCTGGGTAAAGTAAGTCGTATCGACATCATCGGCCGTGGCAAAGTGAGTCATGATACTTTGATAGGTCAATTGTTGGAGGTCTTCTTCGAGGTCGGTAATTGCTTGGCTCAGCTCATCACGACTCCGAAAACCGATCCGACCCATGCCGGTATCAACCGCCAAATTAACTTGTAACTTTGGCCCACCAATTCGCAACAGCTCATTGGCAGTGGCTAACCAGTCGCGGTCAGCAACCGTGGCGATAATTTCATAATCGGCCAGTAGCTGGGCCTGGTCGACCGGTGTCAAGCCCAAAACCAGGATTGGCTGGCAAAAGCCTGCCTTCCGCAAGGCAATTGCTTCATCCAAGACGGCAACGGCTAACCCATCGGCCCCACCCTCAACGGCTGCTTGGCTCATTTCCAACAAACCAAAACCATAAGCATTAGCTTTAACCGTTAAAAAGATGAACTTCGCCTGACTTGACTCACGCATCACTTTTAAGTTTTTGGCAACGGCCGCCTTTGAAATCAAAATGCGACTGGGACGGTGAGTAGCGACTACCATAATGGCCTCCTTAGGCAATAAAAAAAATCCAAGCAACGGGGGTTCTTCGCCCTGTTACTTGGATTATTGTCTAAAAATAGTCACAAAAAAACAGTTGAATAGCTCCCCGCTGCGCTTGCAGCGACAGTCCAATAGCTCTTAACTATTGGCCCAGCAAGATGGCTTTGACCCCATCAAACTTCGGCAACCGCCCCTTTCACTAACACGCGGTTAGTTACTCTTGTTGGTTGCGACCTCTATTACTTATTAAGTTGTCATTAATATACATGAGAAACTTTCTCATGTCAACAAAATTGACAAATATTTTCCAGCCCTAACAGAAAAAGGCAGCCAAAATGGCTGTCTTTTTTCTTAATTATTCAATATATTTTTGGTAAAAGTTCGCTTTTATACGCTTGCGCCGGTTATTAACGACTTCCAACTGGTTGGCTAACGCTTTAACTTGTCCTTGGTTAAAAGAGCCAAGTAAAACGGAACCGCTTTGCTTTTGCAAAGCCACCAATAACGGTGCCAGGCTTTTCACATCAATAAACCGATGCGCTTGCGAAATCAACGCAATCGGCGGTGCTTGCAAGTTTTGTTGCCAGATTGCCGACAAGTAATCTGGCAAGACAATCAGAATTGATTGGTCTTCCAAGGCACTTTGTCGGGCCGCTTTCGCTAGTGGTGCCGAACTGTCTTGCGCATAAATGACATAGTCATCGCCGTATTTGTCCGACAACTTATAGTACCAGTGGCGTAAAGCCGCCAGGTCCTCAACGATTACGACCATCCGTTTCATCCCCGCTTCCACCAGTAATTCGATCTGCCGTTCTTCCGTTCGACTGGTCGTGACCACGGTTGGCAGGCGTTGGTCGGCACTGTCTTCAATGGCATTCTTTTCGGGTAGGAGCGCATTTGGCGTCTGGGCCAAAAAGTGTGACAGTTCATCTGGCAAATAAGAAGAAACCACCAAGACCTTATCAACCTGTTTCAAGAAGTACTTTTGATAAAGTAGGTCCGTTTTGACCGAGAAGACCAAGCTTTGAACGGCTGGTTCCTTTTGAATTTCCCAATTCAAATTGGCCAGGTATTCCTGGTGCGCTGACAACCACGCCACCTTATCAAGTTGGGCCTGCAGTTCCGGCTGTACCATCTTATGGTTAAAGTCCGCCTGATCGGCCAAGGCAACAATGTCTAGTAAGCGATTTAAGACTGCCTTAGCGGCCTTGAGTAGGCCAACATTCAGCTGATGGCGGTCAATCTTATTGCTGGCTTCTTCCCAATTATGCAAAGCGACTTTCCACTGTCCCTGCACCTTTTTGGGCAAGGCACTGGCTTGATCGGCTAAGCGGGCCACTTGGTCTTGATAAAAACTGAGTGGCAAGGTGAGGCCAAAGCCCTCTTGAATCGCCGTTAGTAGGCCAATCGGCTTTTCCAAGATGGCCACCGGTCGGTCCTTTTTACCACTTTTTGCCTGTAGTTCTTCACCGTTGGCAAAGAAGGCCGCAAAGGGCATCAAGACGACATCGGCCGCAATCGCCCGCTGCCATGCTTCTTGGAAGTACTTCCCAGTTTGGTCCGACCGGACTAAACTCAGGGCTGGCTGGTTTTGAATGCCTCGGGGCAACTCGACCAAGGCCTTTTCATGACTTTCACTGAGCCAAACCACGATGCGTGCCTGCCAAAAGGTCCCCCCGTCTTTCTTGGCCAGCCGTAGGCTGTCTTGAAATTTAACGGGGTCCAAATAATCTTGAGGCGAATAAAGCAAAGACACTGCCAACTTCTGCCTTGGCAAGACCTGTTGTAAGTCGGCAATTTGTTCGGCTTGGTGCCTGAGCAAACCAACATCGTGGGCCAAGAGATAAGTGGCCTGTGACCGTTTCTGGTAAAACAAGGGGAAAAGATAAGAGATGGTCTTTGGTACCTTAGCCGGGGTTAAGAGCTGATAAACCGTGCGTTTGCGCTGGGCCAAGAATCGCTGCACTTGGTTCATCACTTCCGCCTGGTCATCTTCAACCTGGTAAGCTGGGCCCAGTGCTTGATTTTTGGCCGCTGCGCTTTCTGGGTAGGCTTGGTCTGTAGCCCCGTCAGGAGTACTTGCTTGCTGTTGGTTTAACTTCAACTCGCTTAAGCGGGAATCCTGCCCGGCGCCAATCCCCAGATTTTCAAAACTTTGATTGGATGGTCGTTCCGAAACGGCCATAGCCAAGAATTCTTGGCTCTGCCGTAACAGACCCCAGTCGATGCTGGTCAACGTTTTCTTTGTCTTTTCCGGCAGCGACTGCGCCTTTTGCCACAAGGACAAGAGCAAGTAGGCGGTGGCCTCGGCGTCCGCATTGGCCCGATGAGCCTGTGTTAAGGGCAAGTTCAAGTACTTGGTCAAATCAGAAAGACGGTAACCCGGCGCCGTTGGGTACAAAATTTGTGCCAATTGCACCGTATCAATGGCTACCAAATCCAATTTCGGCAAACCGACCCGGACAAATTCAGCGTTCAAATACGGATAGTCAAAATTGACGTTATGAGCGACAAAAACCTGCCCTTTTAACAGCGCCTGCAAAGATGGGGCGATTTCTTCAAAGTAAGGAGCATCGCGGACATCCTTTGGTGAGATATGCGTCAGCTGTTGGATGCGCTTATCAATCGGTTGGCCCGGGTTCACAAAGGAATCGAAGTGCTCAACGATTTTTTTATTTTTTACAAAGGTCATCCCGATTTGAATAATCCGGCCACCTTTTTCAACGGATGGCTGGGTTGTTTCCAAATCGACAATCACAAAGGCGGCTGATTTTTTCATCAGGACTCCTTTCACGTTTCATTGAGATTAGGACACAAAAGAAAACTTTTCATTACTTTCAGCTCTTTTTTATCCCTTTCTTTTCCCAGTTATTTTACACTACTTAGGCTTCTGCGGTACAATATTAGCAGTTATTGGAGTCATTTACTATGGAAAAAAAGACAGTCGGCTACGGCCATTCACATGCCAAAGCCATTCTAATCGGGGACCACGCCGTTGTTTACCAACAACCGGCCGTGGCAATCCCCCTTTTAAACTTACAAATTACCGCTAGCATTCAAACTTTGACAACCGGTCAAACGATTATTTTAGCAGAACAAGCCTACGATCTTTCAGACCTTGGCGCTGATTTAGAAGGCCTACGCCAACTAATCATCGCCCTCTTAACTGATTTAACAGGTGCAAAGCAAAGTTTTCTACTTGAAATTAATTCGGTCATCCCCCAAGAACGCGGTTTTGGTGCCTCGGCGGCCCTCGCTACCGCCGTTACCCGGGCCTTTTTTGATTGGACTAACCAAGATCTTAGTCAAGAACAACTGGCTCACTACACTGATTTGGCGGAAGACATCTCCCATGGTTCCCCATCCGGTATCGATGCCGCCACAGTCTCATCAACAGAGCCCGTGTGGTTCCACCACCATCAGACAGAGCCCTTTGCGACCAATTTGGAGGCCACTTTAGTTTTGGCCGATACCGGCGTTCGCGGCCAAACGGTGCGCGCCGTCAACATCGTCAAAGATCAATTAAAGAAAAACTACGATGTAACCTGGCAGGCAATCAACCACCTTGGCGAACTGGCCTTTACGGTCAAGGAATCCCTCGCTAACAATGACCCAGACACTTTGGGAAAGCTTTTCACCCAGGCACACCATGACTTGCAGACTTTACAAGTTTCCCATCCCAAATTAGACACCCTGGTTAACGCCGCCTTAGAGGCCGGTGCCCTTGGTGCTAAGCTAACCGGATCGGGAATTGGCGGGGCAATGTTTGCCTTGGCCAAGAACAACGACCAGGCCCTAGCTATCGCCGAAAAGCTCCAAGAAGCCGGTGCGCGTGAAACTTGGATTGAGCCCCTCACCGCTGATTAATCGCCGCCAAACTGACGGATGCACCTTTCAATTAACCAAAACTACCCCCACTAAAGGATAACCGCTATGAATGACAAAACGGCAACCGCCAAAGCCCATACCAATATCGCGCTAATTAAGTACTGGGGAAAAAAGGACCGGGAATTAAACTTACCCACGACTTCTTCTCTTTCATTGACGCTCAATGAATTTTACACCATTACGGCCGTCACTGAGGGTAAGGAAGACACCCTGTTGATTAACAACATGATGCAAGACCCCAAGCGAATCCATCAGTTTCTCGATTTCCTACGGCAAAACGTTGGGGACTTTCCTCCTTTGACCGTGATTTCGCGTAACATGGTGCCAACTTCGGCTGGTTTGGCCTCTTCGGCCTCATCCTTTGCGGCGTTGACCGCTGCCGTCGCTAAGTACAACGACTGGGATTTATCCGAAAAAGAATTATCACGCTTGGCCCGCCGTGGTTCAGGATCGGCCACTCGGTCGTTTTTCCCGGGCTTTGCCGTCTGGCATGAAGGGACTGACGATGAATCGTCTTTCGCCGAAGCCCTGCCAGCCACTGATTTGCCAATCGCCCTCGTCGTTTGTGAAATCGCTGGGACCGTCAAAAAGGTTTCTTCTTCTGACGGGATGATGCGCGCCATGACCTCACCAAATTATGCTGCCTGGGTCGAAGAATCCAAGCAACAATTTGAAGAAATGCAGGCCGCCATTGCCGCTAAGGACCTAGCCAAAATCGGTGAATTAGCCGAAAAGAACGCGCTGGACATGCACGCCTTGAATTTGACGGCCACTGACCGTCGTTTTACTTACTTCAACCAAATGACCCAAGACATCTTGGCTAAGGTCAAAGAACTGCGCCAAGCAGGATTCTTAGCCTATGCGACTTTGGATGCTGGGCCAAACGTTAAAATTATTACTAGCCAAGACCAGGCAGAAACAATCCAGGCCAAGCTTAAGGAAGCCTTTCCAAAGTTGCGCTTAGAAATCGCCACCCCAGGTCCTGGCTTTAGCTACATCAAGGAAGACTAATTCGTGACCACCACCGAACTGACAATCCCGGGTAAACTCTTTTTAGCCGGGGAATATGCGGTAACCAGACCGGGGCAACCCGCGATTTTAGCAGCGATTGACCAGGGGATGACCCTAACGGTATCTAGCAGCGCAAGCCTAGCCGTCGGTCAAGTGCAAATCGAATCCGATGCCATCGACACCCCGCTGCTCTTTTCCTGGGAAGACTTCAAAGCATTGGTCCAAACCCCAGCCAGCCAAGTGCAAAAAACGAGCTGGTCCTATGTTCAAATCGCCTGTGCCCTCTTTTACCAGGAGCACCCGCTGCTCAACTTACAGGTCACACCCGGCTTGTCGATTAAAATTCAGTCACAAATGCGCGGTGAGGAAGGCAAATTAGGACTGGGCTCCTCTGCGGCCGTTACCGTTGGGACCATTAAGGGCTTGGCCCAGTACTATGGCTGCCAAGACAGTCCACTAGCCTTATTCCAGCAGGCCGCCTTTGCCCATTACTATGTCCAGGGGTCAGGTTCCTTGGGGGATGCCGCTTCGGCGACCTATACCGGCGTGATTGCCTACCAAGCACCAGCCTGGCTGGGTCAAGTTGACCAGACGACGCTCACCTTAGCCGACTTTAGCCACTTGGATTGGGACCAACTAAAAATTACCCCAATTAACTGGCCGGAAAACTGGCAACTCGCCATCGTAGCAACGTTTAGCCCAGCTTCCACTCAAAAGGCCTTAGCCAAAAATTTCTGGTCGGATTCCTTTGCCCAAGAATCGCAAAGGATCATGGGTCAGGTCCAAAAGGCCATTCACACGACCAACTATCCGAGTCTTAAGGATAGCTTGCAGGCCAACCAGGACCTCCTGGGGGCCAATTTGCCAGCCGGTTACTTAACCAAAGCGCTGGCCGCCTTTTTAACGATTTTAGATCAAGAGCCACTAGCCGGTAAGGTTTCTGGTGCCGGTTTTGGCGACAACGGTTTCGTGGTCTTCACCGACCAGGACCAAATCGAAGCCTTTTCCAAGGCAATTCAGCCGATCGACTTGCACCTAATCCTGCCGCGAATATACCGCGACAGTCATTTCTAAGCACCTCATTTCAGGAAAAACTATGGCAAATACACACTCCAACCGTAAAAATGAACATCTGTCATTAGCGACCAAGTTTTGGCGCGACCAGGAAAACCCTGTCGTCGGTCCGTCTTTTCAAGACGTCCGTTGGCTCCCTGTTCCTTTAACTGATTTGGCCGTCGCCGACGTCGACCACCATGTTCAGCTTTTAGGCCACGACTTTGACTGGCCATTCTTTATTGAGGCGATGACCGGTGGGTCTGCGTCTGGTGGGCAGGTGAATGCTGATTTGGCCACTGTTGCCGCACAGACGAACTTGGCAATGGCCGTTGGTTCTCAGTCCGTAGCCCTAAAGGATTCGTCCCTAGCGGCTTCCTATCAAGTGGTCCGGCAAAACCACCCCACCGGCTTTTTAATTGCCAACCTCGGTTCCGACCATCCAATTGAAAACGTCAAAGCCGCCATCGAGATGATTGATGCCAATGCCATCGAGCTACACATCAACGTCGGCCAAGAATTGGCCATGGCCGAGGGCGACCGCCGCTTTTACTGGCTTGATAACCTGGCAACCGTCATTGCCAAAAGCCCCGTGCCCGTTATTATCAAGGAAGTCGGCTTTGGCATGAGCCAGGGCTTAATCAAGCAAATCGCCGACCTGAACCCCGCCGCGATTAACCTTGGTGGTGGTAATGGGACGAACTTCGCCCAAATTGAGCAACGACGGGACCGCGCTCAGCAAAATCCCCTCGACCTGTCACAATTTGGTCTAAGCACGGTCGAATCATTGATTGCCGCCGAAAAAGCGCATATCACTTCTGATAAGGCCTTACCGGCAATTATTGCGACCGGCGGTGTTCAATCGGTGAATGACGTCATCACTTCCCTCATGCTTGGTGCCAACGCAGTTTCCTCAGCCGGCCACTTCCTCCAAGTTCTGATGGCAGACGGTCGAGATGGCCTGCAACAAGAAATCGAGCACTGGCAGCAAGCCCTGCCCGAACTAATGACCCTTCTAGGAGCCAAGACCGTCACCGATTTAGCGACGGCCGACCGCCTTTACCAGGGCGACTTACCAAATTCAATTCAACAACTTTAAAAGAGCATCGCGGCTTTCACTAAACCGCGACGCTCTTTTTTTATAGTTTCCGAATTTTTTTGGCTAGGTCTTGGACGCTAATGCTTGTAATTTGCGGCTGGCCAATCCCCGTCAAATAAACAACGGCCAGTTGCCCATTGCGATTCTTCTTATCCAAGCGAATCCGTTCGACCAGGTCCGGTTGACTTAACAAGGGCGACCGGCTTGGTAAGCCGACCACCTTCAACCGTTCTTTCAGCGTCTCGGTCAGTGTCTGATCATCGGTCAATAAGCGGCTGATGGCTACCATACCAATACTGACGGCCTCGCCGTGGCGCAACTCACCCTGGCTCAACGCCTCAACCCCATGACCAATCGTATGGCCAAAGTTGAGCAGGCGGCGTTTGCCACCCTCGTGCTCGTCGGCCATGACCACCGCTGCCTTAAAGCTAACGGCCTCTTCAATCAGCTCTTCCGCCAGGGTAATAATCATTTGCGGGGCATTCACCTGACAGATTAACCGCCAAAAGTCGCCACCAACCAGGGCAGCTGCCTTGACTACCTCCCCGTAGCCAGCAATTAGCTCCCGTTCCGGCAAAGTTTTCAAGACCATTGGATCAATTAACACCAAGTCTGCCGGGTAAAAACTACCCAGCAGATTTTTGACCTGATGGGCATCAATGGCCGTCTTTCCACCAACCGAACTATCTACCTGGGCCAAAAAAGAAGTCGGCACCTGAATTAAGCCAATCCCCCGCATGTAAATCGAGGCGACAAAACCGGCTAAATCTCCAATCACCCCGCCACCCAGTGCCAGGACACCGTCCGTTCGCGTCAGGCCAAATTGAGCCATCTTGGCGGTTACAGCCATCACCTGGTCAACTGACTTGGCGGCTTCTCCATGGGCAACAATCGCTATTTCAACCTGAAAGCCAGCTTCAACCAGGCTATCAACCACTTGCTCTAAGTAGAAAGTGGCGACGTTATCATCCGTCACGACAAAGACTTTTTGCGCCGACCAAATCTGGGCCACTTCCGCTCCCAGGCTGGCCAAGAGGCCCTGGGCAATCTTCACGGTATAATCTTTTTCTTTTGCGGTCACAACAATTTCTTTCACATCAATCCTCCATCAAGACTGCCTTAATTTTTCGGGCCTTGTCTGCCATCACTAGCAAATCTTCGGGCAATAAGGCCTGTGGTCCATCCGAAAAGGCTTGGCTTGGATTGTCGTGGATTTCAACGATCAAGCCTGCCGCCCCCGCTGCCACACCCGCCAAGGCTTCTGGAATCACCAAATCATGGTAACCCGCCGCATGACTTGGGTCGACCATTACCGGATAAGGCGTCAGTTCGCGCAGCACTGGGACTGCCCCAACATCGAGGGTATTGCGATTATATTTGTTATCAAAGGTGCGAATACCACGCTCTACCAATATAATTTGCTGGTTGCCGCCGGCCGCAATGTACTCAGCAGCGTTCAAGAGGTCATCAATCGAAGCCGACATCCCCCGCTTCAGCATCACCGGCAGCTTTGTTTTACCAACCGCCTTTAGCAAGGAGAAATTTTGCATGTTGCGGGCCCCAATTTGAAAGATGTCGGTATAGCGGCCAACCAAATCAACATGACCCTCATCCATCACCTCCGTCACCACGTCCAAATCAAAGGCATCGGCGGCCTTGCGCAAGTATTTCAATCCCTCTTCGCCCAAGCCCTGAAAGGAATAGGGCGACGTTCGGGGCTTAAAGGCACCGCCGCGCAAGACCGTGGCACCAGCCTGCTTGGCGACTTCGGCCATTTTCAAAAGGTGGTCCCTGGATTCGACCGAACAGGGCCCGGCCATCAGGGTCAGGCTCTGGTGGTCAATCTGGCTATGGGGCGTCTTGACCACAATATCATCTGGATGAAAGACCCGGCTGCTCTGGATGGCTTTTGGGTGGCTGTGCTCGATTTTTTTGGCCGTTGCCAAATCAGCTTCGGCTAGATCAGATTCAGTGATGCCTGTGATTGCGATTCTCTCGCCATGAATAAAAACATCCGTCTGTTGACCAAAACGGTCCTTTAATTCTTGAATCTTCGGGTCGGTAATTGATGCAAATTCGATAATCATTTCTTTCTCCTTTAACAAAGCAAAATTCCAACAAAAAACTCTCGTGAAGGCTCCTACCACCACGAGAGTTTTTACCGATGATTATCTCGGTCCGCCATGGTAGTAACCTTGTGCGTGACCGAGGAACATGTTGAAGCTATTGGCCACACAAAATGGAGTGTCTGCTCCATCCTGTGTGGATTAAGCAGGCGCTTTACCAATAGCTATAAAATCGAACCGTCATTCCATTTTGCAACATGTCTTTTTCCTCCGACAATTAATTGTTGCTGTTATTAAAGCACGAAAAGAAAGTAAAATCAAATCGTTTCATCATCTTTTTCACATTTTATACATATTAATTTAATATATGCAGATAAAATGCTATTTTTTTAGCATTCCCATTAAAAAAACAACAAAATAAAAAGTCCCGCAACACTGCGGAACTTCATCTACTTACTGACCTTTTTGGGCCAAATAATCGAGCAACCACAACACATCTTCCCGGTTCACCAACCGGTGTTCCTGGTAGTTGTAAAACATTGGTTGCACCTGATTAATCAAATGAATATCATGTTGATTTTGGGTTGACCGAACAATGTCACAGGCATCCCCAATCGTTGGAATATCTGGAAATTGATATTCACTCATAATCGACCCCATCACGGTATCCGGCGACTCATGCAGGAGGGCCTCAATATACTTCAATGCGTCCATTCACCCTCCTAACTTTACTACGCGGCTTATTGCACCGCCTTGTTTAGATACTCATCAACATCATCCCAGCTCGAAACGGTGTCCTTTACGCCGGTTGTTTCACTACCCTTGTGCCAGGCAAAGGCTGGATACCAAATACTGTGCTTTTCTTGGTTCAAAGCCTTGATTGCTTTCACCTCAGCCTCAGTCAAAGCAAAGTCAGCAATCTCACTGTTGGCAATAATGCGTTCTTCGTGAGCCGACTTTGGAATCGTGATGGCGCCCATTTGGTAGTCAAAACGCAAAATCACCTGGGCAACTGACTTACCGTGAGCCTGCGCAATCTTTTCCACAGCGGGGTTAGAGAGCGCTTCACCACCGCCAAGTGGGCCCCAAGCTTCCATGGCCATTCCGATTCCATTCATGTACTGGAACAGAGATGTCTGCTGAATTAATGGGTTGAATTCCATCTGGTTAACCTGTGGCATCACCGTGCCGGCAGCCAACAAATCTTGGATTTTTTCTTCGTTGAAGTTTGAAATCCCAATGGCTCGGACCTTACCCTCGTGGTAAAGCTTTTCCAAGGCATGCCAAGTATCAACATACTTGCCATCGACTGGCCAGTGAATCAGCAACAAGTCCAAATAAGTCAGGCGCAGCTGCTTTAATTGCTCTTCAAAGGCAGCCAACGTCTTTTCATAGCCCTGATCACCGTTAAAGACCTTGGTCGTGATAAAGAGGTCCTTGCGGTTCAAATGGTTATCTTTCAAGGCCTGCTGAATCCCATAGCCAACCCCGGGTTGGTTGCCATACTGCTTAGCCGTATCAATCAGGCGGTAACCATTCTTGATGGCTGTCTGCACTGACTTCGCTGCTTCCGCATTGGATGACTTCCAAACACCCAGACCAAAGACTGGCATTTCAACGCCGTTTGCTAGTGTCGTTGTTTCTTGCAAAATTGAATTTTCCATTCGACTATTCCTCTCTTTTCTATATCGTCTACCCCTAGTTTAAAACAAAAACCCTCCCGGTTTCAAACCATAGAGGGAAGTTTTTATAATAAATTGGAATAAAAATTGGGATGACGATGCCAGCCGTCGCACGCTACTAACAGCTACAGGTTGGCAAAGGATGCATTTCAACCAAGCACGGGCACGGTTGCGATTGCCAGCCACGCCCCTGCCCCAAAAAATCGAATCAAGGGCCAAATTAGCCTAGTGCCCCAATGACCAGCCACCGTCCAAGGTCAAAACTGCGCCATTCATATAGGACGCTTGCGGGCTCGTTAGGTAAAGCGACAAGTCCGCGACCTCTTGGGGGTCGGCCCAACGTTTGGCCGGTGTTTGTTCCGCCACCTGCTTGGCCATCATCCCATCCCCGGCGAAGTCAGCCGCGTTCATCGGTGTTTGAATCGCGCCCGGAGCAATGGCATTGGCTCGAATGCCTTGGCTGGCATAGTCGAAGGTCATTTGCTTGGTCAAACCAACCAAGGCGTGTTTGGCCATGGTATAGGCTGCGCCACCGCCGCCAGCCTGCAGACCAGCAATCGAGGCCATGTAGACCAACTGGCCCCGGCCCTGCTCCACCATCTGGGGCAGGACCGCCTTGGTCAGTGCCACCGCTGGCCACAAATCAACGGCCAAGACGTTCTCAATCGTTTCCACCGACTGGTCTAATAGCGGTTGAAAACTGTCAAGAACACCAGCAGTACTCAAAAAGATGTCAAAGACGGGAGTGTCAGCCGCCGCCAATTTGGCCACCAGTTGGTCCAAGTCTGCTCGTTGGCCCAGGTCGGCTTGGACTTTGGTCAAATGGGGATGGTCATAGTCGATTGTTTGGCGGTCAATCGCCGTCACATTCGCCCCGGCGTCCAAATAAGTCTTCATTTGGCAAAAACCGATGCCTGAAGCGGCACCGGTCAATAAAATATTTTGATTGTGATAGTCTTGTTCAATCATTATTTCTTCAAGTCAACAATCTTAGCCAAAGCGTAAATGACAACACCACCAACAGCCAAGGAAACAAATTCACCCGGCACCAAGGAGACATAGTAAGAAACCCAGTTCGCCAACAACGATGATGACGAATGGTCCGGTGCAAAGGCACCATGGGCGTTGATAGCAAAGGCAAAGGTAAACTCTGCGGCCAAAATCGCCATACCAATTGTCAACACCACAATCGTGGAAATGACAATCTTGATCAAGGGCTTTTCCACCTTACGGGTGAAAAGATAAGTCAAGCCGGTCATAATCACCGTGCCCAACGTCCCAAAGACCCAGTCAATCCACCCTAATGGTGAGACCATGTTGGCAATCAAGACCCCCAGACCCAAGGCCACCACGTAACGCTTGTTCCAAGCGGATAAGTGGTTTAACCCCTCTGACAATCGCAATTGGACTGGTCCAAAGCCAATCGGTGCGACCATCATCGTAATCGCTGCATACAAGGCAGCGACGACGGCCGTTAAAGTCAGGTTTCTTGCGGATGCAAACTTTGGTTGATTTTGATTATTCATTTGATACTCCTAGTTTTGATTAAGCGGGATGGTAGATGAACCGCTATTATTAAGGGTGCCTCAAGTCAGCCGTTAAGCTGACGCTAGACATGAAAAAGATTCGGCCAAAACCGAATCAAGGTCAAACTATATTTGTTTCAGTCTACTGCACTAACTGACCTATGGGCGGCAATTGCACGACTTAGTTTTCGTCCATAAAGTCCTTCAAGTGCTTTGAACGTGAAGGGTGGCGCAACTTCCGCAATGCCTTCGCTTCAATTTGACGAATCCGTTCACGCGTCACACCAAAGACCCGACCAACTTCTTCCAAAGTCCGTGTCCGACCGTCTTCCAATCCGAAACGCAAACGCAAAACGTTTTCTTCTCGGTCAGTCAACGTATCCAAGACGGATTCCAATTGATCGCGCAGCATTTCATAGGCTGCGGAATCGGCTGGTGAGATGGCTTCGTTATCTTCGATAAAGTCACCCAAATGTGAATCGTCCTCTTCACCAATTGGTGTTTCCAACGAAACGGGTTCTTGAGCAATTTTCAAGATTTCACGAATCTTATCAGCCGTCAAATCCATTTCGGCACCAATTTCTTCAGGAATGGGTTCACGACCTAAGTCCTGGAGCAATTGCCGTTGAATTCGAATCAACTTGTTGATGGTTTCGACCATGTGGACTGGCACACGGATGGTCCGGGCCTGGTCGGCAATGGCACGTGTAATCGCCTGACGAATCCACCAGGTTGCATAAGTTGAAAACTTAAATCCCTTGGTGTAATCGAACTTGTCAACGGCCTTCATCAGTCCCATGTTACCTTCTTGAATCAAATCCAAGAATTGCATGCCTCGACCAACGTAACGCTTAGCAATTGAAACAACCAAACGCAAATTGGCTTCTGCCAATTCCTGCTTAGCTTCTTCATCACCGGCTTCAATCCGCTTTGACAATTCGATTTCTTCGTCACCCTGCAACAGGCTAACGCGACCAATTTCCTTCAAATACATCCGGACAGGATCGTTAATCTTGATTCCTGAAGTATCTTCGGCGTTTTCCAATTCATCCTTTGAAGGCTTGTTTTGCTTAGCCTTCAAAACTTCGGGTGCTGGATCACCAGATTCATCAACAATTGAGATTCCGGCGTCTTCAACCTTTTCCATCAATCGTTCGATGTTTTCAGTATCCAAGCGGAATGGTTCCGCAATTTTTTCAGATAATTCGCTATATTTAATTTGCTTAGCAGGCTTATATTCCTTCAGCAGTTCACGCACAGCCTTATCATAGGCAGCCGACTTCATTGGGCCGGACTTCTTAGCTGGCTTCTTCACTGGTTGCTTGGCAATTTCAGCCGCTTCTTCTGGCGTCTTTCCTTCTGCCAGGGCTAGCAACTCGGCCTTCCGGGCCCGACCGTGATAAGCAATGTGTTGCTCATCAAGGTAATCTTTAATTTCAGAAATTTTACTTGAGCTTGAAATTTTTGCCATTATATCTCCTATTTATTGGGCGTGCTGTTTTCTGAGGTTGACCAACTCAGTGGTTAATTGAATCAAAGCGGTATCATCGTGCTGGCTCATCGCCAAGGCCATCTTCTTCTTCAAGTTTTCCACTTGGGTCTGATATGGCGCCTCTTTCATGATGATTCTCAGGTAGTCATCAACTGCATCCCGTTGAACTTCTAGTGTACCAAATTCTCGGTCAATTGCCATCATTTTCTGGTTCAAATCCGGCTTCTGGACAAAGTCCATGAATCCTGCCAAATCAAATCCCTGACCGGCCTGTTGCTGATAAGCTTCAAAAAGCATCATCAATAACTGGTACTCCGGATGGACAAAGGCAAAGTCCGGTAACCCCTTCACATAAGCCAAAATGCCAGGTGCTTTAATCATCGCCATCAGCAGGCCTTGTTCGGCCCGTTCGACTTGACTAATCCCCTCATCCAAGTGACTAGCAATGTCACTGGAAGAGGAATAACCGGCACCTGCGCTGGCCATTTGATTCAGGCTATCAAAGTTACCACCATCATCTTGGTCCCAGGCAGGCTCTTGCCAATCCATTTGCTTTGAACCAAAGCCTGACCGGTTAGCCTTCTTGGCTGCAACGGGCTTTTTCTCAGTACGGGCGTGACTCGTTTGGTACTGCTGTAATTCGGCTTTCAGTGCTGCATAGTCCGAGCCGTATTCATCACTAAACTGCTTTAAGAAGTAGTCTTGTTCGACTGGACTCGCATCGGTCAAGATCGGCCAAGCTTCCTTTAAGAATTCTAAGTACTGCGCTTGATTCTGTAGGTTTTTACCGTTCTTTGCAGCTTGAATCAAAAATTCAGTTGGCGTCAAGACGCTGTGGTCCAAGGCTTGCTTCAGTGCATCCAATCCCCGTTCCCGACGAATTTCATCAGGATCGCGACCATCCGGCAAGGTAATCACGCCGATTTCAATTTGTGGGGCCACCTGCCGAATCAGTGGAATCGAACGCTTCGCTGCCTTTTGACCAGCAGCGTCACCATCGTAAATCAAAAGAATTCGATCAGTAATTTTCGCCAGTTCCTTCACGTGGGCATCTGTCAAAGCAGTTCCCATGGTTGCCACCGCGCCTTCGGCACCCGCTAAGGCGGCCGAAATCACATCCATAAACCCTTCAAAAATCATGGCTGGTTGACCAGCCCGAATGGATCCCTTTGCCTGGTCAAAATTATAGAGCAAGTGTCCTTTATTAAAGAAAGGGCTTTCCGGCGAGTTCATGTACTTCGCTGGATTATCAGGGTCAAGTGAACGGCCAGAGAAGCCGCGAACCTGACCGCGGTCATCTTTAATTGGCCAAACCACTCGATTGTTAAAGCGGTCCCGACTAATTTCATCATCTTGTTCCAGGAACAACTGACTTTGCTTTAACAAGCCTTCATCAAGGTTATGTTCCCGCGCATAAGATAACAAGACATTATTGCTGGGCACAAAGCCCAAACCATAACGCTTAATGGTTTCATCATCTAACTGACGGTCATTATGCAAATATTCGAGCGCCTGCTCCCCAGCAGTCGTGTTGAGCAGAATGTGTGTATAAAGCCGTTCGGCGTTACTATACAAATCAAAAATCCCGGCATACTTTTCTTGCCGAGCAGAGAGTTGCCCCTCGTACTTATCCAAACCTGAAATATTCAGGTCCTTGGCCAAAGACAAAACAGCTTGGGGATAAGTATAGCCTTCCTTTTCCATCAGAAAAGAAAAAGCCGTTCCGGACCGGCCACATGAGAAGCAGTGAAAAACTTGCTTCTTATCATCAACAAACAACGATGGTCGGCGGTCTTCATGGAAAGGACAGGAGCCGTTCCATTCACGACCTCGCTTGACAAGCTGGGTGTAATTTTGAATTAAATCCACCAAGTTCGTTTGCGACCGGACTTCATCAATTACACTTTGTGGAATCCGCTCTGCCATACGCCTCCTCGGGGTCCCCTGATGCGAGAGCCCGCACTTTCACCTAATACAATGCTGTCTACAATTATAAAGAAATTTAGCCATTCTGTCAAAGCAAAAAGCCCTGTGCTCAGAAGGGCGCAGGACTGATAGACTGACTGGTTGATTAATGGCGGTTTTTCTTGAAAAAGCCAGCCACTGCAACCGTCGTCACACCAATTGCTTCAAAAGAAAATAACATGGAAAAACTCGATTTTATTACGCGCGCAGCAGTATGTGGCAATGACCCATTATCTCGGTTGTCAAAGAGGTCCACTCGCTTTACTATCGGACTAGCTGAGCTGGCCGCTGCTGAACCAGTACTTGGCGACCCACTAGCCGTGCCGCTCGTGGTCGAGCTTGGTTGGTGGTCCCCATTGATTTCCACCTCAATGGTTTGATTGATATCCTGGCCCCCCGCTCGAAAGACCAACTGAGTTGGGTCAACTACCTGATAGCCAGCAGGAATTTGATCGTGTAAGTTGACTACCTGCCCCTCGACCGTTGTTTCTTGTGCGCTAGAAACAACCCGACCGTGATCAACAAAAGTAACCGTCACCGGGTCAATTTTAACCAAGTAAAAGGCGACTGGTTGTGCCGGATTCAAGGTCTGGTCCAAGGCAAATTGGTCCGTTGTTCCCTGCTTGGTCGTACCATCCAATTGATACAAAGTCGAACCAACCAGTTGATAGCCCGCAGGAATCGACACCGTCACAGTTGACCCAGGAATCCCCTGAATAATGTAATTACCGCCAATTTGTTGCTTGGTAACCGAATCAAAGAACTGGTAGGATTGCCCAACTTGCCAATCCCCTGGATTAGCTTGGCCATTATTAATTTCACTGCCCGAAAGCACTACTAATTTGCCGTTACTATCGTAGCGATTCCAGGTCGCCTTTGGCATTGTTGCATCCAAATCATTATCACTGGTCATGACAAACTTAGACCCCAATACCAAATGGGTCAGGTGTGATGTATACTGGTTAGCCGCAAAGGGCGAAGTACTCGAATCCGCCATCCCAGGATCCATCAAAAACATGTTGGCCTGGCTACTATCATCCGTGTTATCTATGCCACTGATATCAAGGTTTTTCAAACTAATCGTGTTGGCAAACATACCACTTGTTCCTTCGCCGGTCGTCGCACCCCGTGTTATGGCACCCGCCTTTGTCAGCTTGGCGTTCCAAGAACTTAAGTCCAGCGACTGCAAAGACATGTCATTAAAAAACAAGTCGCACATGTTATTGACGTTACTGACATCCAAATTGCTAATGCCCGTAATCGATTGGAGCCGGTACATATTGGAGAACATCCCCCACATATCAACAACATGGCTCATATCAAAGTTCGAGACATCTAAATTGGTCAACGACTTTGTCCCGTTAAACATATCGTACATTTCAGTCGCATTTTATGTATTAAAATGACTAAGGTCGATACTTTGTAACTGGGCATCGCCCGAAAAGAAACCAGTAAAGTCAGTTGTTTGCGAAGTATCGAGATTTTGCATCCCCTCGATCGACGTTAAATTTGAAAAACCTCTCAATGTGCCAAGGGCATTTTGACCCGTCTTGACTGGTTGCGTGAAAACAATTTTTTGTACTTTTGCTTGGTCGGCTGGGCTCAAAACCGTTGTAGCATCCGTTGGCAAAACCCCTGCAGAACCATCATCCGCTGCACCAACTGTCAAAGTTCCGGTCGCTGGATCAAGGGTTGCGTTAGCTGTACCCCAATGGAAATTCGTGCTCCGTGCCAGACCAAGCACCGGATGATTCCCGCTCGTCCATTCCCAGCTGTTCCCCAGCATGGTTCCTTGGCCGTACAACGATGAAGAGTCAAAAATCAAACCCGCATCCTTCACCGCACTTAAATTGCGCGTTTCTAGACCAATCACACTTGTTAGAGCTGGCGTTACAGTAGTCGGCTGAGTAAACATCCCTGCAATTGACTGAACATGACTCATGTCCCAGGTACTTAAATCAATCGTTACCAAACTTTGGTCAAGGGCAAACATATTGGTCATGTTGGTTACTTGACTCGTGTCCAGACTAGCACCAGGCAAAAGCGTAAAACTAGTCATCGAAAACAGGTCTGTAAACAAACCAGTAGCATCTCCAACGAGCTGAACATTGCCAGAAATTTGAACCTGTTTCACAGCCTTAGGATCACCAATCTGCTTATTAAAAAACGTATACAAATTACCGTCAGTAGCCCCATTAATCGTTCCTGAACCAATGGTCATCACACCAGTATTCGTGTCAAAAGTCCAGCTAGCACTCCCCCACGTCCCGGTCTTAATTGTGTCTTGCGTGGCACTGCTATCCGCTTGGGCATGATTGTAGGTGACGAGCGGAGCAGCAACAGCTATCGTACTAAGTGTCGCTGTTGCCAATAACGCTGACCGCCAACTAGCTATTTTAGTAACATTCCCCTTCATTAGTTCTCACCTCGCCTTGCTTATGGCCTCATTCTAATCCAAACAAAAGACAAAAACAATTCTAAGGTAATCAAAGTGAAACAAAAAACCTGCGCTCAACTGAGTACAGGTTTTCAACTAAAACTAGATTATTCTCGTGGATTCTTCTTAAACAACAAAGCGAATACAGCCACAACTGCTGCCACAAAAACGCCAACAAAGTTCTTTTCAACCGCCTTCACGGCCGTCTTTGGCAACTCTATTTCCTTTTTGCTGCTACTAGAGGTGTCAACATGCGTTGAATTCGTTTGTGAATCCCCGCTACTTTGCTTGGTATCGTGGTCCCCGTGGGTTTCGACCTCAACATCACGCGTCACATCCTGGTCAGTGACTTTAACCGTTAACTGACTTGGATTAACAACTTGATAGCCAGCTGGAATACTATCTTGGAAGTTAGCAGTTTGATCTTCATCAACTGACTTCTTGGCAGTCCCAATCACCTTGCCATGATCGACAAAATTAATCGTGATTGGCACAACTTTAATTAAGTAGAAAATGGCTGGCTTGTGAATGTCCAACGTCTCATCCAAGGCGAACTGGTTCGTCGTACCGTGTCGAACATCACCATTGGTTTCATAGACGTTTGAGCTAATCAACCGGTAGCCATCAGGAATTGGTACTGTCACCTCTGTTCCAGGTAATCCCTGAACGATGTGATTACTACCAATTTGCGCACCTGTTAATAGGTCGAAAAGCTGGTAAGACTGACCACCCTGCCAATTTCCAGGGTGAGCGTTTCCATCACTAATCGCATTTCCAACGATAACCACCAGGTTGCCGTTTTCATCGTAACGGTTCCAAACCACATTTGGCACCGTACCATCCAAATCATTCTCACTCTTTAATAAGAACTTTGGACTCAAAACAACATGGGTCAAATGTGCCGTGAACTGGCTGGCATTAAGCGGTGAAGTTGACATATCGACCAGGTTAGGGCTCATTGTAAACATGTTTTCTTGTGCAGGATCAGCGGTGTTATCCAAGTTACGGATATCCAGGCTCTTCAAGCTCACCGTGTTGGCGAACATGCCACCCGTACTATCATTATGGTCAGCGGGCAAACCTGCAATTGGTGCTAACTTTGCGTTCCATGAACTCAAGTCCAAGGCTAGCAATGACATATCATTTAAGAAGAGGTCGTGCATGTTCTTGACATTGCTGACGTTCAAATTATTAATGCCATTGATTGCCTGGACCCGGTACATGTTGGCAAACATTCCCGACATATTGACCACATTACTCGTATCAAAGTTGGAAACATCAATGTTCGTTAGCGCCTTGTCCCCATTAAAGAGATCATACATGTTGGTGGCATTGTGCGTATCAAAGTGACTCAAATCAATGCTCTGTAACGCAGTGTCATCACCAAAGAGGCCACTAAAATTCGTTACCGCTGAGGTATCCAAATTCTGCATGCCTTCAATCGAAGTCACATAAGAAAAACCGCTAAGGCCTGAAGTAGCATCTGCTGCAAATTTAACTGGTTTCGTAAAAACAATCTTTGTGACTTGCTGTTGGTTGGTTGCACTCAAGTAGGCGGTTGCGTTAGTTGGCAACACACCTTCAGAACCGTCATCCGCTGCTCCAACAGTTAACGTCAACGTTGTTGCATCGTAGTGAGCATTGGCCGTTCCCCAGTGAAAGTTGGTATTGTGATAAATGCCCAATGGGTGGTTACCGGCAACCCACTCCCAGGTATTCCATGAAAAAATTCCTTGGTTAGCTAAGGGCGTTGACAAGAAGATATCACCCGCGTTGGTCACAGCACCCAAGTCACGGGTCTCTAAACCTGTCACATTAGTTAACGATTTAGCATTTTCAAACATACCCTCGATATTTTTAACATGACTCATGTCCCAGGTACTCAAGTCAATTGATTGCAAAGCAAAGTTCAGTGCAAACATATTGGACATGTCTGTTACCTGGCTTGTATCCAATTGGCCACCTGGTTCAATAGTAAAGCTCGTCAAAGCCGTCAATGAATTAAACAAAACATTGGCACTGCCAACTAATTTGACGTCACCGTTAATTTGAATTTGCTTAATACCAGTGATAGCATTCGGAATAACCTTTTGCAAAACGTTATCCGTGGCACCATTAATCGTACCGGACCCAATCGTTACGACCCCTGAATCTGGATAATAAGTCCACGTTGCCGTTCCCCATGTACCACTTGTGCTGGAAGTCTGAGAAACAGTAGTATCAGCCTGCACATTGTGATGTGACATGGCTGGTGCCGCAACGATTAACGTACTAAGGACGGCAGTTGTTACTAATACTGACCGCCAGCTATTTGTCTTTGTATTGTTTAACATTTGCTTATTCCCCTCTGTCTCACTCATTAATCTTATTCTAAACTATTTTAGACATATAAGCAACACTTCTGTAATGAAAAAGAAACAAATTATGTAACAATCCAACAAAAAAAAGTCTCTCAACTTTTTTTGTGAGAGACTTCTTTCAACAAAGCATTTGTTTTTTAAATTTTAGTGCATAACCGTAATCAGCAAACCACCCAAGATCAAGATGATTGCACCACCGATTCGGTTACCCATTTGCGCGAAGGCAATTAAGCCCATTCGATTTGAAGCTGACAAGACGGCCACGTTTCCAGTTCCACCCATTGAGTTGTTGATCATTCCAGCAGAAATTGCTGATTCGACCGGGTACAAGCCAAAGAGCTTACCAAGAAATGCACCTGCAATTCCAATCGTCACTACTGAGACAAAGGCACAAACGACCAATTGCCATGACAAAGTAGCCAACAATTTGTTCATATCAACCAAGGCCAATCCAATACCAGCCAACAAAGCCTGTGTGGTTTTCGAAACAATCAAATTTCCAAACATCACAGCTGAATCTTCGTAAAACTTTGGTACCAAGTTCAAGGCTTTGGCCACAATCACGGCCAAAATCAAGAAGGCAAAGGCGTTAATGCTTGGCACAAGTGCATTCAACAAGTTTCCAATCATGTAGAATGACAAAGCGACCATCATCCCTACTAACATTTGTGAGTAGTTGACTGCCGGTGCTTCTTCTTGCTTAGCATCCCCGCCTGCCATGTCTTCGTTCGTCTTCAACAATTGGCCTTGACCATTCATCTTTGACTTAGCCGTAAACTTAACCAGCAATGATGAACCAATAATCGCCATCAAATTTGCCAAGACAACAGCTGGGAAAAGTTGGTTCAAAATTGATCCGGCCGAAACATGCAGGGCTGAGCCATAGATGTTTGAAAGCGGAACAATTCCGGCACCGATTCCACCTGCCATCATTGGAAAGGCAACATACAAGGCTGTGTGGTTAAAACCAAGCCCGAGTAGTTGACCAACAAAGCTGACAACAAAGAATGTAATGATCATCGCCCCAAAGGCAACTGGCAAGAAACGCACAGCTGACTTCAGCAACAGCTTCCGGTCCATCTTCAAAATGGCTGACGTAATCAAGGCCACGATGTAGAATTCCAAAAAGTTCTGGGTTGAGATGAAGGTCCGGATAGTCACAACGGCTTCCTTAGGCACCACACCAGTACCGGCCAAGATCGAGCCAGCAACAACGGCAAATGCTGAACCACCACCCAAATATGAACGAAGGATTGGTAGGTTGTTACCAACATAGAAGAAGATTCCCCCAAGCATTACTAATGCAAAGAGGCCCCCACCCATATTATTTGGTAACAAACGTAGGAATAATACAGTTCCCAGTAGGACCACCATAATTAAAAAGGCAACCCCACCGATTCCTGCAACTTGTAGCTTACTTTCGATTTTGGAAAGAATCCCGGCACCTTGCGGCGCCTGTGTTTCCTCAGACATAATATCTCCTCATCGCAAAGCAACTTTAATATCTTAACACGTTTTTAAAATTAATCAAATATTTTTATTACTACATAAGCATAAAAAAAGACCCGCAAATGCGGATCCTTTTGATGATTATAATTCGTTTTTCTTGTTACGGGCCAAGAAGAGCAATGAACTCAAACCAATAACACCTAATACTGCTAATGCACTAGCATTACGGTTAAATTTGGCTGAAGTCTTAGGCAAAATGCTCTTTGAACTTGCCTTTTCACTATCAGAAGTGGCTGCATTGGTAGCTCCGGTTGTGCTTGCTGCACTAGTTACGTCCTCGCCACCAGTTGTTGGCAAGACGGCTTTGTTGGCAGCTGCTGTGTTAGTTGCTGTTGAGGTTGATTGGTTAGAAGTTGTTGATGAGGCTGGTGTTGCGGGGGCATCAATTAATGGAATTGAATTTATTGCCGCAACAGCCGCAGCTTTAATAGCAGCAAACTTTGCCGAACCATCTACAACGTTTCCGCTAACATTGCTGCTGGCAAGAGCGTCATCAACCTGTTTCAAATAATTGTCCAATACAGAACTAATCTTTGAGGTATCAGCCACTTTACCGCTAGCACTCTTTGAACTAGCCTGACTAGCAATGTAATTCAAGACATCCTTTGCACCGGCTGCGTAAATAATATTGCTATTCGATGTTGACTGTATCTCGTCAAAGTCCGAACTCGTGTAATAGGTAGTTGCTTGATGAAAACTAAGAAAATCTTCAAAATTGGAAAGATCGTGGTCTTGCTTTTCCTGTTGAATTGCATTCTTAATATTTGTCTGTGCACTTTCAGGTAATGAATCTGAATCATTAATTTTTGCAGCTGTCTCTACCACAGGCTGCTGTGCTTGGATTTGTTGCGCTCTCATACTGTATAATTCAAATAAAGTAGTTGGATCAAGCTTTATTAATCCATTCAAATCTTGAGTCTTAATATAATTTAACTCATCCTCGTAAGACTTATTGTAAGCGACAATATCACTTGGAGTATAATACTGAAGATAAGTTAGTAGAGACACTGCATACCTTTGAATCCGAGTCGAATCTAACGTATTAGCGTTCACTAAATTTTGAATCGTCGTCGCATCTGTTGCTAAGTCAATTTGATTTAGCAAAGTTGTCTTGGCTTGATCACTAAAGATTGAAGTAAAACTACTAATCAGATTCTGATACATTGACGCATCAATCGCGTTATTTGGCAAAGGATTGCTAATTGCATTTGTTAATGTTGATTGTAAACTCTGTATTGCTTCATTTCCATTGGTAAAATTATAACCTATGGTCGTTTCGGCTTGCTGTTTTTGAGAATAGAATCGATCATTTGGATTTAAATCAGCACTAGCAACAAGTCCCTGTGGGAAAGAAGGTAACACATGATTGTTACCAGCAACTTGAACAAATAACGTAACAGTCACAGAAGCTGTAGCCGCAATAACCAGTCCCTTTCCAGCTTTAAACATCTTATATTTTAAATTCGTCCCAAACTTCATAACAATCTCCTAAAAAACAGGCGTAACATTTGTTACCTAAAATATACATCCTGTTGCACAATATGTCAAATATATTTCTATAATTATTACATTTGTAAATAAATGAGTCCCAAAACATATAACATTTTGGGACTCATTTATTTATGAAGTTTTTTATTTTTTAGTGTTGTTGCTTCTTATTTCGGAAAGCTAACAAACTAATGCCGATTCCAGCAATCGCAAGAACTGCAACGGAATTAAAACCACGAACAAATTGTTCTGCGGTCTTTGGTAAGCTATTCTTAGTCTCTGAATCTGATTTTTCAGGTGTTGCTGCAGAAGATTGGCTACCAGTATCCGTAGAACTCGTATTGCTACTATTATCTGCACTTGATTGACTATTATTCGATTCATTAGTAGCCGATGCTGCCGGAGCATCAATCAATGGAATTGAATTTAATTGAGTTGCTGCCTGTGAGATTAAATCATTAAAGCTAACACCATTGAATGTTCCATTACTTATATTAGCATAAGGAGTAGAATTTAGAGCCGTATCAACTTGCTTATTGAAATTATTTAACACATTTTCAATTTCTTGCTTATTAGCCACTTGACCATTGTTGGAAGATTTTGACTCTGCTGCCTGAGCAAGATAGCTAAGTACTGATTTCACTGCACTCTGGGCAACTTGCTGGTCACTACTATTCATAATCCCATCAGCGTATGAATCATTATCCTCTGCCTTATCAAAGAAAGTCTCCAAATCCATTACGTAATCTTTTGAAGTAGCTTCCTCAATACCACTTTGAAAAGCATCTTGCTCACCTTGCGACAACTTGCTCAAGTTAATCCAATTAGAAACATTTTGAATTGCGTGTGAAAGCCCTCCACCAATGTTGTAAACGTCTTGCGAAGCTGCACTAAAGTTAGTGGCAGCAGCATTTGCAGAATCACGGGTAGTTGCATCTTGTATTTTTTTAAGGGCTAAATTATAAAATGCAATAATATAATTCTTATCACGATTCGATTTAATACCTGCTGCTTGTTCAACACCACTAACTTCAGACCACAAAACAGGGGTAGCTAGCGAATTAGCTATAGTAATTTTGTCTTGCAAAAGATTTAAAGCATTGGTAGCGTTTGTTGTTGCCGTATCAATATCCGCAGGTGTGTTAGCTGCTTCAATCGCTGCATTAGCAGACGACTGTGCTTCTTGAATCAACTGAAAATAGGTTGGAATCCACACCGTCAAATCAATACCTGATGTATTATTTGGAGTATTAGTCATATTTTGATTATTAGTAGTATCAGTTGTAAGTGTGGCGTACAATCCTTGATAAAGCGACGAAATTTTTTGCTCCGCAGTTTGCTTATTTGCCTTAAGTGGATCAGTATCCAAAATAGCGGCACTCACCCTCGTCTCCGCCGGCAAGCCCACCGCGTGTTGCACACCAGTCGTCTCAAACAGTATTGCTGCTCCTAGGGTAACAATCGTTCCGAAGACCAGCCGTTTACCTGCTTTAAACATCTTATACTTTACGTTATTTTCCTGTCCCATACTTTACCTCTTTTCGAACCATTACAATTTACAACTAGAATATACCAATATGTTTCTAATATATCAATTTTATTTCGAAAAAGAGATTTGATGACACAAAAAAAGCAACTCGCGCATTCCTGCGGGTTGCTTTTTGTTTTAAAGTGTTTGAATGATTAATGCCAAACGGTAATCAAGACACCGGCGATAACCAAGACGATGGCTCCACCAATACGGTTACCCATTTGAGCAAAGGCAATCAAGTTCATCCGGTTGGCAGCTGACAAAACAGCAACGTTACCAGTTCCACCCATTGAGTTGTTAGCCAAACCAGCAGTAACTGATGCTTCGACTGGGTACAAACCAAAGAGCTTACCAAGCAAACCTGATACCAACGTAATCGTTACGATTGAGATGATAACCAAAACAGCTAATTGCCAAGTGAAGGCCTTCAACAATTGGTTCAAGTTCAACAAAGCCAGACCAACACCAGCCAACAAAGCTTGTGTCATTGTCTTAACGATCAATTGACCGAACAAAACAGCTGAGTCTTCGTAGAAACGAGGAATGATACCAAGTGCCTTAGACAAGATAGCGATCAAGATCAAGAAGGCGAAAGCGTTGATGCTTGGGAACAACTTGTTCAACATCGTTCCAACCATGTAGAAGGAAAGTGAAACCATCATTCCGATCAACAAACGTTCGAAAGTAATCTTTGCCAAAGGACGTTCAGTAGTATCGATACCTTCTGAAACCTTCAACAATTCTCCTTGTCCATTCAACTTTGACTTCTTAGTGTTATCAACCAAGAAACCAGCGCCGATGATAGCCAACAAGTTTGACAAAACCAAAGGTGGGAACAATTGTGACAAGATTGGTCCTGATGAAACGTGCAAGGCAGTACCGTAGATACTTGAAAGTGGCACGATACCGGCTCCAACACCACCAGCCATCATTGGGAAGGCAACATACAATGCAGTGTGTGTGAAGCCAAGACCAAGCAATTGACCAGCAAATCCTACCACGAAGAATGTGATAATCATTGAACCAAAGGCAACTGGCAAGAAACGCACAGCTGACTTCAACAACAACTTACGATCCATCTTCAAGATGGCCGAAATAATCAATGAAACAATATAGAACTCCAAGAAGTTAGAAGTGGAAATGAATCCCTTGATTGTTGTAATTGTCTGCGTAGGAACTGCTCCAGTTCCTGCAAGAACGGCTCCCGCAATCGTTGCGAAAACTGACCCACCACCCAAGTATGAGCGGAAGATAGGTAAGTTGTTTCCAAGGTAGAAGAAAATTCCACCGAATACAACAAGGGCAAACAATGCCCCACCCATATTATTAGGCAAAATGCGCAAAGCAATGACAGTGATTAACAAAAGAATCATAATTCCAAATGTCACACCGCCAATTCCAGCGATTTTTAAATTATTTTCAATTTTTGAAAAAATGCCCGACCCCTTTTCGGGGCTTAACTCTTCATCCATTAGTGTTCTCCTGTGTTTTTAGTGCTTTTGAATGCTTTATTATTGTAGCACTTATTTAAATTATTTTGTACCGCTTTTTTTAATTTTTTAAGATAAAAAGGTTAAAATTTCGTTATTAAATTCTTCTGGAGACTCCAGGTGTGGCAAATGTCCGGTATTTGGGATAACAACTACTTTTGAACTTTTGTTAAACATTCCCTCAAAGTCGTGATAATAACCGGGTTTGCAGAGCGGTGAGGCCCCACCAGCCACAAAGAGAGTTGGCAAGGTACAATCATACAAATCACCGCGCCAGTCTTCCAACAGGTGGTTTCGGAGCAATGGATAGACCAAATCAAAGTTAAACGGTGCCGCATCCTTTTCCTTTTGCAACATCGCCTTAAAGTCATCGGCCACAGGCGTCACCGTCAGTCGCTGCTTCAAAAATGTTGGCGCCACCATATCAAAAGTCATCCAGTTCAAGCCCTTGATCCCGGCTGACCAAGTATCATCATTCAACAGCTTTGGCGTTTCATCAACAATCACCAGTTGCTTTAGCCGCTGTTCGCCAAAGAGCGAAAGATAGGCCCAAATCACTGACCCACCCATCGAGTGGCCAAACAACGTGATATCCTGCAGGTCAAGCAAGGTAATCAACTCCTGTAAGTCAGTTGCCAACCGTGAGACTCTGAGGTTCTTACTCGTCCGCTCTGAGCGGCCATGGGAGCGCCAATCCATTGTGACAACGCGGTAGCCTTGTTCCTGCAACAAAGTAACCTGGTTAGCCCATTCGGCCTGAATACCAGAAAAACCAGATACCAGCACCGCTACCGGCCCTTGTCCCTCATGGTCTTGATAATTAATCGAAACGCCATCAGTTGTTTTAAAGAATGCCATTACTCTCTCCTTTTACAGTAAGCCAGTCAGTCGGCCGATAAAGACCGTTAAAATCAAATAATCCGCTGCCCCACCAATACTCAAATGTTGGTCGATAAATTGCTGGTCCAGGTCCTCCAAGAAGGCCATACCTTCTGGCGTGGTTGCCCCACCGAGCTTTTGATAATCTAAGGTCCACTGCCGCATTTGTTCGACGATTGCCGGATCACCCGCTCGCTTAATCAGCGTGGAATCCTCAATTGCCCCAGCTAACGCCATCAACGTATCCAACAAACGTTGGTTAACCGTTCCCTGGCTTTGACGTAGGGTTGGCAAACCAACTTGACTCAGCGCTAACAAGCCGTCCTGGACTTCGCCACGCACACCGGTCAGTTGATAGCGGCGGTACTGGCTTTCGCCGGCCGTTTCCTGTTGGGCTGCGACTTGTTCGGCCAAGTCTTTGGCAACCATGTCAGCGCCAATTTGCCGGACAATTTCTTGAACGGCTGACAAAGTCGTTGTCTGGTCGCCCCTAGTAGCGTAGGCGTAGGCCGCTATGAGAATCCCCAGGGTGAAAATCGCGCCCTTGTGGGTGTTGACCCCATCCGTCGCAGCAAACATCTCTTGCTCCGCCTGGATTCCAACAGGGCGAATTTCAGCTAATAACGCCGTTAAATCCGTCCCAGCAAAGGCCCGACCATGTTGGTAAACCGTGCGAAAATATGGTTCTAAGGCCAGACTTGAATCGATAAAAGTAAAGGCGGTCATGTCGTGATGGGCCCCAAGTGAAACAGGGTCAACCAAGCCAGGCTTAGGTGTCGCCGTCACCTCGTACAGGCAAGCGGCCAAGGCTGCTCGCACCGTTTGGTCTTCATTCCAAACAGGAATAACCGGATCGACCACAAAGTAATCCAGGTACATCGCCTCAATCGCCTCATGTAAATCAGCAAAGTCATGACGACCGGCTTTGGCACAATACTTCGCCGGTTGGTCACAGACTAAACATTGACGGGGCGCAAATCCCAGGTCTTCCCGTGATAATTGATAAGAATCGGCCGTGGCCGCCATCACATCGCTGTCAAATAACCGGCCTAGGGCATAGTCTTGCTCAAAGGCCATCGTCACCCGCTTCACAGCCGTCAGGTCCCCATCAACGACCAAAAAGCCTTCCGGCCCCGTCATCCGTTCGATGCCAAGCCAGACTTTTTGGAGGGGAAAGTCTTTCAGGTCAGCCTGAAGAACTTGCCAACCGGCTCGAAAAATCTGTTGGATGGCTGGACTGTTTTTCACTTCACCAGGAATATTTAATTTTACGGCTACCACCACCGCATTTGGAAAGCTTTGTTCCAAAAAGTTTTGGCTTTGGGACCGCCAATCGCGGTTATCTAAAACTTGTGCTAAGTCCACCGCTTTTCCACCGGCAAATACCTGCTTTGTCATTCATACTCCCCTTTTTACAGCGCTGATCTTCACGCAGAAAACTTCAAAAATTGATTTTATCACATATGTACCCGGACAACGTCCGGATTTATTGTACCAAAAGGCAAACAAACAAAAAGGCCAGGATAACCCGGCCCTTTTTATTGAAGCATTAGTCCTTAACTTCTTTAATCACATCGATCAAAGTACCATCACGGTATTCAGCCAAGGCAACAACACGGTCAGTGAATTGCAATGGTTGTGCCTTACCAACAAGCTTTTCAGCCTTTTGTTGTAATTCTTCAATAGTGAAGATTGGCAAACCAGGAACCTTTGACAACGTATCAACCAAGTCTTGACGCTTAGGGTTGATAGCGATACCAACTTCAGTAACCAATACATCGATTGAGTCACCAGGAGTGATAACAGTTGTGACGTCAGGAACGATTGTGGCAATACGACCACGAACCAATGGTGCTGAAATGATTGTCAACTTTGACGTAGCGGCATCTTGGTGACCACCAATGGCACCACGGATAACACCGTCAGAACCAGACATAACGTTAACGTTGAACTTTGTATCAATTTCCAAAGCAGACAAGATTGAAACATCCAACTTGTCAACCATGGCACCCTTGTTAGCAGGGTCAGCATACCATGAAGCATCGATTTCTTGTTGGTTAGCGTCGTTCTTCATTGAAGAAGCGGCACCCTTATCGAAGTCTTGCACATCCATGATGCGGCCAACAAGACCTTCGTTCAACAAGTCAACAGTTGGCTTTGTGATACCACCAAGAGCAAATGATGCCTTGATTTGGTTTTCAATCATTGAGTTACGCAAGAAACGCGTAACGGCCAAGGCAGCCCCACCAGAACCAGTCTGGAATGAGAAGCCATCCTTGAAGTATGGTGAATGAGTAATAACATCATTAACCATTTCGGCAATTTGCAATTCCTTAGGATCCTTAGTGAAACGAGTTGCACCAGAACCAATCTTGTCAGGATCTCCAACCTTGTCGACCTTAACAACATAGTCAACTTGCGTTTGCTTGATTGAAGCAGGTGTGTTTGGGTATGGCATCAAGCTGTCGGTAACCAAAACAACCTTGTTAGCAAATTGAGCATCGATCAAAGCGTATCCCAATGAACCGAAGGCAGCATCACCGTTCATACCGTTGGCGTTACCCATTTCATCGGCGTTTGGCACACCCAAGAAAGCAACGTCAATCTTAACTGCACCTTCTTCGATGGCACGAGCACGGCCACCGTGAGAACGGAAGATAACAGGGTTCTTCAAGGCACCGTGAGAAACGGCATCACCCAATGAACCACGCATACCTGATGACGTGATGTTGGTAACAGTACCCTTTTGGATAGCTTCAACAACGATATCGTTCATCACGTTTGTCAATGATGAAGGTGCCAAAGTCAAATCCTTGTAACCTGCATCGATAATTTCACGCATCACCATGTTGAAGACGAAGTCACCTTCACGGAAGTGGTGGTGGAATGAAATGGTCATACCATCTTTAACAGTTTCTGAAACAACCTTCTTGATTGATTCAACAACCTTTGAAGGTCCAACTTGTGCAGTCACCTTTGGTGCTACACGTTGAATTTCGGGGTTACCAAAATCAACTGTCTTGAAGCCTTCGTAGTTATGGTCTTTTAAAATTTGGTCCGGAATTTCCCGGTTGACATTATTTTTCAACGTAGTTTCCCTCCGCATCAACAAGGTTGTTAGCCTTAGCCAACTTCATTACGCGTTCAGCACGCAATACAACAGGACGGTCAACCATTTGACCGTTCATAGCGATAACACCTGAACCCTTGCGCTTTGCTTCTTCGATAGCAGCAATCACGTTTTGAGCGTTCAAAATTTCCTTTTGAGTAGGTGCATAAACTTTGTTAACCGTCGCAATTTGACGAGGGTTAATCAAAGACTTACCGTCGTAACCCAACTGGTGGATAAACTTCGTTTCGCGTTCGAAGCCTTCCATGTCATCCAAGTCAGTAAAGACAGTATCGAATGCGGCAATACCAGCGGCACGGGCTGCGTGCAAGATGGCGTTACGTGCATACAACAATTCTTGACCGTCAGGGTAACGGTGAGTCTTCATATCAGTCGTGTAATCTTCGGCTGACAAGGCGATTCCGATCATGCGATCAGAAGCTGAGGCGATTTCGTAGGCATTAACAACACCCATAGCTGATTCGATGGCAGCCATCAAGTGAGTTGAGCCAACTTCGCGACCGAATTCCTTTTCGGCAGCTTCTACCAAGTTTTCCAATTCGTGGATCATGTCGGCGTTTTCCGTCTTTGGCAAACGGATAACATCGATACCGGCCTTAACCATAGCCTTGATATCATTTTCGTAGAAAGGTGTGTCCAAACCGTTGATACGAACAACCAATTCGGCGTCTCCGTAATCAAAAGTTTGCAATGCTTCGTATACCAAGAAACGAGCTGAATCCTTCTCGTTCATGTTAACGGCATCTTCCAAATCAAACATGATTGAATCAACACCGAAAATACCAGCATCCTTAATCAAACCAGGGTTGTTACCTGGCACGAACATCATTGTTCGGCGTAAACGTTCGTCTGCAGCCATTAGAGTACCTCCCACTGTGGTTGATCAGCAATGTCCAAGGCGCGTTGCGCTGCCGTGATGGCGCGAGCCTTGATAACAGGTGTCAAAGCACCCTTATCAACAACCTTTACCAAAACGTTGTCGATGCCAAATGCATCCAAAACTGCCTTGATGGTTGCCTTGATGTCGTCACCAAATTGCTTGGCAACGTCTGACGTTAAGTCAAACTCAATTCCCTTTGTTCCTTGGCTCAGCATGATTTGGAGATCAGATGATTCCAAAGTGCCGGCCATGGCCGTCTTCTTAATTTCCATTAATATTTTGTCCTTTCGTAATCCGGTTCTGTAGTTCAGCCAGGTGATCTTGGATAAATTTGGCAGTCGTTTTCGGTACCAAATGTGTCAGCTGATCAAGCTGCCCTTCTTTGATCAAGGCGCGCACCGCCGTGGCGGTCACTACTTGCTCCGAATCGGTTTGAGTTAAACGAGGTACTTCTTTAACAGTCACTTCTGGTGGCAAAATCGCCATCAGCGTTTCATTATAAAGGGCTGTTGTGTGTGACTTTGGTTCGGTTCCCAAGTACCGGGTTTGGATTCCCAGTGGCTTGGCAATCTGTTCTTTAAACAAAGAAGCATCCAGGGCCGTTTGATAACGGATGGCTTGGTCTTGATCCTTAATAAAGTATGCTGGAAATGACAGGTAAGAAACCATGTAGTCTCCACCGTTCACAACCACGACATTATCAAGGTCAGCCGTTCCTTCTTGAACCAACTTCGTCCGCTCTGCCGTCGCAAACAAGGAAACGTCCTGGTTCACAACGAAGACGTAGACAAAGTCATTTTGCTGAGCCGCTTGCTCAACCAAGTAACGGTGTCCCTTAGTAAAGGGATTGGCATTCATCACGATACTGGCAACTGTCTGAGCCGATTCAGGCTTCTTTGGCAAATTAGCCCGATAAGTCGTAATGTTTGGCGTTCCCTTTTCAAGAATCAGCCCATAGTCTGTCTTGGCCAAAGTGTTAAAACCAACATGTTCAAAACTCTGTTGGTACTGCGGCTTGGTAAAGACAAAAATTTGAAAATGACCAGCTTGCGCTAACGCCATCTCAAGAGCTGAAACCACTTGGTTGAATCGAGCACCAGAGGCACCCGAACCATCATCCAAGACGGCAATGTATTTGATTGTCTTGCCAGCAATCGAACCCGTTCCAACCAGCTGGTCTCGGTCATCATACAAACCAAGCGTCTGGTCAATCGTGTCGACTTCTTTGTCGGCGAAAACAGTAATACCGCGGTCAGCTAAGAATTGCTGCCAGGCTTTTTTACTGACCGGGTTGTTCAGATAAATATCTCTAATCGTATCGGTCATAATAAATCCTTAGTCCTTCTTTGCGTAATCCAAGACTGCTTGGGTCACAGCGTCAACAACACCGTCTTCAAAGACACCAGGAACAATCTTGTCTGCAGTTACGTCCTTCACCAAACCGGCCAAACCAGCGGCTACTTGTACCTGCAAGTCCATGTCGACGTGCTTCAAGCCAGAAGCCAACAAACCACGGAACAAACCTGGGAAGACCAAGACGTTGTTGACTTGGTTTGCCCATTGTGATGAACCAGTAGCAGTAACGGCAGCGCCGCCTTCCTTGGCTTCATCAGGCAAGATTTCAGGAACTGGGTTAGCCAAAGCGAAGACGATTGGGTCCTTAGCCATCTTCTTGACTTGGTCAGCTGTCAAAACCTTGGCATCTGACAAACCAATAAAGACGTCTTGGTCAGCAATCACTTCGTCCAAAGTTGAACCAGCAACCTGGTTCACTTGGCCAGCAAGTTCACGTTGGAATGAGTTGTAACCTTCGTCGTCTGAACGAACAACACCGTGAATATCAACCAATGTTTGGTTCTTCACACCAGCTGCCAACAACAAGCGAGCAGTAGCGACACCAGAAGCACCAACACCGTTAACGACAACCTTCAAGTCTTCCAACTTTTTGCCAACAACCTTAGCAGCGTTCATCAAACCTGCCAAGACAACGATGGCCGTTCCAGTTTGATCATCGTGATAAACCGGAATATCGAGTTCTTCGCTCAAGCGACGCTCGATTTCAAAGACACGTGGTGCAGCGATGTCTTCCAAGTGAATCCCAGCAAATGAAGGTGCGATGGCCTTAACGGCTTCAACAAATTCATCTTCGGATACTTGGTTCAATGCCATTGGAATTGCGTTCACGCCAGCAAAAGACTTATAAATCAAAGCCTTTCCTTCAACGATTGGCAAACCAGCACCGGGTCCAACGTTTCCAAGTCCCAATACCGCTGATCCATCCGTAATAACGGGGATCAACTTACCAGAAACTGTGTACTTAGCCTTATCTTCCGGATGAGCTTCGATTAACTTTGCTAATCCAGCCACACCTGGTGTGTAGGCCTTTCCTAAATCTGAAGGAGTTTTGATGTCAAAGGTCCCTTCGACCTCCAACACTCCTTGCTTGGCGTGCATCGCCAAGACTTCGTCCATATCTACCATGGTTTCCTCCTTTTTGTGAATGACCACAGCTTTACTAGAATAATTGTAAAACTACTGTCCCCAAATGTAAAGAATTTTATTTAATATTTTTACAAAAAAAGCCCTTTTTTAGTTGTTTTTTAATCTTTAAAATTTTTTTCCATCTTTCAACTTGTCTAATATTTGAAAAAATAAGACATTTTATTATGAAAATACTTAAAAACATAGTAAAATAAACTTAATGATTTCCGTTATTCAAGACAAATTAAAGGATAATTTACGAAATCTATAAAAAATAGAAGCAGAAGGATAGCAAATATGCCCACAACGGACCCAAATTTATTAGCACAAATTTCGGAAGACTATTATTTGAATAAGTTATCTTTTGGTGATATTTCAACCAAATACAAGATTTCACGCTATTTAATTAATAAGTACTTAAATGAAGCTGTCAAGGCCGGTATCGTCAAAATCGAAATCGCCTCAACTGCCAATCGCAATTCGCAATTGGAACAGGTTTTCAAAGAAAAATTTCCAAACACTACTTGCTACATTATTCAAGATGACACGACCACAACGGCCACGTCTGAATTAATTTCAAATTATGCCGCTAATCTGGTAATCAAACACCTCTCTCATGACTCTCACACCGTTGGGATGACCTGGGGTGACACAATGTATTCCTTGATTGATTCAATTACTTCAAACCCATTGGACCATGTTAAGTTCACCCAGTTCGTCGGTGAAAACATGAAGTATAACTCAACCGCCGGATCCGTCCGAATCGTTGAGCGGGCTGCCAAGAAGGTCGCTGGTGAATTTTTGACCTTGCCTGCCCCACTTTACTTATCAAACGATGATGTCCGCAATGGTCTTTACGAAGCAGTTGCCATCAAGCAAACCTTGGAAACAGCCAAGACCATGGATACGATTTTGACTGGGCTTGGTACGATTGCTTCTTTGGAATCAATTAGTATTTGGAACCAAAACATCAACAAGCTTTTCCCAGACGTCAAATTGGGTGAAGTTGCCGGAATGGTTTATGGCCGCCCTTATGATATTCAAGGAAACATCCTTAACGTTGGTTCCGATAAGGTCGTTGGTTTGGACATGAACACCATCCTTGCTGTACCAAAGCGAGTTGGGGTTGTCCGTTCAAAGTCTAAGGCCAAGGCAACCATCGGTGCCCTTCGTGGTAGCTTCGTGACCGACTTGATTATGTCTGAATCACTTGCTTACCGCATCTTAAATGAAGAACAGGCTTAAACAAAAAAAGGACGAAACTTTAAAGTTTCGTCCTTTTTTGTGTTTTATGCTGCTGTTTTCTTTGTAAAAATTCTTTGGAAAAGCAGGCCAAGCAACAGTCCTACCAAAGCAGGCACCAGCCAGCCAAAGCCAGCACTGGCACCGAAGAAGTGGGCCTGATACCAACCAGTATGAGTGACCATTCCGACTTTGTAAGAAACCAAGCCGCCCAAGTTAGCGGCAAAGGGCGCGTTGGACAAACCATCAAAGACGGCCGTCACCAAGGTCAAACCAGCCGTCCAACCGTACAACCACTTGCTTTGACCGAGCCATGGCGATAGCAATGACAGCAAAATCAAGACAATGGCGATTGGGTAAAGGAACATCAAGATTGGCAATGCCCAAATGATAATCTTATCCAGACCCAGAGTCGCCATCAAAAATGACAAGGCACAGGCGATTGCTAGCCAGATTTGGTAAGACAACTTAGGCCAAACCCGGTTTAAATCATGGGCAAATGAAGCCGTAAGTCCCATCGCCGTCGTGAACACGGCTAGCGTGCCCATCACGGCAATGAAAATTTGACCAAAGCGGCCAAAGTAATAAATCATCACGTTTGTTAAGGCAACCGCCCCATTTGTTGAAATACTCATGTGAGCCAATGAGGTCGTCCCTAGTAAGATCAAACCAACGTAAATCACAGCCAAAACAATCATTGACAGTGTACCCGTCTTGGCAATCACCTTGGCGATGTCCGTCGGCTTTTGATAGCCCATGTTCTTGATTGAGTGAACGATCGTCACGCCAAATACCAAGGCCGCCATCGCATCAACCGTGTTGTAGCCCTCAATGAAAGCTGGCGCAATCGCGTTTTGTTGGTAGGCGGCGGTGACCGCCTGATGCGTTGAGCCCATTGGCGCAACCATGGCCAAAATGAAAATGAAGGCCAACATTACTAAGAAAATCGGATTAAGGTAGCGACCAATGATATCTAACAACTTCGATGATTGTAGGGAAGACCAGAAGACTAAGATAAAGTAAATCAAGGCAAAAATAATCAGACCCAGCTGCTGTTGGCCCTTTGGCAGCCAATTAGCAAAGGAGAAAGAATAGGCAACTGTTGCCGTTCGTGGCGCCACGATGATTGGCCCCAAGCACAGTTGGATAGCTACCAAGAAGAACAGGGCTGGTCGGTGGCCCAAGGGCCGAATCAAATCAAAGACTGATTCCGACTTTGTCACCGCTAAGGCTAATAGCGCCAGTAAGGGCAAAATTACGGCACTCAGCAAAAAACCGACCGTTGCCGGCTGCCAATTGCCACCGGCAATCTGACCAAGATGAACAGGAAAAATTAGGTTCCCCGAACCAAAAAACATTCCAAAGATTAATGAAAACAAGAGTAGTGCTTGCTTCCAATTGAGCTTTTTTTCCATTTGATGAACTCCTAAATCTCTAGCAGAGCAATCGCCCTTCTAGCAAATACCAATCAATTTTACAGGAAAAAGACTGTCCTGGCTAGAATAAATGAGTAAAAAGCCAATAAAAAAAGGCCCTAATTGGGTCTTTTTTACCTTAACGGTTAATAATCTTGTCGATAGCAGCCAATTCATCGGCGCTAAAGTCCAAATTCTTGGTAAATTCAAGGTTGTCCATCAAGTGATCAACGGAAGAAGTTCCGATTACCACGGAAGCCACCCGCTTATCTTGCAACAACCAGGCCAAAGACATTTGACTAAGCGTTTGCTGACGTCCTTGAGCCAATTCGTTCAAGTCACGCAACTTAGCGGTCAAAGCATCGCGGCCGTTTTCAAACAAGAAACCATTTGTCTTATGAATTGGGAAGTCTTCTGGCACCCCGTCCAAGTAACGGTCGGTCAACAGCCCTTCGGCCAATGGTCCATAAGCGAACAAGCCGGCATGGTGTTCATCCAAAATGTCTAACAAGCCAGAGTTCTTTTGTTCCTGATTTAGCATGTTGTAAGAAACTTGGTTTCCAATAAAGGGTGTTCCCAATTCCTTAAAGATTTCAGCAATCGCCTTCGTCTGTTCGGCTGTGTAGTTGGAAACCCCAACATACAAGGCCTTTCCTTGACGGACTAGTGTGTCAAGAGCTCGAGCCGTTTCTGCCAAATTGGTATTTGGATCAAAGCGGTGCGCATATAAAATGTCGACATAGTCCAAGTTCATCTTCAACAAAGACGTATCCAAAGCATTAATCAGCGTCTTACGTCCTGAAAATTCACCCATTGGGCCAGGCCACATGTGGTAACCGGCTTTGGTGGTAATCACCAATTCGTTTCGGTAAGGCTTCAAATCAGACTTGTAAACCTGACCAAAGGTCTCTTCGGCGGTTCCGTTATTTGGACCGTAGTTAAAGGCATTGTCAAATGAAAAGATTCCTTCATCAAAGGCCTTCAAAATCACCTTGCGAGAATTTTCCAGGGGCATTGTGTCCCCAAGATTACGCCACAAACCAAAAGAAACGGCGGGCACAATCAAACCGGAATCAGAAACTCGGCGATAAGGTAACTTTTCATAACGATCTGCTGCTGCTTGATAAACCATGCTTAATCCTCCAATATTTTTACTAATTCTGCTGCAATTTTTTGGTGGGCCAAGCCATCAGGATGATAAGGCCGCGTTTGAATGCCCCATTCGTGAGCCGGCACCACGGTAAAGGAAGTAAACCGGGCTACTTCTGCGGCCACAATTGCTGCAAAAGCGCCGTTCCAGGGGGTCAATAAATAGAAATGCGCCTCGTGGAACCGTTTCACTAACTCCAGCAAATAGACACGCAGGCCAAAGGCAAATTCCTGGTCTGTTGCCCCATAGTTAGCATCATTGATACCGTAAGCCACCACTACCTTGGAACTATGAACCCGTCGGCGGGCAATGCCATCCCCCACCTGCCACAAAGCATCAATTGCTCGTGGCTCTTGGAAGGGGGCCCGGTTCGTCAAGCCCGTCCCACCATAGGCAATCCGGTTCAGCGGCAACTGCAATTGCTTGGCCACTAATGATGGAAACGACTGCGTTGGTTGGTGCTGGTCGTGGTTGACTCCCGCCATCGCTTCACCGGCAACAATTGAATCACCGACAAAGGTTAGATAGTCACTGCTTTGCCAGTCAATGATTGGCTGTAAGTTTTGGTCGCCTGACCAAGCACCGTCCTCAATCACGAGTCCACCCTGCCAAAAGGCCACCTGGCCAGATTGCCATTGATTCAGGGTCAACTGGTACTGATGATCAGCCTGCAAATGCAAATCCAGCACTTGCTCTGGCACAATCAACTCTTCTTGGTCAACACCATCAACCGTTAGAGTCCAGATTGACTCCGGGTAGTGCTTGGCAAAGCGCAACGACAGCGTTCCCGCTGTCTGACTTTGAAACTGTATAGAAGCACCATACTGAGAAGTCCATAGTCCCTCTTCCGTGGCTGACCATTCCGGTGAACTGAGTCCTAATAGATCGATGGTCCTCATGACAATTCCTCACGCTGGTCTGGACTCATCAACACCTTGGCCATCGACTTTTGGGCAATCACTTGTCCAATTGCTTCAGCGAAGAGACCCGCAACCGAAACCACTTCCAACTTATCAAAGTGCTTTTCGGCTGGAATCGGCACCGTGTCCGTTAAGACAACATGGTCGATGACTGACTCTTGCAAATCGCTCGCCGCATGGCCCGACAAGACGCCGTGGGTGGCCAAAGCATCAATTGACTTAGCCCCGGCGGCCTTAACAGCATCGGCGGCCTTAATCATCGTTTCACCGGTATCAATGATATCCGCTAAGATGATGGCATGCTTGTCAGCCACTTTTCCGGTCACCGTTGCCTTAACCCGTGGGTCACGGTCCTGGTCCACAATTGCCCATTGGGCGTCCAAAACTTCAGCTAGGCGCTGAACCAACTTCAAGGTTGATGAACCCGAAGCAACCACCACCACGTCAGACCCAGTCAAGCCGCGGTCTTCATAGTACTTTGCTTGAACCGGCATCGCAATCAAGTGGTCGACTGGAATGTCAAAGAATCCCTGAACCTGACTAGTATGAAGGTCCATCGTCATCACACGTCGGATTCCTTGGTCTTCCATCAAATCAGCCAACAACCGGGCCACAATTGGTTCGCGTGACCGGGTCTTGCGGTCTGACCGAGCGTAACCAAGATAAGGAATAATCACATTAATCGACTTAGCCGAAGTTCGCTTAGCCGCATCAATGAAAATCATTAATTTGATGAAGTTATCATTGACCGGTTCGCTGATTGGTTGGATCACGTAAACGTCAATTCCACGAACAGAATCCACAATCCGTTCGTAGATTTCATTATCCGCAAAGGTTTGAATCTCGACCGGCGAAACGGGCGTTTTTAATTTTTTAGCAATCGCTTCTGTCAATTCGGGGTTCGTTCCCAAATCAAACAAGCGATATTCTGGATTAGCAGTCATAAACTCTCCAAAAGTTATTTTATAGCTGATGAGCTGAATTCAATTTTTCAGCTCATTCAAGCAGACATTTACTCAAATGTATATCTGCTTCCATTATACAAAATTTAGGGCTCGACAGGCATAAAATCATAGGGTGAAATCTGGTCCATCCCCACCATTGGGTTCGCCAAGGCCTGGTCAAAGTTGGCCGTGGTCAACTCGTTAGTTGAAAGAGCTGGCGCGGCTTCGACCTGATTCGTGGCTGGCACCTGCTTGTCGGCTGCAGTTGCTCCTTGGTCGAATCTTGACTCGCTCGACTTTGGTGCTGTCTGCTGAGACTTCGAATCAGCCTGGTAGGTCGCGACCTGTTCTTGCACCGCATGATCAACTGGCTGAGCGGCCTGTTTTGGCTTTGCAGCAGCAACATCCGCACCGTTCACACCCTCACCTGCCAAGAGGCTTTGCAACAGCGTTTGTCGCAGTGGTACCGGATGGGTGGCTGCGTACTCATAGGCACTATAGTCCCCAACCATGACCAACGACTCCTTGGCCCGGGTGATGGCGGTATAGACCAAGTTTTGATTGAGCATAATTTTAAACTGCCCAGTTAAAACCAAAATTACTAACTTGAATTCATTCCCCTGGGCCTTATGGATCGTTGTCGCATAGGCCAAGGTTAACTGGTTCAAAGTCTTTGAGGTATACCAAACTTCTTGACCATCAAAGTCGACCACCAAAGAATCGGCCGCCACCCCTGGCTCCTTCTTGTAATGAATGGCAATCACCCGACCCATGTCGCCATTATAAATGTCTCGTTCGGAATCGTTCTCTAATTGCAGAACCTTATCCCCCAAACGAAAGACCGTTTCACCTTGCTGAAGGGTCTTTTGCCCAGGTTGAACGGGATTAAAGAGGTCTTGAGCCTCCTGATTCAAGGCATTGACCCCGGCCGGTGTTCTGTACATCGGTGCTAGTACCTGCACCTGATCGGCCGTGAAGCCCTTCTTAACCGCTGCCCGCAAGACTTGAATCACGGCTTTGGGCACTTGATCGGCCGTTGTCAGGAAGGTCGACCGATCGACTTGATTTTCTTGAAAATTGGCCGGCAGTTGACCGGCATTAATGGCCTGGGCCAAAGCCGAAATGCTTGACCCTTTGCCCTGGCGGTAAATGTGCTCAAGGGACACGTGGGTCACCTTTGGGCTTTGAATCAAGTCATAAAGCACATTTCCTGGACCAACGGAAGGCAATTGGTCCGCATCCCCAACCAAAACAACATGCATATTGTCTGGCAGCGCAGCAAAAAGACTAGCTGCTAAGGAAATGTCCAACATTGAGGCCTCATCAATGATTAACAAACCACCCGAAATCGGGTTATCCTCATCAAATTCGGCATCGTCCCCCTCGGTAATCCCAAGTAGACGGTGGATAGTGGTGGCCTCATAGCCCGTAATTTCTGTCATGCGTTTGGCAGCTCGACCAGTTGGCGAGGCAAGACGCACGCGGTTTTGCTTAACCCAGTCCTGGTCCGTCTTTTCACTTTGGGCTTGGTGCCGCACAAGTGATTCCCAGGTTGCGACTAAGGTTTTCGTAATCGTCGTTTTCCCAGTTCCCGGCCCACCGGTCAGAACAAAGACCTGGTTGGTCAAAGCATCTTCGATCGCCTGCTTTTGAACGGCATCCAGGTCTAAGTTTTCTGGGACAACGAAGCTGGTATCAACCAGGGCTGAATCCGTTCGCACGGCACTGCGCCCATCAATTAAGCTTTGTAACTTTTCGCCCACCAGAATTTCGGCATCAGCTAAAATTTTGGCTTGGTAAATGCCATCCTGATAGACGAGCCGGCCCTGGCTTACCAATCCCCCCAAAGATTGGTCAATGACCTGACTAAAGTCCGGTAATTCACTTTGCAAAGTTTGCCAGGCCGCCTGTTTGGCTTGGTCGACCGTTAGATAGGTATGACCAGCGGAATAACAAGCATTTAAGATTCCAGCATAAACCCCGGCCCGAATTCTTTCAGGGTCATCAAGGGCAAAGCCGGCGTGACGAGCAATCGCATCGACCTTCTTAAAGGGCAGACCATCAAATTCGTAAACCAGACGGTAAGGCGTGTTTTGTAAAATGTCCTGGGCTTCTTCCCCATAGTGGTCAAAGAGCCGACCGGCCAAATCGGCGGATAGACCGACCTGGTGACCTAAAACAAAGAGTTTTTCCAGGCCAAGGTTCTCCTGCAGCTTTTCAGCGAGTTCTTTGGCAACCTTCGGTTTTAAAATGCCATCTAAGACACTGGCATCGGACAATATCAGGTCAATCGCCTGAGTACCAAGCTCATTGACAATTTTTTCAGCCGTCTTCTTACCAATTCCGGCAAAGTCACCCGAGGCAAAAAAAGCAATCAGACCCTTTTCGTCGGCTGGCATCTGATTTTCGTAACGTGCGGCTTGAAACTGCTGGCCGTATTTGGGGTGGGTCACTAACTGACCATAAAAGGCATAGGTCGAACCGGGTTTGACCGAGGCAAAGGTCCCGGTCACAATCATCTCTTCTTCGGACCAGTCGTCCAAATCAGTATCCTCAACAGTCACCGATAAAATTTTAAAATAGGAATCATTGGCCGAAAAAATCACATTTTGCAATGTTCCCAAAATTTGATTGTCTTCCGTGACTGTCCTGGCCATAACTTTCCTTATTCGTTCTCTTATGTACACGCCTCGCGGCGTTTTGTAGCATTAAATCGTAGTCCCAGCATCCTGGTCCTTATTTAAGTAACTAGTTTCGTTCCACTTGACCAAGTTAAAGTCCTGGCCATTTGGGCTTTCGATAATCGTCGTTGAAGTATTTGATAACCCACCCAATGAGCGGATTTGATCACGCGGAATCCCCAACAGGCTGGTCATTCCAAAGGTCAAAATCAAACCGTGAGCCACCACCAAAACCGCATCGTCTGGATGGTTGGCAACAATTTCTTGAATCATCTCCTGAAAACGGGCAACGGCCTTGGTATAGCCTTCACCACCAAAGCCCTGGCCTTCAAAATTCTCCAAATGGTTCTTGTAAGTATCGTAGGCTTCAGGGTAATTAGCCTGAACATCAGCCATCGCCTGTCCTTCCCATTCACCCAAACCAACCTCAACAATGTTGGAATGCAAGGACAAACGGGGCTTCTTTGGCAAGGCAGCTTGGATGGTTTCAGCAGTCACCTTAGCCCGTGGCAGTGGTGAGGCATAAACTCGGTCAATCCCCTTATCCTGCAAAAAGCCGGCGACCTTTTTCATATCATCATAAGAACCGGGTAGTAAAGGAGAGTCCCCCTGGGCTCCCTGAAAACGCCGTTCTAGATTCCATTCAGTTTGTCCGTGGCGGACGAAGTAAAAAGTTGTCATGATTGTTTTTTTAATACCTGTCGCTCTTCGAGTTCCTGCAAATAGTAGTGATAAATCTCAACCAAAGCATCCCGGTCATCGCGGGCAAAAATATCAACCGGTGCCTGGGCGCCAGCTGAAACCGTCGCCATCTTGAAGCCAGTCAAATCTTTGTTGACCGTAATTTTTAATTGGATTGACTGGTCAATTGGTAGGTCCGGTTGCAAGGACCGCTGTAAGACATAGGCCCCGGCATTATTGGTCAAAAAGCCCAAGTCCAACAGGGTAAATTTCTTAATTTGGGGGTTTATTTCATAAGTGCCGTCGTTTGGAACGGTCACCGTCTGTGCAAATGCCATCTGTTTCTCCTCTAGTCGTTATTTCATTAAAAGCGTAATCCCTTGGGGAAAAAGTTCTTCAACTGGCCGTTAACAAATTTGGCCCAGCCAAGACCATTGCCATTGGCTGTCACCAGGACAAAGCCTTTCTGCAGGTCGGCCTGGGTATTCAAGACATCACCATGGACATAAGTCCGGTATTCCTGGTCTGAATCAAGGGCGTAAACCTGGGCTGCCTGGTCGGGATGAATTGCCAAGGCCAAAGCGTGATCGGGTTCAAAGCGGTTTTTCTTCATCGTTCCCAGGCAAAGACCTGCCCGCAACACCTTGAGCTTCGCTAAATCAGGACAGTCCTTTGGCAAGAGAAAGATTCGGTCACCAAAACTCTTCAGGCGCTGAACATCTAAAGCAAAGCCTGGCAGCGTCTCAGCAAAGAAGTCCTTCACTAACTGCAGGTCAGCCGGAGCTAATTTGCTAGGCTTTTGTAACTTTGTTTCCTTAACGGTCTCAGCCTCGTCAACAGCAGCTGCCTTTTGTAGCCGGGCCACGAAGTGACCCTCGCCAGGTAGGTCTTGCGGCCACAACCGAGCCGTTTTTGCCAAATCAGCGCCACCATCGGCCCATTCAGGTCGACCGTCTTTGATGCCAGAATTTTCTGGCCGGTCAATTGCCTCTACCGTAAATTCCGGATAAGTCGACCGTAACCAAGCAATTGTTTGCTCATCTTCTTCCGGTGCGAAAGTACAAGTGGAATAAATCAATGTCCCACCCGGTCGCACTAATTTGACGGCTGATTCCAAAATTTCATGTGAGCGCACGGCGCATTCAGTCGGATAGTCTTCTGACCAATACTGGATGGCATCGTGGTCCTTACGAAACATCCCCTCACCAGAACATGGGGCATCCAAGAGAACCTTATCAAAGTAGCCTGGTAAAGCCTTGGCCAAATCGCGGGCATCCATCGACGTCACGATGGCGTTTTGTACACCAAACCGTTCAATATTTTCGGATAGAATTTTCGCCCGGTTAAAGAAAATTTCGTTAGTGACCAGTAGGCCCTGGCCCTGCATTTGGCTGGCAATATGAGTTGATTTACCACCTGGTGCAGCCGCCAAATCCAAGACTCGTTCTCCCGGCTGCGCGCCCACGACCTCGCCGACAAACTGGGCCGAAGGTTCTTGGGAATAGACCAGTCCGGTCACGTGATCGACGCCCTTGCCATCAACCTGACCAAAGTAGCCCCATTTTCCGTAGGGCACTTTTTCAGCTACCGATAAGTCTTTTGGCGTGGTTTGAGCTTTGAGCGGGTTAATCCGGAAACCCTTTTGGCCGGGTTCTTGAAGGGCCTGCAAAAAAGGCCCACTGGCATTTCCTAGCAGGTCTTGGTATTTCGTCTTAAAGGCTTGCGGTAAATCCATTGGGCACTCTTTCTTTGATTATTTCTTAAAGGTATTTAGCATCCTCTTCAGGATCTTGGCTGGTCAAAATCTTTGGACCATCCTTAGTGATGGCTAACATGTGTTCATACTGGGCCGACCAAGAACCGTCTAAGGTCCGAACCGTCCAACCATCTTCTGGTGTATCATCGGTTTCGACTTCCCAGCCGCCAAGGTTAATCATTGGTTCGATGGTAATGACCATTCCCTCCTTCAAACGCAAACCATGACCTGGCTTACCATAATGAGGAACCTGGGGATCTTCATGCATTGTTGGCCCAACACCGTGACCAATGTACTGGCGCACATCACCATAACCATTTTGGTTTTCGGTATAGTCCTGAATAGCCCAACCAATATCACCAATTCGGTTACCAATCACTGCTTGGTCAATTCCCAAGTACAATGACTTTTTAGCGACTTCCATCAGCTTTTTCACTTCCGGTGACACATTACCCACCGCATATGACCAAGCTGAATCTGAGACGGCACCATCCAGGCCGACAACCGTATCGACCTTCAACAAGTCGCCATCCTTCAACTTCAAGCCCTTTCGAGGCAAGCCGTGAGCAACTTCATTGTTCACTGAGATTGTCGTTGCATACTTAAAGCCCTCAAAGCCAATTTGCAAAGGCACTCCACCACGGTCTTCGATATACTTCTTACACTTCAATTCAATGTCCCAAGTATCGACTCCTGGCTTGATGTAGTCACGCAACATCAAGTGCATCCCGGCGATGATGGCGCCGGATTTCTTCATGGCCGCGATTTCACGCGGTGACTTTAAACTAATCATCAGTTACCCCTTTAATGTTAAATTACTTTCATTATATCATTTTCAAGCCGCTTTTTTGTTGGCCTTCTGCTGACATTTTTTTGTAATCTGATTGACAAATGCCAAACCATTTTCCATAATAGAGCTAAATAACAAGCAAAAGGAGAGTGTGTCATGAAGAACTTTTTATTGGGTGCTTCCCTCTTTGGGAACGCCGCTTTAGCTTATCTCTTGTTAAAGGATGACGAACGAGTTGCTGACTTCAAGCAAAAGGCCAACGATTGGGCGGAATCTGGTAAAGAAAAGGGCGAAGAACTTTTCGAACAAGGCAAGCAAAAGGCTAGTGAATTGACTGAAGCCGGTAAAGAAAAGGTTGCTGCTACAAAGACAGCCGCCGATGACTCACTCGATGAACAATTAGCCAAGCTCAAGAAGCGCGCTGGCGTTGACCAAAACTAAGATAAAAAAAGGGACGAAAATTTCGTCCCTTTTTTATTTGCAATCAATATTCTAAAACGTTATTTCTGCCAAAAGGCTGACCACTGATGAGCCTTTTGCCACCAGTGGGCTAGCGGTTGGTTATCGGCCGTTGCCAAAGTCAGTTGCCGTGTCTTTTTGGCAACGGTTGGCAGGTACTCCGTCTTCAAAGCCGGATTAATCTCCGCTACAACCGTCCCCTTGCTTTGGCTGTGATTTGAGAGCGACTTTGGTAGGTAATAACCCAGCTTCGTCTGTCCCTTTTTCAACCAGTACATCCGTTGACTTTGCAGCACAACTGCTTGTTGCCCGGATTTCATGTTGAGGTTTTTAATCGTTTGCTGTGTGCCTAGTGGCTGGCCAGCTTTAAAGCTAACTGAATCAAACTGATTCTCGACCTGGTTAACCACATCAATGGTAGCTTGGTAACGGTGAACCTGATCAGTATAAGCTCCCGCTCCGGAAACAACCGTGATAAATTCTCGGCCGCGGCTGTCCTTAACCAAACCAGTTAAAGCGCCACCCGAAGCCGGAGTTGATCCAGTCTTCAATCCTTCAAAGGTTAAATTCTGTGGATTTTGTAGCTTACCCTTGATTTCTTGGTCAAACTTACCCGCTTCCGTCAGTTTAATCTTAGTTTCATTGGCCGTTGGATGGTAAACCAAACCACGCTTCTCATAAAAAGTCCGTAAGCCGGGATAAGCTTGCAAATCCTGATAGGCTAAAATTGCCAATTGTTCTGCAGAGGCAGTGTTTTCCGCGTCAGCTTTGGCCGTTTTCACCTCATAATCAGAGGCATCGCCATTCACTTGACCAGCCGCGTTGTACCACTTAGAGCCCGTCAATTTGAGCTGTTTAGCCCAACGTTCGAGCGCGTGTTGCTGTGTTTCGTGCGAGTCTTTAGCAAAGTCGGCCAAAGCCAAAGCCGCATCATTTGCACTAGAGGTAAACATCGCGGCAAAGAGCTCGCTGACTGGTAACTTTTGCCCAGCCGAAATCTCTAGATGAGCAAAGGTGGCATTGTCCTTTTTGGACCAGTCCGACTGTGGCGTAATTTCAACTAAGGTGTCCCAGTTAAAGCGCTTTTCCTTAATTTCTTGTAAAACGCCATAAGCCGTCAGCATTTTACTCTGCGAGGCAATCCCAATTTGCTGTTGACTATTCTTTTTTCCGAGAACCTGACCCGTTTTGGCATCAACCACAATCGCATTTCGAGCATCAACCTTTAATTTAATTGGTTGAGCTACTTGGCTTTGCCCTTGCAAATGCTGGGCCGGTTGGTTTGCAATCAATCCTAAGAGCAAATACAGTAGCAATGAAAAGGCTAAGATGCTGGCACAAAAAAAGGCCAACCACTTACCGCGGGAATGGTCATTTCTGTCTAGCTTTTGCTGTAATCGTTTCAACCGAGACTTCGGTCGATCTAACGACAAAGTCATCGTCGATGGTGTTTTCTTTTTAAACATAGGCAAACTTAGTGAGTACCGAAGAGTCGGTCACCGGCATCCCCCAGTCCTGGCACGATATAGCCATCATCATTCAGCCCTTCGTCAATCGAAGCAGTATAAATATCAATATCAGGATGAGCGTCCTTAACGGCCGCAATTCCCTGTGGTGATGAAACCAAGGTAATTAACTTAATCTGTTCGGCACCACGCTTCTTCAAAGCTGAAATAGCATCTTTGGCTGAGCCACCCGTTGCCAACATTGGATCAACCAGCAAGACTTCACGTTGGTCAATATCTTCTGGCAACTTGATAAAGTATTCCACTGGTTCCAAAGTCTTTTCATCACGATACATACCAATGTGACCGACTTTGGCAGCTGGAATCAGTTGTAAAATACCATCAACCATTCCCAAACCAGCTCGCAAAATTGGTACAACGGCTAGCTTCTTCCCGGCTAATTGCTTCTTAGTGGTTTCTTGGATGGGCGTTTTCACCTGCACATCTTCGAGGGGCAAATCGCGGCTAGCTTCATATGTTAACAGCATTGCCAGTTCGTCAACTAGGGCACGAAAGTCCTTTGTTCCCACCTTTTCATCACGAATAATCGTTAACTTGTGCTGAATCAATGGATGGTTTACTTCGACAACTTTTCCCATGCTTATATCCCACTTTCCAAATAATCTTTTTATCACTACTAGTATAGCAAAAGTTTGGAACTAATCGCCCCTCTTTGACAAAAATTAAATTTCTCTGGCAATTTCATCCTTGAATTGAAAGGACCCCTTTTTTTAGTTATAATAACAGAGTTCGCGCTTATAGTTTAACGGGATAAAACGAGGACCTCCTAAGTCTTTGCTCCCGGTTCGAGTCCGGGTGAGCGCATCATCGTCAACTATTTGGATTAAAAAATAGTAATCAAAAACCAGCCAACTTAAACATAGTCGGCTGGTTTTGTTTATTTATGCTCTTAAATTGGGTAACTTAGCTAGCAGCACGCGGCCAATAATCATCACCAACAAGCCATTGGCAATCATTTCAAAGCCAGAATTAAAGCCAAGAATGCCCACTAACCAGGTGAACAAATGCGCCTTTGGAATGCCCATCCCAGACACTGCAAAAACCTTGAACACTAAAGTCGTACTCAAAATCACGAAAGCAGTGTTCAAAAAAGCTGCTAAAGCGCCCGTGATGAAAAAGCGAACCAAGCTCAAGCGTTCCTTAGTGAGCCAGCGGCTGGCCAAAAAGCCAATAATCAAGCCAACCAGCAACCGTGGTACCAATGCCGTCAACGGATTTGAAAAAATCAGGGCACCAATGGTCCCGGGATGCGTTAAGGCACGCACCCAAGAGGTCATTCCCCAAAATAAACCGACAACCATGCCAGACCGTGGGCCCAACAAAATTCCTGCTAAAGCAGCAGTCATCGGCACAATTGTTACGGAAGCCCCTAGAAAAAAGGCCCCCAACGGTAATGATCCTAAAAACGGCACAACACTTTGTAGTAAAACAATGGCTACAAAGAGTGTTGTTGCAACAAATCGTTGCGTCTTTTGCGATGACATTTGCACGCCTCCTCAGTCTTTCAATCTCAGAAATTATACAGAGCAGGCCAACAGATGTCAATAAAATGGTCTAGATGATTCTTCCTATCGGCTTAAAAGCTAATTAAGAGTTTATTCAATCTTGGTGCATAAATGTCACCAAAACGAACAAAGTGCATCAAAATATAATAAAATTCGTACCACTTAAACCGGTCTTGGTAACCATCTTCTAATGGATAAGCGGCCTGATAAGCGCGATAAAAATCATCGTTAAAGCCCGGGAAAACTTTGGTCACAGCCAAGTCAAATTCGCGGTCGCCATAAAATGAATTTGGATCGATAAAGACTGGCTCATCATCGTTATCAAACATAAAGTTGCCGGCCCACAAATCGCCGTGAAGCAAGGTTGGCTCGACTTGGCGGACGTGTTCATCCGCCATAATGGTCTTTTTGAGATTTTCAAAGTGGTCCCCTCGTTGCGACAGCCACAACGCCTTTTTTTGGGCAACCGTCATTAACGGTTCCAAGCGCTGTTTCACAAAGAATTCTCCCCACGAAGACGACCAAGTATTGTCTTTCGGCACATTATCGTAGTCGCTGTTCATCTCAAAGCCAAAGGCCTTCCCCTTGACCCGGTGCAAATCAGCCAGCTTTTGTCCCAATGTCTCCTGGTTACCGGTACCAGCTGGCACCCAATCCATTAACAGGTAGGCATTGCCTTGAATTTCGCCCTGTTTCATCACTTTTGGTACTCGAACCGCCTGAGACAAAGCCTTTAAAGAGGCAATCTCATGGTCAAAGTAATCTTTACTTTGACCCGGTTGCACCTTCAAAAAATAACGTTGCATGCCCGAATAGAGTGAATAAGTTTTATTCACGTCACCGCCACTGACCGTTTTCACATCATGCGGATCTTGTAGATTCAGCCGTGTGATAAAGTCCATATTAATCTTACTAACTGCTGCCCTTTCGCCCTCCTTAGTGAGAAATAAAAAACAGCTCTCCCAATGGGAAAGCTGTTTTTAGGAAAATAAGGGCCTTTAAAGCGGTATTTGTATCAATAATTAAATTGAAAAACGGTCCAACCATAAAGTCCCCCTTTGCTGTTCTTGCCTTAACTTTACCACAGATATTTTAGTAGTAACAAGTCCCAAGCAAAAAAATTCAAGAGGAAGTTATAAATTATCACGACCGCTAGCCCGATCAATAATGGTCTGGCCGTCTTCTATCGTCAATTTTCCGTCTTCGTAAACCGTTTGCAGCAAGTCCTCGCCCGGTGTCTCTTGACTAACCGTATGCAACTTGCCCTTTTGGTCAGCGATGACCTTTTGCAAGCCGGCCTTCGAAGCCTTCGAAGGATCCGTCTTTGGCTGCTTTTTAATCACTAAGTTGCGGCCATCCGTGGTGTGGGCGTAAGCGGCTTTGATGGCAAAGCGTTCAGTATCACGCGTGAAGCCTTCTTGCAGCAGACCGCCACCCGAGCCAACCACCAAATTATCCGTTGACCAGCCATGGCGAATCAATGCTTCATAAAGGGCAATAATCGTATCCGCCTTCATCCCATCACCCTGAATCAGGCCGACGTTATGCTTCAAAACCTTATAGCCCTTATCATTGGCCTCGGTCCCAAAAATTTCTGCCAGCATATCCAAGACAGCCAAGTCAATCGTCTCGGGATCGCCAGAGTCGGGGCGCAAAACAACCCGACCCGCTCGCTTTTTAATCCGCGTTGACAATTGTTCTGAGCCAATCACGTGACGAACAAAGTTAAAGGTGTCATAGGAATCAATCACAATTGAAACCAAGGCATCATCGGGTGTTCGGTCCAATTGAGCATTGACGTAATGAAACTCACCTTCGTCAGGACCATAAGCAGTCGCAACCGAATGCTCTGTCGCCCAGATTGACTGTGCCCGACCGGCCACACCATAGATATGCTCAAAGTAATTTGAAGCCAAAAGGTTATCGGACCCACGGAAATGCAATAAGTGAGCCGCACCACCCTGTTCACCGGCTTCAACACCAGTGGCACCGCGGAAACCAAAGTCATTCACCATCAATGGCAAAGACGCTTCCGTCCCTGTTTTTTGAACGAGTGGCAAGAGCCGCTTCTTGATATACATCGAATTGGTGGCGATGGTCGTTGGGTACCAAACGTGCATCAACAATGATTCCAGCGCATTTAATGACGTGGCAAACCAGCTCCTAGTCGACTCCAGGGTAAAGAGTGCCGTCCCAGCCGGCACTTCCATTCCTTCAGGCAGGGCCTTGATTTTGACGGGGAAATAGCCCAGTTCCTTCACCTTTTCCCAAACATCGCGGTTAAAGTATTCCTTCGTCCCAAAGGTTTCTTCTGAAACTTTTTCTGCCTCATCAATCATTTCAACCGTGATTGGCGTTTGAAAGTAATCTTTTAAAATCATCGACAAACCAAACCAGGAAATTGTCGGATACTTACCACCAATGCGGGCTTCACCGTACGAATACAATTTGTCAATGTTTTGTGGATATTGCAAATGATGCGTCAACTTATAGGCATCTGTCGCTAAAATTAAATTAATTGTCATGGTTTGATCTCCGTCAAAGGGGTTTGAGCAATGCGGTTGGTAATATCGGTAAATTGCGTCTTTGATCGATAACGTAAAATTCGCCAATCATAATGGACATTCCCGTGAATTTCATCAATGTAGGGGGTAAAGTCATCTTGCAAAGCCAAAATTAAATAACCGGCAAAGGCAGCCGTAAAGTCTGCCTCACTTTCCACCACTTGAACTAACTGACCATCATCAAAGAAACCGACCACTAAGCGGTCACCCTGCCAGTCGCCTTCTAACGCCCACTTTAAGGAAATCCAATCAGATAGGGTCAGACCAAGGTTTAATAAGTAATCAGTACTCAAGCGAATGTGAATCGGATGTTGCCGGTCAGCTGGCTGACTGGCCTGCCCTCGTGCATCCAAATTAGCTGAAAATTCTAGGCATAGCCGTTCCAACGCTGGTACCGGCAAGGCCTGTTTGCCCATCCCAAATGAGGATAGAACGACCGTGCTCAGGCCAGTTACCTCGGCAGTCGCCATCAAACTTGTCTGACTTAATTGTTGTAATTGTCGAAAATTGTTCATGTGTACATTATAGCAATCTCAAATTTGTTTGCCAAAGAAAAAGCAGGTTAGCTCACGCGCTAACCTGCTCAAAATTTATTTTTGCTTTTTCTTGCTAAAGATTGAACGCAAGACGGCGATGATTGATGGCAACAAGGTTACCACCACAATTCCCATAATAATCAATGAGAAGTGTTCACGGACAAAGGGAATATTTCCAAACAAAGCACCCGCTCCCGTCGCAATGAAGGACCATGAGAAGGCTGCAATCGCTGTGTATTCAACGAACTTGCGGAAATTAAATTCTGACAGTCCTGCCACGAATGGCACGAATGTCCGCACGATTGGGATGTAACGGCCTAAGATAACTGCCATTGATCCATGCTTTTGGAAAAAGGCATCCGCCTCGTCAATGTGCTTTGGCTTAACCATAAAGGAGAATGGTCGGTGGTGTAACAACTCCCGACCACCAGTTCGAGCAATCCAGTAATTGACAGTATCACCAATCATTGGGGCGATAAAGAACAAAATCATAAAGACCCAATGGTTCAAGCCAGCTTCTTTTCCTGCAGGCGTCATTGAAATTGCACCTGCGGCAAAGAGCAAGGAATCACCTGGTAAGAACGGCAAAACTACCGCTCCTGTTTCCACCAAGATAATGGCAAACAAGATCAAGTATGTCCAAATACCAAAGTGTGAAACCAAATTGGCTAGGTGAACATCGATGTGCAAAGTAAAATCAATTAAAGTACTCATTATTTTCTCCGTTTGGAATAGGCCAGCAAAAGCTGTACTAGCCGGTGACATTCAACAAGAATCGCCTTGTTGGGGTGATGGGTGTTAAATGGCGGTTAGGTCCTATGACAAAGCCTTAGGCCTTCTTAAACGCCTGAACAATCGTGAAGCCAATCAACCAGATGGTTGCACCAATAGCTGGTACCATCGCGCTCTGGTTAAAGAACAAAGTCAAATAGATCAAGACAAAACCAATGATAGCCACTGGTACAAAGAACTTAGGGGCAACCATCAAGAAGCCGTCCTTCAAGTAATCATTTGACTTACGGTATTGCCAATAAGTAACCAATGTCAAAACATAAATCATAATGAACAAATCAGTTGATGCTGAAGTGACAAAGGTAAAGGCATCCGAAATTTGTGGCAAAACGGCAATGATTGCTGAACAAGCAATCAAAAGTGCCGTAATCAAAACCGCGTTAGCAGGCAACTTGTGGCTTGACATCTTAGTAAAGCGCTTCAAGATTGGGCTCTTTGATTCAACAGCCAGTGAGTAGAAGTTACGCGAGGCTGAGAAAATCACTGAGTTCAAAGCAGAAGCAGCTGAAGTCAAAACAACAAAGTTAACCAAGGCTGCGGCCCAGTTAATTCCAGCAAGCTTGAACACAGCCACGAATGGACTTTGGTTGGCTGGAATTTGTTGCCATGGATAGATAACCATAATGGTTGCCAAGGCACCCAAGTAGAAGAACAAAATTCGGAAAGGAATTTGGTTAATGGCCTTTGGCAAAACCTTACGAGCATCCTTAGTTTCGGCTGCTGTCATTCCAATAAATTCCATTCCAACAAAGGCAAACATGACCATTTGGAAACTATTGATAAAGTTTCCGGCCCCATTTGGCATCAATGAGAAGTGGCTAAACAAGTTTGAAACTGAAACAGTTCCTTGGCTTGTCTTGAAGCCAGTCAACAACATGATAATTCCAGTGGCAATCAATGACAAGATCGCCACAATCTTAATCATGGCAAACCAGAATTCGGCTTCACCATACAATGCTACCGCAATTAAGTTAACTGAAGTTAAAATAACCAGGATCACAATTTGAATCAACCAGGCTGGCCATGATGGGAACCAGAACTGAACGTACTTCCCAATTGCCGTTAATTCGGCCATTCCCATAAAGGCAACGGTCAACCAATAAGACCAAGAGGCAAAAGACCCAGTCTTCTTCCCCAAATACTTTGACATGAAAGCAATGAAGGTGTGTTGCGTTGGATCAGCATACAACATTTCACCAATGGCACGCATCACCACGAACATCATCAAACCGATGACGGCATACGTAAGCAAAATTGCTGGTCCAGCAAAGTGAATCGAATCACCGGCACCCATGAAGAGTCCGGTTCCAATTGTCCCACCAATTGCAATCAGTTGGACGTGACGGTTACTGAGCCCTTTGTCTCCTTCAAGGGCTCCGCTATTTTCTACAGACATGATGTATCTCTTTTATTCCTTTTCAAACATTCTTACAAACAACAATCGATTCACGATACATGAATCGATTGCCTGTTTAAATTTATTCAGTTACACGAGAGTAGTTCGCAACATCCTTCAAGACCAAGTCTTTAAATTCAGCAGCTGTCATCTTCTCAGTTTCTTGTTGGCCGTAACGACGAACTGTAACCGTTTGGTTATCCTGCTCATCATCACCCAAGACCAAGGTGTATGGTACCTTCTTGGTCTGGGCTTCACGAATCAAGTAGCCCATCTTAGCTTCCTTGGTTTCAACGTTCGCCCGCAAACCGGCTTCCTGCAATTCTTGCTTAATCTTGTTAGCATAAGCACCGTGAGCACCGTTGTTAACAGGAATAATTTGAACCTGCAATGGGGCCAACCAAGTTGGGAAAGCACCCTTATACATTTCAATCAAGTAAGCAGTGAAGCGTTCCATCGTTCCAACAATTCCACGGTGGAGCATCACTGGGCGGTGGTTATCTTGACCATCTTCACCAACATAAGTCAAGTTGAAGCGTTCTGGCAACAAGAAGTCCAACTGGATGGTTGACAATGTTTCTTCACCACCCAAGGCAGTCTTTGTTTGGATGTCCAACTTTGGACCATAAAAGGCTGCTTCACCCGGTGCTTCGAAGTAATCCAAGCCCATGTCGTCCATGGCCCGCTTCAATTGCGCCTGTGACTTTTCCCACATTTCATCATCATCAAAGTACTTTGATGTGTTTTCTGGGTCACGGTATGACAAACGGAAACGGTAATCCGTGATGTTAAAGTCTTCGTAGACGGCCATTGTCATCTTCAAGATTGACTTGAATTCCTCTTCCAATTGGTCAGGAGCGACAAATGTGTGACCATCGTTCAAAGTCATTTCACGAACACGTGACAAACCAGTCAAGGCACCAGACTTTTCGTAACGATGCATCATGCCCAATTCAGCGATTCGCAATGGCAAATCACGGTATGAGCGTGGCTTGTGTTGGTAAACGGAAATGTGTGAAGGACAGTTCATTGGACGCAATTCCAAGAATTCGCCATCACCCATGTCCATTGGTGGGAACATGTCTTCCCGGTAGTGGTCCCAGTGACCTGAAGTCTTATATAAGTTCAAGTTTGACAAAACTGGGGTATAAACATGCAAGTAATCGTTAGCCAATTCCTTGTCAACGATGTAACGTTCTACCTGGCGACGGATTGTTGCCCCATTTGGTAGCCAAACTGGCAAACCAGATCCAACCTTTTGGCTTGTGAAGAACAAGTCAAGGTCACGACCGATATTCCGGTGATCGCGTTCCTTAGCTTCGGCCCGGCGTTGCAAATCCGCTTCCAAATCATCCGCATTCCAGAAGGCCGTTCCATAAACTCGTTGCAAAACGGCGTTATCGGACTGACCACGCCAATATGAACCGGCAACTGAAACCAACTTAAAGTGCTTAATCCAGCCAGTAGATGGTACCAAACCACCACGGTCCAATTCGATGTGTTCTCCTTGAACAGCAACCGTGATTGGCTCGTCGGCTGGCAAGTCGTTAATTAATTCAACCTTGTATGGATCGTCTTTGAAAGTCTCCAAGGCTTCGTCACGCGTAATTTCGTGTGACAAGATTGGCAAATCTTCCTTAACAATCTTTTTCATCATCGCTTCGATTTCAGGGAAATCATCAACTGAAACCTGGTTACCGGCACCGTTATCGGTGTCATAGTAGAAACCATTTTCGATGAATGGACCAACTCCGAAGTGTGCATTAGCAAACTTTGGCAAACGACGCATTGCTTGTGCCAGCAAGTGCGCGGTCGAGTGACGCAGGATGTCCAATGATTCGTCATCGGCAGTGGTAATCAATTGAAAATCGCCACTTTCGGTTAATGAATCGTTCATCCCCACATAGTGTCCATTTAGCTTTGCTGAAACAGACTTTTTTGCCAATGACTTTGCAATTGAACTTGCAACTTCGATTGGCTTGATGCCAGCCTCGTAAGACTTTTTGGCGCCATCAGGGAAATTTAAAGTAATTTCTGCCATTATGATTGCCCTCTTTCTTTATTTAAATTGTTGATTGGAAAAACTAGGTATAAAAAAAATCCCTTCGTGCGCTTGCACAAAGGGACGTGTCACCGTGGTACCACCCAATTTTCAGGCGAACAAAATTCACCTGATCTTTAGGACAATTAACGGTGTCACCCGGGCTAACTTTAAATGGTAATCGCTAGCCATTCCGAGGTAGTCTTGTGTAAAGATTCCTACTCACTTTCAGCAACCGTGAGCTTTCTGCTAAGTTTCTCTCTACCAAGTTGTCCTCATCAACAATTTGATAAATTTAATATAACACGTCTCTTTAAAAATATCAATTATTTCAAATCAGCCAAAACCTGGGCCAAGGCCTGACGGGCTTTGTCATCGTGATCCAAAATACCGTTGTCATAAACGTTTTGCAAGGCTGCTACTTGATCTTTACTCAATGCCATTTAAACATCCTCCTCTTATTTGTCCCCAATTATAAGGCACTTTCTTGGAAAATACTAGTCTAAGCAAAGCAGGATTCCCTGCTTTTTGTCCTTAAAATTTGTATAATGATTTTAAGTCATAAAAACAAAGGAGACTGACTATGTCTGCAGCAAATCTCAAGGCCCAAGTTGTTTTTGCCACCATTACCGGTAATAACGAGGCAGTCGCGGACCTGATTATCGATGCCTTAGAAGCACGTGGGGTCACCGTTACCAAAAGTGAAATTTCCCAAACCGAACCAGAAGAACTCAAAGACTACGACTTAGCCTTTGTCGTTCCCTACACCTACGATGAAGGTTCCCTACCAGACGAGGGACTCGACTACTTTGATGACTTGGCCGACGTTGATTTAACCGGCTTTGTCTATGGCCTAGCCGGATCTGGGGACACCTTTTATGGTGACCTCTACTGTTTGGCACTCGACTCCTTTGATGAACAATTCCAAAAAACTGGGGCAAAACGCGCTGGTGAATTAACCCGCATTAATCTTTACCCAACTGAAGCCGACCAAGCCACTTTGACCAAGCTGGCTGACGAAGTGCTGGCAAAAGTAGGACAATAAAAAAAAAAGCCCGCCTGCTTTATTTAGACGAACTTCTACTAAAAAAAGCAAACCGCGATGGTTTGCTTTTTTTATTGACGAATTAGTCTTCAGCAGTTGTGTAAACGGCCAAAACATCTTCGTTTTCTTCCAATTCATCAACCAGCTTATCAAGCTTTTCACGGTCTTCATCAGAAATTGCCATTGGGTTTTGGGCAATCATTGAAACTTCAGCATCAGCAAATTCATAACCAGCTTCTGTCAAAGCAGCTTCGACAGTCTGGAAATCGTTTGGTTCCGTGTAAATTTCAAAGGCTTCATCGGAAGTCTGCACGTCTTCGGCACCAGCTTCAAGAGCTGCTTCCAAAATCGTGTCTTCATCCAAGTCAGGGTTTTCTGCACGGTCAATGACCAAGTAACCCTTACGATCAAATTGGAAGGCCACTGAACCAGAAGTTCCAAGTGAACCACCAAAGTGCTTGAATGAGTTTCGCACAGAAGAAACTGTTCGGTTGATGTTATCAGTTGAAGCTTCCACCAAAACGGCTACTCCAGCAGTTCCATAACCTTCATAAGTTACTTCTTCGAACTTGGCACCACCGGCACCTGAGGCCTTATCCAAGGCCCGTTGGATGTTGTCCTTTGGCATGTTAGCTGCCTTGGCTTTATCAACAACCAAACGCAATGAAGCGTTCATTTCGGGATCAGCACCGCCAGCCTTTGCTGCAACATATAAGTCGTGCGCAAGCTTTTGGAAAATTTTTCCACGCTTAGCATCTTGGGCGTTTTTACGACCTTGAATGTTATGCCATTTACTATGTCCTGACATTGTGTCTTCTCCTTAAAAATTAAAATACAATTTATTGTAACAAAAATTGCATTAACAAACCAGGGGTAATTAGTATTGGTTCCCCCCGAGGATTTCTAAGTAAGTCATCGCAGCAGAAGCAATCAAAGCAGCTAAAATATCATCCAAGTAGACGTTAACCGAGTCCGTCTTATCGTTAATTTCGCCAATCAAGCCCGGCTTCAAGTCATCCAAAAGGCCATAATGAACCGTAGCAGCGGCCGAGAACTGTTGGGTAATGGCAATCGCCAAAATTTCATCAACGTTGTGGCCATTGGCATCCCGGCGCAACCGGGGCTTCAATGGTTCAGAATCGGGCATCACGACCGCTTGTTCATCCAAGTAAATCGCAGTCAAAATAATATCGGCGACCTCATCCTTGTGCAAAACGCGGTGAATGGCTTGGTCCAAAACATCCCCATCAACTTCATCGTGGTACTTATCAACCAAAAAAGTCTCAGTACCAGTAAAGACATCTTGTAAGGTCACGCCGCGGTTAATCAATTTGTCAATTGCTGCTTGTTGTAGTGCTTCAGTCATGCTTATTTCTCCTTATTCAAATCAGGGTTTTGATACAATTCAACATTCAAAACATTTTCAATAGCAGCCAAGTTATCAACGATGTTCTCTTCTTGCCCCTTTGGCAACTGGTTCAAGGCCAGCAAAGTGTATGCATAGTCACCAACGGCGCGATTAGAGAGTTCCTCAATGTTCAAATTCAGTTCCCCAACCACTTTGGTAATTTGACCAATCATGTTTGGCACGTTATTGTGCAAAACCCCTAAGCGATATTTGCTCGTAAAGGGCTCATTGATGTCGGGATAATTAACTGAATTGACAATGTTTCCAGTCGTTAAATAATCATCTAATTGCTTGGCAGCCATCAATGCCGATGTGTCTTCCGCTTCGACCGTGGAACCACCAATGTGTGGGGTAATAATCACCTTGTCGCTGTCAAAGAGGACATCGTTACTAAAGTCAGTGATGAACATTCTTAATTTGTCGGCGTTCAAAGCAGCCACCGCCGCTTCATCATCGACGATGCTACCTCTCGAAAAGTTAATCAACGCCGCATTATCCTTCATCATGGCTAATTTGTCGGCATCAATAAAGTGATGGTTCTTTTCGGTATAAGGAATGTGGACCGTGACGTAGTCTGATTCTTTCAAGACTTCTTCAACACTCTTGGCGTGCGTGATATGACGATCAACCCGCCAAGCGGTGTTAGCGCTCAGACCTGGATCGTAGCCAATCACCTTCATTCCAAATGAAAGAGCGATGTTGGCAACCTTCGAGCCGACATTTCCTAAACCAATCACGCCCAAAGTCTTTTCGTAGAGTTCAGTACCTCGGTAACCACCCTTATTAGACTCTGTCCGTAGTGACACATCACCACCACGAACTTCTTTCGAAAAGTCGATGGCCCCAATAATCGGACGAGCTGCCATAATCAAAGCCGCCACTGTTAACTCTTTGACAGCATTGGCGTTTCCACCCGGCGTATTAAAGACGGGAATGCCTCGTTTTGAAAGGTCATCCACGGGAATGTTGTTGAAGCCTGCACCGGCCCGGACAACGGCCTTAACGGAGTTCGGAATCGTTTCGTGATGGAGGTCTTGGGACCGGAGTAAGATACCATCGGCCGGCTTGTCAGCATTAATTTGGTAGCCGTGTTCCTTGAGGTAATCAAGACCAGTGTGACTAATTGCGTTATAAGTTTTAATATTCATGATTAATTTTCCTGCTTTGCCCTTTCCAAAAATGCAATCAAGGTGTCAACTGCCGCCATTGGCTGCGCATTGTACAAGGAAGCCCGAAAGCCCCCAACCGAACGGTGACCAGCTAAGTTGTGGATGCCCTCTTGGTCGGCCTGCTGGCTAATCTTGCGGTCTAAATCGGCATCCCCAGTGGTAAAGACCACGTTGGTTAGTGATCGATCAGCACCTTGAACGGGCACTTGGTAAAAGTCAGATTCATCTAAGTATTGATAAAGCTTTTCAGCCTTTTTCTGGTTATTTTGGTACATTTGAGCCACGCCACCCTGGTCACTAACCCAGTCAAGCACCAGGCTTAATGCATAAATACTAAAGACCGGCGGTGTATTATACATTGAATCCTTATCAATATAGGATTGATAACGCATCATTGGCCCAACTCCGGTGATTTTCTGTTCTGCTAACCAATCCTTTTTAATGATGGCCACCGTGACCCCGGCTGGCCCCAAATTTTTTTGCGCCCCGGCAAAAATAGCAGAGAACTTCGTGACATCGTAGGGTTCGGCCAAAATATTGGAAGACATATCGGCAACCAGGTGCCCGGTCGTTTGGGGCAAGTTGTCTTGGTGGTAGGTACTACCTTCGATGGTATTATTGGTGGTGATGTGGAGGTAATCGTATTGTTCTGCTTGAAAATCCCCAGGCAATTCAGGTAAAAAACGGTACTTGTCAGCCTTAGAGCTACCAACAATCTCAACAGACTTGCCGACCGCCTCAGCAGCCTTCGCCGCTTTATTGGCAAAATTACCAGAATCTAAGACAGCAATTTTCTTCTTTTGGTTGGCCAGGTTTAAAGGCAACATTTCAAACTGCAAAGAGCCACCACCTTGTATGAACAAAACGGCATAATCTGCTGGAATAGCCATTAACTCGCGCAAACGCTTTTCCGCATGGGCAATGATTTGTTCAAACTTAGCACTGCGGTGTGAAATCTCTAAGATACTATAATGAGAATTTTCCTCTTGTTCCAAATCTTTGCGAATCTGCTGAATTACCGAACTCGGCAAGACCCCCGGTCCGGCCGAAAAATTATAACTGGTCAACTTCTTTCTCCCTTCTCCAAACAAAAAAGCACAGAACGCCACTCGCGCCCGTGCCTAAAACGGTTTAAGTTCAAATGAAAGACACAAAGTAGACAAGGTATTAGCCTAGACGCCAGTAGCAGATTGTAGTCCATCCATCGTTGATTAGTCCCCAGTATTTGCGGGTCTAATTTTCTTCAATCTAAGCCCCATTTTTACGAAAATTACAATGAAAGTCAAGACTTGTAATTCCACTTTATTAAAGGTATACTAATTTTTGTTTGTTGCCGACGTGGCGGAACTGGCAGACGCGTATCGTTCAGGTCGATATGGTGATTTCACCGTGCAGGTTCGATTCCTGTCGTCGGCATCTAAGCCAATTTTTTCAAAACACGTAGAAGCTACTGTAGACACTAACCAAGTGTCGCAGTAGCTTTTATTTTTTCTTTGAAATTTATCAAGAAATTTACTGTTTTACAACGCATTCAATGGGAGGAATTTACTACCTTATGTCATCACACTATTTACAGGCCATTTTAATCCTTTTGCCAATGGGTATCTTAGCTGGGATTGTTAGTACCACTGCTGGCCTTGCTTCACTTGTTTCTTACCCAGCTCTTTTAGCGGTTGGAATTCCACCCGTATTTGCCAACGTGACCAACACAGCCGCCTTGGTCATGACCGGAATCGGTTCAATTTTTTCATCAAAAAAGGAATTGGGCAACCATAAGAAGGAACTTTTCCAAATTTTGCCCTTAACAGTCCTTGGAAGTATCCTGGGCGCCTGGCTATTGCTGTCACAGCCCGCTTCCACATTTGCCAAAGTTGTGCCCTTCTTCGTTTTGATGGCCGGCTTACTATTAATGTCACAGATCAGCAAATCAAAGAATAATCCACTGAACTTGACCCGTGACGAATCAATGGAAAACGACGCCCACTCTCCTGCCTATAAGGTTTTAATTACCATTGCGATTACCTTAGTCGGCATGTACTGCGGCTACTTTGGTGCCGCCGGTGGTGTCATGTTGTTGGCCATTTTGTCAGCAACAACAACGATGCATTTTTCATCTTATAATGCCGTCAAGAACGTCTCACTGGGTGCTTCCAATTTGATTGCGACCTTAATTTATGCCTTTACCGCCCACATTTACTGGGGGATGGTGATTCCACTTGGAATTGGGCTCTTTATTGGTGGCTACATTGGCCCACAAATCGTCCGTGTGATTCCAGAAAAGATTTTAAAGATTATCGTTAGTATTTTGGCCATTCTTTTGGCCGTTGACCTTTTCGTTAAGGCTTACTATTAAACAAAAGCAGCACAGCTGTGCTGCTTTTTCTTTGTCCTAAAAAAGGCCCACTGTCGTCATTTCAGTGGGCCTTTGACTATTCAATTGTTAGATGGTTGCGCTAAGTCTTAGTGACGCAGTTGGTGGTCTGCTTCGACATAGTGCGCTTGAAGTAAGCGACTAGCAAAGAAAATAATCAAACCAACAATCAAACTTGATGCAGTCACATCACTCAACCAGTGTGCGCCTATTCGAACGCGGCTCAAACCGGTCAAAATTCCCATGGCAATCCCAAAGATTGTCATTGCCTTTTGCCGGCTGATATTTTTCCGCGGTACTAAAAAGGCTAAGTATAAGAATAACCAACCAGACATCGTATGCCCTGATGGGAATGAAGTATGGTGGTTATTACCGTTCAAATGATACCAAGGTGTAAATTGGCTCATTGCTTCTCCATGAACGGTCGTCATTTCATAAGGGCGAAAGCGGCCCCAAATTGTTTTCATATCATCGATTGTGGTGGTGGCAACGTAGACCACTGCAACACCAATCAATGCTGCTTTTAACAGATAAGTTAACTCTTGATCGTCTTGATGACTAATCCAGACCTTAAAGGCAATCGAGAGTAAAAATGTTAAGGCAATTGCAAATGCCCAACGCAATGAATCCGGATACTGACCAGCCGCAGCGGCTTTGGTAACGAATCCCATCGCTTTATCATGATTCACATTGTAAATCATGGTAGCGGTCCGGGTAAACATGTCTTGCAAGACCACCAGCATTTGATTAAAGGCAAAGGCCAACAATCCAGTTGTCATAGCGTAGCGAGTTAAATTACCTGAAACCCGCTCCCAGCTAATCCAAGCCAGAATTTCAAATACGGCAAACAAAACAATGTTTGGACCCTGATTAGCGTAATTCTGGAACAGATTTCCGAAAAACGAATTCTGATCCATGAAAGTACGCGAGACGTCCTTATCAAAGAACGTAGCAAACAACAAAACGGCAAACCCAATAATTAAGAAAGTTGTGAGTGTTTTTTTCTCTCCTGTGGTTGTGACGAAACTACTTGAATCTTGAAAACCTGTCCCCTCAGTGGCACGTTTTTCCATCGACATCAGCAATTTTTCCTTCCTTTCTGTTGATGCCTACATTTTAATCCGTCTAACCAAATTTCACAATTACTTTTTATAAATTATGCTATAATTTATTTGTACTTTTTAAAAATACATTATCCAAAATTCACTAAAGGGAGAAACAACATGAAAGTATTAGTAATTGGTGCCAGCGGAATGGCTGGCTCAGCAATCGTCAAATCTGCCCTAGCCGCCGGTGACCAAGTTACTGCAAACGGCCGCTCTCAAGAAAAACTGGCTGACTTGCAAAAGAGTTTTCCTGAAATTGACATCTTGGCCAAGGACGCATTTGCTCTGACAAAAGAGGAATTGCTAAACTTTGATGTCGTTGTCGATGCCTTTTCTGCCCCAACAAAGTCCTACTTACAAATTGACCTCGCTGCTCACTTGGTTCACCTTGTTCGTGAGGAACAAAGCCCAAGACTTGCTTTTGTTCTTGGTGCCGGTTCCCTACATACCGGATCAGACCAGCATTTGGTCGTTGATGACTTGGCTAAGGCACCGAATGCCGAATCATGGATTGAAATTCCTGAAAGCCAACTCTACGAATTAGAATACTTGCGCCACGTTAAAAACGTTTCATGGTTTGGCCTCTCCCCTTCCCAAGAATTTGTAGCCGGTGATGCTGACCCAGAACCATTAGTTGGCCAGGAAACGTTACTTGTGAACGCGGAAGGCAAATCATTTACCACTTCAGGCACGTTGGCAAATGCCTTAGTAGCTGAATACCATCACCCAGAACATCTAAACCAACGGTTTACGGTTGCCAACCATTAATCAAAAGCAATCATGCTACTAAAAAAGGTACTCAAATTGAGTACCTTTTTTGCGTGCAAATATTTTCAGCCCTTCTTACGAGTAAAGAATTCCTGAATTTTTTCACCACGACTTTCATCGTCTTCATCGGGAAGCTCTTCTGCCGCCGCGAATTGTCTTGGCTTATCAGCCCGACGTAACCGTGGCATGTCAGCGCTTTCGCTTTCAGTCTGAACCACAGGTGACGCTTCCAGTTGTTCATCAAAAACGGGCTCTTGTTGTGCAGTTGAATTAGCAGCCTGGCTGTCCGCTTCAACTTGCACAGGAGCATCCCAGACGGGTTGCACTGGTTTTGATTGTTCCACCGGTTGAGCAGGAATTGAGGGCTGAGCCAGCTCAGTCTTGGTTGGCTCTGCTTGAGCCGCTGGTTCTACCGGCTGAACCGTTGATTGCTGTCCCTTAGTCTTCTTCCGCTTCTTTTCCTGCTTGAGTCGTTTCTTTTTAGCCTTGATTCGCTCAGCCTTTTCTTCTTTAGTTTCCGGCCACTCAGGATAGCTCAACTGCTTCAAAAGCTGAACTTGTGGTAACGGCACCAAGATTGGACTGGTATTCTTCGCCAATTTTTGACTAACCAAAAAGCCATCATCCGGGCTCAGACTATGATCGATTTTTTCTGGCAATGAGGCAATAAAGTCTGCTAAACCGCTTGACCGTCGCTCAAAGCCAGCCGGTAGTTCCAGCTGGTTGGGGTCCGGTATCATCGCCTTAGACCCCTTCACCGCCTGCCGATATTGCAAGGCCGCCATCGCTGAAATTAAGCCATAGCCAACGAACTCAACGTTCTTTGCCTTAGCCGCTTTCTTGGCTTGGGCAATGATTTCCAAGACACCCTGATCATAAAAGTCCTGACAGTGAACTAAATCAGTTGCCAAATACAAAACGGCTTGGGGAGACTCTTTAACAACTGAAATGGGATAGTTTGTCCGTTCCAGTTCAGGCTCTGCTAAAATCACCCGCAGTGTCTTACTAACAATCTTCTCTGGCAAATCAAGGTAAGCACCGAGGTGGTCAGTTACCAACTGATCATTGTCATGAAGCCAACCCGCTACCTTTTCCGCTACAGTAACCTCATAAAAGGTAAAGTCACCGGTTCCAGCCGACATCAGGTCCAAACGGTAGTGATCATATTGATCCGGCACCCGTAAGTCCAGCCGGTCCGTATTTTGGTACTGACTGGCAATTACCTGATTTTCGCTGTTATAAAAAGTCCAGTTTAAATACGCATGCATCCGTCGGGAGTTTTTCACCCGCCGGGTTGCCTGATAAATTTGACCCGGACGTAAACGGGGCAAATCCGAAATTGCCTTGCCTTCAAAGTAATTAGCGGAGTCCGTCCAAGTCGCAATCACCTGTCCCGAAGGAAGGAAGTGGTTGGTATAGTGCACTTCATCTTCCCGCAGAAAATCGATAACCGCCCCTTGCAGTTCCTTTAACGTGGTTTGTGGTTGCCAATAAATTTGATATTGCATTAATTCCACTCCCCTCGTTGAATTTTCCTAGCTTGTTGTTTAATTTCAGTTGACAGGAAGTTGATCATTTCGTCAACCTTTTCCTCGTGCAGTCCTGCTTGACGAAGACGGTGGACGTTGACATGGTGGTCATCCAAATACGCCAACAACTCGCCCAGCGACTGACCATCGTAATGGTCTTGATCCATGGTAAAGAGCGAAACCGCTGCATTTGTCCAAGAAATCTGGTCAAGCATCGGCCACAGCTTACCATCGAGTTGCTTGGTAGCGGCTAAGTCCAACCGGCCCGTTAGGATATAGCGGACGTCAAGCGGCCAATCATAGTTTTGGCCACGGTGAGCAAATTCACCCTGAGCAGTAAAAGTCCCCAAATTAATAATTGGTTTAGCCAAAACCAGATGGCTGGCCCCAATTTTACCAGCATAGTACATCGCTGGATATGAACCCATCGAATAGCCGACAAAGATTACCTCATTTTTTTCAAGACCCAAGTCCTGCCGTGCCTGCTCAATTTTTTTAGTTACCAAAGCCTCATAGTCTTCGTTACCGACCATAAAGGCCCCCCCTTGGGCCCGGGGATCCGTAAATAAGAGACGAGGATAGCCAATATCTGCTAACGGCCCCATCATCTCAAAGCCCTCAACGTGCAACCGGGTCCCGGCAAACAACACTACTAACGGTCCTTTTTTGCCACCACGATTGAAATAAGACAAGACTTCTTGACCATCTTCGGTTAAGTCGCGTTGCCCGCCTGGCAAAAAGTAACCCAGGCCATGGCGCGACTTGCGTTGGTGGACGTTATGCATATCAAGTGTCCCATGACCCTTGGCTAGCACCAAAATCTGGTAATCCTGGTACTTGGCCGGCGCCTTAATGGCCGTTACTTGGTCAATCGACTTTCCCTGCAGCATCTGCATTTGCTGTAAATTACCATTATTGTAAAAGACAAAACAGAGGGCCACTTCCGCCTGTTCACTTCTTTGGTAATCAAAATAAATCAAATTTTCCTGACCGGGAATAAAGTCACCCGGATAGGTCTTCAAGGTTCCAACCTGAACAAAGTCTTTGCCAAAGTCACCGGACAATTGAACAGAAAACCGGCCAGTTCGTTCCAAGTGCCAACCATAATTGGTCACGGGGACAAATTGGTCCTCTGAAAACCGAGTTGGGAAGCCCGCCTGACCTAAATAAAGGTCACGTAAAATTCGTTCCGAAACTTCGTCGGTCGTTTTTTCTTCAAAGTAAAAGGCACCACGCTGTTGCAAAGCCTGCTGTAATTCTGGATTAAAGTTTTGCAAATCACCCAGGTAAATCACCCGATACATCGGCCAATCCTGAACTTGACGGGCAATCACCAATGAATCGATGACTGGGTCAGTCAATAAGACATAAGTGTAGGCCAAAAAACTCGGGTCTTGTTGCCGAGCTAAAAGAACTGGTAAATCCAAACTCGTTGTGTAATGCCAGTCTAGGGCATCCGTTTGGATTTGATCAGTCCAATCCGTTCCTCCAATTTGTAAAATTGACAGATGGGCCATCGCGGTCCTCCTTTAAAATCCATTCCATCCAAAGCTGGTCAATCTCAGCCTAAATGTTCTGCAAAGCTGCCAGCCAGCGTTGACTTAACTTATCTTTGGTAAAGTCTAATTGCAAGTCGAGGAGCTTTTGCTGGCTCATTTGCCAGTTTTCCTGATTCAAGAGCCACTCTAAACGATCGACCAGGTCCTTCGTACTTTGAATCTGCTGTGCATCTCCCAACTGGTAGGCCGTTTTCACCTTCGTTAACATTGGAACCGCATGGGCCAAAGCCTGCGCGTGCAAAGAAAGATCGACCTGATCAGCCAAATCTAACACCACTGCGGCGGTATCCAAGTAGGCGTGCTGTTGCTGGCTATTTTGCCAATCAATTAAGACAAACTGGCTAGCCAGGACTTCCTGACGTTCTTCTGAAAGGTCACCAACTTGCTTGATTAAGTCGAGTTTGTCGGCCAATAACTGCTGGAAACCAACCTGCCACATATCGTTTTCAACCACCAGGGTAAACTGCGGGTTCTTCATGGCAATTTCAAAGAGAGCGGTAAAAATATGGTTGGCATAGTCAGCAGACATCAAGCCCAGCCGCCAATAACAAACAAATTGCCCCTTTGGCTGTGATTTTTTTTGTGACAAATCAACTTCATAGGGTCCCAAAACCAGGTTCTTGCTAGCGAGATGTTGGTCATCTAAGCGATTTTGCCCGGAAACCGTGTCGAATTCTTCGATTTCCTTTCGACTAACCTCTTGGTTCAAATCGGCCCCAAAATTTGGATAGTCTAACACCAAGACTGGTTGGTGGCGTTGGATTTGCTCAGCAATCGCCAAATTATCCGCATTTGGTTCAACTAAGACCGTCTCGACTTCCTTAGCAGCCAGCAAATGTTCTACGACTAGGCCGCGAATTAATTCATTCATCGACGATAAGTTTTGTGTCGATCCGTCTGGCAACTGTGCTTCAACCAGGCCAGTCCGGTAATCTTGCTGTGCGACCACAAAACCACTTTGGCTAAGGTAGGCAATTTCGATCAATTGATTATCATCGTAAGTCAGGACCCGCGAAACAAAGCCACGGTCGTCAATGGTTAGCTGTTTGTAGGGCTTGCCGTGCTGTAAAAGATCAATTCGATCAATCATGTCAGCCGCCGGATATGTGAAGTAAACCGTGGCATAGTGCGTTAAATCAGCCAAGACAACAATCCGGTCATACATTCGGATAAATTGCGCCCCGGCCGGCCAAGTAAAGTCATCCAAACGAAGCGGCTTACAGTCAGTCAGCGTTACTTGCTGAAGGGCATCAAAGGCCGACCAGTATTGAATCTTTTCGATTTCAGCTTGGGCCAACCATGAGCGGAATTTCGGCAAGTACTCCGACAAAACCGCCAATACCTGTTCATCATTGCTTAAGAGCAGCTTCGTCAAGGCCAGGGTACTGTCAACCTGGTTTTTTGGATTTGAATTGTCATGCCATGTTGGCAATAATAATACGTTCAAAGTGCTCTCCTTTATGAACCGACATTACTCGTCAAGTTGGTCTACTTTATTGAGGGGTAAACCGGCAGATTCCAAAATAGCGTAGTCTGCTGGTCGTACCAAGACCTTGGTAATCACGTGATTTTTCTGCAACAGAACTTCTTTTAGTGCCGGAATGATTTCTTGTTGCTCATCTAAAACGCCAGTCGGCAAGACCAAAGTTGTCCCAGGAATCGCCAAATCAAATTCTCGGCCAAAGCGGCTAATCTGGATTTGATAATTCTTTTTCGCCATCATCACCGCTTTTAAATAGTTTTCCGCGGAAGGGTATTGCTGGCCGCGTTGGTCAATCACCAAGTTCCGCAATCCTTGAAAATAAAAATCTTGCACTAAGATTTTTTTGGCATCCAAATAAAAATCGGACTGTAACAGCTGACCGTTATGAAAATACTGTTTAGCAAAAAGCCGGCCATTACGCTGATAAATATCCTTGCGGTCAACCTGTCCAGCTGCCGTCAGCCAAGTGACAGCCTGCACCAGGCGATTCGAATTGGCAAACCAGCGCACATCGGCTAGGACCCGGCCAGATGAAACAATACTTTTGGACCAATCTTGGTTCACAACTAGCTGCGCTTGGTTAGGCACCGGCAGGTCATAAAACCAGAGGCCCTCGCCATCGACTTGCTCTGCTAGGTAGGTTTGACTATACAAGTCATAAACCTGGTGTAACTCGAGCCCCAAATCAATGGCAATTTGGCAGGCATCCTCGTGGGGGCTAGCCAACCAGAGTTCATCTAGGTTGCCCGTCCGCACCTGCTCAATTTGCCAAGCAACGGCTGAATCAGTTTGTTCATCAAATGTATTGATTAATCCAACGCGCATGCAAGCCTCTTTTCCAAATCCACCCAGGCGGACTCGATTCGATCCAATTGATAATTTTCAGCCACCTGGACAGCACCGGCAGACAAGGCATCATAGCCCGTAAAACAAGCTAAAATTGCGGCTGACAAATTGTTCACGTTTTGTTCACGACTCGCATCGTCAACAGCAAAATCAGCTAAATGGCCGTCCTGACCACTAGTGACCAATTCCTTTGCACCAAAGTCATTGGCATAAGAAGCAATCGGTAAGGCCACCGATAAGGCCTCTAAATAGGTCAAACCAAATCCTTCCGAATAGGAGGCGGAGACAAAGACGTCATAGGGACGGATGTCCTTGGTTACCTGTTGCGACAACCCGGCCAGCTTTACTCGGCTAGCCAAACCTGCATCCTTTGCCTGTTGAACTAACTTGTCCTTTTCGGCCCCGGCACCATAAATGGTTAAGATCACATCATGTCCCTGTCCAACTAAAATTTTCACGGCATCAATCATTTGATCCAAATGCTTTTCTTGGTGTAAGCGCGAAGCCGTCACCAGGCGCATTTGACCGCCTGTCCATTGCTTAGCCGGCGCTACCGTCGTCACCCCACCGACCGGAATTACCACGATTTTATCGATGTTCGCCGCCTTGGTATAACCTTGTAGGTCACGGTGCATGGCCTCTTTTTGGGCCTTGGTGGCAACCACCAGCGCATCATACTGGTCCAAATGATCCAGTGAATACTGGTAAAAGTTATTAAACAGCGGATGCCCACCTAAATTTTCAACGAAATGGTTGGCATGAACCATACCAACAATCTTTTGCTGACTACCACTTTTCTTTGCCCTAACCAAGGCTTCGTCGTAAAACGTGCCACGGTCAATAAAATAGGTACTTTGACCAAAGTGCTTGTCGAGTTGGGCCAGGAAGAAGGATACTAACTTTTCAAATGTCTGGAAAAAATAATTTTCGCCTCGGAAATTTTCCAGCAAAATATTTTGCATGACCTTAACACCAGGTCCTGGTCGATAAGACCAAGTCACACGATGGTCCCCCTGCACGAGTTCCACCTGGGCATCATCGACAATATAGATTTGGTCTTTTTCACTGTAAAGCTTATCCTTCAACCGCCGAATAGTATAACCGCCGGTTGCTTTCTCCGTGACAATTCGCTGCGTGTTCGTCTGATCCGTTAAAACTCGGCTCGAAAACGTTCTCAATTGCTTGGACGAACTACCATTTTCCAGGTAGGCGGTCGGGTCATCCGCTAGCAAAAAGTCATAGAGGCCGATAACCTCTGCCTCTTTTAAGCCCCACTCCCGCAAATGGGTATGTAATTCCGGCAGCAAGTCAGAAAAGACTAATTTGAAGGGCATTTTCTTGGCGGAAAAACACTGCGCCCGGTAAAATTCGGCATGTTCAACACCCGAATTGCCGTGGCCAATTCCTTGATTTAAGAAAAAGTTCATCCATCCCCCTCGCTTTCTGGCTCCCACCGAATTTTGAAACTAAAGAAAAAGTTAACCAATCACTTGGCTAACCTGACTAAGAATTACCGTTGTGCCAGTGCTTGGGCAGCTGTGATAATCGCTACCTTGACGACATCATCCTTGGAAGCTCCCCGTGACAAATCAGAAACAGGCTTGGCCAATCCTTGCAAGATTGGACCAATCGCTTCAAAGCCACCCAAACGTTGAGCAATCTTGTAACCAATGTTACCTGCTTCCAAACTTGGGAAGACAAAGACGTTTGCTTGACCAGCCACCGCTGAGTCGGGTGCCTTTGCTTGAGCAACCCGTTCAACAACAGCCGCATCAAATTGTAAGTCACCATCAATCTTGTCGGCCAATTCCGGTGCGAGTTCTTTAGCTAACTTCGTTGCTTGAACCACTTTGTCAACTTGCTCAGCCTTAGCCGAACCCTTAGTTGAAAATGAAAGCATCGCCATCTTTGGATCAATGCCAAAGACCTTCGCAGTCCGTGCGGATTGAACGGCGATTTGAGCCATTGTTTCGGCATCAATGTCAATATTAATGGCACAATCAGCAAATACAAAACGTTGGTCGCCCTTTTGCATAATAAAGGCCCCTGAAATCCGGCGTGAGCCTGGAGCAGTCTTAATCAATTGCAAAGCCGGACGAACCGTATCACCCGTTGGGTGACTAGCACCAGAAACCATTCCGTCCGCATCGCCAAGCTGAACTAGCATCGTCCCAAAGTAATTGACGTCTTTAAGCCACTTGTAAGCTGTCTTTTCGTCCGTCTTACCATTACGGCGCTCAACAATTGCTTGAGCCATCCGTTCCTTTTGGCTATCTGCCACCAAGGCCAAATCAATGATTTCGATTTGGTCCAAAGTCAAATCACGTTCTTTAGCAACCGCTTGGATGGCACTTGTATCACCCAAAACAATCGGATGAACAAGACCTTCTGCCGCTAATTCTACCGCCGCACGCAAAACCCGGCTATCTTCGCCTTCTGGAAAAACCAATCGAAGATTTTGACCCTTAATTTGTTCTTTAAACTGATCGAAAAGTGACATTTCTCTGCTCCCTTTTTACTAAGCAATCTTTTTCTAAAGTATATCAAAAAAATAGTCTTCTTTGCCCTATTTTAACCAGTCAATCGCCCCTTCTTCATGCTTTTTTAAGAATTGGTTTACCTGGGAAAATGGTTTGGACCCAAAGAAGCCGCGATAGGCTGCTAAAGGGCTTGGATGTGGTGCCTTCAGCACTAGATTATTAGTTTGATCAATCAACTTTTCCTTTGACTGAGCCGGCTTGCCCCAAAGGACAAAGACCACCGGCTGATTGCTGGCGCTGGCTGCTCGAATAATCGCATCCGTTAGCGGCTCCCAAATCTGTTTTTGATGGCTGTTGGCTTGATTTTCGACAACCGTTAAAACAGTGTTTAGGAGCAAGACCCCCTGGTCAGCCCAACTAGTTAGGCCATGGTGACTGCGTTCTTGACCCAGGTCTGCCGCTAATTCTTGCAGGATATTGCGTAAGGATGGTGGCATTTTTTGATCGTCTGGCACTGAAAATGCCAACCCCTGAGCCTGGTGCGGCTGATGATAGGGGTCTTGCCCCAAAATCACCACCTTCGTCTGGGCCAGCGGCGTCGTTTTTAAAGCAAAAAAGACGCGGTCACGGTCAGGGTGAATCACCTGGTCCGAGGAGTAGACCTTGTCCAAGAATTGTTGCACCAAAGTCGGATAATCATTTGGTAAGTACTGAGCCAATTGCTTGTCCCAATCAGTATTCGTCAGGTGAAAGTCGGCCATGGTATACTACTCCTCAGAAATCTCTTTAATATTAATGTACCAAAGCAAAAACCGGTGTCAAAGACTTTCACACCGGTTTTAACCTTTCTTAAGGACTTCGCATGATCACTAGGGAAAAAATCACTGAATTAACAGAAAAATATCAAAACCGTCCCGAAGCATTAGCTAAAATTGAGGCGGTTTCAGCAACCTTGACTGCACTTGACCATCACCAATTACCACAGCAGCCACTACCACCCTTGCCCTACTCCTATCAAGCCCTACGGCGCCAACCAGCTCTCTTGCCGCTTGATGACGTACTTGCCGACTTGCGCTCATCCTTAATCGAGCAATATGGACTCTGGTTTTTGCCAAATCAGGCTTGGCTCAATGACCTTAGTCGCTGGCTGAATCACCGCCCGCTCATTGAACTCATGGCCGGCAATGCGGCCATTAGCGCCGGTCTACAAGGACTAGGTGAGACCGTCCTGGCCGTCGATACCTTTGATTGGCTCGGCCAAGATAATGAGCGGCCAGCCCCCTGGACCCAGGTCATTCAAGACGATGCCCAAACGGCGGTTCAAAAAGCCATTCAGCGTCGATCCCCTTTTGACTTTGAAAACGACCCAGTTTTTCTGCTCTCCTGGGCACCCGATACCACCGAAGACGATTGGCGTCTGTTAACCTATCTTCGGCAGCATTTGCCAGATTTCACCCTCGTAGTTATCGGAGAAAAAGATGGCGCTACTAACTCCAAAAAGTTTTGGCAGGAAGCCAAGCTGGACCGGCCAAAGGCTTTAAATCAGCACTACCAGCCCTTTGATACCATTCAGGATGCTGTCTATTTGGCTCATTAATTCTAAACAAAAAAGGGAAGGGAAATCCCTTCCCTTTTTTATTTATAAGATTGGCGCCAATAGGCGCGCCACATACTGCTTAAAGGTCAACCACCGGCCCTGCTCAGCAAAGCTAGCTGGTGTCTGCAAAGTCGACAATTTCAAGTCATCTTGATAATGCTTGGCTAACTCTTTGGCCACCTTTGAATCGTACATAAAGGCATTAATTTCAAAATTCAGCTTAAACGAACGAAAATCAAAGTTAGCAGAACCAACCGAAGCCAAGTGGTCATCCACCACTACCGTCTTCGCATGTAAGAAACCATTCTGGTAGTAATAGACCTTGACCCCATATTCAGCCAATTGGGATGCATAATATTGGGTGGCCCGATAAACAAACATATGGTCTGGCATACAAGGAACCATAATCCGAACATCAACTCCCGAATTAGCCGCAATTCGCAAGGCATCGAAAGTCGAATCATCCGGAATCAGGTATGGTGTCTGAATCCAGCAGCGCTTTTTAGCCAGCTGAATCAAACGAATGTAGCCCATCTTAATTTGCTCATCATCATTTTCGGGACCAGAGGTAACAATTTGTAAGTTCGTCCGCCCCTGATTTTCAGCCACTAGTGCCGGGAAATACCGGTCGGCCGTTACCTGCATTGGGTGCTTGGGGTCTGAAGCGTTCCAGTCCAACAAGAAGTGTTCCTGCAAATAATAAACACCCGAACCAGTCAACCGCAAATGGGTATCACGCCAGTGACCAAACTTTTTGTGCCGACCAAGGTACTGGTCACCAATATTAAATCCACCGACGTAGCCAATTTGGCCATCAATCACCACAATCTTGCGGTGATCACGGAAGTTCAACTGAAAATCAATCAGGGTGAACCGTCGCTTCAAGAATGGTGCGGCATAGCCACCAGCTTGCCGTAGCGGCTTAAAAAAGCTTTTGAGGGTTCCAAACGAGCCCAAGGCATCATAGACAACATGGACCTCGACACCCGCTTGTGCCCGTTCCACCAAAATGTCGCGGATTTCATGCCCGATTTCGTCACTATAAAAAGTATAAAATTCCAGGTTAATACTTTTCTGAGCGGCTCGTAAGTCGGTCTTAAGTTGTTCAAAGAAAGCCTGACCGCTGGTTAAAATCTGTACCTGATTAGACGTTGCCAAAGAAGTTTGATTCAAATTTTGAAACAGGGTTACTAAAGACCGTGCCTGACGTAACGATGCTTCCGATTCATGACCTGATTTGACCTGCTGGCCAAAGGACTGATTAGCAGCTGTCATCAAGGCCTGAATCTTATCATTTATCGCCGTTGTATCTTGCCTTTGATAGGCAAACAACCGCCGTTGTGATAGCTTTCGACCGGCAAACGAATAGATAATAAAACCAAGGACCGGAATCAGCGTCAACACTAAAATCCAGGCCCAAGTCGCTGCGATATCTCTTGGTTCACGAAAAACCGTAATGAGCGCAAATATCGTGTTAATAATAAAAATAACCGCGAAGGTAATCAGCATCTCTCATCCTTTGCTTCATGGACCGGTATCAGGCTAAAATCCAATCACCCTTAGTATTCCATCAAGGCCACAAAGGGTACTTCACCGGCTTCCATGATCTTCTCTCGACCATGCAAATCTTCTAATTCGATAATAAAGGCTACTCCAGCGACGACGCCGCCAAGTTCTTCAACAATCTTACGAGTGGCGTTAATCGTACCACCAGTTGCCAATAAGTCATCAACAATCAAAACTCGTTGTCCTGGACGAATAGCATCCTTGTGGATTTCAAGTTCATTCACACCACCATACTCCAGGGTGTAAGAAGCAGAAACTGCTTCACGAGGCAACTTACCAGACTTACGTGCTGGCACAAAACCAATGCCTAAAGCATAGGCCAAAGGTGAACCAACGATAAAACCACGTGATTCAGGACCAGCAATTAAGTCCACATCTAAGTCCTTGGCAAAGTCGACAATTTGGTCAATGGCTTCCTTGTAAGCTTTACCATCCCCCATCAAAGGTGAGATATCGCGGAAGGAAACACCTGGTTCGGGATAATCTTCCACTGTGGCAACATAATCATGTAAATCAATTTTACTCATCATCTATCTTCCTCATGCCGGTCTATCCGGCGAAATACCGTTGGTAAGTAACTGAATCTTCCAAGGGCTTTTTACTTGTACTTGGCAAGCATAAAATTGTCCCTGCATTCATTTTAACAAAATGAAGGTCCAAAAAAACCTGAATCATTAATTTAAATTGCTTTTCTTGCATTGAAAGTTCGGATAATACGCTTTCAAGATGGCTAATCACGTCCAAATCTTGGTGTGAATACAAATATTTATACAAACGGGCAAAGTCGGCATTCGTCGTTTGACGAATCACAGCGGCTAAGGACATCCCCGACCGCGGCTGAATAGCCTGGGCCGCTTGCTCCAACTTATTGGTTGCTGAGGCAACTGCCTGACCAACCGCTGACTTTGGTTGAACCGCATTAAAAGCAACGTCTTCTAGCATTAGCTGCAAACGAGTTTTACCGGCAAAGGTATTGATACCAACCTTACCAGCCATCGTTGCTGATTGCTGTCCTTGCGCCTGCTTGACCAGGTCTGGCTGATTAAAGGCCAGAGCCTCGACCTGACCACGGCCACCAGCAAAGTTTAACTTCAAGTGCTGCTGGTCGGCCCCCATCGTTTGAACACCCTGTAAAGCAACGTCCTCCAGAGCCAAAATTGGCTGTGGGTTGCCTTCGCCAAAGGGTTCTAACTGGGATAATTGTTGGTAAAAACCAGGTGTAAGCATTTGCGGCTGTACCACCAAATTAATCTTCAACGGCTGGCTTTCAAAGGTGAGGTCGTGTGCCCCCTCCTTGACCAGCTCCATCACAGTGGCTAGTTCATCTGCTGCAATACCGACTCCAAGCGCGCCTGCATGACCACCAAAAGTGACATAATGTTCACTGAACTGAGCTAAAAAGGCGTGCAAATCAAAACCGGCATAGGACCGACCGGATCCCTTATAAATCCCATCCACTAGGGACAAGACCACCACTGGTTTATGAACCAAATCGACTAAGCGTGCCGCCACGATTCCTAAGATTCCTTGATGCCAGTTCTCACCTGCTACGAGCAAGACATTACTGTCGGCTAACGTTGAATCGAGTGCCTGCACCTTGGCCTCAGCCAAAACACTTTCCACCAAATCCCGACGCTCATCGTTTAGTTTTTCAACTTGCTTAGCCATTGCTTTAGCCGCTTCGGGATCTTTGGTCAAAAGTAGGTCTAAGCCTAACTGACCATCAGCCAAACGACCAATTGCATTTAACCGTGGCGCAATTTTAAAGCCAATCGTTTCAGCCAAAACCGGTTGGCCACTGCTATGCTTGGCACTCTTTAGCAATGCTTCTAGGCCAGGGCGAGGCTTTGTTTCAATTTCCTTTAGGCCCCAGGTCACAAAGGCCCGATTTTCATCGGTCAAAGGCATCACATCAGCGACTGCCCCCATCGCTACCAAGTCCAAAAATTCCGTTGGCAAATCCACTAGTGATTCGGCCGGCTGGCCATCTGCTAAGATTGCCTGAGCGACTTTGAAGGCGACTCCAGCACCTGAAAGACCCGCAAAGGGGTAGTTTCCTTCCGGATGTAGCGGATGAATAATGGCGTAGGCATTTGGTAATTCTGCCGGCAAAGCGTGATGGTCTGTGACCACAACGTCGACACCAGCGTCCATTGCCCAATTAATCGCTTCGTTACCACTCACCCCGTTGTCAACGGTAATAATCAAGGTGGCCCCAGTTTCTTGAATCAAGCGCTTATAGGTGGCAAGGTTTGGACCATAACCATCCGTAAAGCGATTAGGAATATAGGGGGTCACATCGGCGCCAAGTGAAAGCAGGGTTTCGACCATAATGGCAGTACTGGTAATCCCATCGACATCATAGTCGCCATAGACCAAAATTTTTTCACCGGTGAAGATTCCTTCTTGGATTCGTTCAACCGCAACATCCATTTGATAGAACTCGGCTGGGTCATGAATACTGGCAAAATCCGGGTGTAAAAAGGCTTCCGCTTTTTTAACACTATCCAGACCGTTTTGTACCAAAAAGCCAGCCGTCACTGGGTTTAAATTCAATTGTTTTTGTAATTGCTGGCTAATTGCTAAATCAGGTTGTTCCTGCAACTGCCAATTACTTGGAACCATGCTGCTCCTTCTTAAATGGGACATCAACAATATCAAAATCCCGGGCGACATAAGTATTTGGGAAAATATTCTTCACATCGGTAATAAAACGCTTCAACAGTGGGCCGATGTAGCGAGCCGAAATATGTGTCAACACCAGCCGTTGCACATTATTTTCCGCTGCAATCTTGGCCGCATCCCGCGACGTTGAGTGACCGTGGGCCCGAGCTAATTTAACTTCCTCACGGCTTTGACCATAAGTTGATTCATGAACTAAGACATCGGCATAGCGTGCGAGATCAGCTGTTTGATCATTTGGTAAAGTATCATAAATAAAGGTCACCACCCGACCTGGTTGGGCTGGGCCAAGGTAATCCTGGCCATTCACTACCCGACCGTCATCAAGTGTCACTGTTTCACCAGCCTTCAAGCGGCCATAAACTGGTCCGGCTGGAATTTCGTCTGCCCTGACTTTGTCGATCAGCAATTCACCTGGGTGGGCCTTTTCTTCGACCCGAAAGCCCCAGGCTTCAATCCGATGCTTCAATGGTGCTGCCACCACCTTAAAGGTTTCATCTTCAAAAATGGTCCCTGCTTCTAACTCAACAAAATGAACAGGATAAGTCAAATGCGTCTCAGAAACTCGTAAAGCCGCTGTGACAAAGGACTTCAATCCCTTGGGCCCGTAAATAGTCAAAGGCTCATTTTTATCCGCTCCCTGGAAGGACCGTGATGATAGCAGGCCTGGCAAACCAAAAATATGGTCACCATGCAAATGCGAAATAAAAATCTTTTCAATTTTTCGTGGACGAATTGTCGTCTGCAAAATTTGGTGTTGAGTCGCCTCACCAACATCAAACAACCAAACCGCATTGCGCTCGTCTAACAACTTCAAGGCAATGCTTGCCACATTACGAAATTTAGACGGTTGGCCCGAGCCGGTTCCTAAAAATTCCAGTTCCATCAACTTGTTCCTTCATTCCTGACGCTAAACCCCTTTAGGACTGGTCTTCTGCCAGTTCACTTTTAATATCATCGAGCAGGTCGCGTTCTTCATTTGTAAATTGCCGGTTCTCTAATAAGTCCGGCCGACGCAAATAAGTCTTCTTTAAAGCCTCTTTTAAGCGCCATTCTTTAATTTTGCCATGGTTACCTGAAGTCAGTACCTCAGGGACCGTCAAGCCGCGAAAATCGGCCGGACGAGTGTATTGTGGGTATTCCAGTAAGCCATCAGCAAAGGAGTCGCCCTCCGCCGATTCAGCGTTCCCTAAAACATTGGGAATAAAGCGCACCGTGGCATCAATCATGACCATTGAGGCTAGCTCGCCCCCGGTCAAGACATAATCACCAAGCGATAATTCTTCATCGACTAAGGTCTTAATCCGCTCATCATAGCCTTCGTAATGCCCGGCAATAAAGGTCAGGTGGTCATAGCCTGCTAACCGCTTAGCATCGTGATGATCAAACTTCTTACCAGCTGGATCCAATAAAATCACATGACCAGCACTTTGATCTGGACTAGCTTTTTTAACCGCCTCTAAGGCATCAAAAATTGGCTGTGGCGTTAAGAGCATCCCGGCACCACCACCAAAGGGATAATCATCAACGTTATTATGTTTGTTAGTCGTGTAATCACGAAAGTCTGTTACTGAAAAATCTAAATCGCCTCGATCAACTGCCTTACCGATAATCGATTGGCGCATTGGTGCAAACATGTCTGGGAACAAACTTAGTACATCAATTTTCATCGTCTAAGAGCCCTTCTAGCACATCAATCGTAATCACCTTATCAGCCACGTTGACTTCCTTGACCACGTCAGCAATCACTGGAATTAACCCTTCTTGGCCACTTGGACGTTTGATAATCCAAACATCATTAGCACCAGTGGTCATGATTTCCTTGACCTCACCAACAACAGCGCCTGCCAAGTCAACCACCTGACAACCGATGATTTCGTTGTAATAGTACTCACCCTCAGGTAATTCATCGCGGTCAGCTGAATCAACGTACAAGTCTTGCCCCTTAAAGATTTCGACTTGGTTGATGTTATCAACCCCTTCAAAGGTCAGTAACCACATGCCCTTATGGACACGAGACTTAGCAATCTTTTCCTGATGGTATTGACCATTATCGTTACGATAAAGTACTTGGCCCTTGGCAAAACGGTCTTCAGCAAAGTCCGTAATGGCCTTAACCTTCAGTTCACCCCGAATGCCGTGAGTATTGACAATTGTTCCAATTTTAAAATATTTTTCAGTATCCATACACTCTATTATAGCAAAGCTTAGCGCCTGTTTTGCCCCTCAAAAAGAAAAAACTACCAAATTTGTTTTGGTAGTTTTCAAGATTAAAACGTAATTTGTCTTAAACCAATTCCAACAAGTCAGCCTTCTTAGCTGATGATGGGTAGCTAATGCCTTGGGCGTCCAAGTATGCCTTGATTTCGGCAACCTTGTTCTTAGCTGTTGGCTTTTCAGAAGCAGCAGCAGCTTCTTCCTTCTTAGCAGCAGGCTTTGCCGCTGCCTTCTTGGCAGCTGGCTTTTTTGCCTTTGCAGGCTTTTCAGCTGCAGCAGCAGCCTTTTGTTCTGCATACTTAGCCATGATACCAGCCTTTGACAACAAGTTGCGAGCTGTATCTGATGGTTGTGCACCATTAGCCAACCAAGCCAAGATCTTTGCTTCGTCCAACTTTACTTCTGCTGGAACAGCGATTGGGTTATAAGTACCCACTGTTTCAATAAAACGACCGTCACGAGGTGAACGTGAGTCGGCGATAACAACGCGGTAGAATGGGCGCTTCTTAGCACCCATCCGCTTCAAGCGAATTTTAACTGCCATGTGTAATTTCCTCCGTATTTCTTTACTCCATTATTATCACAGAAAACAAAAACGATGTCAAGTGTTTTTACTTGACATCATTTTAAAATTCATTTAATGATTTTTTTAGCCTTCAAAACCTTCGCTCACAGCCGCTGGATAGTACTTCCGTACCAAATCAGCTTCTGCCTTTGACAGTTCTGGGAAGGCAGGGTCAGCACCCAAGTCTTCGTGGTAGCGACGGTCACGTGGTGACAAACCACCGCGGGCCTTTTCAACCAAGATGGCAACATCATCAAAGACTGGTACATCAGCACCGGCAGTGGCAGCATCCTTCACATCAAGTTGTGAAACCATCATAATCAAACGCAAATCCAAGTTCAAGTCAGTCAAAACTGCTTGTTGCTCAGCGGTTAAGTAAAGCGTCAAAGCTGCTTCTGCGTTCTTTCCAATCATGTTAGCGGAACGAGCTTCTTCCAAAGCCTTATTGGCAGCCGAACGGATAGCAAAGACTGTTTCCCACTTGGCCAACAAATCTGTTGTATCACCCAAGTCGGCAACTTCAGGCATGTCTTGCAAGTAAGCAAATTCAGTTGTCGTATTTGGCATGTATGACCAAATTTCTTCTGCCGTATGTGGCAAAACTGGCAACATCAACTTCGTCAAAGCCGTCAAAATTTCATAAAAGACCGTTTGCATTGAGCGACGCAATGCTGAATCTGGTGCTTCTACGTAGACAACATCCTTAGCGACATCCAAGTAGAAGGCTGACAAATCAACGTTGATAAAGTTAATCAAACGAGTGTAAATTTCGTTCAAACGGTAGTTATCGTAACTATCCTTCAAATCAGCTACCAGATTATTCAAGATAACCGTTGCATACTGATCATGAGCGGCCCGGTCCTTGAAATCGACCTTATCCTTGGCATAATCAAAGTCAGATGTGTTCGCCAACAAGAAGCGCATGGTGTTACGAATCTTTCGGTAAGAGTCCGCCACTTGCTTCAAGATTTCATCAGAAACCGGCATATCCTGTGACGTGTCAACGGAAACCGTCCACAAACGTAGGATTTCCACACCAAATTTGTCCCCGACATCCAATGGTGAAATCGTGTTACCCAAAGACTTTGACATCTTGTTTCCCTTACCATCCAAGGTAAATCCTTGTGACAGCAAGTTCTTGTATGGTGCCTGTCCAGTAACGGCTACGGAAGTAATCAATGAAGAGTTAAACCAACCACGGTATTGGTCAGAACCTTCCAAGTACAAATCAGCTGGGTAATCCAATTGAGGGCGTTGACGCATCACACCATTCCAAGATGAACCAGAGTCAAACCAGACATCCATGATGTCTTCTTCCTTCTTGAACTGGCCATTTGGTGAGTGTTCGTTTGCGTAACCTTCTGGCAGCAAGTCCTTGGCTTCACGTTCAAACCAAACATTTGATCCGTGCTTTTCCACCAACTGGGCCACGTGTTCAATAATGTCTGCATCCAAGATGGCCGTGCCGTCTTCTGCATAGAAGATTGGCAATGGCACACCCCAAACACGCTGACGTGAAATGACCCAGTCACCACGACCAGCAATCATGTTGTGCAAACGCTTTTGACCCCATGCTGGGAAGAAGTTCACCCCGTCAATTTGGTCCAAGATATCTTGACGGAAGTTGTCGATTGAAGCAAACCATTGTGGCACGGCACGCCAGATGATTGGCTTCTTTGTCCGCCAGTCAAATGGGTATGAGTGCGTGATTGATTCCTTCGCCAAGAACAAGCCGGCGTCAGTCAACTTCGTAATTACAGTCCCCGTCACATCATCATAGAAGCGGCCTTCAAATTCAGGACCGGCATTCTTGGTCATGTTTCCCTTTTCATCAACGGTGACCACGACGTCCAAGCCATACTGCTTTGAAACGTTGTAATCGTCTTCACCAAAACCAGGGGCCGTGTGAACCAAACCAGTTCCAGAATCCAAGGTAACGTGGTCAGCGTTCATCACAACTTCTTCGGCATCTTCATCCCATGGGTGGTAAGCTGTAATCTTATCCAAGTCTGCACCCTTGTATGAATCCAAAACTTCGTAATCTTCCCAACCAAACTTAGGGGCAACCGTTTCCAGCAATTCCTTGGCAACCACGTACTTCTTGTCTTGACCAGCAGGCTTGACCAAAACATAGTCGAAATCAGGGCCTAAGGTAATTCCACGAGAAGCAGTGACCGTAAATGGCGTTGTCGTCCAAACAACCAAATAAGTATCGCCATCCAAGACACCCTTACCATCCTTAACTCGGTTAGCATAGTAAAGTGATGTTGACTTGATGTCGTGGTATTCGATTTCGGCTTCAGCCAAGGCTGATTCTGATGACCATGACCAGTAAACAGGCTTAGCACCCTGGAAGATGTAACCCTTCTTGGCCATCGTACCAAAGACACGTAGTTGAGCAGCTTCAAATTCGGGTTGCAAAGTAATGTATGGGTGGTCCCAATCAGCCATGATGCCCAAACGCTTGAAGTCTGTCCGTTGCTTATCAACTTGTTCCAAGGCAAAGTCCTTGGCCAAGTTTCGCCACTCGCTCTTTGGCATTGACTTGCGGTCGTGACCAGCCTTGGTCAATTGTTGTTCGATTGGCAAACCGTGCGTATCCCAACCAGGAACGTAAGGGGCATAGTAGCCGTTCATGTTCTTGTAGCGAACAATAATATCCTTGGTAATCTTGTTTAAAGCGTGACCCAAGTGAATGTTTCCATTGGCATATGGAGGTCCATCATGCAAATTAAAGTGAGGCTTTTGTTCGTTTTGGGCCAAACGTTGGTTGTAGAGGTCTTCTGCATACCAAACTTGTTGGCGTTCTGGTTCCGTCTTTGGCAACGAACCACGCATTGGAAAATCAGTTTTTCCTAAATTCAAAGTATCTTTATATTTCATAAGAGAGCTCCTTTTTGTCTAAAGACAAAAACGTCCTGCCTGCCCCATATCGGGACAGACAGGACGTTTTTGACGTGGTACCACCTATCTTTCGCTAGTTAAAAACTAACGCTCTAACTGGCGATAACGGACCAATCCGCTCATGCTTACTATTAGTTCAGCCTGAGAAGGCAGATAAGAGATGCAAGCTAAGTTGAGTGACTGACCATCTTTCACCGGACATGGCTCGCTTACAGTATCAACTTAGCTGACTAGCTTACGCCTAAATCAACTTTAGTTATTTTCTTGATTATTATCTGAGAAGACAACAACAGTTGGGTCTGCAGCCTCTTCCTTATCTTCAGCTTCTTGCTTGGCCTTTTCTTCAACGACTTCACTTTCAACTTCTGCTTCAATCGGTCCCTTAGCAAAGCCTGGAACTTCTTTTAGGTCAGTTGGTAATGAGGCCTGTTCGCCGGCTGGGCCAACTGGTTCGGCTGAAACATGAGAATAGCTAGAACTTTCAGATAAAACTTGCTGAGAAAAATCCGAAGCAGGCAGCAATTCAACTGCTTGTGATAATTCGTCTTGTGCCAACAATTCCTTTTGCTGATCAATCAAAGCAGTAAATGATTGACGGAAACTATCAACACGCTGACGCAAACGGTTTTGTTCATCAATTAAATCAACGTTTTCTTGTGCCAAGCGAGCTGATTCAGCTTCGGCCTTTTGACGAGCTTCATCAACAATTTGTTGTGCTTGGCTTTGGGCGTGGGTCAACTGTGACTTAACTTCTGTTTCAGTTTCAGAACGCAACCGTGATGCAGCGCTTTGTGCAAACATGATTGATTCATTCACTTGTTCACGCTGGCCTTCTAACTCTTCGATTTGCTTTTGTTGCTGACGGTTTTCTTGTTGCAACTTGTCATAGTCTGCCAACAAAGTTCGATAGTCATTATTAACATCATCCAAGAATGAGTCAACTTCGCGAGCAACATATGCCCGTGAGCCTTTACGAGTAAATTCGTGATTTAAAATTTCATCTGGTGTTAATGCCATGTATCTCTCTAGCCTCCCAAATCCATCTCAACGATGAATAATATTAAAAACTGCTTTGATTTTATCCTTTTTACTCTGTCCTGACAAGCTTTCCAGGGAAATTCTTCCAAATTTTCTCACAGAAATCACATCTTTCAGTGAAACTTGCCGGTCTTTCTTGCTTTCTTGCGCCCAATTGACTTGAACTTGGTCACTGTCAATCAGTTCCTGAGCCTTTGCCCGCGAAACATTGAAAGCTGCTGCTATCACAACGTCTAACCGCAAAGAGCTGACCAACAAAAACTGTTCTTGGCCATCGGCTTCTTTGATCAGTGCTTGATCAGCAGCCAAAATCTGCCAATTAATCTTTGCCTTGGCGACTTTATCGATTGAAGATTCGATAAAGGGAACTAAGACCGAGTCGACCACAACTTGAGCTTGACCATGGTTTGAATCGATGACGATATCACCAATACCAGACCGATCCAAACCCGCATGGATCAAAGCACCCAAGACGTCCTTATGACGGATATCAACAAATTTCACCGGAAAGTTCAGAGATAATAGCGTTAAATCAAAATCACTATCCTCAACCTCAAAAAATTCTGGTGCAATCACCACTCGCTGACTTTCCGCCTGGGTAAAAATCCCATTTTCAACCATTTGTAAGTCAGATTGCTGGTTAACAATCGTTTGTACAATGTAACGCTGTCTTGGGTTTAGCAACTTGGTTTGTACTAGACGATAATCTGAAGCCGCTTGATTCACCCAATCTTTGGCCTGCTTGACAAAATCAAGTTCACTGGCATGAAAATGCTGACCAATTGTATCACTGCTAGGCATCTACTTAGACCAGCCAAACCAAGAGGTATTGTGCAATATCCAAGACAATAAACGCTGCTACTGGCCGCAAATCAATCATTCCGCCAATGGGTTTAATAAATGAAAACCATGACAAATATGGTTGAATCAGTTTACCTAATTCCCGGCCAAACCAAGAGTTGTAGGCTCCAGGGAACCAAGACATTAAAACGTAAACGATTAATGCATAAGAATAAATTTTCAACAGCCACGCAATAATTGTGACCAATAATAGTGGAATCATTTTTTATTAGTACCGATTTTGGTTATCCAAGTTTTCGCTCATTGAACCGGCTACTTCATAGCTAGCGGGTGTCAACAAGAAAATCTTTTCACCAACCCGTTCCATCGAACCGGAAACAGCATATACCGCCCCGCCGATGTAGTCCAAAATACGCATTGCTTGTTCTTCTTCTAGTTGCGAGAAATTAACAATCACAGCATCACCTTCGATAACCTGACTCGCAATTGCCCGTGAATCGGCATAAACCTTTGGCTCAAACAAAGCAATGCGAGGTTGTGTTGCCCCTTCAGCACTTGACTGACTTTGGTTTTTAAAAGCCGTCATTTGCTTATTTGCAGGCTTTGGCCGAGGTGCTGGTTCTTGTTCTGAAATTTCTTCGTAGCCTTCTTCTTCGTAGTAATCATCATCACTCGAAAATAGACGCTTAATTCCTTCAAATGCCATGAATCAATCCTCCTTATCGCTTCTTGAAGAATGGTGGTTGATCATCATCTTCACTTGATAGGTCTAAATCAATGTTTTGGTTGACCGGTTCAACCGGGTCAAAGGCTTTCTTTTGAACACCATCGAACTGGCCTTCTTGGTTGCTTGGACGCTTTGTCGTAGTAATGTCCCAGTTTTTGAATGGATCATCATTACTTGCACCTGCATCCGCTTGTCCTTGATCAGTTCGATCAAAGAGACCGTTTTGAGCGCTTTCCTGTGCTTGTGCTGCCGGACGGGCTGGTCGGTTCAAAGAAGAAGCACCAGTAGCCTGCAAACCAGTGGCAATAACCGTAATTCGGATTGAATCTCCAAGATTTTCATCGATTGACGTTCCGAAAATAACGTTCACGTCGCGACCTGCTTCTTGGTTAATCACGTCAGCAGCCGTTTGAGCTTCATAAAGTGACATATCTGGGCCACCAGTGATATTCAGCAAGACATCTTCTGCCCCTGCCATGTCCACTTCCAAAAGTGGTGATGAGATAGCGGCCTTAGTAGCATCACTTGCTCGTGATTCCCCATTGGCAACACCGACACCCATCAAAGCTGGTCCGGCATCTTGCATCACCGTCTTAACATCTGCGAAATCCAAATTGATAAAGCCTGGGCTAGTAATCAATTCAGAAATTCCACGAACACCTTGTGAGACAACGTCGTCAACAATCTTAAAGGCTTCTGACAAAGGTGTCTTTAAGTCGATTCGGTCCTTCAACTTTTCGTTGGTGATCACAATTAGTGAATCAACTGATTCAGCCAATGCTTCCAAACCTTCGACTGCATACTTTGAACGCTTTGGTCCTTCCCAAGAAAATGGGCGAGTCACCACAGCGACCGTCAAAGCACCGAGGTCTTTGGCAATTTTAGCAACAATTGGTGCGGCACCGTTTCCCGTTCCACCACCCATACCAGCAGTGACAACAACCATGTCGGCTCCCTCCAAGGCAGCCTTTAGTTCTTCTGCTGATTCTTCTGCTGCTTTGGCACCGCGTTCAGGATTTGAACCGGCACCCAGGCCGCCAGTTAACTTTGGTCCGATTTGTACCTTTTGGCGTGCCTTTGACTTATCTAAGGCTTGGACATCAGTGTTGGCAACAATAAAGTCAACCCCTTGGATGCCCTCGTCAATCATATGGTTGACCGCATTAGAACCACCACCACCGACACCAATTACCTTGATGACGGCACCGTTTTGGCCTTGCGTTTCGTCGATTGTAAAATCCATGAAAGTACTCCTTTGGGAATGATTTATTCGTTGTCATCAGGTTCGGCAAACAAAGAGGTCAAAGACTTCTTCATCCGCGAGAACATGCCTGACTTTTCTTGTTCGGGATCGGCATAAACACCATCGTCGCCTTCGGCTTCAATTACGCCTTGCTTTCCCTGGTCAACGAGATGATAGGTGCTAGCAGCTGTTTCAGCTGTTGGCTCAACCTGTTCGCCCATTAAGACCATCTTAATTTGCACCGCCAAGTTACTCTGAAAGGCTTGGTGTGAGGCATAAGCTAACGCCCTGGCAAAACTTGGGTGACGCAAACCAATTTGTGTTGGTTGAGCCACTTGAACATTTTGACCAAAATGTTCTTGAGCTTTAGCCAATAACCCTGGTGTGGCAGCATTACCACCCGTGATTAAGAAACCACCCGGCAATTCGTCAGCTCCGATTGTTTGTAGCTGTTGACCCAAACGGTCAAAAATTTGATCATAGCGGGCTGCCATAATTTCTGACAAATAGTGTTCGTCAACTGGCTTTTTGTCAGTTAAGCCAACGGCATCAACATAAAACTGTTGCTGAGCTGAGGCTTGGAATGGATCAGCTGACCCATACTTTTTCTTAATTGATTCTGCATCTTGGATACTAATACCCAAAACAGTTGAAATATCCTTGGTAACTTGAATGCCACCTTCGTAATCAACCGTCATGTACTTCACTTTGTGGTCGTGGACAACCGAAGCGGTCGACTGACCACCAGCCAAATCAATCAAAATCGCACCAAAGTCCTGTTCGGCATCATTCAAAAAGGCTGGCGCCAAAGCAATTGGTGCTAAGACCAACGACTGAATTGCCAAACCGGCTTTTTGAACGGCAATCTTGATTGAATCAACCACCTTAGCTGGCGCCAAATAGGCTAATCCTTGCACTTCAAGACGGACACCAATCATATCGGTTGGATCCTTGATGCCATCAAAACCATCAACGATAAATTCGCTTGGCAAAAATTCAACCACACGTTGGTCCTGCAATGCCAGTGTATCTAGCGCTTGCCTAGTGACGTTGACCACGTCTTGGTTGGTAATTTGTTTATTTTGATTTTCAATCGAAACTAAGCCGGCAACCTTTTCGATGTCGACATGGTTAGCAGGTAAACCTACCACCACTTCGTTAATTTCGATATTTGCTTTTGAAGCGGCCTGCGCTACAGCTTGTTGAATAGCTGCTGCAGTCTCATTCAAATCAACGATCACACCACGGCGTAATCCGGCCCCAGGGGCGCTTCCCGTGGCGATGACATTGAAACGACCATTCTCACTTTGGGCAACGACCACTTTCACCATGGTTGTGCCGATGTCTAATCCAACTATCACGCCATCTTGGGTCATGCATTTTTCCCCTCTTTAATAAAAATTTTAGAAACTAAACCTAAAAATAATCTTATCATATTCTACCTTAGTACGGTAGGCTTTCCAGGCTAATTTCTGCTAAGTTTTGCTTTTTTTAATTGCTATACGGATATGAGTACGAACCGTACTGTAAATCAATCACACCTTGACTGGACATCTGTGCGGCAATCCCAGCATAATAACGCATTTTAGCAGCTAAAGTACCCTGGCTCGCATAGACCGTGTTACCATCGTTCATCACTAAGATTAATTTGTCCGCGTTATTGCCATCGGGGGCAAAGCGGATTTCACCAATATTCAGTCGCAACGCCGAATCTAAGGACGAAACTGCCTTGGCCACTTTTTTGACCCGACTTTGACTAGTAAAGTCCATGTAAACTGGGCCCTGACCATCTGGTTGGCTGACCCGGCTGCGATTACCCGCCGAATCCAGCTGATACCATTGATTTTTTTCTTGAATAAAACCGGCATTAATTTTCTCGCCGGCCTCAATATTGACGGTTTGATTTGTCAATGTAATCTTAACCTGTGAGATTTTGCCGTTACTATTTTTTAATTTTTGCCCTAAAAAAGTTTCCTGCAAGAAAACTTGGTAACGGTAATCACCAGGCTTAATCCCAACTTGTTTTTCAATTGTTTCAGTCGGAATATTCCCCGCATCAACATTGACAACATTAATTTTTAACCAAGGCTGCCAAACGAAGAGAATTGCTGCAATCACGGCCAAAAAAACCAGAGCCACACCGGCACCGGTTCCTGTTTTCTTGCGTGTAATTGTGGCAAATTCCTCTTCCAAGCTAATTTCCTCTTAAATCACCGACTTAATCAAATCGTAGAAACGATCACCAGCATCTGTGATACCAACCGCCGCAGACTGTTTTTCCATTGCTTGCGCCTGGGCATCGTCCAATAGCAAGGCATCCGCTGCCTTAACCAACGAATCGCCATTCAAGTCCGGTTCCTTGATTGAAAGAGCGGCGCCCGCTTCAACTAGTGAACTGGCGTTCTTAGTCTGGTGGTCACCGGTAACAAATGGTGATGGCACCAGAATTGCTGGCAAGCCAAGAGCAGTTAACTCCGCAATTGAAGTCGCCCCTGCCCGCGATACCAACACACTGGCCTTTTTCATCACGGCCGGCATGTTATCAATATAAGGCAGCACCTTAATATGGTCACCCAAAGTCAGGTTTCGTTCGGCCAGCAAGCGGTTAAAGTTGTCAATCCGCTTTGGGCCAGCCACCAAAACGACTTGATAAGGCCGGTCGTTAAAGGCTGGAATGGCTGCCAGGGTGGCCAAGTTGATCGCTGGGGCCCCTTGTGAGCCACCAAAGATTAGCAAAGTTTTCACGCCATCCTTTAAGCCATAGCTTGTCCAAGAAAAATCAGATTGCAAATTAGCCACTTCTTGGGCCCGTGGGTTACCAATTAGAACCGTCTTATCGGCTGGGAATTGGTCTTTAGCAGCTTCAAAGCCCAAACCAATCTTAGTTGCTCCCCGTGCCAAGAACTTATTCGTGATCCCTGCCACAGAATTTTGCTCATGAATCACGGTTGGAATCTTCATTTGCTGAGCGGCATACAAAACGGCTCCCGAGACATAGCCACCCGTTCCAACGACAACATCCGGCTGAAAGCCCTTTAAAATTTTTTTGGCTTCCCGCACCGCTTTCAAAAAGAGATAGACAGTTTTGAAGTTGCTAGCAGATAATGACCGAGAAAATCCCTGAACATCCAGTTGCATAAAGGGAATCCCCGTTTGCGGCACGATATTTTTTTCGACACCACGGTAAGAGCCGATGTATAAGAACTCTGCATCCGTTTCCTTTTGTTCAATAATTTTTGCTAAAGCGAGTGCTGGATAAATATGACCACCCGTTCCGCCACCTGACAAAACAACTTTCATTTTTTAATCTCCTTATGCCAAGTTCATGGCTGCGCGCAAGGCCTTTTCGTAGGCTTCACCGCGAATTTCAAAGTTTGGATATTGGTCCCATGAGGCCGCTGCCGGTGAGAACAACACGACTTCACCAGGCTGAGCCAGCTTCACCGCTAACGGTGCCGCCTCCTCAACTGATTCAACTACTGTCACGGGTAAATTCAAAGACTTGGCCAATGCCACCACCTTATCCTTGGTTTCACCAAAGGCAATCACCTGGCGGACGTTTTTTAAGTCTGGCGCCAAACGCATCAGGTCATCCCCACGGTCCAAGCCCCCAGCCAACCAAATAACTGGCTGATCAAAAGCAGACAAGGCCGCTTGGGTTGCCTCAATGTCCGTTGCCTTGGAATCATTGTAATAGATTACATCGTCTTGCTGGAATAAGAATTCCAAACGGTGCTTAACTCCTCCAAAGCTTTGCAAAACATGGCGAATCCCAACTGGGTTAGCCCCAGCCACAGTCGCCGCAGTCGTTGCGGCCAAAACGTTTTCCAAATTAGGACGGCCAACCAATTTGACATCGGCAAACGGCATCAAAACTTGACCGTCAAAAACCAAGTCATCCCCACTTTGGTGAGCGTAGGCCGCTTGGTTACTAGCATCAAATTCCAAAACCTTGGCCGCCGTCTTAGAAGCAATCACTGGCGTGTCCGGTCCCTCTCCGTTCAAAATCAAGACTTGATCTGCAGTTTGGTCTTCCGTGACATGGATTTTTGCCGCCAAATAAGCTGCGCGGGTATGGTGGAAGTCCAAGTGATTAGCAAAGACATTCGTAATCACAGCGATGTCTGGTGCAAGCGCAGGAATGCCCAGCAATTGGAAGGATGATAATTCCAAAACCAAGGTATCAGCTGCCGTCAAATCACCAACAACTTGGCAAACTGGTGTTCCAATATTACCGGCTACAACCACTTTGCCCTGCGTTGCGTCAGCCTGGAGCATCTTCCCCAATAAAGTCGTCGTGGTCGTCTTACCGTTTGAACCGGTCACCACAATCAATCGACCTGTGAAGGTTGAGAGCGCCACGGCCACTTCCGTTAAAATCGGAATCTCTAACTTGACTGCTTTTTCCAGCAGTGGTTGTTCATAGTGGATACCAGGGTTTTTCACCACGTAATCAGTATCCTCCGCCAAAGCATCTGCCTGGTCGTTAGCCGCAAAGACCACGCCCGCTTCCTGCAGTGCCTTGATTTCATCGTCAACCGGAATCGCATCGCGGTTAGCCACCGTTACCTGGGCGCCCAGCTCGAGCAAGCGCTTTGTGGCTGCTTTGCCGGACTTGGCCCAGCCAAGTACCAATACTTTTTTATTGTTGAAATTCAATTTTGCCATCTGCTTCTCCTAACAGTCTACACAATGAATATAAAACAGTTTATGTACGGTAGTTTACACTACCCGTCTTCTCTTTAAAAAATTAATAAGGCAATCACGGCCAAAATTAAACCGACCGACCAAAAGGCGATATCAATTTGCCATTCACTCCAACCAAACTTTTCAAATGAATGGTGGATTGGCGACATTGGAAAGACCCGCTTTTGGAAAAAGTGATAGGAAACCGTCTGAATAATCACCGACAAAGTTTCAATCACAAAGACTAGCCCAATGATCAACAACGAAATCACAGCGTGCAGAAGAATTGACTCAACGGCCAAACCAGCCCCCAGTGCCAATGAACCAGTGTCACCCATAAAGATTTTGGCCTTTGGCAAATTGAAAATCAAAAATCCAGCCAAAGTTCCAATCAAAACAAAGTTAAAGGAAACCATCGACCAGCTACCGGCCTGCCAGGCGAGCACGGTATTAGCCCCATAGGCAATCACAGCCAGGCCACCAAGCAAACCATCTAAGCCATCCGTTAGGTTGGTGGCGTTTGACCAGCCGACCAACCAAAACCAAATAAAGATCACGTAGAAATAGCCCAGGTAAACCACACCAAAAACTGGCAAATTAAGAATGGCCGGTACATGTAATGACCAAAGCAAAAGCATCACGACCACGGCCGATAAACTTTGCGCCGCCAACTTTGGCTTAAAGGCAAAGCCGTCATCCGCGTGACGAGCCAGCTTTAACACATCATCGACTGCGCCAATCAAGGCAAAGCTACCGATTGCAACCGCTAAAGTCAAAATGGTCGTGAAAGCTGTCCCATTGGCATAGGTTCCTGGCAAACAAAAGGCGACGACTAAGGCAACCAGAACAAAGACCGCGCCACCCAGTGAAGGTGTGCCAGCCTTTTGCTGGTGGTCAGGACCAAGTTTGCGAATGACCGCCTGTTCCTTACTTTGCTTTAGCTTCTTAATTGTAATTGGCATTAGCAAGGCGGTGATCACCATGCCCAACAAAAAATCTAAAACCACTGACATTTATGTTTTCTCCTTAAAGTTAACGTCAATTTTTAATTGTCCGGTGACCGGTGTCCCCGTCACTTGACTCTGCTTTTCACCGTAGCCCGATCCAGTTAAGGTCATTTTCACTTTGGCTAAATAACCCCAAGCTAAGACTTCATTCTTTGTCCAAGAGGTAAAGTCAGGAACCGTTACCTTGCCCTTAGCGGTCAAGAAGATTAACTGTCCCTTAATCGCATTTTGGTTACCCTTAATTGATTGTGCCGAAACGTTACCAGTTGACCCAAGGGTCGTTACCCGCAAACCGGCATCCTTTAAGGTCTGCTCAGCTTGAGCAATTGGCAAGCCCTTCACATCAGGCACCGTAATTTGATTAGTCTTGGACTTAACCCCAGCACTACCATCGTTAAGCGCCTGAAGCATTACTGGACGGAAGACATTGTTCAACGTAATCTGAATATTAGCATCCGGGAAAACCTGCGGCTGACGAACGGCTATATACATAATATACTTGGGATTTTGCTCTGGCACAATTGCCATCACCGAATGAATATCATTGGTCAAACCATCCAAGTACTTTCCATTTTCAGAAATTTGCGCGGTACCGGTCTTCGCCGCCACTTGGTAGCCGGCATCTGCTAAGCTATACTGCTTGGCCGTACCATCATCTGCGTTAACAACGCCAGTCATCGTTTGCAACACCTGCTTGGCCGTATCTGCAGAAATTGGTTGCGCAACCTTTTCGGTCTTACCACGGTAGGTCACCTTTCCCGTTGACGGATTGGTCATCTTATCGACCAAATATGGCCGAATTTCTTTACCACCGTTGGCAAAGGCGGAATAAGCCTGCAAGAGTTGGACCGGCGTCACTCGAATGGCTTGTCCATAGGCCGTATTGGCTTGGTCAATTGGTTGGGCAAAGGACATCGAACCAGATTCTTCATTTGGCAAATCCGTCCCCGTCTTCTGCAAGAAACGGAACTTGGTAATGTACGACTTCCAAGTTTTGGCACCCAAAGCCTGCTCAATATGAGCAAAACCAACGTTCGATGAACGCTCGTAGGCTTGGCGGTAGGTCAAAACCCCTTCGTTATTTCCAAAGGCATCGACCACCTTTTGGCCGTTAATTTCATACGTTCCAGATTGATAAGTATCATTTGGCTGCCACTTACCTTCCTGGATAGCGGCCGCTAAGGTAATCGTCTTCATCGTTGATCCAGGTTCAAATGAGCCCTGGTTCAACAAATTTTCCCAGGTATCCGACAGGCCATCTTGCGTATTTGGATCAAAGTTTGGTCGCTGCGTTGCCGCCACAATTTTACCAGTCTTAGCCTCCATCAAAACGGCCATGGCTGACTTGGCTTTCGTACCAGCAAACAAAACGTCCATCCGGTTTTCCAGCGTCGATTGCAGCTTTTCATTCAGTGTCAGCGTGACGTCGTCACCGTTTTGGACTTGGTTTTTCTTCGAAGTCTCATCTTGACTACCAAGCGAGGTCTGAACCCCGTCCTTCCCACGCAAAAGCTTATTTTCAAAGGCCTCCACCCCTAAAATACCATTCAAAGTTCGCCGACCGACGCTATTTTGAACAGAATTCGTTAGGCCAATAATATGCGAAGCCATCCGATTATTAGGGTAGTAGCGCGCTGGCTGAGAATTAAACTTAATTCCTGGCAGCTTTAGCGCCTTAATTTGGTTATACTGATCGACGCTTAAGTTCTTTGCTTTTGGCCCAAATTCAACCTGTAGCTTATTAGAAGTCAGTTGACTATAAAGAGCGTCGTAGCTGATTCCCAAAATGCTGCTAAGCTTCTGGGCGGTATCCTGTTTGTCAACGACATAATCCGGTTGACCGGCCTTAGTGACCTGCTTTTTATCCAAGACAGCATACATATCGTAAACGGTCGAGTTATCGGCTAGGACTTGACCATCCGAATCCAAAATTTGGCCTCGAGTGGCGGGCACCGTTTCCTTTTGCATAAAGGTTAGCCGGGTCGCCGTCGTTAAATTATGATGGTTAACTTCTTTAAACCCAGCAATTTGAAAAAGACGACCACCCATAATCAAAATAACAAAGAAAGCCCCCAAAAAAAGGAGGCCACCAAAACGCTTTGCATTTCGGGTTATTTTTTTACCGAGTTGTCGTCTTTTATCTTGCTTCATCTGCTTATTGGTTTACATTTCGGACGTTATCTGTGCTTTGTTCCATATTAGCCGATTTTGCAACCTTTTCCAAGTTGTCACGGTTAGTTTTTGCTTGAATTTCACCCCGATAAGAATCATTATCTTCTTTTACCTGAGTAATCTTTTGAGAAATTTGTTGGTTTTGCGCATCAATGCGTTGCATAGAAACCGTTGTGGCAACGGTTCCAAGCATTAACAGCATCACCACGGCCGACATAAAAATCACCAGGCCGCGTTCTCTTTTTGTCCAAACTGCCGCTTGGTATCTTTTTTTGGTACGAACTTTTTTGACAGCCGGTGTCGGTTGTTCTGGTAAGGCTGTCGCTACGTTTTGGTATCGATAAGCGTTTTGTGCCATTTGGAACTCCTTTACTCTAAATTCAAACAAAAACTAATCGTTAACTTTTCATCCACCGCAACAAATACTAAGAATCATCGCGTTTCAAACGCACGATTCCGCGCAGCTGCGCCGAAGCGGAACGGTGATTTTCTTCCTGTTCCACTTCACTTGGGCGGATTGGCTTTCGTGTCAGTAACTCATAATCGGCTTGCATTTGTTCTGGTAACAGTGGCAAACCGCGTGGTAGGTCCGGTTGAGCGGCCCTTTCCCGAAACATCTGCTTAATCAACCGGTCCTCTTGAGACTGGAAGGAAATCGCAGCAATTCGGCCTTGAACAGCTAAGAGGTCCAAGGCTTGCTCCAAAGAGTCTTCTAGGGCGCCTAATTCGTCGTTAACCGCCACTCGAAGAGCCTGAAACGTCCTCTTAGCCGGATGGCCACCATGACGCCGTGCTGGTGCCGGAATGGCATCCTTAATAATTTCAACCAAATCAAAGGTGGTTTCGATCGGTCCCTGCTCACGGGCCTGCTCAATCTTACGGGCAATTGCCTTACCAAAGCGGTCTTCACCATAACGGGTCAAAACACGCACCAAGTCAGAAAACGGCCATTCATTGACAATAACTTTCGCCGTTAAGTTTTGACGACGGTCCATTCGCATATCCAGTGGCGCATCGTGGTTATATGAAAAGCCACGGTCCCCCTGATCAAATTGAACCGAGGACACCCCTAAGTCATACAAGACGCCATCAACTGCTTGGATGCCGCGTTCGTTCAAACTAATCGTTAAGGTCCGGAAATTTTGGAACACCAAGACTAATTTGCCAGCAGCAATTTCGTCTGCATATTGTTGTTGATTATGTTCAATTGCCGTCTGGTCCTGATCAATAGAATACAGGGTACCAGTCGTCAATCGTTTTAATATTTCACCGGTGTGACCACCACCGCCAAGGGTAGCATCAACATAAATCCCATCGGGTTTCACTGCTAAGAGCTCAACAGCTTCTTTTTGGAGGACTGTTACGTGTTCAAATGCCATTTACTTGTCCTCCTTTCATCTACTTAAATTCAAATTATGTTTATTTATCGACCTCTTTAAAAATCAAAGTCGACCAAGCCTTCGGCAATATCGTCAAAGTTTTCAGCAGTATCTTCTGTATAAGCCTGCCAGTTGTCTGCTGACCAGATTTCAAATGAGTCACCCGCACCGGTCACGACCACTTCCTTGTCGATCTGTGCATAATCCTTTAAATTTCCGTCAACAATCACGCGACCCTGCTTATCAAATTCAGCTTCTTTAGCACCAGCCAAAACAAAACGCTTAAAGGCCCGGGCTTCTTTTTTCCCGAGCGGCAAATCGTTTAACTGTTCTTCCAAATTCTGCCAAACAGACATCGGCATCGCCCGCAGGGCGTGCTCCATCCAGCGCACAATAACAAATGAGTCACCGAGCTGGTTTCTAAATTTAACCGGGATGGTGAGCCGGCCCTTAGGATCTAAATTATGTGAAGATTCTCCCATGAACATATAAGCCCACCCCCCTTTCTTAAATTTAACTTAACATTAATTTACCACATTCCCCCACAATCCTCCACTTTTCTTGTAACTTTTTTTAAAATCAGGTAACAAAAAAGGCATAAACCTTGATATATCAAGGTTTATGCCTAGTGGGGGAAATCCCCTATTTTTTCAAAATTATCGACATTACCACGAGGATAATCATCAAGAAATCCCCAATCAGCGAACAAAAGCGCAGATAATGGTGGAAAAAGCGCAAAACTTTTTGGCCATTTCGGACAACGACAAAGCCCCACACAGCGCCAATTAGTAACAAAAGCAAGATAACTGCCAATAAATCACTTCGATAAAAAACAGACCCCCACGTCTGGTACACCAAAACAAAGGTGGGCAGTAGGGATAAATCTAAAACATTTAATTTAGGAAATGTACGATAAAAAAATCGCCACATTACAATGATCAACATTACCATCAACCAGATGGCCGGCCAAAAGAACCAAGTCATAATTTGTCACCTCATTTTTACTTTACCAAGGCAGGTGGTAAATTTCAATTTTAATCGCGCATATGTTATGATATTTCTAAATAAACCAGGAGATTGTCACTAAAACCATGGCAAAGAAAAAAGCAAAATCAAAAGCAACTGTAGCAAAAAACAACGCTGACACGACCTCAGCAATCGACCTTGATCTTGAAGCGGAAGTTAACCGTCAACTGGCCAAACGCCCCATTCCTAAGGTTGAAAAGAAGAAAAAGAGTAAGTTCCAGGTTTGGACTTGGGTTATGGCAATCTTCATGGTCACCGTCATGGCTGGCTCCGTAATTTATGCCGCTATTTCATCAATCACCAATTAATGAATTAAAATAAAAAAGTCGACCAATTGGTCGACTTTTTTTGTTGTTTTTATTCAACTGAGATCAAAAATGGGTACAAGCCCTGACCACCGTCATGAACTTCGCACTCTAAATCTTCATCAATTTCTTCAACAGCTTCAGTCAATGCCTTGATATCCTTCTTCTTGGCATCCTTACCAGTGATAATTGTGACAATTTCACTGTCTTCATCCACCATTTTGGCGAGCATTTCCTTAGCAGTTTCCACCAACTTTGGTCCAACTACTTGAATTTCACCGTCAATCATCCCAAGCCAATCGCCCTTCTTGATTTCACGACCATTCAAAGTTGTATCGCGAACCGACTGAGTAACTTGGCCAGAAACAACCGTTGCCAGTTGTTCAGTCATCGCTTCTTGGTTTTCAGTAACTGAAGCAGCTGGGTTATAGCCCAACATCGCCGTCAATCCCTGTTGAATTGTCCGCGACTTAACCACTTCAACCGGCACATCAACCATTTCCTTGGCCTGATCAGCCGCCAGGAAGATGTTTGAATTGTTTGGTAAGATAATCGCTGACTTCGCCTTCGATTGGTTAATCGCCTCGACAAAGTCCGCCGTTGATGGATTCATGGTTTGACCACCAGTGATCACTTGGTAAACCCCCAATGAATCAAACAGCTTAGCAACCCCATCACCGGCCGCAACAGCAAAGACCGCTACGTCTGGAGCGGGCTTTTGTTCAGCTTGCTCGGCTTGGTTCAACTTGTCTTGAGCAGCCTGTTCATCGATGACAGCCTGCTGTTGGTCGCGCATGTTATCAACTTTGACCTTTTCAAGTGAACCAAATTCACCACCCCAGTGAATAATTGCGCCAGGATCTTCGGTATGAACATGAACCTTTACCACTTCATCATCGTTAATGACTAGCAGTGAATCACCCTTATCGGCAATGTAGTCGTAAAATGTTTGGTAATCAAAAGGCTTTTCAACAGTCGTTCCCTTGCCAATTTCCACCATAATTTCAGTACAGTAGCCATACTTAATATCTTCTGGTCGGAGCGATTCGTTAGCTTGGGCCCCAGCATGAAGCTTGGAAACCATTTGGTCCAGCTCAGCATTATCAGGCGTCTGCAAATTTTCTTCAGAAATCGTTCCTGAAAGAACGTCAGAAAAGGCTGACAATACCAATACCAAACCTTGACCACCAGAATCGACAACACCAACTTCTTTCAAAACTGGCAACAAGTCTGGCGTCTTATCCAAAGCAACTTGAGCAGTCTGAGCCACCGTTTCCATCATCGTTGGTAGGTCCTGACCGGCGCTAGCAGCTTCATCAGCAGCAGCCGCTGCTTCACGAATCACCGTCAAAATCGTTCCTTCAGTTGGCTTCATCACTGACTTATAGGCTACTTGGGCAGCCATCATCAAGGCATCTGCTAAGTCGCGAGCCGACAAAGTGGCCTTATCAGCTAATGAATCAGACATCCCACGGAAAATCTGCGACAAAATCACACCAGAATTTCCACGGGCTCCCATCAACAAGCCCTTTGAAGTTGCCTTAGCCAAGGCACCAACCGTTTCAGCTTGTGAGTCACGCTCATATTGAGCTCCTGAAGCCATCGACATGGCCATGTTCGTTCCAGTATCACCGTCCGGAACCGGAAAGACGTTTAACTTATTAATATTTTCCGCATTAGCGGTCAACTTGGCCGCGGCGGCATTAACCATCTTGCCATAATCAGCGGCAGTAATGGTCATAATTTTTTCTGCAGTCATCTTTGTTTTAATCCTTGGTTTCAATTCCCTGGACAATTACATTCACTTCAGGAACATGGATTCCCAGGTAACTATCCAAATAGTACTTCACCTTGCGCTGAACGGAAGAAGAAATATCCGCTAACTTCATGCCATATTGCACAACGATATAAACGTCAACAATAACACCAGCATCGGTCTGAGAAATCACAACGCCTCGACCGTAGTTTTCGCGGTTCAAAATTTGGTTTACTCCGTCACGCAAAGCAGCACGTGAAGCCATTCCAACCACACCAGGATTGGCAATGGTGGCCCCACCAACGACTGACGCAATTACGTCGTTTTCAACCTTGATTTCACCATTTTGTGTTTGAATCTTAATTGCCATAACGTTGTTGCAGAGCCAATGGCTCCACGTTCCTTTCTGTTTACGATACTTCTATTTTACCATGTTCACCGCGAAGGTTCTAATTTTATAAAGGTACTTTAAAAATAAAAAAACCACCCGAAGTGAGTGGTTTTTAAACACGTTCGATTGAACCGTTCTTTAATCCGGCCTTCAAAGTACGTGCCGTTAAGTAAACTTTCTTAGGTGCGGAACCGTTAATCTTAACAGTAACCTTTTGCAAGTTTGGCTTCCAGCTACGACGACTTGAATTCAAGGCGTGTGAACGTTGATTACCAAAACGGGTGCGTGCACCAGTAATTGCATCTTTTGCCATGTCTGACCCTCCTATCCGAGCCGAGGTATTGTTCATGCTCTTCTTATCAACAATACAATATTCTACCAGAATAATAGGGCTTTGACAAGGATTTACCACGATTTGTTTCGTACAAATACCGACAAAAGAAAAATCCTCAGTAAATTGCCCCACTTATTCGCATTCGCTAGCGCAATTCAACGAGTCATTTACTCAATTAAAAACCTCAAGCGTATTTCTTCAAGATATCAGCCAATTGTTCCTTGTTATGGAAACCAACCAACCGTTCCACTGCTTGGCCATCCTTTGTCACAACCAAAGTTGGGATTGCTCGGATACCAAAGTCAGCTGGAGTTTGCTGGTTTTGATCAACATCCATCTTGTAAAAGTTAACGTTTTTCACGCCATCTTCTTCAGAAAGTGCATCTAAAACAGGTGATTGCATCTTGCAAGGGCCACACCAAGTTGCCCAAAAATCTGTAATCGCAACACCAGTAGCGGTGTCTTTTTCAAAGTCTGCATCAGTAATTGCTGTGACAGCCATGTTAGCTACCTCCATCTTTGCTCTGCGTAACTACTAGCACACCACTTGTGAAAGACAGGTGTACCAATTCATTAACAAATTCATTCGATGACCACATTATAGCCCGACTTTCAGGCTGTGTCAAGGTATACTTGGCGTCAATAATTTTCAAATTATCAACTATACCCAATGGCATAAAACCAAGGTATTTCATCCCAGCAATCTGCTTCACCGCCTTATCACCTGGCAAAAGATAGCGCACCACGTTTTGCCGGTCCACCAAGAATACCTTTTCAGCGATGAGTAAAAAGCCATCCATGGCCGGGAAGGTCAAATTGGCTAACAAATGGTCCATTCGGCCACCCGTCGCCCCATAAAGATAAATTTCGTCAGCCCCCATTTGGTCGGCATATTTAATAGCTAATTGACCATCCGTGAAGTCTTTTTCCGGTGGGAAACGGTGAACATCGTTTGTTTCCAAGTGCTTTGTCAAGGCTGCTAGCTCTGTTGCCGTCAATGAATCAAAATCGCCAACCGCCATTTCAAAAGCAATGCCCGCTCGATAAAGGTGCCAAGCACCGCGGTCAGCACCGATCCACTGACCGGGTTGATCAAAGAGGTCATCTGGCCAATAGGCCGACGGCCCACCGGCTAAAATATTGACGCGCATACATTTCTCCCCTATTTGCCAAAAAAGCCAAGCAAAACGATGTTTTACCCAGCTTTATTTTTAAAATTACTTTGTCAAATCCAACAACTTGGCTACCTTAGCAGCAGGATCTTTCTTGTCGTAAACGTAAGAGCCAGCGACAAAGACGTTAGCACCGGCAGCAGCGGTCATCACGATTGTCTTATCGTTGATACCACCATCAACTTCGATATCGTAATCCAAGCCATTGTCCTTTTTGTAATCAGCCAATTCCTTAATCTTAGCAACTGTTGCTGGCAAGAATGCTTGACCACCAAAGCCAGGATTAACCGTCATCACCAAAACTTGATCAACCATCCCCAAGACAGGAACAATGGCTGATACAGGTGTTCCAGGGTTGATAACAACTTCTGCCTTAACACCGGCCGCCTTAATCATTTGCAAAACGCGGTGAATGTGTGGTGTTGCTTCAACGTGAACACCAATCAAGTCAGCACCAGCTTCTGCCAGTTCTTCTACGTGGTTTTCTGGGTGAACAGCCATCAAATGCACATCCAAAAACAAATCGGTTTGTGGACGCAATTGCTTAACCCAAGCAGGTCCATAGGCCATTGATGGAACAAAAGAACCGTCCATCAAATCAATATGCAAATACTTAGCTCCGGCCTTTTCAACCAAAGCAACATCTTCACCCAACTTTGTTACGTCTGCGCTCAAAATTGATGGAGCAATAATTCCTGCCATGTTTTTCCTCTTTCTAAAAGTCACTGTCGGTTAACAGTACAGTGACACCGATAACCTACTGTCGCCACTTTTGATTCGTTTTTTGGTAAACTGGTCGTTTTCCCTTAATAATTTGGTAAAACAGCTCATAACTATTATACCGTGCCTGAGAAATGCTGCCAAGCGCAACAGCCTCTTTCACCGCACAACCTGGTTCATTAATGTGAGAACAGGTCCTAAACCGGCATTGACCACTTACTGCCTTGATTTCAGGGAAGTAATCGCCCAACTGCTCAACCGGAAAGTCAAAGACTTCATAGGATGAAAATCCAGGCGTATCAGCAATCAACGCTTGGTACTTTGGCACCTCAATTAGTGATACCTGGCGGGTGGTATGTTTTCCACGCGATAAGGCCTTGGAAACCACACCGGTTTCAAGATTCAATTCCGGCGCTAAGGTATTTAGTAATGTCGACTTTCCAGCTCCGGTTTGACCCATTGCAACGACAACTTTGTCCTTTAAAATCGGTGTGAAGGCTGCTTCAAGGTCATCCGTTGATTGGACAACATCATAACCAACCCGTTGATATTCCGCCACCGTTTCTTGGAAGTCTGCTCGCTGCTTGTCATCAAATAAATCCAGCTTTGAAAAATAAAGCACTGGGCGTACCTTGGCTGCCTCTAAGGCAACCAGTTGTCGATCCAACAAATTTTGCGAAAAAGCGGGTTCGACGACCGAAGTCACCACAATCGCCAAATCAACGTTGGCGATTGGTGGACGCACCAGGTCATTTTGGCGGTCATGCAAAGCCCAAATAAACCCCTCGCCGTTTTCAGATTCATAATCCGCAAAATCCCCAACCAACGGGCGGTGATTTTTTTGGCGAAACTGACCGCGAGCACGGGTTCGTTCGACTGTCCCAGCTTGATTCATAATGTCATAATAACCGGCAAGTGACCGGATAATCCGTCCTGTTTTCATGCCCACAGTATACCATATTTTTAGCCAAGGTCGCCCAGTTAAGCCAGTCCAGTCAAGCCAGCCATGCCAATAAAAAAAGAACCCGCTAGGGTTCTTTTATTTCTTAACTTTTGCTTGATGCACTTGACGATGAGCTAGATGAATTACTATCCGAATTTCCCATCGAAATCGTCAACGTTAACGTCTTATCCAGTGAGAACTGTGAATCAGCAGCAGGGTCTTGCGAAATCACCTGACCACTTGGCTGATTAGAACTTTGGTTAACAAAGTTCAACTGAACATGGTTACTGTTGGCCCAATTAATGGCATCGCTTTGGCTCTTACCAACTAAGTTTGGTAAGGTCACCTTATTGGGACCAGAAGAAACGGTCAAAACAATCGTAGTGCTACTTGGGTCAGCAGCGTTTCCAGCAGTCACTGACTGCGAAATCACTTCCCCACTTGGCACATCATTGCTTGCCTGGGTCTTCTTCTTAACAGTAAAGCCAAGGTTGTTCAATTGAGAAGCGGCATCGCCGTAAGTCCAACCAGTGTAATCAGACAAGGTCACCTTGTCACCACCAGAAGAAATGACCAATTGAACGGAAGTTCCCTTCTTCAAATACGCACCGCTACCCGGCTTAGACTTAATCACATTGCCCTTTGAAACGGACTTTGAAGTCGTATAAGTCTCGTTACCAACCGAGAAACCAGCATCCGAAAGTTTTTCCTCGGCCTGGCTTTGGGATAGGTTCGCCACATTCGGTACCGTGACATAATTGCCCTGGGCGTAAACATAACCACCGATTCCAGCAGCGGCCAAGACCAACAAAATCAACCCAACGACAACCTTCTTTGCCGACTTAAACTTAACACCGTTTTTAGATAAAACGCTCCGCACGTACTTAGGCGTGCGGTCAACCAATTGGGCAATTTCTTTAACAGACTTGCCCTGCTTGGCGTAGTCGATAATTTGATCTTGTACGCTTTTGCCTTCTTCTGGATCAGTCAAAACTTCAGGGTCATCAACGTATGGTCGTTCTGACCAGTCAGTATCAACCAAACGGGTTTCATCAGAAGTTTCAGGAACATAACGGGCCTCTTGCGACCGGCGCTTTGACAAAGACGTCTTGAGGTCATCAGCCATTGACTCAGCTGAGAAATACCGGTCTTCTGGATTTTTGGCCGTTGCCCGCAAGATAACGTTTTCCAACGGTTGTGGTATTTGTGAATCAAAATCACGGACAAAAGGCATTGGCATGTTGCCGTGCTTATAAGCCACCTGGTCCGGTGTATCCCCTTGATAAGGAACCTGGTTGGTCAACATCTCATACAAGATTACCCCAAGGGCATATAAGTCCGACCTGACCGAGGCTCCCTTACCAATTGGTAATTCAGGTGCCAAATAATGAATCGAACCAATCACCGTATGCACCTGAGTCATTGACTGTGACCGCTTAACCGTTGCAATCCCAAAGTCGGTAATCTTAACCTGGTTGTTTCGGTCAATCAAAATATTTTGTGGCTTTAAATCGCGGTGAATAATGCCGGCCCGGTGGGCTGCGCCAACCGCATCCAAAATTTGTTCCATAATATCAACAACTTGCTGATACGGAATTGGAAAATGCTGCTGAATGAAGTCTTTCAAATCCATACCATCAACGTATTCCATCACCAAATAAGAGGAGCCGTCGAATTCACCGGCATCATAGATTTGAACAATATGGTCATTGACCAAAGTTGTGGCGGCTTTGGCTTCACGCTGAAACCGTTCCACTGCATCAGGCTGGTCTTTAATGTCCAACCGAATCATCTTTAAAGTAACATCACGCTTCAAATAAGTATCAAAGGCTAGGTAAACATTGGCCATGCCCCCACCGCCCAGCGGACGCACTACCTGGTAGCGGTGATCAATCATCGTTCCTTGTTCCATTAGTTCTGTCCCTCCGTTCGGTGCTTGTTTGCTTGAAACTCTTCAAAGCGGTTTTGCTGAGGCTGTTTGCCAGCCCGATTTAACTGCTGGTTAGGATTGGTTAAATCCGTCACCAATAATGCTGTAATATTATCCGGCGCATGACGAGCCACAGCAGCTCGAATTAAGGCCCGAATTCGCTCGGTCAGGTCTAAGACTGAACCAAGCGGTGGCAAGTTACCTGGCCGTTTCATTCCCGGCTGCAACAAGGCAACCTGGTCATCAATGTCTAAGACTTTGGACAAACCGTCACTGGTCAAATACAACCAGTCACCCTCTTTAGGCGTAAAGGTTGTCCATTCCAAACCAACTTTCTGGTTGACGCCAAGATAACGCGTTAATGAATTTGCTTCCGGAAGGCTTTCATCATAAATCTGTCCACTATTCCGCTTTAATTCATTGCGCACCGTGTGGTCAAACGTGAGTAGCTTCGCCTTTTTATCGCGCAGCAAATACGCCCGCGAATCGCCCGCATTAGCGATCAAAATTTCGCCCGGTAAGCAAACGGCCAAGACTAAGGTTGTTGCCATCTCATGCACCACCGGATTTTTTTTGCCGGCTAACAAAATCGCATTGTTCGCCAAGTCCGCTTGGTGCACCAGCCAGTCTTTGACACTGTCTTGGTCCTTCATATCACGTTTTTCCCAGGCCTGGCCGAGCGTCTCCACCACCATCTGGCTGGCTTGCTTTGAGCCAGGGTTAGAAGCAACACCATCGGCGACGAGCACAAGTGCTTCACCGGATTGGTTATAGTAGGCGCCGACCGCGTCTTGATTGTCTGCCCTCTTTGGGCCCTTATCACTGATGTAGGCAATTGCCATTGCGCTTAATCCTTTCTCCTTTGAAAGGTGGCGACGAAAAAGCCGTCTGTCTCGTAATCATCGGGATAGATTTTCAATACATCTTCTACCCGATTACCCTTAATATCCTTTTCAGTAGTGGTCTTAACCAGTTCAATTGCTGGATTTTCAGCTAAGAACTTGGCCACAACTGCATCATTTTCCTGATTTAGAATGGTACATGTACTATATACCAAACGGCCGCCAACTGCCAACCGTTGGACCGCTGCATTCAAAATCGCTAACTGAAGATCGGCCAAATGCAAGACATCCGCCAATGATTTTTCATAGCGAATTTCGGGCTTGCGCCGCAGCAAACCTAAACCAGAACACGGAGCATCAACCAAAATTCGGTCAAAGTCGTGATCAAATGCTTGTGGAATTTCACGAGCATCAAGCGCCTTGGCCTCGACCTTATCTGCCAAACCAAGCCGTTTCGTATTGGCCTTAATCAACTTTACTTTATGGTCATGAATATCAAGGGCGACTACTTTCGCATCGCCTGCTAAGTACTGCGCAATTTGTGTGGTTTTTCCGCCTGGGGCGGCCGCTGCATCCAAGACAGAATGCACCGATTCATCCAACCCTAGTGATTCAACCGGCAGCATCGCCGATTCATCTTGTACGGTCAACCAACCATCAAGGAAGGGCTTAGAAGAAGCCACGTGACCGCCGGTCACTACCAAAGAATCCTTGGCAACCTTGGAGTCACGAACGGTTAACCCTTCATCCTCCAGTGCTTGCCTGGCCTGGGCAACCGTGGCCCTGGTCGTGTTAACCCGCACAGATTGCGCCGGTGCCTCATTCAAAGAAGCCAAGATTGACTTCGTTTTCTCGTCGCCAACCTGTTCTTCTAGCGTTTCCACCAGCCAAATCGGCACCGAATAAGAAATCGATAGGCGCTCAATTGGGTCCTTTATCTTGGCCTCATCCCGAACGCCAGTCCGGTCAATTTGATGCAAGATGGCCGTGACAAATTTGGCAGCACCAGAATGGCCTAAGACCTTAGCAATCTCAATACTTTCGTTAAAGATGGCATGCTTGGGGATCTTGTCCAACTTGTGCCACTGGAACAAAGCGGTCAAAAGTAGCTCTTTGACCCACGGTTCCAGCTTCTTGCCTTTGACAAATGGGGCCAACCAGTACTCTAGCAGTAACCGATATTGGATTGTCCCATAGACCAAGGTGGTCAGCAGGCCCTTATCGGCAGGTTTCAACTGGTGGCTCTTAATCACTTGGTTTAATTGCAAGTTAGAATATGCCCCATTTTTAATCTTTGCTAGGGTGACAACCGCTAGCAAACGGGGATTTTGACTGTCTTTAATCTTATTAGGCATTAACTTCCTCGACGTTAATCCATTGGTCGCCAACCGCATACTTTTGGCCAGCACCATTCAAATAGGCCGAAACGGCCATCACACTTTTACCAGCCGGCTGGAGCTCATCAATTTGTAGTTGAGTTCCCTGCGCTGCGGCAACGACCAAATGCTTCTTATCCTTGACCGTAATCACACCAGGCTTGGCAGTCGTCTTTTCAGCCAGTGGCGTTGTTGCCACCAACTTAAACTTCTCCCCACCGACTAAGGCGTGGGCCGGGTGTGTTGGATAAAGGCCCCGAATATGCCAATTCAATTGCTCGGCCGTTTCAGTGGCAAAGTTCAAATTTTGTTGGTCACGGCTAATATTAGGTGAAAAGCTGACCAAATCAGGATCTTGTGGCGTGGCAGCAACCGTTCCAGCCGCCAACTTTGGCAAATTGTTCAAAACGAGGGAAGCGGCGGCTTCACTCAATTTGGTGAACATCGTCCCAACATTATCTTGCGCTTCAATCGGCACCTTGACCACGTCAATCACATCACCGGCGTCCATTTTCTTGACCATGTACATCAACGAAACACCAGTTTCCTTGTCACCATTCATAATGGCATAGTGGACTGGTGCCCCACCCCGATACTTTGGCAGCAAGGAAGCGTGAGCATTCACAGCGGCAACCTTAGCTGCTTCCAACAGCTTTTCAGGCAAAAATTGACCAAAGGCAGCTGTGACAATAAAGTCTGGCGCTAAGTCCAAAATTTCAGCCATTTCTGCCGAACCGCTAATTTTTTCCGGCTGCAAAACTGGCAAACCGGCCGCTAAAGCAGCCTCTTTGACCGGGCTAGCCGTTAATTTTTGCTTCCGTCCCTGGGGCCGGTCTGGCTGCGTCACCACTGCCAGAACATCGTATGCAGCGTCCGCCACCAAAGCTTCTAACAATGGCACAGCAAATTGGGGTGTTCCCATGAAAACAACGCGATAGGTCATTTACTTCCTCACTTGTTCTGAAAAAATCCATTTTGCCAAAAAATGGCAATTTCTTTTATTATAGCAAATTCCGCTAGCAACTACCGGCAGCACCGATTGCTCAACTACATAAAGGTGACCGGGTCACGGCGGACCGCCAACTGAAAACCAGCCTCAGCATTTTGCGACCGATCCACCAAATCTCGCAGCAACGCATCCACCTCGTGCGGCTTCTTCATCTTCAACAGCATTTGAAAGTAGTAACGGCCTTTCAGCTTGGCAATTGCCTGCGGTGATGGTCCCAACATTAAGACATCTTCGGGGAGGTGTTTTTTCAACCACGCCCCGATTTTGGCACTTTGAACGGCCACCAAATTCTCATCTGAATGAGACGTTTGAATCTGGATAGTGTAATAATATGGCGGAAATTCACCGGCATGGCGGATAGCCATTTCTTGCCGGTAAAAGCCCTCGTAATCATGGTGTTTAGCATAGGTTAACGCATAGTGGTCGGGATTAAAGGTCTGAATTACGACCTCCCCGTGCTGCTGTCCACGACCGGCTCGACCAGCCACCTGGGTTAACAATTCAAAGGTCTTTTCACTTGCCCGAAAATCCGGTAGGCCAAGGCCAGTATCAGCGTTCAAAACCCCAACTAAGGTGACATCCTCAAAGTCGAGTCCCTTGGCCACCATTTGCGTTCCCAAAAGAATCTGTGCCTTCTTAGCACCAAAATCAGCCAAGGCCTTGGCCATCGACCCCTTCTTCTTGGTCGTATCCTGATCCAAACGGATTACCGGATAATCTGGTAATAGTTTATTCAACTCGGCCTCGACTTTTTCCGTTCCAGTCCCATAATAGCGGATCCGTTTTGACCCACAACTGGGGCAAATTTGCGGAATGGCCGTCTGATAATCACAGTAGTGACATTTCAGAGTTTTTGTATCCATGTGCAGAGTCATCGCCAGATTACAATTGGGGTCCTTTGGCACATAGCCGCAATCACGGCACATCACAAAGGAAGAAAAGCCACGCCGGTTTAACAGCAAGACTGCCTGTTCACCACGGTCCAAATGCGCCCGCAACTTTTCCAACAATTCGCCCGAAAAGTTCGTGTCACCCTTCGTCATCACGGTTTGACGCATATCAACAATCTCAACTGGTGGCAAAGTTGCCGCGGCGGCGGCCCGTTTGGTTAACTTTAGTAACTGATAGACACCCTTTTGTGCCCGGGCCCGACTTTCCAGTGATGGTGTCGCCGAACCCAACACAACGGGTGCATGGTGAAAATCACCACGCCACAGGGCCACATCGCGGGCCGAATAATGTGGATTTTCACTTTGGCTGTAAGACGTTTCGTGCTCTTCATCAACAATAATCAAACCTAATCGGTCCAGCGGTGCAAAGACTGCTGACCGGGCCCCCACAACAACTTTTACCTCACCGGCTTGAATCCGTCGCCATTCATCATAGCGCTCACCGGCTGACAAACCGGAGTGCAAGACAGCCGTGGCATCCCCAAAGCGGTCTGCCACTCGTTTTTGCATTTGCGGCGTCAAAGCAATTTCTGGTACCAAAAACAAAACCTGTTCGCCGCGGTCAATGGCTTCCTGAGCTGCCTGCAAATAAACTTCCGTTTTGCCCGACCCGGTAATTCCTTCCAGTAAAAAGGTTTTATTCTGTTTTGCAATAATGGCTGCCGTAATGGCATCATAGGCAGCTTGTTGGCCATCATTTAAGACCTTAACCGCTTCAACCTTGCCCCGGGCCATCGCCTGTGGCCGGCGCTTAACTTCAACTTGGCGTTTGGTCAACCAACCGTTTTTCACCCCAGTATTCAAGACAGCTGCCGATAGGTCGAGTTGAGCCAGCCAGTCGCGCTTGCTAAAAGTCTGTCCGAGATGTTCCAAACAAAAATCAAGCAATCGTTTCTGACTTTTGGCAGAGGCTCGCAAATTTTCCTGTGCGGTCACCAATAATTCGCGGTTATCCGTCACTTCGTAGGCCAATTCCGTCTTAATTTGTCCCTGATTTTCAATCACAGTTTCAATCGTTAAGGCGCCAGTGGCTGCTAATTGGCGAATCGCCCGCCATTCCTTGGCGGAAAAATCTTTCGTCTTAACCAACCGTTCCTCTTGCCCATCTAAGAAAGTCGCGCGGTCCAAATCAGTCAAGGTTGGCCCCGCTATCAAGCGCTTACGATAGGAAGCCTTCAAAGCCGTCGGTAACATCAAAGCTAAAAAGGACACTTGATATGAAAAGTTATTTTGGGCCAGCTCTTCCGACAAAGCCAACATTTCTTTGGTCAAAACTGGTTCATCATCCAAAACCGCCAAAATATCTTTGACCTGGTCGGCCGCTAAATCATCCGGCAGATCAACATCCCGGCCCAAAACATAGCCCAACACAGACCGGTGACCGAAGGCAACCAAGACGCGGACACCAGGCACAACGGCTGTATCTAATTCAGTTGGCACCAAATAGGTATAGGGCCGGTTCGTTTGCTGAGTTGGCACATCAACAATCACTTGCGCATAAGTTGTTGGCATATCGGTCACCTCCCTTCATCAAATCTTTCTCAATAGGATAAACTGCCAAGTTAAAGTTTAGAATAAAAAAGTCCAACGTTGGTCGGACCACATTTGGCTTAAACCTTTGTCAGGTTAATACCAACCTTATCTTCAATAATCTCCAAAGCCTGCATGTAGCGAGCATAATAACCGGCGGGGTCATCGGCTTCCCCCACCCGGTCCAAGGCAACAGCCTTATCATAAAAACCATAATCTTTAATTACTTGCCACAAGTGCATATCAAAGATTTCACTTTCCTCGGCATCAGCACCATTTTGTACGGCGACTGTTGGCGGAATCACCAAAATCAAATCCAGGTCTTCTTCGGCAATCGTATTTTCAAAGAGTGGCAACAGCCGGGTCAAATCTTCCTTTGGCAGCCAGGCCCTGGCCTCAGCCATCGTCACCATTGCATCCGTATCAAAGAAGGTCAAACCGTTGTTAGCCGGCGAATTAATTTCGTTTGAATTGGCATCATACTGCCCCTGAATAATCCGCGAATAATCTTTTAGAAGCAATTCGCTATCAAATACGTTTGATTGTTCTTGGTAAGTCCGCGAGAATTCAACCGAAAATGGTGAATTCGAAGTCCGCGCCAAACGACGAGTCAAAGTTGACTTTCCCGTTTGTGGTGCCCCAACCACCAAAATCTTCTTGGCAAAGTGGCGCCGAAAGACGCGATTAATATAGTCCCAGTTACCCAACGGGTCGTTGCGGACCGCCGTCGCCGACACCTTCAAAATCGTCCGATCCATCAAAGAAACGCGGAAACGGCCATCCTTTGGCAACATCTTTTCCAGCATTTCCTTGTAGTCAGCTTCACCGGTATAAAGCGTAATCAGTGCATCCGGATTGACAATATTTCGTTGGATAGTCTCCGTTAACCGGTCCGTCCATTCTTGCCAACCATTTGGCATTTGTGGAATATCATCCTCGTTAATGTAATCAACCTTAATGGTGTCTTCATCATTAAAGGCTTCCCGCAAATAGCGAAAACGCTTCTCAACCGGCAAACCAATTTGGTCCCCACGGTCGCCGGTATACCCAGAAGTAATCACCACCACCCCGTCATTGAGGGCGGCTGCCTTGTAAATCTCAGCTTGATGACCAATATGCATCGGTGCTAATGTTCCAAAGAACACACCAATGCGATCACCCGTTAAGTTTGCTTTGACTAAGTTTTTCTTGACCATCAGTTTTCCTAACTTTTTGTATCTTTTGATCAAAGCGCTGCGACATTTCGTTCCAGCGGATATTAGTACTATTATACCAAAGATGGCCAGCCCTTTAAAAAATGCTTTGCTGGCTGACCAAATCTACCGATAGAGTGCATTTATTATCCCGAGTTGACCACTTATGCTAGTCAGGAAACCAAATATCGGTTATCGCGAGCTTTTTTAGTTAATTTGTTTTAGAGTAAATTCATGAAAAGTAATCAAAGGAGATTCAAATGAAGGTATCAGTCAACATTAATCCAAATGCGACCAGCCCAAGCATTCTGATTACTGCTAAAAAACAAACAGCAGAAATTATTTATTTAGAGCAAAAAATTCAGTCCATCGTTGAGCATTCAACCCTCTTCATTAAGGATAACGACGATTACCGGCAGGTGAGCCTAGACCAAATCGAACGCATCTATACCGAACAGCAAGACGTCTTTTGTCAGATTGAGGGACAACGCTATAAACTGAAAAAACGAATTTACGAATTGGCCGAATTTTTACCAGCAAAAATTTTTATTCAAATCTCGCAATCTGAACTAGTTAACCGGCATTTTATCGACCGCTTTGCCCTGAGTAAGACCGGTGCCTATCAGGTTGTTTTCAAAGATGGGCAATTCACTTTTGCCTCAAGGCGCTACATGCGAAAAATTAAGAAGGAGGATTTACACTCATGAAAATCATCAAGAAAATGTTAGTTGGAGCCTCAATCGGCATCAATATTGGTCTTTTAATGGCATTATTTTTTTCCTACTTGTATGGTTCAAAAAACTTCAGCCCATCCAGCACAACCTTTACGGAACATTTTGACCGTCCCCTATCTGCCGTAAACGTTTCAATTATTCTCTGGGCGTTGATGGGCATTGTCTTTAGCCTAGGTAGTATCATCTACCAAAACGACCGCTATAGCATTACCAAGCAGTCTGTCCTCCACTTTACCGTTACCTTTACCGGCTTCACATTCCTAGCAATTATAGCCGGCTGGTTCCCACTTTCAGTTGCCAGCCTAACCTGTTATACTCTCACCTTTATTTTGACTTACGTCATCACGTGGTGGATTTCGATGAGCATCGCTAAGAAAACAATCAACCGTCTCAACCAAGAACTCCAAAAATAAAAAGAACACCCGCGGGTGTTCTTTTTACTTTTTGCGATTAATAAACCTGGTCCACAGCCAGCTCAATAACATTAAAACGGCAAAGCCGACAATGTTCCAGAGACTACTTTTCAGATTCATCAGCAAATTTTGCCCACCACCAAAAGCTTGCAGTAACAGCAAATAAATCAAGTTAATCAAGACCACAATCACAATCGAAAAAGTCCTTGGATAAAGTGCGGCCCAACGATAAATGTTATTCCTCATTTGAATTCCCCCTCCCGCAAAGTTTTTTCCGAACAGTATATTCGACTGGCTCTTGCCATTATTTTAAAAACTCACTTGGGGACAGCGTAACACAAAAAAAGAAGAATCGTTTGATTCTTCTTTTTTAATCAATTTGCTGCTGTCACCATTTGTATAAATAACTCATGCAACCGAGTATCGACAGACAACTCCGGGTGGAAGGCCGTTGCTAAAATATGATTGTGCTGAACCGCAATAATGCGATCATCATCAATCTTGGCCAAGACCTGGACATCCTTACCAACGCTTTTCAAATACGGTGCCCGAATAAATACGCCCGGAAATGGTTTGTTAAAGCCCGCAACCGTTACATCTTCCTGGAAACTATCCTTTTGCCGGCCAAAGCCATTTCGCTCGACTTCACCGTCAAAGCCAGCTAAGGCATCAGGCCGGGCTAGGAGAACTAAGCCGGCACAAGTCCCAAAAACCGGTAGTCCTGCCGCCACTTTGTCCCTCAGGGCCGGCAACATTTCAAACTTCTGCAAAAGGTTCATAATGGCTGTACTTTCCCCACCAGGAATAATCAAGCCATCAATTCCGTCTAAATCAGCAACCGTCAAAACTTTTTTGCCAATTACCCCACATTGGGCCAACATCTGCAAATGTTCGTCAACCGCACCCTGTAAATCTAATACACCAATTTTCATGCCTAACCCCCTTAAATACCGCGAGGGGCCATCTTGTCTTCATCATGCAAAGTCGCAGTATCAATACCCTTCATTGGTGCACCAAGATTCTTCGAAACTTCAGCAATCAAATGATAATCGGTTGGATTAGCAGTGGCTGCCACAATTTCCTTGGCAAACTTCTCGGGATTTTCCGACTTAAAGATTCCAGAACCAACGAAGACACCATCAGCACCAAGGTTCATCATCAAGGCCGCATCAGCTGGCGTTGAAATTCCACCGGCAGCAAAGTTCACGACGGGCAACTTACCAGTTTCGTGAATTTCCTGTACTAACTCCAACGGCGCCCGCAAATCACGAGCAATCGCCATTAAATGTTCCGGCTTTTCATTTTGGATGTGGCGAATTTGTTCGTTGACCTTTTGCATGTGCCGAACCGCTTCCACCACGTCACCAGTTCCCGGTTCACCCTTTGTCCGCAACATTGAGGCCCCTTCGCCAATCCGGCGCAAAGCTTCACCTAAATCACGACAACCACAGACAAACGGAACAGTAAAATCATGCTTGTTGATATGGTAATTATCATCGGCCGGCGTCAAAACTTCACTTTCATCAATGTAGTCAACCCCGACACTTTCCAATACATGAGCTTCGGCAATATGACCAATTCGCGCCTTAGCCATCACGGGAATGGTTACGGCAGCCATAATTTCTTCAATCATGGCTGGATCTGACATTCGCGCAACACCACCAGCTGCCCGAATATCCGATGGCACTCGTTCCAAAGCCATAACAGCAACAGCCCCAGCCGCTTCGGCAATTTTCGCCTGTTCCACATTGGCAACGTCCATAATCACGCCACCCTTTTGCATCTGTGCCATTCCTCGCTTAACGAGTGTTGAGCCAACTTCCTTCATAAATCTAATCCCCCAAGTGAAATTTAATAACAATATTCGATCAACTGTTCTTTTATCAAATAAATCACGAACAATACCTTGGAAGCAGTATATCACATTTTAATCGTTCTAATATTATTTTAATTTTTCGTATATTTCAACTGTCACCATCAAATTGAGGCGGACCCCATTTATAACTAATTTTAATCTTGCCTATGTTACAATACCGGCAGTTAACAGCCGTCAACTCAAGCCTCATCGCAAGAGAAGACCACTGCAGCAGAAAGGAAATCCTCATGTCGATTCACGTGATGGTTTTGGCCATTTTAATCATTTTAGTGGTTGCCTAACACTGATTGTTCCACACTTTCGCAAAAATAACACCCGCGCTAATCAACGGCTAAAGTTTCTCAGCGCCAGTTTTGTGATGACAATTGGCCTCAGCGCCATTTTTAATAACTTAGGTCAGACTCATGCGATGGGCAACTATATTTTGCCGATCGCCCTCATGCTGGCTGGTATCCTGCTTGCCATTCAAGAAGTCTAAGTTAGTAGGCGGCGAATCAACAACCAATTGATCTAAATAAAAGACGGGCACAGTGGGTGCCCGACTTTTTAACGCCAAAAAAGTAAATTTTCAAATGGAAAAGCGTCGTGCTTGTAAATAAAACGATAATAAATAAATCCCCAAAGAAAGAGAAACAATGCGTAGGTCACAATAATGCCCAAATGACCTGAAAAGTTAGTATATAAAACACCGTCTTGCATCACAGTCAACATTTTGACTGCGGTCAAAGTCGTCTTTTCGCCCGCCTCTTGGATGAGCAACAACTCCACCAAATTATCAATTAAAAACAAAAAAAGATATACCAGAGTGGCCAGGGCGAATTGCTTCGTAATCGTCTTCATCATGTCTCCTAAAAAGTTTTTTTGTTATGTTTACAGCTTAACAGTAATTAATTTTTATCTCAATTCATTAAAATTTTATTAGAAAATATGCTAAACTAGATATGTTGAGAATATTTATCGAAGACGTGGGGACGTGAGAGTATGGCGGGGGAAAAGTCGGCCTTTATCGTGATTTCAATGCTAGTCATTTTGACGCAAGCGATAATTGTCAAGTTTAGTTTTAAAATGTGGGTACATTTCGTTGTACCGGCAACATTTACGATAGTTTTTATTGTTTGTTTCTTTTTTGTCTTCAAAAGTGATAATTGGCTTTCCCTAATTATTTTACTCTTATTTGGCAACACAATTTTGTATGCCACTGGCAAACACACAAAGTCCATTCTTTAGCTATCGCGATTAGAAGAATCCCAATCAAAAAGCACACCATCAGGTGTGTTTTTTATATTGCTAAATTAACCTCATTTTGTGAATACAAAATCGCCTCACCACTAAGTTTAGTGCGGTCACCTTGATAATCACAGTGCAAAACGCCAGAGCGAGGGGAAGCCTGATAAGCAGTCAGCTCGTGCTTGCCTAACCGCTGTGACCAGTACGGCGCGATATGGCAGTGACCACTACCACAGACCGGATCTTCATTAATCCCTAGCTTCGGCGCAAACGAACGTGACACGCAGTCATACTTTGAATCAACCACTGCCGTGGCATGCTGAGCCATCCCATCAAGCTTCTTTAACTTCTCCATGTCCGGGTCCATACCAGCGACATCTGTTCCTTGAGGAAAGACACAGAGTAAATCACGTCCTAGGTAAGCAGCTTCTGGACGCAATCCATAAGCTTCAGTCATTGCCTCTGTTACCGGTACCGCCTTCATTTCATAGGTTGGGAAGTCCATTTCGTATAGGTTATCTTTTTTGGTCACGGTCAGGTCACCACTTTGTGTCTTGAAGACCACCGGCCCACCATCTTTTGGCGCCGCCTGTTGGTACACCAAAAAACCAGTCGCGAGCGTCGCATGGCCGCAAAGATCAATTTCACCGGCTGGTGAAAACCAACGTAAATCATAGTGATTATCATCGCGCTTAATGGCAAATGCGGTTTCGGATAACTTATTTTCCATCGCGATATTTTGCATCAATTGGTCACTAGGAAATTCGTCAACAAACAAAACGGCTGCAGGATTTCCTTTGAAAATCTCATTTGCAAATGCGTCCACTACATAACTTTTTACCATCGCCGTTTCCTTTCCAATTCACTACATATCACTCTAATTTTTACCCATTCTAGCACACTTTTTTTATCAAATTAGCTTAGACCTCAGCTTTCCTGACATTAGACTTTTTCAATCGTAGCTTTACTGACATTCAAGCATTCTGACCAATTTCGTTTGTTTTTCTCCCCCACGCTTAAAAAATCTATTCATCACGACAATCCAAAACAATTTCAGGGCAAACGAAAAGGACTGACGCCGATTAAATATCGGAATCAGTCCTGAGCACAGGTTAATGGTATGAATAAACTTGAGAACTCATATTATCAGTGTTTTATTTGATTATTTTTCGTCCAACTTTTCGCGGCTCTCATGAGAAGATTTTGAGAATTCAGCTTGCTTAGCCAAACGCTCATCCTTGCGCTTAGCGTTTTCCACTTCACGGGCATCTGCTGCTTCAAATTCATGCTTTTCTTCCATAATTATTTCCCCTCAAAATCCTTTTTCTCAGACTCAAAATCCTCATTGTCATATCGGGCATCTTTGTGCTCATGATGTTCAGCACGGTCGTGATTATTATTTTCATGGGCTTCAGCAGCATGTTCTCGCGCCTGCTTGTCCTTAGCCTTTTCAAATGATTCACGGTTTTCTTTTAATCCATCGCGTAAGGTTGCCATAAATGAATCCCCTTTTTCTAAACTTTGATTATATTCTAGCACTAATATGTTATAAATCAATCTATTTTTACAAAATTTTTACTTAAACATTACAAAGAATTCAAAGAAGCTATTTAACGCCTTATTTATAACTAAAAGGGCAATTCCTGTTAGTCTCTAAAAAATGATTATCATACTAAAAAATCCCCCATTCAATTTGAACGGAGGATTTTTAATAAACTATTATCTTAGTTAAACAAGTAAGAATACTTGCCGTAGCCTTCTTTTTCAAGATCGGCCTTTGGTACAAAGCGCAGTGAGGCTGAGTTAATGCAGTAACGCAAGCCACCCTGGTCTGCTGGGCCGTCGTTAAAGACGTGACCCAAATGTGAGTCGGCATCCTTTGACCGAACTTCCGTCCGAGTCATACCAAATGAATTGTCGGTTGATTCATTCAATTCAACGTCATCAATTCCTTTAGTAAATGATGGCCAGCCACAGCCTGAATCATACTTGTCAGTTGATGAAAACAATGGTTCTCCAGAAACGATATCAACAAAGATACCGTCATCCCACCACTGGTCGTACTTACCAGTGAAAGCTCGTTCAGTGGCAGCATTTTGTGTCACTTCGTATTGCTCCGATGTCAACCGTTGCTTCAATTCTTCTTGATCATACTTTGCCATGGTTACTTGTCCCCCCAATACTTTTCCTGATACTGGTGCCGCGGTGCCATCATGGCAGCTTCACGCAGTGGATCTTTCTTGTAGAAGTCCTGGTGGTACTCTTCCGCCTCGTAAAATGGCTTTGCATCTTCGATTGACGTCACGATTGGCTGATCAAAACGGCCAGATTCATTTAAGGCCTTCTTTGAAGCTTCAGCGACCTGACGCTGCTCTGGCGAATTAACGAAGATGACCGGACGATAACTATCACCACGGTCGGCAAATTGACCCATCGCATCGGTTGGGTCGGCTACCTGCCAGTACAATTCAACCAAGTCCTTGTAAGAAAACTTGTCGGGATCAAACCAAATTTTAACTGCTTCGGTATGCCCTGTTGTATGTGAGCAAACTTCTTCATAGGTTGGGTTAGCCACGTGGCCACCGGTATAGCCTGAGCGAACCTTTTCAATGCCTGGTAATGAGTCAAAGGGCTCTACCATGCACCAAAAACATCCCCCAGCAAAAATAGCTGTATCTTGTGCCATTACGATTACCTCCTACCTATTATTGTAAACAGAAGACCAAAATAGTCAATGGTATAGTTGTAATTTTACAAAATCACAACCGTTCTTCAATCCATTGCCAAACTTCATCTTTTCCAGACTTGGTAACGGATGAGAAGAATTGAAAGTCGGAATTTGTTCCATCAAATTCAACGGCTTTTTTAATAATTGATTCTGCTTGGTTTAATTTTCCCCGAGCAATCTTATCGGCCTTGGTTGCCACCAATAAGATTGGGATATTGTAATAGTCCAGCCAGTTGTACATCATAATATCTTCTTCACTGGGCTTATGACGGGCATCGACCAAAGAAATCACCCCGCGGAGTTGCTTACGTGAGGTAATGTAGGTCTCAATCATTTGACCAAAGGCTTCCCGTTTCTTCTTTGACACCTTGGCATAGCCGTAACCAGGCACATCGACGAAGTATAATTCGCCTTCGACATCATAGAAGTTCAATGTCTGGGTCTTTCCAGGTTGACTCGAAGTTCGGGCAAAATTTTTCCGGTTGATCAATGTATTGGTCAAAGATGACTTACCCACATTTGACCGGCCAACCAGAGCAAATTCAGGGCGACCATCCGTTGGATATTGTGTTGGTGAAACGGCTGACATCACCATTTCAACGTTATGAACGTCCATAATTAATCCTTTTTATCTTTCTTCAAAACTAAGTTTGGTGCCTTACCAGAAGTAACAGAAGCCTTGGTAATTACAACCTTTTCGATATCGTCGCGACTTGGGATTTCATACATAATGTCCTTCATCACATTTTCAATGATTGAGCGTAATCCACGGGCACCCGTACCACGATCAATAGCCAAATTAGCCATGGCCGAAAGGGCTGCTGGTTGGAATTCCAACTCAACATTATCCAGACCTAACAAGGCCTTATATTGCTTAACCAAAGCGTTCTTTGGTTGCGTCAAAATATGAGTCAAATCATCAACGTCCAATTCATCCAAAACCGTAATAATTGGCAAACGACCAATAAATTCCGGAATCAAACCAAATTTCGTCAAATCTTCTGGTTCCACATTTTCTAAGACATTTGGATTGTCCAAGGCCTTGGCTTGGTCCGTCGTACTTGAACCAAAACCAATCACTCGGCTACCCAAGCGTTCCTTAATCAACGTGTCCAAGCCGGCAAAGGCCCCACCAACAATAAACAGGATGTTCGTTGTATCAACTTGAATCAATTCTTGCTGTGGGTGCTTACGACCACCCTGAGGTGGCACTGAAGCGATTGTTCCTTCTAGCATCTTCAACAACGCCTGCTGAACACCTTCACCCGAAACATCACGGGTAATTGAAACGTTTTCAGACTTTTTAGCAATCTTGTCAATTTCATCGACATAGATAATGCCTCGCTGTGCTGATTCGACGTCAAAATTAGCCGCCTGCAACAGCTTTAGCAAGATGTTTTCAACATCTTCACCGACATAACCGGCTTCCGTCAAAGTCGTTGCATCAGCGATGGCAAATGGCACCTGCAAAATCTTAGCCAATGACTGTGCCAAATAGGTCTTACCAGAACCAGTAGGACCAAGTAAGGCGATGTTTGACTTTTGCAATTCCACGTCCGTGGTCTTCAAAGCGTTTTCGTTCACTCGCTTATAGTGGTTATAGACCGCCACTGCCAAGGTCTTTTTGGCATCTTCTTGTCCAATGACATAATCGTTCAAATTCGCCACGATTTCCTTTGGCGTTGGCAATGCCAATTGCTGCTCCTGCTGGTCAACTTGCATTTCTTCTTGAATAATTTGATCAGCTAAGGCAATACACTCATTACAAATGTAGAGCCCATCAGGCCCAGCAACAAGCTTCTTCACTTCATCAGCATCCTTACCACAAAAAGAGCAGTGGACTGGAGTGGTTTCATTTGGTGTTTGAACCATGACATCCCCCTCAATTTCAATACTTCACTGGCTTAAAACCAAGTCTAATCCAAAAATTGTTTGCCGCAACTAATTAATCGGCTATGTAAGAAAAAAAGCCCAACCGGGCTTTTTAACGGCTTACTTAGCCTTTGCAGATGAAACAATCTTATCAACGACTGCCTTCATTGCAATGTCGTGCTTCAACAAAGCATCAGTCAATGATTGCTTAACTTGTTCTTCTGAAATGTTGTATTGGTCAGCCAATGACTTCACTTCAGCAGCAACTTCGTCTGCACTTGGGTCAATCTTTTCAGCCTTAACAATTGCTTCCAAGACCAAGTTTGTCTTGACACGGTTGTCAGCACCTTCTTCAAATTGCTTCCGGAATGATTCCTGAGTTTGTCCTGAAATCTGGAAGAACATGTCTGGTGAGATACCTTGTTGTTGCAATTGAGCCAAGTATTGTTGCATTTGACGATCAACATCTTCATTGATCATTTCTTGTGGCAAGTCACCACCAACAACTTCGGCGTTATCAACTGCGGCTTGCACGGCTGCATCTTCGAATGCATCCTTAGCAGCGCTTTCGCGAGCTTCTTGCAAGTTCTTCTTAGTCTTTTCCTTCAATTCGGCCAAAGTGTCAACGTCTTCATCGACGTCCTTAGCGAATTCATCATCCAAATCAGGCAATGACTTGCGCTTGATTTCGTGAAGCTTAACTTCGAACAAAGCTTCCTTACCAGCCAAATCCTTTGCTTGGTATTCTTCTGGGAAAGTAACCTTAACGTCAACATCATCGCCGGCTACGTGACCAACCAATTGGTCTTCAAAGCCAGGAATGAATGAGCCTGAGCCCAATTCCAAAGAATAATCCTTAGCTTGACCACCATCAAAGTGGTCGCCATCAACAGAACCATCAAAGTCGATTACGACAGTGTCGCCGTTTTCAGCCTTAGTTCCGTCTTCTTGCAAAACCAATTCAGCTTGGTTTTCTTGTTGGCGCTTGATTTCAGCATCAACATCTTCGTCTGAGACAGAAGCGTCTTGCTTTTCAACAGTCAAGCCAGTGTAGTCACCCAACTTGATTTCAGGGGCAACGGCTACTTCAGCCTTCAATTGCCAGTCAGCACCCTTGTCCATTGAAACAGGCATGATGTCAGGGCGACCAACAACAGTAATGCCTTGTTCTGCAACAGCTGCTTCATAAGCGGCTGGCAAAACGATGTCCATTACATCTTGGTACAAGGCTTCTTCACCAAACTTTTGCAAGAAAAGTGACATTGGTACCTTTCCCTTACGGAAACCAGGTACGGCAATTTGGTTCTTGTTCTTGTCAAAAGCTGGTTGCAATGCGTTTTGCACATCAGCTTGAGCGATTGAAAATTCTAGTGTACCGCGGTTTGCATCCGCAGCAGCTGTCCATTTAGACATGTTAAATCCTCCAAAAATAAGTTCTATATAATTTTAGACCAAATAGCCGATTTTATCAAGGTCAGGCATCAGATCCATTCGCCTAACTTTTGCCTTTTTGGGCAAATCTGGGCTAAAAAGTGACCAAAATAAAATTAACTAGACCAAATGTGATCCATCCGTTGATTTGATTGGCTTACTGAACTGATTAGCACAATCCTTTTAACTGTGCCATTTTAACAACCAACTTTTACACCCCTAAATCCAAAGATAAAAACTTGGAAAATTCTGCAATATTGCTTGGATAGGCATTACTACCATGATAATTAATGACGTCTTCCCCTTGGTTGAAGTAAACATCAATACTCCATTGTGTTCCATCCATAATTTCAGGTTGGGTATAGTAAAATCGCCACTCTCCTAGGTGCATCTTCCTAATCTTTTCTAAGAATTCATCCTTACCCATCACTCTTTGATCAGTTTCTTCCCTTTGGATGCGACTAGCTAATTCAGCCATCGACCGATATTCTGTTTTAGCCAAAACATCCTCACCTTGAATCTTAAAAGTATCGCGTCTGAGCCCAGCAAAATAGCCAAAGGCCTCTACCTGAATCTTACTAATCAGCGGTACCTTTTGTTGAAAAAGTTCATCCAGTAACTCGACTTGGCTAAGTGGATAAGCGCCACCCCGGTCAACCAAAATTTTCTTTGCTACTGCCAAGATGGCCCGAATTTCCGCGTCGGTAACGGGATACTTCCCTGCAAAAAAATCCGGCCTAGGGAGAAAACCAAACGAATCTTTAGCTCGCTCTTCGCGAAATTTTTGGATATTTTTGATTTCCTCTATTAATTGATCATTATCGGTAAATTCTTCAAAATACTTTTCTGGGGTCATCTGCGGCTCCTTTTTTAAGAAAAATTCTAAGTTATTGCCATTATACAGAATTTACCCAACTAAAATTTGCCATAATCCAAATCCAAGAAAATTAAAAAAGCCCGATACGTTAATCGGACTTTTCTTTAAACTAATTATTCAGGTAAGTTGGCCAAATCAACAATGGCTTGACCATAGATTCCCATTGAACGAACGAGGTCGTCAACGAGGGCAAATTCACCAACTTGGTGCATTGTATCAGGTGAGTCTGGGAACAAGGCCCCAAAGGCCACCCCACGCTTCATCAAACGGCCGTAAGTTCCACCACCGATCACCTGGTCATGGGCTTCCAAACCAGTTTGATCATGGTAAATCTTCAACAAAGTCTTTACAACTGGGTCTTCAGGTGACACGTAGTGCGGTACCTGCGCATGGCCACCAATCTTGGCTTGATAATCCCATTCAGGCAGGGCTTCATCTAATTGCTTTTCGATGAATTCAGGTTCAATTCCCTTTGGATAACGGAAGTTAAAGTTAATAAAGACGCCATCTTTCAAGTCAAACTTTTGAATTCCGACGTTCATTGACAAAGGTCCCATCACGTCATCCTCGTAGGCAACGCCGAGCTTCTTTCCAGTTGGGTCGTCATGTGACAATTCACCCAGATACTTCAAGAAGAAGGCAGCAGTACCACCAAAGTCATATTGCTTCAAGAACTTAGCCAAGTAAGTTCCGGCATTTTCACCAGTTTCTGGCAAAGAACCGTGAACTTGCTTACCGAGCAACTCAAACTTCAATTCATCGCCTTCTGGTGTAACCGTTCCGCGCACCTGCTTGTTTTCGGCCAAAAAGGCGGCGAAATCAGCAATCGTTTGGTCAGTTGGCAAACCAGTAACAGTAGCTCGGGCAACACCCGGCACCATGTTTGTCCGGATTCCTGAGTCAAAGACTTCCAACTTAACGGCATCCCCATTTGTAGCTGGTGAAGTCAGGTTAACCTGCAAGTTTCCCTTTTCCCCATTAATAATTGGGTATTCGGCATCTGGTGAGAAACCAAAGGCCGGCGCTGGTTCAACTTCAAAGTAACGAGTCATCCCCGTCCAGTCATTTTCTTCATCCGTTCCAAAAATCAAACGAACACGGCGCTTTAGTGGCAAGTTCAAGTCACGAATCATCTTGAACCCATAATAAGCGGCCAAACCTGGTCCCTTATCATCAGAGGCACCACGGGCAATCACCTTACCATCTTCAATCACTGGATCAAATGGGTCAGTCTCCCAACCCTCACCGGCAGGCATCACGTCAACGTGTGACAACAAAGCCACGTATTCATCAGCATCTTTTGGCCCGATTTCAATGTAACCGGCTAAATTATCAATATTCTTGGTCACAAAACCATCACGGTCGGCCAAGGCCAAAATATGAACCAAGGCGTCCTTTGGCCCAGGACCAAGCGGTGCGTCTTCAGTTGCCTGACTATCATCTCGTACTGAAGCAATCTTCAAAAAATCTTTCAAATCAGCGAGGTAAGCTTGTTCTTCTTCCTTCGCCTTTGCTTGCCAATCAATCATCCAAATGACCCCCTTACGCTGTGGCAACTCACGTTGCTCTCACCGTTTTCATAATTTTCTCATTATGATTTTCATTATACACACCTGAAGTGTAAAATGCTTATCAGAGAGGTGAAAAAATGATTAATTTAACTGAAACAATTGTGCAAACCGTTGTGAACAAACGTCCCAAGCAGTCACACAAGGGTACTTTCGGCAAAATTTTAATCGTTGCGGGTGACAAAAATCTTGGCGGCGCCGCCATTATGAATGCCCAGGCCGCCGTTTATGCCGGTGCGGGCTTAGTGACCGTCGCCACTGATTCAGTCAATAAAACCGCCATTCACTCACGTTTGCCCGAAGCCATGGTGATTGACTATCACAGTGATTTCACCAAGCTACTTGAAAGTGTTGACGTCGTGTTAATCGGTTCGGGTCTGGGTGAGAGCATCGATGTCCTCAAAAAAGTTTTAAATAAAACCAAGGATGAACAGGTCGTGATTCTCGACGGATCAGCACTCACCCTAATGGCTAGCTATCAATTACCCCTTCCCGCCGGCCAAATTGTTTTAACCCCCCACCAAATGGAGTGGCAACGCTTTGGCGAGGTGCCCATCGCTGACCAGGACAAAGAAGACAATAATTGGGAAGCGCTTGTCAGTATGAATCCCGAACCAATTTTAGTTTTGAAGTCAGACCAGACTCAGGTATACTTGGAAAATGAAGTTTACCAATTGACCGTCGGTGGCCCCTATCAGGCCACCGGTGGCATGGGTGACACCTTAGCTGGTATCATTGCCACCTTTGCTGGTCAGTTCCATCCATTGGGCCAGGCCGTCTTGGCAGCAGTCTATACCCATTCGGCCATTGCAGCAGAACTAGCGAAAACAAACTACGTCACCCTCCCCACGGCAATTGCAAAACAATTACCACAGTACATGAAAAAGATGGCAGAACAAGAACCCCATCTCTAAAATGGCACAGTAAAAGGAAGTTTTAACCAATGAAATTCATCTCTTGGAACATTGACTCAATCAACGCAGCCGTGGAGCATAGCTCTGACCGCGGTAAGATGACCTGGGGCGTGTTGGAAAACTTGGCCGCAGCCAAGCCAGACGTCTTAGCCATCCAGGAAACCAAGTTAAAGGACACTGGCCTGACTAAAAAACATTTGGCGGCGCTCACTGAACTCTTTCCGGACTACCATATCTACACCAACTCTTCGACTGCCCGCAAGTCCTACGCTGGGACAATGATGATTTCAAAAGAAGAACCCCTAGCAGTTGATTATCCAACCATCGGTGCACCGGGCGAAATGGATCAAGAAGGCCGCATTGTCACCCTAGAATTTCCAAACTTCTACGTTTCAACGGTCTACACACCAAATGCCGGGTCTGGTCTGGACCGCTTAGCCGACCGACAAATGTGGGACGATGCCTACCGCGCCTATATCGACGGCCTCAATGCCAAGAAACCAGTCATCTTCTCTGGTGACTTCAACGTTGCCCATGAAGAAATTGATTTGAAGCATCCTAGCACCAACCATCACTCGGCTGGCTTTACCGATGAAGAACGGGAAAAATTCACCCTACTATTAGACGCCGGGTACACCGATACCATGCGAGCTAAAAACCCTGGTACCCCAAACATCTATAGCTGGTGGGCCCAACGAGTTAAAACTTCTAAGGTCAACAATTCGGGTTGGCGGATTGATTACTACCTCGTGTCGAACCGCATTGCCGACAAGGTCACGGACAGCTTTGTCGTTGATACCGGCGCACGCCAGGACCACGCCCCCATCCAATTAGAAATTAATTTGTAAACAAAAAATGCTGGATTTAATCCAGCATTTTTTATTTGTTTCTGACGTATTCTTTTAAAACATCATTGCCAAACATCTCGCTTTGGTAAATCAAGATTTCAGCACAGGCTAAGGCATCAGCCAAGGCATTGTGATGATTTTCCAGCTCAATTTTCAAAGCGGCCGAAACCGTATTTAATTTGTGGTTGGCCAAATCCGGCAATAAACGCCGCGACGTCTTCACTGTGTCTAACAGCTGGTAATGGGCTTCCGGCAAGCGGTAATAATCCAAACAAGCACGCAAAACCGAAGCATCAAAGGTCGCATTATGCGCCACCATCAGCTTTTCTTCCGTAAACAAGGGCGCGATTGTCGGCCAAATCTCAGCAAATGTCGGCGCATTGATAACGTCCTTGGGATAAATGCCATGAATTTGAGAATTCCGGGCCGAAAAGGCCGTTGGTGGCTTAATCAACGAATAAAATTGATCGACAACTTTATTATCGCGAACAACGACCAGGGCCAATGAAACGGCCGAGTGGCGTTCATTGCTGGCCGTTTCAAAATCAAAGGCGGCAAAATTCATGCTAAAATCAGCTCCATCTTTACTAAGTTTGCTTGGCGACCGGATTGCAATAAAATCGGCATAGTATCCTCACCAACCTCGACAAAGCCCAACGTGTGGTATAAGTGTCGAGCAACCTCATTCGTTTCATCAACATCCAGCCATAACCGGTCATAACCAACTTTTTTTGCCCAGTCAATCAAGGCTTCCATTGTTAACCGACCTAGTCCCCGGCCTTGATGCTCGGCCAAAATGGCAATGCCAACTTCACCGTCGGCAATTGAGGCAATCCCAACCTGTAGTTGCTTACCGTTTTTGGCATTGGCCCACAATAGCCAAGTCTTTTGCGGTTGGGCTGCGGCGGCTACCAAGGATTCATCTTGCTCCTGTTGGGCCAATGAGTCACGCGCTTCGGCCAACTCAAAGGTATCCGATTCCTGCTTTAAAACAGTCAACAAGTCTTGCGCAGCTTGGGCCTGGCTCAAATCAAGCCCTTGCAGTGAATATTGATATTCAGTCATGTCCGTTTCCGCTGCCATTAGTCGAGCTTCTCCTCAATTTCTTCAGCTTGGCCGATGCCACGAACCGTGATTTCTCGATCACTTTCACCCTCACCTAAACGAGTAAAGGTCATTTCTAACCGATCATTGGGTAACAAATCAGCCATGTATTGTGGCCACTCAATTAAGGTGACACCGTCCGTCCCCAGGTAGTCTTCAAAGCCCTGATCAGCCGCACCGGCGTTTTCCAACAGGTAGGCATCAAAGTGATACAGGGGAATCCGGCCCTCTTCATAGGTATTCAAAATATTAAAAGTCGGACTTTTAACCCGACTTTGTATGCCAAGAGCAGCAGCCAAACCTTGGGTAAAGGTGGTCTTGCCGGCACCAAGGTCGCCTTGCAAGGTGACCACCAAGCCAGGATAAACCAAGTCCGCTAATTTTTTAGCCAAAGCTTGAGTCGCTTTGGGATTATTTGTTTGATAACTTTTCATAATCCTTATTATAACACGGTCAATAACTGAACCGAATTAGTCGAATTCCTACCACATTTTGAGATATTAGGAGTACAATGAAAATACTTAGAAATTTTGAAAGGATAATTTTCATGTCAAACTCTACTTTATTTCAAGTCGGTACCATGCAATTACTTGCCAATAGCCTCCTTGATGGAACGATGTCAATCGGCGACCTTCTCAAGCACGGTGATTTTGGAATCGGAACCGGACAAGGACTCGATGGTGAGTTAATTATTTTGGACGGCAAGGCATATCACACTTTAGTTTCTGGCGAATGTGAAACACCAGACGCTAGCTTTACTACTCCCTTTGCTGCCGCTCACCATGGCGACTTCAAAGATTTCGGCCAAGCCGAAAACGATTCACTAGAAGAAGTTTTGAATAATGCCGTTGCAGCTCTTCGGGCACAAAATCAATTTGTTGCTCTTTTGGTCGAAGGTGAATTTGAGACGATGACCACTCGGTCTGCAGCTGGTAGCCAAAAGCCTTACCCTTCTTTGACAGAAGCCGCTGAAAAGCAACAAGTCTTTAACGGCACAAAAGTTAAGGGTCGCCTTTTGTCTTACTATGCACCAGCCATTTACCAAGGGGTTACCGTTGCCGGTTTCCACTCACACTTCCTTGCCGATGACCACAACCTTTCCGGTCACGTTCTCACTGGAAAAGTTTTGAACGCCACGGTCAAAGTTCAATTGCTCGATACCATCGAACAGGTTTTGCCAGTTGATAACGCCGACTTTAAGGCCGCTGATTTAACTGACCTAACCATGGTTCACAAGGCCATCGAAGCTGCCGAATAACATCAGCAACACAAAAAAGACTGTCCATTCCGGACAGTCTTTTTCTTATCGATGAATGTACATCGCATCCCCGAAGGAGAAGAAACGGTATTTCTCCTCAACGGCATGCTCATAGGCATTCAAAATGTTTTCCCGACCAGTAAAGGCCGCCACTAGCATCACTAGCGTTGATTTTGGCAAATGGAAGTTCGTGATAAAGGCATCCACCACCTGCCACTGATAACCAGGCTTAATAAAGATGTCAGTCCACCCCGAATCAGCCTGAATTTCGCCAGCAAATTTGGAACCAATCGTCTCCAAAGTCCGAATCGATGTCGTACCAGTGGCCACGATTCGACCACCGCGCGCCCGTGTTTGATTCAACTTGGCGGCAGCGTCTTCACTCAATTGATAAAATTCCGAATGCATCTTGTGGTCTTCGATATTATCTTCTTCCACTGGACGGAAGGTTCCCAAACCAACGTGGAGGGTCAGTTCGACTAGGTCAACTCCCTTATCGGCCACCTTCTGCAGCAATTCCGGCGTCCAATGCAAACCGGCAGTTGGCGCAGCGGCCGAACCATCGACCTTTGAATAAACCGTTTGATAACGTTCCTGATCGTCCAATTTTTCCTTAATGTAAGGTGGCAACGGCATTTCACCCAATTCGTTCAACCGTTCCATAAAAATCCCATCATAAGAAAATTCGACAAAGCGACCACCGTGTTCCAGTTCACCAACCACGGTCGCAGTCATAACAGGATGAGCCGGATCATCCCCAAAGACAATCGTCGATCCAATCGGCGACTTTTTGGCTGGCTTCACCAAGGTCTCCCAAACATCATCATGGTCTTGGCGCAGCAACAAAACTTCGGCATGGCCACCCGTTTCGGGACGAACACCGTGCAAACGTGCTGGCAAAACCCGGGAATTGTTCATTACTAGGGCATCCCCTGGCTGCAAATATTCTAAAATATCATAAAAATGCTTATCTTCGTAAGCACCAGTATCGGCATTTAACACCAGTAATCGTGAGGTGTCACGGTCCTTTAACGGTGTTTGCGCAATCAATTCCTGTGGCAAATGGTAGTCAAAATCTGATAATTGGTAGTGCTTTTCTTCAGTCATAAATCTCTTTTTCAATTCTTTTACATAAAACAAGAAAGTCTCGGCCACAATTTTTCTCATGGCCGAAAATTTTTATTTGCTATTTTTCTGCTGGAACAGGACGACCAAGGTGCCGGTAAGCTGCCTCAGTGACCACTCGACCACGCGGTGTCCGCTGAATGAAGCCTAACTGCAGCAAATATGGTTCCACCATCGCTTCCAACGTATCCGCTTCTTCGCCAATGTTAGCCGCAATGGTATTCAAACCGACCGGGCCCCCATGGTAAAAATCAATCATCGCATTGAGCAACTTATGGTCGGTATCATCCAACCCCTTTTGATCAACACGAAGCTTATCCAAGGCCATTTCGACCAAATCCGTATCAATGGCAGCCTGACTCGATACCTGAGCAAAGTCACGAACCCGCTTCAACAGCCGGTTGGCAATTCGCGGTGTTCCTCGTGACCGTGAAGCGACCGCGTAGGCCCCTTCCTTGGTAATCGGCGCATCAAAAATGTCGGCCGTTCGGGTCACAATTTGCTGGAGGTCTTCTGGTTGGTAGTACTCCAAGGAATTAATAATCCCAAACCGATCTCGGAGGGGCTTTGATAGCATCCCTGGTCGAGTTGTTGCGCCCACCAAGGTAAAAGGTGGCAAAGGAAAGTGAACCGCACGCGCGGTTGGGCCCTGGCCAACCATAATGTCGATGAAATAATCTTCCATCGCGGAATAGAGCATTTCTTCCACATTGGTTGGCAGGCGGTGAATTTCATCGATGAAGAGGACATCCCCAGGTTCCAAGCCATTCAGCAAGGCAACCAAGTCGCCGCCCTTTTCAATCGCCGGCCCGGAAGCGGTCTTTAAATGGACGCCCAGTTCGTTGGCAATAATCATCGCCAACGTTGTCTTTCCTAGTCCCGGTGGTCCAAACAAGAGAACGTGATCCAAGGCTTCTTCACGCATCTTAGCAGCCTTTAAGTAGACGGCCAGCTCTTCTTTTAACGGTCCTTGTCCAATGTATTCTCGGAGATACTTAGGGCGCAATGATAATTCATCAGAGTGCTCCGTTTCATTGGCGGCAGCATTGCGCAACAGTTCATCCGTTTCGTTTTGGCCTTCAAACCAGGTATTAAATTGTGGGTTTTCATCAGTCATTACTACTATTATAGCGCACTTATTCCAGAGATTTCTTGGCCTTTTACCAAAAAGAAAAACGCCCTGTTTCAGGCGCTTTCCATCAAATTTTATTTGTTTAACCAAATGGGCATTGCGGCAACCAACTGTTCCAAAGCTCGTCCACGATGTGACACGTGGTTTTTTTCATCAACCGTCATTTGAGCAAAGGTTTTACCAGCTGGTTCATAATAAAAAATTGGATCATAGCCAAACAAATTATCTCCGGCCGGCTCCTCTGTAATTAAGCCGTCAACCTGGCCACTGACAACCAAATCCTCTCGCCCTGGGCCAATCAATTCCATCACCGTGGTGAAATGTGCTTGTCGTTCCGTTCCGCTTTTACCAGCGAGCTTAGTCAAAACCTTCGCATTATTCGCGGCATCATCATGGTCGCCTGCATAGCGGGCCGAATAGACGCCAGGCTCACCACCAAGAGCCGGAATCGTCAAGCCAGAATCATCTGCCAGAATATAATCTGCCGGGTAGACTGACTGCAAGGCGGCTGTCTTCTTATGGACATTTTCGGCAAAGGTCGTACCATCTTCTACAATTTCTGGTACCTGATCCAAGTCCTTCAAGGATAATACTTGCAAATCAATTTTGGCCTGGTCTAAGGCCTCTTTAATCTCAACAACTTTATGAGCATTTCCCGTCGCAATAATTAGGCGTGGCATTATGTCTCCCTTAAATTTCTTCTATCCGTTCGTCTTTCGGTTTATGGTAAATCCAGATGGCTAAAATGCCAATCGTGTTCCTTGCCCAACCACTGCTCAGCAATCGTGCTGAAAGTGTCAACGGCACCAGTTGTGTACAAATGGTAGTTCGCCGTTGCTTCTTCAGACTGGGCCAAATCATTTTTGGCTAAGAAGTCGGCCAGCTTTTCAGCCGTCGCTACTCCTGGATCAACCAAAGTCACCTCTGGCCCCAGTGCTTGTTGAATCGACTGAGCCAACAAAGGAAAATGGGTACAACCCAAAACCAAGGTATCAATCCCAGCCTGCTTCAATGGTGCCAAATGCTTAGCCACCAAAGCCGGTACATCGGCATCTTGATACCGATTTTGCTCGACTAATTGGACAAAGTCTGGTTCTGCTTGCGCATAAACTTGACTATCAGGAGCAGCCGCTTTGATTTCGGCCTGATATTGGCCTGAATCAACCGTTCCCTGCGTTGCAATCACGCCAATTTTACGTGTTTTACTTGCCAAGACGGCTGATTGAACACCAGAGTCAATCACACCAATGACAGGTATCGCTAATTCGGCTTGCAAAGCCGGTAAGGCACAAGCCGTCGCCGTATTGCAGGCAATCGCTAAGGCCTTGATATCATGTTCTTTAATTAAATACTGGGCAATCTGCCGCGTGAAGGCCAAGACTTCCTCTGGTTCTCTTGGACCATAAGGCATCCGGGCAGTGTCACCAACATATACGATTGATTCGGCTGGCATTTGACGAACGGCTGCTTTTAAGACCGTTAGACCGCCAATCCCCGAATCCATCATGCCAATTGCTTTTTGATTTTTCTTCATAACTTTTATTATCGACCGTTACCAATAAATTGGCAAGCCTTTCACCACGTTTAATCGTTCTTTTGCTATAATGTTTTTTAGAAAGGAATCATTACTTATGACAAAAGCCAACTCAAACGTTCAAACCCAGACTGTGGACGCCTTCGCCCCCCTTCTTTTACGAGATGCCCTTTTAGCCAATATCTTAACTGATGACTATGCTAACATCACGTACTGGGCCGGCAAGGAATTGGCTCGTCAGTTCCCTGTTGAAACCAGTGCCGACCTGCCACACTTTTTCAAAAAAGCTGCCTTTGGTAATTTAACGATTAAATACCAGGGTCCAGACCAGCAACAATGGCTGCTCGACGGCCCAATCGTGGCGGCTCGTTTAGCCACCAACCGGCAAGCAGACTTCTCCTTGGAAACTGGCTTTTTAGCCCAACAACTGGAAATTCAATCTGAATTTGTTGCAGAAGGAACATTTCAGGTTTCCGCCCGTCAACAGACCGTTACCATTACAATCCTAGCGGATATGTCTCACAAAATTTCTTCTCTGACTTCTTCTGAGCAAGTTTCGCTCCGCGAACGCTTCTTAGACCAGGCAGAAGAAATTGCTGTTCAAGACGTGGATGAAAATCCAAATTTCGCCGCGACCACAGCAACAACTTCCGTTAGCGAAGCTGCCGAAGCCGTCACTAGACAAACTAGCCAAGCAACTAGTCAGGCAGCAGAACCAGCTGAATCAACGACTGAATTTGACTTCGACGAACCAGCCGAAAGCATTGTGGCTGACTCACTTTCAGTTGACCAATCAATTACGAATTCCCTGTTGGCCTTTGGTAAGAACCGTAAGAATTCGACCAAAAATGACCAACACTCAAGCCTTAATCAATAAGGTCAAAGCCGCCAACAGTCAGTATGGCGGTTTTTTCCTCACTAAAACAGACAAATAAAGAAGCCAACGAATATTCGTTGGCTTCTTTATTTTAATCGCTTTCTTTATTGCGGCGACGTGTATTCCGACGTTCTTGCCGCATTTCGATTCGACGATCCATTTGGCGCTTGCGCTTGATGTTATTTTTAATCTGACGCTTGTAGCCAGGCTTCACATTTTTCTTCTTTTTCTTAACCATCCCGACCATTTCAGGGTCAAGCTTGTTGGTCGTTGCATGTCGCTGTGTCCGGGCCTTCCGGTCCTTGACAGCCACAATTTCATCCCCACGAATTTGCTTGTGGGCAAATTCGATGCCCAGGTTTTCCAATTGAGCAATCTTGTCTTCTTCATCAGGACCATAAAGGGTAACGGCCGTTCCGGCCATCCCGTTTCGTCCAGTTCGTCCAACTCGGTGAACGAAGAATTCCAATTCATCGGGAACACCATCATTAATGACGTGCGAAACCCCTTCAATATCGATTCCGCGGGCCGCTAAATCAGTCGCCACAACATATTGGTAATCAAGGTGCAAAATCCCCTTCATCGTCCGACGCCGTTCGCGCGGTGGAATGTCACCATGAATTTCGGCGACTTTCAACCCTTGACCGCGCAAATGTGCCGCCAATTCCTTAGCCCGTTCCTTGGTATTAGCAAAAATCAGGGCCAAATAAGGATTGAAGATTGACAATAATTTGTCAATCACTTCTTCCTTATCCTTTGATTTCGTTGGCACCAGCCAGTTATCAATGGTATCAGCAATCGTTGCTTCCGTTGGAATCGTTTGGAAGTCAGGGTTATCCAAATACTTCTTCAAAAACGGCTTCAACTTTTCGGGCATCGTTGCCGAGAAAACCAGTGTCTGCAAGTCCTTTGGCATGGCTCCGGCTAAGAAGTCCACTTCTTCCAAGAAGCCCATGTCCAAAGTCATGTCGGCCTCATCGACAACCAAGGTCTTAACCTGGTTGACCACCAAGGCCCCACTTTGCACTAAATCCTTCAACCGGCCGGGTGTTCCGACAACGATTTGGGCCTGGTGCTTTTCCAACTGACGAATTTGGCGGGCCTTATCAGTTCCCCCAACGTATTCAGCAATTGAAAGCTTGACCAATTCCATTGCTTCTGCAAATTGGCGGGCCGCCTTGGCAATTTGTGCTGCCAATTCCCGTGATGGCGTCGTAATGACCACCTGCGTCTGCTGTAGTTCTGGCTGCAAGTGATCAAAGATTGGTACCAAGAAAGTATGTGTCTTTCCAGATCCAGTCTGTGATTGCCCGACAACATCCCCACCACGAAGAATGGTTGGAATTAACCGAGCTTGAATTGGTGTTGGCTGGTCAAAGCCAATTTTCTTTAAGGCCGACAAAACTGCCGGCTTTAAGTTGTACTCACCAAATTGTTGGTTCGAATTTACCATAAAATTTCCTTCAAATAATTAATCTTGATCTGCTTTTAGTGCAGCATCGACTCGGTCAATCACCTTTTGAATGTCCGCTTCGCTATAAGCCCAGGCTCCAGAGGCCATTGGGTGTCCTCCACCATCAAAGTCTTGCGCAATCGTATTGATCACCACTGACCGTGATCGCAAGCGAACCCGGTAGTCACCGTTTTCTTGCTCTTCAAAAATCGCCCAAGCCTTCACACGGTCAATCCGTGATGGAATCGAGACAACAAATGAAGTCCCGGCATTGCCCAAATCAAAGCTGTCAATCAAGTCGCGCTTTAAGACAACGTAACCAAATCCCGATGGCAAGACATTGGTGTGTTGCATCACATACCCAGAAAACTTAACCGCATTTTCAGACAAAGTGGTCATGGCATTGTAGACCTTTTGGTAGTCAAAGCCATAGTTAATCAATTGACCAGCAACATCAAAAGTCTCTTGGTCCAAAGAATACAAGAAACGACCGGTGTCACCGATGATGCCGATGTATAAGAAGCGGGCGGCTTCCTTGGTCATCTTCAATCCTTGGTCCTTCAATGCCTCATAAAACTTATAAATCAAAACAGAAGTGGCTGAGGTCTCATCTTCAACCCACTGCCAATCCCCGTAAGGTTCAACGTTTGGATGGTGGTCAATCTTAACAACTTCCAGGCCATTGCGCCAACGTTGGTCATCAATTCGTGGATCATTGGCTGTATCACAGACAATCACCAGGGCCTTCTTATAAGCGGCATCCGGAATTTCATCTGCAATTGGCTGGCCATCGCCAATCCAGGCTAGGCCCGGAATTTCTTTTCCAACGGCATAAATTTTCTTTTCAGGAAATGATGCCTTTAAAATGGCTTGCAAACCAAGCTGTGATCCATAAGCATCTGGATCAGGGCGCTGGTGTCGGTGAATAATAATCGTGTCATAACGCTTAATCTGTTCTAAAATATCTTCGTGAATTTTGGCCATGATTGCCCTTTCAAAAATGTATTACTAGGTTTCATTATACCTTACTTAGGCAGTTGATTGTAAGTATCAAGGCCCAATCAGTCATTCTCAAAATCAAAGAGCGACAATGGCTGAAAGGCTTGTGGCGACACATTTGAAAAAGTAATTCCCAGTAGACGGATGGCAAAGTCATCCGGGTACAAATCATCAAAAATTGATTGCGCCTTACGGGCCAAAAAATCGGGGTCCAGGTTAAAGGGCACGGACTGTGTCACCGCCCGTGTTTGTGTCTGATAATCGTCGTCGCGGACCTTGATGTTCAATGTTCGCCCGACCAGGTGTTTCTTTTCCATATTGGCCACCACTTTGGTCGCTAAATCTTTAAAAGTTGCCAGCACCTGTTCCCGGTTGTGCAGCGGGAATTCAAAGGTGCTTTCCTTTCCCAATGACTGCCTAACCCGATGGTCTTTCACTTGGCCAAAGTGGGTCGCCCGCGCCTGCCAATACAGTTGGTCACCAAAGGAACCAAAGTGGACCCGCAAGTCGTCTTGACTCATAGCACGCAGGTCTGCCCCAGTCTGGATGCCCAACTTTTCAAACTTCTCCTGGGCCTTTTTCCCAACACCACGAAATTCTTTAATTGGCAATGCCGCCACAAAGTCCAGCGCAACCGCTGGTGTAATCACGGTGACGCCGTTTGGTTTATGATGTTCCGATCCTAATTTGGCCAGCACCTTATTATAGGAAACTCCGACCGAACAAGTCAGTTTGGTCTCTTGCCAAATGCGGTGCCGCAACTTGGCCGCCAAGGTTGTAGCAGCCAAGGGATTCGCGGTCACGTCGAGATAGGCTTCATCCAATGCGACCGGCTCCATCACGTCCGTAAATTCAGCAAAAATTGCATGAATCTGCGCCGATATTTGCCGATATTTGTCAAAGTCAGGCGCAACGAAAACGGCATTCGGGCAGGCCCTCTTCGCCTCAATTGAACCCATCGCCGAATGGACTCCAGCCTGTCTGGCTAAATAATTAGCAGTTGCCACGACCCCATGTCCGTGGTGTTGGTCGGGATCTCGACCAATAATCAGGGGGACTGTCTTCAAAGCTGGATTGTCCCGCATTTCAACTTGGGCATAAAACGCATCCAAATCAACATGCAAAATTTTTCGCTCATCACGTGCCTGTAAAAATTCAGCCATACATCCCCCTTCCTTGATTATCTAGGTAAAAAGAAAAAGCCCCCACTATGTGGAAGCTTTTTGTCGTGATCATTAGGCGTCGATACGACGTTCCTTGATACGAGCAGCCTTGCCTTGCAAAGCACGCAAGTAGTACAACTTTGCTCGACGGACACGACCCAAACGAGTTACTTCGATCTTGTCAACCCGTGGTGAGTGAAGTGGGAATGTACGTTCCACACCAACACCAGAAGAAATCTTACGAACAGTGTAAGTTGCTTGGATACCAGCACCCTTACGCTTGATAACAACTCCTTCAAAGAGCTGCACACGTTCGCGAGTTCCTTCAACAATTCGTGCGTGGACACGAACTGAATCACCAGCGCGGAATTCAGGAATATCTGTCCGCAATTGGGTTGAAGTTAACTTTTCTAAAATATTATTTTGACGCATTGTCATTCTCCTAATCGCTAATCTTACACTTGTCCTTGGACTAACGCACAGCGGATTACCGTTAATTACGGCTTATAGCCAGAGTTAAGTATATCAAAAATCCACCTCACCTGTAAAGGCCGTTTTTTTGACTAGTAAATCAGGCTCTTTTTATGCTAATTAGGAATATCATTATTATCGCCTGTTTATTCTCTTTAATCAAGGCAATCGAAAGGTGATTGCTACAGTCATTTTCTTGATTATTTTCCTTAATCAGGATTCGCTGCCAAAAAAATCATGCTACAATAAAGCCATAAGAAAAGGCCAGCAGTTAATCATGCCGACCCTAGCAAACCCGTCAAACGGTGGCTAACCTTTATAGCTAATTAATAACCATCAGGCCGGTCAAAGCATGAGATGGTTATTTTTTATTGCCAATTTTCACAATTAGCATCACCTCCTCCGTTATAAAGGATAGCCACCATCTTTACTTGTTTGCTATGACTAGATTATAGCAAGAATCAAAATGGGCATCTTCCACTACAAATGTCTTTCTTAAAGCAGCCCTTTACTAAACTTTCCCGCGTTTAAATCAACAAACTGACCATAAAAAAAGCAACTCAACCGAGTTGCTTTTTTTATCATCTTTTTAAGCTTTAACCTTAGCCGACATGACTTCTTCGACCATTGCTAACTTTTGATCAGCTTCTGCCTGTGAATCAGCCACCACCCCGATGTAAAGCTTCAACTTTGGTTCCGTTCCAGAAGGACGCAATGCAATCCAAGAACCATCAGCAAGCCAGTACTTCAAAACATTGGCCTTTGGCTGTGGCAAAGTCTTCTTAGCACCCGCCCGGTCAACTTGCGTCTGGCTGGCAAAGTCCTGGGTTGCCAAGACTAGTTGATTACCAACCGTTTCCAAAGTTTGCCCGCGGAACTTAGCCATCATATCCGCCATTTCTTGGTGCCCATTGACACCTGGGAAATCAAAGGCAATCGTCTTTTCCTCAAAGTAACCATGCTCATCATACAAAGCTTTCAGACCATCAGAAAAGCTCAAGCCTTGTTCCTTGTAATAGGCAGCCATTTCAGCAAACAACACTAAGGCTTGGATAGCATCCTTGTCGTGAGCAAAAGGCTTGATTAGGTAACCAAAGGATTCTTCAAAACCAAAGAGGTAAGTATAATCCTTCTTTTCTTCAAAGCGGTCAATCATGGCTGCAATGTACTTAAAGCCAGTCAAGACATCCAAAGTCGCCACGCCGTAACTCTTAGCAATTTCGCTGGCAAAGCGTGAGGAAACAATTGAAGTCACAATGGCACCATTTTCAGGCAAAGTACCATTCTTCTTTTTAGCGGCCAACAAATAATTAACCATCAAACCGGCAATTTGATTTCCTGACAAGACTTGGTAGGAACCATCAGCCAAACGAACGGCAGCACCCATGCGGTCGGCATCGGGATCTGTCGCAACAACCAAATCAGCTTCTTCCTTCTTGGCATAATCAATTGCTAATGATAATGCGGCCGGATCTTCTGGGTTAGGCTTTTTTACCGTTGGGAAGTCGCCATCCAATTCGGCTTGCTCCTTCACGATTGTATAGTTCGTAAAGCCAGCTTGCTGCAAGGCTTTTTCACCAATGTATTGACCCGTTCCATGCAACGGTGAGTAAACAAACTTTAAGTCTGCCCCCTCTTTTTTGATCAAGTCGTGATCAACCGAAATCGTCTTGACTTCAGCCAAGTAAGCATTGTCCAAGTCGTCATCAACTACCTTGACATACTTTTCACTGGCATCACGGTTAATATCAAATTCGTCTTCGACAGCGGCCATACCGTCAATCACGGCCTGAACAGCTTCAGGAACCATTTGGCCCCCATCTGCGCCATAAACCTTATAACCATTATCCTGCTTTGGATTGTGCGATGCCGTAATCATAATCCCGGCAAAGGCGTGCAAGTGACGCACTGAGAAGGATAATTCAGGCGTCGGACGCAATGATGAAAAGCGGTAAACCTGGATACCATGCGCTGACAGCACCTGGCTAGCCACCTGGGCGAATTCTTCTGAATGATGGCGTGAATCAAAGGCAATGACAACGCCGGCCTTCTTAGCCGCATCACCATTTTGGTCAATATACGCTGCCAAGGCTTCCGTTACTAAGGCAACCATCACCACGTTGATTCGGTTGGTTCCAACGCCCATTTGTCCACGCATTCCGGCAGTTCCAAATGGTAAGTTTTGGTAGAAAGCGTCCTCTTGATCAGCGGCGCTCAATTGCTTTAGTTCTTCCGCCAAGTCACTTGGCAAATTTGCTTGTTGCCACCGGGCCAAATTGTCTTGATACGTCATTTATTAATCCTCTTCATTTTCTAGTTCTCGACTAGGCTTTGTAATTAAACTTAAAATTAATTCTCTAAATCGTGGCGAGCGAATCACAATCACCACAAAGGCTACTACGACAATGATGATCACAGCCATCACCCACTTTGGTAATTCCAAATGGCCAAAGTAGTAGCCGATGGTTACCATCGTGACGGCCCACAAAAGCGAAGCAATCACAGACATCCGAAAATATGTTTGAAAGCGTAAGTGCAAACGGTGAGCGGACAGTGGCACAATCGTTCGAATAAATGGAACGAAACGACCAATCACAATGAAAAGCAACCATCGCCGTGGGTTTAAGTTTTTGGAAACCTTTTCCGCAAAGTCACCATTAAGGTGACGAGCAACCCATGGAATCTTATCAACCTGGCGAATGACCCAGGCACCAAACCAATAGTTAATCGAATCTCCCATCATAGAGGCTGTTGCAAAAATAACTACTAGTAAAGCAAATTCAACCAGTGAATGATGGCGACCAGCAAAGCCAGCCGCAGTCATCACTAAGGCGTCAGCCGGGATAAAACCCGTCACAATTCCACCAGTTTCAATCAAAATCAAAAAAAACAAAATTGATAATTCAACAACAGAAAAGTTAGAGTTAGCAGCACTAATGTGTGTTAACCAATCAGAAACAGCGGCGAAAGATTGAACCATACAATCGGGGTACTCCTTTAAAAAGTTTATCCGAGTAAGTGAATAAGCAGCTTAGTAATAATCAAAATCACCGCGCGGCAAATACTCATGAAACCATCATCCGGATTCTCTCTATCCTATGACGGCTAGATTAAGGTTAAATTAACGAACTCAACCTACCTCTATCATACGCTATTTACTCTTTTATTTCTGCTTGATTACTAAAATTAATGAGAATTTAATTAGCAATTTTGTATGAAATATATTCTTTCTGCCAAAGCCGAATCAATTTGATCATAACAAATCGTTTACAGAAAATTTATGATGATTCATCATAAGATTCGACAACGCAATTCGCTATAATCAGCATGAGGAGTGAGATGCAGGCCTGCTCAAAAATCACCCTCTTTGTTCACTTCTTATATTAATACCACAACATGTAACCCCACTGTTACCAATACTTTTATTTTTTTCGAATTTGCTATTGACAATAGTTTGTGAAGATATTATTATGTATGTGTAAGTTGTTACAAGGAATTATTCACTGGAGGAAACAGAACATGGAAGCCTTAGTATTAACTGATAAGAAGAAGTTGGAATTAAAGGATATTGAAAAGCCAGTATTGAAGCCAGACGAAGTCTTGATTCACACTGCCTTTGCCGGTATCTGTGGAACTGACCACGCATTGTACGCTGGAGAACCAGGATCAGCCGATGCTGTGCCACCAATCGTTTTGGGACACGAAAACTCAGGTGTTGTTAAGGAAATCGGTTCTGCCGTTACCAACGTTAAGGTTGGCGACCGCGTTTCAGTTGACCCTAACATCTACTGTGGACAATGTAAGTTCTGCCACACTGGCCGTCCTGAATTGTGTGAAAACTTGTCAGCTATTGGTGTAACTCGTGACGGTGGTTTCGAAGAATACTTCGCTGCTCCTGCATCAGTTGTTTACCCTGTCCCTGACAACGTTGACTTGAAGTCAGCAGCGATCGTTGAACCAATTTCATGTGCTATTCACGGTATGAAGTTGTTGAAGCCATCACCATACCAAAAGGCTTTGGTTATCGGTGACGGATTCATGGGTGAATTGTTCGTACAAATCTTGCAAGCATACGGTATCCACCAAGTTGACTTGGCCGGAATCGTTGACGAAAAGTTGCAAATGAACAAGGACTTGTTCAACGTTAAGAACACTTATAACACTGCAAAGGGTGACAAGATCCCTGCAGGTGAATATGACGTTGTTATCGAAGCCGTTGGTCGTCCTGAAACACAAGAATCAGCCATCGAATCTTCTGCCCGTGGTGGTCAAGTTTTGATGTTTGGTGTTGGTGGACCTGACGCTAAGTTCGAAATGAACACTTACGAAGTCTTCCAAAAGCAGTTGACTATCCAAGGTTCATTCATTAACCCTAACGCATTCGAAGACTCATTGGCATTGCTTTCATCTGGTAAGTTGAACGTTAAGCCATTGATGTCACACGAATTGGATTACAACCAAGTTGACGATTTTGTTAACGGTCGCTTAGGCGTTGTTTCTAAGGCCGTTGTTAAAATCGGTGGTGAAGAGGCCTAAATTTTATGAATAACGCAAAACGGACAATCACTTGGCCCGTTGCTCTTAGTTATTTCGCTTTCTCATTGGTGATTAACTCAATGGGTAATGTGCTAACGATTGTTACCAGTCAAAAAATCCACCCGGCTATTTTGGGGTCTGCCTATTGGACAGCTGCCCAAAACGGGTTAAACCACTCATTGAACGGTAATAGTACAACACTATCACTCGTATTCTTCGTGGTTGGTATGTTAATCGCTATTTTGAACATGGTTTTGGAGCGCAAGATCGACATCAAGCGTTTCCTTGGAAACTTAGCCTTTATGGTACCTTTCTCAGCCTTGATTTCAGTCTTTGCAAACACTTTCTCAAAGATTTTGCCTGTCGCTGACACCTGGCCAATGGTTACCTTCTACGTTTTCTTGAACTTCTTTGGTGTTTCATTAATCGCGATTGCCATTTCAATTTATCAGCGGACCAACATCGTTTTGCACCCTGCTGATGACTTGATGCAGGTTCTTCGTTTCAAGTACTTCAAGGGTAATGCCGGTATTGCTATGTGGGTTTCATATATCCCACCTACCATCATTGGTATCATTGCCTTGATTATGGTTCCTGACTTTACCAACTACGGTATTGGAACAGTCTTTGCCTTCCTCTTCCAGGGAAACATCACTGGTTGGGCAGACACTCATATCTTTAACAAACTTAAGCACCAGGGAATTGCTGTCGATTAAGACACTTTTTTCAATTTGAAAGGACGGGGTTCTCTTATGGCCTTTACTGATTATTTTGATGATATTCAACACGTTGGTGTTCCAACACCTGATTTGGACCGAGCTGAAAAGTTCTGGACAAGTATTGGTTTTGAAAAGACTGGTGACTTTCAAGAAGGTGGACCAGTTAAGTTCTTCAAGTATGGCCACCTTGTTATTGAAACATGGTTGTCAGACGAAGGCACTGGTAAGCCAGGATCAATCAATCACATTTCAATGAACACTTCTGACGCTGATGCAGCCTTTGTGGCAGCTAAAGAACAAGGATTGGACTTGATTGATTCAGAAGTACAGCACCTCCCCTTCTGGGACAATGGCATTAAGTTCTTCAACGTACGCACCCCTGATGGTGTGACCTTGGAATTCTGTGAAATTGTCAAAGGATAATTCATAAACGGAAAGCCCCAACTACAGTAAATGTAGTTGGGGCTTTTTATTTTGTCTAAAAAAACTAAATAAAAAAAGCCAATTACTTGGCTTTCAGTGTTGATACAAATTGATAGGCTTCTTGCCCTGCTAGGCCGCCATCCCCGACAGCAGTCGTGATTTGACGTAAATCCTTAACACGAACATCACCAGCGGCAAAAATTCCTGGTACGGCTGTTGCCATCTTCTCATCGGTTTTAATCCAGCCTTGGTCATCCGTAATGCCAAGGTTAGTAAATACTTGCGTATTTGGCTTTAAACCAACGTAGATAAAGATACCACTTTTTTCAACAACGGAATCTTCCCCTGTCTGGTTGTTGTGCAAGGCAAGCTTTTGAACAGCCTCACCATCACCCTGAATAGCAGTCACTTCAGTATTCCATACGAAGGTCACATTATCCTTGGCAAAAGCTCGTTGTTGCAAAATTGGTTGCGCCTTCAACTTATCACCACGAACATAAACAGTAACATCTTTTACAACGTCAGCAAGGTAAAGGCCCTCTTCGACGGCGGAATCACCACCACCGACAACGGCAACACCCTCACCCTTAAAGAAGGCACCGTCGCAGACAGCACAGTAAGAAACACCTTTTCCTTGGTATTCTTCCTCACCGTCGACGCCGAGATGAACGTGTTCTGATCCGGTAGCAATAATCAAAGCCGGTGCTTGAAAATCACCCATATCCGTATGGACCAATTTCTCTTGATTATCTAAGAGCTCAACCCCGGTAATCATACCAAATGTATACTCTGCACCAAACTGTGTTGATGAGGCATACATTTTTTCAGCCAAATCAGGTCCCATGATGCTATTGTAACCAGGATAATTTTCTACTTCAGCCGTATTATTCATTTGGCCACCGTAAATTCCCTGATCAATCATCACAGCCCTCAATTCGGCCCGTGAGGCATAAGTAGCAGCAGTCATACCAGCTGGGCCGGCACCGATGATAATCACATCGTATTGCTTGACTTCTTCTGTCATGTTGAACGGAACCTCCTTTTTTCTATGACGTTAATTTTAACTCCAAAAACAAATTTTGTCCAACAAAAAAGAGGTATACCACCTCTTGTTTTGTTACTTAATTATTAAAGCTTTGCGGCCAATTCCTTGATATAAGCGCGGAGTTGGTCCTTTGTTTGTGGGTGTTTCAAACCAAATTCGATATTTGTTTCCAAGAAACCAATCTTTGAACCAATGTCGTAACGATCACCCTTAAATTCGTGAGCGTAGACGTGTTGACGGTTGTTCAATGAATCAATGGCGTCAGTCAATTGAATTTCACCACCCTTGCCAGGCTTTGTCTTTTCCAATTCTTCAAAGATTTCTGGCGTCAACAAGTAACGACCGATAATGGCCAAGTCAGAAGGTGCTTCTTCTGGCTGTGGCTTTTCAACAAATGACTTTACTCGATACAAACCATCTTCCTTCACCTTAGCGGCTGGGTCGATAACACCGTATTCTGATACTTGTTCGTGTGGCACTTCCAAGACAGCCAAAGTTGATTCACCAGTTTGATGGTAACGATCAATCAATTGCTTTGTCAAAGGTACTTCATCTTGCATCAAGTCATCACCAAGCAACACAACGAATGGTTCGTCACCAATGAAGTCCTTAGCAGTCAAGATGGCGTCACCCAATCCCTTTGGATGTGATTGCCGGATAAAGTACATGTTGATGTCAGTAGTTTCTTCTACCAAGTTCAACAATTCCAACTTGTTCTTTTCACGCAAATTGGTTTCTAATTCAGGGTTAGAATCAAAGTGGTCTTCAATTGAACGCTTCGACTTACCGTCAACAACGACAATATCTTCAATTCCAGAAGCGATTGCTTCTCGAACAATATATTCAATTGTTGGTGTATCAACAATTGGCAACATTTCCTTAGCCAAGGCCTTTGTGGCTGGCAAGAAACGGGTTCCCAAACCAGCGGCCGGGATAATGGCTTTACGTACAGGTTTCATTTCTTCCTACTTTCATTTCATGCATCAGTTGATGCTAAAGTATTCTTTCTTAATTATAACAGAGATTGGCTTAGTCTTCAGCCTTTAATGGCCGGGTCATCAATGAGGTAATCTGTTTTTCGATGTCAGCCCCTTCATACAAGACCCGATAAAGGGCTGTTGTAATTGGCAAATCGAGGTGATTAGCCTGACTATATTCATAGACAGCCTTGACTGTGTTCACACCCTCAATGACCATCCCCATTTCTGCCTGCACTTGTTCGAGCTGTTGTCCTTGCCCAAGCGCTCGACCAGCACGGAAATTGCGTGAATTTGGTGACATCCCAGTCACAATCAAATCACCAATTCCGGCTAGTCCTAAGAATGTTTCCGGTTGTGCACCCATTTTTTGCCCAACTTCACGCATTTCAACTAGTCCACGAGTCAACAACGCCGCTTGCGCGTTAACGCCATAGCCGAGGCCAATTAACATTCCGGATCCCAAGGCAATGATGTTTTTCAATGCCCCACCCAATTCAGAGCCAAGCAAATCTTGGTTCGTGTATGGCCGGAAGTGCTGGTTGGCTAAAGCAGCCTGTAGCACGCCCGCAGCGGCTTTATCCGTTGCACCAATTGATACTGCAGTCAAATCACCCTTGATAACATCTTCAGCGTGAGATGGGCCAGAAACAACCGTTAAAGCTGAGTAACGCTCGGCCGGCACCACTTCTCTGAGCATTTCAGAAATCCGTAAGTGAGTCCCTTGCTCCAAGCCCTTGGTAGCATGGGCTAAAATTACTTGTTGGTTCAAAGATGTTAAAACAGCGGCTAGTTGCTCGCCTACCGTCCGAATCGCCTTGGTTGGAACAACCACCAAAACTAGGTCAGCACCCTTAACGGCCGTTGTCATATCAGCCGCAGCTTGCAACTTTGGTGATAGTTGGGCGCCAGGCAAGTACTTTTCATTCGTATGCTGCTGATTGATTTCTTCTACCTGATCTGCACGGTGCGACCAGATTTGTACATCAACATCGTTAATGGCCATCGTATTGGCGAGGGCCGTTCCCCAAGAACCGGCACCTAAGACCGCAATTTTAGTCATGCTTTTTTGCCTCTTCGTCTTCTTTTTGATTTTCTTGAATGGCAACATCCATTCGCTTTTGCAAAGTTTCTAAGGCATCATAGCCCATGCTTTGCGTCCTGAACTTCACAGCCGCAGCATCAATCACTGATGCAGTGTTTCGACCTGGCGTAACGGGTACCACCATCTTCTTAATTTTCACACCCAAAACGTCCAGGTACTCATGTTCATTACCCAAACGGTCAAAGTTTTCTTCACCAATCTTACCGTTAGAAAGATGAATATTGAGCATAATCGAAGCGTGTGAACGAACCGAAACGGCCCCGTAAACCTGTTGGACATCAATAATTCCAACACCACGAACTTCCATCAAATTTTGCAAAACTTCAGAAGGTTGACCAATCAACCGTTGTTCATCTTCTTGATGAATATCTACTCGATCATCAGCCACCAAACGGGCCTTACCCTGTTGGATTAATTCCAAAGCGGATTCAGTCTTACCAATTCCGGCATCACCGGTAATCAATACCCCTAGACCGTGAACATCAATCAAGACACCGTGGACAGACTGCCGTGGCGCTAATTCACCACCAAGATAATAAGTCATATTTGACAAAATTTGTGATGACGTCAAACGGGTATTCAAAATTGGAATATGAGCTTCTTCAGCGGCTTGCTTCAATTCATCAGCAATTGGCAAATTGGTTGAGACCACAAAGGCTGGCGTCTGTTCTGAAGCCATCTTGCGATAAACCATTAACAATTCATCATGGTTCATTCGTTCTGAAAATGACGTTTCCGTGATTCCCAGTAGCTGCACCCGTTCTGGTGCATAATAGGTGAAATAACCGGTCATTTCTAGTCCAGGACGAGAAATGTCAGCTGTCGTAATCACCCGATCCAAGTAATCATGCCCCGCCACAATCGTCAAACGAGTGTGATCAACTAGGTCCTTTACTGTAACAGTGGTCTGTGCCATTTGCTTACCTCCGAATTGTAATTTCCTTTTGACCAGTAAAGATGAAATTTGCCAAAGTCAGTAATATTGCCACTAACATTGCCCAACCAAATGAGGCGAAGGCAAAGCCGTGAATCAAATGTGCCGTGATTTCTAACAAGATTGTGTTAATCACCAAAATAAAGAAACCAAGTGTCAGCACAACTAAGGGTAATGAAACAAATACTAATAGTGGTTTAATTAACCGGTTTAAAAAGGCGAGTACAATTGCTGCACCTGCAGCGGTCGCCATGTTTGCTAAGATAAATCCATTTGGAAATAGCAAAGCACAGGCTAGAAAAACGGCCATGTTGATTGCCGCTTGCATTATAAAACGCATAGCCCCTCCTTTACGATACAGTTCTTCGTTTACCCCTATTATAACAAAGTTTCAGCCAACAAAAAAAGGAACCTGAAACGGTTCCTTTACTTTATTCAATTAGATAAAGTAGTTGTAGCCAGGGTTCAATTCGATGATCTTACCCGTACGCTTGTAAACAATCCACTCTGCAATATCAGTTGTGTAATCACCAATGCGCTTGATGTACCCTGCAATCACAAGGTAATCGGCAGCAGAGTCAACCAATTCAGAGTCTTCCTTCATACCATTGACAGAGTCTGTTCGAACCTGTGCAGCGGCATTTGAAAGTTGGTGGTTCTTAGTAGCAATTGTTTCTGCACCCAAGGCGTCATTCTTAACGTAGAAGCCCATGACCTCAGAAACCATTTGAGCGACCAATTCACCCATTTCACCCAGCTGCTTTTCAACAGCCTTCATGTGCTTTGTTCCCTTCACACGGATAGTTGACGTGGCAATGTTTCGTGCTTGGTCTCCCATTCGTTCCAAAACGGAAACGGCCTTCAAAATCGTAACGATTTCACGCAAGTCCGTTGTAACCGGTTGGTACAAGGCAATCATTTCAAATGACTTCTTTTCCAAGGCCGCTTCACGCTCATTGATCTTGTAATCGTGATCGATTACCTTATGAGCGCCTTCACGGTCATGCTTAATGAATGATTGAACGGATGCTTGAATGGTCTTAGCAACCTGTTCACCCATTTCAGTAAAAGAAGTATCCAAATCAGCTAATTCTTCATCAAATAATCGACGCATGACAAATTCCTTTCATGTAACCTGTTTCTCTCTAATAACAGTAGGGCATTTTAAAGCAAAGATATTTTTTGAACAGCAAGAATGTTGGGCTTATTAGACCAATCATTTCGTCGTTTTTATCCAAAGCGACCTGAAATATAATCGGCAGTTTCCTTCTTCTCGGGCTCCAAGAAAATCTTACGAGTATCCCCATATTCGACCAAGTTTCCACTTAAGAAAAATGCCGTCTTATCAGAAATTCGTGAAGCTTGTGATAAGGAATGAGTCACGATAATCATGGCATACTTGTCACGCAATGAAAGCAGTGTTTCTTCAATATTGTGTGAAGATACTGGATCCAAGGCTGAAGTTGGTTCATCCAACAACAAGACATCTGGCTTAGTAGCCAAAACACGTGCAATTGAAACACGTTGTTGCTGACCACCTGATAGACCAAGGGCTGACTTGTTCAAATCATCTTTGACTTCATCCCAAACGGATGCAGCGCGCAATGATTCTTCGACAGCTTGATCAAGAACCTTCTTGTCCTTAACACCTGCCAAACGCAAACCAAAGGCCACGTTATCGTAAATTGAGAATGGGAAAGGATTTGGTTGTTGGAAAACCATTCCAACCCGCTTACGCAAATCAACGGTATCCATCGTTGGTGCGTAAATATCCTTCCCAAGAAGGTTGAAAGAACCCGTCACAGTGACGTTTTCTTCCAAATCATGCATCCGGTTCAAGGCGCGCAAGTAAGTTGTCTTACCAGAACCTGATGGTCCAATCAAAGCGGTAATCCCCTTTGAGTTGAAGTCCAAATCGATTCCGTGCAAAGCTTCCTTATCGCCATACCAGAGCTTAACGTTACGAGTTTCTAAGATTGTTTCACTTTGTTTTGTCATCCAAAATTACCTGAAATATAATCATTGGTCAATTCCACCTTAGGACGGGTAAAGATCTTACGAGTCAAATCGTATTCGATCACCTTTCCTTGGTGCATAAAGGCCGTGTAGTCAGAAATCCGCGCAGCTTGTTGCATGTTGTGCGTCACAATAATGATTGTGTAGTCTTTCTTCAACTCAAGCAATGTATCTTCAAACTTAGCTGAAGAAATTGGATCCAAGGCTGATGATGGTTCATCAAGCAACAAGATATCAGGCTTCAAAGCCAATGCTCGGGCAATCACCAAACGTTGTGCTTGTCCACCAGACAATGAAAGGGCTGACTTGTTCAAATCATCCTTGACTTGATCCCACAACGCTGCTTGCTTCAAAGTCGTTTCCACGATTTCATCAAGCTCTGCCTTGGTATACTTACCACGGCGCGTCAATGGGAAGGTAATATTGTCATAAATTGACTTAGCAAATGGGTTAGGACGTTGGAAAACCATTCCAATGTGGCGACGCATTTCATAAACATCAATGTCTTGTGAATTAATGTCTAGTCCACGGTACCAAATGTGACCAGTCACATTGGCAACACCATCATTCATTCGGTTCAATGACCGCAAGAATGTTGACTTTCCTGATCCAGATGCACCAATTAATGAAGTAATCTTATAACGTTCAAAACGCAAATCACCTTCACTAAGGGACAACTTATCACCATAGCTAACTTGCAAATCTTCCGTTGACAAGGCAATTTCGTGCTTATCATCTTCCATCGGAATGATGTAGCGTTCAGGTGCCTTTTCCGGAATAAAATCTGATACTGGTTTTAGTTCTTGACTCTTATCTGTCATGCTAACCTCACGATTTTGTCAACTTCTTATAAAGAAGTGTTCCCAAACGACGTGCACTAAAGTTAAAGATCAATACAACGATAATCAATACCGCTGAAGCTCCAGCTGACACGAGTGACAAGTCCGGCATAATTCCTTCAGAATTAATCTTCCAAATGTGAACCGCCAAAGTTTCCGCAGGACGGAATGGTGACAATGGAGAAGCCAAGTTGAATGGGTTCCAGTCGCCAAAGTCAAGTGATGGTGCTGATTGACCTGCAGTAAAGATCAATGCAGCGGCCTCACCGAAGACACGTCCAGCCGAGATAACTACCCCAGTAACAATCGATGGCACAGAAGCTGGCAAGATGATGTGAATCACCGTTTCAAAGCGGGATAGACCCAAAGCTGCACCCGCTTCACGTTGCAAATCAGGAATTTGACTCAACGACGTTTCAATTGAACGAGTCAGGATTGGCAAGTTAAAGAATGTTAGGGCAATCGCTCCTGAAATAATTGAAAAGCCTAACTTCAACTTCACAACGAAAATCAAGAATCCAAACAACCCAACAACAACTGATGGCAATGATGACATCACTTCAATTGCAGTACGAACCATTGAAGTCCAGATAGTTGGCTTTGCGTATTCGTTCAAGTAAATTGCCGCCCCAAGTGCGATTGGGAAAGAAATCAACATGGCCAAAATCAAGAGGTAGAAGGAATTGAATAATTGAATACCAATTCCACCACCAACTTCAAATGATCGAGCTTGAGCAGTTAAGAAATGCCATGACAAATGTGGCACTCCTCGAACCAAGATAAAGGCCAGCATCGCTGCTAGCACGAGCGCTACTAAACCAGCAATTGCGTAGATTACGGCTGTAGCAATTTGATCAGCAGTCTTTGCTTTCATTACTTCAGTTCTCCTTTTCGACCAATCCAACGAATCAAGAGGTTAAAGACTAGAGACATCAGAAGTAAGATCATTGCAAGTGACCACAAGACGTTGTTTTGCAACGTACCCATCACTGTGTTTCCAATTCCCATCGTCAAAACTGAGGTTAATGTTGCAGCCGGAGAAGTCAATGATACCGGCATCTTTGCAGCATTTCCAATGACCATTTGTACGGCCAAAGCTTCACCGAAGGCACGTGCCATTCCGAAGACCACAGCTGTCAAAATTCCTGGAGTTGCTGCTCGCAAAATAACTTTATAAATCATTTGCCAGCGAGTAGCGCCAATGGCAAGGGCTGATTCACGGTAGTGTTGTGGAACACCTTTTAGTGAGTCAACTGTCATTGAAGTAATAGTAGGAAGAATCATCACGAACAATACAATCGTTCCTGACAAAACACCCAACCCGGTTCCACCAAAGACAGAACGAACTGCCGGTACAACCACGGCCAAACCAATTACACCATAAACAACTGAGGGAATTCCCACCAGCAATTCAATAACTGGCTGCATGATCCGCGCACCACGCTTCTTGGCAACTTCTGTCATGAAGACAGCTGTTCCAATAGCGAATGGTGTTGCAATCAAAGCCGCTAAGACGGTTACCGCCAACGAACCAGTAATGAGTGGTAATGCCCCAATACCTGGCTGACCCGTCTTAGGGTCAACGACACTCGGGTTCCAATTTGTTCCAAACAAGAACTTACTGACTGAAATTTTATTAGTCGTAAAGGTGGCTAACCCCCGAGTGATAACAAAGCCGAAAATTAAGATAACCACTAAAGTGATTAATAGCAAAGCAAGAGCTGAAATGAATTTACCAAATCGATCTTGCTTGGTTGACAACGAAGTTTTTTTGATTTTTTCGGTAATAAGATCCATTGTCCGACTTATCCCTTCTGCTTAGCAGTAATGTTACCATGTAGGTCACGTTCAATCTTCATATTTGAATTTGAGATGTAACCCAACTTTGGCACGTACGTTTTCTGTACACGATCTGAATTAAAGAAATCCAAGAACTTAGCAACTTCACCTGTTGGCTTGCCCTTAGTGTAAATGTGTTCGTATGACCAGATTGGGTAAGCCCCATCTTCGACATTGGCATCAGTTGGTTGTACACCGTTGATGCTTGCCCGAACAACATCGTTTGACTTATAAGCGAAGGCAACGTAAGAGATGGCTCCAGGGGTGCTCTTTACAATCGACAAGACCATTCCTGATGAATCTTGTTCTTGTGCTGAAGCACTCTTCTTACCACCCATGGCCCACTTTTCAAAAGCGGCCCGAGTTCCGGAACCGGCGGCACGGTTGACAAGCACGATTGGCATGTCCTTACCACCTAGTTCACTCCAATTTTTAATTTTACCGGTAAAAATATCGGTTAACTGTGCCAGTGTCAAGTTATTAACACCAGCTTGCTTATTAATGATTGGCGCAATTCCAACGACTGCGACTCGATGATCAACTAAATTCTTTGTATTTATCCCCTTTTTCTCTTCGGCAAAGAGATCTGAGTTCCCTAAGGAAACAGCTCCCTGAGCAATTTGCGACAGTCCAGTACCACTTCCACCACCTTGAACGGTAATCGACACACCAGGATGAGAACGTTGATAGTCCTCTCCGGCAGCTTCAACCAAAGGTTGCAGTGCAGTTGATCCAACTGCAGTGATAGGTGCGGTGTTGCCCTGCTTATCTCGGTTTTGATAGGCAAAACCTAAGATTACAGCGAGAACAACGACGACAGAGGCCACTATCCATGACCCACGATGCGATCTTTGCATGATTCCTCTTCTCCCAACTGGGTGCAAAAGATTATCCTACAACAACAAGTACCTATTCCAAACTACTTTGAACAATATGTGTTACATCAAATTATTCGCTTCAGTTAAGAACAAACACATTATAACAAAAAAAAACGTTTTACCAACGTTTTTTAATATTAATTTATTATTACTTTTTCTAAATAATTGGCTCGTCCGTAAGACCGTCATCATCGTGATTTTCTACACTTTTAGCATCGGTTTCATCAGGCCCAGCCTCACCGGCAGGTTGGTCACCAATCCCATATGCATTCCGGACTTGCGTGTAAATATCTTCACGTAATGCCGCATGTTCAGGATCGTCCAAATATTCTTTGGCTTTTTCACGACCTTGACCAATTCGCTCACCATTATATGCATACCAAGCGCCAGCTTTGTCAATAATGTCTTGGTCAACAGCCAAATCAAGAATTTCACCGGTCTGTGAAATTCCCTTTCCATACATGATATCAACTTCAGCAACCTTAAATGGTGGCGCAACCTTATTCTTGACGACCTTGACCTTGGTCAAGTTACCAGTCACATCGGCTCCATCCTTAATTTGGGTTGAACGACGAACTTCCAAACGGATTGTTGAATAGAACTTCAAGGCCCGACCACCCGGAGTGGTTTCGGGATTACCAAACATCACACCGACTTTTTCACGAATCTGGTTAATGAAAATGGCAATGGTTCCGGTCCGGTTCAATGTTCCAGCTAACTTTCGTAGGGCTTGTGACATCAAGCGGGCCTGCAAACCAACGTGGGCATCCCCCATTTCCCCTTCGATTTCTACTCGAGGAACCAAAGCGGCAACAGAATCGACAACCACCATATCAACAGCACCAGATTGAACCAAGGCATCGGCAATTTCCAGTCCTTGTTCCCCGGTATCAGGCTGTGATAGCAACAATTCATCTTTTTTAACACCAAGTGCTTCGGCATACTTAACATCCAACGCGTTTTCAGCATCGATATAAGCCGCTGTTCCACCATTCTTTTGAATTTCAGCAACAGCATGCAAAGCAATCGTTGTCTTACCTGATGATTCAGGACCATAAACTTCAATAATCCGGCCCTTTGGATAACCACCCACACCAAGGGCAACATCCAACTTCACAGAACCAGATGGTGAAGTTTCAACTTGCGTCAAGGCGTTATCACCCAACGTCATGATTGACCCTTTACCAAAGTTCTTTTCAATTTTCTTTAAAGCTTCGTTTAAGGCTGCCTGACGGCCGTCCTTCTTACTCTCATCGCTTGTCTTTTTTGCAACCATGCATGATACTCCTTCAATGTCTATCAACAGTGTACGGATTTTTTTGATAAAAAGCAAGGGCTTTTTCGAACATTTGTTCGCCTCTTTTCCCTTCCTATTTGTTTAGACGAAAAAAGCGCTTTGCGCGCTTATAATCCGTCTGAAAAAACTGAACGGCTTTTCCAGAAATATTCAGCCCCAGAGTAAATCGTAAAGATTACAGCGAGGTAAAGGAGCACTTGTCCAATTGGGAAGTTAACCAAAGCAAATGGCCAATCCTTCAGGTAAAGGAAAACAATGGCAAACATTTGCGAAAATGTTTTAATCTTACCAGGCCAAGCTGCAGCCATCACAGTCCCATTGTTTTCAACCACAAGGGTCCGCAAACCGGTAACAGCCAATTCACGAATCACAATCACGGCCGTGACCCAGGCTGGAACCTGGTGAAAGGCAGTCAAATAAATCAAAGCGGTCATTACTAAAAGCTTATCAGCTAGTGGATCGAAAAACTTACCGAAGTTGGTCACCAAGTGTTGGCGTCGGGCAATTTGTCCATCCAAAAAATCAGTAATGCAGGCCACTGCAAAGACGATTGCTGCGGCAACCCAACCAATGGAAAGGTTCAAATCATGATTAACCACGGTCGCGTCTTTTAAAAAAATCAAAATCAACATAAAGACGGGAATCAAGACGATTCGAAAAACCGTGAGTTTATTTGGTAAATTCATTTTGTTCTCACTTACTTATTTAAATTCAAAACAACGTTCCAGGTCGTTGCCGCCGGGTTCGTTGGCAAGTTTGGCAAATCAATGTGTTGGTTATTGATTGTCAAGTTGACATGGCTGACCTGAGTCACTTGGATGTTAACAATTGGTGTATTAGCAGGCAAATCAACGGTCTTTTCATCGTTTTGGTTCATCCAACCATTAAACAAGACCTTACCCGTTCCATCCGTTACCTTCAAATTGCTGCCACCATCCTGGCCCTTAGCCACCAACTTATGGTCTGAAGCTAATTGACCAGCAACATTATAAGTCGTTGTCAACTGGGCCGTATTGGTCTGAGCTGTACCCAGGTTAATGGCGGCCTTATTACTTGATGATGAAGAAACTGATGATTGTGGCACAGAAGAAGAAGCTACTTCAACCTGCGTGTTCGAGTTTGACTGATTTGAACCAGAGCTAGCCCGAGTCACCACAAACCAGGCAACCAAAATCACTGCCAAAACAATAATGGCTAGCCAAATTTTAGGAATCCAACCACGAAAGCGCGACTTAAAGGTCTGGGTATTATTAACCCCAGCACGAACAACACCGTCTTCATCACGGTGAGCATGCGACATATCACCCAAAACTTGAGGATCAAATTCAACATCATCAAACAAGTCGTCAGGGTTCAAGCCCACTGCCTCAGCATATTGCTTGGCAAAGGCACGGGCATAGAACTTTCCTGGCAAGACATCCAAATCACCATCTTCAATGGCTTCTAGGAAGCGCGGTTGAATCTTGGTCAATTCAGACAACTGCTCAATTGAATATCCCTTTCCTAGACGTGCTTCTTTTAACTGTTGACTCAGTTCACTTTCTAAATATTCAGTCATTTTTTCTCTTACTTTTCTAAAATTAAGCGGCTCAAACGACCACCTTCAAAAAGTCGTTTACCGCTTGCTAATACGTCTTCTAAGTTAAAACGTGTCGTCAAACTTATTTTATCAAATAGTGATAGACCATACAAGATTAAATCTTCGTCCAAGCCTAAGCGCTCGGGCGAATTTTGGCTGGCTAACATTTGTCCGGCCATTGCTTTTTTTAACCGGACAAATTCTGCCTCTGCAACCTTTAAAACATTTTGCGCTTCTGCCAGGCGATCAATAATTGCCTTTTGAGCTTCCGCTTGGTGTTGGCCATCGACAAAGAAGGTCAGATAATGATAGTCCGGCAGGTTCGTGTACTCATAATCGAAGTCATCGCCAAAGATTCCTTCTTGGTACTTTTCCTGAAACCAGGTTGTTTGATCACCAAAAATCAAATCTAAGGTCAATTCACCTAGGAGGGTTTCAGAAACCCGGTCGGTTGCCGTTAGAGTACTTGGACGGGTAGGCAAACGGAGCCCATAGGCCGCCTTTGGCACTGATACCTTGACTGGCAATTTTCGGTCAAAATTACTTTGCTCAAGCAGTGTCACATTTGGCAGGGAGATAGCTGATTTGGGTAAAGCTACTTCTGTTTGCACCTGGTCTACCAATTGATGGACTTGCTCAAAGTCAAAGTCACCAACGACTGTCAGCTCTAAGTTTTCTGGTTGATAAAAGACAGCGTGAATTTGATAAAGTAAGTCAGCACTGATTGCTTGCAGACTCTCTGCCGTACCAGCAATATCAAGGCTCAAAGGGGATTTTGGATAGAGCAAGCCCAAAATCCCTTGATAAAGCTGCCATGCTGGGTCATCTTGGTAGAGTTTAATCTCTTCCTCAATAATTCCCCGTTCACGGCTCACCTTGGCCTCGGTAAAGTAAGGCTTTTGCACAAAGGTCAGTAACCAAGTCAAATTTTCGGCTAACTGGTTGGTAGCCGTAAAATAGTAAGTAGTTTGATTAGGGCCGGTAAAGGCATTCGCATCAGCCCCCAATTCAGTGAAGCGTAACAGGGCATCCCCCGCTTCCTTATCAAAGAGCTTGTGTTCCAAAAAGTGGGCGGTCCCTGCCGGAATGACAACCTCTTCATTTTGCCCGTCTCGAAATGCCGTTATCAACGAGCCAAATTTAGTGGACAAAGCGCCCAGTAGCTGGTGGTAGCCCGGCTTTTTGATCAACGTCACGTGCAAACCATCGATGGTTTGGAATTTTTGCACTTCCTGTTGTTTGCTTTTTACTACTGCCATTTCTCACCTACCTGGTTCCAAAACAAAGTCTGTGGTTATCGTCAAAGTCGCTGCAAAATCTTGGATTTCTTCCAATGTGACGGCTTCGACCCCCTTCATAAAGGCTGTTTCATCGCGGTTAATGCCACGCAAAGTCCGAGCCGCTAGCGACAAAGACTGAAAGATTGGTGAATCCTGACGAACCAAATAATCATTGATAATCGCCGCTTTGGCGGCAACCAGCTGTTCTTCGGCTAAATGGCCCGCCTTAACAGTTGCGAGTTGTTCAGCTAACAAAGTGCGTAAGCGATCCTGTTGTTCTGCATCATAGCCAGCAACGACCGTTATCAAAGCCAAATCTGGTTGTAGCCGTGAAGAAATACTGTAAGCCAAACTATTCTTTTCGCGGATTTCTGTAAAGAGCAAGCTAGCCGGTCCTTCACCAAAGACGGTATTAAAGACTAAAGCAGTAAAGTAACCTTGCTCAGAAGCGGCACCTTGACCCAATTGGTAGTTTTGCACCAAAACTGCCTGTTGCAAATCAGGCTTTGTTTGCACCTTTTTAGAAAAGTCTGCCAACTGTGGCACCTTTGCCCGAAACTCATTCCGATTTGGATTAGTCGGCCAGGACCAAGCCGTTAAAGCTGTCACCAAGTCTTCTTCAGCCACATCCCCAACGACACTAATCAAAACTTGGTCGTTAGCCAAGAGAGCAGCATGGGCCGCCTGGAGTTCCGCCAGTGACAGTGCTTGAACCTCTTCTTTTGTCCCCAAAATTGATTCCTGGATAGCGGAATCAGCAAAGGTCAACTGCCTTGCTTCGTCTAAAGCCAAAACAACCTTGTCATCTTGCCGACCTAAAATGGCCTGGGTGAGGTTTTGCTTTTCTTGCTTAATCACTGCCTGACTGTTTGCGCTCTCCCAGTCGAAGTTAAAAATCATCGATTGTAAAAAGCTCAGTCCTTCAGCCAATAGATCATTAGATTCCGGTAACTGACCGGGCTGAATAATTTGTAGAGATGCCGTCAGCAAGTCCAAATCACCAATGGTTGAGACCTTCGTTTGAAAGTTAGCCCCAAAATAATCGATCAGTTCCTGTGAGACTGCTTGTTGGTTGGGAAATTCTTTGGATGAGACCGCCATTAAATAGGAAAGTAATGCTCGCTTACTGGCCATTCTCGTTTGCGCTTTTTGAGCAAAGGTCACCGTGATGTTGACCGTTTGATATTGTGTTTTTGGCAGGTAGAGCAACTGTACTCCGGGTGCCAATTGAGTCGTTTTTGTCATATGCTTATCTTAACCGATTTATCCAAAAGAAAAAACGCCAACCGGCGTTTTTTTGTCACAATTTAGTTTTTGGCAAACCACTTATCTTCCAAAGATTGGATATAGCCATCTGCTCTCAACTTATTCAATTCCTTATTAACTGCCTGACGCAATTGCTTGTCGCCCTTACGGAAGCCAACAACGTCTTCAGTCACTGGGAAGCTACCTGTCAAAACCTTGTATTGTGAAGGATCTGCTTGGTGACTGATATAGTAGCGGGCGTAGTCTTCATCAACGAGCAAACCATCAATCCGGTTCGCATTCAAGTCGGTAAAGGCCTTATCAACCGTGTCATACTCAACGGGCTTTTGATTCTTGATATACTGCTTCAACACCTTTGGCTCATCATTCAAAACTGATTCACCAGACGAACTTGTTTGAACACCCAAAGTCTTACCAGTCATATCAGAAAACTTATTAACACCTGCTGTCTTCTTGACGACGACTGACAAAGCAACCTTGTGGTAAACCTGAGAAAAGGCTACTTTCTTAGCCCGGTCAGGCGTCTTGGTATAGCCATTCCAAATGGCGTCAATATTACCTGTGTTCAATTCCGTTTCCTTCATTGACCAATCAATTGGCTGCCACTTAACTTTGATACCCAAATTGGCAAAGACCTTGTTAGCCAAATCAACATCAAAGCCTTCCAACTTACCGGCAGAATCCCGGAAGCCCATCGGTACAAAGGTATCGTCCAAACCAATCGTAATTAGCTTTTCTTGCTTGATCTTTGTCCAGTTATCCGTTTGGTCGGCCTGACTGTTGTTCTTTGGTTTTGATAAGAAGGTGAAACAAGCAACCGCCAAAGCTAGGAAGACCACGATAACCGTCGTATTAACGATGACTTTCTTTTTCATTGAAATCATACGCGCTTGACCTCCTTTTCAAAATCAAAGACCGTATCCGCAACTTCATCAGCAAACGGCAAATCGTGGGTCACGACCAACTGTGTGACGCCGGCCTTCTTAAGCGCCTTAATGACTTGCACCACCTGTTCGGTGGCCTTTTCATCCAAGCCTGAAGTTGGCTCATCGTAAGCAATAATTTGTGGGTCCATTGCTAATGCTCGAGCAATGCCGACCCGCTGCTTTTGACCACCTGACAACTGATAGGGATACAAATCAGCTTGCTCCGTTAGGCCAAGGGTTGCCAGCAATTCATCGGCCTTTTTTTCAGCCGCCGCCACTGACATCTTCTTGACTATGATCGGTGCCAAGGTCAAATTCTTTTTCACCGTCAAATGTGGAAAGAGGTTAAAGTCTTGAAAAATCAAACCAACTTTAGCGGCTAAGGCTGGATCACCAACCGGATAGGTTTGACCATTCAAATCAATCGTTCCTGCTTGAGCATCTTCCAAGCCAGTCAAAGTCTTAATCAACGTTGTCTTTCCTGAACCGGAAGGTCCCAAGACAACCAAGACTTCCGCATCAGATAGAGAAAGTGATAAGTCTTTGAAGATTACCTTATCTCCGTATGTTTTTGTCAAATTTTCGATTTGAATCATGGGCTTACCTCCAAATGCTCAAGCGCTTCTCGCTGCGACGCAAGGCCACCGTAACGATTCCAGTCATAATCAAGTACATTAAACCAACAATCAAGTAAGGCACCAGTGAAACATCTCGACTTGCCGCAATCGAACCTGCTCGAAGAATATCACCCAGGCCAATTACATAAATCAAAGAGGTGTCCTTAACCAAATTCACCACTTCGTTACCAAATGATGGAACGACAATTTTGATAACCTGCGGCAAGATAATCTTGAAAAAAGTTTGTGCCTTGTTAAGACCCAAGACTTGGGCGGCATCAAATTGTCCCTTAGGAACTGCCTGCAAACCACCACGGAAAATTTCTGCCAGGTAGGCGGCATAGTTAATAATAAAGGCGAATGCCGCTGCATCGAAGCGAGTCATGGAAACCCCAACCATTGCCAAACCGTAGTAGAAGAAAATCAGTTGCAGCAATAATGGTGTTCCACGCATCAACCAGATATAACCGTTCACCAGCCAGCGAACACTGAAGTATGGTGACCGCAATGCCAACGAAACTAAAATTCCTAATGGCACCGAGCCGACGATGGTAATAAAGAAAACCCCCAAGGTCATCTGCAAACCGGAAGCAATCCCCGGTAAAATTTCAAAAAAATAGTTCATTTTCATTCCCCCACTTTCTTTGTGGCCATGGTCCCAAGCAAATAAAAAACGCCCTCTAAGCGCTTAAGCACTTAGAGGGCGAATTTTCGCGGTCCCACCTCATCGTTGTTTCTTCATTACTGAAAAAACCTCATGGCGTTAGTTTCCTAACTACCGGCAAGATAACGGTTGCGACCGATGCTACCTACTGTTAGTTCAATAGCACACTCCCAGGAGTGTTTCACCAATCGCCCTTACCTACTCGCAATTCCCGCAGGCTTCCTGAAAAGGGTCGATTGGCTACTCGCCTGGTCAACGTTTTAATTTATGGTCATTATACATAGGCATTTTCAAAAATGCAAATTTATGTTAATCGTTGGAACAATGACCAAGAAGGATAATAGGCTAAAGCCGCAATCACCAAGTTCAAAAAGGCAGTTGGCAAAACGTCTTTAATAATAAACGGTAACAGCGAAAGATTGGCAATATTGATGATTGAACCAGCAACATAGGTCACCAGTAAGTAGGTCAATAAACCAAGAAGCAAAAGCAATAGGCCAGACATAATTCGTTCGTCAAAGTAAGGCCGTAGTTTTTGCATTAGAATCGTTGCGGCCAAAAAAGCAACCGTATAAGTTCCTAAAATTTCAGTGTAATAAATATCAAACAGCACTCCAATGCCAACCACATAAAAATAAAATGGCAGATGATCTGCAATTTCGAATTGCACACCGTAAAAGAGCCAAATCAGCGTCAACATTGGAATAATATGGACTGGCGGATGGAGTAAAAATGAACCAAATGATGACATCAGGTTACCATCGACAAAGAACAAAACCAACAAAATTAGTGGATAAATAATTTGTAGTCGAATAAATTGCCAACCTGCCATATTATGATCCTACCTCTGTCTTTGCAACCAAAACCGTACTCAAACGGCTCAAATCAGAACTTGGCTGTATATAAATCTTTCGTGACAAACCATAATCATCGGTCGTCACCTTAGCCACTTTTCCAACCAAAATACCTTCAGGCATCATACCACCCAAACCAGATGTGACCACTTTATCACCCGGATTAATGGCCTGTGTTTCGGTAATTTGTCCCATCACTAAAAGCTTTTGATTGACATCGTAATCGGTAATAATCCCGTTGACGTCGCCTTGACTACCCTTGACGGTAATCGCAAAGCGGTTGGTATCTTCACTTGAATCAGAAACCAACGTCACCTTTGAATTGACCGTATTCACTTCTGAAATTCGACCAATCAAACCTGAATCGCCCAAAACAGGCATTCCCTTTTTAATACCAGACTTGGCCCCCTTGTTAATCACAAGTTGAGACTGCCAGGTCGTTGGTGAGCGGGCAATCGTCACTGCTGAGACAGTATCGTAATCGGTCAACGATGCCTTCAAATCCAGTTGCTTCTTCAACGACTTATTCTCGTCTTCCAAGGTTTGGAGACGAACTTGAGTTTGAGCATAACCATCAAGTTTTGACTTCAACTTTTTGTTTTCGTCAAATGTGGATAGCAAATTTGACAATGAATTAGCTCGAGTACCAATGGCATTGGTTGGTGCGGAAATCACTCGCGAAACCCCACCAGTAATGTCATTGACCATTCGTTGGAACAACGGTGGCGTGTTCGTCTTATTAGCCCACCAGTTGGACCCAGTAATTAAACCGACAATCACCAAAAAGCCAACCATCAGAATAACTACTGTTTTGGATGAAAATAACTTACGCATGGAATAATCCTCTCCACTCAATCCGTTTTGAAAACAAAAGCGCAGCGCACGGCGCTACGCTTCCTAAAACAGATAATTGACACTAATTTTTAGTTACGTTGCAAAACTTCCAAAGACTTCAAAGATTCACCAACGCCCTTAACAACAGCATCCAAAGGATCCTCCGCTACAATAACCGGCACCTTTGTAATTGATTCAATCAAAGCTGGCAAGCCACGCAATTGTGCGCCACCACCAGTCAAAACCATTCCATGATCGATAACATCAGCAGAAATTTCTGGCTGTGTTGATTCCAAATTTTCGCGAATAGCATTCACGATTTCATTGATTGGATCTTGGATAGCAATTGCAATGTCTTCTGCAGAAACTTCAATTGTTTTTGGCAAACCAGTCAATAAATCACGACCACGAGCAGTAGCAGAGTCCATTGACTTAGCGTCTTCAGTTGAAACCGTTCCGACTTCAATCTTCAAACGTTCAGCGGTTGCTTCACCAATTGCCAAGTTATTGTTATTACGGATATATGAAGTGATTGCATCGTTGAGCTTATCACCGGCAAAACGCGTTGAACGAGCGGCAACGATTCCACCAAGAGAAATCGTTGCCACATCAGTTGTTCCACCACCAAAGTCAACAACCATTGAACCAGTTGGTTCCATAACTGGCAAACCGGCACCAATCGCTGCAGCAAATGGCTCTTCGATGACATAAGCATCCTTAGCACCGGCAACACGGGCAGCATCAATCACTGCACGACGTTCCACAGCAGTAATCCGAGCTGGTACACCCAAAGTCACATAAGGCTTTCCAACACGACCACCAAGAGCCTTGTTCAAGTAGTAAGAAATCATGGCAACCGTTGTGTCATAATCAGCGATTACGCCATCACGCATTGGACGAATAGCTGCAATACTTGCAGGAGTACGGCCAAGCATTTCTTTTGCTTCTTCACCAACAGCAATTACTTCTTGCGTTTCAGTGTTACGAGCAACAACAGAAGGTTCACGTAAAACGATTCCCTTTCCTTCGACGTATACATAAGTATTTGTCGTTCCTAAATCAATACCAACGTTATGTTGTCCAAATGATAATGCCACGATTTTGCCTCTCAATTAGGCTGGTTTAATCAGTCCAGCCATTCTTTAATATAGTTTACTTGATTATTATTGTAGCATACTTTAACCGGCGCGACAGGCTATTTTGCACGAATATAAGTTACTTTACCAGCCCGATGAGCAATTCCCTTCACCGTGTTTTGATACGGAAATGCTGACCAGGCTTTTTGAAATGCCGGGAAATTTTCCGACTCAACTTCAATTTTGTCAATTTTCCCACTGCGTAAATCCAGTAATGCTTGTTCAAAGTCCATCTTTTTGTTTCCTTTTTTATTCGGCTAAAAATTCTTTCACTTTGGCATCCGCATTTGCAAAAGCCTCATCACCATTAATCCATTGTAAGCCAGGAATTTGGTGCCGCCAATAGGTTAATTGGCGTTTGGCATACCGTCTTGAATTTTGTTGGATATGCTCAACAACCTCTGGCAAACTTTGTTCGCCAGCAAAGTAAGGATAAAATTCTGCATAGCCAATCCCGCGGCCAGCTTGTAATGCAAGCCCGCCTTGTTCAAACAACGTCCGGGCCTCTGCTTCAAGGCCTTGGTCAATCATTAATTGAACCCGGCGGTTAATCCGACCATATAAGACTTCTCGATCCCAATCAAGGGCCAAAACCAATGGCCGATATGTTGGCCTTTCTGGTCGGTCAACCTTCCCGTTTTTAGCAATTTGAAGAGCCCTAATTACTCGGTCTTTATTTTGTAAGTCCACTTGCTGTAATAACTCTGCTGAAGCAACTTGCTTCAATTCGGCTTGTAAAACTGATAATGGACGCTTTTGATCTCTCGCAACTTCTGCCGGATTTGATTTAGCAAAGTCTAAGGGTTGATAACCCAACAGAGCCTTAACATAAAAGCCGGTCCCACCAACCACAACTGGGACCTTTCCAGCAGCTACGATTTGCAAAATTGCTTGGTCAGCCAAATCAATAAAGTCGGCCACCGAAAAATCAGCCGTCATTAAGCAAACATCTAACAAATGGTGCGGGATGCCTTGCCTTTCTAAGACAGGCGTCTTAGCGGTTCCAATATCCAGACCGCGATAAACCTGTAGCGAATCGGCCGAGACAATTTCACCATTATATTTTTTGGCTAACTGTATCGCTAAATCTGACTTGCCAGAAGCAGTCGGACCGGCAATCACGATAACAGAAATCGGTGGCATAATTACTCCAATCAATAACAAATGGGGATTTACAAAGCTTATTCATTCAACGATAATGGAAGAAAAGAAGTTAGGAGATAAGCTATGAAAAAAGAATTTAAATTTGGACTTGCAACTGGTGTCGTTGGTTCTGCCATTGCAGCCGTTTCTGCTGGCTTTGGTTACCACAAATTGGTGAAAAAACCTCAACAAAAAGCGGATGAAGACTACGAAGCAGTTTCCAAAGCTGCCGTTCGTAAGTCCGTGGCAGCCCACCAATCACGCTTCTAATTACTACTAAAAAAGAATCGCTAAGCGATTCTTTTTTATTTCTTCGTTTCAGTTAACTGACGGTAACCACCAGCCATCAAAAACAAGCGATTCTTAGCAACGCCTTCTTTGCGCAAATGCTTGGCAACAGAACTTGGTCCTTGCAAAGTATCTCCATACAAGTAGATATTCATATCCTGACGCAAACCTGACTTACCTTGGTTAAAAGATAAAGCCGGCATATTACGTGAGCCCTTTAAATGTGAGCGCTTGTATGGTTCTTTGTCACGAACATCAACAAGTTGTCCGTGATCTTCATCTTGTTGCTTAATGAAAGCAGCAGTTTTCAAAACCGTCCCACGGCTGCTTGCCAAAAAGCGAGTAATGATTTTGCTCAAGAAATAAAAAACAACCCAGAAAAACAAAACCAGGGTAATGGTCCATAAAATGTTCATGAAATTCACTCCAGAATTTTAAATAATATAGTTATTATACCGACTTTCAGACAACAAACCAAGCCCGACACCTAATTGGCAAAGAAAAAGCAAGGTTTGAATCAACCTTGCTTAACCCTTCATTCAAATTTATGCTTTCGCAAAAAACTGATTTAATGCGTTCACCGCATTATCCTTAAATAAGACTTGACCATGTTCATCCAAGACGGACTGACTCAACTGTGAATAACGACCAAACTCCACAATGGTGGCAGATAAGGTGTTAAAAGCCTCTCGGGCCATATCAGCAGCTGTTGTATCAAGAACCATAATATAACGGTCCTGATAAGCATAAACAGTACTCTTACCAGTGAAATCAGCCAAACGTTCAGAAAGCGCTAGCAGTTCCTCAAAATCGGTCAGTTCAACCAAATCAACATGACCAACCACCGATTCACTTTTTTCGACCGTCTGGTCATCACGAGACATCAACGCCATCTTTTGTTCAAAAGAAACATCATCGATAGCCTCTGATGAAACTTGACTCGTATTACTTTCCTCACTTCGATCACCTACAATATTAGCTAGTAAATCATTTAAGGCATCCTGGTCATCCAACCGAGAAATAAACAATTCAAGACCGTTCTGATTAGGTAAGACCTGGAAGGATACCTTATCGTTATCAACGAAGTCTTCTGCAGTATCGATTTCGGATAAAATATTGTAAAAGAAAGATTCAATTTTATTGCGATCGCTTAGTAAGTCTCGAACTGAAGTACCCCGATCTTGCAGATCTTCGTTTTCGATCATCACCCTGATGGTGTTATCGTTAATTCGTTCCATTTCCATAAGCATTCACCTCAACTTTGATTAACTACAATGCCAAACCAAAGCATCCTTGTAACTATTGACTATATTTTAAACTGTATGTAAATAAAAAACAACAGAAGAATCATTAATTAATTCTTCCATTGCTTTTGTAATTATGTACGGCATCGCGTCGTCCTATCCTCGCAGCCAGCGTTCCGGCAACTACTTTCGGCGCTATAGAGCTTAACTTCTGTGTTCGAGATGGGTACAGGTGGTTCCTCTATGCCATCAACACGACACCTTGAGCTTTTACACTCAAAACTAAATAATCGTTACTCTTCTTTTTTCTAAATCAACCTCTTGCTACTCATTGACTCTTTGGTTAAGTCCTCGACCGATTAGTACTAGTCCGCTCAACGTGTCACCACGCTTCCACTTCTAGCCTATCTACCTCATCATCTCTGAGGGGTCTTACTCTATTAATTAGATGGGAAATCTCATCTC
>NZ_FNWS01000006.1 GCF_900108455.1 Fructobacillus pseudoficulneus
AACTCTCATGTTAAAAGTTTGAAGATTGCTCTTCGATTAAACTGACTAGTTATTATCTCTCGATAACGCCTATCCGTTTATTGTTTGTTACGAATTGACTTCGCAAATTTGTTTGTGACTACTTACCAAGTAGCCACCGTTACAGATTTGTTTGTTCAAAGTTTTGTTCAGTTTTCAATGTGCGATGCCTTGTTAGGGCAACTCATTTAGTTTACCTGAATCATCAACGCTTGTCAATGACTTTTTGGAAAACTTTTTGTTGTCCGGTTCCTGTTGCCAGACCCCAGCTCCTCGTTAGAAGCACCTTCGCTTCGTAACGAACAATAACTAGTATAGCGCCCTGAAGGTGTGTCGTCAACAACATTTTGCACTTTTTTAGAAGAATTATAAAAGGGCGAAAGAATATCACTTTCGCCCTTTTCTTTGCCTTATTATCCGAACATTGGTTTTAATACAGCACCTATCGTCCGTTCTTTTATTCATCATCAAATGATATAAACGTCCGCGGCTGTATTGTCATCATTAAATCACGGAGTTCATCCGCACTTTTAAAGACTAATTCTTTTGGTAACTCTTTTTCCAAAGCATGATAATCCGGCACCTGAAATGAATAGAGCGCTTCATTATGACCATTTGCCTTAACAGTCGTCAGCTCACCCAAGCGCCAATCATCAAAGTTTTTGACGCCAATGGCAGCAAACTCATCTAAAATTGTCCCCATCGAGGTTTTGGTCTCATGATGATGGACTTTAACTGCCCAAAATTGATTTTGCTTTGCCTTTTGATGCACTAAAAAATATGGGATGTTATCTTCATAGGCGATAACCGTCGCTGCTATCATTGTCATCTTGTCACCTCAACCAATTCGTTTTTTTGCTTCCTCAACCCAACCTGGCAAAGCCAAGGCAATCGGTTCAAAACCGTAATCCAAATGGTAATTCGTCCAAAAATGCTTCTTAATGTTGGTATTCTTAATAATCGGTGTATCTTTTAAAGACATAATTCCAACTTGCCGTAATGATAGTGATATTTTGCCACTGTACTGGTCAATATCCAAAATGATCACTTGAACCTTGTCGCCAACTTTTAATTCACCGTGTAAATCCTTCACAATACCAGATTTAAATTCGGAAATATGAACCAACCCCTGCGTTTCCTCGTCTAACTTGACGAAGCCACCGTAAGGTTGGATACCAGTAACCGTCCCAGTTACTAGTTGTCCAATACGATAATCCATGTTTTGTCTCCTATTCAAGCCCATTATAGCAAAAAGCGTCCTTCACTTTTAGTGAAGGACAACTTTTTCAATCACAATATCATCAACCGGACGGTCAGTATAGTCAGCCTCTGCCTGAGCAATTTGGTCAACAACATCCATCCCAGCAACCACATGTCCAAAAACAGTGTGCTTGCCATCAAGCCAAGGTGTCCCACCATTTTCTTGGTAAGCGGCTTGCACTTCTTCTGGCAAGTCAGCAATCGCTGACTTCATTTGTCCAGGAAAATGACTGGCCTGGACAATAAAGAACTGTGAACCATTTGTAGCTGGTCCAGCATTGGCCATTGAAAGGGCCCCACGCAAGTTGAATAAGTCATCTGAAAATTCGTCTTCAAATGGCTTACCCCAGATACTTTCCCCGCCACGGCCAGTCCCTTCAGGGTCACCACCTTGAATCATGAAATCAGGAATGACACGGTGAAAAACAACACCATCGTAGTATCCCTCTTTAGCATGAGTCAAGAAATTTTCAACAGTCTTTGGTGCTTGGTCCGCAAAGAACACAAGATCAATATCACCACGGTTGGTCTTCAAAGTTGCTTGAGCCGTTGCATCAGCCAAGTGCAACTGTGGAAAGTCAGCCATCTTATTCCCCTTCGTCTTGGACAACCGGGTTAATGACAACGTCCCCAGCTTCGATTTCTTCTAAAGCCTGTCCTACTGACTTGTTAGAATTAAACTTCACACGTGTAGCTGGCAAACCAGCATCCAATTCACGAGCGCGCTTTGAGGCCAAAGCAATTAACTTGTAACGTGAATCAACGCGTTCCAACAACTTATCAACAGATGGATATAATAACATTTGCTACTCCTTTATTCCGCAATTTGATCAAAAACGCGGCTAACCTTGAGCCGTTCGGCAGTAATAATTGCCTTGATCCGGTCAACAGCCCGTTCCACAATATCATTTTCAACGGCATAGTTATAATTAATCATTTTTTTCAATTCATCCTTAGCGGCTTCAACCCGTTGGTCAATCACTTCAGGAGAATCAGTACCCCGGCCTTCCAAACGAGAACGCAAGTTCTTAATGTCAGGTGGGGTCAAGAAAATATAAACCCCTTCTGGCATCTTGGTTTTAACCTGCAAAGCTCCTTGAACATCAATTTCCAAGAAGACATCGCGACCAGAAGCAAGGGTTTCATCGATAAATGAACGAGGAGTCCCGTAGTAGTTACCAACGTATTCGGCATATTCAAGCATATCACCGGCCTGAATCTTTTCTTCAAACTGTTCACGCGTTACGAAGAAATAATCCTGACCGTCTACTTCACCAACTCGGGGCTTCCGAGTAGTTGCTGAAATGGAGTAGCGAAAGTCTACACCATCATCTTCAAAAATTGCCTTACGCACAGTTCCTTTTCCAACACCAGAAGGGCCAGAAAGGACGATTAACAAACCACGTTGTGTCATAATCTTCCTCTTTACATACAATCTACTAATAGCAGTAGTTTACCAGAAAATTCGCATGAAATCAATCAGCACCCGCTCTCACCTCTGCCTTAGGCAAAATACTTTGTTTGGCTTTGTTCGCCCTTTAAGAATGTCTGTTCGCCTCATAAAAAATCCACAATAAACGCTGTTATATAAAGGTTTATCACCACCTTAATAAAAATTTAAACATCAAAACCCCTTGCATTTCCAAACATTTGTTCGTATACTAAAGTCAACAGATAAAGAGGAGGCGGTCACATGCAAGTTAACCTTGAAAGCCGACCAAATTACAATCAAATCTTTAAGCAAGGCAAGCAGGTACTAGCCCGCTTGCGTCGACACTTTGCTGTGGTGCCCTTAGAACACCAACAAAGCAGCACAGAGTTGATCAATCGCTTAGAATTAGCCATTAACATGGGACAACCCGTTAAGGTTCAAATGAATTTTGGTTTCGATCAAGAAAACATTCAAGACTTTTACGGTGTCTTATCTCAGACCCCTGCTGGTATCTTATTGATTCAAGATCAAAAGAGTAAGCAGCTTCACCAGTTAATGCCAGATTTGTTGCGGCACATCTCATTTTCATAAGCATCAATAAAAAACGGTTGGCTAAGCCAACCGTTTTTTTGTCCTTATTTTTCAGACTGCAATAATTTTTCAACTGCTTTGACTGATAATTGTCCCAATAGTGTATTAACTGCAGCGATATCAAGGTAATGATCAAGTCCTTCGAGACCGCGTTGAATCTTACGGCCATCATCGATGGCTTTTTTATCTGACAAAAACTGCACGTAACGACTAATTTCACCACCTAGGCCATCCAATGAATCCCATTCGGGCTGCCAGTAGTCAAACAAGTCATCTTTGACAAAGCTAGCCAACATGTTCGCCGTCCAGTCGCGATGACTGGCATTAAACTTTTCAGCTAAGCCACGATGCAATGATTCAAGCATGGCCATTTCTTGCTTGGAAACGACACCGGCAGTCGATGTCTTTTCGAAGGTTTCCACCATTCGCTGACCAAAGTCAACTTCGTCCTGAATTTCCTCTGCCGAGAGCTTGTCTACCAATGGCTTGGCATCCGCTGCCTTCAATTCTGGCATCGTAATGGTTAAGCCACGATAGACTTCTTGAATCGTTGCCAAATCGAAGTCATCATCATCCCCATTTTGGCTCAAGAACTTGAATTGCAAATCATCAATTGCCGATGACTCGGCCATCAACTTGGCAACATCCTGACCTTGGAAACGGAAGTAGTTAACCGCTAGCACCGTTCGAATAATCATTCGCCAGAAATTTACATCAAATTTCGTTGTCTTAACGCCATATCTTGGTGAAACCTGTCCTTCTTTGGCTAAGAAAGCTTGAATATCGTACAAAACAGGCATCAGCAAGATGAAATAGCGCCAATCGCGGTCAGTTGATTGAACTAAAGTGGCTTGCATTGCCTCGTTTAGGTTCACAATCACTCGTTCATCGCTCGTAAAGGCCGAGAAGTTTTGCTGCACCATGGTGGCAATCAAGTCATCCAGGAAAAAGGAAGCCACTTCAAAGACTTCCGGTTGGTAGGCCTGACGTTTTGTCAAAAAGAACCGGGCCCGCAAGAAGCCAGCAAACTCATTATAGTCAAAGGGTGGCAACTTCTTGTTTTCCTTATACTTGTGCTGCTGATTGCGATGCTTCATCGCCTTAATTTGGGCTGATTTTCCTTGTTTCACAATAATCCCCTTAAATACTCAAGTCTAATTGGTAACGGCCGTGGCCAAATTCCCGTAGTTTAAACTGAAAAATTTGTTCACCACGTTCCAAATCCGGCGTCATAACCTTCGCCTGACGGTCTCCCTCCAATTCAGCAATTTCAATTGCCTGATTGATGGCTGACATGACGGGAGCGAAGCTCTTTGGATCAGCAGAGGCATAGAATAACTCGGCATTTCCATAGGTATTTGACCGACGAACCAAGTTCACTGAGACCTTAAAGCGGTTCGCCTCAAAGACCAAGTGGTTGTAGTTAAAGTCATGAGCATATAGAAAAAGTGCTGATAAAAATTCGCCAGCCGGATACTTTTCTTCTGACATCTGTTCTCCCTTTATTTGACGTTTTATACGTATGAATAATTATATTTTAACACTTAGCGCAAGGTGACGATGGTTGCCCCATCCCCACCAGCATTTGCTGAAGCAAAGTGAAATTCCTTTACCCGACGGTCTGACCGCAAAAAGTCGGTCACACCCTTCCGGAGTGCCCCGGTTCCCTTACCGTGAATGATTTCAACGGAGGAAAGGTTCGCTAAGACCACCGTATCTAAGTAACGGTCCAAGTCAACAATCGCCGCTTCATAACGAACACCACGCAAATCCAACTTTGCTTGAACGCGCCCCGTTGACGAAGTGTTATGAACAGTCTTTGCGACCTTTTGCTTGTGCTGCTTTTGCTTTTCTTTTTGGGCCTTGGCCGTGGCTTCGGTTTTAACCAAGTCGTCTTCGTCCACCAGCATCTTTAAGATACCAAGTTGAACTTCCCACTGGCCATTTTTGTGTTTCTTGACCAAGGTTCCCTGCTGGTTATACGACTGAACCACCACTTCATCCCCAGCCGACAGCGTCTTCGCCTTTTTGGCCTTTTGCAAAATTTTGTTTTTCTCTAAGTGATCCGTTTGGTGCAAAGCCGCAATCGCTTGTTTTTGCTTTTGCAAATCCTGTTCGGACAAGTTAGCCGTTTGGCCACCAGCCAAACGTTCCTTGCGGATTGTGGCAATGAGCTGCTCTGCTTCTTTGCGAGTTTTGGCCACCAAGTGGTTGGCCTCATTTTTGGCATCCAACATCACTTTGGCTTGGCTTTGTTCCAGTTTTAAAGTCTTTTCGGACAGGTCAGCCGATTCTTGTTCAACTTGCTTAGTCTTATCGGCCAAATCAGCCCGCTCAGTTTTAACCAACTGGCGCTGGTCGACCAAGTCTTGAATCATCCGATTCAGGTTTTGATCTTCTGGATTAACCATCGATTGGGCATCTGCCAACAATTCATCGTCAAAACCTAAACGCTTAGCAATCGCCAAAGCATTTGATTGCCCCGGTACACCAATCAAGAGCTGATAAGTGGGTTTCAAGGTTTCCACATCAAAGACCATTGACGCATTTTCTGTCTGGTCTCGGTCGTAACCGTATAGCTTTAATTCAGGATAGTGAGTTGTGGCAATCGTCTTAGCCTGCAAAGACCGTGCCCGGTCTAAAATAGCCATTGCCAGTGCAGCACCCTCTTGTGGGTCAGTCCCCGCACCCAATTCATCAAAAATCACCAGAGATTGGTCATTTGTTTCGGCCAAAATATTTTTAATATTGGCCATGTGCGATGAAAATGTGGATAAGTTCTGTTCAATTGACTGTTCATCCCCAATATCGGCAAAGATTTGATCAAAAACCGCTACCGTTGAGGGACGCCCCGTCGTGATAAAAAGGCCAGACTGGGCCAGCAACTGTAACAGCCCCAGGGTCTTAATCGTAATTGTTTTACCACCCGTATTGGGGCCGGTGATAATCAAGGTTTGATAATCCAATCCGAGGGCAATATCATTTTTAACTGCTTTTTGTTCGCCAATCAACGGGTGCCAGGCCTGTTGTAAATTAACCGACCGGTCCTTTGATAGCGCTGGTGCCTGGGCGTTTTGGCTCTTAGCCAGACGCGCCTTGGCGTTGATGAAGTCTAATTGTCCAAGAATCAGCGCATTGGTAAGCAAGTCTTCACTATGCTCGGCTAAGCGCGCTGAAAGATCCGCTAGAATGCGGTCCTCTTCAGCCAGCGCCTGAACGTGTAGTTCAGACCACTGGTTCGCCATTTCGACGACGACCTGGGGTTCGATATAGTAAGTCTGCCCACTTTGACTTTGATCGTAAACAACACCAGGAATTTGGTGACGGTATTCCGCCTTAACAGGCAAAACGTAGCGGTCCGCCCGCTTCGTGACGATTGCCTCCGACAAATACTGAGCCGACTTGCCCCGAGTATAGGACTGAAGCTTTTGGCGAATAGCATTTTCATGGCCAACCATCCGGCGCCGAATGCTGGCTAACGTTGATGAAGCCGCGTCTAAAATTTGGCCAGTTTCATCAATCGACCGTTGCACGGTTGTCGTTAACTCCGGCAAAAGCGTCAAGTTTTCCACCCGCGCATTCAACAAGTCAATCGACCCCGCCAGGTCATCATCTTGCATCTTTTCAAAAAAATGAGCAATGGCCGCCGTGGCCGTCAAAACCTGGGCCAAGCTAACAATTTCACTACCATTCAGGCTGGCTTGAATTTCCAACCGACGAACTTGGTCCTTAATGTCAACTAGAGCCGGTAAAATCAGGCCACCCTTTAAGCGGTCAATTAAAACAGCCTCATTGGTTTCTTGCAACCACGTTGAGACCTGATCAAAATCAGATGAAGGCATCAAGTCTGCCACCAGGCGTTTTCCCTGTTCCGTTTGGATAAAGGGATAGAGCTGGTCTTTCACCTTGTCATATTCTAATGTTTGTAAGACTTTTTTATTCATCCTAAACAAATTCCTCTAATGTTTACAGCCACCACTGATAAATCTGATTCGACAGTACAGGGGTAGAATCCAAGAATTGATTCAAAAATTGGCTTTGACTAAATTGCATTTGGAGCCAGGCGTTTGGTAAGACTGACAGTACCTGCAAAACAAAGAACGAAACGACCACGCCGATTGCCAAAAAAACCAATCCACCCAGCAAACCATCGAGCCGACCTAAGAAAGGTAAGCGGCGAACAAAACGAATTGGGCGCAACAAGAAATGGCCAATCATCGAACCAACCATCATGACCACCGTAAAGGCCAATCCCGAAGACAAAAACTGTGTTCCTTCACGCGAAACGGTTTGCGGCACACCTGGCCGGGCAAATTGTCCGGATACCCAACTGGAGAAGAGTTCGGCTAATGGCTTTGAAAGAACAGTTGCCATATAAAAGACCAATGCCCAAACAGCTAAGCGGGCCAAAACATGGACTAAGCCTTCACTATAGCCTGACCAGACCATTAACAGCAAAAAGACCAGAAAAATTAACGTTAAAATCATGAAACTGCTCCTATTAACTTGCACATACAGCAGCTCTCTCCTTGAACAAATGCGCAATTTCTCGTACTCAATAACGTCAATTATAGCATTAAAAACTGCTATAATTAAGACATTCAAATCGTTATTTGCTAGTAGAAAGTAGGTCCCAATGCAAAGCGTAATCAGCTTACCCAATGATGCCATCAAAAAGTGCCGGCAATACTATCAAAATAGTTTAGTGAGTCCGACACCAGCTGGCGGCATTTTCCGTGCAGCAGTTAACGGGGTGACTATTACGGCCTATCGATCCGGTAAAGTCATGTTTCAGGGACAAGAAGCGGAAACAGAGGCTGCTCGCTGGCAGGCTTTGGCTCAAGGGCCAACAACACCCACCACGACCAACCAATCTAAATTAGCAAGTAAGTCTCCATCTACCAAAGCCGCTAAGGCCGGTAAAGCCAAGCCGGGGGAAAACCTTCCCGCTGGTTTTGCCAACTGGAGTGTGATTGGCTCAGACGAAGTTGGTGCCGGTGCTTATTTTGGTCCCTTAACCACGGCGGCCGTCTATGTTCCCAAGGAGGAGCTGGCCTGGGTAAAGAGTCTTGGGATTGCCGACTCCAAGACCCTCACGGACGAAAAGATGCTAAAAATTGCACCGCAAATTATTGACCGCCTCCCCCACCATGTCGTCAATCTGATGCCCGAAAAGTACAACGAATTGCAGGAAAAAGGGGAAAACATCGTCGCCATGAAGGCTTTATCCCATAACTTTGTCTTGCAAACCGTCCTAGAAAAGATACAGCCAACTCAACCGGATGGCTTTCTGATTGATCAATTTGTGGCCCCTTCGTCTTACTTTCGCTATTTGAAAAAAAATCGACAAAGTAAGATTGTTGAGCAAAACGTTTACTTTACGACTAAGGGTGAATCCTTCCACCTAGCGGTGGCGGCTGCCTCGATTTTGGCTCGCTACGTTGAATTGCAGTCGATGGAGCACCTCAGTCAAGAGGCCGGTATGACCCTACCAATTGGTGCCGGCAAGGAAACCGACCGCGTCGCAGCCAAACTAATCAAAGAAAAGGCCAACCTGCGCCACTTTGCTAAACTGCACTTCGCCAATACGCAAAAGGCCGAAAAATTGGCGAAACTTTGATCAAATTAATGAGTAAAAAACACTGATGGTTTCAATCCCATCAGTGTTTTTTTAGTAAGCTCACTTATCATCCGTTACTGATAAGTCTGCTGCTTTTAATTCAATATCTTCTCGACTATTTTCTTCTTGGTCGACTACCTGATTGGCTAAATCAGCTTTTTTCTCGTCCAAGGTTGACTTAGCCTTTTCCAAATAAGGTGACAACGCTTGCTGTAGGCGCTCTGTAATTTCCTTTGCCTGGTCCTTACCTGCTCGAATACGCACCTTCACCTCTTCTTGACGCTCATTTGATTGCATCAACTTATAGGCAGCGGTAGCGCCCATCGCAAACAAAAAACCTGCGACAACACCCTTTGATGATTTTGACATAGATAGACCTCCTTTCATTTATTTTTTATCTTTTTTACCAAACAAGTTCAAGAAACGAGTCAACGCAAAGGTCGCCCCCGCCTTTGACAATGTTCCCAAGCCCGAAAGATTGGTTGAGGCCTTGCGCACAGAAGAATTCAAATCAGAAACTGTCTCAGATAGTTCGGCTGCCGTTTGCACAGTCACATCCAGTGTCGCCAACTTATCATTCACATCATCTAAAAGAATATTGGTATTGGCTAAAACCTCATTTGATGACCGCGTCAGCGTATCAATATCGTCGGTTAAGACAGTGACCGACCGCGTCAAACGCAATAAAAAGATGCCAATAAAGACGACCAATAGCAAGAAAGCTAAGGCAAAAATTAGTAACGAAATTTCTCCAACGGTCATATATTCCTCCCGATTATGCTGCAACAGTAATTTGTACTTCATTGTAGCAAACTTTAGCCTTTAAGTCAGGTTTTCCACAGATTCCAAATGAAAAAGCCCCCAGAGGGGACTTTTTTAACGAGCGTAATCGACGGCTCGTGTCTCACGAACAACCGTCACCTTCACATGTCCTGGGTATTCCAACTTTTCTTCAACTTCAGCCTTAATATCATGGGCCAAAACTGTTGCTTGAATATCCGTTACCTGTGCCGGTTCCACGATAACGCGCACTTCACGGCCTGCTTGAATAGCATAGGCCGACTTGACACCGCGGTAACCATCCGCAATGTTTTCCAAATCAGTCAATCGTTGAACATAGTTTTCCAAAGATTCTGATCGAGCGCCTGGGCGAGCAGCAGAAATTGCATCCGCCGCCGCAACCAAGTCAGCCAATGGTGAAATGGCTTCTGTATCACCGTGGTGGGCGGCAATAGCATTTACAATCACCGGCTTTTCTTGGTACTTTTCAGCGATGCGAACACCCAGTTCAACGTGTGAACCTTCGACTTCTGCATCAACTGCCTTACCAATATCGTGCAAGAGACCAGCGCGCTTTGCCAGCGCAACATCCATTTTAAATTCAGCCGCCATCAAACCAGTGATTTTGGCCACTTCAATTGAGTGTTGTAAGACATTTTGTCCATAAGATGTACGATAGTTCATCCGACCAACCAACTTAATTAAGTCAGGGTGCAAACCACGTAATCCTAATTCAAAGACCGCTTCTTCACCCTTTTGACGAATATTTTCGTCCATTTGGCGGCGGGCCTTTTCAACAGCTTCTTCAATCTTTGCCGGATTAATCCGACCATCAGCAATCAAAGCTTCCAAAGCATTTTTAGCAATTTGGCGACGAAGCGGATCAAATCCTGATAGAACCACTGATTCTGGTGTATCATCGATAATCAAATCGATTCCAGTCAAAGCTTCTAATGTCCGAATATTACGACCTTCACGTCCAATAATTCGGCCCTTCATCTCTTCACCAGGTAGGTTGACCACCGATACAGTCACATCGGACACAGTATCAGCAGCAGAACGCTGAATGGCTTCCACCACCAGGTTTCGAGCCCGGCGTTCCCCTTCACTCTTAGCATCAACTTCGTATTCTTGAATTAACGCAGCCCGTTCGCGATCCAACTGAGCCTTTGACTCAGTCAAAATCACTTCCTTGGCCTGTTCTTTAGTTAATTCGGCAATTTCTTGAAGCTTCGTTTCCTGAGCAACCAATGCTTGATTGGCTGCTTCGGACTTTTGCTCAGCATCCGCTAAGTGTTCCTGAACCTGATTTTCTTTTTGAATCAAAGAAGCATCACGTTGATTCAGAGTTGCGTCTTTTTTATCCAAAGTATCAATTCGGTCTTGCAAACGCGCTTCTTGTGCATCGACTTTTTGTTGGCGACCAGTCAAAGACTGTTCAACATCATGGCGATACTTCTGCGCGATGTCTTTTGCATCGACTTCTGCAGCCCGCTTAATACTTTTGGCTTCATCATTTGCTTGTTTTAAAATGTTTGCTGCAACCTGTTTAGCGCTATCTAAGCGAATCTTATCTAAGATACGCTTCGTTAAATAGCCACCAGCTAAACCGATTACTAAAGCAAAGAACGCTGAAATAATAATCATACCCATCGTATTTTCTTCCTTTCAGCATTGTGAATTGTTGACAATTCACATTTCTAGTATAGACAAAAACTGGCTTTGGGTCAATTAGAAAACAATATGTCAAATTTTTGTTTTTTTAAATAAAAAAGCTACAAATGGCTAATATCTTTTTTCTTCAGCTTCTAGCACATAAAAAAAGTTTTGTTCCGAAGAACAAAACTTTTTAAATTTAACGTTAATTCTTAAAACGGCGGTTTAAATCGCGTTCTTGATCACGTTTTTTAATCGATTGGCGCTTATCATATTGCTTTTTCCCTCGTCCAATTCCCAAAAGCACCTTGGCAAAGCCGTGCTTTAGGTAGACTTTCAGGGGCACAATCGTCACACCAGCCTCTTTGGCCTCAACTGCCAGCCGGACGATTTGCTTTTTATGCAAGAGCAAAACCCGGTTGCGCAATGGGTCAACATTGAACTGGTTCCCATTTTCATATGGGGCAATATGCACATTCGTCAAGATTGCCTGACCACCGTTAATGGTAACAAAACCATCGCCAATCGTAATTTGACCGGCCCGAACAGACTTAATTTCGGTTCCAGTCAAGACGACCCCGGCCTCCAGGGTGTCTTCGATAGCATAATTAAAACGCGCTTTGCGATTTTGCGCTAAGGCAGGATCTTGCGTTGTTTTCTTTTTTGCCATGCGGCCCCCTTTCTTAGGCTAACAGCTTAAGATGGTCGCTGCTTGACCTTAAATTGGTGTTGTCCACCCTGCTTTGGTCCCTGACTAGGACGTTTGCCTGCCTGGCCTTGATTAGACCGTTTGGCCTGACCTGATTGACTTCCGGCATGAGATTTACTCTGACCCTGGCCACCATGGCGCTTAGAGCGGTTAGCATCACCACGTTGGCCATCAGACTTGCCCCCTTGGCCTTTATCAGAACGCCCCTGATTACGGCGGTTCCCATTGCCACGGCCGCGGCCACGACCAAATTTGCCGTTGTCCTTTTGTGGCACACGAATTTCGGTCGTTGGTGCCTCATTGGGGTTTAACAAAATGAAGTCAACTGTTGATTCTTCCTTGTTAGCCCGCAAAACCTTGACCCGGACCTTTTGCCCAATTTGGAAAATATGGTGCTTTGACCGACCAATCAAGGCGGCATGCTTTTCATCATACTCGTAATGGTCATCCGTCAAGTTTGAAATGTGAACCAAGCCTTCAACCGTGTTTTCCAAAGAAACAAAGAGACCAAACTTCAAGGCGGCATTGACCACCCCGTCAAATTCTTGGCCGACCTTGTCTTCCATGTATTCGGCCTTCTTCATCGCGTCAACCAGACGCTCTGTATCAATGGCTCGACGTTCGCGCGTTGAAGTGTCTTCACCAATTTGGCCCAAGTGTGAAGCATACTTTTCCTGTGCTTCGACACCAGTACCATTGGCGGCATACCACTTAATCAAGCGGTGAACCGTCAAATCAGGGTAACGACGGATTGGTGATGTAAAGTGAGTATAGTAATCAGCCCCCAGACCAAAGTGTCCCATTGGGTCTGGTGAATACTTGGCCTGTTTCATGGCCCGTAACATCATTGTCGAAATCATTTGCTCGGCTGGGTCATCCTTGACGCGTTCCATCAAGCCTTGCAACATCATTGGTGTCACCTTGGCTGGATCACCTTGAACGGGATAACCTAACGTCTTAGCAAATTCAAAGAATGACTGGGCACGGTCTTCATCCGGCACTTCGTGAATCCGGTACAAGAATGGGACCTTAAGACGGTCATAGTGCTCAGCAATCGTCTCGTTAGCAGCCAACATGAAGGATTCAATCATGCGTTCGGCAGTGCCACGTTCACGGACGACCACATCAATGGCCTTACCGTCTTGGTCGACCACAATCGATGCTTCTGGGGTATCAAATTCAATTGCCCCACGGCGTGACCGCATCTTGTAAAGGATTTGGTGCAATTCGCCCATTTCCTCAAACATCGGCACTAAGCCTTCGTACTGAGCGCGGGTATCTTCTTTACCAGCCAAAATTTCATTAACGGCCGTGTAAGTCATCCGAGCATGCGACTTAATCACAGATTGGTGGATATCGTGCTTGACTATTCGCCCTTGCGAATCGATTTCCATTTCAACTGACATCGCCAAGCGAACCACATCGGGATTCAAAGAAGCAATCCCGTTTGACAACTTTTGTGGCAGCATCGGAATGACGCGGTCCGTCAAATAAACAGAGGTGCCACGGTTATAGGCTTCCTTATCGATTGCAGAGCCCGGACGAACATAGTGGGAAACGTCGGCAATGTGAACACCGAGATGATAATTGCCATTATCCTTTTTCCAAACAACGACGGCATCATCGATATCCTTGGTGTCGGCACCATCAATCGTTACCAGTGGTTGGTCCGTTGCGTCAACACGGCCCTGCCATTCTTCTGGTTGGACTTCATTTGGAATCGCATCAGCTTCGGCCATCACTTCATCAGGGAAATAATTTGGTACCTTCTTATTCTCAACGATTTGCATGATATCCATGCCGGGTTCGTTTTCATAACCCAAAATCTGCGTCACCTTAACCAATAATTGCTTTGGATTCACTTTATCAGCAAAACGGGCAACATCTGCCACCACCACCTGGCCATCATGCAATTCCAAATCAGCGGACGCCTGAGAGACCAACACCTGGTACGAACCGGCCTTTTTGTCGTTCAAACGAATTTGGCCAAGAATTCCTTTTTGCTGTGAACCAGAAGTAAAGACACCGACCAACCGTTGGTAGGCGTGTTCAATAATTTCTTCCACTTTTCCTTCAGGGCCACGGTCTTCGGACTGAGCGGGCTTAACGGTGGAAACGCGCACGGCATCCCCTTGCATCGCTTGACCAGTATTGTCTGGGGCAATAAAATAATCTGGCAAAACGTCATCATAGCGGACGAAACCAAAACCCTTATCGTTGGCCTTAAATTCACCGATGACTTCCCCACTCTGGTTTTGGAATTGATAGGTGTCGCCTTCTTTTTTAGCGGACTTAGCATCAACCATGCCCTCTAACACGCTGACAACCTGACGGTAACCCGCTGCATCATTTAAGCGCAAGCCATCGGCCAAATTCTGGGCGGTGAAGCCCTGACCCTGGTTAGCACGCAAAAATCCTGTAATTTGTTCTTTTAACTGTTTGATTTCCATTGATTCTAAAATTTTCTCCTAAAAAAGGTAAATAAAAAATCAGTCTACAAAAAAGTAAACTGACCTTTCAATTAATGAGCGGCAATGTACATCAAAGCCAAAGCAATAATGAACCAGATGGCTCCCAAAATTGCTGTTGACCGACGCAATACGGCTTCGAAACCGCGTGACTTACGCTCGGTAAATAAATCTGCTGCTCCACCAGACAAGGCTGACAAAGCATCTTGTTGTTTGCTTGGTTGCATCATGACTGTCACAATTAGCAGAAAACCGACAACCAGCAAAAGGATGGTTAGAATATTAGCCACAAAGACCGCCTCCACTCGCTATTCATAGGATTAGTATAGCAGATATCTGCTTAATTTCCAAGACTAAGACGGAACATCAAGATTCCACCCGCAACCGCCACGTTAAGTGATTCGGCTGATCCAAGAATTGGAATGTACAAATTGGCCGTCGTCTTAGCTGCCAAGTCTGGGTTCAAGCCCTGGCCTTCGTTTCCCACAATCAAAGCACCGGCTGACAAACCGTGAATGTCTTGGTAAGGCTTAGCTGCTTCATTCAATTCTGAACCATAGACAGGCAAGTCATTTTGCTCGAAGGCATCAATCCAGTCATTTAAGTCGCCTTGCAAAACTTCCAAATGGAAGTGTGAACCTTGCATGGCCCGAACAACCTTTGGTGCATATGCATCAGCGGTATCCTGTCCCAAGACCACACCCTTGAAACCGGCGGCATCGGCCGTTCGGATCAAAGTCCCAACGTTACCTGGATCTTGAATGGCATCCAAGAACAACCACAAACCATCATGAACATAGGCTGGGTCAAAAGTCTTTTCAGGCAAAGTCACTTCGGCAAAGATTCCCTGTGGTGTCTTTGAACCGGCGATATGCGCAGCAACTTCCTTTGAAATTTCAAAAGCGGGTACACCGTGTGGTACATCTGGCAAATGTGCTTCCATTTGTTCTTCCGTTGCCATGATGGCATGGAATTTGGCATTTGCTTTGATGGCTTCTTCCACTAGGTGCCAACCATCTAATAAATATGTCTTTTGTTCTTGGCGGCCCTTTTTAGTCGCCAACTTTGCCCAGGCCTTGACCTTTGCGTTTTGTTTGGAAAGAATCCGTTCCATTTGTCGTCCTTTAATTAATCTTTGTTCCGGCGCTGTTGCTTACCGGCATTACGCTTTGCGGGCGTCTGACTTGTCGTATCGTCATCCGTTACATCCCGTGGGCGCAAATCTTCTGGTCGTACTCGATTTTGGTCTTGACCAAAACCAGTAGGCGCTGACTGTTTCAATAAATCATCGGCCCCACGTTTAATTGTAAAGCTTTCTTCAACATGTGCAAGTAACTTAGGGTGCATAAAGTGGATGGTCAACGCTTGAATCACAACACTTAAACCACCAACCAAGAAATACAAGCCCAAGGCACCAGAAGAAATCAAAGTAATTCCGGCAATCATTACTGGTGAAATCCAAAGCATTTGCGCACTTGTTTTCTTTTGTTCTTCAGGCATGTGCAAAATTGACAAGTAAGCCTGGAAAGCATAAATCACGAAAACGGCTGCCGATAGCAAAATTTGTGGCTTTGACAAAGCCATACCGAAGAATGTTGCTGTTCGCAAACCATTGGCATGTTGTATTGCTAAGTACAAGCCAGAAAAGATTGGCAATTGAATGGCCATGGTCAACCATGAAATTCCACCAGTCAATGAGACTCCGTTTTCACGGTACAAAGACATTGAAGCCATTGAGGCGGCCTGCTGTTCTTGACTAGTCTTAGCATTCTTAACAGCTGCTTGAACCTTTTCCAACTCTGGTCGCAACTTTTGCATCTTCAAAGATGAAATCGTTGTGTTCTTTTGCTGGTTAATAAAGATTGGCAACAAAATCAAACGAATAATCGCCGTCAAAATAATGATGGCCCAACCAATTGCGTTGACCCCACCAATTGCCTTTGCTAATTCCGTCAAGATATGGGCAATCGGTGTTGAAACAAATCGGTACATCCGGCCATGAACCCCATAGCCACCAGTCATTAAGTAAATATCTAACAGGACAAACAAAATTGTGAATGTCCGCTTTGCTGATTTCATGAAAATAATCCTCTTTTTATTAGTTAATCTCATCCATTATAACAAGAATAGCTGTAAAAAGCCCTTCTTTAGCAAAAGAAAGCAAAAAACCAGACAAGCAAGGCGCTTACTGGTTATTTTCTTCTTTAATTAATGGGAAACGCAAACGGAAAACAGAACCCGATCCCAGCGCTGATTCGACTTGAACCTGACCACCATAGGCCGCCACCATTTTTTTCACAATACTTAGACCCAAACCATTTCCACCAGTTTGGTGAACTCTGGCCTTGTCCACACGGTAAAAGCGATCAAAGACTCGGTCTAGGTCCTCAGCGGCAATTCCTTGCCCAAAGTCCTGAACACCAATTTCAACCCAACCGCCGGCCAAAGCCAAGGCTAGGTGAATTTCTTTTCGACTAGTCGAATATTTTAAGGCATTATCAATCAAAATGATTAATAGTTGCTCCAAATGATCTGATCGAACACCCACCATCGCACTCGAATCCAAGGCATTGTCCAAGGTCCATGAAAAGTCGGGGTGAACCATCTGCAAATCATGGTAAACCCGTTCCAAAATTGGAGTTACCTCGGTCTCTTCGGGTTGGGCATCGACCGTCAAATTTTCAGCCCGAGTGAGAACCAACATTTCGTTGACCAAAGTTTCCATTCGCCGAATTTCTGACAGTGATGAAGTAATCGAATCCTCTAAGACCTCTGGATCATCTTTCCCCCACCGATTTAGCAATTCCAAGTGCCCCTTCACAATGGCAACCGGTGTCCGCAATTCGTGCGAAACGTCCGAGACAAAGTCTTGTTGGGAATGAATTAGTCCCTGGACCTTGTCCATTGTATAATTTTGTACCTGGCCTAAATCGTTTAACTCCTTGTTATAGGCAACCGGCGTCACCCGACTGTCTGTCAATGGATCTTCTTCAAAGGCTAACATCGTCTTTTGTAAATTTTTGACCGGTCGCACCAGCAACTGCGCCAAAAACCAAGCTAAAAAGACAGTCCAAAAAAGAGTTACTAGGATTAATAGGAGCCACCAGTGGCTAATATCTTCCAGCACAGCGTCTTGAATATGGATGCCCACAATCGTCTTTAAACTAAATAAAATCACCGATAAAAGGAGCAAAAAACCCACCGTCAATGCCAGCGTCAAGATTGTCTGTATTGATAATTCCGGTGAGTTCTTTTTTTGTTTTTGCTTTGATTCCGTCATCTTAGCTCCGCATGACATAGCCAGTTCCACGAACTGTTTGAATGTAAGAAGTCTTAGACTCTGGGTCGTCTAGCTTATTACGCAAGTATCGAATATAAACATCGACAACGTTCGTTTCAATTTGCGTGTCAAAGCCCCAAACTTCTTTCAGTAACTTTTCTCGTGACTGCACAACGTTGATATTTTCAACTAAGAGCAACAACAAGTCATATTCACGCTTGGTCAAGTTAATCACCTGATCATCACGACGGGCAATCCGGTTTTCCTTTTCAAGCTGTAAGTTCTTGAAACGAATAATGGATGGTGACTTGTCTGCTGGATTTTGTTCAATATCAATTCGACGCAAAAGCGAGCGCACACGGGCCAACAATTCTTCAATGGCAAATGGCTTCACGACATAATCATCGGCACCATAATCCAAACCGGATACTCGATCAATGACAGAGTCACGGGCCGTCATCATAATTATTGGCGTCTTTTTATTTTCGCGCAACCGACGCGCAACTTCAAAACCATTTAATTCTGGCAGCATCAAATCAAGCAAAATCAAGTCAAAGTCTTCATCCAAAGACTTTTCCAATCCTTCGCGTCCATTCAACACCGTTTCCACATCATAACCTTCGTGCTTTAGTTCTAAACTGACAAACTTAGCTAGGTTTTCTTCATCTTCTACAATTAAAATTCGACTCATATATTTCCCTCACGACGTCCCTGTATGCTCAACAACTCAGGGGTCGTCGAACAAAAATGAATAAGTTTTAATTTTATTCTACCATAAACGTCTAATTTTCTCATTATTTAAAAAAGTCATCCAATTTGGAGAGACGCGGATCTAGAGTTTTCTCCTCTTTAGCAGCATCTTCTTGACTCTCATCTTGCTGAACGGCAAAGTCCGCTTCAGAGATAACCTGCCAGTCTTTACCGGCAGGTAGGCTTTCGCCTTCTTCTTCAGCAGCCGTCAGAATTTGGCTTGGTAGCACAGCGATAATATTATCCAGGACTACCTGGTCAATGTCAAGGCTATCATTTTCCAAGACAAAAACTGCCTCGTCCTCTTCAAACTTAGACAATTCTTCTGCTGTTGTCACATAAGTTTCATGAATTTGAACCTCAGTTGACCAATCGACCGGTTCTAGTGACCGCGATGATGGTAAAGTTAAATCAGCCTTCACCGTTACTGCCATCACGATTTCTTCGTTTGCTAGCATCCGAATTGTTCCCTGAACATGGACAAGACGAGCATTAATAATTAAATCAGAAAAACGCTCATCAATCAAATTTTGTAAATCTAAATCTTGATCAACCAGCAGTGGACTTTGGCGATACTTTATTAATTGCTGCTTTGCGTATTTCATCATTTACTCTCCTTCTTGTCGATAAATTGGCTTGCGTCCAAGGTCTTGACCAACCTTAACCTGACTTTGTCCAGACAACAGCTGCCAAATTTGCCCCGCCTTATAGTCAAGGCGCAGGTTCGCCTTCGCTAGGCCGGTATCAACCCGCGAAATAATCGGCAATCGTGCCTGGCGCTTGACTGCACTCAAGTAGGCCTGGCCTAAGTCGTTAAAGCCAAGCAGGCGAATATAAGAATCAGCCATGGCGGCTTGCATTTGATCCACCTTAATATTTAAGACCGTGTACAACAATGTCCGTTGGATTCTGGCAAATGTGTACCGCTTTGTCTTGACGGACTTGATGAACGATTGATAGGACTGTGGTCCCTCAACCGCTGCAGCAACCCCCGCCAGGCGGTGTTCCAAGCCTTCGGCCATTTGATAAACCTGGCCTAATTGACCGACCGTATCTGTCAGCAAGCGATAACGTAATAGTTCAAAAAACGGCTTTTCAAAGTCTAAGGTATTGGGCTTAGTTGTCAAAGCGGACCAGGTTGCTTCGGGCACAACGTTTTTAATTTTATCAAACTTACCCTTATGCAGCGCCAACCGAATTGAAGATGCTGAAGCAATCTCTTGGTCATCGGCAAAAGTTTGGTCATGGTAACCAGCTTGCAAGCGGCCAATTGGATGCAAAGCCATTTCTTTACCACTTTGCAAAACCGCCTTAGCATACGAGAAGGCCAAAATATCATTCGGATCTTCCAATGTAAAGCCGGTTTTTTCTTCTAATTGCTGGGCGTAGGCCGAAGCAAAGGTCTGGGTCCGGTCAGTAAACTGCCCTTCACTTTCAATCGCTTGGGCCTGCTTGGCTAGGTCCATAAAGTCAACGTCTGGATGTTCTGAGCCAAAGACTAGGTCTTGAACCCCAAGAGCTTGCAAAATCTCGACTGCCCCTGCAGCAAATAAATGCCCAGGTTGAACAGCATAAAAGACTGGTAATTCTACCACCAAATCAGCACCGGCTTGCAGGGCTAAATCGGTCCGCTCCCACTTATCCAGGATAGCTGGTTCGCCACGCTGGACAAAGTTACCAGACATCACCACCACCGCTAAATCGGCTCCGGTGATTTTTTTAGCCTGGGCAATGTGGTAGGCATGGCCATTATGAAAAGGATTATATTCAGCAATAATACCAACTGCTTTCATTACTTTTCTCCTTTTTGCGCTGAAAAGAACCAGCGGTCGTCTTCACTGCCAGCTTCCTTTTTACCAAAATCAGCACTGACTTGAATGTTCGTAAAGCCGGCTCGCTTTAAGGCCTTCTGGTAATAGGCCAGATCATAGGTCTGCTCGTGGTGCACTTCTCGAACCAAATTAAAGGCGTCGATGTCTTCGTTGTACAAGAAAAATTTCAAATCGTGGTCGACCGAATTTTTTTCGTCACCAGGAAAACTCGTCCACATAAAAATTTGGTCCGGGTTGTCATCGTTATTGTAGCAATAATTATCATACAAAACGTTGACTTGGTACGGGGTAATCACATCAAAGAGGAAGGTCCCACCCTCCTCTAAGTGCTCATAGGCTTGTTGGAGACCTGCTTCAAAATCAACCTTCCCCGGTAAATAGTTAAAGGTATCCGCAAAAGAAACAATCGCCGGATAACGTTCTTCCCAATCAGAAAAGTCACGGATATCAGCTTCAAGCAGCCGCAAGTCAACTTGACTCTCTTCGGCGTGCTTTTGGGCGAGTGCGAGCATTGCCGGTGACAAATCCAGTAAATCGACCTGATAGCCCTTTTGAGCCAGCAAAACGGCTAACCGGCCTGCTCCACCACCTAGGTCCAAGATTTTACCAGCAGGCAAACGTTTTTTCACAAAAGAAAGCCAACCCTGGTACAAGTCGGCGTCAAATAACTGATCATAAAGACCAGCAAATGTTTCGTATGGGGAACTGTTTTCTTGCGTCATTTCAAAATCTCACTTTAACGACAGCGGCTGGTGGTATAACAACTTGTTAGCACCACCAGCCACCTTTTTTATTCTTAATTTACTTCTTCTGCTAAGTATTCCGTCAAATCGACGTTCTCAGCGTCAAACCAGAGACGATCGAGGTGGTAAAAATCACGTGATTCTTCGTCAAAAACATGAACAATCACATCACCTAAGTCAAGTGAGACCCATTCAGCTCGGTCAAAACCTTCAATATTGAGGATTTGGCCGCCTAGCTTTTGCACTTCATCTTTGACTTCCCGGACGATTGCTTGTACCTGCCGGTTAGACCCGGCAGAGGCAATTACAAAGTAGTCGGCCAATAATGAGACTGACCGCATATCAAGTGCGGTAATTTGTTCACCGTGCTTGCTGTCAATTGCCTGAATTGTTGCTTGCAATAAATCCTTTGAATCGATTGCTGTCATACATTCTCCTTATTTGCTCGAAAAGTGACGAGCCCATTCGTTATAGCTGGCAACGGTCTTCGGGTAAATTGGATTACCCTGATCAGCCAAAAACGCCAATGTGTGTTTTAGCTGATAGAAAACCCCTGCATCAAGCGACTGATCCGTGATCTTCCTAGCTTCCTCCACCCCGGGGAAGGTACGCCCGGTTTCGAGGTAATCGGCCATAAAGACCACTTTCGCTAGGGGAGACATCGCCACGCCGTCACCGGTCGTGTGGTTCACAACCGCATCCAGAATGGCCGGATCGTTAATGCCCAATTCTTCTCGAATCATCACAGCGCCAACAACCCCGTGCCAAATTGACCGGTTCCAGTTTTTTAAGTCTGGATCCAGGTCAAATTGGTCAATCACCTTTAAAAAGTCCTCGGCTGGCCGTTCCTTGGCATAATCATGGACCAAGCCGGCTAAGGCCGCCTGTTCTTCGTCAAGGTGATTTTCCTTAGCCAACTTAATGGCATAGTCCTTTACCCGTAAACAATGCTGAAAACGACCGTCTGACAAATGTGCTTTGACTTTTTCTTCGATTGTTTTCAATTCTTCTGCAAAAGTGGTCATGCAAACCTCCCATCGGCCTATCGGCCAGATTTAAGCTAAGCTTTCAACTTCTAATGAATACTTCATGTACTTGGCATCATTGGCAGCTTGGTAAAGCACCAAGGTTTTACCAATCACCTGGGCAACCGTGATGTTTGAATTATCTTCAATAAACTGGGCCAGGTCTTTAGCTGACCATTCTGTCCCCTGTTGAAGGTTAACCTTAATTAGTTCACGCTTAGCCAAGGCTTTGTTGACTTCCGCCAACCATTCAACGTTTGCACCAGCTTTCCCAACCGAAAAAATCGGAGTTAAGCCATTGGCTGCTGAACGAAGGTAGCGCTTTTGTTTTCCTGTTAAATCTTGCATTAAATCATTGCCTTTCGAACGAAAACGCCAACCCCTTCAGGGGCATAGGCTTGAACATGGATACCAGCTGGTAAGGTAATAAAACCAAGGCCCGCATAAACCAAGTCCATTTTTTCGCTTATTTTAAATTCGTATTTGGCCAGCTGAACATTTTCGTCCTTTGGCGCTGGTGACAATAGGTCGCCGCGGTGCTTTTCAAAAAATTCTGATGCACCTGCTTGTTTAGTTCGATGGATTTTCAAATTATTTTCAAAGTAAGCCGTGACTGCCGTCTTGCTGTCATCGCTAGCGCCACTAACTAAATCAAAGCGGGCTAGGCCACCAAAGAACAGTGTTTGTTCCGGATTTAATTGATAAGTCCGGGCCTTAATCTCAGCCTTTGGCAAGACATACTTCAAGTCCTTGTTGCTCACCCAATGAGCATACTGGTCTTTTTTGATAATTCCAGGTGTATCAATCAGTGCTTTTCCATCATCCAAAGGAATCGCAATTTGATCCAAAGTTGTTCCTGGGAAACGCGAAGTCGTAATCAATTCCTGCACGCCGGTTTTGGATTTAATAATTTGGTTAATGAATGTCGACTTACCAACATTAGTTGTTCCAACAACATAAACGTCGCGGCCGGCCCGCAATTCATCAATTTTATCCAAAATCGCATCCAAATTCTTTGGATGAGCAGCAGAGGTTAACTCAACACCAACCGCGTTGATCCCCTGCTCCTTGAGCTGACCCTGAACCCAAGCCTTGAGCTTATGCTCCTTGAGGGATTTTGGTAACAAATCAACCTTGTTAGCCACGACTAAAATTGGATTATCCTTCCCAACAAAGCGAGGTAGGCCAGGAATCGTCGAACCAGAAAAATCAAACAAATCGACTACATAAACAATCAAAGCATGATTTTCTGACACCTGGTGGAGCAACTTGGCAAAATCATCATCGGTTAAATCAACCGGCTGGATTTCGTTGTAGTGGCGCAAACGGAAACAGCGCTGGCATAGCAGCTGCTCGGAAGCCAGAGCCTTTCTCAGCGCAGACATTGGCAAATAGCCAACACCATTTGGGTCCTTTACTTGCATCAAAGCACCACAGCCAATACAGTACAATCCCTCTTCGAGGGCCTGGCTTACTTCTTCTTCAGTTGCCACTGATGCTTGTTGTTCAAAGTTCTCTTCTGTCATTAATTTGTCTTATTATCCTTTGATTCTGCTGCGACACCCAATGAATCATGCCAAATTGGTCCGCCAAACTTACGATAAATAATTCGTTTTGCTAGCTTTTCAATTGACCGGTTCAGCCAAGTTTGCCACATGTCGGATTCAACTAGCTGCTTGACCAAGACTGAACGAACCCCCGCTAGGTGAGCCGCCCAGACGTCGGTCAGCATTTGGTCACCGACCATTAGGACTTCTTCTTTTTTCAAGCCCTGCTTTTTCAAAACCTTTAAAATTCCGCGTGGCAATGGCTTCAATGACCAGGCCACATAGTCAACATCTAATCCAGCAACCGCCTTTTTTACTCGGTCCCAAGTGTTGTTTGAAACAACAACAACCTCAATATCGGCTTCTTTTAGCTCTTGCAACCAAGCGTGTAGCTCTGGTGTGCCATTGGGATTGTTCCAGGCAAGCAGTGTATTATCGAGATCAGTCAACACTGCTTTGATACCTTGGTCTTTTAATTCAGCCACTGACAAATCATAAACTGATTTGACAAGATAGGTTGGCTTCAAGAAATTAAGGGCCATATTTATCTTCCTTTTTGTTTACTTAGCTCTATTATACACGAAAACCACCTGTTTTAGACAGCAAAAAAGGACCCCAAAGCGGAGCCCTCCCTAAGTAATTTCCTAAATTTTAGTACCAACCATTGTTTTGGAAATGGATAATAGCATTGGCAACAGAACCATAGCGGGCAGCAATGTACCCTTGCATAGCCTGTAATTGAACAGCATAGTTTCCTTGGTAATTTTGACCAGCTGCATAAGTTGCATATGCAGATGGTGACAATTGACCAATTCCGTAGAATGATCCGTTTTGCGCATTCACGTTTCCACCAGATTCGCGAGAAATCAACCAGTTGATATCACCTGAAGCAGATGCGCTGGTTGTCGTTGTGGTCGTTGTTGCTGGTGTAACGGTTGTCTGCGTTGCAGAAGATGAAGCCAAAGTTGAGACAGTTGCTGAGCTTTGATTATTGCTATCATCTGATTCGCTGCTTTGTGAATCGTCTGAGCTAGCCACAGTTTGGCTAGCAGCAGTATCTTCAGCAGTCTTAATGGCGTTAACTGAAGAATCCACAGCAGTTGAAACCGTTTTTGTATTCACCGAACCAACAGTCTTAACCGCTTGATCAGTAGTCGATTTCCCTTTATTAAATTGTGAGTTGGCGGCAGTCAGTGCTAAACCGGCTACAGCCATACTAGTAATTAAAACTTTATTAAACATCATGGTTATTATTTTCCCCAATCAATATTACAAGAATATTAAAACAGATAACGCTTCCGTAACATCGGTCAAGGAAATATACAAAACAACTTTATCTTGTATAAGAAATAGCCATATTTTGCTAGTTCACGATTATCTAACGATTATTTTTTACGATTAAGCCACCAGAAAATTGGCAAACCAAGTAAAATAATGATAACCGAAATTAGCACACCATGCAAATCATTTAGCAATTCGGAAATTTCAACATACAAAGATCCAAGGATGGCGATCACCGGAATAACCGGGTAAAGCGGCATTGAGAAGGTCCGCTTTTCCCCCTTTGGATCACGACGACGCAAAATGAAAGCACCAATAAATACCAGGATATAAAATAGGAAGGTCACGAAAATCGCATAATCAGATAACTGATCCGGATCCGTCAACAGCATCATCACGTAGGCGATAACGACCATAAACCAAATAGCATTGTTTGGCGTCTTTGCGCGATGATGAATCTTGGCAAAGCTCTTAGCAAAGATAAAGTCACCCTTTTTGGCCATAACGTACAAAATCCGCGGAAACGAGACAACTTTACCATTCAGAGTTCCAATTAAGGAAATCAAAATGGCAACTGACAAGACGCGGCCACCCCAGTAGCCAAAGGCATTCGTTGCCATCTTCAGGGTTGTATTTTCACCAAGGTTCACAATTTCGTTGGCCGTTAATGAACGATAAGCCCCATATGAAATTCCCATATAGGCAACAATCACAATCAAAATTCCAGTAATAATGGCCTTTGGCAAAACCTTTTGTGGGTTTTTAATTTCACCAGAGATGTTGGCCAAAGTAACCCAACCATCATAGGCAAACAACGTTGCCAAAACGGCGACACCAAAGCCACCCATGCTACCATGAGACATCACTGTCACTGTTTGTCCTAGTGCATCATGCTTACCAAAGAACAAGCCAAAAATAATCAAGGCCACAATTGGCAACATCTTAATCGTCGTCGTGATCACTTGAAAACCGGCCGAAAAATGATTAGGAATTGAATTGACCAAGCCCACAAAGGCTAAGGCTGCCATTCCTGCTGGCAATGACCATGAGCTACCAAGGCCAAATAAGGCAACAAAGAGAACACCAAAGTAAGCTGAGATGGCCCCCATCATTGCTGGGCCATAAAAGATTACTTGCATCCAACCGGCCAAATAGCCGACCGTCTTTCCATACAAATGAGTTAAATAGGAATAAATTCCACCGGTTTCAGCCATTTGTGAACCAACTTCAGCAACCGTCATCCCGGCCGTTAAGGTTAAGATTCCACCGGCCAACCAAGCCCAGAGGGCGGTATTGGTGTCACCTGCAGTTTGCAAGACGGATCCTTGCTTAAAGAAAATTCCGGAACCAATAATTGTTCCAATTACGAGCGATAATGATGACCAAAGGCCAAAGCCTCTGTTCAACTTGTCTTCTTCTGCCATGATGGCCCTCCACTTTCTATAACAATTGACGTTAACTATCTTAACATATATTCGGACATAGCTGGTATATTTTCTCATAATTACTTTTAAAAATAACCATATACGAACAATATTATTTTTATAAAAACAATCGTTAATCTTTTTACCTTTTAAAAATTAAAAGATACCCAAGAATTTTATCGAAAAAACGATTGGAAGGCAAGAAAAAACGGGTCAGATAAATCATCTGACTCGCTTTAACGATTAATGCTTAAAGTTCTTGCTTCAAGTCTGTTGGTTGATACCACTTCAACAAGTTAGCAAAGACATATTGTGCAATCAAGGCTGCAATCACCGGAATCACTGCCCATGCAATAATTCCAACCACCGGCGTGATGTAGTGGCTGATGATTGAGCTAGGAATAGCTGAGTCTTTGATCATTGATTGCAATGGTGAAACCATCCCAATGTAACCAAAACCAGCGGTCGTTGATGTTCCTTGAATGTCAAAGAGCGCAACTGAAATACTTGAAAGAGCAGCAGCAAACATAAATGAAAGCAACATCACCGGCTTCTTAAAGATTGAAGGCATCATTCCCTTCATCGCACCCAAGAAGATGGCAATCGTAGTTCCCTTTTTGTTCACTTTCCATGAGTTAATCACCAAGACAAGCGTTGTCGCAACAACACCCATGGCAGCTGCACCAGCAGCCATTCCGTGTAGGTTAATTGCCAAGGCAATTCCAACGGTTGAAATTGGCGTGATAATAATCACGGCAAAGGCCATCGCAATCAAAATTGCCATTGGCATTGGGGCTAATTTGGTAAACGATTCAACCATATCCCCAATCCATGAAGTGATGTGGGCAACATATGGTGCCATTTCCTTACCAAGCAAACCAACACCACCAGCCACAACGATTGGTGACAAGATAATTGCCACGGAACCAAAGCCACCAAGGTAACGATCAATCAGCCACAAGGCAACGACGGCAATCCCGGCCACCAACATTGCGTTGATAACATCACCGGCCCCGTTAGCAACATACAAACGGGTTGGTGCAAGCAAGGCTTTACCAGTTAATGGATGAACACTGCCGGCCTTAGCCATTGTCCATTGAATTGAATTTGAAGCAGCCAAAGTTGCCAAGGCAACAATTCCGGTATCCAAAGGCTTCATTTTGAAGTTCATAGCCACTGCCATTCCAATCAAAAACGGTACCATTGAAGTAAATAGTGTCAAAATCGCGGCAAAGTCAGCACCAAGGTCGGTCTTACCCATTCCCGAGAACTGAATCACATATTTCATAACGGCAGCCGGAAGGACACCAATCAAAATTCCTTGGGCTGAACCCGAAAGCACCTTGAAAAAGAAGTCCTTAACGCCGAGTGACTGCTGACCAGAGAACTGTTCTGTCGTAGTCATATTTTTTCCTCCATCTTCACTTCTTGTGAAGTATTATTTTTAACGTATTAATTATACCAGATTTTTTAAGAAATATAAATTTTTTCAGATATTCACCCGACTTTTTTTGATTATTTTGCACTTTTATCTAGTTAATTTATAATCGTTTTAATAAAATTAAAAAAATGACATTTTTGCCTGACTTTGCCCTCATAAGTGACAACAAAAAAGCAATTGTCCGTGAACAATTGCTAACAAACTTTTAAAATTTAACTTCAACCGCTGATTCTTCACCCTTGGCAAAGGCCACAGCCGCATCCATTGATTGATGAACCATCTCTGTAATCGAAGTCGTCGTGTAAAAGGCAACGTGAGGTGTTACCAAAACATTGTCTCGGTCGATCAGGTCTGCCAAACGGCTATCAGGGAATTCCTTATCAGACCAATCCAAGTCAAAGATTCCAGCTTCTCCTTCATAAACGTCAATGGCTAAGGCACCCACCCTTACCGGAATCAAGGCCCGCAATGACATCATCCGTATCGAGCAGGTTACCGCGCGCAGTATTGACGATGACTACGCCGTCCTTCATCTTAGTGATGCTTTTTTTGTTAATTAAGTGGTGGTTTTCAGGAATACCCGGTACATACAAGGCAATTGCATCGGCCTGTGCATATAAGTCCGCCAACGAATCAACGTAGATACCCGTTTCTTGCAGCGCCGGATTAGGGAACTTATCATAAGCAACCACTTTTGCCCCAAAGCCCTTGAGGATGTTAATGGCCTTACGACCGATATTACCAGTTCCAATAATTCCGACTGTTTGCATCCGCATTTCTCGGCCAATTGTTGGCGCCCAGCGTAAGTCATGCTTAGCCACCTTGGCGTCCATTGGCTTAGTTTGCCGCAATAATCGTGATAGTTGAATCATCGAGTGTTCCGCAATCGCATTTGGCGAATACATTGGCACATTTGATACGCGGAAACCGAGCTTTTTGGCCGCTGTAAAGTCAACATTGTCCGTTCCGACATTTCGCAGCGATATACTCTTGATACCGATATTTGCTAGAGCTGTTAATAGCTCTTCGCTGTAGGCCGTTAGTTGCAAAACGTTAATGGCGTCAAAGCCCTTCGCTAGATCAACCGTTGCCAGAGTCAAAATTTCTTGTGTATAAGCCACTGTCACATCAGGATGCTGGCTTTTCCATTCCTCTAGGGCCGGCTTTTCATCTTCACGAATTCCATAAGCAAAAACTTTCATTTTGTCCTCCATTTAGTAAATTTACAATAAAAGTATTTTACGCTCTCCTGCTAAAAAGGTCAACTAAGTTGTCTAATTATAACAAGATAATTCATCGACTAAAAACCGCCTATTGGACTGTGAAGCTAATGGTTGTTCAATTAAAAATAAAAGAGCTAGGAATAATCATTCCTAGCTCTTTCAAATCAATTAAAACTTAACAGCGATTGCAGGTGTTTCACCCTTAGCAAATGATACAGCGGCATCAAATGATTGGTGAACCATTTCGTCAACGGCCTTAGTAGTATAGAAGGCAATGTGTGGCGTAACCAAAACATTGTCACGTGAAATCAAGTCAGCGATCTTTGGATCAGGGAATTCCTTACCTGACCAGTCTTCGTTGAACAAACCAACTTCGTTTTCGTAAACGTCCATTGCGAAGTCAGAAACCTTACCTGAGTTCAAACCGTCGATAACAGCGTCAACATCAACCAAGTTTCCACGAGAAACGTTTACCAAAACAACGCCGTCCTTCATCTTAGCGATGTTTTCCTTGTTGATCAAGTGATGGTTCTCAGGAACACCAGGAACGTACAATGAGATGGCGTCTGCTTGTGCAAACAATTCATCCAAAGTATCAACGTACAATCCTTCTTCTTGCAATTCCTTGTTAGGGAACTTGTCAAAGGCGATAACCTTAGCACCAAATCCCTTCAAGATGTTGATGGCCTTACGACCGATGTTACCAGTTCCGATAACTCCAACAGTTTGCATGCGCATTTCGCGACCAATAGTTGGTGCCCAACGCAAGTCGTGCTTAGCAACCTTTTCGTCCATTGGCTTCGTACGACGGAGCAAACGAGACAATTGAATCATTGAGTGTTCTGCAATAGCATTTGGTGAGTAAACGGGAACGTTTGAGATGTTGAAGCCAAGTTCCTTAGCGGCATCAAAATCAATGTTGTCCGTACCAACGTTACGCAAAGACATGTTCTTTACACCAACAGCTGCAAGGGCTTCCAAAGTTTCCTTTGTATAGTCCAATTGTTGGTAGACAACTGCTGAGTCAGAACCTGCAGCTAACTTAGCAGTTTCGGGCGTCAACAATTCCTGTGTGTATTCTACCGTTACTTCAGGGTTTTGCTTTTCCCAATCTTCCAAAGCTGGCTTTTCATCATCGCGAATTCCGTAAGCAAAAATTTTCATTTTCGTCCTCCAAATTAAATATCTAACAATATTATACACTACAATTCATCAAAATATGTGATGATTTTACTTATTTTTCAAAGTTATTGGCTTTTCGCCGGCTTTTTCCATGATTCCGTCAATCAAACCGTATTTCAGCGTTTCTTCAGCCGACATCCAGAAATCACGCTCCGTATCATGCGCAATTTCATCTAGGCTCTTGCCTGAACCATCAGCCAAGATCTTGTTTAACTTGTTACGAGTCTTAGTCAATTGGTCAGCAATAATGGCCATATCTGTTTGTTGGGTACCGCCGGCAGCACCACCCATTGGTTGGTGAATCAAGTATTCCGCATTTGGCAACATGAAACGGTGACCCTTTTCACCAGATGCGGCAATGATGGTTCCCATCGAGGCAGCCAGTCCCATAACAATGGTCGTGACCGGTGCCTTGATGAAGTTCATCGTATCGGTAATTGACAAACCGGCCGTCACAGAACCACCCGGTGAGTTAATATACATAGAAATTTCTTTTTCAGGATCTTGAGCTTCCAAAAATAGCAATTGTGCAACAATTGAAGTTGCCATGCTATCCTCGACCTCTCCTTGGACCAAAATAATTCGGTCCTTTAGCAAACGTGAGGGCAAGTCATAAGATTCACGTCCGTTTGCAGTTTGTTCAATTACTCCTGGCCACATAGCAGTACTCCTTTATTTCTCTTCTTAGAACAACATTGTAACGCATTTTTCAAACAACGCCAAAGTCTTCGCCTACTTTAACAACATTAAATATCATCCAGATTAAAGTCTTCTTGTTCTTCAATCATTTTGGCTAACTTAGCCAGCTTACGCATCCGGTGATTAGCACCCGACTTGGAAATCTCTAAGACATCCCCAATTTCCGCCAGCGACCCATCCGGGTGTTCCAGTCTCGCTCGAGCAAAGTCGGCCAGCTTTGGTGGTAAATCATCCAAGTCACCAATCTTACCTTGAATGGTTAGGATTGCCTGAACCTGGCTATTCGCCGCTACGGCGGTCCGCTGCAAATTCGCCATATCAGCGTTATTGACGCGGTTCACCGAATTTCTCGTATCCCGAGCAATCCGAATATCGGCAAAGTGGAGCATCGTTTCGACTGCCCCAATCAGTTTCAAAAAATCAACAATTTTTTCGGCCCGCTTCATGTAAACAATGTAGCCCGAATGGCGGTCAGCAACTTTGACCGGCAAGTCAAAGCCCGTGATCAGGGTCACCAACTGCTCGGCTAAAGCCTCATGACTAGTATAGATTTCCAAATGATAATTGGCTTTTTCAGGTGAATTGACCGAACCGGCAGCCAGAAAGGCACCGCGTAAGAAGGCCTGTTTCTTTTCTTCGTTATTCAGTAACCAAGCGGGTACCTCTTGGTCAATTCCGAGCGGGTCGACTCCTAGGTCTTCCAAGATATCCGCGACCTGATTTTGCAAAACCACAATCAGGGTTTTCCGCTCCGTCAGGGCGACCCGTTTGTTAACTTGAACGTCGACCGGCACCGCTGGATAAAGCTGCTTAATCAAAGTATAAATACGCCGGGCAATGGCGGGGTTTTCCGTTTGGACCCGAACCTCTTGGCTCATCCCCCAAGTGGAAACACCGTTCATCTGCAGCAGTGCTGCCAATTCTGACTTGGCGGCATCATTTGAGACAATTCGACCGGTTAATTCTTTTTTCACTTCTGCCGCGTAAGACATTTACTCCTCCACTAAGGATAATAGAACATCGGTCACCTTTTGACCATCATGGAAGGCACCAGCATCACGTAGGGCTAAGAAGTCGCCAGAGATGCCCTTGGCCCCCTCTTGTTCGATAGCCTCTGGGTCTTGGATTACCTGCTTTGAAATTTCACCCCATTTTTGATAATCAACAAAGTCTGCCGGCACTTCTTGATCATTAGTTAAGACGTAGTCAACTAACTGTGCTTGCAGGTGCTTGTTCAAAACTTGCAAATGTTGGGCATCGGTATAGGCATCCGTCTCACCCTTTTGGGTCATGATGTTGGCAATGTAAACCTGCTTGGCTTTGGTCTTTTGTAAGGCTTCGCGGATTCCAGGGACAACAATGTTTGGCAAAATTGAGGTAAACAATGATCCCGGCCCATAAACAATTAAATCAGCCGATAAAATGGCCTCAATTGCTTCTGGACTTGCTTGAATATCTTGATTGCCTTCATTATCAACCACCCAAACGTGATCAAGCGCCTGATGGGCAGCCGTAATCGAGGCCTCCCCCTTTAACTCTTCGCCATGCTTCGTTTCAGCATGCAAAATCAATGGTTGCTTAGCAACCGGGTAGACATGTCCCTTGATTTTTAGATAACGGGCTAACTTTGCAATTGCCTGAGAAATATCGCCCGTCATCTCAGTTAGGGCAGCAATTAGCAAATTTCCAACCGCATGCTTGGCCAAAAAGTCGTCATCAGTTTTAAAGCGATATTGGAATAAATCCAAAATATCTTGGTCTCCTTCAGACATCGCCACTAAAATATTGCGAATATCCCCAGGTGGAATAATGTTGACATAATCACGGAGAAGCCCTGACGATCCACCATCATCGGCAACCGTCACAATCGCTGTTAGATCAACGTTTTGTTGAACGAGCGGCTTGATGATTACTGGTAGACCCGAACCCCCACCAATCATCACAATTTTTGCAGTCATTTCGCGGTTCTCTCCCTTGTTTATACTGCTACTATTTTACCATTTTTCCTAAATATGCGGTGTTAGAAAGCAAGGATAATTCCAAACTGAAAGTTCTTATTCATCTAGGAGGTGTTCCCATAATTGTCCCTTTTCCTGCATCGACCAATAACCGTCTTTGCTAACAATAAAGGCATCCAACAGCGGTAAATTGAGTTCTTGGCCAACATCGTAAAGGCGCTTCGTAAAGCGCTTATCTTGAACCGAGGGCCGTAAATTACCGGAAGGATGATTATGGGCAATAATAATGGCGTAGGCGTTTGCCTTTAACGCCCGTTGAAAGATTTCTCGTGGCGAGGCAGATACCTCAGTCAGCGTGCCAACAAAAACCACTTCCCAACCAATCACATCCAACTGCGTGTTTAAGAGCGCTAAAAAGAGCTGTTCTTGTTTGAGGTCCCCCAGTTTTTCCTGGGCAAAAGCCCCGACCAAGCTCGAGTGCCTGGCCGACAGTAACACCGGCCGACTTTCTTTGGCTAATTGAAAGCCCATCCCGATTGCTATCAGTAAGGCCCGGTTCATTTGCGGGTTTTCCGCAATAAAGTCCGTCCGCGTATCCTCATCCATTTCCAAAAAATGATAATTTTCCGGAAAATACAGTGAAAAAATCTCTGTATTCTTTTTAGCATCTTGTTCCAAGATTTGATAGAAATCAAAAACCTGTTTTTTCATCTTTATCACCTCTACAGTGTTTAGACGAAAAAACAGGTTATCAATTTCATTAAACTTTTTTAGACTGTTTGCTCAGCTCGGACCTTTTTCATGACCGAAATCGATAACCAAATGGCCAAGGCAATCATGATGACGTCCAAGCGATAAGTCCATTGGATTCCAGCCAAAGTGTTTGCTGACAGGTCACCTGCCCCCTTTTGGAAGACAGAGACGATCGATGCAGCCAAGGCAATTCCAACGGCTGCCGAATAGTTATTCACCGCCGCAAAGATTGAATTACCGGCACTATGGAAGTTGTGGTCCAAATGTGAAATGGCATTGGTCATGTTATTTCCAAACCAGAAACCACCACCAAGTTGACTCAGGGTAAAGCCAATCGTCATTGACCAGACGTTAAATGGCAGCAAAACCATCCAGACCATTCCGGCACCAATCAATGTCAAACCAATCATATTTGGAATTCGAGCACCATAGCGATCATAGAGGTTACCAGAGATAATTGACATAAAGGCATAGCCAACGGCTCCTGGGAAGAGTGACAAACCAGCCACACTTGAGTTTTGCTTCAAGATTAATTGTAGTCCCATTGGAATGGCATAGTTAAAAGTCAAATTGACGATTTGAATCAAAATGGCCGCAAAGACCGCCTGACGAAACATTGGCAGCGTGAACATCTTTGGTGAAAGCAAAGGATCTGCTTCCTTGCGGGCATATAGGTAATAGCCCCCAATCCCGGCAATCATTGCCACCAAGGCAACCAAACTGGCCGGATTCAACAGGCCATGGCTTGAAAGCCGGTCAATTGTGATCAAGCCACCAATAAAGAAGCAAGATAGCAAGAGCCAACCAACAAAGTCAAAGTGAGCCTTACCGACCTCATCAATTTGCTGGATGGTAAACCAACCTAAAATCAAGGCGAACAATTGGATTGGCAAAACTACCCAAAAAATCATGTGCCAACCATAAAAGGCAGTCAAGAAACCACCAAATGCGGGCCCTAAGGCTGGCGAGAAAGAAACAATCAAAGAAGCTAAGCCAATCATCGTTCCCCGTCGGTTATCAGGTACCTGCTCGAAAACAACATTGTTCATCAATGGCAGGCCAACCCCCGCACCAACACCCTGAAGCAACCGACCAAACAGCACCACATAAAACTGACTGGAAGTCGCATCGATGGAAATTCCAATCAAAGAAATTACGCCGGCCACCATAAACTGTGACCGATTGCTAAAGCGCTTCTTTAACCAAGGAGACATGATGATAATCATCGACGTCAGCAAAATCACCCCAGAAGTGAGCCACTGAACCGTTTCCCCGTCCACGTGTAGTTCTTCCATTAGGTCGGGGAAGGAAACGTTCAAAGCAGTTTCCAGCATAATATCGGTAAAGCCTAAAAGAGCAATCGCTAAGATACTAAAAATTAGCCGAGGGCTTAGGACTTTTTCTTGCATAATTTTCTCCTTACATCACTGATAAAGTACAGCGAACCAGTTACCACAACGCTTCGTTGCTTTTGCTCAGCCAAAGCTTTTTCCAATGATTCATACCAATCAACTTGCTGACCCATCTCCTCAACGACTTCAGCCTGTGTCAGCCCCGGACGGCCAGTCAAACCAGCAAAAGGAACAAAGACCAGCCGAATGTCTTTATCCGCCGCTAATTCCCAAAAGGCCTGATCAACATTTTTATCGGCCAAAGCAGCGATGATCACCGTGACCGGCCCCTTGATTTCCTGTTGAATCGTTTGGTGCAAGGCATGTAGGCCAGCTTGGTTATGCGCCCCGTCCAAATACAACCCGGGTTGTACTTCTTCAAATCGCCCTGGTAAAAAGGCCTTTTTCAAACCTGAAGCAATCGTACTGTCTGCCAGTTCGGGGTTAAAAGCCCGCAAAGCCGCAACTGCTGTTGCCGTATTTTCCGCCTGAAAAGACCCATGCATGCCCGATTGGAATTCACCAACTACACCAACTTGAACAGGACTACGCTGTTGATTAGCCTGGTCGACAATCACGGACTGAGCACCGGCCGGCAGGTTAGGCCCCAAAATGGTGATGGTCCCTTCTTTAATAATGCCGGCCTTTTGAGCAGCAATCTCTTCCACGGTATTGCCAAGCATGGCCTGGTGGTCCAAGGCAACCGTGGTAATCACGGCCACCTTCGTCGTGGTTAAGACATTGGTAGAATCATAACGGCCACCAATGCCCACCTCGATCACGGCCAGGTCCAAATTTGCTTCAACGAAATAAACCAACATGATGGCAGTCACCATTTCAAATTCGGTTGGCTGTAATCGCTGTGCGGAATCACTTTCAACCTGATCAATGGCGGTTTGAACCCGATTGGCATAATGAACCAGGTCAATTGGTTCAATCAGCTGGCCATTAATCTGAAAGCGCTCGCGAAAGTCAACGATGAAGGGTGAAGTAAAACTACCCACCCGATACCCAGCTTCTTTGGCAACCGCACTTACCATTGTCGCCACCGAGCCCTTACCGTTGGTGCCGGTAATGTGGATGGCCGGGGGCATTTGCTCTTCTGGATGATTTAAGGCTGACAACAGTGCCTGCATCCGTTCAAAACTATCTTTTTTGCCAGCTTTCGGCCGACTATGAATGGCTGCAACCGCCTCGTCTAAACTCTTAAACATCTTTTCTCCCAATTAATTCAGTACATTCATTATAAAACAGAAAAACCGTCTGACAACAGACGGTTTCACTATTTTTTTATTAAAATTCAAGCGACCAAACAGTCGAACTGATTAATCTTTTTCGCGAACAGTGAAGTCACGGCGGCGACGGTTGCCACCACCTTGATGTCCACCACGGTTATCGCGGTTTTCAGAGTGTGAACGGTTACCTGAACCACCCTTGCGGTAGCCTCCACCATTCCCATTGCGACGGCCGTTACCGTTACCACGGTAACCACCACCATTACCATTTGAACGACGGTTACCACCGCGATAGCCACCACGACGTGATGATGAGCTACCCTTACGACGTGGCAAAGGACGTTCGCGTGACAAAACAACTGGTGCGTTTTGCTTGTCCAAGCCAGCTACGGCAGCCAACAAACCAGCAGCTAATTGTTCAGCTGTGAATTGTGACGTCATTTGGTTAACTTGTTCTTGCAACTCAGCTGGGTTCAAGCCCTTGATGGTTGCGGCTGCAGTGTCGATGGCACCGTTAATTCGACCAATTCGAGCTTCCTTCAAAGTTGCAGGTTGCAATGGCGTCATGCGCTTCTTCGTCAAGTCTTCAACGGCACGCAAGTAATCCATTTCGTTTGGTGCAACCAAAGTCACTGAAACACCTTCGGCACCGGCACGACCAGTACGGCCGATACGGTGAACGTATGATTCTGGGTCTTGTGGAATATCAAAGTTATAGACGTGACTCACGTCCTTAACATCCAAACCACGGGCAGCAACATCTGTTGCCACCAAGAGGTTAATTTCATGGGCCTTAAATTGGTCCAAAACCCGTGACCGCATTTGCTGGGTCAAATCACCGTGCAAGCCGGCAGCACGATAACCACGTGCTTCCAAACCACGAGCCAATTCTTCAACACGGCGCTTTGTCCGACCAAAGACGATACCCAAGAATGGTTCTTGGATATCAATTGTCCGAGTCAAGGCATCAAACTTTTCTTCGTGACGAACACGAATAAAGTATTGGTCAACCAAATCAGTGGTCAATTGCTTGGCCTTAATTTGGATATATTCGGGGTCGGTCATAAACTTCATCCCGATTCGCTTAATTGCTTCTGGCATCGTTGCGGAGAACAACAATGTCTGACGTTGGTCTGGCACTTGAGCGATGATGGCTTCAATGTCATCCAAGAAGCCCATGTTCAACATTTCGTCGGCTTCATCCAAGACCAAAGTCTTGACACCACCAAGCTTGGCAGTCTTACGGTTAATGTGGTCTAACAAACGACCAGGAGTTCCTACTAAGATTTGTGGGTGTGACTTCAAGCCCTTAATTTGTGGGCGAATATCGGCGCCACCAAAGACAACTTGAACGTTAACTGACTTATCTGAGCCAAGCTTCTTCAATTCTTCAGCGGTCTGAATAGCTAATTCACGCGTTGGTGAAATAATCACTGCTTGAATGTTTTGATCATTCAAGTCAATGTTTTCCAAGATTGGCAAACCAAAGGCGGCTGTCTTACCAGTTCCTGTTTGCGCTTGACCAATGACGTCCTTACCAGCAAGGGTCAATGGAATCGTCTTTTCTTGGATGGGGGTTGCTTCAACGTAGCCGTGGGCTTCGATTGACTGCAAAATGGCTTGTGACAAGCCGAGTTCATTAAACTTCAAAATTATCTCCTTTTTGCGCACTGGTTAAGCGCGCCCAGGCCCCTCTTCGGGCCGTTTCCATTATAAACGTGCAACCAGCACGTCAAAAAATACACCAAGCAGTTTATAGTCTAGCTGGGCCGACTCGTTTTATGAGGGAATCTTTGATCCCGTTAACTTTTGATAAATTTCATGAGACAAACCTTCAAAGGTATGTCCCTTATAGTACTGGTTGGCCAACAGAATAACCGCATCCTGACCGTTCTTACCAATCACAGCCGAGGGCTCATAACCATTAAAGATACCGTGTGAGGTATAAACATCCCCATAACGATACAAACCAGACGTGTAGTGCGCTGGCAAATGTTGTTCCACCAAACTTAATGGGTTGGCAAAATACTTACCGTTAAAGAAGAGCCAATAGGCCCGGTAAAGCATTCCGGCAGACATTGCCAAGTTTCCAGTTCCGGTTTCTCGTTGATATTCAACTTCAGTCACACCCGTTGGTGTATCTAAACTCTTTTGGTAGCCCAAGGCCGCCTTATCGTCGCTGTGGAATTTGTCATAATCTTCCACGTTCAGATGATACTTTTGGTTAAAGTATTGCTTGGTCAACGTATCAAAAGACTGACCAGTAATTTTCATCAAGATACCGGCTAAGAGACGGTAGTTGACTGGCTGATACGTCCAACCTCTTCCAGAACCAATCGCTGCTCCCGTCGGATTAGTATTGTCAGCGGAAAACTGGGCATTATCTGCTTCCGTGGTAAAGGTCGTTGGCTGCAGCTTTTGTTGCAAGCCCGAAGTCATCGTTAACAAATCCCGAATCGTAATTTGGTCGGCATTCGGGATATTTGGGTAATACTTGTCTAGGTGGTCATCGTAAGACAATTGCTGGTTGGCAACTGCCTGGCCAATCAAGACTGCCGTCAAAAATTTAGCGGACGAAGCAATATGATAGACCGTCTGTGCATTATTGTGCCACTGTTTGCTTGAATTAGCAAAGCCATAACCTTGATTTAAGACAATTTCTCCATTTTTAACCAATAAAGCTGTCCCAGTGAAGTTAGCATTTTTCAAATCTTGGTCAATTTCTTGGGCCGTCTTGGTCTGTGGCTCCAAATCAAGTTTCAAATTTTTGCTGTTAGCAGCTGAAAACGTTTTTTGCGTGGTGGTCGTTAAAACCGCTGTCGGTGTTGTCTTATTGATTTTGGCCAAGCCAATCGCACCGGCCATACAAAGCAAAATCAAAACCACCATTGATAGTGCCAGCCAATGGTCTTTAAACCATAACAATTTTACTCGTTCAGGAAATATATCAACCCGCTTTAACATGAAGACCTCCTACTTCCCTGGGGGTACTAACTCATCCACTACCTTTTCAAGATGAATACCGTGACTAGCCTTCAAAAAGACACAGTCATCAGCTTTCAAAACGGCCAACAAATCCTGACCGAGTTGCTCAACTTGATTGCTTTGATACTGGTGAATAATTTCTTCGGAGAGATTCTTCTTCAATGCGGGTCCAAGATTATCAACCATCAAAGGCCCAATTAAATAAACAGCCTTTGGTTGTGCCTGGAAAACGGCATCAGCCAGACCAGCATGCAGGGCTGGTCCCTGTTCGCCCAACTCCAACATATCACCTAAGACAACAACCAGGTTGGCTGTTTGTTCCTTAGCCAAAGCTAGTAAGACTTCTTTGGTAGCCGTTGGGTTAGCGTTATACACATCCGAAATCACCATTGCCCCATTTTTTGCAGTCAAAATTTGGGTGCGGTTTTTCGTCAAAGTGAAATTTTTCAAGGCGCTGGCAATGGTCATCAAATCGATGCCAAAAGCCTGGCCAACACGAATCGCCGCTAAGGCATTCCTAACATTATACCGACCCAAAATCGGAATTGCAAACCGTTGACCCTGATCAACAAATTGCGTTTCCTGTAATGACTCCACGCATTCGGCCGGTTCTGTCCCAAAGCTTTGCGTGTTGCTTGGCAAATTAGCCGCCTCTTGCAACAGTGGTTCGTCTGCTGGAATCAAGAATAGTCCGCCGGGCTTCAACCCCGCCGTAATTTCAAGCTTAGCCTGCGCAATCTTTGCCCTAGTCTTGAAAAATTCCAAATGGGCTTCACCAATCATCGTGATCACGGCCACATCGGGTTGGGCCAACTTTGATAAGAAGGTCAGCTGACCTGGTCGGTCCATCCCCATTTCCAATACCAGCATTTCAGTTGTTTCTGGCATCGTTAAGATGGTGAAAGGCAAACCAATTTCGTTATTAAAGTTAGCTGGCGTCTTAAAGGTTTGGTATTTTTGTGCCAAAACCGCCGCCACCATATCCTTGGTTGTGGTCTTACCGTTTGAACCAGTAATGGCCACAACCTTTGGCTGAACCTGCTTTAAGTAAAATTTAGCCAAGTCCTGCAAGCCAACCAATGTGTCATCAACGACTACTGCTGGTACATCACCACCAATGACATGTTCAGTTTGCGCCAAAACAGCCACGGCACCACTTTGCAAGGACTGATCGATATAATCATGGCCATCATTATCGCCAACTAGGGCAACAAACAGGTCACCGGCCTTCACCTGCCGTGAGTCAAAGGTGACTCCTTGAATGGCAGCCTGGGTTTGGCCCTGAATGCTTCCACCGGTTGCAGTCGCAATGTCTTGTAAAGAAAGCTTCATTACTTTTTCCTCAGAATTAAATTATTAATCATTCTTTTTTAATACCGTGATTGTCTCAATATGTGCCGTTTGTGGGAACTGATCCACTGGAACAACCGGCCCAGCAACATGATAGCCTAAATCTTGGAATAATGCGACATCTCGAGCCGCCGTAATTGGATTACATGAAACGTAAACCACCCGGTCGGGCCCCATTTGGGCCGTACTTTCAATCAATTTTGCTGTCAGGCCACGGCGCGGTGGGTCAACAAAGACAACATCCGGTTGAATTCCGGCTGCCTGCCAGTCCGCAAACTGGTCTGGCGCATCCCGCTCGATATAAGTCGCGTTTTGAATGTGATTGATTTGCAAATTCTTATTGGCATCGACCACGGCGCCGGGGACAACTTCGACCCCAATCACCTCTTTTACCCGGTCGGCAACCGAAATTCCAATCGTTCCAATACCGGCGTAGGCATCAACCACCAAATCCGTTGGCTGCAAATCCGCTAAATCAGCTGCTTTTTGGTACAGCTTTTCCGTCATCACTGGATTTACCTGGTAAAAGGAGTTTGGTCCAATCAAGAACTTTTTACCCAACAAGGTATCTTCAATCTGGTCTTCTCCTGCCAAAGTCCGATTATTTGGGCTCAGCAAAACATAGTCCTTCTTGGGGGCAAAGTTCAAGATCAATGAGGTTAAGTCCGGCAATGCCGCTTGGATATCGGCAACCAAACCGGCTTCATCGGCTAATTCTTGCTCGTTGGCTACCAAAACAACCATCAGCTGCTTGGAATAGTAACCCCGGCGCACCATGATATAGCGAATGGCGCCCTCTTCTAAGTCCGGGTCAAAGGCGGAGATGCCTCGTTGCGCAATAATCTCACGCACGATGACAATCACTTCGTCCAACCGCTGGTCATTGACATAATAGTCTTCCATCGGTACCAAATGATGACTGCCGCGCTGATAAAAACCAGACAGTAACTGGCCATCTTGCCACTTTAGCGGTACCACCGTCTTATTGCGGTAATAGGTTGGCGTGGTATCCATGGTGATTGGATCAGCCACATCAACTTTGAGACCTGCATCGTGGAAGTTTCGTTGGACAATTTCTTTTTTGAAAGCCTTCTGGTCTGGATAGGGCCAGTTGACCAACGGAGCCGTTCCGGCTTCAATCAGGTACTGTCGGTCCTGGTTGTCCCGACCGGCTGACGGCTTGATCCAAGCGACAATTCGGCCATAAGCCGAATGCTTATCAACCTGAATGATTTCAATTTCCACCTCTTCACCGACCATGGCGTCTGCCAGGTAGACCGGATAGTCTTTGGCAGGGGTCACATAAGCCAGGCCCATTCCGTTTTGCCGGATATGATCAATTGTCACCACCAGGTGTTGATTTAATTTTACGGGAACCTGCGTCTTGGCCATTTGCCCTCCACCACTCGACTAAAATTATCCAGATAAAGGAAAAACGCCCACCAAGGTGAGCGTTTTTATCCAACAACTTAGTTGTTGTTCTTGAAACCGAAGTTTGCGAATTTCTTGTTAAACTTGTCAACCGCACCATCAGCTTGAGTAAACTTCTGCTTACCAGTGTAGAAAGGATGGGAATCTGAAGTGATTTCCATACGTACTGATGGGTATTCTTGACCTTCAAAGTCAGTAGTAGTTTCTGTTTCAACAACAGATGCTGACAAGAACTTCTTACCAGTTGCGGCATCAATAAATACAACTGGACGGTAGTCTGGATGGATGTCTTTTTTCATGAGTATCTCCTTAGCGCCCTGATTCATAAGAACCAGAGTCAGTTATTAACCTAATTATTCTATCACAGCAACTTGATTGACGCAAGGATTACGGCATCAAGTTGATCATGTCAACGCCTTCGATCTTTAAATCGACACCGAGGGCTTCCAACTTTTCAGACAAACGGTCGTAACCACGCAAAATGTGAGTGGCGTTTTCAATCACCGTTTGACCATCAGCCATGATTCCGGCAATCACCAAAGCGGCTCCTGCACGGATTTCAGCAGCTTCAACCGTTGTTCCAACCAAACGACTTGAGTGGTTGACCTTGATTTCACCGGGGTTCAAAGAAGATACTTCAGCCCCCATCCGCCGCAATTCAGCGATATGCTTAATTCGGGCGGGGTAAATCGTTTCGGTAATCGTGCTTTCACCATCAGCCAAAAATAGTAATGGCGTAATTGGTTGTTGCAAATCAGTCGCAAAACCTGGGTACGGCATCGTCTTGATGGCAACCGGCTTCAAATCATGGCTTGGGCCGATGAAAACTGAATCTTCGCCAATTTGCATGTCAACGCCCATCTCAAGCACCTTGGAAGTATAAGACTCCAAGTGCTCAGGAATGACGTTTTTGATTGTCACGCCTTCACCAAAGGCAGCAGCCATTGACATATAGGTACCGGCTTCGATTCGATCCGGAATCACCGTATGCGTGTTCCGGGCTTCAAGCCGGTCGACACCAGTAATGCGGATGGTATCCGTTCCAGCACCACGGATATTTGCGCCCATGTTGTTTAAGAAGGTCGCAATATCAATGATTTCTGGTTCCTTAGCGACGTTTTCAATAATCGTTTGACCGTCAGCCTTAACCGCAGCCAAAATAATATTAATCGTTGCCCCAACAGAAACCGTATCAAGGGTCACTCGGGCCCCTTTCAAACCATTTGCCGTTGCATCAATGGTAATCACATCATCTTTTTCACTGACCGTTGCCCCCAAGGCTTCAAAACCCTTGATGTGTTGGTCAATTGGTCGAGAACCAAGGTTGTCCCCACCTGGGAAAGTCACCGTTGCTCGGCCAAACTTTCCTAGCAAAGCACCCATGAAATAATAGGAAGCACGTAGCGACTTAATTGCTGAAGAAGGTAATTCTGATTCATTAATCGTGGTTGGATCAATCGATAAATCACCACGGGTAAATTCTGAGCGAACATTCATTGCCGCCAAAATATACTGTAAGTTTTTAACATCTAAAATTTGTGGTACATTGTCAAATCTGACTGGGGTATCCGCTAAAATCGCAGCTGGAATCAGTGCAACCGTTGAGTTTTTGGCCCCGCCAATGGTCACCGATCCTGAAATTTTACGGCCACCGTTAATAATAATTTTTGCCATAAGGGCTAATCCTACTTAATTATGCGTTTACCTCAATTATATCTGTTTTAGCGTGCTAAAACAAACAAATTAACGAATTTCAGCCCCTAATTTTGTCTCCAGCGCCTGTGTCATCTGTTCAAAATCAGCCGTCACAACAGTTTCGACCAAAGTATCCATTGGATCTTGGTACACCAATTGATAGGCCAATGACTTCTTACCTGCAGGAACCCCTTCACCGGTATACAAATCAAAGAACGTCACGTGCTGGAGGAACTGGCCCCAATTGGCTTGAATTACATCCAAAACAGCCTGTTGGCTAACATTTTCATCGACCAACAAAGCCAAGTCTCGGCTAATCTGTGGGTACTTTGATACTGGCTGATAAGCCACTGGGTTTTGACTGTGAGCAATCACGTTTTCAAGATCAAGCTCAAAGGCAAAAACTGCTGGTAACTTCGCATCAGCCAAAAGTTGTGGGTGAATTTGACCAACATAACCCAAGTAAACATCACCAAGGTAAATGTCAGCCGTTTGGCCAGGATGCATTGCGGCGTGCTTTTGGCTCGTTTCAAAGCGAACCGTTCCGATACCAATCGCTGCCAAATAGCTTTCAACTCGACCCTTAATATCGTAGAAATCAACGGCCTCGTCTTTTTCACCTGCTTGCCAAGTTGATTCAGCCAGATTTCCAACTAAAACACCCGCCAGGTGTTCCCGTTCTTCTGGTTGAACATCATCACCCTGTGACAAGAACACCCGTCCTTGCTCGTACAAAGCGATGTCCTTCACCGAACGGGCCACGTTATAAGCTACATCGTCTAACAGCCCTGCTAAGAGGTTTTGACGGATGGTTGTGCGGTCTGATGACATTGGGTAATCCAAGGCCACCACTGCCCGATCGTCAGCTAAATTAAAGCGTGTTGCCTTTTCTGGCGTCGTCAAGGCATAAGAAATTGCCTGATTGAAGCCAAGACTCTCCATGATTTCACGGCTAGCGCGAATTTTCTTTTGCCGGGGTGTCAAGTCACCCGGTGTGCTCTGGCCATCAATCATGGCCGTTGGCAAATTATCATAGCCATAAAGTCGGCCAATTTCTTCGATTAAGTCCGCCGGAATCGTTAGGTCAGTCCGTCGACCCGGAATCGTCACCGAGTAAGCCCCGTTTGTTTCAGTAAATGGCAAGGCCAAACGCTTAAACAAAGCTGAAATCGTCGCCACTGACAAATCAGTTCCCAAAATTTGGTTAATTCGCTTTTGAGTGATTTGAATATCTTCAGGCGCACGGTAATCAAAGCCAAACTTGCTCAAACCAGGCACAATTTTAGCATCAGCCAGGATGGCCATTTGAGCAGTAACCTGGTCGATTACTTCCAAAGTTTGGTCCAAGTTGATGCCACGTTCCAAACGGAAAGAAGATTCTGACCGCAAGTTATGGCGTCGAGCACTTTGCCGGATCAAGCTTGGATTAAATTGTCCAGTTTCAACAATGACCCGCTTCGTCGCCGCTGTGACCGCCACCGCTGGGTTGACGGCAATCCCAGCTAATGACAAAATTTGCTGACCCGCAGCGACCACAATATCTTGTCCTGGTCGCAAGGCAATGGCTTCTTCGCCGGCCTCTTGTGGCAAAACTTCACCCTCACGGGCTAAGCGCACTTCCAAATGAGTGCCCTCAACCTGGTCCAAATCATAGACGTGTAGTGGCTGCCCCGTTAACAAGAGCCAGTAGTTCGCCACGTCAACAATGGTGTTTACCGGCTTAAAACCGGCATCCCAAAGGCGTGATTGCAACCAAAGTGGTGACCGTTGTTCCTTGACCTGGTTCAAAACACGGACGGCATAACCAGTTGCCAACTCTGCATCCCCGGTAACCGTCACTTGCGCATTTGAATTTGCCTGATCAGACAAGACCGCTGGTGCCGGCAAATTAACCGTTTGGTCCGTCATGGCAGCAATTTCATAGGCCATCCCCAACATTGACAGCAAGTCAGCCCGGTTGGGTGTCAAATCCGTGTCAATCACAGGATCTGACAAGCCCAAGACGGCCAAGGCATCGTCGCCCGGTTGGACGTTGTCGTTTTCGGCAAAGACGTGAATACCAACCTCAAAGTCCTGTGGGGCAACGCTATCGGCCAAACCAATTTCTTGTAAGGCCACCAACATACCATAAGAAACTTCACCACGAAGGTTGGCTTCTTTGATTGTCACTAATTCACCAGTCTGGCGGTCAACGATTTGTGAACCTACCTTGGCCAAAACAACCAATTGGCCCTCGGCCACATTTGGTGCTCCAGTCACGACTTGAATCTGATTTTGCCCATCAAAGACCTGGGTAATCACCATGTGATCAGAATCTGGATGAGGCTTAACCGAGTCAACCCGGACAACGACCAAGCCAGTTTGCTTGGCAGCGGCCGTTCCAGCAGATTCCAGTTCAACACTCGTCAATTCGATTTGCTGAGCCAGGTCCAAGACGGCCTGTTCGCTCAAATCAAGGCCCGGCTTTAAGTATTCATTTAACCATTTTAAGTTGGTCTTCATTATTAGTTCCCCCGCTTGTTAAATTGATCCAAGAACCGGACATCGTTCAAGTAGAACTGACGAATGTCTTCCACACCATACTTCAGCATGGCAAAACGGTCAGGCCCCAAGCCAAAGGCAAAGGCCGAGTACTCTTCGGGGTCAACCCCGTCCATTTTCAAGACATTGGGGTGGGTCATCCCCGCACCCAAGACTTCAATCCAACGAATGTCTTCTGGCTTAGTATCTTCTGTCACTTCATCCCAGGAAACATCAACTTCGACTGATGGTTCCGTAAAGGGGAAGTAAGATGGTCGCAAGCGAATTTGATGCTTTTCACCAAAGAGTTCCTGCATGATTGACAGCAAAGTTCCCTTCAAATCAGCCATCGTAATGTTCTTTCCCACAACCAAACCTTCGACTTGGTGGAACTGGTGTGAGTGGGTAGCATCATCCGTATCCCGCCGGTAAACCTTACCCGGCGCAATCATCTTCAGTGGTCCCTTTGAAAAGTCATGCTTTTCCAACGCACGTGATTGAACCGGTGAGGTCTGCGTCCGCAACAAAATTTCTGGCGTGATGTAGAACGTATCCTGCATATCACGGGCCGGATGGTCCTTTGGCAAGTTTTCTCGTTCAAAGTTGTATTCATCCGTTTCGACTTCGGGTGAGTCAACTGGATCATCAATTACCTGATAACCCAAGCCCAAAAAGTGCCCTTCGATTTCGTCCATAATTTGTTGCAAAACATGGCGGTTACCGAGCTTAGGCTTTGTTCCTGGCAAGGTGACATCAATTGTTTCGGCAGCCAATTTGGCATTCAAAGCAGCCGCAGCTTGGGCTTCTTTCTTTTCATCCAGACTGGTTTGAATGGCTTCGCGGACCTGGTTCCCCACCTGACCAACGGCCTTCTTTTCATCAACAGAAAGGTCTTTCATTGACTTCAAGACCTGGGTAATCTTTCCCTTTTTACCAAGGTAGGCCACCCGCACTTGTTCGAGGTCAACCCCCTCTTGGTCCAAGTCAGCTTGCGCTGCTTGTGCAATTTGATTTAAATCATCGATTAATGTCATCTATCTTCCTCTTTTATCCAATAAAAAAGTCCCTTGTATTGACTTTGTCAACACAAGGGACGTAAGAGAACTTCCGCGGTACCACCCAGTTTCTAGTATTACTACTAGCACTTTTAGCCGGTATCGGCGGCTACCGTTGGCGATTAAGCCAAAGTCTCCAGACTGAAATTCAAGGTGCCAGCAAACGGGTCTTTCACTGTTTCCCGCTCGCTTCATTGCTAGCAAACCTTTACTAGGTCCTTCATCGTACTTCTAGTATAACAAAATAAAAGAAAACCGCCTAGCCTGATTTATGGCTCAGCGGTTGATTATCTTTAATTAACTTGGTGGTCCGTTCCCTTACCAGCAATCACTGACAAGACATCCTCGGCAGCTGTCTTAGCGACTTCGTGGTTGGCTTCCTTTGAGAAACCAGCAATGTGTGGCAAGACGAAAACATTTGGCAACGATAGCAATACATTGCTTGGTTGAATTGGTTCTTCATTGACCACATCCAAACCGGCTGCAGCAATCTTACCAGCCTTAAGACTATCAATCATCGCCTGTTCATCAATCACCGGTCCACGACCAACATTGACAATCACAGCATTTGACTTCATCTTGTCAAAGGCCTCTTGGTTAATCATCCCCGTTGTTGCCGGTGTGGCTGGCAAAGCAGAGACAATGTAGTCGGCCTGTTGGTAAATCTCATCCAAAGATGCCATCCGACCATTGGGTACGTCACGGTCATGACGGGCATAAGCCAAGACATGGACACCAAAACCGGTTAACAACTTGGCAATATCTTGACCGATATGACCAAAGCCAAGAATTCCGACAATCTTGCCTGATACCTGTTGCGCCTTCTTACCGACCAAATAGTTCTTAACCTTTGAATCGGTAATTGAATCATGATAAGCACCAAAGTAACGACCAGCAACCAGCATCAAAGCAACAGCAGTTTCAGCCACCGCCGTCGCATTGGCACCGGGTGTATTCGTCACGACAATGCCACGTTCGGCTGCAGCCTTCAAATCAACTGTGTCATAACCTGCACCATGACGGGCGATTACTTTCAAATTTGGATAGCGGTCCATCACGGCCCCATCCACATCAAAAATCATCAAGATAATCCCAACAACATCAGGGTCACCAGCAAAGTCCTCTGGCGTTTGCTGTTTGTTAGAAACGACCTCAAAGCCGGCCTTTTTAATTAAAGTCAAAGCACTTTCGTCGATTCCATCAAATACCAAGATTTTTGCCATGTTCTTGTCTACTTCCTTTCTCTGGCTCTTATCCTAAGAGCTTTTCCAATTGATCTAGGCGGTCTTCAAAGACGGAGAAGGCTTGATCCAAGTAATCACCCTTTTCCATGTCCACACCAGCCTTTTTGATGACTTCAAGCGGACTAGCTGAGTTACCAGCCTTCAAATATTCCTTATAGCGGTCTGCTTCACCCTTTTCCAAAATGTTATGGGCCAAGGTGGTCGCTGCCGCTTCACCAGTTGCGTATTGATAAACGTAGAAGTTGTAGTAGAAGTGTGGAATTCGTGTCCACTCGTAAGCAATTTCTGGGTCCCGTTCCAAATCAGGACCGTAATACTTGGCATTCAAATCACCATAATAATCGGCCATTGCTTCGGCCGTTAATGGCTGACCGGCTGCATCTTGGTCATGAATCCAAGCTTCAAAGTCTGCGAACTGGGTCTGGCGGAATACCGTTCCCTTAAAGCCATCTAAGTACTGGTTCAAAACGTAGGCCTGTACCTTAGGGCTATCATATGTCTTCAAAAGGTAGTCCGTCAAGAGTGATTCGTTAGTCGTTGAGGCAATTTCAGCCAGGAAGATTGGATAGTCACCGTAGTGGTAAGGCTGGTTATGACGCGTCATGTAGGAATGAACTGTGTGGCCCATTTCGTGCACCAAGGTATAAACGTTATCCAAAGTGTCTTGCCAATTCAACAAGATATAGGGATTCGTATCATAGGCCCCACCAGAGTAAGCACCAGAACGCTTTCCCTTATTTTCAACAACATCAATCCAGCGTTCATCAAAGGCCTTTTGGACAACTTCCAAATAATCGTCACCCATTGGTGCCAAGGCTTTCAAGGCAATTTCTTTGGCGTCTTGATAAGTCACTGGCAAGTCAACGTCATCCGTCAATGAGACGTACAAGTCAGCGGAATGAACTTCCTTAAGACCCAAGGCTTTCTTACGCAAGGCCACATAACGGTGGAGCAATGGCAGGTTCTTTTCAACTCGGTCCGTCAACGTATCATAAACAGCAGTTGGAATCTGGTTTGACAAAACAGCAGCTTCCTTGGCAGATTGATAATGACGAGTGCGGGCCAAGAAATTGTGTTTTTTCACGGTTGCTGACAAGGTTGAAGCAAAGGTATTCTTCAGCGACATGTAGGCATCGTAGAGGGCCGCAAAGGCTTCTTGACGCACTGCTGGCTTCTTTGACCGCAACATAACGGCGTACAAACCGTTGGTCAATTCCTGCATGTTGCCGTCTTCATCGACGACATCACCAAAGTCGATATCAGCGTTATCCAAAACTGAAAAAGTTTGCTCTGATGATGACAAAACTGTCGAAGCACCGGCTAACAAGGCCTCTTGGTCAGCTGGTAAAGTGTGTGCTTTTTCGACCAACAACACGTCAAAGAAGTGACGGTATGGTAGCAAGCCCGGTTCCTTCAAATAAGACGACAAAACGGCACTATCCATTGCCAAGACTTCTGGTTGGAAGAAAGCCGTGGCTTGGCTCACCTTCGCCAGGAGGTCTTGCGCCTGGGCGTTCATCCCAGCATAAGTGTTATTAGAAGTATCTTGGTCAAACTTCTGGTGTGCATAAATATAAATCTTTTCAAATGTGCGCTCAATGGCGAGGTCCGCTTCCAAACCAGCCAACAGCGTTTCGGCTGAATCCGCCAAGTGACCGACGTACTGGTCCAGCTCACCCAAGCGATCGTTCAAAAGGTTAAAGGCGGCCTGATAATCCTGGTCGTCCTTAAAAATGGTTGATAAATCCCAAGTCAATTTCGTGGGTACTTCTTGTCTTGTAATTGTTGCCATATACTTCTTGCCCAAAGCCTTGCAGCCGCAGGCCCCCCTTTTTCATTTTTTACTCATTTTAACATACGATAACTCATCTTAACGAAATTTTGGCAACTTTTTGACCTTGATTTGCCCATGCTCTTCCTGTAGATAACCACCAGCCACCAATTCCGCTAAAACTTGATCTAACGCTGTTTGCCAAAACTGATAACTGGGATAAAAATAGCGATGCAACCGGTATTGCAAAGTTGGCCAATTAATTATTTGGTTCGAATATTTTTCTAATAACAAGATAAAAATTAAGCGAAACTGCCAATTGGGCACAATTAGGCCAAATTGCTGACCCAACAAACACCAATCTGGAATTTGATCAAGCCGATGGCCACGCTGATAAAGATAATCAACAACTTCGACTGGAACGCGCCCTTGAAGCATTAACAAAGTTAACTTGGTTCGTTGCCGGTCGACCGAGACAATTCCGGGTTGAAAAGTACCCTGCTTAGCTGTTTCTTTCCCCAACAGGTCGGTCAAGGCTGGTTGCGCGAAGGTTCGTTGCCGAAAATGAAGCCGTTGAAAGTCAACTTTACAAAACTGGTCTTGAACAACAAATTGTCGACAATCACTGACGAAGAACCAAAGCGATTGGTTGGCCGACAAATAGCGGGCAATCATTTCACCCGACAATCGCCTTTGTAAATACCGGGGTCCCAATAGCCACAAAACACGCAGGCCCAGCTTCTGGTAGCCTGCATTTCGTTCGTGCAGCCGTTTAACCGAAAGCGGCGAACACTGGTATTCGATTGCTAAACGGCTTTCGTTTTGGTCGACCAGCAATAAGTCCGGCCGCTGACCAATTTCCTTTAACACCGGTTCAATTTCAACTTGACCAAAGGTGGAAAAGTAGCGAAATAGCGACAGTTTTCCGCGCAAATGTGTCGTCGTCTCCCCCTCGGCTAAAAAAGAACACCCCGACCGTTGTTGGTGGGCAAAGTGGCTCACCTTGATTTGGCCGCGGCGCAACAAAACTGGTTTAAAACAAGCCGGACAAAAATATTCTTCTTCAGGTCCGGCTCGGTCGGCCAGACAATATTGATTTTGTTTGTTGACAGCAATTAGCATAATAAAAAGGCCCCTAGTTCATTAGACGAACGGGACCTTTTAAAATTTATTATTTGTTCAAACGCTTTTCCAACCAGTTTGACAACCAAGTCAACAGCGTAATCACAATCATGTACATGATACCGATAATGGCCCAGACGCGGAATCCTTGTGAATTCCGGGCAACAATCAATGTTCCCGTCTGAGTCAATTCCAAAATACCAATAGCTGAAAGGATTGATGTATCCTTCAACGTAATAATAAATTGGTTAACAAATGATGGCACCATGATCTTCAAACCTTGCGGAATGATGACCTTAGACATTGCCTTACCATAAGGCAAACCAAGTGACTGGGCCGCTTCCATTTGGCCACGGTCAACTGCTTCAAAACCACCGCGAACAAAGGCTCCAGTATAAGCACCTTCGTTCAAAATCAATGTCAGCAAGCCGGCCGTAAAGGCAGGAATCTTAGTACCAATTACTCCTGGCAAACCAATGTAAATAAAGAAGGCCAAAACCATCAGTGGCAAGCCACGGAAGGCGTAAATAATGGTATTTGACAAGCCACGCAAGAACTTTGACTGTGACACACCCATCGTTCCAAGCAAGATACCCCAAAGTGAGGCCAGGATGATAGCAAAGACCGTCAATTCAATCGTTTCAACCAAACCATTGAAGAAAGCAGTCTTGTTTGACTTCAAAATTCCCCAAGTAGTCTTGTTATCTTCCGTTGAACCAGTGAAAGTCTTTTGGTCTGACTTCAAATACTTATCAACAATCTTTTGATAAGTTCCATCAGCCTTCATTTCCTTCAAAGTCTTGTTAAAGTCAGCAATCAATTGAGGGTTTTGCCCCTTCTTGACGAAGAAACCGTAAGCCCCGGCGTTACCAGGGTTATTTGGATTCTTAATCTCCAACTTCAAGCCGTTCTTGATGGCGTATTGGATAACTGGCATATCTTCAAATGTGGCGGCACTGTTACCGTTGGCCACATCGTTATACATCGTATCCGTATCGTTAAAGTACTTAACCTTAAAGCCGTACTTCTTTTGCAAAGAAAGACCATAATTTGAAGCGGCTGTTCCAGACTTCAACGCAACCGTCTTGCCCTTTAATTCAGACAATGAGTTAATCTTTGAACCCTTCTTTGTAATCCAGGCAACCCCGGTCTTATAGTAAGGATCTGAAACATCGTAGACTTGCTTTCGCTCATCTGTAATCGCCATTCCGGCAATGATTCCATCGGCCTGACCGTTGGCAACCATTTGAGCAGCGGCGTTAAAGGACATTGGCTTCAGCGTATAAGTAAAGTGGTTCCGCTTTGCAACTTCCTTTAAGATATCTTGATCAATTCCGATATACTCATTATTCTTATCCTGAAAATCAAAGGGTGCGTAGGTGGCATCGGTTGAAATCACATAATTAGGCTCAGCTGCGTTGGCGCGTTGTCCAAAGGCAAAAAGGCCCAAAAACAGTGCCAAGGCAACCAAAATCGGCTTTACTCGTTGGTTGACCATAGTATCTCTTTCTTTCTAACTTGTTTCATTGCAGGAAACTTAGGCCTGCATCACCTTTGACAAGAACGTTTGCAAACGTTCGTTCTTTGGTGCATTGAAGACTTCTTCAGGCGTACCAGATTCCTGAATCTTTCCAGATTCAAAGAAGACAACCCGGTCAGCTACTTGCTTGGCAAAGCCCATTTCGTGGGTAACGATAATCATCGTCATTCCTGACTTAGCCAAGTCCTTCATTACATCCAAAACATCCCCAACCATTTCTGGATCCAAGGCAGATGTTGGTTCATCAAAGAGCATGATGTCAGGGTTCATTGCCAAGGCACGGGCAATCGCGATTCGTTGCTTTTGTCCACCTGACAAAGAATTAACTGATACGTCAGCCTTATCTGAAAGGCCAACAGTTGCCAACAATTCACGACCGCGCTTGTCGGCTTCTTCTTTGGTCATCTTGCCCAATTGAACGGGTGCCAAAGTAATGTTTTCCAAAACGGTGTAGTTATTGAAAAGGTTAAAGTTCTGGAACACCATTCCGATGTTTTCACGAACCTTATTGATATTAGTCTTTGGGTCTGAAATGTCATAACCATCGACTTCAACCAAACCTGAATTTGGCATTTCCAACTGATTAAGCATCCGTAAGAATGTTGACTTTCCAGAACCTGAAGGGCCAATCATTACGACCACTTCGTTGGCCATTACGTCCAAAGAGATGTCACGCAAAACATGGTTGTCACCATATGACTTGTTAACCTTGTCGACGTGTACTTTCACTTGCTTTTCTTCACTCATGCTTGTGTCCTTTTTTCAACCCAGTTACTCAACCATGTAAGTAACGTAATTACAATTAAGTATATCATAGCGATAATTGCCCAAACACGGAATCCTTGTGAATTTCGAGTGACAATTAACGTTCCAGTTTGCGTCAATTCCAAAATTCCAATTGCTGACAAGATTGACGTATCCTTCAGTGTAATGATGAATTGGTTAATGAAACTAGGAATCATCAACTTCAATCCTTGTGGAATGATGACCTTGCGCATGGCCTTACCATGAGAAAGTCCCAAAGAACGGGCAGCTTCCATTTGACCGTTATCAACAGAATTGAAACCACCACGGACAAAGGCACCGGTATAAGCACCTTCATTCAAGATCAAAGTCAAAACACCAGCTGTAAAGGCAGGAATCTTTGTTCCAACCACAGAAGGCAAGCCAATGTAGATGAAGAAGGCCAAAACCATCATTGGCATTCCACGGAAGATGTAAATAATGGTTGTTGACAAGCCACGGAGGAACTTTGACTTAGAAACACCCATCACACCAAGAAGCAATCCCCAAAGGGTTGCCAAAATAATTCCAACAATTGTTAGGTAAAGCGTTTCCTTCAAACCATGCCAGAAAGCAGAAGAGTTTGAACGAAGAATTCCAGTCACACTGTTGTTATCAGCGGCTGAACCAGTAAAGGTTGAGGCCTTGGCATCCAAGTACTTGTTGACGATCTTATCGTAAGTACCGTCTTTCTTGATTGCTGCAAAGCCCTTGTCAAAGGCAGCCAAGAGAGCCGCATTTGAACCCTTCTTGACGGCAAAACCATAGTCACCAGCGTTAAATGGATCCTTAGGGTTTTGTACCTTTAATTCAGTTCCGTTCTTAACCGCGTACTGCAAAACAGGCAAGTCACCAAAGGTAGCGACCGTGTTCCCGTTAATCACATCGCGATATGAAGTATCAGAATCAGAGAAGTAAGTAATCTTGAAACCGTACTTTGACTGGATTGATTCGGCGTATTGTGCCCCGGCAGTTCCAGTCTTCAAGGCAACTGTCTTGCCCTTCAAATCAGACAAAGACTTAATCTTTGAATTTTTAGCAGTTGCCCAACCAATACCACTACGGTAGTAAGGTGTTGAGAAGTCAAAGACTTGCTTGCGGGCATCCGTAATTGACATACCGGCAATCACACCGTCTGCTTGTGAAGAAGCAACGGCCTGAGTGGCGGCGTTAAATGACATTGGCTTCAATTCATAAGTGAAGCCTTCGCGCTTAGCAATCGTTGCTAAAATGTCTTGATCAATACCAACGTATTGATTGTTTTTATCTTGGAAATCAAAAGGTGCATAGGTGGCATCCGTTGCAATAATATAGTGGGGCTTGCTGGCCTGGGCTGGTTTAACAGCAGCCACTCCCACCATCAAGAATGCTGCTACCGCAGTCACCAAAGTCATTAGTACTTTTTTCATAATAACCTCTTTTTCATAATGCTTTTATTGTACCAAAAACTAACACCCGCCCGAAAGGCGATGTCAGCTTTTATCACGCGAATGGTCTAGTCCGAATACCTTTCCTAACAGCCATTCTTATCCACTTTGTCAGGAATTGGCTTAGTCAAAAACGGCTCTCCCAACTCGCTCATTTCCACACAAAATATCACAAAGGTGCATCAGACCAAGCCTGAGAACAATTATTCAATCGGTTCACTTTCACTGCAAAATAAAAAAGGGTCCGCTAGCAACCGGGTTTGGTCACGAGCGTTCCCTTCGTTATTTAGACTCCAAAAATTTTACCAACTTGGGCCTGAACCTTATTCAAATAAGTTTCTTGGTCAGCTTCAGATTGAGCAAACTTATCGTCATCAATCTTTTGACCGTCAAGAATAACGGCATCCGCCATCATTTGAGTGGCATCGGCGTAATCTTGGTAGGCCTTTGCCAAGGTCTTGTGTGCGCCTAAGAAACGAACTGGAACAGTCAACCCAGCCAACGTCTTAGCGTTTGCTTGGTAAATCGCCACAACGTCATCAAATTCCGCCTTGATTTCAGCAAAGTCGGCCTTGGCCATGTCGGCAACAGTGCCCTTCTCCTTTGCTTCATCCAACTTCACGAAAAATGGTGAAACGTGGTCAGCTGCTTCTTGCGTCTTAGTCAAAACCTCTTGTAATGCTTGGAGGTAGTATTGTAATTGCTTGGGATTAAATTTTGCCAATTTTCTTTATCCTTTTTTGTAGAAATGTCGCTGGACCCATTTTACCAGTTCGACAATCACAATGATAGAGAAAGCGGCCAAAACAACTGTCAACCATTGGTGGCTATCCAAGTAAGTTACGTGAAAGATTGGGTTCAATGGCTTGATGAAGACCACAGCCATCATGGCAAAGAGTGAGAAGACCAAAGCCCAATTAAAGAACTTGTTAGCAAAGGCCTGTGGACCGAATTCTGATTGGTAAACGCTCTTCACGTTAATCGCGTTAAACATTTGCATCAATCCTAAGGTCATAAAGGCCATCGTCAAGGCATCCCCGTGAATCAAGTCGTAGCCCTGGTGTTCTGGGAAGGCCAAGGCCATTCCGTAGACACCAAGAACAATCAAGGCCTGCAAGGTTCCCTGCCAAATAATGGCTGGTCCAACACCGGCAGACAAGAAGTTGGCCGTCTTACCACGAGGCTTTTGTGACATCACGCCCTTCTGGGCTGGTTCCAATCCTAAGGCAATCGCTGGCAATGTATCGGTTACCAGGTTAATCCACAAGATCATCACCGGTGCCAAGACCTGCCAACCAAGCAAGGTCATCATAAAGATGGCAATCACTTCGGCCAAGTTCGAGGCTAACAAATACTGCAAGGCCTTTTGAATGTTAGCAAAGACCTTTCGTCCTTCCTTAACAGCGGCAACAATGGTTGAGAAGTTATCGTCGGCCAAGACCATGTCGGCGGCTTCCTTGGAAACTTCCGTTCCGGTAATTCCCATCGCGACTCCAATATCGGCCGTCTTCAATGCAGGGGCATCGTTAACACCGTCACCGGTCATGGCAACAACCTTGCCCTTATTTTGCCAAGCTTGAACAATCTTGACCTTGTGGGCTGGAGCAACTCGGGCATAGACGCGCACGTCTTTTACTCGGTCCTTAAATTCTTCTTCTGGCATTTCGTCCAACTGCGCCCCGGTCATCACTGCCCGGTCGCGGTCGTCTTCATCCGTCAAGATACCCAAACGGCCGGCAATCGCTGCCGCCGTCTTTGGATGATCACCCGTAATCATAATTGGCTGAATACCGGCCTTCTTGGCTTCGGCAACCGCTCCCTTGACTTCGGGACGTTCCGGATCAATCATGGCAATCAAACCAACCAAGATTAAGCCCTTTTCAATTTCATCAGCCTGTGGATTTTCGGGCACAGCCGCCAAATCCTTATAGGCAAAGGCCAAGACACGCAAGGCCTGGTCGGCCAATTCGGCGTTAATTTCTTGGTACTTGGCCAAATCGGCATCGGTCACCGGACGGATTTGTCCGTGGTCCAAAACCTGGCTCACCCGGGCCAAGATTGAGTCCGGCGCACCCTTAACAGTCGCTTCATAGGCAGAATCGACCGGATGAATCGTCGTCATCAACTTTCGTTCAGAATCGAACGGGATTTCACTGACACGTGGCATCTTCGCCAACGTGTCCTTATAGGCTGGACGGTACTTTTGGTTAAAAGCAATCAAGGCCGTTTCGGTTGGGTCTCCAACCAAGCCGTCATCAATTTCCTTCGTATCGTTATTCAGCGCCAACACATCGGCTAACTTTAACAAATCAGGGTTGACCTGTTCGGCTTCGAAAGGATTTTCTTGCTTCAAGTCAATAATTTGACCGTCCAAGACCAACTTTTCAACCGTCATCTTGTTTTGCGTCAAAGTACCAGTCTTATCAGAACCAATGATATCCGTTGATCCCAACGTTTCAACGGCTGGCAACTTGCGGACCAAAGCGGCCTTCTTAGCCATTCGAGCAGTACCCAAGGCCAAGGTCACCGTCACAATCGCTGGCAAACCTTCTGGAATTGCCGCAACGGCCAATGAGATTGATGTCAGGATCAAGTCGATGATTTTAGCATTTTGCGTAAAGTAACCAACCACGAAAGTCAAAGTAGCAATCGCTAAGATCAAGTAAGTCAAAATCTTACCCAACTGCTTCAAGTTTTCCTGCAATGGCGTCTTGGTTTCATCCGTTGACTGTAATGATTCGGCAATCAATCCAACTTGAGTTTTCATTCCAGTACCAGTAACTACACCGGTTGCCCGACCATAGGTTACGTTCGAATTCATAAAGGCCAAGTTAGCTTGGTCACCCAACGGCAAGTTGTCACCGGTCAAGACCGCGGCCGTCTTTTCAACTGGCACTGATTCACCGGTCAAAGTTGATTCTTCCACCTGCAAATTAGCCACGGAAGCCAAACGCAAGTCGGCTGGAACAACATCTCCTGCTTCCAAATGCACTAAGTCACCTGAAACCAAGTCAGTGGCCAAGACTTCTTGATCACGACCATCACGGATGACCCGCGCCTTTGGTGTCGCTAAAGCCTTCAAGGCTTCGATTGCCCCTTCAGCCTTACTTTCTTGGAAAACACCGAAGACGGCGTTAATAATCACGATGGCCAAGATAAAGGCTGCATCGGTTTGTTCACCCGTAAAGGCCGCCACTAAGGCTGCCGCTAACAGGATTCCAATCATCAAATCCTTAAACTGATCAATGAACTTTTGTAGTAACGTTTTTTTCTTTTTAGCCACTAAGGCATTGGGTCCGTATTCCGCTAAGCGGTCTTGAACTTGTTCAGCCGTTAAACCAGTCTGATCGTTTGTTTCAAGCTGACTGGTCAAATCGGCCACGTCAATTTGATATGGTTGCTTTGACAATTTTCTCTCCTTTATATTGTGCTGTTTTCTATCTGGTCGGGTAAAAGAAAAAGACCCATACCACACACAAAAAAGCATGTCGGTATGAGTCTCACTGTTTAAGGCTAAGCCGGTGCAATAAGTCTTGCACGATATAAAACATTGCTGTTTTGCTTTGACGGTTTTCAGCCACGAACATTTCGTCAGTTACTCCCTCAGAAATTATATTATGTCTTTAGTATAACAGATTTTTTCTTCTTGCATAGCTATTTTTACATTTCTAAAGTAATTTATAAAATTGGAAGAGCAAACAGCAACGAATCCACCAAGCTAAGCACCAGTATTCCTTTAAAATCCCGGTCAATTTGCTTTGACTATTCTCAAATACCTGCCTATAATGAAGTTGTACTTTTATAAATAACACATTCGTTTCTATTCTCATTTGGAGGAGCTATGACAATTTTAGTAACTGGCGCAACCGGCGCTTATGGGCATCACGCTCTTGAAGTATTAAAAACATTGGTACCAGACCAAGAAGTCTTTGCCTTGGCCCGTACGCAGGAGAAGGCTGACCAACTCTCAGCTGAGGGCTTTCAAACAAGGATTGGTGACTACTTCGATCAAGAAAGTCTAAATACCGCTTTAAAGGGCATTGACCGCCTTCTCTTCGTTTCTAGTAACGATTTGAATGACCGGCAGACTCAGCACCAAAACGTTGTCAAGGCCGCTCAGGCAAACAACGTCAACTACATTGCCTATACCAGTGCTTCTAAGGCCGATACCCCCGCTAGACAATTAGCTAAGGACCACAAGTTTACTGAAGAATTGATTGCTGATGCTGGTATCGACCACACATTCTTGCGCAACAATTTCTACCTTGAAAATGAAATGCCAATTCTTGGAGCAGCGCTCAAAGCCGGTCGTCTTGTCCATGCAGCTAAGGACGGCCAAGTCGGTTGGGGTACCCGTGATGAATTTGCTGAAATTGGTGCCCGGGCCGTTTCTGGTCAGTTCGACTTCCCCGCTATCATTGAGGTTGGTGGACCATTGCAGACCTATGGTCAATTAGGTGAAGCCCTGGCCAAGGCCACGGGCAAAGATATTGAAATTGTCGAAGGTGATGCCGAAGCAGCTTCGACCTTCTTACAAGAAGCCGGCTTCCCAAAGAATGTAGCCGATTATATTGGTATGATGCAACAAGCTTTGCAAAGCAATAGCGCTGCGGTGCCAGCCGATGACATGGCCAAGTACCTTGGCCGTGACATGATTTCAACAGAGGCAGCATTAAGAAAACTTTTCGCCAAATAAAATAACAATCTTTGTCTCAAATATAAAAGACCACTATCGTTTTGATAGTGGTCTTTTTGGCATTCATCACGGGCCAAAGCTCATTTGCCGTAATCATTTCTTCTATATTAAAAATTAGCTATTGTTTTGTTCTTCGCCAATTCTCTTGCTGAAAATAATGGCAAAACCCAAGAATCCAAGTGAGACTGCCAGGATAAAGTAAATCCCAAAAATCAAATCCCAGGAATGGAAGATATTGATCAAATAACCAGAGGCGATTGGACCGATAGCAGCTAACAAATAACCAACGGATTGAGCTGTCCCTGACAACTCAGCCGTCAATTCAAAACTAGCCGTCTTGCGTTGGAAAAAGACAATACTCAAGGTAAAGGCGGCCGCTGTCCCCATTCCAGATAACCCTGACCAGAGGGCGTTCAAAAAGAAACTATGAACTGGGAAAAGCAAGCCAAATGTCGCGATAGAAACAGTAATGGCAATAAAAATCACCATCCCAACCGTGCCTGGCTTACGCTTGGCAATTGTCGGCGTCAAAAAGGCCATCGGAATCCCAAATACTTGGAAGAAGGTGGACAAAACCCCAGCCGTTGTGGACGTGAAGCCGTGATCAACCCAATAATTTGGCATCCAGGTCATCAATGAGTAGGCCAGCAATGACTGAATCCCAAAGAAAAGCGTAATCAGCCAAGTCACCCGATAATTTTTCACCGAAAAATCACCCTTGGCTTCTTCTTCACTTTCCAATTCGTGGTCAGTCTGTGGCAACTGCCTGAAGGCACTGCCCCAAACTACCAACGTTAAGACCGTCACAGTCGCAAAAATAATCATCGTTGTTGAAAAATTGGTTGTCTTTAAAATTGGTACAACCGTCGCCGTACCAATACCGGAGAAAAGTGTCATCATGGCTGGATAAATTCCAGTTAATAGGGCGCTTTGCTTTGGAAAATACTCCTGAATGATACTTGGCAACAAAACATTTCCACCCGAAAGACCAATTCCAATCAAAATCATCCCCACAAAAAGTAAGATGGGATTCGTAATCACCCGAATCGCCACCCCTACCGTCAGTAACAGCAGCGAATAGAATAGCACCTGGGGGTTACCCGCGCGCACTCCCCATTTTCCAATCGCCGGTGACACCAAAGCAAACATTAAGATTGGAATGGTCGTAAGCCAGCCACTGACACTGGTTGGCACTCCCAAAATCGAATGCAACTGAGGCAGAATTGGCGGCAAGATAGTAATTGGCAGACGCAAGTCAGCACCGATTAAAATGATGCCCAATCCCGCCAACAAATAGACTCGTTTTTTCAAAAAAATTTTCCTCACTTTCAAGAGAATGGCACAAAAAAAGCCGCTTTCGCGACCAAGCACTTGCCTCTCATTTGGTACAATTCCATCTTAATACCAAATCATTCATACGTATAATACTTATTAAGCTTCATCCGATGCTTTTGAGGCATGATTAACTAATTGAATAAATTCCTGTGCTGTTGGACTCAAAATACGATTTTTCTTCCAGACAAGCATCCGATCAGCGGCTAGTGTTGGCGTCAGCGGGATGAATTTGGTCCCATCCTCATCGCCAATACTACTCCCACTGATGGCCAAGGCAACCCCGACACCCTCGCGGACCATTGGCAAGACGTTAAAAATCAAGTTATACATCCCAATAATGTTCAGTTCCTCAGGTTGAAAATTACCCCAATGATAAAAGCTCTCCTGCACCGCCTCCCGCTTCGCCCCAATGATTGGCAGCCGCTTAATGTCTTCGGCCGTAATGCCCTCTTTTTGGGCCAGCGGACTGTCATTGGTAACAACCACCCCTAAAATTTCTTTCCCTGGCAAATGCGTCAAGTGAAAATCCGCCATATCCGGGTTCAACGGTCCAACCATAAAGGCCAGATCGAGCAAGCCATTCTCCAATTTATCTAGGATATCATTCCCATTCCCACTATAAATTTCAAAAGTCACCTGCTCATGTTTTTGCCGCATCGTTTTCATAATTTGAGCCATAAAAGTTGAATTTTCAGACTCGATACAACCAATCGTCACCTTTCCCGTCAACTCACGGTCTTGATAGGTCGCAAATTCTTGTTCCGTCTTCTGATCTAATGCGACTAGCTCCTCCGCCTTGGCTTTCAAAAACCGGCCCGAATCAGTTAGTGTGAGCTTTTTATTGTCACGAATAAACAAATTAGTCTGCAGCCGCTCTTCAAAGGCATGGATTTGCCGGCTGAGGGTCGGCTGGGTAATGTGCAATTCAGCGGCTGCCTGGGTAATATTTTGCGTCTCCGCAACTTTTAAAAAGTATTGTAATAGCCGAATTTCCATACCAAGGCTCCTTTAAACAGCAGTAATTTCTCGATTCACTTTCAACATTATTAGTTTGGCATCGTCTCCTGATTAGTAGGCACTAAAGGAAAAGATTGATCAGATTTTGATAAATCCATCAAACTGCTAGCATACTCAATTTCATCTTTATGATTTTGATAAACATTCATCATTTGATTTTCGGAAAGTGTTTTATATTTTTTCCAATAGGAATTCTGAGCATTATAATTAGCCATTGAGTCGGCACTCGATTGAATGGCTGATACCGTGAATGTTCCATCATGATTATCGGTAAACATGACAGAATGTTCAGCCATTCCACCAGCGCCTTCTCCGTCATCGTAAATCACAATTTTATTTTGGTCGCCCATATAGACGGTGTAGTGTGTCTTATAACCTGTACCATAGTCACTGGGTAACTCTTTAAAACTGAGCAATGCTAATTTTATCTTTTGAGGTAATGCCTCAAAAGAATCAGATTGATCATTATTTTTGGCTTGCTGATTACCATTGTCATCAGCTGAAGAATTCTTTGTTATTGCTGTCGATTTCGTCACCTTAGAATCGTTGACATGTTTGGTAGTGTTCTTGCCTAGGAAATATGCACCGCTCATGAATACTGCAACAATCAATATTGAGCTTGATATTAAAAGCTTATTTTTCATATTCACTTCTCCCCACTCTTCTCAAAAATTTATAACCATTACATTCTACTAATTTATCTTAGTCTAAAAGAAAGAGATAGGTCAACGGCTTTACAACCCTTTCAAACAGCGAAAAATATACGCAGACTCGTTTAGCTGATGGCCCTGATTTTCTCAGTTTAAATATTACAATTAAAAATAAATACACTTATTTAGATTACAAGAGTTACAATAAAGTCAATTAGAGAATGTAATCATATTTTAGAAGAGGAATTTATTATGGCTCAGACAAGAATTAATCGATATAACGATTACCTGAAACAACATCAATTAAAAACTAGATTACAAAAGAAAGGCTTGGCGCTTTCCTTAACATCTCTGGCTGCTTTTGCTTCTATTGGTTTAGTCGCCAACACAACTCACTCCGATAGTTTGTCACTAACACATTTGCAAGCCAGCGCGGATACTACAGCAACAACCGGAACGATTGGTACTGTGCCATACAGTTATGACACTTCCACCAATACGTTGACATTTACAGGTGGCGGGTCGTTTCAAACTAGTTCCGGAGGTGGAACCGATGTCCAGATAAGTAGTCTCTTCCCAAACGTCGCACATATTGTTTTTACCCAACCCGTCACTAGCGGTATGGGCCTTGGGCTGTTATTTGCGCACCTGACTTCATTAAAAAATTTTACTGGTCTAGATAAATTAGACACAAGCCAGCTAACTGCGATGGATGATATGTTCTCCGATGATAGCTCATTAACATCAATCGATCTTTCACATTTTAACACTTCAAACGTGACAAGCATGGGTTCTACTTTTAGTGGATGTTCATCACTCACTTCTCTCGATCTTTCAAGCTTCAACACCAATAAGCTTGAAACACTTGTCGGTACATTCAGTGGTTGTACTTCACTAAGCTATTTAGATCTTTCTAATTTTAACTTTGCTAATCAATATTTCTCGGGATCTGGCGCCCTATCCAATGTTGGTAATGGAAAAACATTTTATCTTAAGTTGCCCGGTCAAAAAACGATGACCATCGGCGATGCCCTACAAGGCAGTACGTATACTTCCGTTACACCCATTGATGAGGCGAATGGAGGGACTCTTGCAGATCCCAAAGGTGTTTCAATGACAATTCAACAATTCGCTTTTGCTCTTGCCGATGGCAATATAACTAATACAGAATGGTATCTTTTAGGAACAGCCGGACAAAATACCGTCGTTAATCAAGAAAAAATCGTCAAACGAACCATTAATTACCAGGACGCTTCTGGCAACAGCCTTTCAGACCAACCCGCTACTGTACAAGAATTAAAATACACTCGTACACAAACGACCGACCCAATTGGTAATGTTACCTATAGTAATTGGACACCAGAAGTATCTGGTACTTCACAGTTCGATGCTGTTGATGTACCACAAACCGTTGATAACAAATATGCTAACCCAAAGGTAAACGGCGCGGCAGTAACAAGTATTGCAGCTGAAACACCAACCCTCGACAACACTCTTAATGAACAAGATGAAACCATTAACGTTGTTTATTCTGAAAGTGCAGTTACCCCGACATCGAGCCAGAATAGTGCTAATAACACTACTAATACAAACGGTGAAAGCTCAACTTCTGCCACGAACGCTACTTCAACCGACTCTGCTAGCTCAACGAATAAAAGTGCTGATAGCGAAAGCAATCAGGCTACAGATTCAAACAGCAAGAATACTAGTAGTACAAATACTCAAGACCAAACATCTAATTTACCCGCAACAGGATCACGGGTTGAGAAAAATAGTGCGGTTTACCTTTCATTATTTGCAGTAATTGCCTCTTTGGTAGCTTACTTTGCTACAAAACGAAATAAGTAATGATTTCCTATAACCATTCTAATTTCGCCCTTTCAAAAACTTTTATTAAAAAATTTTAGTCTTTTTCTTGACAAGTAAGCTGACATTTTGTAATATAGACACAACATATCAAACAAGTGGATCAGGAAAGTAAAAAGTAAACTTAGCCTAGAGACTTACCGGTTGGTGCAAGGTAAGGTAAGCGAGCTTTTGAAAATGACCTGTGATTGGCAACTACGAATCGGTTTACCGTTAGTAGTTGACGGATTGGCCCTCGTTACTCGGGCACACCATTCGGCTAGGATCATTCCCCGGGGCCCGATGGTTAGTGAGCAGCCTACGGGTAACCTTAGGCAAAAACTCAGAATGGTAACGCGAAAGTCGCTTCTGTCTTAAATCTTAGAGATAGAAGCGACTTTTTTGTTGCCTAAAAACATAGACGCACGTTATGCAAGGAGAACAAGGAACATGTCAAAGAAGAGTTGGATAATTTCAGGTATCGCCGTTGTTGCAGTTGCAGCATTAGCATACTTTAGTTTTGGTAACCACGGTACCAGCGATAAAAAAACCGTGACAGTTGGAATCATGTCATCAAGTAAGGATGACGACGCCATTTGGAAGAGCGTTTCAGAAACAGCCAAGGACAAGTATGGTATCACCATTAAGTTCAAGCAGTTCTCAGACTACTCGCAACCAAACAAGGCTTTGCAAAACGGCGACGTTGATTTGAACGCCTTCCAGCACTACGCCTTCTTAGACGCTTACAACAAGAAGAACGGTAACGAATTAACTGCTATTGGTGAAACAGCCATCAGCCCTATCCGCCTTTACTCAGATTCATACAAGAAAGTTAGCGACTTTAAGAGCGGCGACACCATTGTTATTCCAAATGACCCATCAAACGAAAGTCGTGCCCTTTACGTTTTGAAGTACGCCGGCTTGATTGATTTGAAGTCAGGTTTGTCATTGGCAACCACTAAGGACATCACTTCAAACCCTAAGAACTTGAACATCAAGGAAGTTTCAGCTGATCAAACTGCCCGTAACTTGCAAGACGTTCAAGGAGCCGTTATCAACGGTAACTACGCACAAACTGCTGGTTTGAAGTATCAAGATGCCATCTTCGTTGAACCTTTGAACAAGGATTCACACCAATGGGTTAACATCATCGTTGCCCGCAAGAAGGACAAGAACAACAGCGCCTACAAGGACGTTGTGAAGGCTTACCAAACTGCAACCACTAAGAAGTTGATCCATGAAAAGTATGGTGATTCAGAAGTTGCTGCTTGGGATAAGACATTCAAGTAAACGCAATTAATTTACTTTAGGGAAGAGAGAAAACGACTATGAGTGCAAAAAAGACGATTATTGGAATTGTAGCCGCTGCAGCAATTGTTGGAATTGGCTACTTTAGCTTCTTTAACCACGGCAGCCAAGACGACAAGGTAGTTAAGATTGGGGTCATGAACGGTAACAAGGCCGATGACGAAATCTGGAAGGCCGCCGCTAAGACAGCCAAGGACAAGTACGGTATTACATTAAAGACCGTTAAGTTCTCAGACTATTCACAGCCAAACAAGGCTTTGACGAACCACGACGTTGATTTGAACGCCTTCCAAAACTACCCATTCTTAGAAAACTGGAACAAGGCTAACAAGACTGACATCGTTTCAATTGGTGATACTTGGACTACACCATTGCGTTTGTACTCAGATAAGTACAAGAGTTTGAACGATATCCCATCAGGTAGCCAAATCGCCATTGCCAACGATGTAACCAACGAAAACCGTGGTATTCATCTTTTGGCCGAAGCCGGTTTGATTAAAATCAAGGATACAAATAAGGCAACACCAAACGATATCACTTCAAACCCAAAGAACTTGAAGTTGGTACCAGTTGACGCTTCACAAACTGCTTCTTCATTGAAGAATCCTAAGTTTGCTGGTGGCGTTGTGAACACCAACTTCGCTCAATCAGCTGGTCTGAACTTTGATTCAGCTATTTACGTTGAAGGTTTGAACAAGAATACAACGCAATTCTTTAACTTCATCGCCGCTAACAAGTCCGATAAGGACAAGAAGGCCTACAAGGACGTTGTGAAGTCATTGCAAACACAAAAGACCAAGGATTTGGTTAAGAAGTACTACGGTGACGCTGAAGTTACTGTTTGGGACTACAAGAAGTAACAACCATGCGGGGATTCCTTCCCCGCGTACATATTAAAAAATTGAAAGGAACCATCCCCTATGACTAACCGTAAAGAAGAATATCTTGACCTTTTAAACGAACTAATTGCCCTGCCTAGTGTTTCGGCTAAACATGACAGCCTACCAGAAACAGCTCAAGTCCTCGGTAACGCCCTGACAAAGTTAGGTGGCAAAGTTACCATTGATGACAGCTATTTTGCCCCATTGGTCATCGGCCAATTTGATAGCGACCAAGCCGATGCTAAGAACCTGATCATCTATAACCACTATGATGTTCAGCCAGCCGAACCATTTGACCTCTGGGAACAAGACCCCTGGACTTTGACTGAAAAGGACGGTCACCTGATTGGTCGTGGCGTGGATGATGATAAAGGAAACATCACCGCTCGGTTAACGGCTTTGGCCGAATACCTCGACGAAAACCAAGGTAAGCTGCCAGTCAATATCACCTTCCTTTTCGAAGGTTCAGAAGAAACCGCTTCACAGCATTTGGATGACTACCTAGCCAAGCACCCCGAATTGAAGGCTGACTTGATTATCTGGGAGTCCGGTAATAAAGATGACCAAGGCCAAATTGAGCTCGGTGGTGGAACCAAGGGAATCGTTACCTTTGATGTGACTGCTAAGACTGGTAAGATTGACCTCCACTCATCATTAGCCGTTGTGGCCGATTCTGCCGCTTGGCGACTCAGCCAAGGTTTGGCAACCCTCTTTGACCCTAAGACCGGTAAAATTCAAGTGCCCGGCTTCTACGATGATGTCGTCGTGCCAAATCAGCGCGAAAAAGATTTGGTCAATGCCCTACCTGGCACTAAGGAAGACTTCATCAAGGGTTACCAAATCACTGCCCCACTGTTAAGTGACAAGCGCGGCGTCGACTGGAAGGAAGCCCTCTACTTCGAACCAAGCATCAACATCGAAGGAATTTCTGCTGGTTACGAAGAAGCCGGTGTCAAAACCGTCTTACCAGCCGAAGCCCACGCGAAACTGGAAGCCCGGTTGGTGCCCGGTATGGATCCGGACAAGACCTTACAGCAAATCAAGGACTACCTGGCCGACCAGGGCTTTGGCGACTTAATTGTCGAAAAGACCCTCGGCCAACCTGGTTACCGGTCAGACATGTCTGACCCTGAAATTATCAAAGTTATCAACTTAGCCAAGGAACTTTACCCCGGCGAACCAGTAGTTTCACCAACTTCTCCAGGAACTGGACCAATGGCCTACGTCAACAATGCCATCAAGGCCCCAATCATCAGCCTCGGCGTTGGTTACCAGGGTGCCTTGGACCACGCTCCTAATGAAAATATTCGCCTCACCGATTACGAAGACAACATCAAATTTGTTAAACTAATCATTGGTAGCTATGCTAATTAGTAGCAGCAGACAGAAAGGAAAGTGCGCAAGCACCAGAATTTATCTATGAGCAATCCTATTATTTCTTTAAAAAATATTGACGTGACCTTCACGCAAAAGAAAAAGACCATCGAAGCCGTTAAAGACGTTTCGATTGATGTCAACAAGGGTGATATCTACGGAATTGTTGGTTATTCCGGTGCCGGAAAGTCAACCTTAGTCCGTGTCGTCAACCTTCTCCAAGTACCAACTGCCGGCCAAGTGATTGTCAATGGCGAAACTTTTTATGACGGTAGCAAGGGTAAGGACGGCGTACAAATTAAGGCCAACGAACTTCGTAACCGCCGCCGTAAGATTGGAATGATCTTCCAACACTTTAACTTACTGAATGAACGGACTGTTGCTGAAAACGTTGCCTTTGCCTTGCAACACAGCCCCCTAAAAGCCAACGAAAAGAAGGCCAAGGTAGCTGAATTGCTCGAATTGGTTGAACTTTCAGACCGCGCCGAACAGTTCCCCTCACAGTTGTCTGGTGGACAAAAGCAGCGTGTGGCCATCGCCCGCGCCCTTGCTAACGACCCTGAAATCTTGATTTCAGATGAAGCAACTTCTGCTTTGGACCCTAAGACGACCAATCAAATTCTTTCACTATTGAAGAAATTGAATGAAAAGTACCATTTGACGATTTTGTTGATCACCCACGAAATGGAAGCCGTCAAGGAAATCGCCAACAAAGTGGCTGTGATGCAGCAAGGAGTTGTCTTGGAAAAGGGTTCAACATTGGACATCTTTACCAAGCCACAAGCTGCCTTAACGAAGGAATTTATCGAAACGGCTACCAACCAGGATAAGTCTTTGGCAACCATCGAAGAATCTGAAGCCGTGGCTAATTTGCAGGCCGGTCAAGTCTTTGCCCGGTTGACTTACTCTGGTAATACGACGAACGAACCATTGATTACCGCCTTGTACCAAAAGTATGAAGTGGTTGCCAACATCTTGTACGGTAACGTCGAAATCCTCCAAGGAACTGAAATCGGTTCCCTCCTAGTGATTTTGTCAGGCTCACAGGACGGCTTAACTAGCGCCTTGAAAAACCTTGCTGACCAAGGCATTCACGTTGAAATCTTGAAAGGACAACAAGCATGAGCAATTGGATATCACAAACCTTTCCAAACGTCATTTATCAAGGCTGGTCCGGTGATACCGGCTGGTTGACTGCCATCACCCAAACACTTTTCATGACCTTCTGGTCCGCCATCTTCGGTGGTCTGCTTGGCTTGATCTTTGGTTTTGGCTTGGTCGTAACGAGCCCTCGCGGCATCACCCCAAACCGGACCCTTTTTTGGATTTTTGATAAGATTGTTTCACTTTTCCGGGCCGTGCCATTTATCATTTTGCTGGCCTTCATCGCCCCAGTAACTAAGGCAATCGTTGGGACCCAAATCGGGGCCACTGCGGCCTTGGTTCCCCTCTCATTGGGTGTCTTCCCATTCTACGCCCGTCAGGTGCAGGTAGCCCTCTCTGAAGTCGATTCAGGAATCGTCGAAGCCGCCCAGTCAGTTGGAGCTTCCTTTAGCGAAATCGTCTTTGGCGTTTACCTGCGCGAAGGACGGTCAGAACTGATTCGAGTTTCAACCGTAACGATGATTTCCCTCATCGGTTTGACTGCCATGGCCGGGGCCATTGGGGCCGGTGGTTTGGGTAACATGGCCGTTGCTTACGGTTACAACCGCTTCGCTAACGACACCACCTTTGTGGCCACTTTGCTGGTCTTGATTCTAGTCCTTATCGTCCAAGTGGTCGGTGACTACTTGGCTAAGCACTACAACCATAAATAATTTTTAAAAACAAAAAGAATGACCAACAATATGTTGGTCATTCTTTTTTACTAACGCGTTAATTTAAATTCAAAGCGCTCGCCAACGTAATAGGAGCGAACGTACTCGAAAGGTTTATTCTGCTGGTCATAAGAGACTTGCCGAACCGACAAGATTGGGTCACCTCGCTTGATTTGCAAGAAGTCGGCCTGACGCTCAGTCGCCAGCGACGCCGTCACCGTTTGCTCAGCACGACCCGGCTGGATTCCCGCCGCAATCAGAGTTGCGTACAATGATTCAGTCAAACTTGATCGCGTAAAGTTGTTCACCAACTTGACCGGCAAAGTTGTCTGCTCGAGCAAAATCGGCTCATCATCACCTAAACGCAACCGTTCCATCACCAAAACTTCATCTTCTGGCTTTAGTTGGAGGTGTTCCAACTCTGAAACAGATGGTGTGGTCACCTTATAAGAAACCGTCACCGTTTGTGCTTGCTTACCAGACTTCTTCATCAATTCGGTAAAGGAAGTCACACCCAAGACCCGTTCAGAAACCTTTTTTTCAGCAACATAAGTTCCCGAGCCAACCCGGCGTTCCAAAATTCCCTCATCAACTAGGGTTTGAATCGCCTGACGAAGAGTCATCCGAGAAACATTAAAAGATTCTGCCAAATCACGTTCGGCGGGGAGGCGTTTGTTGGTGCCCCACTCACCGGCAGCGATTCGTTGACGAATCTCATTATGAATTTCAATATAACGTGGTATAGCCATAATTAAAAATGCTCCTTAGCTACTGATATTCGTTGGTAAAAGTAAAAACGTCTACCTACCTTCTCTGCTCATTATAATTGGTCTAGGCAGATAATTCAAACCCTGTCAGTAACTTTACTCTTTTCTATACTTTATCAACAACCATTTTTAACCATACCTTTTAATGAGAAAATTTTACTTTTTCTCTTTTAAAATGCTTGCAAATCATCAATAAAACATGTAATATATATCAAGTAATTGCCCCTTAGCCAAGCGGTAAGGCGGTGGCTTCTGGTGCCATTATGCGCTGGTTCGAATCCAGCAGGGGCAATAATTGTAATAAAAGGTGACCTTGGTAAAACAAGGTCACCTTTTTATGTTATCTTATTAGTAAGTACTTTTCCCTTTGGTAGCCTGGATTGCTACCAACACAAAAAAATGGAGAGAAAAAGTGAATATCCGTCCCCTTGAAAGACAGGACTTACCCCATATTTACCAGCAAAAGAATTCTCGGTCCGTAATGGCCCTCTGGTTTGAGGAGCCCTTTAACTCCTTGGACGAATTGAAACTTTTGTATGATCGTCACATCCTCGATCAAAGCGAACGCCGCTTTGTCATCGAAGACGATAACGAATTTGCTGGTGTCGTTGAGTTGATTGATATCAACACCATTCACCGTCACTGCGAAATTCAAATCATTATTGATACTAAGTTCCAGGGCCGCGGTTTAGCCCAAGAAGGAATGCATGCCGGCATCGAATATGGTTTTTCGGTTTTGAACTTGCACAAGATTTATCTTTTTGTTGATGTCCAGAACCCTGCCGCCTTGACATCTATAAAAAACTTGGTTTCCAAGAAGAAGGCCGACTCAAACAACACTTTTACGCCGAGGGTTGCTACCATGATTCACTAATGATGGGACTCTTTGCTAACGAATTTTATAAAAAAAATTAATCTAAGACTATGAAAACTGACGCACGCTATACAAAAGCCGATGACGCCATCCGCCAAACTTTTCTAGAACTATTAAAGAAAAAAGATTTCCATAAAATTTCCGTTCAAGAAATTATTTTGAACGCCGAGATTAACCGGTCGACTTTTTATGCTCACTTTTTGGATAAAGACGACTTGATGGAGACAATCCAAGTTGATTTGTTAAACGATACAATTGGTGCCCTACCCGATATGGCAATTGACTCCTTTGATAAATCGGACATTTTCAAACATCGCGCCGCTTATTTGGTACAAAAGCTCTATCAAAACCGAGAATTAGCCTCATTGATGCTTTCCAAGCATGCTGAGCACTCCTTTGAAAATCGCATGGTTGAACGGGCTAAGAAGGAATTCTTTAATACAACCGACGGAGTCAAATTAGCAATTCCGTCTAAATACGCTTTGAACATTTTAACCGGAACCGTTACCAACATGATTATTACTTGGATTCGGTCCGACTATGAAGAGTCAACAGAGGAATTTACGCGGATTATTATTCGTGTCGTACCACCAATGTTAACCAAAGTTATTCATGCTCAAGCTTAAATCAAAGAAAAAGATCCCCATCAAAGGGGATCTTTTTGTTGGATAAGTGGCTAAATATTCACTTATCCAACTTTTAAGCGACACTGGTTGGTTTTAATGCTCAAACAGTTTAATTATACTAATCACAGTACAAGAAAAGAGGAAGTACCGATGAAATCATCATACAAGTTTATCTTAGGCTTGGCAGTTGGTTTGACAGTCGTTCTTGGAATCATGATGACTGCCTTCTCATTGCCAGCCGTTAAGTCGGGCATTAACAATGTGCCAATTGGTGTGGTAGCCCCCAACGATGCTACTTATGACAAGTTGGCTAAGCCATTATCAGACAAGGGCTTCAAGGTGAAGCACTATGATAACGTTGCCGACGTTAAGTCAGCTGTTAAGGAGCGTAAGATTTACGGCGCCTTTGAATTATCAGCAACTGGTGATTTGAGCCTTTACCAAGCAACTGCTGCTTCTGCCGCTGTTGCTCAAGGCTTGAACCAAATTGGTCAAGGTGTGGTTACCCAACAAAAGGCAGCCGCTAAGGCACAATTAGCACCAATGATGGCCCAAACTCAAGACATCAACGCCTTGAAGGCTTTGAACGCTAAGTCAGCCGCTGTTGATGCAAAGACTTTGAAGGTCGTTGAATTACGCGCCTTCCCTAAGGATGACCCTAAGGGAACTGGTTTGGCCGCTGGTGCCTTGCCAATCGCCCTTGGCGGTTGGATTGGCGCCGTTGCCATCGCTAACGTAATTAAGGGTAAGAAGCAAAAGTTCTTTGCTGCATTAGCCTTCGCCGTTGTCGGTGGACTTGGACTAGTTGGTGTTATCCAATTCGGTGTTGGAACATTTGATGGTAACTACTGGTTGACTTCACTTGGTGCCATGGTCGGAATTGCTGCCACAGCATACTTCGTTCTTGGTATCTTGGAAGTCATGGGTAACGGTGGTTTGATTATCGCCGCTATCATGTTGATCTTGCTTGGAAACCCACTGTCAGGACTTTCATCAGCTCCTGAAATGTTGCCAAAGGGTTGGGGCTTCTTCGGACAGCTTCTCCCACCTGGTGCAACTGGATCACTCTTGCGTGACATCGCCTTCTTTAACGGTAATGCCATCGCCTTGCCAATGACTGTTTTGCTTTCATACATCGTTGTTGGTATGATTCTCTTCGCCCTTGGTAAGAAGTCAACAATTGTTGTTTCAGAAACAACTGCCGAATAAAAATTAAGACACTCAATATAAACTCTGCTTATAAAAGCCCCCGCTGATTCAATCAGCAGGGGCTTTTTCTTTTGCAGCTATTAAATTTTAACGGGACAAAACTTCTTTTTTGTTAGCGGCAAAAATGGTCTGAGCTATCTTCACTTCGTGAGCTGCCTGCGACAAGCCATTTTAACTACCATCGCTTATTTAATTTTGTCAAAGGCTTGTTGTAAATCAGCCTTCAAATCTTCAATATCTTCCAAACCAACCGAATAACGGATTAGACCATCAGTAATCCCCCGCTCATGCCGCTCAACCGGATTCATTTCAGCATGCGACATCTTTGGTGGGTAAGAAATAATCGATTCCACCGCTCCTAAAGAGACGGAAAAAATCGGAATTTTAACTTCTTTAATCAGCTGGCGCACGTTATCTTCGCTTCCAATATCAAAGGAAAGCACTGCCCCACCAGATTTAGCCTGCTTGGCTTGCACCTGGTAATTGTCATCGTTCTTAAGACCTGGATAGTTAACCTTAGTCACGAGCGGTTGTTGTTCCAACCATTCTGCCAATTCGAGTGCATTAGCAGATTCCTTTTCCATTCGAACGGCCAAAGTCTTAATCCCGCGCAGTAGCAGCCAACTATCCGAAACTCCCAGAGTGGCGCCCATGGCATTTTGCAGGAAGTAAACCTGCTTCCCTAACTCTTCGTCCTTTGTGACAACTAGCCCGGCCAAAATGTCACTGTGTCCCGCCAAAAATTTGGTGGCACTGTGCACCACTAAATCAACACCCAGGTCCAATGGCTTTTGCAAAACCGGGGTCATAAAGGTATTGTCCGCGAACACCAGCGCCTGGTGCGCATGAGCAATTTCAACGACTAAGCGAATGTCTGTCACCTGCAAAGTCGGATTCGAGGGCGTTTCAATATAAACCACCTTCGTATTATCTTGAAAAGCTGCGCGCAACTCCTCTTCATTACCCAAATCAACGAAGGTATAGTCAATTCCATACTTGACCAAGACCTCAGTCACCAAGCGAAAGGTTCCACCGTAGACGTTTTTCGTCAAAATGACATGGTCTCCCTGATTTAACGTGAGCAATGCCGTCGAAATCGCCGCCATCCCAGTCGCAAAGGCAAAACCACGGTTGCCATGTTCGAGCTTGGCAATCGACTCTTCTAGGACATCTCTGGTTGGATTACCCGATCGGGCATAATCCCACTTGCCAAAGCGGTCAAAGTCACGCTGCTCAAAGGTCGAAGACATTTGAATGGATGGGTTAACTGCCCCACTTTCCTTATCAGGCTTGGTGGTCGTCTTAATCACCTCAGTCCAATCTGAGAATACTTCCTTAGCCATTAATCAATTCCTCTTCCTTCGTTGTTGCTTTGGCAAATGCCTGATTAAAGTCGCGCAGCAAGTCCTCGCTGTTTTCGATTCCACAAGAAATTCGCAATAATTCGGCGGTAATACCCGTCTTTTGCCGCTCTTCTTCTGACAAATCCGCATGCGTTTGCACGGCTGGCACTGTCACCAATGTTTCTGTTCCACCAAGGCTTTCTGCAAAAGAAGCTACTTCTAAGGCTGACAAAAACTTATCAATATTGACTGCTTTATCCACATAAATGCTGACCATGCCACCGCGGCCGGGATAACGTACATCCGAAACGAATGCCGACTGCTTAAAGTGTTCGACCAGTGTTTGTGCGTTTTCTTCCTGCTTCTTTAACCGTAGTGGTAACGTCTTGAGACTCCTCAAGAGCAACCAAGAATCAAACGGTGCCAAATTTGGGCCAATAGTGATCAAATTTTTGCCGATGACTGCTGCCGTTTCTTCCGTTTTGCAGATAACTACGCCGGCTAAAATATCATTATGCCCTGACAAATACTTGGTAGCAGAATGAACGACGATATCAGCACCTAGATTGAGGGGTTGCTGAATCAACGGCGTATAGAAGGTGTTATCGACTAAGAGCTGCGCACCGACCTGGTGAGCATGGTCTGCAGTCTTTTCGATATCAATGACCTTCATCGTTGGATTTGACGGTGTTTCAATCCAAACTGCCTTGGCATCGTCTGCTAGGAGACGGTCCAGGACCTGATAGTCTTGTCCATCCCATTTGCTAAAACGCAAATGATAATGATCCTTGAGCAAATCAAAGAAGCGGAAAGACCCACCATAGAGGTCGTCTGAAACCACAATGTGGTCATCCGTCTTAAACTGCGAGAACACTAGCTGGATAGCAGCCATCCCCGAGGAAACCGCAAAGGCCTTCGCCCCGTTTTCCATTTGTGCCAAAACGTCTTCTAGGACATCCCGCGTAGGTTCCGTCATCCGTGAATAGTCATAGCCAGTCGATTTGCCCAAGCCCTCGTGGCGGTAAGCGGTAGAGAAATACAACGGCATCGAAATCGATCCCGTTACGTTATCCACCCGATTGCCCGCCTGAGCCAAAATCGTATCAATCTTCTTTTGCCAAGTACAGTCAGTTGCCATTAATTTTTCCTTTCTGTTTTAAACCTGCGCCAATGCCTGGTCCAAATCCGCAATCAAATCATCAACGTTTTCCACACCAATTGAAATGCGAATCAAATCCGGTGTTACTCCTGCCGCCTTCAATTCTTCCTCGTTCAGTTGTGCATGAGTGGTTGAGGCCGGATGGATAATCAGTGATTTGGCATCAGCAACGTTCGCTAGCAATGAGAACAAGTTCAACTTGCTAATCAACTTCTTGCCGGCCGCTTCACCGCCAGTTAGGCCAATCGTAAAGATTGAGCCAACACCATGGGGGAAGTATTTGTCGGCCAAAGCATGGTAAGGGCTGTCCGGCAACTTTGGATACTTAACCCAAGCAACCTTTGGGTGCTTGGCCAAATAATCCACAACCTTTTCAGCGTTCGAAACGTGCCGCTCAACTCGTAGTGACAAGGATTCCAATCCCTGTAGCAACAAGAATGAGTTGAATGGACTAATCGTGGCCCCAAGGTCTCGCAATGTTTCAGCACGAACCTTTGTCGTAAAGGCAGCCGGTGCCAAATCCGCAAAGACCAGTCCGTTATACTGGGCGTTCGGCTCGGTAAAGCCAGGGTACTTGCCACTCGCCTTATAATCAAAATCACCCTTTTCGACAATCACGCCACCCATCGTGGTCCCGTGCCCACCGATAAACTTCGTGGCGGAATGCACCACAATGTCGGCACCGTGGTCCAGCGGCTTAATTAAGTAGGACGTACCAAATGTGTTATCCACAATGAACAGAATTTGGTGTTCGTGGGCAATCTTACCAATTGCTTCAAAATCGACTAGGTTAATATTGGGATTTCCAATACTTTCAACATAAACGGCCTTGGTCTTATCGGTAATTGCCTTGGCAAAGTTTTCTGGGTCGTCCGGGTCAACGAAAGTCGTTGTGATGCCCAACTTTGGCAGGGTGACGGCAAAGAGGTCGTAAGTACCACCATACAAAGTGCTGGCAGCAACGATTTCATCCCCCTGGCCAGCAATGTTCAAGATTGCTGCGGTAATGGCAGCGGATCCAGTTGCCAAAGTCACACCGGCCGTCCCATTTTCCAAAGCAGCCACCCGCTTATCAACGACGTCCGTGGTGGGATTCGTCAACCGGGTATAAATGTTACCGGCCTCCGTTAAACCAAAGCGGTTTGCAGCCTGTTCGGCGTCCTTAAAGACGTAAGATGTTGTCTGATAAATTGGTACCGCCCGTGAGCCGGTTTCAGGGTCAACTACCTGACCGGCGTGCACTTGTAGGGTTTCAAAATGTAGTTTTTTTTCAGTCATAAATCTTCTCCTTCGTTGTGATTAAATTGAGCCAGTTCTGATACAGCTGACAGCTACTTTGCTGCCAGGTATTTTCAATTTCTTCACCCTGGTCATAATAGCCATCGGGATAGTAATTCTTTGGTTCGTGGATAATGGTATGCTTGGCCAAATCACGGCGGTATTCTTGATCAAGCGTCTGGGTCTGATACTCAGAATGACCAGTAACGTAGGTCTGCTTTTTGTCTAGTGACTGCAAAACCAGTGGTCCTGCCTCTGAGCTAGTTAATAAGACTTGCAAATTCTCTGGCAAATGCGCTTCGTCGATCACCGATTCCGAATGCCGGGACTGCGGTGTCTTGAAATTTTCAAGGCCGGCCGTCAAAGGACTCTTGCTTTCAATCGTGTTTGCCCGAAAAATTCCAAACAACTTTTGATTAAGGCCCCGCTTTTGAATGCCAAAGTCATGATAAAGGGCGGCTTGAGCAGACCAACAGGCGTTAATTGTTTGCCCGACATGCTTTTCGGCCCAGTCTTTGATTTGGCAAAACTCTTTCCAATAATCAACATCTTCAAACTCGAGCTTTTCCACCGGCGCTCCTGTGATAATCAAACCATCGAAGGTCTGATCTTCAATCTGATGCAGGCAGGCATAACATTTTTTAACATCTTCCCGGCGCACCGTCTTAAACTGATGGCTACAGGCGTAGAGAAACGTCAATTCAACATCCTGGTCCACCTGGTTTAAAAGCTGTAAAAACTGTTCCTCGGTGTTGGCCTTAGTCGGCATCAAATTCCAAACTAAGATCCGCAATGGATTCTTTAATTGTTGATTTGGCCATTCTTGCTTGTAGTGCAAGAAACCATTGGTTGCATTGGCGGTCATATTTTTCCTCCTGCTTATCGAGACTTAGTAGCCAATTCGATGCTGTTTTCCTCTTCGTTCAAGACAAAACTGGTCTGAAATGCACTGCTCAATTCATTTAATCGGTTCAAGATATTCAAAGCTTCCTGCTGGTCAGCAATTTTTGGTAATCCCCTTAACACTGGGTTTTCCCTGTTTAACCCTAAGTCAAGTGGAATCAATTTTACTTTTGGCTCTTCATTCTTAGGAATGCTAATTTCAACACCAATATTTTGCGAAAATTTTCTATCTGCTCCAAAGCCAATAAAGGCACCATCCGCATCAAAAGTTCTTTTTCCATGTAAATCAGATGGCTTTGAATTGCTAGGCAAACCATACGCTTCATACATTTCAGGCGGGATAATGGAATTTCCAGCTTCAAATTCCATTATTAAGCTACCCAAATTATAGAAAATCAGCTTTCCTTTATACTCTTCTGCTCCGCGCATAAAATGTGCGCCATGGCCAATGACTATATTGGCCCCTGCATCAATTGCTTTGTGAGCTGCATCAACGAAGAAATCGGCAGGTTCATCGGCGTACCAATTCCCGTCTACCCCCTCATGCGTATGCACATCCACAAAGACAAAGTCGCTACGTTTTTTCGCGTCCTCAATACTTTTTTGCAAATTTTCTATGTCTTCTTGATTGGCTTCGGTTTTAAATTTCGTTTCTTGTCCCCGTTTGAAGAGCAAATTTTTTTCAAACAATGAGCCAAATTGGAACTGGTCACTTGTTAATTCTGACCAACCTTCCACAACTCTTCCCTGAGCATTACTGGCTGTTAATCCTAAATGATTCGAAATTTGTTTGATTTGATCGAACTCATCTTCATTAACTTGATAGACTTCATGCCATCTTAAGGGATTCACCCCCACACGGGCAGGAACACCATTACCCGCATTGCTTGCTTTAAAAACGTCTGCCCTAGTTGCCGTTAAACTAATAAAGGCAACCCTCTCTGATTCTGTATCATAAAACTGGGCTAACCTGGCTTCATCAAGTGATGGGGCTAATCCAGAAGCAATTAAATTGTGTTTTTTGGCGGCGGCTAATGTGTCCTTCATGCCTGCTATGCCAAAATCACCACTGTGGTTATTAGCAAAGGAGACAAGATTAACCTGCAAATTTTCCAGTTCTTTTAATGCTTCTGGTCGAACTGCTGTCACATAACCGCGACCTGCAGCCACCGTTTTATCTGCCTCTGGGGTCGTAAATTCCGCATTGGCAAAACTGGCATCTGCAGAGCTAATTTTATTGACTAACTGTTGATCGAGGCGTTTTGCTAAATTTCTACTCGAAAATAACATGTCTCCGAATAATATTAATTTCATTGCTAACTCACTTTTCTAAATCACTCAAAGATTTATTGACTTCCATTTTTCCTGGATAATTCTTCTTAATCCACTTTTGAATTTCTGAGTCGTGGTACAGCTCAACTAATTTCTTATAATCCTTATCGTTACGATGCTTTTGATTGGTAACGATGACATTAACATTTGCTCGAGTATTTTGGTCTAACTGTTCGTGATAAAGTGAATCCTTAAAGACATTCAACTTAGCCATTTGAGCTGTGTTGTTGTCGATAACGACAGCTGTAACACCATCATCATGTAACAAATTAGGTGTCGATGTTGAGACGACGGTTTTAATCTTAATGTTCTTCTTATTCGCTGTGATGTCATTTGGGGTAAGCAAATCATTGACACTATGCTTCTTTAATTCGATTAACCCGGCAGATTCAAGTAACTTCAATCCTCGGCTTTCCGCTGCAGGATCATTGGCGATGGCAATTACGCTACCATTGGCAATATCTTTCAAGTTTTTAGTTTTTGATGAATACAATCCCATCGGTTGAATATAACTAGTTCCTAATGCATAAACTTTATTTTTTGAGTTCGTCTTGTTGTAATTTGTATAAAAAGCATATGACTGGAAAGCATTGGCCTGAATATCATTATTGGCAAGAGCGGTATTTAAACTATTCGAATCTGTAAAGTCTTTAACCGTGATATCAAGATGAGCTTTTTTAGCAGCATCCGAATTAGCGATATGTTTCCAAACTAAGGTATCTGTCCCTTGAGAACCAAGAATGATTTTTTCATTCGAAGTTTCCGGCTTTTTAAACGTAAAACCAACCACCGCGATAACAATTACTACAATCAACAAAATCCAACCAACACGTTTCTTTTTCATCTTTTTTCCTCCAAGAAATTACTTTCTAACATGACTTAATCGTCTTTAATTCAACAAAAAAGCGCCCCTAGAATTACACATAAAAATGTAATTCTAGGGGCGCCAAATATGGCACGGTACCACCCTACTGCTGGCTTATTGGCCAACCCTCAAGACACTAATCGAAGCTATCTATCAACACAGTAACGAGTGTTAATCCGTAAGCGGCTCATTCAAAACTCACCACTTATACCGTAAACAAAGACCATCTTCAATATCCGCTGAAATACCCGTTTGCACCAAATCCAGGCTCTCTGTTAAAATCAGCTAAATATTTACTCATCTTTTCTCAGTAATTTATAATTTATCTGTTGCATGTATAATAATCCGATTTATTTTGCTTGTCAACACCAATTAATAAAAATTCTAAATAAAAAGTTCCCACCCATTTTGAGTGAGAGCTAAAATGATTATTTGAATAAATCCGAAACCCCGAAGGTCGTTTTGTGATAAGCCTTGTTGTAAAGCTTCTTTTTGGGGTTCAACCAACCACGTCCCCGGGTCCCATATCCAGGAATTAGAGCGCGCTTAATTGAACGTTTCATCCGACCGCTTGTGCGCGCCGACAATGATTTTTTCCAACTTGGTTTCCGCATACCGTACTTCATTTGCTTCTCCTCCCTTGCTTCTCATCACGGTAAGTTGAATATAGCACTTTGACTAGAATTATTCTCATTTTAGACAAAAACCAAACTTTCTATGAAAAATTTGCCAAAGGTCTTGAACGAATTCAATCGCAAATCAGCCATTACCTGCTGTACAATAGTATCCGTATTGGAGGTTACTACTTTGTCAAAAAACACTTTCCCATCACATGAACGCCTGCTTTTTGCCAGCCTATTAACAATGACTGCCGGATCGTTAGATGCCTACTCTTATTTAATCCACGGTGAAGTCTTTGCCGGCTTGCAAACTGGAAACCTAATCCTATTAGGGATTAATCTCGGTAAATTACACTTTGCCACCGCCGGTCATTATTTAATTTCCTTGTTAGCCTTTTGCGTTGGAACAATCATTGTCAAAATGCTACAGCATTTTCTAAAAAGTCGTGGCACGCAGGCTCCCGTTGAACAACGAACCGTTCTGCTATACATTACCGCCCTACTTATCCTTTCAGCCTTATTAGAGAAGTCAGTACCAAATATCGTCGGTACGTCAATCTTGTCCCTCGCAGCCGCTGCGGCCTTACAAGAATTTCGCAAATTAAAGGGTGCCCCATTCATGCCCCTCATGATGACGGGAAACTTCCGTACCCTGTATGAAGCATTGTATGAAGCTATCTTTTTGAAAAATAAGCAAATGGCTACCAAAGCCAAGGACATAGCGACCGTTATCTTCACCTTCTTTGCCGGAGCGCTAATGATTAGTCTCTTGATTCCATCGATGGGCGGCTATGCGATTCTGATTCCAGCCTTGATTACAATCATGATGACCTGGATCACCATGATTAAATAATTTTCCTTGTCTCTCCTCTTCATGACGAATAAGCATAAAACATTAATTTTATTTTACAAATATGGCTAAGTATTCTAGAATATAGTTGTATTGTCAGTTAAGAAGATATGTATTTTGTCATAAAAATACATTGCATTTAGGAGAGAAAAAAATGGATCAAAACGACGCAAGAGTAATTAACAACGGTAGTGTTCCGACAGAAGTTAAGAAGTGGAACTGGGGTGCTTTCCAGTTCAACATTGCCTGGGGATTGGGAAACAAGACCTACCTCCCATTGTTGTGCTTAATTCCAATTTTTAACATCGTTTGGATTTTTGTCTGTGGTGCTAAAGGTAACGAATGGGCATGGAAGAAGGGCAACTATCAAGATGTTCAAACTTTCAAAGCAGTTCAAGCAACTTGGAACCGTGCCGGTCTGATTATGTTCTTAATCACTGTCGTCTTAGTAGTTCTCTACATTGCCTTTATTGGTGCGATTATTGCTGCTTTGGTAAATAGCGTTAATTAATTCATCCTTTTTGGGATAGAAATCTTTTACACAAAAAACTCTGCACAAATCGGCAATGATGGGTGCAGAGTTTTTATATCCTCATCAAATACGGAATAAAATCAATGATAATACAAAATCAAGAAAACAAAAAAAACGCTCTATATCAACCATTAAGGCTAATATAAAGTGTTTTTTAAATTGTGCTGTATTTTAGCAAAGATGCCGACTAGCGGACTCAAACCGCTGACCCCCTCATTACTAGTGAGGTGCTCTATCAACTGAGCTAAGTCGGCAAAGTCAGTACCTAAATATTATAGCAAATGCTACTCGATACTACAACAATATTTTTTCAAATATCGTCATACGGATGACAGGAATCGAACCTGCACGGATTACTCCACTGGAACCTAAATCCAGCGCGTCTGCCAGTTCCGCCACATCCGCAAAGTGCTTTGTTACTGCTTTTAGCAACCATTTAATAATACTGGATTTTCCTATGCCCGTCAAGCATTATTTTAGAAACTTTTTTGGCTAAAATTTACCTGCCTAACCATTCCATCCCGCAACAATAAAAAAGCACCGAGGCTACCCTCAGTGCTCATCACCATCGTCAAGTTCCTGATCAACTAACTCTAAGACAGCATCATTTTTATTTTGCGAAACATGCAACTTATAGGCATACAAGGCAATTGTCCTGATAATGGCGTAAACCGGCACGACAATAATCATACCGACCATTCCCCACAGGTTCCCTGCCCCAAGTAAAAGCAGCATCACTGTCAAAGGATGAATCTTTAGGCTCTTACCAATCAAAGCCGGATAGATAATCGATCCATTAACCTGTTGAACAATGGCCATCGTAATTGCAATCCCAATCGTCATCTTCCATGAAATTGACAAGGCGACCACTACCGCCGGAATCACACCAATAAAGGGACCAACGTAGGGCACAATATTCGCTACCCCAGCCACAAAGCCAAGTAACCAAATATAGGGCAAACCAGTCAACCAGTAACCAATGCTCATGGCAAAGCCAACAAAGACCATTTGAATCGCTTGACCAGAGATATAACGCTCAATCGTCTTATCCAGCTGTCCTCCAAGTTCAAAGACATCCTTTGCCTTATTCTTTGGAAAAAAATTTTTAACGGCTGGTAAGAAATGGTCGGCATCATTCAACATGTAAAACAGAATGATTGGTACCATCAGGGCGTTAATCGTAAAGGAGGTCGTTCCCATAATGACCGATTGGAGCGTTCCGGCCGTTAACGACAGCAAGGACGTGCCGTATTTGGTGATTGTATTTTTAATTTCGTCATCGGAAATTGTAATATTCAAGCGTTTAAACCATGATTCGTGCATGATTTCATTGGCATAATTCTGAGCATGCCTAATGACCGACGGCAAAGAAGCAATCATATTGGTGATTTCGTTTAAAATCAACGGCACAAAGATTACAAAAGCCCCAACGACCACCAACAAAAACAAGGTAAAGGTAATCCAAACGGCCAAAGTCCGAGGCATTTGCCAACCCTTAATCTTGATTTTCTCAATTGCCTTCATGATGGGCTTCAACACGTAGTACAAGAAGCCCGCCACCAGCAATGGCATAAAGACGGTATTGGCGAAGACTGCCAAAGGATGCATCAAAAAGTCAAAGCGAAAAACCAAAAAGATCAGGCAGGCCAACGCTAGGGCTTCAATTGTCCAAAAAAAGATGTGCTTGAATTTATCATTTGGAAACATCGTCAATCTCTCCCAACTGTTTCAATAATTTATGCTGTACTTTTGGCAAGGCCAAAGCCGCCTGTTCGTCCACCGATAACCATGCCTGATTCTCTGCCAAATCCGTTCCAGCTTCAACCGGCATTGCCACCAGCCAGATTTCCCAGCGACGGTGAGAAAAAATGTGGACCACTGGTTTAACTGTCAACTGTTCACCCTGCAAGTCTTCAATTGATTGAACCTCTTTCAGCGGAAAGGTCCAAAAACCAGCCAGCAAACCTGTATCCGGCCGCTTTTCATACAACAACCGGCCCTGACTATCACGAGTCACCTGAGCTTGATAAAGTTGGCGCACGGGCTTCTTTTTCTTAGTCTTAACGGGATACTGGTCTTCCACCCCATCACGATAGGCCGCATTATACTTTTTTACCGGCGAATGCACCGTATCTGGATTATCCGTCTTCATATAAGTGGTCCCAAGATCCATAATTGCCTGGTTAAAATCACCCGGGCGGTCTGGGTCAACAATCGGTTCAATGGCCTGATAAAAGACCTTGCGGCTCTTGGGCTGGGCGATGTCATCATCAATCTTCAACAAACGGGAAAAAACCCGAAAGAAGTTCCCATCAATAGCCGGCACGACTTGTCCAAAGGCAATCGAGGCAATCGCTGCCGCCGTGTATGGCCCGACTCCGGGCAAGCTTTGCAAGTCATCATAAGATTCCGGCCAGTGCCCCTGCAGGTCGTTCGTTACGTATTTGGCAGCCTTATGCAAGTTACGGGCCCGGGAATAATAACCCAACCCCTCCCAAAGCTTTAAGACCTGGTCTTCTGGTGCAGCGGCCAGGTCTTGCACGGTGGGCAAAGCGGTCATAAAGCGGTTGAAATAGTCAATCACCGTCTCGACCCGCGTCTGCTGTAACATCAATTCCGAGACCAAAATGCGGTATGGATCGGTATTTTGCCGCCATGGCAAAGTTGACCGGCCCTCTTGGTCATACCAAGCAAGCAGATCTTTCCGGAAGGCTTCAATTGTCTTTCGATTCCAATTCTCCATAACTAATATTATAGCACTTGAAAACCTCCATCTAATCAGGTATAATTGATTTCTGTACGAAACATTTAATTTATAAATATAAGGAGTTACTATTATGGCAGTCAAGACGCCTTTGAATTCATTCGCGCGTGGCCGTAAGGTCGGACATGATTCTTCTAAGAAGAAGCGCCAAGCCGCAGTTGCTAAGTTGCAACAATGGGCTAAGGGCAAGGAAAAGGATATTCCTAACACAAGCACCAAGTAAGAAAAACTAGCGTGAAGCTAGTTTTTTTTTGTAATTTTTAATAAACCGATTAAGGATGCTTGTTTTACAAGCATTTCATGTTTATACTAAATTATAAGTAATTTTGTTTTTGGAGACCAAATAAATGATTATTTCCGTTGAAAATAAACAACGACGTCGAGCCGTCTTTGCGACTTTACTCTTTATTATTTTAGCCGTCCTTGTCGGCACTAACGCATCCTTTCCAAGCCAGATGGATGAATCCGTTCGTTTCTTTATGACGGGCATCCAAACGAACTACGGTGACGCCGTCATGTCTGCCGCTAACTTCCTTGGTTCTCCGGTGATGTGCTTGATTTATGCTGTCTTGCTTGCGGCCGTCTTGCTGTTAGCCAATTTGAAACTGCCAGCTATCTGGGTGGTTCTAACCAGCTTTGGTGGTCTCGCCTTCACTCAACTACTAAAAATAATTGTGCACCGCGAACGTCCAATCGGACACCTTTTGACCGATACCGGCTACTCTTTCCCTTCTTTGCACGTTGCCTCAATTTGGATTATCATCTTTATCATGTTCATCCTGGTAACCCCAAATATCAACTCAGCCATTATTCGAATCTTTATCAAATGGGTCTTGATTACCCTTGCTTTGATGGACATGATGGCTCGGATTTATTTCTCAGCCCACTACATCTCTGATACAATTGCTGCCTTCTTCCTTGCTTATGCTTGGGTCGTCCTTTGTGCCAGCCTTTATCCGGCCGTTGCCACTTATCTGCAACGCCGCTTCTGGCTCTTCAAGGATCAAGAAGCATAATTATTATTTACTTTATACAAAAAGCCCCGATTCGTTTGAATCGAGGCTTTTTTAGTATTGCAATTAGTCTTTGTAATCGTCGTCGTCCATCGCTTCAACTTGACCCAAAAGGTAACCGTTACCAACTCCTGAGAAGAAGTCGTGGTTTGATGTTGAAGTTGAGATTCCGTTCATCACAACTGGGTTAACTTGATCGGCATTGTCAGGGAACAATGGTTCCTGTCCCAAGTTCATCAAAGCCTTGTTGGCGTTGTAACGCAAGAATGTCATGACATCTTCCGTCCAACCGATTTGGTCATAGATTTCGTGCGTAAACTTTTCTTCGTTATCGTACAAATCATAGAGCAAGTCGTACATCCAAGTCTTCATTTCTTCTTGCTCAGCTTCGGAAAGCTTGTTGAAACCAATTTGGAACTTGTAACCAATGTAAGTTCCGTGAACTGATTCATCACGCAAAATCAACTTAATGATTTCGGCAACGTTTAGCATCCGGTTGTGGCCCAAGTAGTACAAAGGCGTGTAGAAACCAGAGTAGAACAAGAAAGTTTCCAAGAAGACCGAAGCAACCTTCTTTTGCAAAGGTGTTCCGTTTTGGTAGACATCATTAATCTTGTTAGCCTTGTATTGCAAGAATTCGTCATGGTCGGCCCACTCAAATGTGGCATCGATTTCTGACTTTTCGTTCAACGTTTCAAAGATTGAAGAATAAGACTTGGCGTGAACAGATTCCATAAACTGGATGTTGTTCAAAACGGCTTCTTCCTTTTGGTTAACTGCATCACGACGCAATGAAGCCATTCCATCTTGTGATTGCAAAGTATCCAAAGTAGTCAAGCCACCAAAGACAAGGTTGTAAACGCGGCGTTCCGTATCGTTCAAGTCCCCGCGCCAATTCCGTAAATCGTTTGAAATTGGAATACGTGTATCCAACCAGAACTGTTGGGTCAACTTTTCCCAAGTTGCCTTATCCAAGGCATCTTCGATGTCATTCCAATTAATTGCTGTATATGATCCGTTATTAACGTGTTCGACCATCTTATTCTCCTAATGTTTCCTTGATTCGTTGATAAATCTTTTCTGCGTCATAGACACTACCACGCAATTCATAGTCACCAATCACTGGCACAGAATACTTTTGCGCATAGCGTTTTGCGGTCAAAATATACTGATCGTTAAAGTTTCGGTTACCCGAACCAACGACCCCTTTTATTAGTTTATCATTATCTGCAAAATCAATATAGTCTGCCAGAGCATTTGTAAAGATCTCGACTACTTGCAGACCGGTTCCCGTACCACCCGTCAAATAGGTTGGTACCACCGCGACAAATGGCTTGGTTTCAGCAGCATAATCGGTTTCCTCGCCGACCACTTGTGCATCAACCGTATCCCCGTTTTCCTCAGCCACCGCCGTCAACTTTTTAATAAATGACGTGGTATTTCCCTCAATACTTGCGTATAAGAGCCGGTATGTCGCCATATGAACCGTCCTTTCTAGACAAAGTCACCGATTAACTGCTTCAACATTCTAACTTTATGAAACAACCATCGGTCACTGGATATTAATTTATCAGGTTGGTTAACAGGCGTCAACCACTCGATTATGTACAGCCAAGGCTTACTTGGCTATTTGTGAAAATTAAAACTAACCATTAAAACGATTTGAACTATATTTCACAATATTTTTATTTTGATAAAAATTTTCAAAAAATCAATTGTGACCGGCCGCAATTAGAATCCTTTTCAACTAATTAAATTGAGCAAGACTCACATTCGTTAATACCAGCTTCTTGATTATCATCAGTATATGTTCGAACGTAGTAAAGTGACTTAATTCCCTGCTTGAAGGCGTAGTTACGCAACTTTGACAAATCACGTGTCGTCATCTTCTCAGTTCGGCCATTCTTCCAATCATACAAACCATCAGGAATCGTTGACCGCATAAAGAATGTCAATGACATTCCTTGATCAACGTGTGGCTGAGCCGCAGCATAAATGTCGATGACCTTCTTCATATTGGTATCATAAGCAGATACATAATATGGCAAAGTTTCATTTGAAAGGCCTGGTGCTGGATAATAGACCTTACCAATCATTCCTTCTTGTCGTTCTTCAATCTTGTTGACGATTGGCAACAATGAAGCCGTCGTATTATTGACGTATGAAATTGAACCAGTTGGGGCAACCGCATGACGGTAAGCGTTGTACAAGCCATTCTTCATGACTTGTTCGCGTAATTCCTTCCAGTCGTCCATGGTTGGTACTGGTAAGTTAGCAAAGAGCTCCTGAACCTTGGCCGTTGTTGGACCCCAGTCCTGGTTTACGTACTTGTCAAAGTATGAACCGTCAGCATAGGCTGATTTATCAAAGTCCTTGAACGTTTCATGACGGTCCATTGCAATGTGCATTGAGGCCTTCAATGAGTAATAGTTCAACGTCATGAAGAAGACCTTGGTGAAGTCTAGTGACTCTTCATCACCATACATCATCTTGTTTTGAGCAAAGAAGGCTGCCAAGCCCATTGCTCCCAAACCAACGGCGTGGTTGTTTTGGTTTCCGTTTTGTACGGATGGCACCATGTTCAAGTCAGATTGTTCTGAAACAAATGATAATGCCCGAATCATGGCTTCAACGGAAGCACCGAAGTCTTCAGTCTTCATCATGTTAACAATGTTGATCGATCCCAAGTTACATGAGATATCTTCACCCAACGTTGTATAGTTTTGTTCATTATTGATATCAGATGGCGTTTGCACCTGCAAAATTTCTGAACAAAGGTTAGAAGAAACAACCTTACCGGCTACCGGATTGGCCCGGTTAACCGTATCGATGTTAATGATGTATGGGTAACCAGATTCTTGCTGCAACTTTGAAATTTCTTCTTCAACCGTTCGTGCAGAAACAATCTTCTTGGTGATCTTGTCGTTTTTCAACATGTTGTCATACTCTGCAGTAATATCAACATAGTTAAATGGCATACCGAATTCACGTTCAACATCGACTGGTGAGAACAAGGCCATTTCTTGACCCTTTTCAATCAAGTCGTAGTACTTATCAGGCACAATCAAGCCCAGTGATAGGGTCTTAACTCGAACCTTTTCATCGGCGTTTTCCTTCTTGGTTGCCAAGAACGTCAACAAATCTGGGTGGAAGATGTTCAAATAAACAACACCGGCTCCCTGACGGGCACCAACTTGTGATGAGAAAGTGAAAGAGTCTTCCAACAACTTCATGACTGGGACGATTCCACCAGCTGAGTTATCAATCCCCATAACTGGGGCACCGGCTTCACGCAAATTGGAAAGGTTAATTCCAACCCCTCCACCAATCTTTGATAATTGCAAAGCGGAGTTGATTGTCCGTCCAATTGAGTTCATATCATCGCTTGATTGCAAGACGAAACATGACACCAATTCACCACGACGAGCACGGCCAGCATTCAAGAATGATGGTGTGGCTGGTTGGTAACGTTGGTGAATCATTTCATTGGCCAAAGACATGGCCAAATCTTCGTCACCATTCGCATAGAACAAGGCGTTCAAGGCTACTCGATCCAAATATGATTCAACGTAATAAGCCTTATCGTTAGTCTTTTGTGCATATTGGTTGTAGAACTTAAAGGCCGCCATAAATGATTGGAATTGGAAGTTTTGAGCTTCCAAGAAATCATAAAGCTTGTTAATGAAGGCCATGTCATACTTAGCCACCAAGTCTTTGTCCAAGAAGTCATGCTCAATCAACCAGTTATAATGCTCTTCAATTGAAGCAAAACGCTTTAAGTTAGGCTCAACGTTTTCCTTCATAAAAGCAGCCAAAGCTTCCTGATCCTTTTGCAATTGGATCTGATTATCCTTTGGAATGTTGATTTCATTATTTAAATCAAAATACGTAACCTTTGTCAGGTCTAAGTCTAATAGTGACATACACTTCTTCTCCCAGCTTTTTAATTACAAATTAATCGTCAGTAGATAATATAAAAGTCCGCATAGACTAATCACAGCCTATCCGGACTTTAGCGACACTAAAAAAACTTATGCTGTCAAAGACTTCAAGGCCGCTGGTTGGAAACCAGAAAATGCTTCTTGTCCGGCAATTTGAACGACTGGTGTCTGCTTAAAACCAGCTTCCTTCAATTGAGCAAGATATTCTGGTTGTTCTTCGATGTTGATTTCTTCGTAACCGATACCAATTCCATCGAGATAACGCTTCGTCATCTTGCATTGTACACAATTATTTTTAGTAAAGACCGTTACTTGAGCCATATTTAACGTCCCCTTTTCTATCTAGATTTTCTACATTCCCCTGCTACAACTGCTTTGAAATTTGCAGCGAACATTCGAGCTAATTACTAGTTTAGCCGATTTTTTTTAGAGTTCAAGGTCTAAAATTGTCTGCACAAACATTTGTTCGCCTAAACGCCTTTATGGCGCGGTTTTACAAAAACAAATTTTTTAATTCACAAATGTTTCATTTTTTACTAAAGGTTGTTTTGAGGCCTTTTTACCCATTTTTCTCATAATTTTTAGACGGTCTAATCGCATTTGTCGAACATACGAAAAGAATTTCTTTGTGAAAAAAACTGACGTACTTTTTTTAGATTCATTATTAAACTTGTAAATCCTGCGTTGTTTCGTAAAAATTTGTTATAATAGAAATAATAACTATTAAAGTGAGGTAATAACTGTGGATTCTGGTCCCTCGTTCTTATTAAATGCGTTCGTCATCATTTTTGTTTTATTGCTGGCGGTCCTATTTACATTAACGGAATATTCTCTTGTTAAGGTTCGCTTGTCAGCCCTTGAGGCGCTGCAAGAAGACCGGGAGAAGCCATCAAAAAACATTGCCCATGCCATCCACATGGTCTCCCATCTGACAGAGTTTCTTTCAACTGCCCAGGTGGGAATCACCTTAACATCGCTGATTTTAGGTTGGATTGGTGAAGAAACAGTTGCGGATTTGATTCTAGCAACTAATATTTTACCTGCTGACTTAGCAAAGCCAGTTGCTTCGGTCGCGGCCATTGTCATCTTTACGATTGTCCATGCCGTCTTTACCGACTTGGTGCCAAAAAACATTGCTATCCAAGAACCAATCAAGGTTCTACTTTTGATTGTGCGGCCGGTACGTTTCTTCCACATCGTCTTGTTCCCATTCATTTGGATTTTGGATCACCTATCAAACTGGTTGACTCGTTTGATTGGCTTCCAGGTTACCAACGATGATGACATTTATTCTCAAACAGAAATTTTGTCCTTATCAAAGAGTGCCGCTGAAGCTGGTGAGCTTGATACCGAAGATTTGACCTTCATGCAACGAGCCTTTGAAATGAATGATAAGGTCGCTGTTGATGTCATGATTGATCGAACATCAATGGACGTCATCGATGTGCACGATTCAATTTCAAAGGGCTTGGACGAATATTTGCAAAAGCGTCATTCCCGTTTCCCTGTCGTTGCCGACAACGATAAGGATAAGGTCTTAGGTTATGTCTTTAACTACGACCTTGTCCGTCAAAACCGGATTTCTGGTCAAGAACCTGTAGCTCGGATTATGCGTGATATTCCTGCCGTTCCTGAAAACATGGACCTCCATGACGTTATGGACGAAATGATTATTAAGCGTTCCCCAATTGCGGTGGTTGTTGACGAATATGGTGGTACCGCCGGAATCATCACCGACAAAGATATTTATGAGGAACTTTTCGGTTCCGTCCGTGATGAAATCGATGACGAATCTGATGAGTACATCGAAAAGCTTGGTAACCACCGCTATAAGGTTTCTGGAAAGACAACCTTGTATGACTTCCAGCGTTACTTCCAAACTAACGTGAAGGAATTGGACGAAGACGAGGCCGTCACTTTGACCGGTTACGTCTTGAAGCGTGATCCTGACTTCCGTACTGGTGATTCCTTGCGAATTGCCAATTATCAAATTACGGCACTGGATTACGAAAATGCCTTTATTCCTGAATTCGCCGTTAAGGAACTTGAGCCTGAACCCGAAGCAGATGGTGCTGAGGAAGGTGAACAAGGTAACGAAGGTCAAAGTAAGGATGCTATGTCCGATAAGGATCGTGAACGGTTGAAGTTCCAACTATCCGAAAAAGAAAAGCACCACGATTAATCAGTTCGTGAAAGCCACTTCGAAAAGGAGTGGTTTTTTCTTTGGCCAAATTACTGAAAAGCAGGGCAGAATCATTTAGCCCTTGGCCTTTTCGTGGTACACTTAAAGTAATTAAATGACTTTGAAGGAGACCCACATTTCATGGCAGCTATCGACATCTACATGGTTCGTCACGGCCAGACGTATTTCAACCTTTTGCACCGCTTTCAAGGATTTTCTGATGCACCTTTGACAGAATCAGGAATTCAAGATGGCCACCGCGCCGGTAACCGTCTTGCTAAAATCCACTTTGATGGGGCCTACTCCTCAGATTTAACACGCGCCATCCATACCGCCCGCTATGCCTTGAGTGAAAACCAAGCTGGCTCACCAAAGGAACCAGAAACCCTCCCAAACTTCCGGGAAGAAAACTTTGGTTCATTTGAAGGCCGTGATTCACAGGTGACCTTGACGGATTTAAACGCCTACGTTGACAAGCCATATGAGAATTATGCTGCGATGGTAGCCGACCTTGGCATGCCAGCCGTCATGGACCTCTTTGCCGCTCATGATCCCTACCAACTAGCCGAATCATACCAGGAATTCTTAGACCGCGTTCAAGCCGGTTTCCAGCAATTACGTGACCGCCACCAAGATGGTGACAAGGTCTTGCTTGTTTCCCATGGGACGACAATTCGCGCCATCGCCAATTACTTTGGTCACCCCGAAATGGCAGCCAATTCCGTGCATAATGGTGCTGTCATGCACTTGCGTTTGACGGATGATGGTTGCGACGTTTTGGCCTTCAACGACATTACTACCCACTTTGAATAACTCGGGTAAAAATTGCACTTTATCCCCCGCCGGTTAAGTCATCTACTTAACCGGTTTCTTGTATCGAAAGGCAACAATACTTTATGGCCACAACCTTTAAAGACACGACCTTAAAACCCGTCCGACCGGTTCTCTTAGCCGGTTTAAAGACGGATCAAAAGCAAAATTTGGAATATGAACTAACGGAACTGGAGAACCTGGCCCTCGCCAATAACCTGGAACCCGTTGAGACCTTTTTGCAGGCCTTAGACCGACCTAACCCAGCCACTTACTTTGGTAAGGGAAAAGTCGAAGAATTAAAAATCGCCGTTCAGACTTACGATGCGGACCTGATTGTCACCAATGATGAATTATCCCCATCACAAATCCGGAACCTCGAGGCCGAGACAGGTGCGACGGTTGTTGATCGCACCGGTTTAATCTTGGACATCTTTGCCGACCGGGCCCAAACCAAGGTCGCCAAGTTGCAGGTTCAACTAGCACGGTTGGAATACCAGCTCCCTCGTTTGCGGACATCGATGTCTGTGTCACTAGACCAGCAAACTGGTGCCGGTGGGGCCGGCTTTACCAGTCGTGGTTCTGGTGAAACCAAGCTCGAACAATCACGGCGGCGCCTGACAGGTGAAATGGTGCAAATCAAAAAGGAACTGGCTGAACTGCAAAAAGATGCCAGTATCCAGTCTAAAAAGCGGCAAGAATCCGACATGCCAACCGTTGCCCTGGTTGGTTATACGAACGCTGGTAAGTCAACTTTGATGAACCAACTACTAGCGCGCTTTGGCCAAGGAGCAGAAACTGATCAAAGTAAGCAAGTTTTTGAAAAGGACATGCTCTTTGCGACTTTGAACACCACCATTCGCCAATTGACTCTACCTGACAAAACGCAGTTTTTGCTCTCTGATACAGTTGGTTTCGTCTCAAAGCTGCCCCACCACTTAGTGGCAGCCTTCGAATCAACTCTGCAAGAGGCGGCACAAGCCGATTTGCTCTTGCAAGTGGTTGATGTCTCAGATGAACATTATCAAGAGATGATGGCAACGACAGAGGCAACACTCGCTCGTCTTGGTATCAAAGATAAGTCAATGATTACGATTTACAATAAGGCGGACCGGGCCGATTTGGCTTACCCAATTATTGATGGTGACCAGTCAATCACGATTACGGCTCAAGACCGCGCCTCACAGGATGCGGTTCTTGACCTCATCAAAAAGGCCCTGTTTGCGGATATGACCGAAGTTAATCTGCACGTGCCGTTTGCTGAATCAAAAATTGTGGCGACCATCTTGGACGACCACGCCTTGATTAGCCAAGACTTTGATGAAAGCGGTACGACTATCCGGGTCGCCCTCAAACCAAAAGAACTTGAACTTTACAAAAGCTACCTAGCTTAAAAGCAAAAAGCCCTGACAATGATGTCAGGGCTTTTTTGATAAAGAAAAAGGCAATCTCAATACTGAGATTGCCCTTTAACGATTGCCCCTGCTGGGATCGAACCAGCGCATGGAGGTACCAAAAACCTCTGCCTTACCACTTGGCCAAGGGGCAGTCGTAAAACACCAGCTGTCCAGGGGCAGCAATGGGAGCGGTAGGATTCGAACCTACGAACCCGAAGGAACGGAGTTACAGTCCGTCGCGTTTAGCCAGACTTCGCTACACTCCCAT
>NZ_FNWS01000008.1 GCF_900108455.1 Fructobacillus pseudoficulneus
AAGCAACAGCTAGTGTAAACGCATCAACGGATGCTAATGGAATCAATCAAGCTAAGTCTGCAGGAATAGTTGATGTAGATAGTCAATATAAAGAAAATATTTTTCCAAAAACAAATGAATTTACAACGATGAATGGAGTGAATACTCAATTAGAATCAGTGAAATCATTAAACGACATTAAGAATCATAATCAGCTTCCAAAAGCAGCTCAAAGGTATAAAAAATCATCAAGCTTTTTGTGTTATTTATTTCTGTATGCATTCTAATTTTAAATTTTAAAATTAGAAGAAGTAACGATAGACATTCAAGTTGATGTGGGTGTGTAAACTGAACACTTTTTCAGATTGAATAAAAAAATGATGGCAGCCATAGGGCTACCATCATTTTTTCGTTTTCATTATTCTGTCGTCAGTAAAATGGTTGAATGATGAAGATGTTATTCGGTCAAAATGACATAATCAACCGTTTTCAGACTGTTAAGGTCGCGGCCACCCGCATAAGAAATTGCGGATTGGATGTCTTCTTGCATGGCTGTCAGAGTGCCTTGGATGCTACCCTTGTATTCAACCATCAAGCTCCGACCTTCAACGTTGTGGTCGTGACCTTTTTGAGCGGCAGAGGCTGAGGCTGAGCCATAGTACGCCTTGTAAGTTTGACCGTTTTCTTCAATGATGTCACCGGGTGTTTCATCGTGACCGGCAAACATTGAACCAATCATCACCATCGTGGCCCCAAAGCGAATTGACTTGGCGATGTCACCATTGTGGCGGATACCACCGTCGGCAATGATTGGCTTCGTGGCAACTTGGGCGCATTGAGCGATAGCGGCTAGCTGCCAGCCATTGGTACCAAAGCCAGTCTTGTCCTTAGTGATGCAGGCCTTACCAGGTCCGATTCCGACTTTAGTAGCATCGGCACCGGCAGCTTCGATATCGACAACTGCTTCCGGAGTTCCTAAGTTACCGACAATCAAAAATGTCTCTGGCAAATTGGCCTTGATGTACTTGATCATCTTGATCACGTAATCGGAATGACCGTGAGCCACATCAATCGTAATGTATTCTGGGCTCACGTCATTGGCCTTGAATTGGTCGATTAGTTGGTATTCATCATCCGTAATTCCAAGACTAATTGAAGCAATTAATCCCTTAGCTTGAATTTGCTTGACAAAGTCAAAACGAGTTTCTGGTTGGAAACGGTGCATAACATAGAAGTAGCCACGAGAAGATAGCCATTCGGCCAAGTTTTCATCAATAACGGTGGCCATATTAGCAGGCATCACGGGAATCTTAAAGGTATGGTTTCCAAGAGTCACAGAAGTGTCAGCTTCACGCCGGCTCTTTAAAACGCTTTTTTTTGGCAGTAAACGAATTGCATCATAATCAAAAGTTTTCATCTTATTCTCCATTCATTGCTGGTTACTAGCATAATTGATGCTGATTAAACCAACAAAAAAGCAACAGCAGCTTGCAGTCTGACCAATACCGGTCAGGCCGGCAGTTGACTGTCGCCATAAAACTAAATTACTTGTTTGCCCAAAGGTCGGTCAAAACGTTAGTTGCATCTCGATCTGGACCAACAGCAAAGGTTGCCAGTGGCAGGTCGACGATTTCACAGACACGCTTCAAGTAGTTTCGAGCGTTTTCTGGCAAGTCAGCCAAGGTTTTAGCTTTGGTAATATCTTCTGACCAGCCGGGTAGTTCTTCATAAACGGGTTGGCAGCGCTCGAGATCTGCTTCAGAAGCAGGGTAGTGGTCGATAATTTGACCGTCGAGCTCATAGTGGGTAGCGACCTTCAAAGTCTTGAAGCCTGACAAGACGTCCAAGCAGTTCAAAGATAGCTGTGTCAAACCGGAAACGCGCTTGGCGTGACGCAAGGCCACAGTGTCCAACCAGCCGATTCGACGGGGACGACCCGTAACGACACCATATTCATGGGCAACGTCACGGATTGTATCACCAACTTCATCAAACAACTCTGTTGGGAAAGGACCTTCACCAACTCGAGAACAATAAACTTTGGCAACACCGACCACTTGGTCGATACGGTTAGGACCAAGTCCGGCTCCAACAGCTGCACCACCGGCAATTGGGTTTGATGAGGTAACGAACGGATAAGTTCCGTGGTCGATATCCAACATGATTCCCTGGGCCCCTTCGAACAAGACACGCTTGTCGTTGTCCAAAGCTTCGTTAATTAAATAAGAAGTATCGGCGACAAAGGGACGAAGGCGTTCGCCGTATTCCTTGTATTGGTTGAAAATGGTTTCAAAGTCAAGTGGCTCACGGTCGTAAACCTTGGTTAAGAATAAGTTCTTAACCTTCAAAGCTTGCTTCAAGCGCTTTTCCAAAGTCTTTGGATCAAGCAAATCAGCAATTCGAATACCGATTCGATCCAACTTGTCTTGATAGGCTGGCCCGATTCCCTTATGGGTCGTTCCAATCTTTTCGTCCTTTAGACCTTCTTGAAGTTCATCAAAGAGGGGATGGTAAGGCATAATTACTTGGGCTCTTGATGAGACCTTCAAGTTATGAACGGTAACACCGTTTTCCTTTAAATAGTTAATTTCATTAAATAGTGTTTCTGGGTTGACCACAACACCGGTACCAATCACGTTGGTTACCTGTGGCAAAAAGATTCCAGAAGGAATTAATTGCACGTGGAGCTTCTTTCCGTCGATGACCAAAGTATGGCCAGCGTTGTCGCCACCGGCATAGCGAACGACGAAGTCGGCTTTTTGACTTAGAAAGTCGGTGATTTTTCCTTTTCCTTCGTCACCCCACTGGGCGCCGGCAATCACGATTGAAGACATGGGTTACCTCTTTTATTCTTTATTGGCCAACAATTGACCAAAGGATAGTATACGGGTTATTGTTCTTAAAATCAAGGGAAAGGGGGAGATTCGTTCGGAAATAATGTTCGGATTCTGCATAAAAACAATTTATTTAATAAATAGTTCGTATTTATCTGCCTTTTCTTGTTATAATGTTCTTGCACGTTTGATAAAAAAGGAGATTCAAAAATGTTAGACCGTTATAGCCGACCCGCCATGCGCGACATCTGGTCACTGCAAAACCAGTACCAGACTTGGTTGGATGTTGAAATTGCGATTGATGAAGCTTGGTCCAAGCTCGGGGAAATCCCAGCTGAGGACGTTGAAAAAATCCGGAAAAATGCCACATTTGATGTAGCACGGATTGAGGAAATCGAAGCGGTAACGCATCACGATATCGTGGCATTCACAAGAACAGTTTCTGAATCACTTGGTGAAGAAAAGAAGTGGGTGCACTTTGGAATTACCAGTACAGACGTGGTTGACACAGCCTATGGTGTTCGCTTGAAGCAAGCCAACGCTATTTTGGAAGAAGATCTTGAAAACTTTATCGCTGTATTAAAGAAGAAAGCGATTGAATACAAGGACACGGTTATGATTGGTCGGACTCATGGAGTTCAGGCTGAACCAACTACTTTTGGTCTTAAGATTGCACGTTTCTATTCTGAAATGGAACGGAATTTGGAACGCTTTAAGAAGGCAGCTCGTGGTGTCGAAGCCGGAAAAATTTCTGGTGCTGTCGGTACTTTTGCTAATATTCCACCTGAAATTGAAGAATATGTTTGCCAACGTCTTGGCCTACGTGCACAAGAAATTTCATCACAGGTTTTGCCTCGTGATTTGCACGCCGATTATATGAGTACTTTGGCTTTGATTGCTTCAAGTATGGAAGGCTTTGCGGTTGAAATTCGTTCTTTGCAACGTTCAGAAATTCATGAAGTTGAAGAAAAGTTTGCGAAGGGTCAAAAGGGATCTTCAGCAATGCCACACAAGCGAAACCCAATCGGTTCTGAAAACATTTGTGGTTTGGCCCGTGTGGTTCGCGGACAAATGGTGACGGCCTATGAAAACATTCCATTGTGGCATGAACGTGATATTTCTCATTCATCTGCCGAACGGATGATTTTGCCTGATAGTACGTCATTGTTGGATTACATGTTGAACCGTTTCATGAAGATTATTGATACGTTGACGGTCTTCCCTGAACGAATGAAGTCAAACATGGACTTGACGCATGGCCTTATTTATAGTCAACGTGTCTTGTTGAAGCTGATTGAAACTGGTTTGGCCCGTGAAACAGCTTATGATTTGGTTCAACCATTGACAGCTAAGTCATGGGATGAAGGCTTGTCATTTAAGCAATTAGTCGAGGATAATGAAACGATTCGTGAACATTTATCTCAGGCTGACATCGATGATGCTTTTGACTATCATTATCACTTGAAGCAAGTGGATACGATTTTTAAGCGTTTGGGATTGATTGACTAATAGCGACACATTCAATTAAATAATTTAAAAAGAACGACAATTTGTCGTTCTTTTTTTATTGTCTAAATAAAAACATTAAATTGGAACAAAAGACCCATTTTAGAGCCGATATGAAACGTATTTGTGATGAATTTGATGAATATTTTGAACAAATTTTGCGTTTAAATGCCTTTAAATAGGCGGTTTACAGTTGCTTTTCTAGTTAAAAACGGTACAATATAATTGTGACTAAACTATTTCAAATATGTAGGTAAGGTGTTGTACATGCGTCAGTCGAATGTTAACGTGACAATCAAACAACATTATAAGATGTATAAGGCAGGAAAGGTCTGGCTTTTCGCCGCAATTTCGTCCTTCGCCATCGGCGCAGGTGCTTTTTCTGCTGCCTCAATGTCTGACTTTAATACAACGAAAGTTGCTGCCGATACCAATCAGAGTAGTACTTCGGTAACGACTAGCCAGGGTAATTCATCTGCATCACAGCTGAGCGCAAGTGAAAATGCTAGCCAAAGTACTAGCACCAGCGTCAGCGAGAGTGAAAGTGCTAGCCAAAGTACAAGCACTAGTGTTAGTCAAAGCCAAAGCGCCAGCACCAGCCTTAGTCAAAGCCAGAGTATTAGTGCTAGCCTGAGCGTTAGTCAAAGTACAGCAGCTACAAGTAATCAAAGTACTGGTCTTTTGAATCGAATCAGTGCAGATGGGCAGACCCAGTCAAGCTTGTCACAAGGGCAGAGTGCGGCCAATTTAGGCGATCAGCAAGAGGATGTTAGCGCAACAGCAACGCAGACGGCACAGCCAAACCAAGTCGAAGCGAAGTCTGAAACAGCTGATCGAACGGCTTTTAACAGTCAAGTAACTAGCAATGGTACGACGAATCCATCAAAGACGAGCATCACCATCGCTAAATCCGACCAGCTGACAAATATGGATGCTTATCGTCAACAGGCTGAACAAAACGGTACTTACGCCGCTGTTAGTGATTGGAATTCTTTTAGTAATGCTTATAGCAACAACAACATTACGTTCATTGATATTCAGCAAAATATTTCAGCAGGTGTAACCGCTCTAAGCAGCTATAGCGCCTTAAAAGAACGTAATAATAGCTTGATTCTGAATGGAAATGGCTATACGTTGGCTTTGGGACGGAATGCTTTGCGGACAGGAAAATCACCCAACTTTGCCTCAAATGGGCAGGGTGGCTCTGTCTTAACAGTCACCAATTTAAACTTGCAACAATGGACAACCGACAACTCTAGTCCAACTAGTGGTAGTCAGGGTCAAGAGGGCGGTAATAATGGTCAACCGGATGCAGCGATTGATGCTTATGCAGCCGAAAATTCATATGGTGGTTGGATTTATAATATTGATAATGTTAGTTTGCAAGGGCAATCAACATCTAGTTATCGTTTACAACCTGCTCGTTTGTTGGATGCTGAGGGGTCTTACGTAGTTCTTTCCGGGAATATTAACGTTTCAGCTCGCTATTCGATGATGCGAATTAGCAAGGTGGATATTGTTAATGGTGCTAATATTAACTTTCATGTCGTTGGTACACCTAATTTGAATGATACTACCGATTTCGTGGCACCAATGTTTGATTTTTCAACCAATGCAACTACCTACTCACAACGTGCTAATGCGACAGGTAATGATCATCTGTTTCGGGTTGGAGATGGTGTATCCATCAGTGGAACAAGCATCAACTATGTCAGCCACAACGCCCTTGTTCAAGGCACTTATTACGGCATGTATGTCGGCGATAATGTTACTTGGACACAGGATTTTTATGATGACTTCATTAATCAGAAAAACTACAACTCAATCACTCATCCCGATTCGAATCGCCAATATATTTTTGTCCAAAATTTCACTTTCAAAGCTTTAAATAATGTTGATACGCACGGCCAAGCAACATATGGCATGGGCTATGGTATTGATGGTAACGCAGTCATTAGTACTAAGGACAACACGAATGCTTATATTTATTTTGCTCCTGGATTAACTTTTTCGATTAACTAAATTAATAGTCCAACAGCCATTAATTTGGGTGCCGGAACGCAGATAGTGATTGATGCGCCAAAGTACTTTAATGTGGGTGCTCGTGATGCTACCTACGGTTCAAAGTTTGCTGGGGATGGTTCTTGGAATAGTGCCATCTACAACTTTGGTGCGAACGCTTCTTTGACGATTAATAACGCCGATGTGCAGGCCTTTGAAAGTTATCAGTCAAGTACTACTACGCCGACGCAGAACCTTGTTCGGGGTGGTACTTTGGTGGTGAACCGAAACGGAGCCACCATGTTGAACCGCGCCGGCAATGCAGTGCATAACACTGGTGCGGGTACAACCCGTGAACTCCTGGCGCAAAACGATGGTCTTGGTCAGGTTTTCGTCGAATACATCGACCAAAATGGTCAAATGATTCGTAAAGTTCAAGTGCCACTGACTGCAGATAATGTAGTCGGTCAGCGAATCCTTCTAAATGGGACGGAATACGCAATTAACCAAATGCCTGATGGTTACATGTGGGCACTTGGTTCTGAAATTCCTACGACTGCTGCCAACGATGCTCAAAGCGGTGGCGATCCAACCACGGCAGATGATAATGGTGATAAGAGTGGTCAGCCCACGGTCGCCATTATTCCAGATAGTCAGTTTACAAATACTTATAAAATTTATGTTTATGGTAAGCCAGAGACTGTTCAATATCAGTATGTCGATGAGAACACTCACAAAGTCGTACCAGGACCATTAGGTCAAACGGGTACGGAAGATGCTCAAGGGCTTGCTACGGCTAATTATGGCCATACGATTGATTGGACAAATAGTTACTACACGGCAACAAATGTACCGAATGGTTATCACTACGATCAGTCAAACAAAGACCAACCGGGTCAGATGACCGTCTCGGATAATAATAACTTGGTGACGATTTATATCGCTGGTAATAGCCAGAATATCACGCCAATCTATCAGACAAAGGATGGTCAGACGATTACGCCTGACCAAAGTCAGACGATTGACGGTATTACAGGCCAAACGCTTTTGTCATTACCACAACCAAGTGCTTCGGGCTATGCCATTTATCAGACCCTAGTGAATGGTGCTGTTGTTGATCCAACACAGCCATACACATTTGGACCAGACGATACAATTACCTTTGTTTATCAAACAAATGCGGATCGAATTGCTGATTTGACGGCACAAATTGAAGACGCTGAAACGGCTGCGAACACGGTTATTAATAATGATCAGACCCTTAGCACCAAAGAAAAGGGGACTCAAACTAGCCGAACTGCAGCAATCCGGCAGTCGGCGCTTATTGATTTAAATAATACGACGGGTAACGGTTTGAATGACATTGCTAAGACGGCAATTGCCAATATTCAGGCAGTGCATATGTCCAATCTGCCTGTTGATCAACAGCAGGCTAATTTGCTGAAGAAATTAAGTGCTTTAGCACAGCAAACTAAGACCAGTATCAGCACGGATAAGACGATTTTGGACGCTAATCGTGGTGGCCAATCGGACAATGTCGATACTGATGCAGCAGCCGGTTTGAAAGCCATTTCGGCTGCAACTGATATCGATAGCATTGATGATGCTTACGATACTTATAGTCAAAAAATTGCTGCTGACCACCAGTCCGGTGACCCAATTGCAACTCAGCAAGCAAATGCACTTAAAAGTATTAATCAAAGCGCACAAAATGTTATTAATGCCATACAAAATGACCCAACACTGGATAGCTCACAACAAGCAAATCAGGTTGGCTTAGTTAATGCTGACAAAAATTCGGCTATTAATGCGGTGAATCAGGCGGTCAATGCTGACCAAATTGCTACGCAGGTCAATAATTCGACAAGCTTTGCGACACATCATACGCAGGGCGAGTCTGTGGCAAACCGTCAAGCTGATGCGAAGGCTATTGTTGATGGCTTAGTAGTAACGGCAAAGCAAAAAATTTCAAATGATACTGGTTTGAATGATGCGCAAAAGGCGCAACAAAATCAAAACCTGACTGAGGCTGCGAATGTGATGTATACGGCGATTAATCAGGCAACAACTGCTGACCAGATTAATGCAGCTCAAAATAACCAGAGCAACCAACAAGCGATTACCAAAGCCTATGTACCAGCGGCAACGTCTCTCAGTCAACAACAGCAAAACGCTCAGGCGCAAGTTGCTGATTGGGCTAAGACGATTACTGGACAAATTCAAAGCGATACCTCTTTGGAAAGTACTACCCAGAATGCCCAAGTTGGTCAAGTGAAAGGGTTAGCAGCACAGGTTGCTGGTCAGATTACGAAGACTGAAGATGCTCAGCAGTTGCTGAATCTGCTGGCAGGAACTCAAAGTGGCGTAAGTGTTCATGACCAATTGGTAGCGCTTCACGTACCGGGCACGGCGCTTTCTGACCGGATTAACCAAGCGAAGACTGCTTTGCAGGTAGAAGCACAAAAAATTTCTGCTTTGATTAGCAAAGATCAAACGTTGCTTGAGACCAACCGGTCGAGCCAACTTAATAACATCAGCACTTATTTGAATACGGCGAATACCAGCATTACTAATTCAGCAAATGCTGATGCGGTTAACCAAAACCTCGCTGATGATTTGAAAAACTTGGATGCCATTTATGTTCCGGGTGACCCAATCAGCACGCAGCAGCAAAATGCTATTAAAAAGTTGGCTGCAAAGGCTGCAGATGTTCAGCAAAACAAGATTGGCGCTGACACGAATCTGAACAATGCTCAGAAGCAGTATCAAAACGGCTTGATTAATCAAGTCGTGGCAGCAGCAACAACGGATATTAATAGTAAGACAACCGCTCAAACGATTTGGGATCGGGAAGTCCAAGCAGAACAAACCGTTGCGGCTCAATATGAAGCGGGTTCAATCATTCAATCCGCTCAACAGGCGGCGTTGACTACTTTGCAGCAAGCTAATACGAACGTAACCGCCAATATTAATGGTGAAACAACACTTTCAAACGTTGAAAAGCAGCAGCAGTTAGCTCAGTTAGCGGTTGATTATCAGGCCGCTCAGGGCAATGTCAATACAGCGATTTCTAGTGCAGCGGCAACAGCTGCTGGTACTAGTGGTCAAACAACGATGTCCGGTGATTTCCATACCGGTAAAGCCGTGGCTGATCGTCAAACTGATGCCGATGCTAATTTGCAGCAAACATATAAGCAAATTGTGGCGGCTATTAGTGGGGATGTCACACTGACCACAGCTGACAAGAATCAGCAAGGATCAGCGGCGCAGTCGGCTTATAATCGCGCTGTTAGTGCAGTAAATTCTGCCACAACAGCTCAAGCAGTGATTGACCAGCTGACAAGCGGGAATACCGCCATTACAGCTACCTATAAGACCGGTGCTAATCTGGACGACCAGCGTGGGACTGCCAAGGGACAACTTGATAGTGAAAACGCTCGGATTTTGGCAGCAATCAATACCGACCCAACGTTACTTAGTTCGGATCGGGCAAGCCAAAAGGGTACGTTGGCAACGGCTTATGGCAATGCTGTTTCGGCCTTGAATCGCGCAACGGACGCTCAAGGAATTCTGGATGCTGAACAAGCAGGGATTACCAGTATCGATGGCACACATCAATCTTTGACAAGTGTCGCAGACCGAAAGCAAGCCGCCCAAAAAGCGCTTGACCAAGAAAATGGTCGGGTGCAGCAGTTAATCAATGATGATGCATCCTTGCTAACAAGTGCGAAGAATAATCAACTCGCTCAATTATTGCAAGCTTATCAGCAGGCTCAGTCAAACATTAATCAGGCACAAGATGCCGATAGTGTTTTGTCTGCCCAAACGACTGGTGTTAATTCATTGGCGCCAAACCACACCAGTGGCACACCATTTGCGCAACAACAAACAAGTGCAGAGCAAGCCATTACGGACGCCCAGTCAACTGCTGACCAAGCAGTTGATGGCGACGCTTCTTTGTTGACCACTGAAAAAGCGGCTCAAAAGCAGATTATTGATGATGCGGCTAGCCAAGCGCAAAGCAAATTGCAGGTGGCCACAACCGCCCAAACGTTGGTTGATGTGACGACACCGGCTTTGACAACGATTAATGGTGCCCATCAAACTGGCCAAGATGTAACTGGTCGGCGCAATAATGCGCTTGCAGCTTTGCAGGCTGAAAATCAAAAGATTGCAAATGCGATTACAGCCGATCCTAATTTGCTGACCAGTGAACAAAATAGTCAGTTAGCAAACTTGGCAACGGCCTATAAGGCAGCGCAAGATGCCTTGGCTGCTACGAGTGCACCGGATGCGCAGAACATTGTTGATGCGTTGACTACCGACTTAAGTCGAATTGATGCCCAGCACACAGCTGGACAAATGACGCTGGCTGCTCGGATTGCCGATGCCCAGTCACAGTTGCAAAATCAAAATAGTTCAGTGGCCAGTGCTGTTCAAACTGACCCAACTTTAACGACGAGTGAACAAAACACGCAGACAGCGACTGTTAACCAAGCTTATACAGCGGCCAATAATCAGGTTGGTGTCGATACGACGGCCCAAGCTGTTGCTAATGATTTGGCAAGCGGCCTGACCGCAATCAGCAACAGCCACAAGTCCGGCGAATCATTATCAAAGCAACAGGAAGATCGGATTAATCAGTTAAAGACACAAGATGGTACAGCCAAGAGTACCATTACCAGTGATCCAACGCTTTTGACTCAGGAACAAAACACACAGACGGAGCAAGTGGACACTTATTACCAAAACGCAGTTAGCGAAATTCAGGCTGCTCAGAATGCGCAAAGTGTCTTGACGATTTATAATTCGGCTGTGACTCAGATTAATGGTGTTCACCAGACAGGCGTCTCACTTGAATCACAAAAGGATGGCGCATTAGCCAAGCTGAAGGCAGTTAATGACCAAACCAATACGGCAATTACCAGTGAACCAACCTTAACAACTGCTCAGCAAGCTGCTGAAGTGGCTTCTTAGCAGACCAGCTAATAACGGCTCAGAGTACTTTGTCATCGTATGGCGATATTGTGAAGGGTCAAATTAATAATGACCCAACGCTTTTGGATGCAGATAAAAGTACACAAAAAGGGAAGGTAGATGCTGCTGTTTCAAGTGGTGATACAACCTTAACGAACGCTGATACTTCGGCACAAAGTTTGGCTGATGCCTTGGCACAGTTGGAAAAGAATTTGGACCAGCTTCATCAACCTGGCTTAGATGTGTCAACCCAACAGGCTAATGCCAAAACTAAGTTGGCCGGCGTCGCTAAGTCGACAAAGCAAACGATTACGAACGATCTAACTTTGACGGAAGCAATCCGCCAAGCACAACGTGGTGCAGTTGACCAAACGGTTACGACAGCAAATAGTAATATTATGACTGCCACTACTGCCCAAGCCATTGCGAATGCAGAAGCACAGGGTGAAGCTGCTGTTGGTAATGATTATCGAACAGGTGACTCACTTGATGATCAAAAGACCAATGCGCAGGGGCAGTTAACGAGCGCTTATAACGCTGCTGCTTCAGCTATTCAAAATGATGTGACCTTGACGAATGCTGTCAAGCAGACACAAAAAGCAACGCTTGATGCTAATTATCAAAATGGTAAAAGCGCTATTCAGTCTGCTGGATCGGCTCAATTAATCAGTGATACTGAATTTTCATGGGCGCAAACGCTTAGCAACTCACACACGGTTGGTAAGGACCTAGCAACCCAACGGATTGATGCTCAGACTGCTTTGAAGACGCAGTACACTCAGACGAAGAATGCCTTATTAGCAGATAAGACTTTGTTGACGGCGGAAAACCAACAACAGGCCGCTAATATCGATCGAGCTTATAACGCCGCTGTAGCATCATTAGCTGATAATCAGACACCAAACGCGCAAGCAATTGCGGATGCGGTGACGACTGGTAAGGCCAATATTCAGGCACAATTTGTACCTGGTGATTCAATTGGTGATCAGCAAAAGGCAGCCATTGATGCTGTCAATCAAGCTACTAATGATGCGGATAACTTAATCGGTCAGGATCCAACGTTAACGACTGATAATGTTAATCAGCAGGTAAGCAATGTTTCAGCTGCAGCCAAAGCAATTATCGCTAAGATTTCAGCTGCAACCGATGCTCAAACAATTGCCAATGCGATTGTCAATGTAGAAGAACGTTTGGCTTCTTTGCATGTACCGGGACAATCAGTTGATACTCAAAAGGGTGCAGCCGGAACGGCTGTTAATGGTGCAGGTGACCAGGCAAAACAGGGCATTCAGGGTGATCCAACGCTAAATCAACAAACAAAGGATGCTCAAAAGGCCGCCGTTAATAATATCGTTAGCAAGGCGATTGCAGCTATTAATGCAGAGACGCTGGCTGCTAAAATTGATGCCGATAAGCAACAGGCGATTGCTGATATTAATGCCCAACACAAGCAAGGGCAGCAAATTAGCGATCAACAAACGAATGCCATTGCAGCTATTACCCAAGAAGCAAACACGGTAAAGACAGCCATTGATCAGGATGACACTTCAGACAGCTCAACAAAGGATAGCCAAAAGGGTAATGTCGACCAGGCTGTTCAGCAGGCAACAAAGAATATCAACGCAGCCACAACCGCTGATACCATTGCTGCTGCTCAAACGACAGGCATTAACAGTATTGATGCCGCACATTTGCCTGGAACGGGAATTTCCGCACAACGTCAAGCAGCCTTGGACAAAGTTCAAGCTGAAGCTAATAGTGTCAAAGCGGCTATTCAAGCCGATAATACTTTGGATACAGCCACTGTTACTAGCCAATTAGCTAATGTTGATACGGCCCTTAGTGCCGCTCGGGCAGCTATTCAAGCTGAAACGGTAACCAATTCTGATGAAATTGGTCATGCGCGCGATGCAGGTATTGCAAATATTGATCAGCAATACCAGCTGGGCCTAGCATTGAGCCAACAGCAGGGTAACGCACAAGCACAATTAGCTACTTATGCGGGTAGCAACACTTCGTCAAGCGGTATCTGGCATGATATTGATTCAGATGTCACGCTAACGAATGACCAAAAGAGTCAACAAGAACAAGCGCTAAGCAATGCTTTGGATAGCGCTAAGACGACAATTGGTAGTGCTACCAACGCACAAGCAATTAAAGATGCTGTTGCTAATGCCAAAACGGCCATGACACAAGCGCACGTGATTGGTGCACCGGTTGACCAACAACGGCAATTGACATACCGAGCCTTTCTTTCATACGCTCAAGATGTTCAAGCTGCCATCACATTGGATCCCAATTTGACAGCGGCTGAAAAGCAAACGCAAATGAATAATTTGAATGTGGTGATTCAAAACGCCCAAAGCTCATTTGCTGCTAGTCAAATCACCAATGCCCAACAAATCGCTGAGGCAAAAACAGCTACTTCAAGCGCACTTGCAGCGGTTAAACAGCCTTCTGCGGTCAACTTTGCTACTCGTCGTTCGCAAGCTGTTTCCAGCCTTGATGATGAATTGACGACCATCAATTCCGCTATTAATCAAGATGGAACGTTACTAGCGACCGATAAGTCCAATCAAAAGCAAGCAGCACAGCAGGCCCACGATGCAGCGGTAACAGCTGTTCAACAGGCTGGTGATGCCGAAACGATTGTGGAACAATTAGCTGCCGGGATTAAGAACATTGACGGGGCTCATAGTTCGGGAACGGCAGTTGCTACTCAACAAGCCAATGCAATCGCCATTTTGACACAAACTGCCAAGGACACTAAAAAGGCGATTACCAATGATGTCAGTTTGCTAGAAGCTACTCGAGCTAGCCAACGTAGTCAAATTGATACGGACTTGCAAACGGTAATCGCAGCCATTAACGGCATTAGCAGTGGGGATGCGACTGCGGCTGACCAGATTCAAGCTGATCAAACACAGTGGAATAAAACCATTGCTAATGATCATGTTAGTGGCACAGCATTGGCAGAACAAAAGGCTAGTCAAAAGACAGCCTTGGAGAACTACGCTGGTAGCGATAGTAACCATCAGGGCGTTTGGTCGGCCATTGATACGGATGTCACGCTGACGGATGCGGATAAGGCAACCCAAAAGGCTAATTTGGCCAGTGCATTAAGCACTTATGAAGGTGACATTGATGCTGCTCCGGATGCACAGACCTTAAGTGATTTAATTGCTAAGGCTAATAGCGCAATGGATGCCAGTCATTCGGCCGGGGTTTCTTTGGCAGACCGACTAGTAGCTGCTAATAAGCAATTAGCTAGCAAGGTAGTCCAGGTCAAGGCACAAATTGCTGGGGATCCAACGTTGACGGATGCTGATGTTATCAGTCAGAGTAACGCGGTTGATACGGCTGTCAAAGAATTACAAAATGAATTAAACAATGATCAAAATGCTCAGGCAATTGTGAATACTTTGACCAATGGTTTGACGACAATTGCTGGTAAGTACCAGCAACAGAAGTCATTAGCAGATCGGCGCACGGATGCTACAAATGCGATTAATCAAGCGGTCACACAGGCTAAGACAGCCATTGATACGGATCCAACTTTGAACAAAGCCGATCGAACGGCACAGGAAGCTGCTGTGGACCAGGCTGTGTCAACAATGACGGACTCGTTAAACCAAGCGGATACCGCTCAAAAGATTTTGAATGTTCAAAATACTTTGGTACAAGCGGCAGCGGGTGTTCATTCAGCTGGTCAACCAATCGCTGATCAGCAAAAGGCTGCCAATGCAGACTTGGAAAAGACTGCTGATCAAATTAATCAGGCCATCACTGCCGATGTCAATTTGACTAATGCTCAAAAGACGGCAGAACGCGCTAACGTTGCTTCTGCTTTGAACACGGCCGAACAGGCAATTAACGGCTTGAATGATGCCCAACAGATTTTGGATGAAAAGAGTCGGCAGACCATCACGATACAGAGCCAACACCCATTGCCACGGCAATTGAGTGATTTGATTAGTGATGCACGGAATGCCTTCCAAACAGAATACAGCGGGATTCATCAAGTAATTCAAAACGATAACACCCTTAACAACAGTAGTCGAGCTAGCCAATTTGCGGCACTTTCGAATGCTCTTCAAGCCGCTAATGATTCCTTAACGGGCGTTAATAATGCACAGCAGTTAGCTGATGTCCAAGATAAGGGAATGAAGCAAATTGATAGTAGCCATGTTGTTGGTACACCTTTGTCACAGCAAATTCAGGCTGCTAAAGATCAGTTAACGAGTTTGGCGGATAAGCTGAATACTGCCGTCATGAACGATGTGAACTTGCTTGATAGTAGTAAGACCACGCGAGAAGGATTACTGACGGCGACATTAAGTAAGTACACGAATCAATTGGATGCTGCTAATCAGCCAAATTCAACGGCCAATGGTCAAACTGTTTTAGACCTATTGCAGGCGGCCACAACAGCCTTGAATAATGATCGAACTTCTGATGATGGCAATGGTGGCAGTCAAGATCAGCCTCTGGCAGATCAGATTGCTGCCGCTGTAAAGCAGGTTAGTCAAAAGTCTGTTGCCGTTCAAAACTTGATTAACGGCGATAATTCGTTGGTTCAATCGATGATTGACGATCAGACAGCATCAAACACGTCGATTAGTAATCAAGCGATTACGGACATCAAGGCTGCTGTGAATGCACAAGGATTAGCAAACCGGCTATCAAAAGCATTGCAGGACCTCAATGGTGTTTATCAAACAAATCCGACAAGTCTTGACGACCAAAAGGCTCAGGCAATTAAGGATTTCAATGCCTTGTATGGTACTGTTCAAGGACAGATCAAGAACGATACTGGCTTAACGAGTAGCCAAAAGGCAACGCAATTGGCTAACTTGGACCAGGAAAAAACACAAGGAACAAGTCAAATCAATAACGTCAATCGCGCGATTGATTTGGCGGGAATTGCCACCACTGTCGATGCTGATTTGAAGCAGGCTCACCAGGTCGGTACTAATATCGATGTATTACGGCAAAATGAACAAAATTGGTACAACCAGCAGGTAAAGAGTCTCGCGACTACTTTGTCAGCGAGCCAATTATCTGATGCCGATAGTCAATCGGTGAATGGTGCAATTAATGCCGCTGAACAAACGATTCAGGGACAAATCAACAGTGCTCAAAACGCTGACGATTTAGTTGCCATGCATAGTTCAGCAGTGACCAATTTTGCTAACCTGACCGTGCAGGTTAAGCAGGCCCAGGCACGTTACACCATCATTGCAACAGCAGCTGATCAGGTTGCAGCGATTAATAATGATGCTTCACTAACAAAGTCGGGCACGACTGGAAAAGATGCTCAAACTAGCCAGGTTAACTGTCAACGTGACAGCCTGTTAACTAGTATTACTAGTGCTCAGACAACCGACCAAGTGGCCACTATTTTGAGCAATGGCGTGACGGCTTTGGAAGGAATCCATCAGTCCGCCGCACAGACCTTTGATCAGCAGCAGTCAGCTGCCAATACCAATGCGACGGCTGCTGAAACTGCCGTTTCGAAAGCTATCAGTGATGCCAATAGTAATCAGAAAATTTCTGCTGACCAAAACACCCAGTTGACGGGTGTGGTTTCTCAGGCAACCAACGACTTCAATGCGGCCATTAAGGCGGCCAAGAACGCTGATGATATTAATGCCGCGGTCAACCAGCTCAATACCACTTTGGCCAATGCGCAATTGACCTTGCAGAAGAATCAGTCAACGAACGCTGTCAACCAAGCAGCTCAAACCGTTGAAACTGCGATTGACCAAGACCCAACGTTGGATGCTGGTCAAAAGGCTACTCAAAAGCAAGCCGTTCAAGCCCAGCAGCAAACTGCTAATCAACAAATTGAAAATGCAAGTACTACGGCTGCTGCTCAAGCCATTGAAAGCAACTTTACGAGTACAGTGCCACAACTTCACATAGCCGGACAAGCGATTGCGGATCGTCGGGCTAATTTGAAGCAATTAGTCGCTACTGCTGTGGCTGCAGCTAATCGTGCGATTCATAATGATAACACCTTGGACTCAGCTGCTAAGCAAGCCCAGTTAAAGCAAGTTATTGATGCTCAAACCACTGCTAATAAAGCAATTGATGCAGCACAAAATGCTGCGGATGGTGTGCAAGCAGAGGTGAACGGTGTTAATACTATTAGCGCTCTTCACCAGGCCGGACCAATTAGTGTCAGCCAGATGAAGGCCAACTTCTTAGCATTGGTTGAATCATTAGCGGGCACAGCCAAGCAAAACATTGGCAAAGCAACGACCTTAACAGCTGATCAAGTCAATCAAGTGACAAGGGATGCAACCTTTGTCCATGATCTTTCGTATTTGAATGCCAATGATGCTGAGGATGCGGACGATTTTGAAACTTTGTCCAATAACGTCCAAAACTTGTATACCACCGTTGATATTGAATTACATCAATTGGTTGGCTTACAGCCAATAATGGTGTGAAAGCTATTCAGGCTATCCCAACTGATGGTCAAAGCATTCAGCAACGCGCGACCGACATGATTGCCTCGTTGAATAAAGAAGCTGATAAGGTTAAGACAGACATTAATACTGATGCGAGCCTGTCAACTGCTGACCGGCAAAGCCAAGAAAAGGCGGTTGAAAACGCTGTTGCCGCTGGTGTACAGCAGATTAATCAAGCAACAACCGTTCAAGACGGTGTGACCGCAACACAGAATGCAGTCAATGCCATTGATGCTGTCCACCAGCCTGGTAGTTTGCCAACGCAAAAGACGGCGGTGACAAATACTGGGGTTGGCTATTTGAAAGATTTGACTGCTGCCATTGTTCAGGATGCGACTTTGCAAAACACTGAAGGCAGTCATTTGACGGATATGGTCGTTCAGGCACGTGATAACTTCACGGCAAGCATTAAGAATGCCCAAGATGCTGATAGCGTCAACCAGGCATTGACTGATTTGAATCAGGCAGTGCAACAGATTGCTAATCAGCAGACCAAGTATGATGATATTCACCAGTTACAACAGACTGCATCAACCACAACGACGAAGATCCAAACGGATAACACGTTGTCTGCTGCAATGGAAGCCAATCAATTGGCTGCTGTTCAACAGCAATTGACGACTGCGACAAATGCCGTGAATGCGATTGCGATTGGTGATAGTCAGGCTAGCGCGAAATTAAGTTCAGCTTTGGCAACGGGTAATCAAAACATTGCCAATAGCTATCAACCAGGAACACCGGTTGCCGACCATCAAGCGGCTTGGCAGCAAGCAATTAATGACGAAGCACAACGGGTGACAAACGCCATTAATGCTGATCCAACTTTGACGGGGGAGCAACAGCGACAACAAGTTGCTTCGGTTCAAGCTGCCCAGAGCAATCTGTTAACGCAGATTGAAGCGGTAACGAGTGTACAAGCCGGTGATACGGCGCAAGCAAATGGCTTGCAAGCTCTTGATCAACTTCATGTAGCTGGTCAGCCAGTGGCTACTCAGCAACAAACTGGACAAACAACAGCGGCTGCAGCAATTGCTGCTGAACAAAAGAATATTGATGATAATGCGGCTAACATGCAGCCAAGTGACAAAAGTCGCTTGGACCAAGCAGTCCAGGCTGCCCAGCAAGCTGCCACCACGGCCATTAGCCAAGCACAAAAGGCCGATGATATTACCAAGGCCCAAAGTGACTTAGCGGCTAAACTGGCCGGTATCGACTTAGACTTGTCTCATTCAGTTGGTCAAGAAAAGCTCAATGTTGCCAATACACAAGCAACGAATGCTATTCAAAATGATCCAACTTTGACGGGGGATGCTAAACAGGCTCAGCTACAAAGTCTTGCCAAGGCTTATCAAAGTGCTTTGCAGGCTTTGACGGCCACAACCAGTGTAACGGATGCTAGCCAAGTGGCAACCACCGGTGTGCAAACGATTACTGCAGTTCACCAAGCTGGTGAGGACTTATCAGTACAAAAGAAGAATCTGATTGCCAACATCCAGCAAGCGGACAAGAGTCTAAAAGCCAAAATTGATGCTGACAACACCTTGTCTCAAGCCCAAAAGATTCAGCAGAAGCAGCAGATTGATACCAATGAAGGCACGGCTATCAACGGTATTAACCAAGCAGCCGACGCTGATTCCGCTAAGAAGCTTGCTGATAGTACCAACAGTGCCAATAGCCAGGTTTATGTTCCTGGTACACCACTTGATGGTCAAAACGGTCAGCGTGCCGCTTTGCAGAATCAAATTACCGCTAAGAGTCAGGCAGTGGTTCAGGCGAATGCACAAAATTCTGCTGCAAATGCGGCCCAGGCCAACCAACAGGAGGCTGCTCGCCATGATGGTGGGGATGCTCAGAAGACCAGTAGTCAAGCTACGATTAATCAGAACATTATTGATGATGGCATTCAACTGGCTAAGCAGATTAAGAGCGGACTACCATTGGTTACCGATGCACACTATCAGCTAGCAGTTGATCAAGCCCTTAGTCAATTGATTTTGGCTTTGGCCAACGCCAAGACTCAAGCAGATGTTGATCGTGCTTATGCCAATTATGAGCAAACGTTACGGGATATTTTAGCCCAGGCTAATCAAGCGACAAAGAATCAGTCCGGTTCAACGCCTGGTGTGCTGCGTTTGCCAGGACAACTGGCCGCTGGCCAAACCGACATTATTCACAATAATTTGAAGACGACGATTATTTTGTCTGCAACGGCTGCTACACTTTCAGCCGGCTTAGTAGCAACGACGCCGCACTTTAAGATCTTCAAACGAAAGGAAAGAAGGTGATGTAAAGTAAACCGATGACTATTTTTGTAATACTACCTTTTGTGGTGCGTTGATTACAGCAGCGCGCTAAAGTTTCAAGAAGAGGCAGTTACCATTCAACGCGAATGGTAACTGCCTTTTTCTTTTCTTGTAAATCTTTATTAATTATGTATACTTATAAGTTAACTTAACAAACGGATGGTCAAATCTTTCTTTTTATTTTCAGTCCGGCGGAACTACGAGTCGATTGTGTATAATCAAATTAATACTTTGAGGGAGAGGTTGTTGCTTTGCAGTTTAAAAACACAAGAAAAGGCATTCTCTTTGTGGTGATTGGTTGCATCTTTTGGGGTGGATCAGGAACCGTTGCAGAATACACTTTTAGTCATAGTGCCATTCCGGCATTGTGGTTGGTTGGGATTCGGCTCTTTTTTGCCGGCTTGCTTTTACTACTCTGGTTTGGCATAACAAAGGGTGCCAAAGAGGTCTTTAGTATTTGGGGTGACCGTCGATCGGCCACCTTAATTATTCTTTTTGCATTTTTGGGTATGTTACCCTCGCAGTTGTCTTATTTTATGGCGATTCGTTTTGGGAATGCGCCGACGGCAACAGTTTTACAGTTCTTAGGGCCGATTTTTATTATCTTGTACCTCACAGTGGCACAACATCGTTGGCCAAGTCGTACCGACAGTATTTCAGTGCTAATTGCCTTGCTGGGGACTGCCTTGTTGGTGACCGGCGGTGACTTTACCCGGCTAAGCCTGGCACCTCTGGCTTTATTCTGGGGAATTGCGGCAGGATTGGGACAAGCTTCTTATACGTTATTGCCACGGTTGTTACTTGACCGCTTTGATGGTCGTCTCGTGGTTGGTTGGGCGATGCTGCTGGGCAGTTTACCTTTTTGGCCATATTTGTTAACAAAAAAGGTAGGTCACTTGACCACCGCATCAACGTTGAGCGTGGGCTTTATCGTCATTTTTGGAACAATGCTGGCTTATTTGTTCTATATTAATAGTCTGAACTATATCGAACCTACTGTTACCGGAATGCTCAGTTCGGTGGAACCATTGACGGCAACGTTCTTATCGGTTGTCTTTTTGAAAACAGATTTTTCAGCTGTGCAATTCATTGGCGGATTATTAGTAATTTCGACCGTGTTCCTGCAGGCTTTGCCACAGAAAGCAGAAAAGGCTTTGTAAAAATCAAAGGAGAGGAAAATGACAGTTATTCAACTTGATGAGCGCCATCAATTGGAACTTGTTCCAGTTCAACCTGAAATGGCAGATGAAATCTTTGCAGTCATTGATGGAGATCGGGCACATATCGGCGAATTTTTAACTTTTGTGGCCCTCTCAAAAACGGTCGATTTTACCAGGGAATATTTAGTTCGACAAAAAGAGTTGGCTGAACCAGGAAAAGCCTTGGCGTTTGTCATTCGAAAAGAACGAAAAATCATTGGGACGATTGAGTTTCACCGGCTAAATACCATAGACCATCGTGCCGAAATGGGCTATTGGTTGGCTAGCGATTATACCCGGCAAGGAATCATGACGGCCGCCGTTAAAGCAATGTGTGCATACGGATTTGCAACGCTTGACTTGCATCAGATTAATATTTTGGCTGATGTTGATAACGCTGGTAGCAATGCCGTGATTCAGAAAACGGGCTTTCAGTTTTTGGTGACTCGCCCTGAATATTCCTATCGGAATGGTCGTTATCACGATATGAATGAGTATTATTTACTGGCCAAATAAGTTAAAATTAAGGAAGCTTTTAAGAAGGAGGTCTGCCAAAATGACCATACAATTAGTTGGAATCGCATTCTAAGAACAGAATGGGATTGAAAAAGTCAGTGCCATTCGCTATTTCGGATTTGAATTAGGATGGAGTAACTGAACATGAAACAAGAATTTATTCGAAATTTCGCGATTATTTCGCACATTGACCATGGTAAGTCGACCTTATCAGACCGCTTAATGGAAGCGACTAAAACGGTTTCTGATCGTGAAAAAGCGCCGCAATTGCTTGACAGCATGGGGGTCGAGCAGGCTCATGGCGTGACGGTCAAGTCGCGTACCGTCCAAAACCATTATTTAGGTAACGATGGTCATGAGTATCAATTAAATTTGATTGATACACCGGGACACGTTGACTTTAATTATGAAGTCACTAAGAGCCTCTCCGCAACGGATGGGGTGATTTTGCTGGTCGATGCTACGCAGGGCGTCCAAGCCCAAACGGTGGCTAATTGGCGGTTGGCTCACGACTTAGGTTTGCCAATTTTGCCAGTACTAAATAAAATTGATTCGGCTAGTGCCCAAATTGAGGAGACCGAACAACAGATTATTGATCTCGACCCTTCATTAGCCGCACAGGAAATCTATCATGTTTCTGCTAAGACTGGTTTAGGAATTTCTGAGCTTTTAGAGGCGATTGTTCATGAATTGCCGGCGCCGACTGGAGACGAAAAAGCGCCACTGAAAGCATTAGTCTTTGACTCTGAATATGATGCTTTTAAGGGTGTGATTGCCCAAGTCCGGGTAATCGATGGCAGCCTGACAAAGGGCAACTCATTAGTGCTCATGGCCAATGGGCAAAAGCTACTGGCCAAAGAAGTCGGTGTTTATCGTCCCGACCGTGTTCCAGCAGATGGACTTGGGGCTGGGGAAGTCGGTTACGTTGTTACCGGAATTAAAGACCCAAAACAAGTGACAGTTGGCGACACCTTAACAAGTCAACAAGCGCCAACCAAAGCGCCGTTACCGGGTTACCAAAAAAGCCAACCAGTTGTTTATGCTGGTATCTATCCAGTTGGCGATTACAAAGTGCTTCAGGAGGCACTACAAAAGCTAGCCCTAAATGATACCTCCTTAGTTTTGACCGATGATCAATCGGAGGCAATGGGGCCCGGTTTTCGCGCTGGCTTCTTGGGAATTTTCCACTTGCAGATTATCAAAGAACGGCTAGAAACGGAATTTGGTGTCGAGGTCGTGGTAACGGCGCCAAATGTGTCTTACAAAGTTCAGGTTGCGCAAAAAGGCAAAGAAATCGAGACGGTCATCGTTAATAATCCAACTCGCTTTCCTGAATTTAGCCAGGTGCTAGCGGTCGAAGAACCCATGGTCCAAGCAACTATCACGACGCCAAATGAGTCTGTCAATGCGTTGATGAAATTGGCGGATGACTATCGGGGCGAATTTGCCGATATGGGAAACCAAGGGGATTATGTGCGCTTGGTATATAAGATGCCACTTTCTGAGATTGCTTATGATTTTTTTAATCAGTTAAAGTCGATTTCGCATGGCTATGCTTCCTTTAGCACAGCAGCAATCGGCTATCAGGAGGCGGATTTGGTGAAAGTTGATGTCCAAATTAACTATGCAACCGTTGATGCGTTGTCCTTTGTTATCCATCGTTCTCGGGTGGAAGAGCAGACTCAAAAGCTCGTTCATGAGCTGAAAATGACCGTACCGCGGCGACTCTATCCTATGCCTGTTCAGGCAGTGGTTGAAGGGCGAGTGGTGGCCCGAGTTGATGTGCCACCATTGCGTAAGAATGTGGCAGTAAATGGTAGTTCTTATAGTATTTCCAAAAAGCAGGCGTTATTACGCCGGCAAAGTGCAAATAAGCGGCAAGCTGCCCAGTCGGACATTGAGTTACCCCAAGCGGTATTTAATACATTGTTATCATTGAATTAAAATATTTCTAATTTGTAAAAAGGAGTCCCTTGGATAGGGGCTCTTTTTTAATATTTAAACAAAATTTTGATAAGTTTTGAACTTATTTGACTTTTAAATATTGTAGGACTACACTGTTTTTATACTTTTAATAAAAAAAGAGGGATATTTGAAAATGAAAAAATACGGTGCAGACATTGTTACCGATTCATTAGTCAACCATGGTGTCGACTTGATCTTTGGAATTCCAGGGGCCAAGATTGACCGATTGTTTGAGACTTTGGAACATCCACAAGCTGGACAAAAGGTTCCAAAGCTAATCGTGACACGTCACGAACAAAACGCTGCCTTTATGGCACAGGCATTCTCACGAATCACAGGTAAGACTGGGGTCGTGGTTGCGACTTCTGGTCCTGGTGTTGGAAACCTTGTATCAGGAATGATGACGATTAACGCTGAAAATGATTCAGTTGTTGCCATCGGTGGTCAAGTGCCACGTAAGGACCTTTACCGTTTGACTCACCAGTCAACGAACTCGGTCGCTTTGTTTAACTCAATTACACGCTTTAGTTCTGAAATCCAAGATCCAAATAACATCTCTGAAATCATTGCCAATGCTTTCTCTGCTGCTAATGGAACGCAACGTGGTGGTGCCTTTGTTTCATTGCCACAAGATATCGATGATACACCAGTATCAATTGAAGCATTGCCAGTTGTTAACAAGCCACAACAAGGGGCTGCAGCGATTGCAGACCTGGACTGGTTGGCTGAACAAATTAAGGCCGCTAAGTTGCCAGTTTTGCTTGTTGGAGCCCGTGGTTCTGATGATGCAACGGTTGAAGCATTGCACGCTTTGTTGAAGGAAACACCATTGCCAGTTGTTGAAACATTCCAGGGTGCTGGTGTGATTTCACGTGAATTGGAAGAATCATCATACTTTGGTCGGATTGGTTTGTTCCGGAACCAAACTGGTGACAAGTTGTTGAAGCAAGCTGATTTGGTTGTAACGGTTGGTTATGATGCCATCGAATACGAACCACGTAACTGGAACAAGGAAAACGACTTGAATATTGTTGCCTTGGATGTTGCTCCTGTACAAATCGACAACAACTTCGTACCACAGCGTCAATTGATTGGTGACTTGAGCCAATCATTGACACTCTTGAAGGACCGGGTTGCTGGTTATCAAGTACCAGCTGCTAGCCAAGGTATCTTACAAGAAATGAAGGATGATTTGAAGGCCGCTGACGAACCTTCTTACACGCCAGCCGTGCCAACCCTTAACCATCCTTTGAACGTGGTGAAGGCCTTGCAAAACCATGTAACTGATGACATGACCGTGTCAACGGATATCGGTTCACACTACATTTGGATGGCGCGTCACTTTAAGTCATATGTACCTCGTCACTTCTTGATGTCAAATGGTATGCAAACACTTGGTGTTGGTTTGCCATGGGCAATGGTTGCTGCCATGGTTCGTCCAAATGCTAAATCTGTTTCAGTTTCTGGTGATGGAGGATTCTTCTTCTCAGCCATGGAATTGGAAACGGCCGTTCGTTTGCACTTGAACACTGTTCACATCGTCTGGAACGATAACAACCACTATGACATGGTTAAGTTCCAAGAAGAAATGAAGTACGATGGCGTTGCTGCCGGTGTTGACTTTGGTAACATCGACATCGTCAAGTATGCCGAAGCCTTTGGCGCTAAGGGCCTGCGTGTTGATACACCAGCTGATTTGGATGCTGTCTTGACGGAAGCCTTTGCTACAGAAGGTCCAGTAGTTGTTGATGTCCCAGTTGACTACTCACATAACTACGAACTTGGATCACAATTGATTGAATCGGAAGGGTAATTCGCATTCAATTAAAAAACCACCTCGCTTTTGATATCGGCGGGGTGGTTTTTATTTTGCACTGGCAAATATGGTCGGTGCTGTACGGCTTAATTAGCTTGATGAGCGAGCCAAGCTGGCAAGATGATGTTATCAACCAGTCGTTCCGGGGTTGGTGCTTGCTGAGGGTCTAGGAAGGTGTAGTAGCGGCGAATATTGCCTAGTAACATCAGGACTTCTTTGGCGGGAACGACCTGAATTTCATCACGTTGAATGGCTCGGTTAGCAATTACCGTACCCAATCGCACAGCGCCAATTTCAGCTTTTTCGAGCAAATCGTCGCCAACTGTTTCACCGTTTACCACTTGATACATCGAGAACTTAATAAAGTATTGGCTGAGCTTGTCGTGAAGGTTCGCAATTTGGTGTGCATTTTCAATTAAATCACCCCGCAAGCTGCCAGTATCTGGAAAGGAGTGCTCATCGATGTTTTCGGGATAACCTGAATTTTCGTGGGCCCAATGGTGCACAGCATCCACTAGCAAGCTGCTAGGGGAGTCCCAGCGACGGTAGAGAACACTGCGAGAAGTTTCTGCTCGTTGGGCAATATTATTGAAGGTAACGGCTTCGATACCTTTTTCATCAAAAAGTTGTAGTGCCACGGCATAGATTGTTTTTTCTAACTCCAAGCCGCGTTTTCTTGTCTGTGTTTTCTTTTCCATAGCGCTATTTTAACATAAGAATTTTAGAAACAAAATGTTTCTTATTGACTTTATAAGAAACAAATAGTACCCTATTTCAAGAAGCAAAATAAGTAAATGGAAGTAGAAAGATGAATTTCAAACAAACACGGAATGTGTCCTTGATTTTGGTCTTTGGATTGTTAGCGCCAATGCTGGATACAACAATGACCAATATCGCCATTAGCGATATCGGTCGCGATTTACACACAACGCTTTCAAGCGTTCAATGGATTATTACTGCCTATGTCTTAGCAACCAGTATCGCGGTCCCATTTTCGGGCTGGCTCACGCAGCACTTTAATGGCAAGTATGTCTTCTTGGTGGCCCAGCTGTTCTTTGGTCTATCGTCAATTGGGGCTGCCTTAAGTCATGATATTAATGCCCTGATTATTTACCGAGTGGTGCAGGGATTTGCCGCTGGCTTGATTATTCCATTGGTAACGACAATGTTAGTGAGCGTTGCACCGCGGGAATACTTGCAAAAATTGATGATGGTCGTCATGTTACCAATTATTGTGGGGCCAATTTTTGGTCCGGTGATCGGCGCATTTGTTGTGGAATATGGCAATTGGCAGTGGATTTTTTGGATTAACGTGCCAATTATGTTGTTGGCAGCTGCTCTGAACTATTGGAAAGTGCCGGATATTCCAGCTACTAACCGTGCGGCAAAGATTGATGCAATTGGCATTGCTTTGCTTGGCCTTGGTTCAGCTGCCATTATTTATGGCCTGTCACAAGCTGGTGAGAAGGCAACATTCAATAACGCAGATACGTGGACTTATGTTGGCCTTGGCTTACTAGCAGTGGTTATTTATCTCTTTTGGGGTTAGTATAAGAAGGAAAATGCCGTTTTACCTTTGGCCCTGTTCAAAGCACCAGTATATTCCGCAACAACGATTAACTTGGTGTTGGCCGGCATGGTCACAAACGGTCCAATGTTAATCTTGCCACTGTATTTTCAGCAGGGACGGGGTCTGAGCGTGTTAGCAACCGGTCTGTGGCTATTACCCCAAGGCTTCGGAATGCTCGTAATTCGGCCAGTTTTGCTGAAACTATTGGACCGAACCGGCGTACGTTATGTCGTTTGGTTTGCGCTTTCACTGGCATTGCTGGGAACGATTCCGTTTGCCTGGATTAATGCCCAAACTAATATTGGCGTTGTTAGTGTTGTGCTCTTTATCCGCGGCTTGGGCGTTGGTGGAGTAATTATGCCATTGATGACTACCATTTTATTAGGGATGGAAAAAGACTTAATTCCACATGCTAATATTGGTGCTCGAATTTTCCAAAATGTTGGAGGGGCCTTTGGTTCAGCTTTGGTAGCGACTGTTGTAGCTGCTTACATTTCAACCCACCGGGTTTTGGGTGCGAATATTGCAGCTTATCAGCACGCCTTTTGGTGGTCAATTGGGATTACGGTACTAATGTTTGTGCCCGCGTTCTTCTTGCCAAAGAAAGTACAAAAGTAAATCAAATTGCTTAAAGATAATCAAAAAAGGATAGCGACGAAAGCGGTAAGCTGGACATTGTTATCCTTTTTGATTGCCATTATTTTCTTGTTAGCCTGTTGCCGGTAACTCAGCGTAATAGAAATTTTTTAAAAGTCAGAAATTGATGGGCAGGGTACTTTTTGCTACAATACTAGTAACAATGAAACAAATGTTTAGGGGTGCTCTCTTTGAGCTGAGACGTCGGTTGGCGACCCTTTGAACCTGTGCTGGTAAACCTCGCGAAGGGAAAACAATGTTCAATGGTTTTTTGCCATGAACATTGTTTTTTTGTGCAATTTCTAAGGAGATCTAGAGGATGACACAGGAACGACAAGGGCTTTTAGCGATGGTAGAACGGGCAAAGCCCATTTGGCAGGAAAGCTATCAAAGTAATTTTATTCAGGAAATACAGGCGGGAAGCCTTGACCAAGGCAGGTTAGTGAATTATTTGATTCAAGATCAGCTATTTTTAGCGGCCTATGCGCGTTTCGCCGGTCAGGCCATGGCGTTAGCGCCGACAATGGAGGATTTGCGTTTTTATTATAGTACGCTGTCCTATTTAGCAGATACAGGTAACGATTCGGCAGACTCTTGGCAACAACAATTTTTAAGAGAACAGGGTGTTAATTTAGACGATTATGATCAAGAAAATCTAAAACCAGCCACCAAAGAACTCATTGCAGCCATGCAATCAATTGTTGCTGGGGGTAGAGCGGAAGAGATGATGGTGTCTCTTTTTCCGTGCCTAGTTAGCTATTCTTACATTTTTCAGTTGGTGGCAGACCATGCTGACCTTTCGGCAGAAAATATTTATGCAGACTTCTTTAAAGATTATGCAACAAAAGAATATCAACTTGCTTGTCAGCGCTGGTTGACGTACGGCCAGCAGTATTTAGAAAAGCGACAGGCTGTTGATGATTATAAATTAGAAAATATTTTCCTGCGGGTAAGTAGGCTAGAAACGTTATTCTGGCAGTCTTTTTGAGAGTTTTTATTAATTTCTAAGAAAGAGCATTCTAATTTGTGAGGAAGATAATTAGCTGTTAGTAATGACAAATGAATTATTTAAGTTTATACTGTAATCAGATAGATACATTGACGTATCAGAAACAATAATCTTGTTAAAAAGTAAAACTTTTTGGGAGCTAATTAATGAAGGCAGCAGTCTGGCATGGCGCAAAGGACGTCAGAATTGAAAAAATTGAATTAAAGCCACTCGAAGCTGACGAAGTCCGTGTCAAGGTTGCTTACGCTGGTATTTGTGGCAGTGATTTGCATGAGTACCAGGAAGGTCCAGTGATGATTCCAGCTGCCTTTCCCGACCCACTAACGAATCGACAAGCTCCTTTGGTTCTAGGACATGAATTTTCAGGAATTGTCGACGAGGTTGGGGCCGATGTCACTGGCTTTAAACCGGGCGATCACATAGCTGTGAATCCGGTGATTACTAAAAACGAGTCAGCTGATGATGTCGATGTTTACGACGGTTACAGTTTCATTGGCCTAAATACTGATGGTGGCTTTGCTGCCTATGCCAAGGTACCCGAATTAAATCTTTATCATCTACCAGAGGGCTTTCCGTTGAAGGAAGCAGCAGTGATTGAGCCGGCAGCCGTGGCTGTCCAAGCGACTAAAGAGGGTGGACTAAAGGTTGGTCAAAGTGTCGTTATCTTTGGTGCTGGCCCAATTGGTGCAATGCTAGCTGCTGTTGCTCGAGCAGTTGGGGCTGCCAAAATTGTGGTGGTTGATCTCGCTGAAGAACGGTTAGCAATCGCCAGAAAAATGGGCGCAACGGACACGGTTAATGCGAGTCATGTTCTGAATATTCGTGATGCGGTTCGTGATATTCTACCTGAGGGAGCGGATGTATCCTTTGAAGTTGCCGGCGTCCAACAGACCTTTGATGAAGGCGTTCAGTCAACTAAGCCGCGCGGTAGTTTTGTGATTGTTTCGATTGTCGCTCATCCGCTCAGTTTGGATGTCCGTCAGTTGATGAATTCAGGTGTGCGCATTGCTACCTCAATCGCTTATTCCCGAGAAACATTCCAGCAAACAATTGACCTGGTTGTGAGTGGCCAAATTGATGTCAATGACATTTTTACCAGTGAAATTCGGTTAAATGACTTGGTTCATAAGGGTATTGTTGCTTTGATGGATGATAAGCACCAGGAAAAAATCATCGTTAACCTAACCAAAGAAAAATAATTTTTAAAAGTAAGCAGGATAGCTGATGGCTATCCTGTTTTTTATGTGCAATTTTAGCTGCTACTAGGTAAATTTCCAATTTTTTAATCAATAGGGTTTACAAATGTAAACTCAGAAGTTATACTTTGTTTGTGGTTTACAAATGTAAACACGTTATTTTCATGCTTGGAGGATGATAACAGCGATGAACATCACAGACACAGAACAAGCGATTATGCGCATTATTTGGACGAAGAAACAGGCAACCGGTCGGGAAATCATCACCGAAGCCCAGTTGTCTCATGACTGGTCCAGTTCAACGATTAAGACATTAATTCGCCGGTTGACTGATAAAGGAATGATTACGGTGGATAAGTCTAAGAGCGTTTTTACCTATTTGCCGGCAGTTTCCGAAAATGATGCAACAGATGATCAAGCAAAACGCTTATTTGAATCAGTTTGTGATGCCTACAAGGGGACGCTCTTGACTGAACTCATTCAAAGCGAACCATTAAGTCAGTCTGATATTGTCAAAATGCAGGAAATCTTAGCTAATCGTGCAAAAACAGCGCCAAAGCAGGTTGATTGTCATTGCCTTCATGAAGATATGGATGAAGCATGCGCGATGCATGCACACTAAAACTGTCGACGAGGTGATCACCGCTTTCAGTTTTTAAGTTAGCAGTTAATAAAAGGAGAAAGTATGGATAAAATGTTGGTCTTAGTGGCCGGTTTAGCGGCAATCGCCTTTATTGTTTGGTGGTTCTTTGGCAAGCATCAGGTTCAGGTTGCCAGCGCCCAGCAAGGGCAGTCATCACAAGATATTGATATCGAGGTCGCTGGTGGGTATTCACCCGAGCAAATTGTCTTGAAAAAGGGTGTGCCTGCGACTTTGAATTTTACCCGGACGGACCCGTCTGGTTGTCTTGACCATGTGGTATTCTCAGATTTTGGAATTAACCAAGAATTACCACAGGGCGAACAAGTGAAGGTACAGATTAACACTGACCAAGCTGGTGAATATACCTGGGCTTGTGGCATGAACATGTTCCAAGGAAAAGTCATTATCAAATAAGTTAACGTAGCAAAGGAGAAAGATTATGTCAGAAAAGAACGAACAAGTAGTAACAGTTGATGGTAAGTACGAACCAAACGTTTTGACCTTTAACCAAGGCGATGAAGCAGTTTTGACCTTTAATCGTACTAGTGAAAGTGGCTGTTTGGATGCCGTTCAATCACACGATTTTGGTTTTCAAGCTAAGCTGCCATTAAATGAAAAGGTTAGCTTTGACATTCCAACGGACAAGGCCGGCGAATTTGAATTTGCTTGTGGGATGAACATGGTTAAGGGAAAGATTATTATCAAGTAATGAGGAAATTATGCAATTAACAACAAACAAACGATTTACAATTGCCCTGATTTTTTCCTTGCCAATGCTCGCCCAAATGATTTTGACGCCTTTTGGCTTTCACTTACCCGGTGGCACTTGGACGGAATTTGTTCTCACAACTGTTGTCATGGCGGTGTCAGCATCACCTTTCGTCCGTAGTACGTGGTCCTCATTTAAAAAGCACCATTCCAATATGGATACGCTCGTAGCCATTGGGACTGTCACAGCTTATCTATACAGTATTTATGCTATGTTGGCCGGCCAGGACGTTTTCTTTGAAGGGGCAGCCCTAGTAATTACATTTATTTTGCTGGGTCAGGTCTTTGAAGAACGGATGCGCAAGAACGCCTCTAGTGCGATTGAAAAGCTGCTCGATTTGCAGGCCAAGGATGCGGAAGTTATCCGTGACGGCCAGGCACTGGTGATTCCACTTGATCAGGTCCAAATTGGCGACATCGTTCGCGTTAAGCCCGGTCAAAAAATCGCGGTCGACGGGACAATCGTTGAGGGTCAGTCAACCATTGATGAATCAATGGTTACTGGTGAAAGTATGCCGGTTGAAAAGGCAGTCGACGATGCCGTCATTGGGGCGACAATTAACAAAAACGGGACGCTTTTGTTCCGGGCTGACAAAGTCGGTGACGAAACAATGTTGGCTCAGATTGTTGATTTGGTTAAGAAGGCCCAAACGAGTCATGCGCCAATTCAAAATTTGACCGATAAGGTTTCCAGTATCTTCGTGCCGATTGTCTTGATTTTATCAATACTAATTTTTATGATTTGGTACGTTTTTTTGGGAGCGACGGTTTCAACAGCAATTATCTTTGCCGTTTCCGTGCTTGTGATCGCTTGTCCTTGTGCTCTTGGTTTGGCAACCCCAACCGCTTTAATGGTGGGGACTGGAGTATCCGCCAAGGCTGGAATCTTGATCAAAAACGGGGAAGTTTTGGAAGCCGTTAATCATGTTAAAACGGTGATTTTTGACAAAACGGGGACGATTACCCAGGGTCAACCCGTTGTAACTGATATAATTGGTGGCCAAGACCAGGTGATGACGATTGCTGGCCAATTGGAAGCTGCTTCAGAACATCCTTTGGCGGTGGCCGTCATGGACAAAGCCAAGGAATTAGGCTTGGCAGAAAACAATAGCGTTGAAAACTTTCAGGCCATTGAGGGAAAGGGCGTCACCGGACGAATTGACGGGCAGACCGCCTTTATTGGTAACGCTAAATTATTAGCTGACCGGCAAATGAGTGCTGATTTGCAGGAGACAATGACACAGTTGCAAGAAGCAGCCAAAACGGTTGTCTTGGTTGGTGTGGGTGATGAAGTGATTGGTTTGATTGCCATTCAAGATGCGCCAAAGCCAAGCTCAAAGCAGGCGGTTGCTAGTTTAAAGAAGCGTGGTTTGAAAACGGTGATGTTGACCGGTGATAACCAATTGGTAGCGGACGCCGTGGCCAAGCAGGTCGGAATTGATCAAGTGATTGCGGATGTTTTGCCAAATGATAAGGCAGAATACGTGCAAAAGTTTCAACAGGAGGCAGAAGTTGCCTTTGTTGGCGATGGTATCAATGATGCGCCGGCATTGACGACGGCAGACGTTGGAATTGCCATGGGGTCCGGAACGGACGTAGCAATTGAATCCGGTGATATCGTTTTGGTTAAGAATGATTTGCAGGACGTAGCAACAGCTATTCAGTTGAGTGCTAAAATTTTCAATCGGATTAAACTGAACTTATTTTGGGCATTTATCTATAATGTCTTAGGGATTCCGGTGGCAGCGGGGGCATTTGCAGCGATTGGCTTGACCCTTAGTCCTGAATTGGCTGGACTAGCGATGGCCTTTAGTTCGCTCTCGGTTGTTATCAGCTCGCTCTTATTGAATCGAGTCAAGCTTAATCGGCCAAGCGCTTTTGCTAATTAATCAAATAAAAAAGATGGTCATTTGACCATCTTTTTTATTTGTCAAAAATAGACTTGATTTTTAAAAATACAGGTGTATAGTAGTTTTAGTCGATAAGTCGTTTCGACATGTCATTTCGACTTATCATCGAGTCCATCAACCAGCAAATTATGAGACAAGGAGGGTGAGGATGTACGATCTATTGATTATGTCACTACTAAGTACCCGTGACATGTCCGGCTACAAGCTGGCGCTCGTCTTAGGGTCAACCGTTGTACCGAGACGTAAAATTTCAAATGGGGTTCTCTATCCCGTTTTGAGTCGGTTGGAAAAACATGGCTACATCGAAAGTATCGATGCTGATACTCGAAATGCCAAAATTTTTCATATCACGCCAGCTGGCCATGATTATCTGATTGAGCTATTAAATGAACCTGTGGCCCAAGATGCTAACCGTGATAATGCCTACCATTTCAAATTTCGGTCGTTTTCGTATTTGGAAAACGAACAACGAATGGAAATTCTCTCGAATTACCGCAATGAAATCTTAACAGACCGCAACGTCTATGCTGAATTAACGAAGCACTATCACGATGAAACCAAAGATCATCCGGACCGGGCGGACTTTTATTATTGGGGTATCAAAACAATCCAATTGAAAGACAACATCGCTCAAACAAAATTGGCTTGGATTGAGGACTGCTTAACTGAGTTAAAGGAGAACGATAAATAATGAATATTAGTGAAGAAAAGCGCTCAGTCAAGCGCTGGTGGGCATTGCTGGCCTTATCATTAGGGGTCTTTATGGGCCTTTTGGATGTGAATATCGTCAACGTCGCTTTGCCAACCATGGTCAAGAGTTTTCACACTACTTTTAGTAACGTGCAGTGGGTGATTAGTTCTTATACAATTTCCTACGCTGTTGTGATCTTGGTCTTATCAAAGTTGGCCGATATGTACGGCCGCAAAAAGATGTTTTTGACCTGCATGATTATCTTCGTGGCTGCATCGGCCATGAACGGTTTGGCTTCAAACCTCTTGGTGTTGAATATTGGTCGGGCCATCCAAGCCTTTGGTGGTGGTGGTTTGATGACCATTTCCATGGCCTTGGTTGCTTCCATCTTTGAAGGGAAGGAACGTGGCTTTGCCATGGGAATCCTTGGTTCTGTGATGGGACTGTCAACTGTTGCTGGTCCTTTGATTGGTGGGATTTTGTCTGAAGCGTTCGGCTGGCCAGCCATCTTCTATGTGAACGTGCCAATTGGTGTTTTTGCCGCTATCTTGGTCTGGTTCACGGTAGCTGAAACGCCTAGCTACGGTCAAGGACAGAAAATCGACTTTGTCGGTATGCTTTTGTCAGCTGCAGCAATCTTTTCAGCGGTTTACGGTTTGATTCAAAAAGAAGATAATCCACATTTGTCATGGTCAGACCCTAAAATTGCGCTGTGGTTAGTTGCCGGGGCAGTCTTGTTGGCCATTTTCATCACTGTCGAATTGAAGATTGATAAGCCAATGATGAATTTGACACTGTTCAAGAATAAGAACTTTGTTGGGGCCGTGATTGTGGCCTTCGCCCTTGGTTCAGCAATCTATGCCAATAACGTTTTCTTGACGTCATTGATGCAAAATTACATGGGCTATTCAGCCTTTGATACCGGTATTCGCCAAATCCCATTGACGATGTGGGCATTGATTCTTGGACCATTGACGGGTTACTTGAGCAGTAAGTTTTCAACGAGAAAGTTGATTTCGGGTTCATTGTTTGTGGCTGCCATTAGCTTCTTGGTCTTCTGGAACGCCATGACAACTAAGTTGACTTATACAGATTTGCTCTTGCCACTAGTTTTGCTTGGGATTTCAAATGCGTTGATCAATCCTTTGTTGAATAACGCTGGTTTGGCTGGCGCCAAGCCTGAAGAAATCGGCATGACTTCTGGTTTGATTAATGTCTTTCGTCAGTTAGGGGTTTCCTTTGGGGTAGTTATCCTTGGTTTGGCTCAAACGAACCAGTACGATGGTCACCTCAACAACCATTTGTCAGTACAGGGACCAGCTGGTGACATTGTGGCAGGAATCAAGCACGTCTTTGTTGAAGCAGGGCCATTTGCTGGTCATAGCCTTGTTTATGGAAGCTCGTTTGCACATTGGCCATTGCTTGGTAAACTTCAAAGCGTGGTATCAAACGCCTTCTTTGCCGGCATGCGGGGACTTACGGCAGTGTCATTCTTCATTGTTGTGATTGCTTCACTCTTTGCCTATGTCTTGTTAATGGATAAGGACAGCGATAAAGCCTAAGCTTCTACTATTAATTTGACGACTATCAGGGCAAACTTTCACTAGTTTGCCCATAGTCAAGAAAATAAAAAATAAAAAAGATCATTTCTTTATCAAATTGGGATAGGGAAATGGTCTTTTCTGTTCTTGTTACCAAAGTTGTTGCTTAAAATTGGTCTGTTTTTCTTTGGACAGAATAAATTTTAAAAAAATAAAAAAACCTTGCTATTTGAAAGAATGCTTGTATAATCTTCGATAAGGACATGGGTGCCATGTTCTAAAAAGAGTCTTGGAGGTACTGTCTATGAAGAACAAGTTTTCTCAGAACGTCTCGTTGAGCAACCGCTCAACTAATCCAAGTATTTCATTGGTTCAGGCCAATCGTAAATTTAAATCAAAATTTTCTCAATCTTATGCATTGATGAAACGTGACGACAACATGGTTAGTCCAGGTTAGAATTAATTTGCCGTCACAAAAAAAATCCTACAACAAGTAAGTCTGCAATTTCTCGTTGCATTCCCCCCGGAGTACCTTCTTAGCTCTGGGGGTTTTTTAGTGCAAAAAAACAGTAAAAAACCCGATAACAGCGAAGTTATCGGATTTTAAGGAAGTCGGTGTTGATTGGCTATTTGGGTGTATTATCTTGCTTCTTTAAATCATTAAGCTGATTGTTGATTGAGGCAAGCATCTCCATCTGCATCTTTTGAATTTGCATATTATTTGGTTGATCTTGTTGAATCAGGTGATCAATCTTAGAATGAAGGATACGAATTTCTTCTTCAGATTTCAAGTTAACGTGGTAATCATTCTTTGATTCCATTCGGTCATAAGTACCAGACCGGTTTTGGCTCATCATGATGAGGGGCGCCTGAATGGCGGCGATAATACTCAAGAAGAGGTTGAGCAAGATGAATGGAAATGGATCAAAGTGTAGGCCAAAGAGATGAACGGAGTTAATGATAATCCAAACAATGATGATGACAATAAAGGAAATCACGAAGGGCCATGAACCTCCAAAGCGCGCTACGCCATCGGCGACTTTCTGTCCAAATGTCAGTGTTGTTTCCAATTGCTTTTCAACATCCACAATTTCATAGCTGTTTTTAGACATCAATTTTGTCATGCGTTGGTTAATCTGCTTGTTTTTATGGGCATCTTCGTTAATCATTTTGTCCATTTTTTGCAGACGGTAACGCACTAGGTGTTCACTACAAATAAAGCTGTTGCTGGCAGCCCTTGGAAAATCTTTTTGAATCAAAGAAACGATATACGGATCTAGTTCATGGATAAAGTTTCCATCAATTAAATCGTACTCTTGCTGATCTACTATGCACCAAAGAGCATCATTTGCTTGAACTTTTTCACTCTTTTTCATGATAAACCTCACTAATTCAAACTGAATGTTTTTCTTTTGTTGACAATGTTGCGCTTTTTCAGTGAAATAACTATGTTAATACTAACATAGTAAGATTTTTCGATGTAAGTAAAAGCAAAACTTTTTCGACTTTTAAAGAGTTCTTGGTTGCCGACGCTTCTCAAAGCAAATAAAGGGGAGCTAATGTTATAATGAGGGCAAGAAAACTGCTATTTGCGGTGGAAAATTGAGGAAGCATGATGGTCATTAAACGTAGCTTTCGGTGGATTTTATCTGCTTTACTGGTTTTGATTATCCTTGATCAAATTGTTGGTCAAAAATTGGAAAATCTGATTGTGATTGCTTTGCTAATTCCAAGCATTTTAATCATTTCAATCGCGCTGTCTCAAACAAAAGTGCTCCAGTCGCCAAGGTTTTTAAAAAGAGTGGTGGCAGTTAGTACGGTCTTGAATTTAGCCTTGCTCTTATATGTAGCCTTGCGCTTCCAAATTAATGACGTTTCAGATCCATTAAATGTGCAAATTAAGGCAACGGAGCTGTTGCACGGAAATTATAACTGGCATACGAATCTGAATGGCAGTAAAGAATATTTTTATTTGTACCCCAATGTCGTTTTTTTTACGATTTTGTTGAGCAAATTTATGGAGCTGGGGTTGTCATTGGGTTGGTCAATTGGCCTCAGTTTGCGCTTGCTTAATTTTTGCCTCTTAGCCGGGGTTACGCTTTTTTCATTAGCAACTAGTTGGCGGATTCGCTCATATTATCGCAGCTTGGCAATTACGGCGATTGTGTTGTTGTTTTATCCGGTCATGTATCTTTATCCTAATTTGGTGACTTATACGGATACATGGACGATGTTCTTATCATCGTTAATTTTTTTCTTAGTCGCTGTCATGTTGACGACCCATCATCGGCCGGTCGTCTTGATTAATGGCTTAATTTTAATGCTGGCCTTTGCCTTGCTTTACATTATCAAGGCCAATATGGTGATTTTAATTCCGGCGGCCTTGTTACTATTTTTGTTGATTTTTATCTTTAAAATTAGAGGGCTGTGGCAGTCTGCTATTTTGCTAGCAGCTCTGATTTTTGGATTGGGGTTTGCCACCGTCGCGGTCAAACCAGTTTATCAGCATTATGGCTATAGCCAGGCTGATCAGGCCAAGATTGCTTTGCCAGTAACTCATTGGATTAATATGGGCCTGAACCCGCTGGGTTCAAGCGGGCAGGGGGCCTACGATAAAAAAGATGAGCACCTGGACCAGCAACGAAAAGCGCAAAAGCGAACAGATCTAATTACCGAATCGATACAAAAGCGGCTGAAAATGCTGGGTGTCGGTGGAGTGGTGAAGTTGGGCATCACGAAATCGCAGATGCTGTTAGGGCGGCCACTCTTTGGCTTTGGCCGTTATATGAGTGGCTATGCTCATGCGCCGGCTTGGTATCTCAAACACCAATCGTTGTTTAATACCTTGTTCTCAATTCTGGCGACAACGATTTTATTGATGGTGATGGGAAACTTCCTCTATAGCCTTTGGCGTCCAACTTACGAGGAGGAATTTACGGATGCTCAGCAAGGTTTCCTTTACTTTGTTGGTCTAGCCAGTCTGGGCTTGGCTTTCTTCCATAGTTTTATTTGGGAAGTGGAGCCACGGTACTTCTTGCCATTATTGTATCCCTTAATCATTCTCGGCCTGCTCTTTTTGCCCAGTGGCAGGGGACATGGAAACCACCATCCGTGGCGCATTAGCTATAATCGCACGACGCTCTTTGTTTTACCAATTTGTAGTCTATTAATGCTGACTTTGACTCTTGATGCTGCCAAAGATGTACCTGGCGTGGCCTATGGTAATATGGAATATCCAATTCGGATTGCCTTGCGCGAACGAGTGACGGTTACTGATGACTTGCATTTTTCTTTGCCAGTACCACAGGCAGTGGATGTTTTGAAGGTCGGTATCGAACCTCAAAAACATTTAGAAGTCCAACTGGCTGATGGTCAGCAGTTAGAGGCTAAAGATGGTGAGTACAGGTTGGAAAAGCATTTTGCAGCTGGTGAGAAAATTGATTTAGTTTTGCATAATACTAGCCAGCAACCGCTTAAGGTCTTGTTGTACCGCCAAACTAGCCTATATAAGAAGCTCTTCCATGGTTCTAGAATTGAACGAGATGGTAATTACTACTACTTACCGTATGAAATGGATATTTATGATCGCAAGCCTTTTGAAGTGCTTGATGTGAATAATCAACCGATGTTGCGTTAATCGGCTGGTGATGAGCGAATTTTAATTTAGTCACTCCCCAAATTTGAAGGGGGTGGCTTTTTTGTTGCGTTTGACGAGGGCAATCATCCATGCTATTCTAATCCTAGATAACGCTTTTAAATAAGTTTTATTATAATAAGTTAACTTATTATAATGTCGCAATCCAAGGAGAAAATATGCAATTCATCTCGTTAAATCAGAATAATCATGATTATTGGGAGACAATTTACCGTGAGGCATTTCCAGCAAGCGAGCGAATTGCTTTTCAAGAGTTGAAGCAAAAAGCAGCCAATCATGATCAAATCAAAATGGTGGTGCTTGTTGATGGCGAACAAAACGTTGGCATTGCTTATTTCGTTGATATAAAGGAGAAAGCCTTTGTTCTTTATTTAGCTGTTGATCAATCAATTCGTGGTCGGGGGATTGGTGGTCAAACACTGTCAGCCTTGAAAGACCACTACCCAAAGGGAATTATTCTTGAATCTGAAAGTACGCTTGAGGGTGCTGATAACCAGCAACAACGTAAAGCTCGCTATCATTTTTATTTGAAAAATGGCTTTATTGACACTAAAAAAATTACTCACAATATGGGAAGAGACTTCCACCTGTTGACGACCAATTTGGCTTGCTCGGTTGCCGATTATTTGAGTTCGATGAAAATATTAGGGCAGCGAACTTCAGTCACTTAATTTTAATATTCATTTGATAAACAACGCTTTTATGCTAATTTTCAGCATAAAAGCGTTTTAAATTTATAAATAAATTTAAATATATGAATTATTTCTGTTTGATTGTTCTAAACAACCATGCTATTCTGGAAAAGTAGTTGAGGATTATCAACTAGCTGTGTCAGCCAAGAAGCAGCCAGTTGATAGTCCATCAATTTCAAAAAAATAAAACGTAAATGTTACGACGCACTACTTCGACTGTAGATTTTAAACGCGCCTTTTTTGCGTGCGAAAAGTTTAGGCTGAAAACAGAATATTTTAAAATCAATACTCGATTATTGCTAACTAGCATTAGGAGAGCAAAAGATTATGATCAAAGTCCGCGATATGACGGTCGCCTATGATAGTGCCCCCGTCTTCACGAACCTGTCAATCCAATTTGAACCTGGAAAAATCACCGGGATTATTGGCCCCAATGGAGCTGGTAAGTCGACGATGATTAAAGGGCTTTTAGGGTTGACCAGCAAGCAGTCCGGAACGGCCACTTTGGCAGACCAACCGATTGCAAAGCAACTCAAGCGCATCGCTTACGTTGAACAACGGGCAGCGCTTGATCTGACGTTTCCAATTAACGTCTCGGATACGGTTTTAACTGGTACCTATCCAAATCTCGGTCTGTTTAAAGTCCCGGGTAAACAAGAGGAAGAGGCCGCTTTAGCAGCCTTAACCGATGTCAAGTTAGCTGAATTTAGTCAGCGACAAATCAGCGAACTATCTGGTGGGCAACTGCAACGAGTTTTTGTCGCCAGAGCAATTGTTCAGGACGCCGATGTCATCATTTTGGATGAACCCTTTGTTGGTATCGATATGAAATCAGAAGCCGACATCATGGCCATTTTGAAAAAATGGCGGGCTGCCGGTAAAACAATTATTGTTGTGAACCATGATTTGAACAAGGTCACGACTTACTTTGATGATCTCGTCATTATTAACCACGGTGTCGTGGCACAAGGTCAGACACAGGAAGTGTTTACTAAAAAGAATATTACTACTGCCTTTAGTGGCGACCTATCAAACATTCTTTTTGATGAAGGGGAGGCCGCGCATGAATAGTATTACGCTTTTTCTTGAAGGATTAACAAAGTATAACTTCTTGCAGACAGCCTTGGTTACCGCCATTTTAGTCGGTATCATGTCGGGGATTGTTGGTTCCTTTATTATTTTGCGTGGGATGTCTCTAATGGGTGATGCCATTTCACACGCAGTGTTACCAGGGGTGGCGGTTGCCTACATGCTTGGAATTAATCTGTTGATTGGGGCCTCGATTTTCGGTTTGTTGGCTGCCATGCTGATTGGTTTTGTGACGATGAAGTCGAAGCTAAAAAATGATACCGCAATTGGCATTGTTTTCTCTTCTTTTTTCGCCCTTGGTTTTATCTTGATTTCAATGGCGGAATCAACCACTAATTTGCACCATATCCTCTTTGGAAATGTTTTGGCCGTTTCTGACCAAGATCTGATTACCACAGCGATTGTATTGGTGGTAGTTGTCTTGTTCGTCGTGCTCTTTTACAAGGAACTGTTGATTACGTCCTTTGATAATACTTTTGCCCGTGCCTATGGCTTGAAAACACAAGTCTTGCACTACGGCTTGATGTTGATTTTAACTTTGGTCACAGTGACTGCGCTGCAAACGGTTGGAATTATTTTAATTGTGGCAATGCTGATTACACCAGCCGCAACAGCTTATCTATTAACAAATAAGATGTCATCCATGATTATGATTGCGGCTACCTTTTCGGTTTTTGCATCGGTCATTGGATTATATTTTAGCTTTACTTTTAACTGGGCTTCCGGTCCGGCGATTGTGTTGACTGCCGCAGTGTTCTTCTTATTGGCCTTTCTCTTTTCGCCAAAGCAGGGCATTTTAATTAAAAAACGAGCAGCAAACTAAAATTTGTAGCGAAAGAAGATGATAAAAGGCGTATTAAACGCACTTAGATTTAGAATTGAGGAAAATTGAATATGATTAAGCGATTAACAATGATTGGGCTGGCAGCACTGGCGCTGTTAGCGGGTGTCTTTTACTTTGTCAATGAAAGTCAGGCAGGTAAAACCAGTCGAAGCGATAAACTCCAAGTTGTCGCAACGAACTCGATTATCGGGAATATGGTTGAAGAAGTTGCCGGTAACAAGGTCAAGTTGCATACGATTGTTCCCCGTGGAACCGATCCCCATGAGTACGAGCCGCGACCACAGGACGTGAAGGCTACACAAGAAGCAGACGTTTTGTTCCATAATGGTTTGAACTTGGAAACCGGTGGGTCTGGCTGGTTTAAGAAGATGTACCAAAATGCTGGTAAGAAGGCCAACAAACAAGTTTTTGCTGTTTCGGATGGGGTTGCTGCTAAGCATTTGACGGATGCCGGTAAAGAAAATGAAATGGACCCCCATGCTTGGTTAGATATACAAAACGGCATTAAGTATGTTCAAAACATTGAAAAGGTTTTGATTGAAAAGAATCCAAAGAATAAGAACACTTACGAAAAAAACGCCGCTGCATACATTGAAAAGCTGACGAAATTAGACGAAAACGCCAAGACGAAGTTTAACAATATTCCAGCTGATAAGAAGCTTTTGGTAACTTCCGAAGGTGCCTTTAAGTACTTCTCGGCGGCCTATGGCATCACACCAGCCTTTATTTGGGAAATTAATACCGAGTCACAAGGTACACCAGAACAGATGAAGACTGTCTTGGAAAAGATTCGCGCAACGAAGGTACCGGTTCTCTTTGTTGAAAGTTCTGTCTCACCAAAGTCAATGGACAAGGTTTCCAAAGAAACTGGTTTGCCAATTTACGCCAAGATTTATACAGATTCACTGGCTAAGGAAGGTAAGCCCGGCGATACTTACTATGGCATGATGAAGTGGAATTTGGACAAGATTTCGGAAGGTTTGTCAAAGTAAAATTATTTGCTTGATGTTTGAATTGAATTAAAGAAGCTATTGCTATTAGCTTACTAAACAATCAATTAAATTTGATCCTCGACGCTTTGTCGGGGATTTTTATTTGGGTTCGCGTTCGTTTAACCGTTATAATAGGACTATGTTCTGTATGGTTTCTATTTGCCCAGGTAAATGGCAATGTATTTTGCGACTGGAGAAATTTAAATGGCTCAACAAAGACAAGTAAGCACAACCGGACGTCTGATGAAGTACATTTTGCAAGCTCTCCATGTTCTGCCCGATTTGCAAAAGGAGAGGGCCTATCAACGAGCGGTTATCGCTAGTCAAAAGCCATATCGATTGGCCTTTTTGCACCGGTTATTGTTTGGTGCGACAGAATATAATGGTCGTAATGATGTTTTGGAAATCAGTCCGAAGAACGTTGATAATCGACAGCTGATTTTTTACCTTCATGGTGGCGGTTATTGGGATCAACCCTCAATCATGCACTATCGTTTACTAAAAAAATTGGCTGACAAAACACAGCACCGGCTAATCATGCCGATTTATCCAAAGGCGCCCCAGCATCAGGCGCAAGAAACCATTCAATGGACCAAGGAAGCCTTTCTTGAAACGCTGGAAAAGGAACATATTAGCGCGGAACAGATTGTGTTAATGGGCGATTCGGCTGGGGCAGGCTTGGCGCTGTCGCTCTTGCAGCAATTGCGCGATGCGCAACTTCCCTTGCCAAAACAGCTGATTTTGATTTCTCCTTGGTTTGATATCAGTGATACTAACCACGAAATGAAGGCAGTGCAGCGTTTTGATCCCATGTTGGAAATAGCTGTTTTAGACATCATGGCTGCCGGTTATCAGGGCGAGCTTGATTTGGATGATCCCTTGATTAGCCCGCTGTATGCCGATTTTTCAAACATGCCGGCTATTAACGTGATTACGGGTAGCTATGATGTCCTGCATCCTGATGCCGTGAAGTTTCAGGGGATTGCTGATGATGAGGGTTGGGATGTGCAAACAACCATCTACCCAGAAATGTACCATGATTTTCCTGAAATTCCGATTCCAGAAGGAAAGGCTGCCATTCAGCAAATGGTCCAACTAATTAAAGAAAGATAAATGAATGTCTAAAGTAATTCTTGTTACCGGTGCCACGAGCGGTATCGGTTACCAAACTACCCAATTATTAGCAGAACAGGGACACATCGTTTATGGTGCGGGCCGACGTGTTGATAAACTTGCTGACTTAGAAAAGGTTGGGGTTCATCCCCTCAAACTAGATTTAACCAATGAAGAATCCTGCCGACAAGCGGTTAGCACAATCTTGGCCGAACAGGGCCACATTGACGTGCTGATTAACAATGTCGGCTACGGTTCCTATGGTGCGGTTGAAGATGTGGCCCTTGACGAGGCTAAGCGGCAATTTGATGTTAACTTATTTGGCTTGGCCCAATTAATCAAATTAGTTTTACCAACGATGCGCCAGCAACAGTCCGGACGAATTATTAATGTCTCGTCAATGGCCGGACGCATGGCCAGTTACTTTGGCGCTTGGTACCATGCCACCAAGTTTGCTCTAGAGGGTTTTAGTGATTCATTACGAATGGAACTACAACCATTTGGAATTGACGTGATTTTGGTTGAACCCGGCCTGATTAAAACGGATTGGGGGCTGATTGCCGCTGACCATCTCGCGTCTTCATCCACCGGTGGTCCATACAAAGAGGCCGCCCGGCAAACTGCTAATGGCATGAAAAGGCAGTACCAAGGAAAGCTACTGTCTCAGCCAATTTTGATTGCAAAAACGTTGGTGAAGATTGTTAACCAAAAAAAGCCGCGGGCTCGCTACTGGCTTGGCTTCGCAGCCAAGCCATTGGTCTTCTTGCGTACCATTCTGCCAACCCGGTGGTTTGATGCGTTGATGCGCGGGATTGTGAAAGGCTAAATCAGAACTAATTTAATCAAAAAAATTGCCATCAATATACTAAAAAGGACCCAGCGTACATACACGCTGAGGTCCTTTTCAATTTGTTAATGATGAATTGCGATGAAGCAGCTTTTAGCACATATCCATGCCCATCTTTTTGTAGGAATCAAGACTCTTGATTACCAGTTCATCAACCGCACAACCGCGTTCTTTTGCTAAGGCGTTCATTAAAGTATCCATAGACATTAAGTCGTACTTTTTTTCGGGTTCTTCTGGGGTGTAAACCTGCATTTGGGCCATCATTCCGCCATCTTCGTGCTCAATAATGTGACAGTGGTACATAAAGACGCCAGCAAAATTAAATTTCATCTTGATGCGCACGGTTTCACCTGGATTAACAGAAACTGTGTCCTTATAACCAAGCTCATTTGGATAAGGAGCCTGGCCATTACGTGAAATAATTTGGAAGGAACCGCCATGCATGTGATAAGGGTGAAGCATCCCCCCGCAGCAATCATTGGTATTTGTAATGTCCCAGTACTCAGCCTTACCAATTTCTTGCCGGTCATCGATTCGCATCATTCCAAATTTGCGACCATTGATGGCGATTTCTTCGTCAGTTCCGGACAAAACCACCTGATGGATGGGGGCATTTGGGTCAACATCGCCTTGGTCAACGATGGTTGCTAATTCGTCTGGCACCGCTGTTTCATCGGTTGCGAAGCCTTTGATGTTGAAAGTCAAAATCGGTGTTTCATCCGAGTACAGGGTCACGGTGTCGCCGTCGTGATAGCCCGCAAAGTCTAAAATAAACTCAGCCCGTTCAGCACAGGTAATCATGAACTTGGTCATTTGGACGGGCTCGGGTAGGAGACCACCATCCGAGGCAATCTGAGTCATGACTAAGTCATCGGACAAATGCAGCCGCCACTCTCGGCGATTTGAACCATCCAAAAAGCGAAGGCGCAGCTTTTGGGTTGTCACATCAAAGCTTGGGTTGACGGTTCCATTGATGAGGGCCGTTGGGCCAGCCGTACCATCCGGATCATAATCGGCGTCGTAATCCCATTGGTTATCTTTATGGAAGCGGCGGTCTTGTAAAACGACCGGGATATCATCAACACCGTAGGTGTGAGGCAAGGGCAGGCTTTCTTCGTGCTGATCTTTAACGTAAACCATTGTGGCCAATCCGTGCCAAACGTCCCAACCAGTAAGAGGGCATGGGTGGGCATGCAACCAGGTTGTTGCCGCTGGCTGGTTGACCGTAAAGGTGATTTCTTTTGTTTCACCAGGGTAGACTGGCGCATGGCAGCCACCATCGATAAAGGGGCCGGGTACATCTAAGCCATGCCAATGAAAGGTCGTTAATTCAGGCAAACTATTCTTTAGCGTAACGTGATAGGTTTTTCCGCTATGGAAAACAATAGTTTGTCCCAATAAACTCTGATTATAGCCCCAGGTCTTCGTTTTTGCTCCAGGTAAAATTTGCGTCTCGCCCGGCTGTGCATGAACAGTCAGCCAGACATCGGTGTCAGTTTCCTTATCTGGCTTTAGTAGACTGGGAATGTTTAGTGGGCTAGTTGGACTATCGTAGACTTCCAGCGGTACATAACCACCATCATGGTAATCAAAGGCTGTTTCGTTAAAGAAATAGTCTTGGTAAACTTGTTTTTCTTTTGTCGACATATTTTTTCTCCTCCTAATCGATTCCAGTATACAAGAACCGTTCTATTTTTTCTATATTTTGTGCTATTCTTGAAATAAGTAGAAATACTAAAAACGATAAGAGGGGAGAAATTTTATGAGTTTGAATCGAGTTTTTCATATTGTGATGGCCCTTGTGTGGCTGTATACCATCTATGTGCTCGCCAATATGCAGGATATGCTTGCCATGTATGTGATGGCTGGTGGAATGTTTGCTCAAGCAGTTTTTAGTGCCATTTTTAACGATAAAAGCTGCTGAGGCGATACAATAAAAGAGCTCAAAGTATTATTGATCATGCGACACGCTAACTAGTGGCCATGGTGGAGGATTCTGTGGGCTTTTTTATTTTGCCTTGTAGTGAGTTTTTCCTGCAAATTGGCTTGGAATGAACTTAATTCTTGACAAAGTTTTTTCATGGTGTTTTAATAATGAGTATCAATTAAGTGAGAAAATACTATGACAAAAAACATGACTTACAACCAACGAATTATTATCAGCATTATTATCCAGTAGGATAGGGTGCTGATACTTTGTGGTGCGCCTATCCTCTTTCGAAGGTAGGCGGCTGATAGTCAGGTTTTAAGACCAGCTGCGATTTTGCGGCTGGTCTTTTTCTTTGTTTTAGTTTTTCTTTTGCTTGATTGGAGGAGAAAAGAGGGGTAGATATGATGAGTGAGAAAAAATTATCGAAAAAACAGTTGTTATTGCTGTCATCGTTGATTTTTGGAATGTTTTTTGGAGCGGGAAACCTAATTTTTCCGGTTCAATTGGGGCAAACGGCTGGCCATAACTGGCTACCGGCAACGTTAGGCTTCCTAGTGACTGGCTGTTTGGTACCGTTTTTAGCCATGTTAGCAGTGAGCTTAACGAACAGTAAAAGTATTTCGGATGTTGCGGCACCCGTGGCGCCTTGGTTTGGAACGCTGGTCCTGGTTGTTGTCCACTTTACGATTGGTCCTTTATTTGGAACACCACGTACGGCAGCAACAGCCTTTTCAATGGGGGTGGCACCCTTTGTACCGGCTGCCTACCAACAATTGGCAATGCTAGTATTCTCAGCGGTATTCTTTAGTTTGGCATACTTTTTGACGGTTAAGCAGTCAAATTTGATGAAGTGGATCGGTAAGTATTTGAATCCATTATTCCTAGTATTGTTAGTTTTGTTGCTGGTTTTGGCGCTTGTTCTGCCAATGGGTGATTTAAACCAACACACAGCCGCAGCCTATCAATCGCACGCTGGTTTCCAGGGTATCTTGGATGGCTACAACACAATGGACGGCTTGGCCTTGTTGGCGTTCTCAGTTACCGCAGTTTACGCAGTGCGCAACATGGGCTTTGAAGGCCATTCAGTTTCTAAGGTTTTGGCTAAGGCCGGCTTGCTCAGTATCTTCTGGGAAGCATTGCTTTATCTAGCTTTGGTACTATTGGGTGTTTCTAGTTTGGGAAAGTTTAGTACTGCAGCCAATGGTGGTACTGCCTTTAGCCAAATTGTGACTCACTATACCGGTAATTTGGGCGTTTTGGTGACAGGGGTCATTGTTACTTTGGCGGTCTTCACAACGGCCATGGGGCTCTTTGGTTCGTTCGCTCAGGATTTGCACCGGGCCTTTCCAAAGGTTGCCTACGTTTGGTGGCTTCGGGTAATCGCTGTTGGATCGTTTGTGACGGCTAACGCTGGTTTGACGAACATTGTGAAGTGGTCTGTCCCAGTATTGATGTTGCTTTACCCTTATGCTTTGGCGCTGATTTCATTGGGTGTCTTGAACAAATGGGTTAATCAATCGCCATACTTGTACCGCTCAGTTGTCGCATTTGTGACAGTACCGGCCTTCCTGGATGCTTTGGCCTCATCACCATTGGTTAGCGTATCATTTGTTAATAACTTGGTCACTGGTTACCACCAGTACTTCCCAATGGCTGCTGATGGCTTCGGTTGGGTTGTGCCAGCCCTTGTCGGAGCTGCATTTGGTCTAGCATGGCAGCTAGTGGCAAAGCGGAAGACGGCTGATTCAGTTGAAGAAGAAACAGTCCTTCAAGAAGAAATGGTTTAAAATATTCTAATTCATCATAAAAAGCACTGATAGCTAAGCGATTAGTTCCCGCAATGGGAGCAGATAATTGAGCTAGTCATTCAGTGCTTTTTATTTGCTCATTATTTTCATTGCTATTCATCAAATGTTAATGAAACGTTGCTTGGAAAATTCCAAATTATGACTATGATAAAATGATGTAATCACTTCACTTTTTAAAAATGACCTCAAAGGAATATTATCCATGACTAAGTACTTGATCATCACGGAAAAGCCAAGCGCCAAGCGAAACTTTCAAAAAGCATTGGGTGGTGAACAGGGGCATGTTGCCGATTACGATTATGAACTGACAAATTTGCGTGGTCATGTCATGACATTACGGGAACCAGAAGATCAGGTTTCAGCTGATTTGAAAAGCAAATACAAGTCTTGGAAACTAGCCGATTTGCCATGGAATTTAGACGATTTGTCCTGGAAACGTACTTATATTCGGGCTTGGAACCCGCACAGTAAAAAATCGGAAAGTACCAAGTCCTTGATTGACGACTTAAAGGCTCAGACGAAGGAGGTCGACGGCCTGGTGATTGCGACCGATACTGATCCTTCAGGGGAGGGGGACCTGTTAGCTTGGGAAGCCATTGAAGCCATCAAATGGCGAGGCCCTGTTTATCGGGCAAACTTTGCGGATGAAAGCCCCAAGAGCTTATTAAAAGCGCTCAACTCTTTGACGCCGATTGAAAGTAAGGAAAAGCACGGCGCCTATCAAAAAGGTTTAACGCGTAACAAATGGGACTTTGCCTCGATGCAGTTAACCAGAGCAGCCACAACGCTGACGAAAAAGCAGGGATACGCTTTGGTTTCAAGGCAGGGTCGGTTGAAGTCGGCAATGTTGTTAAAGATTTATCAGCAACTAGAAGCCATACAAAATTACCAAAAGATTCCTTTTTACGAACACCGCTTTAAGGATGAAAACGGCAACGTTTATGCTCGAGTCCCTCAGGCAAAGGAAGAAACGATTGCCTTTCGTTATCCAACGCCAGAGGCGATGGAAGCAGCTGAAACCTTACCTGATTCAGGCCACGTTCAGCAAGATTCGATTACGGCAAAGTCAACCACGCCACCAAAATTGTTGGATTTGTCCTCTTTGTCGGCCATTCTTGCCAAAGAAGGTTTCAAGGCCAAAGAAGTTTTAGCAACTTATCAAAAATTATATGAAGCACAGATTGTTTCCTATCCACGAACGGAAGATAAGACAATTACGCCCGAACAATTCCGTGATTTAGCTGCAAATGTGGATCAAATCGCGAGTGTAGTTGGCAGTGATGTAAGTTTGCTTACACACCGAGAACCGAGAAAAACGCATGTTCAAGAGCAAAGCGCTCACGGAGCCAACCGGCCGGGCTCAAAGGTACCCAAGGACTTAATGAGTCTTTCATCTTATGGACCATCGGCTGCCAGGATTTATGAAACCTTAGCCAAAAACTCATTGGCCATGTTTGCTGAAAATTATCGTTACCAGCAAATCAAGGGATCGCTGGTTGAGTTGCCAGAATTTAAAACAACCATTAATCGGCCAGTTTCTTTGGGTTGGAAGGCAGTTTATCAGGACCAAGACCAGGTCGAAGAAAAGCAAACGGCTAAGGATTTAGGTAAAATTGCTAACCTATATACCCATGAGGGTCAAAATCCCAAGCCAACGACACCAACTTGGCAGTGGCTCAAAACCTTTTTGGAAAAAAACAATATTGGCACGGGTGCCACTCGAACCAGTACTTATGGTGAACTTTCAAGTGGTAAAAACGCTTATATTATCGATAAGAAAGGAAAGATTGACCTGACTAATGATGGCAAGGCGGTGGCGATTTTGGCCCAGGGGACCTGGTTGGCTAATCCGAAAACAACCAAACGTGTTTTTGATATCTTCGATCAGGTTGGGCAATTTAAAATGACTTCTGACGAGGCGCTTGATTCAATTGTCAAAACGGTAAACCACGATATTCCAGTGATGTCAGTTAATGCACAGCAGCTGGAAAAAGTCTTAGGTCAGCCAAAACCAAAAACCAAAAAATCGGTTCCTAAAAAAGATAAGGCGACCGGTATTTGGCAGGGAAGTGAGATATCCTTTACCAATGAGTTTTCGGGTCATCATTTTACTGAGCAAGAAATTGCGGATTTGCTGGCGGGAAAGTCGGTTAGTTTTTCGGCTAAAACAAGACGAGGCCGACAGTATCAGGTTTCTGGTAAATTAGCTAAGCAGGTCTATCGAAAGCGCCAGTACATTGGTTTTAAGCCGGATTTTAAATAGTTTTCTTGATGCTGTTTGTGGCAGTCAATCGATTATTACAAAGTGGAATAATTGAATTTCGTTACCCCTGGAACTTTGAAAGCTAACACTTGACCAGTGGGATGTTTTAAAAGAAGCGAATTTTTAATCGAAATTTGCTCTATTAAGTGCGAGTTATGTAAGGCTGACAAAGCCCAGCAACTCAGCTGCTCATGCTATAATTTTGGTAGCAAACAAGTGAAGATGGTGGCTATCCTGGAAAGGTGGTGGTGCCGATGGTTTTAAAATCATAACACCAATAACCCTAGGAAAGGAGATGCCTGGTGCCTGTTATTGAGGTCATTACACTGCTGATAGCGTTTGGTATTTTTTTACTAACGCTCATTCGCCTTGTAATTGAGCTAATCGAAAAAATTAGCAATAAAAAATAACCATCTCCGCTCGCCAGCTGAATATGGTTATTAATTAACAAATATGGCTAGCCACCGTTTAACGGGTTTGCTAGGGAAGCGGTGTTGTTAGCGCAGCACTGCTTTTCTTATGCCTTTATTATAGCATATTAAATTCGGACAGGGATGGCTGTCGTCGTGACTTCATTGCCGTGTTCTTTGATTAAGTTAATCAAGTCATTCGCCTTTAGCCAAACTGTTGCAGTATTTTCATTTGGATGAATACCGATAATTTCAGGTGAATTTAAAAAGTCCTCATCCAAGAAAAAATGAACTTTGCGTTCGTCATCATTTAAGAGGCCAAATGGGGAAACAGACCCAGGAATTAGGTCTAACAACTGTAGTAAGTCTTCTTCAGAGGCAAAGGAAAGTGATCGGGTTTCGTTTGCTTTGCGAAATGCCTTTAAATCAACTCGTTTATCGCCTCGGACGGTAATCAGGTAGTAGTTTCTTTTTTTGTCGTCTCGGACAAAAAGGTTTTTAGCGTCGGCTTCAGGATATGGCAATTCAACATCGGAAATGCTGTCCATACTAAATAAAGCTTTGTGTTCAGTAACTTCATGCCAAATGTTTTTCTGATCCAAATATGCCAAAACGTCATCTTTACCCATGGAGGTCACCTCAACTTTTTTGATATACATCACATTATAGCATTAGCGGTATTGTCTCCATAATGATGTTTTAATTGTTGACCAAATTTGATACACGGGCCTCTAAATCTGTACTGAAATTGCTGATTTAGCGGCAAATTGCAGATAATTTTATTTGGCATAATATGATTAAGCAAACAAGTGAAGATGGTGGCTATCCTGGAAAGGTGGTGGTGCCAATGGTTTTAAAATCATAACACCAATAACCCTAGGAAAGGAGATGCCTGGTGCCTGTTATTGAGGTCATTACACTGCTAATAGCGTTTGGTATTTTTTTACTAACGTTTATTCGCCTTGTAATTGAGCTAATCGAAAAAATTAGCAATAAAAAATAACCATCGTAACGCTTTGACCAGCTGATGGTTATTTAATAACTATTAGGTTAGCCACCGTTTAACGGGTTTGCTAGGAAAGCGGTGTTGTTCGCGCAACACTGCTTTTCTTATGCCTTCATTATAGCATGTTCATCAAAAGAATTGTGGCAGGGAAACTACTGACTATTTCGGGTTCCAAGTTTTTTGAAATTTCTTTTGTGTTTTGATTTCTTCATAGCCAGCTGCTCGATAGAAATCATGAGCATTAACGCGTTTTAACCCTGAATTTAAACGAATTCCATGCATTCCTCTGGCACGAGCTTCTGTTTCCAACCATTGCAGTAGTTGTTTGCCAATTCCGTGCCTTTGATATTCTTCTTTAACCGCCAGGGCCAGTACATTTAAAAGTGGGTCACAGTAAAGTTCTTCATAAACCTCAGCGTGAATGTAGCCAATAATTTTATTCGTTTGATCATCACGGTAGCCAACTAGAACGTGATGTTTTGGCTGATTTATTAAGCTATTAAATCGTAATTTTGTTTTTTCAAGAGAATAGGCATAGCCTAATTCACTTTGGTTTAATTGGTTGATTTCTGTTAAATCGAATTCGTTTAAATTTGCAATTCCCATTAGACTCTCCCGTTGTTGATTGATGCACTTAGTATAACTTATTCGGAAGACCGTTGTACGATGCTTATCCATTACAATTATTTGCTAGTCAAGACCAGTAGTGGTATCATTCACCCAATGCAAATAAGTCTAAAAATGATATGCCCTTATTTAAACGTTTTTACTCGCTATGCCCGTTAAAAAGATCTATAATTTGAATTAGAGAGAAAGGAAACACTTATGAGAATTGATAATTCAGAATATCCAACTGGAGATGATGCTGTCCCTGAACAGCGCGTTAAGCGGCTAAAGCTCCTTAGTAAGCTGGCTACTTTTACATGTATTGCGATGTACGTTTCTTATATTCCAGAAATCATCAGCAATTTTTCAGGACATCCAGTCGGAGTCTTACAGCCTTTAGTGGCTATGATTAACGCCATGCTCTGGACAGGGTATGGCTGGACGAAGACCTTCAAAGATTGGCCAATCATTATTTCAAATGTGCCAGGTATCTTTTTCGGTTTGTTCACAGTTATCACTGTCTTTATCCATTAATTTGAGAATACTACGCTAAATTAAAAAGCCGGATTTCATTTTGATATGAATACTGGCTTTTTGTTTTCCATGAAGAGAGTATAACAATGCTATTGACTTAAAGTTAACTCTAAGGAATATCATGAAAGCAAATATTGGAGGCAAAGATGACAGAAAAAAGTAGCAGTGGGTCGTGATAACTTATGTTAAATTGGGATCAAATTTTGCAATCAATCACTTATTAGTACAAAATGTCGGTGTCGGTCCTTTTAGTTTGTTCAATAACATATCCTAATTTTGGAGTTCATATCACATCAATTCAGTTAGTGCTACCTTGTCATCGTATGAAGAGGTGAGAAAGCAAAGAGTTTACACTCCTGTATCTGTTCAAAAGGAGCAATGCATCTCAGGATGGACAATACCTAAATCATTATTGACAACAAGTTTGCCGGTATCTTTGAAACCCTGTTTTAAGTAAAATTCATGAGCAGAGGTACGAGCAGATAAGGACATGCAGTGATATCCCTGGTTTTTGAAGTCATCAATCGCAAAGTTTAACAATGAGGAACCAATTCCGTGATGCTGATATTGTTCATCAACAGCAAACGAAACTAACCGAACAGTGGTTGCATCAATTTGGTAACACGAAAAGGTCGCAATTAAGAGATAGTCAATCGTTATTCCGTAAAATTGATTATTTTGTTCAATGAATATCTCATCAGTAGTAATTGGCTTATTATACGGTTGCCGTAAAATAGCATTCCTTAATTTGATACTTTGATCATATAGCTCTTTATCTGTTGCTTTAAATTTTGTAATGATAGCTTTATGACCGTTAAAATCCATTGTTTTCATATCAATAATAGTCCTTATCAAAAAGAGTTAATGCATTTTATCATAATTGCTGTATCGTATCTACTTAATGAATGATTTACAAATTATAATCTTTTATATTGAAATTCCGACTAGTATGCTTTACAAACTAGTTTGGTTCATGTAGACTATTTGTATTAAGTGATTGAGAGGTGAGAGATATGGCACAATTTGTTTCCAGTCAATTACTCAAAGGCTTCTTGCAGGGCATTATGCTTTCCATCTTAAGTAAAAAAGCCAACTATGGCTACGGAATTGCCGTTGCGCTCAACGAAGTGGGGTTAGGTCAGGTCCCAAAGGGAACGATTTATCCCTTGTTAGCCACGATGGAAAAGCGCGGCTTACTGCAATCTGAGAGCCGTCCTTCAGAAGATGGACCGGATCGTAAGTACTATTTTCCGACAGAAGAAGGTATGCATGCCAAAGAGGAATTTTACAGCCAATGGGCCATGCTTGAGAAAACAATGAATCAAATGATTGAAGGAGACTAAGATGACAGTTGAAAAACTAATTAAGAGAAACAACGAACTCCGTTCAGAATTAAATCGAGAAAACGAAGCTTTCTATTCGGACTTCCTAATTTATGCCAGAACAACGAATTGGCTAAAAGACGAACAGGCAGTTGAGGAGCAATTGCTTGCCATCCTCCAAGACATTTTGGAGGCGCAAAAAGACGGTCAGTCAGCTGCTGATTACTTTGGTACTGATCCGAAGCACGTTGCTGATTCCTTGCTGAAGAGCTTGCCTATCAAAGTGTCGTCCTTTTTTTCTTTGATCTTTTACGCCTTCTTCGGTTACCTTGCCATTACTTTTATTCCATCCATATCCGTTCCGGGAAAAGTCATCGATTTGGGGGACTACATGCTTTCCGGAGCTTATCTGACCGTAGGTGCCTGTTTCGTGACTTGGCTAATGGGTGAAGCCATCTATGCTTTCAAGAGAAATCCACTTCAAAAGTGGCTGAAATACATTTTTTCGTTCATCATTGCGGTTGCCTTTCTTTTCCCAGCCTTTGCTATTAACGTTTGGGTGAAGACACCAATCCGGTCCACCTTTGATGGCTGGATTGGGATTGCTACGATTGTGGTTATGCTAATTGTATTGGGCATTTATCAAAAAATTTCTCGTTTTGATAAAATTATTAATCGACCAATTTTCTACTACATCGTCTTCCAAGCAATTGTCGGTATTACTAGTCGCCTGCCATTTTTCGAAAATCAGATAGCAACAAAGAACGGTAAGTTGTTATTGGCTGGGATACTCGTAATCGGTTTGCTTGTTTTCTGGTTGTTTTCTTGGCGGACACTTCAGAAAATGAAGAATGATAACGAAAAGTAATATATTATATATGGCAGATTGTAAAATTAAACCGAACACCTTGCATAAAAAAACTGCAGAGACTTTAATGGTAATTGACTAAAATCAACCATAAAGGATCTGCAGCTTATGTCTTCTAGTTTATCAGCTCACGAACGTTCTGTCATTGAAACAATGATCAAACTTAATCATTCAACTCGAGAAATAGCCCGTTTCTTAAAGCGTTCTCCTGCAACTATTACCTACGAGTTAAATCGAATTAAACCATACAATGCACAACAGGCTCATCATTTAGCCCAGTGTAATCGGCACAAACACGGTCGCCATCCGACCCTGACACCTGAAATATCAGCTTTTTTGAACCATCACATTGGTATCTT
>NZ_FNWS01000018.1 GCF_900108455.1 Fructobacillus pseudoficulneus
TACTGATGCCGTCATTTTTTGCAGATGCCATTTCTGTGTCGGTATTAGCATTAGAAACAGCAGTTTTAGCATTACTTAATGCTAAATTTAATGCAGCTAACTGTTGATTCTTTTCTTCACTTGTTAAATTAGAATCTCCGTTAATGTTTGCTGTGATTTTATTCGCTTCATTTTCTAAATCATTGGTTACTTTAACATCATTTAACAACACAACAGCGTAACTTGCACTTCCGCCAGTTACACCCCATTTTTGAGGCGATTGTGCAGTAAAATTGAATGTTTGACTAACATCTGATATAGAATTTTCGTCGATGGTTTGATCAGTATAACCCGAATACGTTGGCACAATACGACTATTATTATTAGCAGTATCTTCAAATTGATAAACACTATCGTGATTCTTTCCCATTATGATACTGGATAGCTTTTGGTTGGTATAGTCAGACACTTTGTAATATTTTTTAGTGCCACTCTTTGTTTCTGGTGATATCACAGGAGTATTAGCTGTTGCACTGATATCTCCATTGAGTTGTTGTTTTTCAAACTTACCTAATATTTGGACAGTGATGCGTGAATACATATCATTAGTATCTGGAGTGGAACCGGTAGAAAACTTTAGGTTTTGTACATCCATATCACCAGTTTTTAAGTTAGTCATACTAGCTAGGGTTTTACCACTTGCATCCAGGATAACAATTCGAGCATTAGGATTACTAATTCCAAATCCTAAACTAGCAAAATTAAGGGTGTAGTTAGTATTAGGCATTAAATTGGCAGACCATTGAACGCCACTATTATCATCGGGACTATTAAATGCAAATGAATGTCCACTTTTTGGTGATGAACTGTATTGTGAAGGGCCAAAAGTTGCTGTTGCAGATCCTACAATATCTTGAGATCTATCATCGCCCCAGTCATTTCCAGAACGATACCAACTCTTAAAATTAGCATAAAAAAACCGGGAAGCAGCCATCTGATTAGCTTCAGATAAGCTCAAATTTTCAATCTGATCATAATTATAAGTATTTAACGGCAACAGACTTTGATCAAATGGAACTGTTGTAGTCGTGTTATCAGATGAATTTTCGGTATTATTGGTTAACGAAACTTCATCGGCACTAGCATAGCTATTACTAGTATCTATTGATGTTACAACAGAAGCTATAGCAATAGTTGCGATTGAACAGAATACTAGAGCCTTACCTTTTTTGTACATTTTATAATGAACTCTACTGGACGCCATAATTTCCTCCCTAAAATTTTATTTAACATTAATTAGTCTTAATTATAGCACTATTGTGCGGCAGATTGTAAAATTAAACCGAACACCTTGCATAAAAAAACTGCAGAGACTTTAATGGTAATTGACTAAAATCAACCATAAAGGATCTGCAGC
>NZ_FNWS01000009.1 GCF_900108455.1 Fructobacillus pseudoficulneus
AACGATTGCCCCTGCTGGGATCGAACCAGCGCATGGAGGTACCAAAAACCTCTGCCTTACCACTTGGCCAAGGGGCAGTCGTAAAACACCAGCTGTCCAGGGGCAGCAATGGGAGCGGTAGGATTCGAACCTACGAACCCGAAGGAACGGAGTTACAGTCCGTCGCGTTTAGCCAGACTTCGCTACACTCCCATAACTTTACGACTATAATAGTATAGCAAGATACGCCAGGAATTGCAAGCCTTTTCTAGTTTTAAAATCAATAAAAAAACCAGCAATGCTGGTTATCAATTTAGGTAGCCTCAACTGATGGACTAACTCGAAGCGCAGCCTGCTTGTACTACCCAAGATAAGTTTATCAATTTAAAAAATAAAATTCAAATCAAAACCCGGTTACTAAAAATCAAGCCTCTCTTTTGCCAGCGTTCTTGTGATAATTGCTATCAAAAAACAACGTCAGCAAGTTAAACACCAAGATTGCAAAACCCGCCATTCGAACCATATGATCTGATTGATAGCCAATGAAATAAGTTCCAAGGGTCGCAAAAACAAGTCGTAATAAAACATCCGTTACGAAAACCATCCTATTTTTCATTGAATTTCTTTCCTCCATCAAGTAACAAACTAAATCGGGCTTCCTCTCCTGTCAGAAACCCGATTTAACCTTCATGCATTTCATCATAACAAAGAACGAAACAAAAAGATTTTTCTATTTCATTAAAAATATTGCGATAAAACGAAAACAATTCCACAAAAAAAGCCAACCCCAACAGGGCCGGCTTTTTCCGGTTATATTAATTTCTAAGCAGAGAAAATAAGAGACGTTTACTTGTGCTTGTTACCAGGGAAAACCCAGTTCCACTTACCAAAGATTTTCATCATGGCTGGCACAAAGAGCAAACGAATAATGAAGGCATCAAAGAAGATACCAAACGATAGAGCCAATCCAACTGACTTAATCGTTGGGTCTGGATCCAAGGCAAATGATCCAAAGACCGCAATCATAATCAAAGCAGCCGTTACCACGATTGGTCCTGATGATTGCAACGCAACCGTTACGGCCCGATTGTTATCACCAGTCTTAGCATATTCTTCACGCGCACGTGAAACCATGAAGACCTCGTAATCCATGGCCAAACCAAAAATCAAGGCTGTGGCGATGATTGGCAAGAATGAGATGATTGGTGCACCCTTGGCCACACCGAAGAGTCCCTTCATGAACCCTTCTTGAATAACCAAAGTCGTAAATCCAAATGATGCCAACAATGACATGCCAAATCCAACCATGGCTACTGCTGGAACAACGAATGAACGGAAGACCACCATCAACAAGATGAAGGCCAAAACGATGATTGTTACCGCAAAGAGTGGTGTTGCATCGTTGAGCTTCTTGGTAATGTCCAAGTTAACGGCGTTGACACCAGTCATCGTAATCTTTGCATCATACTTTGACTCAGTTGTGTCTGAGTAGTCCTTAATCTTGTTAACCAAGTTTGATGTTTGTTCTGATTCTGATCCCTTTGTTGGAATCACAACCATCATGGCATACTTACCATCAGCTGATACTTGATAAGGCTTTGACGCTTGCGCAATAATGGCCTGCTTGATTTGAGCGGCCACTTGGTCCTTTTGCGCTTGCGTTGGCATTTGACCAGTTGCTTGCGCCTGAGCCATCATCTTTTGCTGAGCTTCTTGGGTCAATTGCGCTTGCAAAGTTGCAGCCTTTTGTTGGTCAACCGTCAATGGGCTCATCATTTTGACGCCCTTCATATCGCTAATGTGACTGGCAATCTTGACCAAATTGGCTTCGTTTTCAGCTTGTCCCTTATTCCCATCCATCTTAACAACGGCAATCAAAGGTGAGTTAATTCCTTCACCAAATTTGTCAGAAATCATGTCATAAGCCTGACGCTCCGTTCGATTATCAGGCAATGAACCGTTATATGGCATGCCCAAACGCATGTTTTGCGCTGGCAAAGCGATTTCAAGCAAGACCAAAATTGCCACAATTGAAACCGTCCAAGGATGACCAGTAATCAACTCAGTAATCTTTGATGGGTTCTTGGCCATATGGTCAACCGTCTTGTTATTTGGCTTAATGAACTTAGCACATGCCGCAATCAAAGCAGGCAAGAAAGTCAATGCCGACAACACTGCCACGGCAACAGCCAAAGCAGTTGCAATTCCCATCGTTGTCACGAATTCAATCCCGGCAAAGGCCAAACCGCAGACTGCGATGATAACCGTTACACCGGCGAAAATCACTGAGCTACCAGCCTCAGAGAGGGCTAAACCAAGGGCCGTCTTCCGATCACCATTTGTATCGGCCAAATCAGTCCGGTAACGATTCAAAATGAAAAGTGAATAATCAATTCCAACGGCTAATGACAACATCACAGCCAAAGTTTGGCTGACGTTGGCCATTGTCATAAAGTTGGTACCAATTGTCACAACCAAAACACCTGAAACCAATCCCACAAGGGCTGAAACAATTGGCATGCCAGCTGTTACGAAGGAACGGAACAAAACCAGCAATAGGACGAAGGCGATGGCGATTCCAATCAATTCGGACTTACCGCCCAATTCGATTGGTGTTACCTTGACAGATCCAGTAAAGGCAACCTTAGTATCAGCGCTCTTTACCTTATCGTTAAATGTATCTTTTACACCGTCAATGGCATCTTGCGATACGTTGATTGATGCCTTTTTAAAAGTGATATCCACATAAGTCGTTGTCTTATCAGAGCTAATCACACCCGTTGTGTATGGGTTTGAAATTGACTTGATGTCTGAAGAATACTTATCCTGTAGCTTGGCAATGGCAGCGGCCACTTCGGCCTTTGTCTTGTCGTCAGCGACACCATCCTTCTTATTTTGAATAACGGCCTTCATCGTTCCGCTATTCGGATTCATCTTAAACTCTTTTTCAAGAGTACTTTGAATGTTTGTTGACGGAATACCATTGATTGTTAAATTGGTCGTGTAATGAGAACCGAATCCCACAGCACCACCAATTAAGACAGCAATGGCAACCAACCAGACCAAAAAGGTTTTGAACTTATTTTCATAAATCCATTCCCCAAGACGCTTGAGCATGATTGCTCCTCCTTTTAATTTATCATTGTGTACATTTTATTAGTGAAACGTATACTTTGAAAGGGTTAAAATTGGTATACTGTTCCTTACAGAGACAAATCTAAGAAAGTGTCCCAATTTTGAAAGATGGCTAATAAAAATTACGAGTTAATGCACAACCACATTATGCAAACGACCGCCAACCTGCTCGTGACGGTCCCTTTTTCAAAGCTCACCGTTAAGCAAATTTGCGAGGCCGCGAATATTAACCGCAATACTTTTTACCGGCATTTTGCGGATAACATTGTTTTATTAGAAGTCATGCTGACGGCTGCCCTCACCCGCCTTTTTGAAAAGGTTGAAGTGGCAGAATTTAAGCAACACCCATTTGAATCAATCATGAAGCTTGAGGTGGAAGCCCCGCTCGCAGCCTTCGACTTTCAACTGGATGATTCTGTTTTTCAAGACATTTTTGACGGTATGATTTTTAAGACATTGCGAAAACTCACAGATGATCAAGAATTTTTATGGAGCTTGGGTAATATGTACATTATCCGACTTTGGAACCATAACCAAGCAAAGCCGTACTCGCTCCATAATGGTTACCAGATCTTCGATCAGATGTTTCGTGACCGTCAGTTTCCCGACTCAAAAAAATAAGCACACAAAAAAGCCAGCTCATTTCGAGCTGGCTTTGCTATTTATCTTCAATTTTTATAAGCAGAAAAGTTGAAAGATGAATTATTTTTTACTACCTGGGAAAATCCAATTTGCCTTACCGAAAATCTTCAACATCGCTGGAACAAAGAGAAGACGGATGATAAAGGCATCAAAGAAGATTCCAAAGGCCAAGGCCAAGGCCAATGACTTAATGGTTGGACTTGGGTTCAAAGCGAATGAACCAAAGACTGCAATCATAATCATGGCGGCCGTCACAACAATTGGACCAGAGTCTTGCATCGCTACGATAACGGCCCGGTCATTATCCCCTGTTTTCAGGTATTCTTCCCGTGCCCGCGACACCATAAAGACTTCGTAATCCATCGCCAAACCAAAGAGAATGGCCGTCACGATAATTGGCAAGAAGGAAAGTACTGGTGCAGCCTTTGAGACCGCGAAGAGTTCCTTCAAGAAGCCTTCCTGGATAACCAACGTGGTAAAGCCAAATGAAGCAAGTAGTGACAAACCAAAGCCAACCATCGCAACCGCTGGAACGATGAATGAGCGGAAGACAACCATCAAGAGGATAAAGGCCAAAACAATGATGGTTACCACAAAGATTGGCGTTGCATCGTTCAACTTCTTGGTGATATCCAAGTTAACTGCATTGACACCGGTCAACGTAATCTTGGCATTATACTTTGATTCCGTTGTATCCGAGTAATCCTTGATCTTATTAACAAGGTTTGTGGTCTGAACGGCTTCAGAACCCTTCTTTGGAATCACAACCAGCATTGCATATTTGCCATCTGATGAAATTTGATAAGGCTTCGTTGCTTCGCTCATGATGGTTTGCTTAATCTGGGCAGCCACCTGGTCTTGCTGTGCCTGAGTTGGCATCTGACCAGTCGTTTGTGCCTGCAAAGCCATCTTCTGTTGTGCTTCTTGTGTTAGCTGTGTCTGCAAGGCTGCTGCCTTTTGCTGGTCAACTGACAATGGTGACAACGTCTTGGTTCCAGTCAAACCGGCAATATGGCTCGCAATCTTAACCACGTTTGCTTCATTTTCAGCGCTAGACTTCGTCGTATCTAATTTGACGACGGCAATCAAAGGTGAATTGATTCCTTCACCAAACTTATTCGAAATTATGTCATAGGCTTGTCGTTCGGTCTGCTTTTCAGGCAGTGAACCGTTATAAGGCATACCCAAACGCATATTCTGCGCTGGCAATCCAATGCCGACAAGGACCAAAACAGCGACAATTACAACCGTCCAAGGATGACCCGTCAAGAACTTCGTGAACTTTGATGGGTGATTGGCCATATGGTCAACAGTCTTCGTATTTGGCTTAATAAACTTGCCAAATGTGGCAATCAACGCTGGCAAGAAGGTCAACGCTGACAAGACCGCGATGGCAACCGCTACAGCGGCCGCAAAGCCCATCGTTGTAACAAATTCAATTCCGGCAAATGACAAACCACAAACCGCGATAATCACGGTCACACCGGCAAAGATCACTGACTTACCAGCTTCGGAAACGGCACCACCAAGGGCCCGCTTCTGGTCGCCATCCATCTCGGCCAAATCCGTCCGGTACCGATTCAAAATGAAGAGCGCGTAATCAATCCCAACTGCCAGAGCCAACATCACGGACAAGGTCTCGGCCACATTTGCTAGTGTAGCAAAGTTAGTACCGATAACAACAAGCATCAAGCCCGTTACCAAACCAACCAGTGCTGAGATAATTGGCATACCGGCCGTTACAAAGGACCGGAACAAAACCAGCAGCAAGACGAAGGCAATCACAACTCCAATGATTTCAGAAGGACCACCGATTTCAAATGGCTTCAACTGGACTGTTCCAGTATAGGCCACCTTGGTGTCCGAATTCTTGATGTGATCATCAAAGATGGAGCGGATGCCTGTAATAGTAGAATGTGACACGCTCGTCGCATTCGCATCGAACGTGATGTCAACGTATGTCGTCGTCTTATCACTACTAATCGTATTCGTTGAATATGGATTAGCAATTGACTTGATATCTGAACCATACTTATCCTGGGCCTTGGCAATCGCATTGCCAACCTCAGTCTTCATTTGGTCATCCGTGACACCATTCTTCTTATTTTGAACAACTACCTTTAAGGTTCCACTGTTAGGATTCTGATGGAATTCCCGTTCCAGTGTGCTTTGAATATTAGTAGATGGTACGCCGCTAATTGTTAGGTTCTGTGTAAAGTGTGAACCCCAGCCGACGACTCCGCCGACTAGAACAATTATAGCTACCAGCCAAAGTAGGAACGTCTTGATTTTGTTATCATAGATCCATTCCCCAAGTCGCTTAAGCATACTTGTTCCCCCTTTTTTAATTTCTAAGGCTATTTTAGAGATTTATTAACAACAATTGAAGAGGCAAAAAATGTTACACTGTTTTAAAAGTAAACAAAAATAAAAAAATGTCTCTTTTCGAGGAACTTTATGGAAAACAAACGCTATGATTTAATGCATCAACACTTATTAATGACAACGGGGGAGCTGTTGCACAGTACCCCCTTTTCAAAACTAAAGGTCAAAGAGATTTGTGACGCAGCTGAAGTTAACCGTAATACGTTCTACCGGCACTTTGAGGATAAGTACATCCTTTTAGAGGAGTTATTACAAGCAAGCGTTTCATCGATGTACACTTCTTTAGATATTGTCCAATTTAAGGCCCACCCATTTGAGACGATTAAGGACTTTCATTTTGATGGCACCATCGAGGTCCTTGAATACCAGCTGCAAGATCGATCATTTGAAGACCTTTTCTATAAGTTAATTTGCAAAGCACTCTCCGCCGTTACCACCGACCAGGACTTGCTCTGGTTAATTGGTAACCTCTACGTCGTCCAGCTCTGGAATACGAACCAAGAACACCCCTATGACTTACGCGAGGACTATGCCACGCTTGATCGAATTGTCATTGAGAAAAAGTTTCCTACTACTTAAATATGAAAAAACCGCCCAATCCACAAACTGGATTAAGCGGTTTTTTCTTAGCCAAATACAATCATGTGACTAAAACTGACGCCGAAAATGATTGCTCCAATCATCATCACTGCGATAATAACCAGAAATTCAACCAATGCTCTTCGACGATTTTTCTCGTCTTCTGACATCTTGACTCCTATTATATAAACACCCCTACTGCCCTGAATTATTTCAAAGTCTATAATAATTTTATCAATATTCAATAGAGATAACAAGCGTAAGTCTTTTAAGCGTCTTATATTTCAATCAAAAGGTGAGTCCATTCCTGATTAAATAGCCGATTGGCGCCAATAAATTAAATTTTTTGACATTTTGATAATTAGCCCCACAAAATGCCTAACAAGCGTATCTTTTAAAATTGCTAGCTGATATAATATTAATTACCGTATTGGAGTTATATCCGGTTTTTAATGCTAACCGAGTCTCTACCGCCCGGCAAAAAGGGCGACTATCACCAAGGGTTTTTAGGGCACGCTTGGGTACTGCGTGCTTTTTTTGTTGTTTTTGGTGGGGACAAAGTCTAACTTTTTTCATTATTAACTGGCTATGGCGAGAACTTAAGCATCCTCAGGAGATCTCATGGAAACACCAGCTAAACCCCTACCAAAGTTTCAGGCCTTGTTACTCGGCCTACAACACGTTCTGGCAATGTATGCCGGATCGATTTTAGTTCCATTATTAATTGGAACTGCCCTTCACTTTTCACCCAAGCAATTAGCTTACTTAATCTCAGTTGATATTTTCTGTACTGGATTAGCAACCCTCTTCCAGTTGAAGCAAACGCCAATTACCGGAATCGCCTTGCCAGTTGTGCTCGGTTCTTCCATCCAGGCCGTCTCACCATTGATTAACATTGGTTCTTCCCTTGGCTGGGGAGCGATGTATGGAGCGACTATCGTTGCCGGAATCTTTGTCGTCTTGATTGCTGGTAGTTTTGCCCGCTTGCGCGCTTTCTTCCCACCAGTTGTGACCGGATCATTGATTACTGTTATCGGATTGAGCCTGATTCCAATCGCCCTACAAAATTGGGGTGGTGGTAACCTCAAGGCTGATGACTTTGGCTCATGGCAAAACCTTTTGGTTGGTTTCGTGACCGTCGCGATTACCCTTTTGCTAATGAAGTTTGCCCGTGGCTTCTTGAAGGCCATCGCCGTTTTGCTCGGAATTATCCTTGGTACCATTTTTGCGGCTTTGATGGGACGAGTAAGCTTGCAACCAGTTAGCGATGCCTCATGGTTCCATTTGCCACAACCATTCTTCTTGGGTACACCAACCTTCTCATGGTCGGCTAGCCTGACAATGATTGTGATTGTCTTGACAGCCATGGTCGAAGCTACCGGCGTTTACTTTGCTCTAGCCGACTTGACCGGCAAGAAGTTGGAACAAAAGGATTTGGCCCGCGGTTATCGTGCCGAAGGTCTAGCAGTTGTGCTTTCAGGAATTTTCAATACATTCCCCTACTCAACTTTCTCACAGAACGTTGCCGTTGTCCGCCTCTCAGGGGTCAAGTCAAAGCAGCCAATCTACTATGCCGCTTGCCTGCTCCTTATCTTGGGCCTTTTGCCAAAGGTGGGCGCACTGGCTACCATTATTCCAAGTGCCGTCCTTGGTGGGGCCATGTTGGTGATGTTCTCAACGATTGCCATCCAAGGTTTGCAAATCTTGTCTAAGGTTGATTTGAACCAAGAAGGTAACCTATTAACGGCCGGCTTGTCAATTGGCGCCGGCTTGGGTATTGGAACTGTCCCAACATTTTTGGGACAACTTCCCGAAGCCCTCAAGTTGATTTTCACGAACGGTGTGGTCATGACCACCATCGTCGCCGTCTTGATGAACCTACTCATGAACGGTTGGCCAAAGAAAGAAAACAACCAATAATCAAGTCAATAAAAAGAGCTAGGTTCCTCGATGATAGGAACTTAGCTCTTTTTGCTTCAAAGTTAATGATGCTTAATGCAGCAAAGCGATAATCGAAACAATTTGAATCCAACCGTTATGGAAAACGTGAATAAAAATCGATGAAGACAATTTGCCGGTCTTCTTATAAGTATAGGCTAAGGCAAAACCGATGATGGCGTATGGTGGCAAATCCAGCAACGATACCCAAGAATAAGAAGACAAATGGTAGAAACCAAAGGTCAATGCCGACAAGGCGACAACCAACCAAGGAAACTTTAGACTGTTAAAGTAGCGGAAGAACAGGCCACGGAAGAGAATTTCTTCCATGATTGGTCCCAGAAAGACAATCACAAGTGAAAACATCACCAGGCTGTAAGAGCCACCAACATGCATTAAGTCATCGATGGCCGCTTGGTTTTCCGTCGTACCGTGGGTCAGCTTGTAGAAAAAGAGCACCTCAATTTCATTCCAGATGACCATCCCCGACCAGCCGAGCAAATACGCACCGATCAGCACCTTGGCGTCCGCAAAATTGGGCCACTTAATTTGCCGCAGCGAAAGCGAACTTCGTGATAAAATTTTTTGGCGACCAATTGCCTTTAGGCCAAAGCGGATAAAGCAATAGGAAAGTCCTAAGCCCATGATCAGCAAGGCGTAGCGCTTGTCACCCTCAAAAAGCACGGAACCTTGAATAAAAACCATCGCCACATACTCGAGTAGGAAAAATCCTAAAAATGATGATAGATTTAAAATAAAGGTTTTCGAACTCTGCAGGCGCTGAATAATTTTCGATTGTTGTCGATTCATTTAAACAATCCTCGTTTCGTTAACTTTTAGCGTAACATATTCACCTAATAAAGCCAACATTTGGCCTTGTTTGCCCGAAAAGCGCTTGGTAAAATGTTAAACAGGTAGTTTTAACGTATAATTCAAAGGAGTCCTCCATGAAGGAATTAGAAGCAAGAATCCAAGCAGACGGCCGCGTCCTTGGTGAAGATATTTTGAAGGTTGATTCCTTTTTAAATCATCAGATTGACCCTCAATTAATGCAAGCAATGGGCAACGAATTTGCCCGGCTGTTTGCTGGTCAAGGGATTACCAAAGTCATCACCGTCGAAGCTTCAGGAATTGCACCAGCCGTGATGGCTGGTCTCGCACTGAACGTGCCAGTCGTTTTTGCCCGTAAGAGCAAGTCGCGGATTCTTTCAGACGATGCCTACACCGCTGATGTCTATTCTTACACCAAGCAAACCAGCAACCAAATCCGCATCGATAAGCGTTTCTTATCAGCAACGGACCATGTGCTCTTGATTGATGATTTCCTAGCTAATGGTCAAGCCCTGCTTGGTCTCAAAGCCTTGGCGGATGCCGCTGGTGCAACCATCGTCGGTGCCGGAATCGTCATCGAAAAGTCCTTCCAACCAGGTCGACAAGCGGCCACTGAAGCCGGCCTCAGCAATATCCAATCGCTGGCACGGATTGCCGCATTTGAAAACGGCCAAGTCGTCTTTGCCGCTGAAGAAAAATAAACCCAACAAAGCACGGTTCTCCGTGCTTTTTTTATATACAAAAAGGCCCAGCTGGTTCAAACCAACTGGGTCTTTTGGCAGTCGTCGATAATCAAAATTATCGCTTCCGTCGCTTGTATGCAACTCCTGCGAGCGCTGCACCACCGGCAACAACACCAACTCCGGCTGTTGTGGCAGCGATTTTCGCATCCTTGCTCTTTGCTTTGGCCTTTTTATTGGCCTGTGCTAACGCCTTTTCATGGGCTTTCTTTGCTTGTGCACTTTCTTGATTCTTCGTTGTCTTTACCTGATTATTCGTCACATCATCAGCCGAAGCCTGGATGCCAAATGAGGATAGAAGACTTGCATGCGCACGTCGACTAGCAGCAGCAGCCGCTTGTGCTGCTGCTTCTTGATTTGCTTGGTCAACTTGTTGCTTTTGTGCTTGATAGGCTGATTGCAGCTGCGCAATCAGAGCTGGTTGGCTATCTTGCAGTCCTTGTGCATTGTCGGCCTCATCAATCTTTGCCCTCGCTTGACTGACTTGGTCTTGCACAAAGTTTGTCAATTCAGTCTTTTGTCCAACAGTAAAGGTTGCGTTGGCATTAATCCCAACAATGGTTTGCTGACCCGCTTGGTCAATCGCAGCCTTGGCCACTTGCTTTTGCTGGTCCAAAGGCTGTCCTGACTTGTGAAGGGCCGCAAGGTTTTGCTTCCAGTCACTACGGACCACTGCCAAATCTTGACCAACCGTAGCAGAAGCAGCCTTCGTGATTTCTTGCGTCTTCAAATCTTGGTCGAGACTCTTCGTTTGAATCTGTGCTTTTTGCTCAGCCTTTTCTTGGTCCGTCAATGTCACATCATCTTGCACGTCTTGCAAAACCGTCTGTGTCACTTCATCCAGTGATGCTGGGAACTTTTCAATCTGAACCGGCATTTCTTCCCCGGCTTGGTAGCCAGCATAGACGGTTCCTAACTGAACGGTCTGACGATCTTGAATTGATTCGGCATCATTCTGCTGGTTAATGTCGTCGGTTGCCATGGCCAAACGGTTTTGAATGTCGGTCACTTGGTTAGCCATTTGTTCGTCATTCAAACGAGTATCAGCCTTAACCGCCTTCACAGCATCATCGGCCTTGCTTGCCAAAACCTTGGCAGAATCTTGCTTTTGCACTGACAAATCTTTACCAACCGTGTGGGCATTATTCAAGTAGTTCTGCCAGTAAACGTTGGTATCCAAGATACTTTGGGCGGTCTGCGCCGTTTTGAGCAACTGGTTGGCATCCCCCTTACGGTAGCTTAACAGAGTCAATTGTGTTTGACGGTCGCTTGGCAACAACGTCTTATCCGCATTGATTTGGTTCGTCACTGTCTGGAAGTACTTTTCCATTTCAGATTGACTATCGCTACGCTGGTCCGCCAACGGCTTATCTGATTGGTGGATGCTCAAAATCTTATTGGCAGCGTCAGCATGGGCCTGTTTAACAGCTTGAGCACTGACCTTTTGTGCTGCCTGAATGGCGGCTTGGCCATCACTCAGTGCCTGCTTAATGGCATTCTGCTGATCCGCCTTTTGGTTAGAATTTAACGTGTCATCCAATTGAACGTTTGAGTTTTCATTGTATGATGTGCTACCCAAATCAGATGCAGCAGCAGTTGCCTGTGTGCTCAAATCCTGAACGGCACCACTCTTAACTGCATTATTATAACCTTGCTGCACCGTATTCAATAGGCTCGTGTCATCAAGCTGTACCAAAGCTTGTGCCGTTGTCGCATTCGCAATTGTTTGCTGAACTTGCGTTGCATCTGTTTGTACCCCAGCTAACTGAGTATTTCGGTCAGTATCAGTCAAACGATTATCACCATTAATCGTAGTCGTTGCCTGGGCAACGGCCTTATTCAAACGATCAGTTGCATCTTGTTGATCTTGGTCCAAACCAGCACCGTGTTGGTGTGTTTGGTCCAAACCGGCGAAGATTCGTTGCTGATAAGCCGCAATTTCATCGGCTGTTTGATATTGATTTACATCAGTCGAGATGGTACTGATCTGCTTTGCTAATTGCGCCTGCTGATCCGCCATTTGACTAAGTGTTAACGTCTGATCTTGGTCAATTTGCTGAGAAACCTTATCTTTATGGCTTTGAATCGCTGCAGTAGCGGCATTTCGAGCTTTATAAATATCGCCCGAAGTATGTTGGTGATCGATTTGATTCTTAGCGTTTGCTAGTTGATCATTGATTTTATCTGCCGTCACCGTTGATAAGTTATCAATTTCGGCTTGCTTAGCAGCCAAACCATTCTGAATATCATTGATTTGATCCTGCTGAATGTCGGTTGTTAAACCTTTATCAACCCTAATCTTGTCAATCACCACTACTGCATAGTCACTAATAGCTTGCTTAGCAGCTGTTTGCTGGTCGGCCAACGACTTGGTTGCATTAGCCGGATGCACCTTAGCAACATCCTGGTTAATGCTTTGTAGCAACGCAGCAAATTTTTCCTTGTCACTTGTGGCGGCAATTTGACCCGATTGGCCACTGCTACCCGTACCCGAGTGCTGAACCTGAACCTGTTTCAATGCATCCAATTGAGATTGCTTGCTAACAGTTCCCTGCGATGGCAAAGTCGGATCGTTTTGAATTGTCGTCGTCATCGCATCAATTTGCGTCTTCAGAGCCTGAGTAGCAGCATCTTGTCGGGCGGCAACCGTCGCCCCCGGTACATAACGACTCGCAATGGTCTGATTGACGGCAGCTTGGATGTCCGCAATTTGCTGAGCATCCTGGGCACCACTAAAGTAGCTTTGCAAATCTGACACGGATGGCAAAGAAGCAATTTGATTGTTACTTTCAGCGGTCGTCAAGTTGTCATCACCATTAATCTCAGCGGTCGTTGATGCCAATTGGCCGTTTTGAATAGCCGAAACAGCATCCGTCTTCAAATCAGCAATCGTCTTTGACTGAACCACATGAGCCGTGGCAATAGAATTGACACCGCTAACGCCCGCCGAAGTAATGACCTGCGCATAATTGGCCGTATCCTGGGTGATGTCATCAAAATCCTTCGTTACCTTATCCATCTTGGCTTTCAAATCATTAATCTGCGCTTGCTTTTGATCTTGTGTCAAAAGCGGGTCGTCATTAATGGCTTGATAAGTTGTGGCATACTGTTGCACAACTTGTGTCAATGCGGCATTCTTTTGCCCAGCAATTTCATTTTGGGAACTCTGGTGCACATTTGTCGCCAACACACCGTTGGCTGGTTGATTGGCCGTTGGCGCTTCGTTAACAAACTGAGCCAGTGTTGAAGCACTGATCCCGGTTGAAGATGTTTGCACCGCTGTCATGGCATCTGCGGCCGCTTTGACAGCATCCGTCACGTTCTGGTTTAGCTGTGGCAAATCAGCACCACTACCACCATTTGGTGTTGAACCAGAATTATTATTTTCACCAGATTCAGAGCCACCATTGTTGTTTGAACCTGAATCACCACCATTAGTAGAACTTGCTTGCGCCCTCGTCAAATCATTTTGAGCTTGCGCTTGTTTCGTCAACGCCGTATTCAAATTATCACTGGCCGTCTGCAACGTTGACAATGGTGCTGACGTATTTTCGTTCAATTGCTGCTGTTGAGCCGTCTTTTGCTCATTCGTCAACGTTTTATCATTGGTGATGGCAGCCGTTGTATCGGTTACCTTTTTTTGAACTTTCTGATACGCATTTCCAACAGACTGGGCCTGATCGAACTGCTGCTGCTGGGTGGCCAGGTTGGCTTCTTGTTTAGCAACAAAGTCTGCCAAATCTTGTGCATTGGAAATTCCCGCAATGGCCGGCGTACTACCATTTGCAGCAACGCCGTTAATCTGATTCGTCAAGCTTTGCTTCAAATTCTCCAAAGCGGCCAACTGAGTACTTTGCTGATTGGGGCTCAAACTACTGTTTGCCTGAACAGTCTTCTTAATTTGATTGATAGCTGCTGATAAAGTCGTCACGGCATCCGACTTACGTTCAGCCAAGGACTTAACGCCGTTTGGTTTCACGTTGTCAAAGCTTACTTTTGCCAACTGTTCGTTCAACCGATCCTGATCACCTGCCGTAATCGGCCCCTTGGTAATTACGTCGGCAATCGCCGCCTGTTCCTTAGCAACCAAGTTATTCAAAGCCGCCTGCTTTTCAGCATTGGTCAAATCAGTAGAATTATTGATTGCTGTACGTGTCTTTGCCGCTTCATCTAATAGACTAGCTTGTTGTGTTAACGCAGCTGGGATGTCATTTTGAACAGACTGCAAGGCAGTTTGTGCCTTGATTGCATTCTGTGTTGCATCATTTTGAGCGTTTGGATCAGCCGTTTTTAACTGACTAACAAAATTATCAATGTCAGTCGTAAAGGCAGCCTGAACTTTAGCTTGCACATCAGAATTCGCCATTAGCTTTGACAATTTCTGATCATGAGCAGCTTGCAAGCCAGTCGCAACCTGGTTAATGTAGCTTTTTGCCTGAATTTTATCCGCTAGCGACAACGCGCTATTATTATCAATGGCATCGCTTTGGCTCTTTACCCAATCATTGACAGCCTCGTCAGAATAGGACTTATCTGTAAGGGAAGTATTAGCCGATAAATTAATGTCATTCAAGATGCCCTGGAAGGCTGAATTATCATTTTTATCGGTCGACAGAACAGTCTTGGCGTTATTAGTTGCACCTGTAACATCCTCGCTGTTCAACTGGGTATCTAATTGACTACGAACCGTATTCTTGACGTTTTGCGTATTTGCATCAATGACTTGCTTGATAGCTTCGGTGTTTTTACCATCACCAATTTCGACTTTGTTCTTCGCCTTTTCAATGGCTTTATCAATCATGCCATCGATTGAAGGACTTTCAGCTGAGGCAGTATTCAACACAGCCTGAGCAAAGTTACCCTTGCCAGCCTGCGTATAAGCGGTATTGATGTTCGCCAATTGATCCGCTTGGCTGTCGTTGCCGGTCAAAGAAGCAACGGTCGCACCAACTTGACTAACTTCTGCAAAGGCATTCGCCAACTGCTGGTTAATCGCACTGATTTTCGCTGCCTTTTGACTTTCTGATAAAGTCGTATCCGCATAGACAGCTGCTTGATAACTTTTAGCACTGTCATACAGCGCCTGCTGTGTATCCGCCTTCAACTGTTCAACTGTCTTGCCAGACTTTGTTGCATCCTGCAAGAGTGCCTTTTGGTTGGCTGCACGAACAGAGGCAATCGTCTCAGCGGTCATATCATTGCTATATGACTGCAACCCAACCTTATCCAAGTTTGCAATCATGGCTGCCTTTTGTTGGGCTGTCAAAGTTGGATCTTTTTGAATGATTTGCGTGGCCGTTACTTTATCAACTTTGTCAGCCTGTTGGGCCATCGCCACACCAGATTGATAGACCTTATCAATTTGATTGAAGTATTGAGTCAACTGATCAGTAATCTTGCTTTGATCTGTTGTTGAAACAACCAACTGCAACGCCGCTGCTGACAAATCCTTCAAAACAGATTGTTGAGCTGCCTTTTGTACGGCAGTCAAACCCTTGTCTTTATTAATAGCATCGGTAGCAGTCTGCGTTTTGCTATTCAACGTTGTCAAGTTAGTCAGCATGGCCTGGTCAGTTGCTGGCACCACTGATTGAATCTTCTGGACTCCATCAGACTGTGCTTTTGATAATGCAGCAGCGTCCGACACGCCCGTCAAATTCGTAATAGCATCCTGTCGTGCCTGAATAACTGCTTGAATCTTACTTTGCTTATCCGTTCCAGAAAGAGTTGGGCTGGCTGAAATCGTTTGGATAGCCGTACTTGCCGCAGTCGTGAACTGTTGCTGAACAACCGACTTTCGTTGTTCAACCGTTGCAAAGGTATATTGAATACTGGTTGCTTGATTAGCTAAGAAAGAAAGCTGTTGCTTTGAAATTTCCGTGATGTCATACGTCTTGCCCTGAACAGTAATGCTTGACAAGATAAAACCATCGACCGATACGTCTGTTGGCAAAGTAATCTGCGTTCCAGTGTTTCCAGTGATCGTTGTCGCATTCTTTGGCGACAATGTTTGACCAGCGATGTTGACGTAAGTTGGCTGGATCGTCTGCGTATTTCCAACAACATAAATCCGCACCGTGCGATCAATGCCATCCACTAATTGCTTGCCCGGTTGGTTGGCCGCTGTTTTGTCATAATGATAACCAGTTGGCACATTATCGTTGGTATAGAAGCCACTCGTCCAGTCAATGGTATGACCGTAATTAGCCGTATCCGTGGTAGGAGCTACATTTCCCTTGGCTGCCAACACCGTATTTGTGTCGGCATCGTAGTACTCATAGGAAACGCCTGTCTTTGGCTTACCAAAGACAAAAATCGTATAAGTGTTCGTCAAATTCGTTGAGGGAACCAAGGCATACAACGCCTGGCCATTAACAGCATTATCAGCATCCACGTTTGGGTCACCATCATTTGTAATCAACTGCCGCCAATTTTGTGGCAACTGAGATTGGTTCACCGCCCAAAGATAGTTGGCTGGTATCTTATCAATGAAGTCGCTAGACTTCAACAAGATTTTTTGACCAATTTGATATTGCGATTGCGGACCTGCCAAGGTAATCGTGTCGCCCACTGGATTTCCCTGATCATTCACAAACTGGACCTGGACCGTTCCCGGCTCTCCACTGTTTGTTGCCCAAATTTCACGGGTTTTGTTTCCGTCTGTCGCAGCCACATTCCCATTGCGGTCTTTGTTGGCAACCGAAGTCACTCCATTGGCCGTAATCGTCAACGTGCCACCGTTGGTCTGCGTCACACCAGCTTCGTTTGTATTGTGCGATGTTTTGTTATCCCAAACCTTTGTCGTCGCCTGCGTAATCACCACTTTTGAAGAACCAGTAATATTAAAAAGCGTCTTATCAAAAGAACCATCACCATCAAACTGGCCATATAAGTTCTTGTTGCGCATATTAAAGTGCAGGTCCTTTGGTGCATCAAAGATAATCGTCGTATTCGCACCCAAGTTGAACATTGGTGTTCGATTGAGTTGCTCAACACTCATAGTCAATCCCGGCGCAAAACTAATGGTCGTTTGGATATTACCCGTCAAGAAAAAGTCCTTCCCATCAATCGGGTTGGCAGGAGTATTCACCGTGAGGTTTCGGCCAAATATAAAAGTCTGCTGAGCTTGCTGACCCGGAATATTGGTATAGAAATTTTGGTCAATAAAGTGCTTTAAACCAATCTGTGTCCAATTGACATTATCTCCAACCCGGACGGTTTGAACTGCCCCCAAAATAACGGGATACTGACTATCATTTCCCTTATCATTGGCCTAGATTGTCGCACCATCCCCAACTGAAAATGTATGAGAATAGCCCGTCGCCTGCGAATTCATCGACTGACTTTGACGCCAGGCTGAGAAGAAGAAGACCGAGTAACCAGAGTTACGGAAACCAGCAACACGCTGCATCATCACCTTAGCGCCATTGGCAATCGAAACCTGACCAATTTGCATCATTTCTTGACGGACGTATGCGTTAACCGTTCCAGACAAAACAACGCTTGAACCTTCAGCATCCAGCAAACGCAATGGTTGCGTGCTTTGATTCTGATCATCCTTACCATTCACACCTGTCAACGTGAAGTTGTTAATGTTGTAGTACCAGCCACCATATGAGCCGTCAGCCGCATAAGCATCAATCGCCGCATCCGGCGCACCATTCTTACCACTATCGGCCACCAGGTTATCCGCTGTGGCTTTTTGCATCAACGTGATATCGGTAATCGTGAAGGTCGACTTGACCCGGTTCCCATTGGCATCCCTGGTATTACCATTGGCATCAGTCGCTTGACCCGTCCGCAAGGCTGACTTTCCAATATTCAATGAGAAACCACCACCATCAATAATGATGCTGGCCGTTCGTTCCCCTAATGCTAAGTTGTTATTAGCACTAGCAGGGTCGACTGCAATATTGCCAGTCAACTCAATATAGGTCACTTTGTTATTGGTATAAGCTGCCTTAAAAGCCGCCCAAGTACTAACTTGAACGTAAGAACCATTATTAGCAGCTTGCGCAGCCTGCTTTTTATCCTGCAAATTAGCAATGTCATCCGGCAACGGAACCGACACACTCGTATCACTGGCTGCACTACTATTCGTGTTATTCGTGCCACTTTGAGCCGTCGAACTAGTGCTGCTTACCGATGATTGAAAGTTTGAACGATCAGTCGCATTATCCGCAGTGGCCGAAATTGACGTACTTGGCGTTGCCGATGCACTCGTCGAAGTTTGAGTATTCGCACTTTGTGAGCCTGATTGGCTGGCGCTGCTAGCTGCACTTTGGCCATTAGTTTGCGCAGTACCCGTTTCTTCTCCCTGCGCACTTTGACTCGTGGTAATGGTCTTGTTTGTATTGCTATCATTAACCTCGGTCGCACTAGCACTCAGACTAGCCTGGCCACCCATGGCTAACATCGCCAAAGACATTCCAGACATCACCCAGAATTTACCGGACTTATACATCTTGAAATGTGTCTTTGTGTCAACATTTAGGTTCTTTGTATTTTTCATGGTTATCTCCCGTAATCAAAAGAATACAATAATCTTGAATGTTACTAATTCTAAACTTTAATCCTCTAACAGTCTTTTATAATTTATATTAGTCATATTATTGTCATATACAATTATTTTATCATGATACCGGCCATAAGCATAGGCATAGAGGCATTTTGGCAATAAAAGCGCAATAAAAAAGCCGCTCATTCCGAGCGACTTAGTCGTAATTTATTTTCATTCTTTAGAAAAAGTGTCAGTTGGTAAAATCTTAATTAGAAAATCAGCCAAAAATAAAATCAAGAAAATGGGCACAACCCAGATTGGCATCTGACTATTTGGATCGTACATCGTTAGCCGACCATAAAACATTCATAGGCCAAAGAAAAGCATCAAGGGCTCAACAATAAAGAAATAAGGCGACAATCCTGTATCCATGTAGCGTCGGTACGAGATTGAAAGGTCCGGAATAAAGGTTACCAGCCGGTAAACCGTAAATAAGAAAGCCACCAATCCCAGTCCACAGGTAATTAATAAATAGCCACCTGAATGGCCTAGGGTTTGGACAGAATCAATCACCGGATTGCTCAGCAAAAAAGCAAAGAGCAAATAGGAAAAGACCGCAATTGCAAAGTTAATCAACGTCACCCACCAATAGTTGGCGCGAGAAGTCCGACCGCGAAATTGAAAATACTTTAGCCAATATGTTTTAAAAGCACGGATCATCCTTCTCACCCCCTCTCTCCAGTGGACTTAAACCTCACACATTATAGCATTTAGCTCACTTCTGAACAATCTTTTTAATAAAAAAGCCTCCCAACAGGAGGCAGTTCATTTAAACATTTATGAAGCCCGATAGGCATCGGTCGGCGAAACATCAATAGCAAAGAGCATCGCCACTGTAATCGCCCAGATTGATGTCGTCCAGGCCAAAAGTCCAGCCGATAAAACTCCCACCACAATGTCGAAAAAGTCCAAGGCAAAGAGGGCAACCACAACCAAAGGAACCACATAGGCCACGGCCACCAATGCTAGCCAGCCTGCACTGAGTCCGGCATCCCCCAACCGGCGACATTGCATCGACAAATTCGGCACAATCGTCGCCAGAAGATAGAAAAACAAGGTAATTAACAAGAATTGCGCTGAGTACATCGAAAACTCGGCCAACTTCGTGTTATTGGCATAAATCGAGTCGTTAATCGCCACACTCAAAAGGCCAACGCCCGCCAAAACACCAACCACTACTAAGAAATGGTTCACCAAGACGACCAACCAAAAATCGGATCGACTGGCGCGCCCATCAAAGCGCAGGGAATCCTTCCAGTACTTTTTGTATGCTGCTAGCATGATACCCCTCCCTTCAATTGTCCTTCTTTGCTTTTATTCTAACATGGACTATCAAACTTTTTTATTAAAAAAGCAGCCGTTACCGGCTGCTAATCCTGATTATTTCTTGGAAAACTGTCCTGTTTTGGACAAGTTAACCACAAGCACCACGGCTTCCACCACAACCAAAGCAACCAGCAAAAGCCAATTAAACGTCAGCAGGTAGAGCACGGGCAATACTAAGGCCAAAATTGGCAGGATAAACCAGGATTTACTTAAACCGGTATCCATAAAACGGCGGTATTCCAGCGCTAAGTTCGGAATAATGGTGGCCAAGCCATAGAAAAGCGAGACTACCAGGGCAACAAGTGAGAGGCTAAAAACGCCAAGGCTAATGCCCGTAAAGTGGTCTTCTAGGAGCTGACTAAAGAGCCCGAAGAGTGAACCACTCGTTAAAACAACAACGACCAGGGTTAGAATGAGGTTGTCGAACACGACCCGCCAAAATTCGGCTCGCGTTGATCGACCAGAGAAATCGAGGTACTCCTTCCAATAATCTTCATATGCATGAATCATTTCGATCACCTAAACCTTTCAACACCCCCATTGTAGCACCATCCCCAACATTTGTTTAGGCAACAAAAAAGCCCGCCAGAGCGGGATTCTAAACAATTATTTATCTTTCTTGTAGGCACCAGTTGGTGACACCGTAATCACAAAGACAGCGATGTTCAACAAAACCCAAACGGCGGTCAATGAGCTAGAATTGCCACTGACAAAGCGTAGTAAGTAGGCAATGACATAGATTGAATACCACCATGGATTCAAACCGGTATCCATAAAGCGGCGGTACATCAAGGTCCACTTAGGAATGAAGGTTGCCAGTACATAAAGCAAACCAATCAACAGAACCACAACAGTCACGATAAGCATTGGTGTATCGGCAGAGGTAATACGGCGGCCATCAATCAGCTTTATCAAAAACCGCATTGACGTCCCAAGCACAACTAAAAACCAAACCAACGAAATCAAGGTATTGACCAAGGTAAACCACCAATAATCGGCCCGAGTTGACGGTTCTTTCAAATTTACATAGTTCTTCCAAAACTTCTTATATGCTTGTAGCATAAGCCCTCCACTAGTCTATAACGAGATATTTATCCATACTATTCTAACATGGATGAGGAGATGGTGGGAAGGGTGCGAACTTATCTTTTCTTCGGAAAAGTATAGTACTGATTATTAATTAATTGAACAACTGGAACAATGATTTCAACTTTGTCAGTTTGGATACGCTCAAGTTCTTCAAGGCGTTGATTAATAATATCTAGCTTCTGTGATAGGTCAATTAGCTGTTTCTGATAAGTACCATTTGAAATATCATGCCGACAGGCTAACACTTCTGCGACCTTGATATCAACAAGGTCTTTCAAACGTTTTTCGTCCATTCCCACAATATAATTAACGACGCCGATTTGTTGATTTAGTGTCTTTCCCTTCCCGACCTGTGTCTGATTGATTAATGATGATGCTACCAATTTGTTGTTGGTCATGTGCTTCGCCCCCTTTCTGAACTTGCTTAATCCGCTGTTTCGTCGCAACCTTAAACCCCGTTGCTGCTCCTAAAACAAAACTAATGATAATTTCAATAGTTGTTGCTAAGTCCCCATCACCTAATAGCGTCGATAATTGATCCATTTTAGTACCTCCATTTATTCTTTAAAGGTCTGTATCTCCTTTATGTTTGATATGACGTAAGTACTTTGCATTATCTTTTGTAAAATTTAAAAAGGCCCTAACTCGTTGAGTCAAGACCTTTAGTTGCAGTATTAATATTTAAGGTGTCAGATTGTATAGTTTAATCAAAGTAAAAATCACCTAATTCATAGGTCTCTACTTTTTTGATGAATAATTGATATTTTTCCACTAAATCGATTACATCATCCAAATCTAACAGAGTAATAGGAGTTGATTTTGATGGGTCTTTGGCTTCCTTAACGGCTGCATCAGAAAAGTAATCAGTGGTAATCAAAATACCATAATCTGTTCCATTTTGAATGGAACCACGGAAATCACGGACATATTTGTCGCCCACTAGGTTGTTATAACGTTTAGACTGAATAGCTACACGTGTCGTCCGTAATTCATCACTGACAAAGTACGCATAGCCATCAAGACCATGATCCTGCGAAAGCTGTACGCCAATCTCATCGTCAATCTGTGCGCCCATTTCTTTGATAAGTCGACGACTAAAGCGCTCAAATTTGGCTGGATCCATCTGTCGAAGCTGAACTTTTAATTCTTTTCGCCAACCTTCAACTGTTTCATCTATATTTTCAGAATCATCATTTTCGATTTCGTCATCTTTTTGTTCTTCTTTTGATGATTTTATTTGAGCTGCTTTCTTTTTCTTGTTTTTATCTGATGTTTCTTTAATAATCGGATCCGTCACCAAACGGATACCATCAGGAGTTGCTTCAGAAAGGCCCAAAGCCAATCCCTTTTCAGTCAAAACAAAATTTTTCCCACGCAAGTCTTCCAATGCTCCAAAAAGTTCTAATCGCTTCGCGGCATAATTCAGCGTGAAATCAAATGGCCGATATGTTCTACCTTATTTTTTTGAAACTTTTTCTTCCCAAATATCTTCATCGTGGATACGGTCATCTACCAAAGGTATCTGCTTTCGAGCTGCTTTCTTGTCTATTTTCCCTCCTGAGCTCTGTAAAATTGTCAATAACGCCATCATTACTGCATTTTCACGCGCATTATTATTTTTAAAAACTTTCTGCTTTTTTTCCACGATATTTTTTCTCCCCACAAATTATCGAAAATATTTACATAGTTAAAGATACCATATTTTTGAAAAAAACGGATACTTGGGAACAGCGTAAGTTGGGGGATGTATCGGAGATAGTAAGAGGAGCAAGTCCACGCCCCATTAAGGACCCAAAATGGTTTGATGATAATAGTCAGATTGGTTGGTTAAGAATTTCGGACGTCACTGAACAAAACGGACGTATCAGACATCTGGAACAACATATATCTGTATTGGGACAAGAAAAAACCAGAGTTCTAAAATCTCAGCATTTACTCCTTAGCATCGCTGCAACGGTTGGAAAGCCTGTTATGAACTATATTAAGACGGGTGTACATGATGGATTTTTGATTTTTTTAAACCCCAAATTTAATAAAGAATTTATGTTTCAATGGTTGGAAATGTATAGACCATCGTGGCAAAAATATGGACAACCTGGTAGCCAAGTTAATTTAAATTCTGAATTAGTGAAAAATCAAGCAGTTTCATTTCCGGATATACCAGAGCAAAATCAAATTAGTTTATTTGCGGAAAAAATTGACAACCTCATCACCCTTCATCAGCGTAAGTTGGAAAAACTTGAAGAGTTAAAGAAGGGGCTTCTTCAACAAATGTTTGTCTAAATGTATAATTTTTTAGAAAAGCAGACTTCGGTCTGCTTTTTTTGAGCACTCCTTTAAAAAAACATTGAAAATAAGAAATGCCCTAGTAAATTTTTGGGTAGAACTTGAATAACCAAAGGAGATATCATGTTAGACAAAACAACAAAAAGTGCAAAATTTCATGTTTACTATAAACAATGGATCACAGTTTATAAAGAGGGAGCAATTCGTGATGTTACGATGGCCAAATATATAATGAGCCACCAGTGGCTTATTAAATTGGTTCCTGATTTAACATTAAATAATTTGACTCGCATTTCATATCAGCAGTTATTGAATAATTATGCTGAAGAACATGAACGTCAAACAACGATGGACTTTCATCATCAGTTAAAAGGAGCCATACTAGATGCAGTTGATGAAGGTTTGGTTGAAAGAGATCCTACACGAAAAGCCATTATCAAGGGAAAACAACCTCGTCCAAAAAAGCCAAAATATTTAAATCAATTTGAATTACGAACAATGCTTAGTAATTTATCTTTAAGTCAAGAAATTAATTGGGACTGGTTTATTTTGTTGATTGCTAAAACGGGGATGCGTTTTTCGGAAGCATTAGCGTTAACCCCAAAAGATTTTGATTTTCCACATCAGATGTTATCGGTCAGTAAAACTTGGAATTATAAAGGAAATGGAGGGTTTTCACCAACTAAAAATCATTCATCGGTTCGTAAAATACAATTAGACTGGCAAACTGTCATTCAATTTTCCGAGCTAGTTAAGGAATTACCGGAAGATGACCCAATCTTTATTAAGACGACAGATAAAATATATAATTCAACAATTAATAATATTCTAGCTAGAGTGTGTGAAAAATCTGAAGTACCAGTAATTTCTATTCACGGTCTTAGGCATACACATGCTTCTTTGTTACTTTTTGCTGGTGTTTCTATTGCTAGTGTGGCTCGACGATTGGGACATGCCAGCATGACGACCACTCAGAAAACCTATCTTCATATTATTCAAGAATTGGAAAATAAAGATGTTGATATTGTCATGAGATCTTTGTCCGGACTGAGTTAAATTCACAAGCATTTTTGCTATACGCTGATGAAGGGTGATAAGGTTTTCAAATTTAACTATTAACTTACTAATTTTTTGTTGTTCCCAGATACTAGGATATAAAAAATTAACTTTTTTTAAATCTGAAGTTCGTAAATGTACGACTGATTTTCCTTGCGCACGTCGAGCTAGTTCTCTTTGTTGCTGTCCGTTTGATAGCGTTAACGCCAAAAACTCTGAATTAATATTTTCGTTAGGATGAATAATATTTAGGTCACCGCCAAGGATAATACCCGGTCTATCAACAACAGAAGCTCGTGAAATTTCATTCGGAGTTTCTCCAGAAGCTGGAACAATAACTTCCATACCCTTGCTTAGAATTGACTTACTTTTTTTATTAGTGAATGTATCAACAGTGTTTATGACCGTTTCATATTTAGTATATAAACGACCATAAAGAATTATTTCATCACCTATTTCAGTTAAATCACCCTTACTATATCCTTGGCCCTTAGAAAAAACAGCTAACTTTTCCAACTTACGCTGTTCCCAAGTATTAGTCATTTTTTCTTAAATGCTGTTTGAAAGATTGTGAAATTTATTTTGTTAATCATTTTTAGTTAATAAATATAATTTGTGTTTACGCTGATGAAGGGTGATGAGGTTGTCTAATTTCTTGAATAGTGTTCCAACTTTAGCTTGTTCTACATTACTAATTGGAACTCTGAATTCTGAATTAGCTACTATCTTCCAATCTGAACGAGGCATTTTTGTGCCCGTGGATAAATTAGAAATTATTTCATATTGCTTAGTTTGTATCAATGTATAAGTAAATTGGCTATTAATGTTTGAACGAAATACCCACCAATCACCAATAGCAATGCCTTTAAAATTAGCTATAAGCCAATTTTTGAGGTATGGCCGAAGTTTGCCAAATAAAATATCGTCTTCCTGGAATAAAATTCCTTTTCGATTATTTTCTTTAAGGGCTACATTTTTATTTAATTTACCATATCCAGAAATAACAT
>NZ_FNWS01000003.1 GCF_900108455.1 Fructobacillus pseudoficulneus
AAGTTTGAAGATTGCTCTTCGATTAAACTGACTAGTTATTATCTCTCGATAACGCCTATCCGTTTATTGTTTGTTACGAATTGACTTCGCAAATTTGTTTGTGACTACTTACCAAGTAGCCACCGTTACAGATTTGTTTGTTCAAAGTTTTGTTCAGTTTTCAATGTGCGATGCCTTGTTAGGGCAACTCATTTAGTTTACCTGAATCATCAACGCTTGTCAATGACTTTTTGGAAAACTTTTTGTTGTCCGGTTCCTGTTGCCAGACCCCAGCTCCTCGTTAGAAGCACCTTCGCTTCGTAACGAACAATAACTAGTATACTGGCTTGCGCCGTTTGAGTCAACTGTTTTTTTCAGAGATTTTATTAAGAAAAGCTTACGAGTGTTTTGACCCTTTGATTAACGTATCAACTCGTTGACAGGTTAACTGCCATTCATCATTAACTAAGACCTCTGCATGGCCAGCTAACTCCTTTGGCAGGGTGAGGTCACGACGGAATTCAGCTGAATTCAACCGCTTCTTCACTTCACTTTCATGGTCTCCTCGTTCAACCAAGCGTTTCTCCAGCTTATCGAGGTCTTGAATCGTGACATACCAAACCCAAGCTTGTTCCTTTAAAACGGATAGGTACGTTTCGGCTCCCTTTGTATCCAATACAATAGAAGCAAAAGAATTTTCTTGCCAAGCCTTTTCCAATCCTTCTATAGAAGAACCATAATTAGCTTGCCCATAATGAACAGATTCAAGGTAGTGATTCTTGGGAAAACTTTCTTCTGTTTCAAAGTAGTAATCAACACCATCCACTTCGCCCGTCCGCTTGGCCCGAGTGGTATGAGTAATCACCTGTGGGATTCCCCATTTTTCCTTTAAATAAGTAGCAATCGATGTTTTTCCCGCACCGGCAGGACCAGTCAAAACAATCACCCGTTTTTCAGACATTTTCCTCTCCCTAAATCCATTTCCCCAATCTTATCATCATCAGAATCGACAAGCCAGTTAAAAGTTGGTACAATTGTAGCGGTTATATTAAAAAAAGGTGAGAAACAACATGCAAATACTAAAAAGAGCGTTTGCACGTGAATCCGTCACTGGTTACTTGGAAAAGGACCAGCAAATGGACCGCGTGTTAACAACAAAAGATTTGATTGGATTGGGAGTTGGAACCGTGATTGGTTCAGGAATCTTTATTCTTCCCGGACACGAAGCCGCCACTAACGCTGGCCCTGCAGTTTCCGTCGCCTTTCTAATCGCCGCTATCTTTTCCGGAATCTGTGGAATGGCCTTCGCCGAATTTTCTTCAGCAATGCCCGTTGCCGGTTCCGCCTATTCATACGGTTCCGTAATTTATGGTGAGGTCATCGGTTGGGTCCTTGGTTGGTCATTAATCCTTGAATACTTCCTTGCCGTATCAGCTATCGCTACCGGATTTTCAGCTTACTTCAATAACTTGCTTGGGCAAATGGGTTGGTCATTGCCAACCGCTTTACAAGCTGGACCCGGTCAAGGTGGTGTCATCAACTTGATGGCCGTCATTATTATTTTGATTTCAGCCGTGATTTTATTTGCGGGTGTGAGTCAATCAAAAAAGATTGAAAACGCTGGGGTTGTTTTGAAAGTGGCAATCATCGCCCTCTTCATTATCGGTGGCGCCTTCTTTATTAAGGGACATAACTACGTTGATTTTTATCCTAAGCAATTCCAAACTGGTTTCCTAGGACTTGGTGGGATTACGGCAGCGACTGCTTCCATCATCTTCTCGTTCCTTGGTTTTGATACAATCGCCGCTCACGCAGCCGAAGTTAAGAACCCAACCAAGACAATGTCACGCGGTATCTTGGGAACGGTTGCCATTTCAGCCGTCTTGTATACCCTCTTCGCCATTGTTTTGACGGGAATCGTTAACTACAAGAAGCTTGGCGTTGATGATCCAGCCGCCTTTGCCTTGCAGGCAGTTAAGCAAACACAATTCTCGGTTGTGATTACAATCGGGGCATTGATTGGAATGTTCACCGCTGTTTTGGCCTTGATTTTTGCCTCATCACGTTTGGCTTACTCATTTGGTCGTGATGGTTTGCTACCAAAGGGACTCGGTAAGGTGAACGGTAAGCACCGCCTACCACAAAACGCCATTATCCTGGCGGTCGCAGTTGAAGCCTTTATCGCTGGTTTGGTGCCATTGAGTACCCTAGCAAGCCTGATCAATATCGGAACCTTAACCGCCTTCTTCTTCATTAGTTTAGGGGTTATCTTCCTCCGCCGCCGCAAGGACTTGGCACACAAGGGCTTCAAGATGCCACTTTACCCTATGTTGCCAGCCTTAGCCGCTATCCTTTCATTGGTTTTGATTCTACGTTTGCCATTGGAAACGCTTAAGCTTTACGGAATTTGGGTTGTGATTGGCTTGGTTTGGTACTTTAGTTACGGTATCCGCCACTCTTCTCTTAATCAGAAATAATCAATAAAAGAGCCGACTTGACAGTCGACTCTTTTTTCTTTGGCAAATTAGTTCTGGACCTGATACGTGCCGTCGGCCGCCACTTGGTAGTCGCCGACCACTTTATTGGCAGCTGCAGTAGAAAATACTTTGACGTCATATGAGCCGTCATTCTTGGCGCTTGCCTCCGGCCTCAAGGTCTGGTTATCACCTAAGATAAATTTAACCAGCGCCTCAGCATCGGTTGCACTATTAACTGCAGGACCCTTACCCGCCGCCTGTGTTCCGGAAACCTTCAATGATTCGGTTGGTGCAATCACATTTGTTGGTTGACTGGCATTACTGGTTGCCGATGAAGTAGCCGCTTGGCTGCTCTGCTCACTTTTGTTTTGAGCAATTTGGCTGCTTTTTGACGCGTGATTACCACTGCTTTGGCTTTTATCAGCATTACCAGTCAGCCGGCTGCCCGCTACAAAAATAACAAAAGTCAGCACAACCGCAATCATTCCAATCCATACTTTCTTCTTCATCATCTCCCCCAATCTCTCACTACGTTTCTTGGGGGCAGTATATCATTTTATTTAGAATAATAACAAGTAAAAATATCGGCAATAAAAAAGGATGGTCATCAAACGATTAACCATCCTTTTTATTTACTACTATTTATAGTTCAATTGTATCGCGATTTTGTACTAGTCGTTCGTAGGCACCTGGTTCCACATTTGTTAAGGCGGGGCGCAGCAAGTTCACCACCCCGGCATAGTCAAAGTCGTCTTGATAAAGGGCCTGGCCTGACTTAATTGCCTGAGCAACCTGCTCATCATCCCGATAACGGTTTGAATACTGCAGGAGTGAGACCGCCAGGTCAGCTTGAACAAGCACATCCAAAGCCGCTTCCTTCAGCGTATCAAAGTCCGCTGCCACAATGTTTAATTGACGCTGAACATCATCCAAACCAACTTCGCTAGCTGCAACCGCTTCGTCCAGGCGCTTCATTTCATCACTAACTGAGAAGAATTGGTCCAAAAATTCTGCTGGCAACCCAGGCAAATCGCGTCGTTCCAACGACCGCTTCAATCCTCTGATTTGATCAATATAGTCGACACTATGCTTCTTGGCTGAGGCCAAAGCCGGCTGGAATTCCTCAATCTGTTTGAACAGAGCCACTTGGTCTTCATCCAGCTGTTCGAGCAAGGACAACCACTTTCCCTGTTCTTCCACTGCCTCCGTGTAGCCAATTTCTTTGGCCTTCAAAGATTCTTGAACTGACTTTTGCCGGCCAACAATTCCCTCAATTTCGTCTTTATATTCGTTTTGTCGGTCGTCTTCACCATGAGTTAAGGCAAAACGGCCACGCAAGTAGGTCAACTCAAGCATTAATGAATGGTTTTGTTCCTTCACCCGATCAAACTTTTCACTGAACTGTTCTTGCTGCTTAAAGTAAAAATTGTAGGCCTTGTATTCTTGTTCCAAGAGGTCATACAGCCCCTGAATTTGTTCATTAACGTCCCGCGACAAGGAATTAGCTTCCTTCAACTTTAATTCACGAATGGCTTGAAGTCCCTTCAAACGGTTAGCGTCAACTTGATCCAGGCCCTTTTGAATTTGATCTTCAGCAAAAATCACCCCGCGGTCAACCAGATCCGTCCAGCTATCGCTGATTTCATTCATTTGATCGAGATACTTCTGATTCAACTGCTGAAAAAGGCCCGGGAGGTTTTGCATATAGTCCAAAATCTGGCTACTCTCAAAACCAAGTTCTTCAAAAACTTCAGCCGCCTTAACCTTATCGCCATCTTCAATATACTGTTGATAATCTTGATAGGACTGTTCTTCTTGTTCCAACAGCTCCATCAACTTTGCAGACGCAGGGCCAAAGGAATCCAGATCATGCAAAACCTTTTCACGAATTTTTGGATACTCTTCGTGTAGCTGATCAATAGCTCGGTGGTTCAATTGATTTTGCTTTTCAATTCGGTCCAAGCCGTTCACAATTGATTTCTGCAAGGAAGCCGCTTCCGTCATCAAATCAAGCAATGATTGCAGTGATTGCCGAGTTTTCCAAACATTTAAACCAGCCGCTAACCGAGTTGCCTGACTAATTTCATGGTCAATTGCCAAGAATTGCCGGTCGCGCAATTGCTTATACATTTTTTCAAGCTCTTGATAATCGTGCAAAGACTGTCCCGTTAGAGCGATTTTTCGTGCTGCCACTAAACCTTTTGCGACATTTTCATCCATTAAAGCTTTTTTAGCTAAATTAAAATCGCCGACTTGTGATGCTGCTTGACGCTGTGCGAGAACCGCCCAAACTAGGCCGATAACAAGAGCTACAATGACGATGATGGTAATAATAATCCACATATGTACTAACCCTCATCCTTATTTATTATCTTTACAATACACTAAAACCAGTAATAATCGGCGCATCCTCAATGCTTTTATCCCTTTCTTAAGATTTTTAAACCTTTCTAGGACTATCCTTTACAACTGCGTTTCATAACGCTGACAAATTTAACGGATTCTGCCCGCCAAGCTTGCCTTTTTGCCGGGCATTCGCTATACTAGTAGGAGTTGTATTGAGTAGCAGTCGGTAAAGAAGCGCGTCAACAACGTCTCAACTCGTTAGTAAGGACTTAGCTACAGTCACTGAGAAACGATTTTTCTTGACGCTGCACGCATCTGGTGCCGGCCCTCAAATGTACAGCAAAATACATTTTGGAGGACATATACATGTCACGTTATACTGGACCAAAATGGCGTATCTCACGTCGTTTGGGTGTTTCACTTTCTGGAACTGGTAAGGAATTGTCACGTCGTGCCTACGCACCTGGTGACCATGGCCAAGGCCGTCGCGGAAAGGTTTCTGAATATGGAATGCAATTGCGCGAAAAGCAAAAGTTGCGTTTCACTTATGGTTTGACTGAACGTCAATTCCACTCATTGTTCAACAAGGCCGGCAAGGTTCGTCAAGGTACTCACGGTACTAACTTCATGATCTTCTTGGAACGCCGTTTGGACTCATTGGTTTACCGTCTTGGTTTGGCAACTACTCGCCAACAAGCACGTCAATTGGTAAACCACGGCCACATCTTGGTTGATGGTAAGCGCGTTGATATTCCATCATACGAAGTTGTTCCTGGCCAAGTTATCTCTGTTCGCGAAAAGTCAAAGAACATTGTGCCAATCCAAATTGCTGTTGAATCAGTAGTTTCACGTCCACAATTCGTTTCATTTGATGCCGACAAGCTTGAAGGTACTTTCGTTCGTTTGCCTGAACGTGAAGAATTGGATGCTGACATCAACGAAGCTTTGATCGTCGAATACTACAACCGTTTGGGCTAATCTTTTATCTCTTACAGGTTGGAAAACCACTGCTATCGCAGTGGTTTTTTGTTTGTCTAAAAAATTGACGGGCAAATTATCATTGCCCTTTTAATTCTAGAAAAAAATGTTAAAGTAGAATAAGCAGAAATTTTTACTGGAGTTAGGAGAGAAAAATGTCCTGGTTATATAATTTTGTCATCTTATTTATCTTCGTTTGGATTACCTTCGTCCCCGTGAGGCGTATTCAAAAAATTCAAAAGCAGAGCTCGCGCCGAAAACTAGCACTAGCTTTTGGTGGCTCTTACATTGTGGTCGGTCTGATTATAACGGCAGTCAGCTCACTCAAGGGTCAAGACTGGTATACCTTTGGTGGCTTTCTAATTGGTGCTGGAGCCGTCATGATTTTTCAAACAAGAAGCAAACAATAAGCCATTTTCTGTTGGTTAACCGCTGATTATTCAGCGGTTTTTTTGTGTCTTGCTGACTTTTTCCGTATAATTGAAGTATAAGAAACAGGAGGACAGTCACAATGGATGATGTCAATAGCCGCTTGGAACAAGCACAGCAAGGTACTGGTGGTCCAAAGATTAACCCGGACGAACAGCGCTTATATCTTGGCACCTTTCGCGAACGAGTCGTAGCAGCCGTGAAGCAATCACGGGTTGACTACGGCGATGCTCAAGAAAAATTGAAAGCCGCCCTCAATAATTGGCCGGATACCACGCTCTTGATTGATCAAGATGCCTGCGGCGCTGCCTACACGGACTATTTGATGATGGCCGTCAGCACCAATCACGCCTATACCCTACTTTCGAACAGTGAAAAAACAACACAAACCGATGACCCTTATGCCGTCGTTTTGACTGCCAAAACAGCGGTTAACCAAGAAAGTATTGATTTATAATCAAGAGCCGACCAATGTCGGCTCTTTCATTTAATTTTAGAAGGAAGACTGCCATGCCCGGACAAAAACCATTGGCCTACCGGATGCGGCCACAAAAAATTGAAGAAATCGTCGGCCAACAAGACCTGGTTGGGCCAAACAAGATTATCTGGCGAATGGTTGAAGCCAAGCGCCTATCCTCGATGATTTTGTATGGACCCCCAGGAACTGGTAAGACCTCGATTGCCTCGGCAATTGCCGGGTCGACTCATTACGCCTTTCGGGCCCTCAACGCGGCGACCGATTCGCAAAAGGACCTCCAAGTTGTGGCCGAAGAAGCCAAAATGTCTGGCACAGTCGTTTTGCTTTTGGATGAAATTCACCGCCTGAATAAGGTGAAACAAGATTTCTTGCTACCCCACCTCGAATCCGGGGCGATTATTTTAATTGGGGCCACGACTGAAAATCCTTATTTGAACGTCACACCAGCCATTCGCTCGCGGACACAAATTTTTCAGGTACAACCGCTATCCCAAGAAGACATTAAGGTGGCCATTAGGCGTGCCCTTAGCGATCAAGAAAATGGTCTCGGTCAGTACCAGACCCATTTGTCAGAGGAAGCTTTGAATCATTTGAGTCAGGCTACCAATGGCGACCTCCGCTCTGCCTTGAATTCACTCGAACTAGCGGTCCTATCAACCAAGCCAGACGACGATGGCGTGATTCAGATTACCTTGGCCGTAGTCGAAGAAACGACTCAGCGCCAGGCCCTCGTCGCCGACAAGGATGGTGATGCGCACTACGACATTATTTCCGCTTTGCAAAAGTCAATCCGCGGTTCGGATGTCGATGCCGCCCTACACTATGCGGCCCGGTTGATTATTGCTGGTGATTTGCAAATCTTGGTGCGCCGCTTGATTGTAATTGCCTATGAAGACATCGGCCTGGCTAATCCTAATGGAGCGCAACGCGCCGTCACGGCCATTCAAACCGCCGAAAAACTCGGTTTGCCGGAAGCGCGGATTCCACTGGCCAATGCCATCATCGAGTTGGCGCTTTCACCAAAGTCAAATTCGGCCTACACCGCAATGGATGCAGCCATTGCTCAGGCTGGCCGAGCCAAAGCCCAGGCAATTCCAAATCACTTGCGCGATAGTCATTACAAGGGTGCTGAAAAACTTGGCCATGGTAATGAGTATATTTACCCCCATGACTATCCAAACGATTGGGTGGCTCAACAATATTTGCCGGACGGCATTGCCACGGACCGTTACTTCCAGCCTAAGGGGAATTCGACCTTTGAAAAGCAGCTAAAAGAGGTCAACCAGAGCCTAAAAAAGCAGCAAGATGACGGCCTCAAGTGAACTAGACCAATTAATCAATTGGTATGGTAATACTAGGGAACAAGCCAAAACAGGCGATAGACATTTTACTCACAAAAGTATGAATGTCAAGACTAGTATTTTATAAATCAACGGGTATACTATATATGAATACTCTGGTATACGCATTGTTGCATTTACAGCTTTTTCCTTACACCCTTTTTATTTGGACGGGGATCTTCACGGCAATGACATGCCCTTTCGTTTGGTAGTCAAAACCACAAGTGAAACGCCCACCTCGATAAACTCGAGGAAAATCTGAGCGACGGTTAACGGTGCCAAAAGAGTATCGTGGGCATGACCCACGGCCTGCCTTCGGGCGGGCTTTTTTTATTGCTTTTTATTCAAGTCGCAAAAGACTATAATGTGGGTAGAAAGCGAGGTATTTTTCCATGACAGCATTCTATCACAACATTTTAGTTCCGGTGGATGGTTCAAAGGAAGCCGAAGCTGCTTTGAACCGAGCCATTGCACTGGCCAAGGAGGGGCAGAATGTTCGTCTGACAATTGCCAACGTGATTGACACTCGGGCCATTCAAAATATCAGTTCCTTTGATAATTCAATGCTTGATACCATGGCCGAAGATTCCCGCCAATCCCTCGAAACGTATAAAAAGCGAGCCCAAGATGCTGGCGTGACCGACGTTAGTTACCGAATCGATTACGGTTCCCCACGCGCTATGATTGCTGACGATTTGCCAGAAGAAATCAAGGCCGATTTGATTGTGATTGGTGCCACTGGCCTTAATGCGATGGAACGGATTGTCATTGGTTCCGTCACTGCCTACGTTACCCATTCCGCTAAAATTGATGTCTTAGTCGTCCGCGCCTGACGCCTGAGCAAACACTATTATTGATTACCAACAAAAAAGAGACTTTTCTCCCAAGAAAAGTCTCTTTTATTTGTTATTTTTTACCATTAAAGGTTCCAACCTTTTCTTCACCCAAAGATTCAAATGAGTAAGAAATTTGTTGATCGCGGTCAAAGGCCTCAAAGCCATACTGAACCATCATATCGGCTAACTTAGCGTTGTCGATATTAGAATAATCCCAAAGACGCTTGAACAATGACATATTTGTGAAGCCAGGCAACGTGTTTGGTTCACCCAAATATGGCACGTTATTATTATCAATCAAGAAATCCATCCGGGCTTCGCCGGCAAGGTTCAAGACCTGATAAGCCTTTTTAGCCATCGCCTTAATTTCTGCCGTCACTTCTTCCGGCAATTTAGCAGGAATTTCAAAGGAAACGGCTGAGTTGTCAACGAACTTTGATTGGTAATCGTACCAACCCTTACCATCGCCACCTTGATCAGGCACTTGGTGGGCCCCAATTTCGGAAACTAAGATGTCATCATTACCGATTACACCAACTTCCAATTCGCGCGGACCGTTCACAGCCGCTTCAACCAAGACCTTGCGGTCATACTGGAAGGAATCCGCCAAAGCAGCCTCGAACTCCGCTTCATTTTCTGCGCGAGAAATTCCAACGGATGAGCCCTGGTTGGCAGCCTTCACAAAGACTGGTGAACCCAATTCCTTTTCAACCTTGGCCCAAGTCAATGGCTGTTCGTCGTTTTGATAAGTCACCAGGTACTTCGTGTTACGAATGCCGTTGGCCGTCAAGATTTCCTTGGTAATCACCTTATCAAAAGAAATCGCATGGCCGCGCAAAGATGCCCCAACATAAGGCTTTTGCAACAAGCGGAACAACCCTTGCAAAGTCCCATCTTCACCCAAGTTCCCATGGACAACCGGGAAAAAGATATCAATCTTTGGCAAGGCCTGCAAAGCAGCAATTGGTGACAAGATTTCGTCTTGCGCGACAGTTTGCATGTAGGCATCAACCAATGGCCCTTCGTCAGCCTGATTCATAATTTCAAATGAACGCTCGGCGTCAATGAAGTAACCGTTTTGGGCAATGGCAATCACCGACAAATCATACTTGCCAGTTTGCTTCAAGGCCTGATAGTAGTTATAGGCTGAACGCTTCGAAACGTCGTGTTCCGAAGAATTTCCACCAAATAGTAAGACAACATGTTTCTTGCTCATAACGAATTCCTTTTATCACTGCAGTGCTTGGCACTGTAGTCATGAGTATTTTTTGATTTGGCCGATTCAAGGCCGGTTAAATCACAAAGTTAAGATAAATAATTTTTGGTTTCTTGCACATAAGCCCAAATTTTTTCCGGCACCATTTCAGGACCATAGGCCAAAATTTGCTGGAAGAAATCCACCCGGATGTACAGTTTTTGCCAGCGCGACCGTGTTTGGGCGAAGGGTTCATTCACCAGGTCTTGCCGCCATAATTTCAATGACATCAGGAAATATTCCGCATAAAGTGCGTGCTTTTTGGTTAAGCTTAGAATGACACCGACGATGCGGCCGATTTCGCCCATCGTCAGCGGCGTATTCACCTGGCGGAAGTTCGTCATCAGGCAGGCCAACAAAAAGAGTTTGTCAGCTCGAGGGACATCCGCTCGATCAAAGATGGCACTTAAGACATTGGACAAATGGGTATAGGCATGTACCCAACCATGTCCCGGAACAAAGCCGCGGGTGTCCGTCTCCAAAAGGGCATAAAGTGCCACTTGCTCAACAATCGCCGAAAGCAATTCAGGCGAAATGAATGGTTCTGCCGCTTGTTGGTCAGCAATTAACAGAATCGTTAAAATGGCCAGTGCAAATGACCGGCCATAAGCCCCATCATTTTCCTCTTCCAAAATTTGGTTGAGCAAGAATTGGTCACCGATTAATTCAGCCGTGAGCCAATCCATTTGTTCTTTGGTCAAATGATTATTCTGAATGGCATTACCGAGGAAGAAAAAGGTTCCGGTATCACGAATCTTCGCACTAGGTGACTTTAATTGCTCCACAAATTGGCGCAAGTCAGTATCCGAAATTGAACGCTCAAAGATATCCTCAGCCCAGCGTTCCTGATAGCCATTCATTTTCTCCATGGCTGCCATTGAATCACTCGGACGCGGTGTTGGCTCAGCAGGTTCTAAGTCAACGTTTTCCTTCAAGACAAAGAGAAGCTCCGGCAGAGACTCATACAAGTCCCCATTCCGCAGTTGCTCCAAGAGTCCTTTCGTCTTTTCGTGAATAAGTGCAAGTTCGTCCATAGCCATCCTTTACATATTAAAATCATTCGTATCGTTAAAGGTCCGACTTTGCTGCTGGTAGGACATCGACATGACCAAACCAACACCAATCATGTTGGAAACAAGTGATGACCCTCCCTGCGAGATGAAAGGCAATGGAATTCCGGTCAAAGGCAATAGCCCAATGTTCATTCCCACATTTTCAAAAACGTGGAAGAGCACCATCATAATGACCCCGGTTGAGATATAGGCATAAAAGGCATTACGCGCCTTAAAGGTGGCCCTGATCATCCGGTAAATCAAGAAGAAGTAAAGTGCGATTAGGAAGGCACCACCAACGAAACCAAATGACTCCCCCATCACTGAAAAAATCATATCTGATTCACGCACCGGCACAAAAACACGCATGTTTCCAAAACCAGAACCAAAGAGCTGACCAGAACCGATTGCCTTTAGGTTTTGGTAAGTCTGATAGCCGGTGTTTGACGTATCCTGACCGGGATGTAACCAAGCATCAATTCGGGCAAATTGATAAGCCTGGAAGCCCATTGCCCCAAGAATTGTTCGACCAATCGTGGAAGCAACCAAGAAAATCATCAATGATCCAAGGGCACCAACAGCCGCAAAGCAAGGGCCCAAAATGCGCCAAGTAATTCCCGAAACAACAATCACTCCGGCGGTAATGGCCATAAAGACTAGTAACGTTCCCAAATCATTTTGTAAGGCAATCAAGAAGGCGATTGGCAAAAAGCAACCGGCAATTTTAGCCAACAAGATCCAATCGGATTCAACTTGGTGGGTTAGATACAAGCGATTATGGTTAGCAACCACTTTGGCCAGCATCACAATGTAAAATGGTTTAACAAATTCGGCCGGCTGAATCGAAATCGGTCCAATCACAATCCATGACTTGGCCCCCGCATTCACATACAAGGCCCGGTTATAGAAAATCAGAACCGCAATTAGTAAGACAAAACAAAGGCCATACAAAATCGGTGCTAACCGCCACAATTGAAAGGCGTCAAAATGCATAATGAAGGCAATCATTATCGCCCCGGCAATCCAATAAGCAACTTGCATAATGACAGCCCTGAGCGGTGAAGCGTCCTTCCCACCGTTTAAAATCGCAAAATAGAGGGAGTATAAGCCAATTAACATCAGCAAGATGAGAATCAAAATCATTCCCCAATCTAACTCTGACGCAGATGGGCGGTCGGTTTTATGAGATGCGAGACGTTGCTGCATGGTGAAACTTCCTTTAACAAAATTAAGTTAATTTATATGTACAAAAACCCCTTGCCACAACCAGCAAAGGATTCTTTTAAAAATTAATGGTAGAGATTAAATGATGCAAGGATTGCCTGTAAGGCTTCGTCCGTCGATTGAGCTGTGGCAATAACGACTTGCTTGCCTAAAACACCAGTGTAGCTCCCCTGATTTTGTTCGATTGTGCCGATTGGTTGGTCATCAACCAAAACCTGGATTTGGTCGTCCTTTGTTACTAAAGAAACCCCAAAGCTCTGATTTTTTTTGCTCATGACTGCTCCTTATCCCTTAGCCATCATGTGTTCAAGCAATGCACCAGTTCCCTTGGCAACGTTGTCCAAAGGTGATTCTGATACAAAGACTGGCACGCTCAAACGGTCGGCCATAAAGCGATCCATTCCGTCTAGCAAGGCACCACCACCAGTCAACATCACACCACGATCGATGATGTCTGCTGCCAATTCAGGTGGCAACTTTGACAAAGCCAAGTGGGCAGCGTCAGCGATTTGTACCAATGTTTCGTGCAAAGCCGTTTCGATTTCGTTTGAGTTCACCGTAATCGTTTGTGGCATCCCCTCAAAGTTATCACGACCACGAACCGTCATCGTCTTTGGGTTATCTGATTGCAAGGCAGAACCGATTTCAATCTTAATCGTTTCAGCTGAGCGTTCACCAACTACCAAGCCGTGTTCACGCTTCAAGTAGTTCACGATGTCAATGTTCATTCGATCACCGGCAACGCGGATTGATTCGGCAACAACGATGTCACCCAATGACAAGATAGCGATATCAGAAGTTCCACCACCCATGTCGATAACCATTGAGCCAACTGGCTTAAAGATGTCCAAACCGGCACCAATAGCAGCAACCTTTGGTTCGTAATCCAAATAAACCTTCGCACCACCAGCCTTTTCAGCGGCCTGAATGATGGCCTTACGCTCGATTTCACTGATGTTCGTTGGGGCACAAATCATGATGTTTGGCTTTGACATGAAGCCTTTAACATTCAACTTGTTCACAAAGTAAGTCAACATTGCTTCGGTGATATCAAAGTCAGAAATGACACCATCCTTCAATGGACGAACGGCACGGATGTTTCCAGGTGTCCGACCAACCATCCGGTAGGCTTCGGCTCCAACGGCCAAAACGCGGTCAGTCTTATCGTCAACAGCGACAACTGAAGGTTCGTTAAGGACAACGCCTTCGCCTTCAACATAAATCAAAACGTTGGCAGTTCCTAAATCAATTCCAATATCTCTTGCCATGGTTATTATTTCTCCAAAAAAATTCGTGTTCAGTAGGGGAAAAATCAGGACGATAGCCCCTACAATCCTTTAAATTATACCATACTTAGCCAATTACAGCCGGAATCCTTTACAAATCTTTTAAAAGACTGCTAGGAATTTGTAAAGCCTCATTCAGCAAACCAACCAAAGCGGTGGCCAGCAAAAATCCGATAATCGTCGCTAAGACAACCTTTAATAAAGCTGCATTCCGGGGGCTTTGCGGCAATATCTTTGTTAAATCAATTGGTCGAATTAAATAAAAGGTAAAGTAGATGGCAACGACCGTCATTAGAAACGTAAAAATAGGTGACATAAATTGCTCTTTTAGTTCCTCTATTATAGCAAATTTTAGCTGTCAAGCAGTGACCTTAGCGCGCTAAAGAAATCGAAAAGACCTGAGCGGCACCTGCTTGATAAAGACAGCTGGCTGCATAATGCAAAGTCCGGCCAGTCGTATAGATATCATCGACTAACAGGATTGTTCTGTTCACAATATTCGGGCCAACACCTGCTGCTAATTTAAATGGCTGTTCCCCCTCCATCCGCTTTTTGCGGTCAAGACTCGATTGCTCTACCTTTTGTTGTTCTTTCGTCACCAACCCGGCCAACACTTTGCCAGACAGGAAGGGCTCGACCTGATTAAAACCGCGTTTAGCCAACCGACTTTGGGTCAAGGGAATCGGCACTACCCAGTCAATTCGTTCCTGCTTGATTAACCGGCGAATGGCCTGGCGCATTTCTTTTTGAAAAACAAGATGAAGACGGTAATCGCCAATAAACTTATAGCGGCTCATATACTCCTTCATTTGTTCGTCATAACGGTAAAGGGCCTGGTGTCGCAAGGAGGACTGGCCCATGGCCTGCCAGCGTTGACAATCATGGCAGAGCTGTTGGCCTGGCTTAGTCTCATTATCAGACATTTTGTCAATCGTTTCTTCATTTGGCAGACTGTCGCGTCCACAATCGTAGCAAATCACCCGAGTAATCGGCGTGAATTGACTGAGGCAACGGGAACAAACGAGGTCTGATCCTGCCTGCCGACCCGTTAACAACGAAAGCGCGCTTGATTGTTGGGCTAAAAATTCTTGGCACAGTAAACAATTCATGACTGCCCTCCCATTTCTTCGGCTAATTGATTAAGTTGGTCGATTTGCTGTTGCGCTCGCCGTAAAACCAGTGTTGGCTCCTCAATTAGGGCTAAAACCAAGCCAGTTGGTTTTTCTTTAGCCCGAGCAACTCGACCGGCAATTTGCACCAAAGCGGCTGTCGAAAAGACCGGGTCATCCGCACCAAGAATCACGACCTCCAATCCCGGCAAAGTCACACCCCGCTCCAGGATCGTTGTTGTGACTAAATACCGCCAGTCACCTGACCGCAACCGCAACACCTTAGCGGCTCGGTCCGGGTCGCCAGCATGCACTGTTCCGCCCATGATTTTTAGTACTTTTTGTAGACATTTGTCCACATTGGCCAGGTCCTTAACCTGCGGAACGAAAACTAGGAAAGGTATTTGTTCCTGTTGCCAGGCTAAGACCACCACTTTCAAACGCTGCGGACAGCGTTTGCGCCAATTCCCCACCTTTCGGGTCTGAATTTGTGGGAGCAAACCCTGATGAAATCGCCTTGGCAAATACGATTGGCGCAACTTCCCCTGCCGCACCTGCCGTAATAAGTCTGGTGTTGGCGTTGCCGTCAGATAGACCAGGACACCGCCTTGCTTACGGGCTTGGTTAACGGCATAGTTCAAAACCGGATCACCCCGATACGGAAAAGCATCAACCTCATCAATCACAATTAAATCAAAGGCTTGCCGAAAACGCAGCGCCTGATGAGTCGTCGCCAAAACAAACTGTCCATACTGGTACGGCTCTTCTTGGTGACCGTGTAAGACCTGAATCTCAATGCCAAATGCGGCTCGCAACCGCGGCGCCAACTCTAAAACAACATCGACTCGGGGTGACAGAACGGCCACGCGCCCACGGCCTTGGAGGGCATGTTCTAAAAGCGGAAAGAGCATTTCGGTTTTACCAGCACCCGTTACCGCCCAGACCAACCGGTCTTCCCCTTTTTGATACGAATCAATTAATTCCTGGCTCACCCGGCCTTGACTGGCGGTTAGCTGCCCCGTCCAGGGCATTTTGCCATATGCTGGAAAATCATTTGGCTCCGCTAGCGTTAATAAGACATCATGGCTGGCTACCCGTCCCAAATTCAGACAGGCTAGACAGTAAAAGCCGCCGTTTGGTAAGGATGCGCGGTCGTCTTGGCCACAACGCTGGCACCGGTTGCCAACAAAGGCCGACAAAAGTTGATAATGCTCTCGATCAATTGGTTCGGACTGCGGCCAGGTCACTAGCCGGCCGTAAAATAGTGTGTCATCCATCTGTAAGACCTCCTAACTTAGCCGTCATGATATAATACGAGTTATGGAGCACTTTTACTTACTTGCCCCGGAATCCGCTTTCTGGCAGCAAACAATTAAAAAATCCGACTTTATCGTCAACTTCTTTCGTATCAGCGATGAAGAAGAAGCCCAGCGCTTGATTGAAAAGGTCAGCAAAGAACACCATAAGGCCAATCACAACGTTTTTGCTTACGTTTTGGGTGATAACGATGAAATCAAACGTTATTCGGACAATGGCGAACCGTCTGGAACAGCTGGCGTGCCAATGCTGGAAGTCTTACAAAAGCGGCAAATTCACAACGTCCTCGCCATCGTCACCCGTTACTTTGGTGGCATTAAATTGGGTGCTGGTGGTCTGATTCGGGCTTATGCCGGAACGGTCGCCCAAGGGCTCGATGCCGTTGGCCTGGTGGAACGTCTTTGGCGGGACCGGGTCTTAATTACGATTGACTACCAAAACAACGACCAGCTAACGTATTGGCTCAACCAGGAGGCATATCCACTACTGGCGACCGACTTCGATACTGCCGTCCATCACCAGGTAGCCGTTGCCCCAGACGAAGTTGCTGCCTTTGAAGAAGAACTAACCAATCAATTTTCCGGCAGAATCTCCTTTGAAATAATTGGCGAGACTTACTTGGAAATTCCAGCAAAGTAGGTTATAATTATCTAGTTCGCGCGGTTAGTGTAATGGATAGCACGTAAGATTCCGGTTCTTGCAATCCGGGTTCGACTCCCGGATCGCGCATTAAGATATTTAAAAAGACCTAACATTATCATGTTAGGTCTTTTTTTATTCCAATTATTCTTAGCGAAAAGCGCAATCCAAGTCATGGGCATTTTCAACGCCCACCGCTTCCAAAAACGATTCCATCGTGACCGGTCCAACAAACTTAAAACCAAGCTTCTTCAACTTTTTGCTAAAGTCAACTGACAGGTCCGTTTGACTGGGCACATGTTCGTTTGCGCCAACACCGATTTGTAGGGTTTGCCCATTAGTTGGCTGCCAGACGAGCTCAGAAAAGCTCTTGCCTTCATTCTGTAAGCGCTGAATTTGCTTGGCATTATTGATGGTTGCGTCAATTTTCATTCGGTTACGAATAATACCCGAATCCGCCAATAGACGCTCGACATCTTGATTGTCAAAGGTCGCCACTTTTTCAACATCAAAGTCAGCAAAGGCTCGTTTGAAATTTTCTCGTTTATTTAAAACCGTTTTCCAACTTAGACCTGATTGGAATAATTCGAGCGTCAACAGCTCAAATAACAGGCGGTCATCATCAAAGACTGGTTGACCAAATTCCTGATCATGGTAGGCCACCATCTTTTCATCTTGACTATCGCTCACCCACCGGCATCGTTTGACCATTTGCTATTCCTCCAGTCTGCTACTGTTCACTTTTAATTGCTTATTCGATTAGACGAATTTATGTACAAAAAAACGCCCAAAGGGCGTTTTCATTTAAAGTCATTACTTAGCTTGGATATCTTCACGAGCTTGTGCTGACAAGTTGTAGAATGAGTGAACACCCTTGTACTTAGCAGTGTCACCAAGCAATTCTTCGATACGAATCAATTGGTTGTACTTTGCAATACGGTCAGTACGTGACATTGATCCAGTCTTGATTTGGCCGGCGTTTGTCGCAACAACCAAGTCAGAGATAGTAGTATCTTCAGTTTCACCTGAACGGTGTGAAACGATTGCTGTATAACCAGCTTCCTTAGCCATTTCAATGGCGTCCATCGTTTCTGACAAAGTACCAATTTGGTTAACCTTGATCAAGATTGAGTTGGCAGCACCCATACGGATTCCCTTAGCCAAGTATTCAGTGTTTGTAACGAAGAAGTCGTCACCAACCAATTGAACCTTCTTGCCAAGTTCCTTAGTGATTTCAGCCCAGTCATCCCAATTGTTTTCGTCGATAGGATCTTCGATTGAGATGATTGGGTAACGATCTGCCAAGCCTTCCAAGTACTTGATGAATTCTGGAGTTGAGAATTCTTCCTTAGTTGACCAACGCAAAACATACTTTGACTTGTCGGCATCCCACAATTCAGAAGAAGCAACATCGACAGCAATGGCGATGTCCTTACCTGGCTTGTAGCCTGCGCCTTCGATGGCCTTGATCAAGTATTGCAATGGTTCTTCGTTGTTAGCGAAGTCAGGAGCAAATCCACCTTCGTCACCAACTGAAGTTGCCTTACCGTCAGCAGCCAACAACTTCTTCAATTCATGGAAAGTTTCTGATCCATAACGGATAGCTTCCTTGATTGAAGGAGCACCAACTGGCATGATCATGAATTCTTGGAAGTCAACCTTGTTATCTGAGTGAGCACCACCGTTGATAACGTTCATCATTGGTGTAGGCAAAACGTAAGAGTTCATACCACCAATGTATGAGAACAAAGGAACACCCAATTCATCAGCAGCTGCACGAGCAGCAGCGATTGAAACAGCCAAGATAGCGTTGGCACCAAGCTTACCCTTGTTAGGAGTACCATCCAAAGCAATCATTGCTTCGTCAATGGCGCGCTGGTCAGTTACGTCAAACTTACCAACCAAAGCCTTAGCGATTGGTCCGTTAACGTTAGCAACGGCCTTAGTAGTACCCTTACCACCGAAACGGTTCTTGTCGCCGTCACGCAATTCAACAGCTTCGTGTTCACCGGTTGATGCACCTGATGGCACGATTCCGCGACCAAAGCCACCAACTTCAGTGATAACTTCGGCTTCAACTGTTGGGTTTCCACGTGAGTCAAGAACTTCACGTGCAATGATATCTGAAATCAAAGACATATTTTATGCTCTCCTTTTGTCTGTGGTTAATATTTATAAAACCAAGTAAATTATAACACCCTTGTTGATTAAAATGAACACGAATCTAAGGTTGGCCCTAGGTTAGCCAACGGTTTTGGCTAATTTGTTTGAAAACTATCCATTTTTTCTCGCTTCATCAACTAATGCTAAAAACTTTTCTGGATTTAATGCTGCTTTTCCAACCAAAATACCGTCGATATCTGGCTGGCACAGGAAGTTTTGCCCGTTTGCCGGCGTCACCGAGCCACCGTATAAGATGCGGATTTTTTCTGCCAGGTCGCGGCCATACAAGTTCGCCAAACTTTGCCGAATCAAAGCCGCCGCTTCTTGCGCTTGATCAGCCGAGGCCGCCTCTCCTGACCCAATCGCCCAGGTTGGCTCATAGGCAATTGTGACTTGATCCATCTCATCAGCCATCACACCGTCCAAGGCCGCCTTCAATTGGGCCAAAACGACCTTTTCCGGTACTAAATTCCCATAAGCGGATAAGTCTTCATCCAAATCAACAATCGGCTTCAAACCGTTGCGCAGGGCCGCCAACGTCTTCAAGTTCACCGTTTCATCGGTTTCGTTGAAAAATTTGCGCCGTTCGAAGTGACCAATCAAAACATATTCGACACCCATTTGGGCCAAAGCCTTTGGTGAGGTTTCACCGGTAAAGGCACCGGCGTCCTCCCAGTGGGCGTTTTCGCCAACAATGGTTAAAGGGTTGCCCTTGGCCGCTGCCAACATTTGGCTGAGGTACAAGTCCTGAGCCGCAATCCCAACTTCAACCTGGTGTTCGTCAGCTAAGGCCGGTAAAACTTTTTCCAAATACGGCCCAACCTCGCGCGGTTCCATGTTAATTTTCCAATTGGCTAAAACAAAGGGCCGCCGCTTTTGCTCACTCATTTGCTTTCTCCTCGATTTAGCATGAAGAAAATAAAGGCAGCTTCAATTAAAAGAATCCAGGGCAAATTAGTGTTACGTTCACCGACTAAGACCAAAAGAATATAGGAAACAACCAAGATGGCCATTCCAATTCCCATTTTGATCAAGCCACGACGGAACTGTGACCGGTTAAGCGCTTCTTTTAAACGTTCGTTTTCTTCTTTAAACTCACTCAAATCAAGTTTTAAGCTTTCGACCTGATTCAAGAGTTGGTCATTTTCCGTTTGCAAATAATCAACTTGAGTTTGGATTTCTTTGTCTTGCTGGTCTTTTTTGTTCGACCAATTAAATAACTTCATAAGTATTCTCCAATCATTTCTATTTTAACAAAAATGGCCAGTAAATCCGAATAAATTCAACATTGCTCTCCCAGCCTTGACAAAGGGATTTTTTCTAGGTAAAATTTGATAGTTGCATTGTTGCGGCTGTGGCGGAATTGGCAGACGCGCAGGATTAAGGATCCTGTGTCCGCTTTAGGACGTGCGGGTTCGACTCCCGCCAGCCGCATAGGCAAACGTTGATATATCAGCGTTTTTGAGCATTTGCAAGTAATTTGCAGGCAACACAAAGGGCAGACCCAATCTTGGGCCTGCCTTTTTTCTTACAACAGCAGCAAATTATTTTTCATCAAAATAAAAAGGCGTCTCCTTTGGAGAACGCCTCTTACTAAGCCGTAATATTAAAATGTCTTTGCTGGGAAATTAATCTCGTAGAGCATCTTATCGTTGACTGTATCTGTTTGACCATTCCGCGTTACTTTCAGCGTTGTTTCGGCCAAATAACGCGTATAGGTTGGCTGCAAGCCCGCCTTATCAAATTGTTTTTGGGCGGCTTCAGGTGCCATACCATAAATATCAATTAAGTTAATTTCTTCTGGATTCTTAATCGTGAATTCCGCCTCAACATCACCTTGCGTAAAGCGATATTGCAGCTCCTTTGGATAGGTCTTGCCAGTCTTTTCCTGCACATAAGTGTCCAAGACTTTTACTTCCGCATTTTGATCATCAATGTTTTCCAAAATGCGATTTCCTTGGTCATCATCAACCGTAAACAACGGAATCTTTGGCTGACCAAAGCGGTCTGATCCAACCATGTCGTAAAGCAAAACAGAATACTTTCCACTGTTTTGACGACCCCAAACCCAGCTATGGAAGGCTTCGACTGGGCTGATGTTAAACCATTGATGGTTATAGTAAGCCTGCCCGGTAACTTCTTTGTCTTCCCCATCAATCACTAGGTGACCAGTGACCTTTAATTTCGTGACACAAATAAAGTTATAATAATATTCATCATTTTGTCCAAAAGAAATATAACCATTTCCCGGTCGGAAGGGTGCTACTTCTGCTTCAAAGTGTAGGTCCATGGCTGTCTTGTGTTCAGTCGACTTTTTACCGTCGAACTCAACTTCATAGTCATCTTCTGGTTCAATATGAACATCATAAGTTTTCCAGTCCTGGCCCTTGAGCGTGTTTTCACCCCACTTCAAATCAGCAGCCTTATCACTGGTGAACACTTCATCCGCTTTGTAGGCGCGGTAATCATTGAAGGGTTCGCCGGCAATCGTACTATAATTCATCGCGATGTTGGGGTTGAAACCTTTTTGGTTCACCTGACTAGGTGACTTTGGTCGGAATCCCAAAACGAGTGTTGTTTTATCGTCAAAGCTACAATCGATATACCAAATTTCACCGGGGCCTGGTTCGTCATTATCACGACGGCCATCTTCCCAGTTCTCAACCTTGTTAGGGTTCACACCAAATTTTTCAAAATCAGCTGCTGTATCCATTACACGTCCGTATGCCATTAACAAATCCTCCTTTGATTGTTGCCACCAGTTTACGTCTCTGAAACAATCATGACAGCCACCAATTAAACAACAATTGTTGGATAAAATAAAAAAGCAGTGACATTATTTTGTCGCTGCTTCATTTTGAGTAACCATTAAAATATGCGGCACGCCGGCATCCATAAAGATATCACCAACTTCGGTGAAGCCAAAGCGCTTGTAAAGCTCAATCACATGTTGTTGTGCTTCAATTTCAATATCTTTTTGATCAAAACGTTCTGCCATCACCGTCATCATTTGCTGGATTAATTCTTTGCCCAGACCACGGCCACGAGCTGCCGGCACCGTCAATACACGTCCAAATGAAAGAATATCGCCTTCTTTGACAAAGACACGCCCATAGGCCAGCAATTCACCATCTTCTTCATAAAAGACGTGTAAGGCTTCCAAATCAACCTCATCGACATCTTGATAAAGGCTTTGTTGGTCAACCACAAAAACCGCTGCTCGTGCTCGATAAATCGCCCAAATTTCTTGATTTGTTAATTCATTAAAACTTTTAATATGCCACATAAACGACTTCCCCTTTGTAATGATTATTAACATCATAACAAATTAAACAACAAAAAAACCGCTAAAATTAGCGGTTTTTTAGTAGATGCCGACGAGAGGAATCGAACCTCCGACCCCAGGTTTACGATACCCGTGCTCTACCAACTGAGCTACGTCGGCTTGAAACTCCGACTGCCGGGCTCGAACCGGCGACAACCTGATTAACAGTCAGGTGCTCTACCAACTGAGCTAAGTCGGAATGACTTGTTGTTCAAAACAACTATTTAATTATGCCATTTACCGCCCACTCTGTCAATCATTTTCGCACTTTATTTCGATATTTTCTCCCTAAAAAAGCTCCATAACCTTCTCACTATTTTTGACGATTGATCACTTTCGATTTACAATGAGGGCAAAGGAATAGCAAAGGAGAACAAAGATGGAAATCACTGTATTTGGTAAGGGTAACATCGGCTCCGCCGTTGGTGCCCAGTTTGAAAAAGCTGGTAATCAGGTTAATTATGCCACATCGGAATCAAAACCCAATCACATTGCCGACTTAGTTGTTTTAGCAGTCCCATTCGCCGCAATGGCAGGTATCGCCCAGGAATACCAGGACCAATTTGCAGGTAAAACAATTGTTGAAACCTCAAACCCCGTCAATTTCAAGACATTTGATGGGCTAGAGGTTCCAAGCGACAGTTCTGCAACCGCTGAACTGCAAAAAGCCCTACCAAAGAGCTATGTTCTCAAGGCTTTCAACACGGTCTTTGCTGCCAACCTGGTCAGTGGTAAGGTTGGCGACAACCAAACAACGGTCTTGGTGGCCGGCGATCACAAGGACAGCAAGGAAGTCTTAGCCAAGGCATTGGAAGGTAGTGACCTCGCCGTTGTCGATGCCGGTTTGCTGAAGCGCGCCCACGAGCTGGAGTCTGTTGGCTTCCTGCAAATGACGCTTGCTGCCAGTGAAAAAATTGGCTGGACCGGTGGCTTTGCTCTCGTTAAATAAAATTGTTAATCAAAAAGCCAGGCTCACAGCCTGGCTTTTTACTTATACTCGAATTTTCTCAATTTGTTGATATTCCATTTTGCTATTTTCTTCAACATTACGAACATCAATATCCATTTGTAGGTTCAAAAAATACCGGTCCGAAATTCCAAATGCTCGTCCTAAACGAATGGAAGTATCGGCCGTAATTTTCCGCCGATCGTGTAAAATATCTTGAATACGTGATACTGGTACATGAATATCTTGGGCAAGAGAATAAGCAGAGAGCTCAAGTGGATCCATGAATTCAGTTTTTAAAATTTCACTAATTGTTGGTGTGGGTATCTTTCCCATATTGCTCTCCCTCTCAATGATAATCAACGATTTCGACATTCATAAAATCGTTCCTATTGGCCACAGTAAAGCATAGTCGATACTGAACATTAATTTTAATACTATATTGGCCCCGACGATCACCCATTAATTGTTCCAAGTGGTTTGCTGGTGGTACTCGTAAATCATTTATGTCAGCAGCATTGTCCATCATAATTAATTTTCGTAGGGCAATTCTTTGAATGCTCTGTGGTAGTTTTTTAGAAAATTTTTGTTGAAATATTTTTTCCGTTTCTTTATCAGCAAAACTTCGAATCATCTTCTCATTTCCTACTTTTCTTTTTATTATACCCGAACAACAGGTATAAGGCAAACGTGGGAAATTTCATCATGAACACAAATCAAAAAGCCAGGCGCACTGCCTGGCTTTTTACTTTACTTAAAATTAAAATTGAACTTTCTTACCCAATGCCGGGATTAGCAGCATCACGATAAAGGAAAAGACGTAAATGGCTGAGAAGAACATCATTACTACTGAAAGTGATGTCTTGTCCATCATCAAGCCAACCAAGGCTGGGAAGAACCCACCCAGTAGCTTTCCAAAACAAGAAACAACCGAGTTAGCAGTCACGCGGATATCAACTCCGTATAAGCGGGAAACGACGACCCCATAACCACCATACATGCCGTTTGAGAAGAAACCAACCATCATCATAATCAACAACAATGACCAGGCCCCATTTGCCATCGGAATCAAGTAAACGGAAGCAGCGGCGACCACCAAGAAGATTCCAAAGGCCAAACGTGGACCGAAGTTATCCAACAGATAACCAAAGGCATACATTCCTAGGGACATCCCAACGATTGTAGCAATCATCCACAGTGAAGATGATGAGATGGACAAGCCCAGCTGCTTTTGCATGATCTTTGGCAACCAGTTCATCAAACCGTAATAGCCACCAGTTTGCACCATCATCATTAGAATCAAGCCCAAAGTTTGCAGGGCCAAGGTTGGCGTCTTAAAAACCGCTAGGACCGGTACCTTGGTTGTCGTTGCTTCTTCTTTTTGTTGGCGAGCCTGCTTGGCTTGCTCAAATTCGTCACTGTCCTTCAAATGAATTCGAATGGCAAAGGCGAAGATGACTGGCACCAAGCCAACCAAGAACAAGGCATTCCAACCAAAGCGTGGAATGATAAAGGCAGCTGCTAAGGCGGCTAAGATTGATCCACCCTGTCCACCAATTTGAACAATTGACATTAAGCGGCCAATCTTCTTACCAGAAAAGGCTTCGGCCACCATCGTGACCCCAGCACTATATTCAGCACCCGTTCCGGCACCAACGATAAAGCGCAATGCATACAAAACCCAAATGTTATGAGCAAAGTACATCCCTGCCGTCGCAAAGGCGACGATAAACAGTGTCCCAGTAAAGACACGGGCGCGACCAAAACGGTCTGCCAACATTCCAAAACAGAGGCCACCGACCAATGTTCCTAGTGAAAAAATCGTTGCAATCAAACCACCAGCAAAGTTGCTAATGTGCAAAGAAGCAATGATTGAAGAAAGGGCAAAGGAGATGAACATCACGTCCATGTTCTCGAGCCCAAAACCAGCTGTGGTTGACCACAAAGTTAATTTCTGGTTCTTAGAAAAATGCTTGTGACGCAACACTTCTGTTGGTTGCGTAAGGGGAATATCTGCCATACTAAAAAAACATCCTTTCAAAACTGACGCTCACGGGGGCCAATTATTTCTCCAGTGCTGCCGGGATTGGCAAATCACTATTGAACATAATAGCGTAACTTTTCTAATTTGGCAAGGGCAACTTTATTTCTTTAAATTTTTGTACAAAAAAAGCCAAGACATCACTGTCTTGACTTCAATACTCCGACTGCCGGGCTCGAACCGGCGACAACCTGATTAACAGTCAGGTGCTCTACCAACTGAGCTAAGTCGGAATAAAGCGCTTGGCTCAACTTAAATATTATACAAAAGAAAGCCAAACGCGTCAATCATTTATTTGAAAAAATCAGGAATTATTCTGGGCGCATTGTTGGGAACAAAACCACATCACGAATTGATGCAGCATCCGTCAAGAGCATGACCAAACGGTCAATACCAATTCCCAAACCACCTGTAGGTGGCATACCGTATTCAAGCGCCTCTAAGAAGTCTTCGTCGATTCCTTCCGCTTCATCGTTTCCGTTATCGCGTTCAGCGGCTTGCGCTTCAAAACGGGCCCGCTGATCGATTGGATCATTCAATTCAGTAAAGGCATTGGCAAATTCGGAACCAACGATGTAAAGCTCGAAACGATCGGTAAAGCGAGGGTCATCAGCGTTCTTTTTCGCCAATGGTGAGACTTCCACCGGATGACCGTAAACAAAGGTTGGTTGTGACAAAGTATCTTCGACAAAGTTATCAAAGAATTCATTGATGATGTGACCAACCTGCCAGTATTCTTCATACTTCACATGATGTTCATCGGCCAATTGACGGGCTTCTTCAAGGGTCATTTCAGGCCAGAAATCAACACCAGTCTTTTCCTTAATCAAGTCAACCATGTGCTTGCGGGCAAATGGCTTGCTCAAATCAATGTCAGTTCCCTGGTAATTAACTTGCAAATCTGGGTGAACAACCTTTGCTGCTGCACGGAAGATACCTTCCGTTTCGTCCATCACATCCGTAAAGTCCCAGTAGGCAGCATAAGATTCCAGAGTGGTAAATTCTGGGTTATGCTTAGGGTCCATTCCTTCGTTCCGGAAAATCCGGCCAATTTCATAGACTCGTTCCATCCCACCGACAATCAACCGCTTCAAATACAACTCAGTTGCGATACGCATGTACATATCAATGTTCAAAGCATTGTGGTGCGTGATAAATGGCTTAGCAGCTGCCCCACCGGCTTGCGTCTGCAAGATTGGTGTTTCAACCTCCAAGAAGTGGTTGGCATCCATATGTTCACGGATAGCCGCTACAATCTTTGACCGATTTTGGAAACGAACCAATGATTCGTTGTTGGCAATCAAGTCCAGGTAACGCTTACGGTAACGCGTTTCAACGTCAGAAATTCCGTGGAACTTATCTGGCATTGGGCGCAAAGCCTTTGACAGGTGGGTCAAATGTGAAACCAAAACCGTCAATTCGCCAGCTTCTGTCTTCATCATCGTTCCCTTGATTCCCAAGAAATCACCCAAATCAGCTCGCTTAATAATTGGGTAATTATCACCCAAATCATCACGACGAGCGTAGATTTGAATTTGTCCGGAACCATCGCGCAAGTCGGCAAAAATTACCTTTCCAGCGCCACGTTTGGCAACCATCCGGCCAGCAATAATCACTTCAACCGGGTTTTCTTCTAATTCTTCTTGTGTCTGATCATCGTACTTAGCATGCAAATCTGCTGCCAATGAGTCGCGGTCAAAACGGTGACCAAATGGATCAACGTTCAAATCATCAACCAAAGCCTTCATCTTTTGACGGCGGGCGACCATTTGATCGTTTAAGGCTTTTTCTTCAGCCATGTCTATCTTACCTTCCTGTCGGCGAAAATTCGCTAGATTATCTTGTTTAAGTATAACAAATGCCGGACCAAGACAAAAGGGATATCCCTACTGTCTTGGCACTGTCACTGATTTCATTTGCTTAGTCTTTTGCAGAATCAGACTTTTGCCCTTCATCAGTTGCGTCCGCTTCTGCTTGGCTTTCGCGGTGAAGAATTTCTTTCAAAATCTTTTCAAGTTCTGCCGCTTCAAAGTAGTGCTTTTTGCCAGAAAAACGACCGACAATTTCAGCGCCACCGTCTTCATCAATCATTGCTTGGACTTCATGTGAAGGCAATGTCTTTAACATTTCTGCGTAGGCTTCCTTTGGCGGCTCAGCTGCCAAACCAATCGCCACTGAGTCCAGGGAAGTATAGTTGTCCTGGCCGAGAAGGTCATCCAAAATTGCTAATGGCCCCTTCTTTTCGGACAAAAGCGTGGCAAGCGGTGTCATTTTCTTTAAATCAGCATCTAACTGGTCCAGTTGTGCATCCGTGGCACCAGGCAGGGCCTGAACCAAAAAACCACCTGCTGAGGCCACCGTATCATCTGGGTTCATGGTCACCCCGACCCCGATGACTGATGGAATCTGTTCCGATTGAGTCAAATAGTAAGTAAAATCATCACCAATTTCACCCGAAACAATAATTGATTGTCCCAAATATGGCTTTGAATATGGTGCTAATTTGGTGACTTGAAAAAAGCCATGGTTCCCGACCACACCGGCAATATTCAGCTGATCATCATCGTTAACGATTGGCTGCAATTGTGGATTGGTCACATAGCCACGAACAGCTCCGTGGGCGTCCGCTTCGGTCACCACGTTCCCAATCGGACCTTTTCCATCCATTTTGACACCAAGACGTTCCTCACCCTTCAAGGTTGCTTGAGCGAGGATTTCCGTGGCCAAGAGTGCCCGGCCTAAAACAACGGCCGCAATCCGCGAAGCGTGATGGGCACTAACGGCTTCTTGGACCAATTTGGTCCCGTCCACAGCAAAAGCACGGAATGCTTCATCTTTCGTAATCACTTTAATTAATTGATCTGACATACACAATCCCTTATTTCTTTTTCTTTATCAATTGTAAAAGAAAAAGCCAGCCTAAGCCAGCTTTTCACAAATATTATTTATCAGAATCAGTTGTATCATCAGACTTTTCTGCCTGGTCGTCATCTTGATCAAGTGGCTTAGTTGGTTCTGCTGAACCCTTTTCCTCTTGTTCTTCGACTTCGTCTTCCTTGTGATCCAAAGAAGCCTTTGTCTCATCAAATGACTTGGCATCGTCTTCGTCTTCTTCACCCTTCTTGGTGAAAGAACCCGTTTCGTAGATGTCTTTGATCTGCTTTTCATCCAATGATTCAACGTCTAACAAGGCGTTGGCAATGGCTGCCAGCTTATCCTTGTGTTCCGTCAAAATCTTGGTTGCTTCATCAAAGGCTTCCTTTGTCAAACGACGAACTTCCTCATCGATCAAGGCAGCTGTTTCATCAGAGTATGATTGAGCGCCACCCTGTTCGCTATAGCCAACAGAAGCATTTCCTTCCAATTGGACCATTCCCAACTTTTCAGACATACCATAGGCTGTCACCATTTGACGGGCCAAATTAGTTGCCTGCTGGAAATCATTTGCAGCTCCAGATGATGCTTCATCAAAAGTTGCCAATTCGGCAGCGCGTCCACCCATCAAACCAGCCAACTGTTCCTTGGCTTCTGAATAACGAATGTTATAACGGTCCGTCTTTGGCGTCATCAAGGCATAACCACCGATGCGTCCACGAGGCACAATCGTGACCTTACGAACAACGGATGCGTTTGAACGAACCAAACCAACCAAAGCGTGACCAGCTTCGTGGAAGGCAGTTGTCTTCCGTTCCAACTCAGACATTGCCCGGTTTGCCTTGGCAGGTCCTTGGAAAATCCGGTCTTCGGCTTCATCCAAATCAGCTGAGTCAATCAACTTCTTGTCGCGACGAGCAGCTAACAAAGCAGCTTCGTTCAACAAGTTTTCCAAATCAGCCCCGACATAGCCAGGAGTTTGGTGAGCGATGGCCTTCAAATCAACGGAAGGAGCCAACGGCTTGTTCTTCGCGTGAACCTTCAAGATGGCTTCACGACCCTTAACATCAGGGGCCCCAACCAAGATCTTTCGGTCAAAACGGCCAGAACGAAGCAAGGCTGGATCCAAGACATCTGAACGGTTAGTTGATGCCAAGATGATGACACCTTCAGAGTTTTCAAACCCATCCATTTCAATCAGGATTTGGTTCAAAGTCTGCTCACGTTCATCGTTACCACCACCGACACCAGAGCCACGACGGCGACCGACGGCATCAATTTCATCAATAAAGATGATGGCAGGAGCTGCCTTTTTAGCTTGCTCAAACAAGTCACGAACACGTGAGGCACCAACACCGACGAACATTTCGACGAAGTCAGAACCAGACATTGAGAAGAATGGTACGGAAGCTTCACCGGCAACGGCTTTAGCAAGCAAAGTCTTACCAGTTCCCGGAGGTCCCTCAAGCAAAACACCCTTTGGAATGCGGGCACCCATGTCAACAAACTTCTTGGGTGATTTCAAGAATTCAACAACTTCAACCAATTCTTCTTTTTCTTCATCAGAACCAGCAACGTTTTCAAAGCGAATCTTGTTATCCTTTGGATCAGAAGGCTTAGCCTTTGACTTACCAAAGTTGCCCATCATGCCGCCTTGGCCGCCCTTACCGCCTGATTGTGACATCATTAGGTAAAAGACACCAACAATCAACAGCAATGGCACAATCGAGATGATTAGGTTCAACCAAAAGCCAGATGAAGCAGCCGGTTTCGTTGTCATGTCTGTATTCGTCTGCTTAGCCAAATCAGTAATCTGCTTCAAGGAAGCATCATTGGCCAAAACAGACGTTGAGAACTTAGTTGTCTGTGACTGGCTAGCAATCAAGGCGTTCAAGCCGGAATTGTTACCAGTACTTGTTTTTTGACTGCTCTTATAGGTTCCAGTGACGGTGTAAACATCGTTACCAGGCTGAATTGAAAAGGAATCAATTTCTTTGTCTGACAACTGCTTTACAAAATCAGATGATGATAGGCTCTTGGTCCCACCACTTGAGCCACCAACAAAGGAATAAATCCCAGCAATTACTGCCAAGAAGATGATGACATATAGAAAGGAGCTTCGAAAGAAACCACCATTATTTTTTTTCATCGGAAATCCTCAATCCATTAAAATTTGCTATATAGTATACAACTTTTAGATTAAATGCAAGTTAACTATAAATATCTTTTTTCAAAATACCAACATAGGGTAAATTGCGATAAAGATCGGCATAGTCTAAGCCATAGCCAACGACGAATTCATTGCGAACGTCAAAGCCCACATAGTCGGCATCAATCTCAATCTTGCGCCCTTCCTTCTTATCAAGGAACGTAGCTACTTGGACAGAATGAGCACCACGGTCCTTCAGCAAGTCCTTCAAGAACTGCAATGACTGACCAGTATCAACAATGTCTTCCAAAATCAAAACATCACGGTCCTTCACATCTGATTGAACGTCTGTCACAAGTTGAATTTCGTTTGATGATGTGACACCACCGTGGTACGAGGAAATCTTGATAAACTCCAAGTCTACATAGAGATCAATCTCTCGAATTAAATCGGCCGTCCAGAGGTAAGCCCCCTTCAAAACAGACAAAACTAAAGGCTTCTGCCCTGCATAATCTTCAGTGATGCGCTGCCCTAAACGAACAGCCGCTTCATGAATCTGTTGCTGGTCAAATAAAATTTCTTCGATATCGTTATTCACAAATTTTCCTCAATTCGCCATACTATCCACTGCTTAGCTACATTCGGACGGTCAACATTGGCTGGTACATACCAGCTTGTTTGGCCTAACCAGACTGCTAACACTGTCTTGGTTTCATCCAGTAAAAACCAGGTCCTATCCCGATTTTCTGCCGGAACTTTTTTGTCAATTAAGAGCCTGCGCACCGTTTTACTACCCGACTTTAAGAAAATTCGGTCCTGCTTATCTGCTAAGACAAGCGTGAGACCTCCTTGGAAATGTTCGGGTAAAACCAGCACTTGATCAGCCTTTTGGGGCTTTTTTGTCGTCCAAAGAAGCTGACCATGGTCAAAAAATTGCCATTGGTCTAATTTTAACACAAGTCCTTCGGGCTTTCGGTCAATTTTTGCATTTTTTTGCACATTTGTCAGCCGGACTTTTTGATAACTTTTTTCTAACAAGATGCCCGCACCCAAATCAATCGAAGCGCTGGGCTTTTTTTCATTCATTAACAGCGCCATGAAGGCCTGCAACTGGCTGTGTTTCACGTCGTATACTTGCTGTTGTTGCAGCCAGACAAATAGCACCTTTTCCAACCAGGGGAGAGGCACCAGGTGGAAGTCCTCTTCCAGAGCCGGCAAGTATGACTCTGCTTGGTCCAAAATTAATTTTTGATCCGCCTGAAGTTTGTCGGCAAAATCAGCGAGGTGCTGCCTTGCCTGCGGATTAATGGTTTCCAAAGCCGGAATGACTTCTTGTCGCAGTAAGTTACGCCCAGTGTAGGTTGGGTCTTGGTTGGTTTGGTCCTCTCGCCATGACAAACCGTTTTCCTTGGCATAGGCCAGTAGGTCTTGCTTGGTTAACGACAAAAATGGGCGACGATAGCGACCACTGGCCGCTTGCATGCCACCGCAACTTTGAGCATAGCCACCGCGAACCAACTGCAACAGCAGTGTTTCTACCTGATCGTTTTGGTGTTGGGCGAGGACAATTTGGCTGGCAGATGTTTGAGTCGCAATCTCGTCAAAAAAATCATAGCGAATCGCCCGCGCTCGGTCTTCTACGCCGACCTCATCAGTCAACGGGGCCAACTTTTGATAAAAGGGAACGCCTAATTGCTGGCAGAAATCTTGAACAAATTGAGCATCCCCATCCGCCTCATCCCTTAGTTGGTAATTGACATGGGCCACGACCAAGTCCACTTCCGGAGCATAACGAACAAAGGCATCCAACAGACTAGTCGAGTCCAAGCCACCCGAAACGGCTAAGACAACTTTTTGGGGCCAACTTTGCCCCTGAATTGTAGTACGAACAGTATTTTTCATCTTTTATTTATATAAAAAACCACCCGAACACGGGTGGTTCAACGACCATTATGATCGGTCAGGTAAGTTATAGATAATTTCATCCTTGCGTGAGTAACCATACTTATCACGTAATATTTGTTGCAAATAAGCAGGATCTTTTAATTGTTCGGCGGTTTTGTGTAAAGCTTTACCGTCTTTTTGCACTGATTGCAACGATACTTCCGACTTGCTTAATGTCTGATTAGCCGCATGTAAGCGGACCTGACCCAGAATTAATTGCACTAAGAAGATCGAAGCAACAGCCAATCCAACCAAGATAATCCGTTTTTCTCGTAAACGGTGAGCATGGTCATAATGGCGGCGACTAGCTTCCCGTCGCGCATCGGAAGCAGCAATCTGCTGGGCAATCCGAGCGTTCAGCGGTCGAATATTCGATTGTAGTCGACTATCATCTGCCATTGACTCACTCCTCTTGCTATTATTTTGGCACAGTTAGTGAGGACTTGCAAGGCTTAAAACCGGCTTTTTAACCAAACTTAATCTTCTTGAAAGTCACGTTCATAAGTTTCTGAAACGACTTCATACATTTCTTGCGCTTCTTCTTTTTTCACAATCTCGGCTAATTTCAGGACCTTAACTGTTAAAGTCTTGTTACCAAAGTGTATCGTCACGAGGTCATTTGTGCCAACATTGGCAGCCGATTTTGCCTGTTTGCCATTGATTTCGATTCGACCTTGGTCGGCCAAATCTTTGGCGACTGCCCGGCGCTTAATGATTCGTGACAGCTTCAAATATTTATCAATCCGCATTTTCTTTATCCTTTTTCGTCAAATCCAAAACTACTAGTAAGAAGTTTCGCAAATTATTCAGCCAGTAGGCCGACTCCTCTTTCAAATTAACGGTCAACGTTACCGCTAACTCGGCCGTCTTGCCATCGACAACCGCCTTATAAGGCACGTCTTGCAAAGCAGCAAAGATTGTCTCCCCAGCTAGCTCGGTTGACATCTCAGCCGAGAAGCGCACGGTGACCTGGTTCTTCTGCCGGCGAATTTGCAAAACCCCGGCCATGTCCGCTAGGTTTTTAATCCGCGATACCAGCAATAAGCGAGCGACCTCGTCTGGGAAGTCGCCAAAACGATCAATAAGGTCCGACTCGACGTCTTCAAATTCTTCGTCACTCTTCGCCTGGCGAATTTGCCGGTAAAGGTCAATCTTTTCCGAGCTATCAGCAACATAGTCGTCTGGCAAAAAGGCCAAGACTCCTAAGATGAGCTCAGCATCTGTTCGGTTTTCCTCAACCGGAGCTTCATCCCCCTGCTTTTTCGCTACTGCTTCTTTGAGCATCTGGGTATACAGGTCATACCCAACCGAGTCGATGAAGCCGTGCTGCTGCTTACCAAGTAAGTCACCAGCCCCACGAATCGATAGGTCGCGCATGGCAATTTTAAAGCCTGAGCCGAGCTCAGTAAAGTCACGAATGGCCTCCAGACGCTTTTGCCCCTCTTCACTTGGTGTCCGAGTAAAAGGATAAGTAAAGTAGGCATAGGCCAGTCGGGCAGAACGGCCAACCCGGCCGCGCAGCTGATAAAGCTGTGACAGACCCATGTGATCCGCATTGTCGACAATCAGCGTGTTGGCGTTTGGAATATCAACACCAGTTTCGATGATGGTAGTTGTCACCAACACATCAAATTCTTGGTTTAAGAAAGCATACAAAATTCCCTCAAGCTGCACCTCAGACATTTGACCGTGGATGACAGCCACCCGGGCATCCGGCAGAAGGTCTTGGATGTGGTCAGCAATCCCCGCCAAATCAGCCACCCGGTTATGGAGGTAAAAGACTTGACCGTTACGGGCCAATTCTTTACTAATGACATCACGAACCAAAGTCCAATCAAGCTCGACCACATAGGTTTGAATTGGGTAGCGGTTCAATGGTGGTGTTTCAATCACGGACAGGTCCCTGGCCCCCACCATCGCCATGTTTAAGGTTCGGGGGATTGGTGTCGCCGTCAACGTCAAAACATCCACGTTGGCCCGCAGGTGCTTCAACTTTTCCTTGTGCTTCACACCAAAGCGCTGTTCCTCATCAATCACTAAGAGACCCAAATCAGCAAAAGAAACATCGGCGCTCAGCAAGCGGTGCGTTCCAACGACAATATCCAATTCATGGTCTTTTAAAGCCTGAATTGTCTTTTTATTTTCAGCAGCCGTTTGGAAACGAGACAAGTGGCCAATGCGAATTTCAGGGAAGTCTGCAAACCGCTCCTGCATCGTTTCAAAGTGCTGTTGGACCAAGATAGTGGTTGGTGCCAAAAAGGCCACCTGCTTTCCCGCATGGGCCGCCTTGAAAATCGCCCGTAAGGCCACTTCGGTCTTACCAAAGCCAACATCCCCAACGAGCAAGCGGTCCATTGGCCGCACCTTTTGCATATCGGCCTTGATTTCTTCGATACTGCGCACCTGGTCTGGTGTCTCTGGGTAAGGAAAGGCGGTATCAAATTCTAGCTGCTTCGTATCATCGGGTGGAAAGGCATAACCCTGCTTGGCCTCGCGTTCCGCGTAGAGTTCCAGCAGTTCATCGGCAATGTCCTCAATTTTGTTTTGGACCTGCTTCTTAGTCTTTTGCCATTCAGTCCCACCTAATTTATTAATTTTAGGTGCCTTACCGGCATCCGACCCACCAATGTATTTTTGAATCAAATTCAATTGCGTGACAGGCAAGAAAATTTTAGCATTCTTTTGGTAGGCAATCACCAAGTAGTCTTGCTTACCACCATCAGCTTCCAGCGACTCCAGGCCTTGGTACTGACCAATTCCATGGTTCAGGTGAACAACATAGTCACCGACTTGCAGTTCGTTATAAGACTTCAACCGTTCAGCATTGGCCATCTTGCGTGACCGTCTTGCAACCGGTTTACGGGCCTTGTCAAAGAGCTCGCGTTCCGTTAATACCGACAAATGGGCCTTCGGCCACTCAAAACCAGCCCCCAGATTGCCAATCACAATTTGGACCTGGTTGGCCTGAATTTCTTTGTTAATTGGCAGCTGCAAGTCGTGATCGGCCAAGGAGGCTAGGAAATTCTCTGCCCGGGTTTTGTCCGGAATCAACAAAACCACCGTCTTGCCCTGGTCTTTAGCAATTTGCAAGTCCGGCACTAAGGCCTGCAATTGACCGTAATATTGTGTTGCCGGCCGTGAGGTCACCTCTTCTAGGTGAGCCAAGGTCAAGCGGTTCAGCCCCCGTTGAAAATTAGCAATCAGCAATTCCGCCTGGTGGCGGCGGCTCAAAATATCTTCTAAGTCATCCTTCAAACCCAAAGCAGGCAAGAGCTGATAGGTCTTCACCTGTTGGTCAAGCCACTCCGCATCCAAGGTTTTTTGTGACAAATCCGCTTCCTGCAGCCGGGCATAATCATCAATCACTAAGAGACCCGCCGGGTCTAAATAATCAATAATCGTCGTCTTTTCTGGATAAAAGCACTGCGCATAGGGCAAAATCGCTTGATCACGCCGGCCCTCATCCAATGCCTGCTGGGTAGCGTCAAAGCCTTCTGTCGCGTGCTTTTTTTCAACGCCGGGCAATTCCTTGCGATAGGAAACAAACTCTGCTTCTAGCCTTTCTTTACCGGCCTGGAAGCGGTCTTCATCAATCACAAAATCAGTCGCTGGCAAGACTGTCAAATCTTCCACCGTGCCGCTACCCTTTTGACTAACAGGATCAAAAGTCTTAATTACATCAAGCTCATCGTCAAAGAAATCCAACCGATAGGGTTCTGTCCCCATTGGTGGGAAAACGTCAAAAATCGAACCACGTTGGGCAAATTCGCCTGGGTTTTCCACACGGGGTACCAGTTGATAACCCAGAGTGACAAAGGCAGTTTTCAACGCCGCAAAGTCATAGCTGCCACCAACCTTCAAAACCAGTTGAGCAGCCATAAAATCAGCCATTTGCGGTTCTAAGCGGGTAAAGGCCGCTAAGTTCGTCAGGTAGATTCCCGGTTTCTTTTCGGCCAGCGCGGTCATTGCCACCACCCGGTCCGTCACAAAGGAATTTGACGAAATCGCCAACTCGGTCGCCAAGGCCTCTTCAGCCGAGAAACGATAAATATCCTCCTCAGCCATCAGGTCGAGGAGGTCAGTTGCTAAATCATCCACATGGGCCTGAGTATCCGTAAGGACCATCATCACCTGTGGCTTTTTTTGATAGAGGGCAGCAATTGCCGCAGCCTTGGCTGCCCCATTGACCCCTAACAGGAGCTGGCGTTCGCCAGGCTGTTGGTGGTCACTGATATTTTTAATTGTTTCACTGTTACCAAGAAATTTTGTTAACGTCATAGTCACCCGTTGTACTGGTTACTTAATTTGGCCGCATCAGCGCCCTTGACCCAATCCACTAAGGCCTGGTCGACCTTTGTAAAGGTTTGGTCCCAGGCTGCCAGGTCTTCTTTGGAAAACTTCCCCAAAACATAGTTCACGACTGACTGGTGGTCATGGTCTGGATGACCAATGCCAAATTTCAATCGCAAAAATTCCTGCGTTTTGACGTGGGACATAATCGACTTTAAGCCGTTGTGGCCACCAGCCGATCCCTTCGCCCGGAAACGGATTTTACCAAAGGCGGAATCCATATCATCGGCTAAGACCAAAATGTCTTGGACATCCCCACCATAAAAGTCTAAAAAGGCACGGACGGCCTGACCTGAATCATTCATATAAGTACTAGGCTTGACTAGCCAAACCGTTTCACCGTCAATCTGAGTCTTTGCCGCAGCCCCAAACAACTTTGTCGGCGCAAAGCTAACTCCTTGGCTTTCGGCAAAGTGGTCTAGGGCCATAAAACCAATGTTATGCCTTGTTTGGTCGTAGCTTTCGCCAATATTTCCAAGGCCAAAAATAAATTTCATCAGGACGTCCTTTCAAACACTTTTACTAACATTTTAATCTTAACATTATAACACGCAAGTTTCCGTTAAAATATGTTAGGATATAGCTTAGAGACTACTTTTATAAAGGTGGACACTTATGTTTCCAAAATCATTAATCGTTCCTAAAAGTCAATTATTGACCATTACGGAAGACACAACCATTCAAGAAGTTTTTGACCTATTCGAAAGCAAAGAAGCCGACCACATTCGGACTATCCCAATTTTGGATTCAACTGGCCACTTATTCCGTGGCAATATTTACCGGCAACATGTTTATGAATATATCGCTCGCGGTGGTGACACTAGCAAAAAAGCGACATCCATCATGCGCAATTCAACAAAGTTTATTGCGACTTCGGCCGATTTTTACGAGTTATTCTTTGCCATCCGTGATTTGCCTCATATCGCCGTTCTCGACGACAGCCACCACTTTGTCGGCGTGTTAACTCATTCATCTTTGATGGACCTGCTGTCACAGTCATGGTCACTCCAGCGAGGTGGTGTATCCTTGGCGGTGCAAACGAAGCAAGAGGAACGCGGCAACTTACAACAAATCACCCGCGTCATTACCCGTTATACCAACATTGAATCGGTTCTTTCCATCCAAAATGAAAAGAACGAACCAAAGTCAGTCTTATTCACTTTGCCTTTGACTGCTGATTCCCCCATCTTACGCAAGATTATCACTAAACTCGAACGCAAACGTTTCCAAGTGCAATCTGTTGAAAGCTTGGATGAGTTCGTTTAACTCCAAATAAAAAAGTCGGTGAAAATTCACCGGCTTTTTTTAATTTTACGAACTTGAAATAACTAAGACCAATACCATGGCACCGGCTGTTAAAAACAGGTTTCGAGCTGGTAAGTCAGCCAACCGGTCCAAGTCTGATTCCAGTCCAACGGCCAATGCCTGCGCTAAGACCAAGGGGAATAGCACAATCATTGCCCAGGACAAGACAGGCATATAACCAGACAGCGTATACAGCAAAATTTCACCATAGGCCAAAAATGGCAGAGTCAAAAATAATGGCCGAATCCAGCGAGAACTGGCTTTAATCGCCCCCGTTGGATCACTAATTTCCTCGGCACGGACCACCCGAACATTCTTAGCCAAGCGAACCGCAACCGATAGTAAGATTAACGGCCAGGCAACACCAAACCAAGTAAGCAAAAAGCCAAGGCTCAAAGCGAAGTTTGTATTCACAACCAACTGAGCAACTAAAAGTAGGTATGGTAAAATCACATCCGCAATCCAAGACAAGGTAATCAAGGACTGGTCGTAACGATGATTCTGAGTGATGAGGTCCAAGGCCCATTTGACCACGGCAACCACCACAATCAAAATCAAACTATTCTCAAAAGAAAAACGGTGATAACGCCACCAGGCGTAAGCCGCACCGACTACTAGTGGCGCCAGAACCGGCCAAACATCGCTACCACGAACCTTATTAATCATTTTTGAAACTGTCAAGAGCTACCCCTTTCGCATAGCCCTTGCGGCCACACTCTATTTTTTTGTTTGCGATTGCTGGTAAGGTGTTAGACGGACTTTCCCCTGGATATACTCCCCAATGAAAATATCATAAACACCTGAGTAACCTGCTTCGATAACCTGTTGGTTCAGCCAATCTTCATCCTGATCAATGGCATCCAAAACATCTAAATTGGCTTGGCCATCATAGATGATTGGATACTTTGGATTTTGGTCACCGTATTCAATCACCGTTAACTGACCATTTTGTTCCAGAACCGCCCGCTTCACTTGCGAAATGTCATAAACCTCTTGTTCACGAAGCTTAAACATCAAGTCCGAAGCGGATTGGCCAGCCATCACAACTGCATCTACATTAACTTTACCACGTTCAATCACGATTGAGGGTGTCCCATCGATAATCTTTTTGGCAAGGTGATTGTGCTCCTTTAAGAACTTCAAAATCATCACTAATAATGTCCAAATAATTAGAACGATAATAAATTGGAACACCGTAATTGTCTCAGAATAGATGGTCCCACCAATAATGCCACCTAAGACATAGTTTTGCACTTGGTCCAAGGCATTCGATGGCGCCAAATTTCCCTTACCGAAAATGTTAATTTGGACAATTAGCGCAATCAAACCAATTCCAAGCTTTAAAATAATGGGCAAATAAACGTTCATTTTTGCACCTCCGTCTTCGTATTAATCAGATAAACCTGAGTTCTGGTGTAAGACTGACCATCTTTTGACAAATTAATTTGGTAATAGCGACTGCCCTCTTTCGCAATCATCCCGTCCACCAAAGAGGTCGAATTGAAGGCTACTTGTCCCTTCTTGGCATTTTGTTCTTTGACATAATTTTTGGCAAAATTAGCCATCGCACTTTGCTGCGTGTTCTTTGCATTGGTACTTTGCAAATTAGTCCACTGCACCCCTGCAAAAAACAAGAAGAACAAAAAGGCGATAATTGTTAAATCGCGATAACGGGTATTGAAACGGTGGCGCGACCGGGCAACCAGCCCCGCTGCTAAAAGAATAAAGGTGATAACCACCAATAAAGTCCCAACCGTATTCGTTAAATTGTTTTGCTTTGATAAATAATCAACACTGTAAAAGGTCATAAGTTCCCTCCATTTTCCTATTTTAGCACAGCCAATCGACCAATCTCTTTGAACTAGACCAAAACCAATAAAAAAAAGCAGCCATGCTGGCTGCTTTTCAATTTAAGCACTTATTTTATACTAATCGTCTACAGAAAATCGCTTACATCATCCCTGGCATTCCCTGGGCACCTGCTGGCATTTCAGGTTCGGCCTTTGGTTGTTCAGCAACAACTGCTTCAGTAGTCAATAGCAAAGCAGCAACTGAAGCGGCATTTTGCAAAGCTGACCGCGTCACCTGGGTTGGGTCAACGATACCAGCCTTGACCATATCAACCCACTCGTCGGTCTTGGCATTGTAACCAGTTCCTTCGGATTGTTCCTTCAACTTATTGACGATGACAGAGCCTTCCAAACCTGCATTTTCGGCAATTTGACGGACAGGTGCTTCCAAGGCGGCAACCACCGTCTTAACACCAGTGGCTACATCGCCCTCTGCTTCAACAGCTGCCGCAGCGTCCATAGCGTTAACCAAGGCCGTTCCACCACCGGCAACGAATCCTTCTTCAACGGCGGCACGAGTTGCATTCAAAGCATCTTCGATCCGGTACTTGCGTTCCTTAAGTTCGGTTTCAGTAGCGGCTCCGACGTTAATGACGGCAACACCACCAGCCAACTTTGCCAAACGTTCTTGCAGCTTTTCCTTATCAAATGTTGATGTTGTTTCGGCAATTTGCTGCTTAATCGTTTCAACTCGATCCTTCACAGCAGCCTTGTCACCGGCACCTTCGACAACAGTTGTGTTGTCCTTGGTGATGTTCACCTTACTTGCCTGACCTAATTGATCAATGGTGACATCCTTCAAGTTCAAACCAAGGTCTTCGGTAATCACTGTTCCACCAGTCAAAATGGCAATATCTTCCAACATGGCCTTACGACGGTCACCAAATCCTGGGGCCTTAACAGCAACCACGTTGAACGTTCCACGCATCTTGTTCAAAACCAAAGTTGGCAAAGCCTCACCGGTAATGTCATCGGCAATAATCAACATTGCTCGACCCTGCTCAACCACTTGCTGCAAGACTGGCAAGATATCTTGGATATTTCCAATCTTCTTATCCGTAATCAGGATATAAGGGTTATCCAGGTTAGCTTCCATCTTTTCGTTATCGGTCACCATGTACTGTGACATATAACCGCGGTCAAATTCCATTCCTTCAACCACGTTCAAGGTTGTTTCAATTCCCTTTGATTCTTCGATTGTGATGACACCGTCGTTTCCAACCTTGTCCATCGCCTCGGCAATCAATGAACCAACTTCATCACTGGCTGCAGAAATCGAAGCAATTTGGGCAATTTCTGCCTTAGTTGAAACGGCATGTGACATTTGGTGTAGCTTCTCAACCGCTGCAGCCGTTGCCTTTTCAATTCCGGTCCGAATGCCAACTGGATTAGCACCAGCCGTGACGTTCTTCAAGCCTTCACCAACAATCGCTTGTGTCAAAACAGTCGCAGTGGTGGTTCCATCACCAGCGATATCATTCGTCTTTGAAGCAACTTCGGCGACTAACTTAGCCCCCATGTTTTCAAAGTGGTCTTCTAGTTCGATTGACTTGGCAATCGTAACCCCATCATTTGTAATTGTTGGTGAACCATATGATTCTTCCAAAACAACGTTCCGACCCTTTGGCCCAATTGTTGTCTTCACCGTATCGGCCAACTTATCAACGCCGACCTTCATCTTTGAACGTGCATCTTCTGCGAACTTAATATCTTTTGCCATGACTGAAGCTCCTCTTGCTTAATCGTCTTTAAATGAATCGTTACAAGCAATCTTCTTAATTGTTAGTCAACAATTGCGATAATGTCTTTTTCATGCAAAGCCAAGTAGGATTGACCATCATAAGTCAATTCCTGACCGGCAAATTTATCAAAGAGAACCTGATTGCCCTCTTTAACTGTCATGTCGAGCTTTTGACCGCTGTCGGTCACTAAACCAGTTCCGGTGGCCACAACCTTACCAGTTAGTGGCTTTTCCTGGGTATTAGCTGCCAAGACAATCCCACCGACCGTCTTTTCACTCTGTTCTGCAACACTTACGACCACCCGGTCGCCTAAGGGCTTTAACATGAAACACACCTCCGATTTTTGTTGTTTAGCACTCTTGATATTCGAGTGCTAATCCACCTACTAGTATAGCATCGTTGCAAGGGTTGTCAACACATTTGGCAAATTTAACCAAAAGAAAAAAACGGTTGAAACCAATGGTTTTAGACGCTTTTAGACATTAAATTTTTTATTAATTGATGTTCAAACCCTTGTCCTTAGGGTACTGTGATAAGCCAGGGTTGGCCTGAATCTTCTTAAACAAAGAGGCATTGTGCTGCGTCCAAGTCGAATCAATATCACGACCCTTGAAGTATTCGGCCATTGTCTGATCGTAGTCAGTAATTGCCTGCTCCATTTGTTGGTCATCGTAGCGGTCCACCATCACAGACCCAGCCAATGGTAGCTTTGGCTTTACCCCAGGCTTTTTGTCTGGATAACCAAGTGAAAAGCCCATAATTGGCTTAACGTACTTGGGCAAATTCAATTTTTGCTCGTACAGCTCAAAGGCCCCCATCGCCCCAGCCATCGTGACTGAACCAATTCCAAGGGATTCGGCTGCCACTTGGGCTCGGCCCAGAGCAATCGAAGCTGAAACAATTCCGCCTTCAAGGTATTGATAATGAGACAGCCGTTCTTCAATCACCGCCTGGGTCTCCGGGTCTTGATTGAGCAAAACCTTGTGCCAGTCAACGGCCACCACAAAGTAGCGAGTAGCATTTTCGATGTACTTCATGTGGACCTTTTCGGTCACCTTGCGCTTCAAATCCTGGTCAGTAATTTCAATAAAAGTTACTGGCTGGAAGTTTTGCATATTTGGTCCAGCTAACGCTGCAGAAAAAATCGCTTCGATCTCTTCATCCGTTACCGGCTGGTCCGTAAAGGAGCGAATCGATTGGTGTGCATGTAATTGGTCCAAAACTTGGTTTTTAATCATCTTTACCCCCACTTAATTGACGTTTGTTACTATTAGCTTACTTTCTATGATACGCTAAATAGTAACAAGAAAACAGGAGCACCTCATGAAACATCTAAAAGTCCATGTTGGCATGCGGACGATTAAAACCGCGATTGTCGTCATGGCAGTCTTACTCGTTTACCACTTTATTGACCGGCCAGCGGCCGTTCCCGCACTAGCAGCTGTCTTCGCCCTCCGCGAAGACTGGAGCAACACGATTCAATTTGCTAAGATTCGCCTCGTCTCAAACAGTGTTGGTGGTTTCTTCTCACTGCTATACTACTTAATTCGAGAGTTTTCACACCATAACACCTGGATGCCGATTATTATTATTCCGATTTTCGTCGTTTGCACAATCGTGATCCTAAACGCCATAAACTGCAGTCTGGGTGTTATTGGCGGCTTAGCAGCCCTTCTCTTAATTTCATTGACCATCCCCATGGATGCCACGATTGATTACGTCTTCTTACGCATTCTCGATACCTTCGTCGGTGTCTTATTTGCTATCGCTATCAACCGCTTTGGGATTCCAGAAGACGAAACCAACTAAAAAAGAGACCGTATGGTCTCTTTTTTTATTCTTCTAACTGTAATTCAGATTCGATTGTCGCTAAAACACCGTCTTCAACGTTCGTTTTCAAGGCCAACTGTTTGTGAGCGTCATGCATCAATGGCATGGCATTTGGCATCAAGTAAGAGTTTTCATACTTGGCTAACATCTCTAAATCATTGGTGTTATCCCCAAAAACCATCACTTCATGGTCGGCAATATCATAGTAGTCTTGCAAGACTTCCAAAGCCGCTGCCTTATCAACGCCCTTTGGTAAGATATCCACCGTTCCAAAGCCAGAACCCGTTACATGAACTTCGTCACCGAAGACAGACTCAATTTGCTCGACGTGCTCTTGGACTTCTTCATGTGGCCAAACAAAGGAAACACCCAAAATTTGGTCGCCAGTTTCCAATAACTTTTCGACCTGGATGACCTTTGGATAAAAGATTTCCAACATTTGCTTGAACTCTGGACCAACATGGTTGGAAATATAAGTCCCGTTCAATCCAGCTAGGATAATCACATTATCTGATGACTTAGGATTCAAGGCATTCCAATCAATCACCTTCCGAATCAAGTCGGGTGACAAATAAACGGCATAGAGTTCTTGAGTTGGGGTCGTCACCACCGAACCGTTTGAACCGACAAAGTCAATTTGATCAGCCAAACCATATTCGGCCATTGGGGCAAATAACGCCTTCAAATTTTCCACCTGACGGCCCGAGGCGGCAACAAAGCGAACATCATTTGCCTTCAGTTGTGCTAAAACTTTAGAAAAGCGTTCTTGGTTGTAGGTCTCATCACCTGATAGGAATGTCCCGTCCATGTCAGATGCAATCATTTTAATGGTCATAGAGTGCCTCTCGTGTCTTCTTGCTAGTCGACCAGTTTCCGCTGGGGGCTACCGTAATCGGCTAGGCAAATTGTTTTAGATATTGTTGGTAGGCAGCGTCATCCACTACCCAATCCAGTTCCCCAATATATTCCGCGTGAGGATCATGGTAGGCAAAGCCATGTTTAAACTTATATAGGCCATCTGTATGGTCAAAGGCACCGACACCACCGAAGTCATAAGCAGTCTTGCCAAGTGACAAGCCCCACTTCAGCATTTCCCATTGCACTAAATAAGGTCCATAGTGCTTGGCAAACTCACGGTTTGATCCAGCATACATGTACCAAATCTTTTCGCCATAGGCAAAGCCAATCCCGGCCGCGATGACTTGACCTTCAAAATGAGCCAAGAAAACCCGAAAGTAATCAGAATCAGCCCACAGTTCTTGCATCCGGTAGAAATATTCAATCGGACGGTGAGTGATGCCTTGCGCCTTCGCCATCATCGTATAGGTGGCAAAGAAGGCGTCAATGTCTTCTTTTGACCGGCCAGAGGTTACCGTCACACCATCTTTGATGGCCCGGCGAATTTGGTTACGATAATCGCTCTTGAAGTGGTGCATCAACTCTTCTTCATTGGTAATCGGCTCAGCACCTTCACCCCGGCCATCATAATACAAGACAACGTTTTTCCGCGGTTGAATGTTGCCGTGCATATTTTCAACCTTAACATTGCGAGTCTGGAAACCAGCCGCTTGATAGGCCTGGTCTAATTCCTGACTATAGGCAATTTCTGGATCCATCCGTACCAAGAAAACATTTTCGGGCAAATTAGCCAAAGCTTCTTGGACCAAGTTCTTCACCAAAGCCACATCCGTTACATCAGCGACTGGCCCCTTTGGGCAATAAGCCAACAACTTACCGGGAACGGATTCAACCGTTAGCACTGCCATGGCAGCGTCGATTTCACCAGCCTGGTTTTCATGGTACAAGTACAAGTGGCCCCAATTGGCCTTTAATTCACCCCAAAGTGGGTCTTGAGTTACTTGACCTTTCGGCATCGTCTTCACAAAGTCTTGGTAACGCGCTACCTGCTTGGCATCGCTTAAATCTAGGACCGTCATAGTTTTACTTTCCCGTCGTAATTGAGGCGTAATTTTGAATAAAGTAGACCAACGTCTGCAATTCGTTGGTTAGGTCAACGTTTTGAACGCGGACTCCCTTAGGAACCGAGACACGCAAAGGCGTAAAGTTCATAATTCCCTTCACACCGGCTTGGACTAGGGTATCCGTAATGTCTTGGGCGACATCTTGTGGCACCGTTAAAATCGCGATATTAATCCGCTGCGCCTTAATTTGTTCTTCTAATTCGGCCATATCATAAATTGGCACACCCGACAAAATTTTGCCGCGGTTTTCATTAATATCAAAGGCCGCCGCAATCCGCATGTTTGATGATTGGTGGAAGTTAAAGTTTAGCAGGGCCTGGCCTAAGTGACCAACCCCAATCAAGGCGACGTTAATCAATGAGTTTTGGTCCAAAACTTTGGCAAAGAAATCGAGTAGGGCTTCAACATCATAGCCATAACCACGCTTTCCTAGTGCACCAAAGTAAGAAAAATCACGGCGAATCGTCGCAGCATCGAACTTTGTGGCTTCGGCCAACTCAGCTGAAGAAATCCGGTTCGTTCCGGCGTCATTTAAAAAGGTTAAATAGCGATAATAAATTGGCAACCGCTTCGCCGTTGCACGTGGGATTTTTGCTTGTTCATCCATGAGCTTCTCCGTTCTTTGTGAACTAAATCGTTTTTATTATAGCATAAATTTAGGCTTTTTCGATTAATTCGTCACTTTTCACAATTATTAATTGTGAATTATTTTTCTTCTTCCGCTAACAAAGGGAAGTCCAAGCCAGGGTTAGTATTTAAATCCAACCCAGCAAAGATGTGATCTTGGAAGTTCCAATAGCCGGCTGCCCCGATCATCGCTGCGTTGTCACCCGTGTACTGCTTTGGCACGGGAATAAACTTCGTTTCTGGGAAATCAACCATCAAGTCGGTTAATGCTTGACGCAAACCCGAATTGGCAGCAACACCGCCCGCCAAAATGAGTGAGCGCACTGGAAAGTCCGTTAATGCCCGCCGAGTCCGGTCAATTAAGGCCTTAATCACCGCTGCTTGGAAGGAAGCGGCCAAATCAGCGCGGTCAATGGTTTCACCACGCTGTTCGGCATTGTGCACTTGGTTGATAACGGCTGATTTCAGACCAGAAAAAGAGAAATCATAACCGGCTTCCTTGGCCATCGCCTGCGGAAAGTCAATTGTCACTTGCCCTTGCTGGGCCAACTCATCGATGGCTTTTCCCGCTGGATATGGCAAGTCTAACAGGCGACCAACCTTGTCATAGGACTCACCGGCCGCATCATCAAAGGTTTCACCTAAAATGTGAAAATCATTTGCTTGCCTCATCAAAACCAATTCCGTGTGACCACCAGAAACCATTAACGCCAAGGCTGGGTAGACAATCGGCTCGTTAAAGTTAGCGGCAGCAATATGCCCCGCCAAGTGGTTCACTGGAATCAATGGCAGGTTATGCGCCATCGCAAAGGTCTTAGCGCCCATCAGGCCAACCAAGAGCGAGCCAACCAAGCCCGGTCCATAGGTCACCGCCACACCGTCAATTTCGTCAATTGGCACATTGGCTTCTTCTAAAGCAATATCCAAGGTCTTGGTAATCCATTCCAAATGATGACGAGATGCCACTTCAGGGACAATGCCACCAAAACGTTGGTGAGAATTAATTTGGGTGGCCACTGCGTTACTTAAAACCGTTCGGCCATCCTTCACCAAGGCAACTGAGGTTTCATCGGCACTCGATTCAAATGCAATTAGGGTTGTCATAGACTTTTCTCCATCATAATGGCGGTCTGACCGTCATGGTAATACTTTTCACGCCTGGCATAAATTTGAAAGCCGGCTTTTTCATATAGGTGGCGGGCCACTTGGTTATTTTCCGCCACCTCTAAATAAACCGTCACATCTTGCAGCTGTGCCAGCATTGCTTGCAGCAGAGATTGACCAAGGCCTTTTCCCTGCGCATTTGGCTTAACGGCAACAAAGCTTAAATCCACCTCATCCAAGGTTTGCCGGTAGGACAAAAAGGCAGAAAAATCCTCCATCACGAGGTAGGTCACCCGACCAAAATTTAGTTGCTGCTCAATTAGTGTCAGGGGGACTTGATCGCGGCCAAAGGCGGCCATGGCCAAAGCGTGGATGGCAGCCGCATCTTCGATTGTGGCTTGTCTAATGTTCAAGGTCTAGCACCATCGAAATCGCGTCTTCCTGGTTATCAATATAATAACTAGTAATCACATCCTGAACCACAAAACCATGACGGTCGTATAGGGAAAGCGCCCCGGTATTTGATCGACGGGCCTCCAACGATAAAGTTGGCAGGCCGATTTCTCGGGCAACCGCCTTGGCTGTATTTAACAGGTACGAACCAACTTGCCGGCCCTGCCAAATGGGCAAAACCGCGATGTTGGCAATATGTAAGTCGGTCACCAAATCACGACGGACCAAGGCGATAAAAGCGACCACCTGGTCCCGGCGCAAGGCCACCAAATATAGTCGGTCTTTTTCTTGGGTTAGCTCATGATAAAAATCACGGGCAACCCAGGGAGTATAACCGTTATAAACCGCTTCTTGGATAGCAACGAGGCCGGGAATATCCGAGACCGTCGCTACCCGTAGCTGCAATTGTTCCCCCGCCGCTTCAAACATTTCGCTTGGAAAGTTAATGAGCCGCTGAGCAACTGGTTTTTCTTTATTTTTCTTCTTGAACTTTAAAAACATAGGGCTGATCTTGTGCCTCGCCTTGATGATTTTTTTCCCAATTTAATTCCGCTTGGGTTTTACGGAGGTATGATGGCGTCAAATTGGCAACGTCTTCAACCGGTTCGGCCGTTTTTGCCAGTTCGGCGAGACCGTGCCCATTTGGTAGCGACTGGTCATGGTCCAAGATGACCAACGGCTTATTCGCCAACGCTTCTTCAATTGTTTCGGTAAAGTGAGCACCGTCGCCCACCACCACAACCGGCTCACCGACTTGATCGATTAAATCAAGGACTTCTTCGAGTGGGTAGTGACCGTCTTCTAAGACCACCGTCTCACCGAGGTAAGCGCCAGCAAAAACGTTGTCATTGCGGGCATCAAAGAGCGCCAGCACCACGGCATTTTCAGTCAACTGGCCCGGGTGTGGATTGGCTTGGCTCACTTGTTTGACAAATTCGGCATCTTTTCGCATGGCCAATTCGACTTGCTTGGCCAGGGCATGAAGGGAAGAAATTGCCAACAAAGGCTTCTTTAGGGTATCTGCCAAAACTTTCCCAACCGTAACGCCAATCCGCAAGCCGGTAAACGACCCCGGTCCTTTGGCAATCGCAATCCGGTCAAGGTCTGTCAAAGCCCAGCCCTGCTTGGCTAATAATTCTTGAATCGCTGGCAATAAATCAATCGAATGATTTTTGGGCTTATCCGTTAAAAAGCTTTGAACAAGCTGACCTTCATCGGCCAAGGCAACCAGCAACGGCTGATTACTCGTATCAATCACTAAAACTTTCATAAACCCCTCCATTGCAGCGTTTATCCAAACAGTTCGACCATTTTAAGTGGTCGGGTTACTTCCCATACATTTTACTAAAAAAAATAATCATTTCAAATAAAAAAAGCCGCAAAAAGCGACTCTTTATTGAATGGGCTTTTTTGACCAGCGTGAAGTCAAATTACTTGGCCAAGCCTTCATCCTTCATTACCTTAGCAACAGCGGCCAAAGCTTCCTTGGCATCGTCACCATCGGCCTTGATTGTTACGTCAGCACCATGGCCAACACCAAGTGACATCACACCCATGATTGACTTCAAGTTAACTTCTTTACCTTGGTATGACAAGGTAACTTCAGAAACAAACTTTGAAGCTGCCTGAACAAGCAAAGTTGCTGGACGTGCGTGAATACCTGTCTCTGAGATGATGTTAAAATCTTGTGTTTCTGCCATAATATTTCTCCTTTTTGGAAAAGTCTTTTTATCAATTTCAGTTTATCAAAGCGCTTACAAAATAGCAAGAAGATTATCATTTATTACGAATTAAAGTGCTGGCCACCACTGGCTTTGCCCAAACGATTGTTATAGGCCTTCCCCAATTCCATCTCTGGCATTGATTGAACAAAAATCCGCTTGACGTCTTCTTTGTCATCAAAGTAACGTAACCCAGAAAAGAGGTTTTCGCTCGCCGAAGCAACATCTTCGCCAAGGGACCAATTTGGCCAAGTTTGCTGGTCCAAATCAGCTAGCAATGCCTCTTGGGCCATCACCGCATCCCCCGCCACCAACTGCTGGCATAAGTCCTGCCAATCGAGTGGGTCAAAGACAATCACCGGCTTATCCGGTGCATAGTGGCGGTACTTCATCCCCGGCGCCTTTGGAACCTCGTCGGCCGCCAATGACTTTTGGCTAGTTCCATCCACGACTTCTTTTTGCAAAATCACCTGGAGCATCTTTTGCGTCACGGCACCGGTTCGTAAAATCGTCGGTACAGCAGCAGTCAGGTCAATCACCGTTGATTCCACCCCAACCTGAGTGGGCCCATCATCAAGGATTGCCGCAATCTTCCCATCCATGTCATGGTGGACATGGGCAGCAGTCGTCGGTGAAGGCTTACCGGACAGGTTCGCCGATGGACCAACAATTGGCACACCAGCCTGGCGAATCATTGCCCGGGTGGCCTCGTTATCTGGCATCCGGACTGCTGCAGTTTGCAACCCGCCGGTCACCAGCATCGACACCGCATTGTCCTTCACCGGTAAGATGATGGTCAGTGATCCCGGCCAAAACGCGTTCATCAATTGGCGGGCCTGGTGAGAAACTTCGACATAGGGTGTCAACTGACTGGCACTACCGACCGTCATAATCAAAGGATTATCCGCCGGCCGACCCTTAGCGGTAAAGACCGCTTGGACCGCCTGGTCGTTTGTAGCATCCGCCCCCAAACCATAGACGGTTTCAGTTGGAAAGGCTACCACTTCACCAGCCTGAATTAAGGCCGCTGCTTGGTCAATGTCTGCCGCTGTATTCGTTAAATTAATCGTTTTCATTTTTTAATTGCACCCGGATCATTCGATCCAATTTTGCTAAATCCTGTTTCAAAGTAACTTTGGCCGTAGGCAATGCCGCCTGAAAGACGGCCTTGAGGTCTTCTCCTTGGTCATAGCCAATTTCAAAGTAGGCCGACCCACCCGGATTCAAATGGTCAGAAAGGGTCTTAGCCATCTGCTTATAAAGGGCGAGACCGCCATCCGACGCATACAGGGCCAGGTCGGGTTCATAGGTCACCACCGATTGGTCCATTTCCGCTTGGCCATCCGGCCGAATATACGGCGGATTGGAAACAATCACATCAAAACGCTGCCCCTCAAAGGCTGATAGCAAGTCGGATTGCACTAATCCCACCCGGTCAGCTAGGCCAAAATCGTTTCGATTTTTCTTAGCCACCTGGAGGGCATTCCGCGAAATATCAGCGCCAACACCACGTATGGTTGACCACTGCTTCGCCAGGGTCAAGATGATGGCACCCGAACCAGTTCCGACATCTAAGACCGTGACCGGCCCCTTCTGGGCTGCCTTTAAATCTTGCAAGACCCAATCAACTAACAATTCCGTTTCCGGCCGAGGAATCAAGACCCGGTCATCCACTGCAAATTCCTCGCCATAAAAGGGCGCCTGGCCCAAGATGTACTGGGCTGGTTCCTGCTTCATCAAGCGTGCAATCCAGGTTGGCCAACGTTCAGACAACCAAGGATGCATTTGCCGGGACAAATTGGCCCGTAACATCCCGTAGTTAACTTTCAGGGCCCCGGTCAAGAGGAAGTCAACGTTATCAGTTGCTTGTTCAGGGTCTTGGCCGGCCGCGGTTAATTCCGCAATCGCCCATTTGCGCGCTTCTAACAATGAAATTTTGACGGGCCGTTTATCCCTTGGCAAATTATTCTTGTCGAGATTAGCCATCGTTACTTGCCCAATTCGGCCAACTTAGCCGTCTGTTCAGCTAAGACTAAGGCATCGATGATTTCACCCAAGTCACCGGCAATAATCCGGTCAAGCTTGTTGAGGGTCAAACCAATTCGATGGTCAGTCACCCGGTTTTGTGGGTAGTTATAGGTCCGAATTCTTTCCGAACGAGCCCCGGAACCAACAACCGTTTTTCGCTGTTCGGCGTACTCGGCCTCATTTTCCTGGGCAAAGTGGTCATAGACCCGGGCATTCAAAATCTTCCAAGCGCGGGCACGGTTTTGCTGCTGAGATCGTTCATCTTGCATGGCGACCGTAATGCCGGTTGGCTCGTGGGTCAAGCGGATTGCAGAAGAAGTCTTGTTGACGTGCTGGCCACCGGCACCTGATGAACGATAAACGTCTTCACGAACGTCTTTTGGATCAATCAAACCTTCCGCGTCAACCTCTTCGAATTCAGGCATTATCCCGACCGTTGCCGTTGAGGTATGAACCCGTCCTTGCGTTTCAGTGGCCGGCACCCGTTGAACGCGGTGCGCCCCCGATTCAAATTTCAATTTGGAATAGACGTTATCACCGGTAATCATCGCGACAACTTCTTTGTAACCGCCAACTTCCGTCGTGGTTTCATCAATAATTTGCAGTGACCAACCTTGATTTTCGGCGTAACGACGATACATTCCCAGCAAATCAGCCGCGAACAGAGAAGACTCATCCCCACCGGCCGCACCACGGATTTCCATGATGATGTTTTTATCATCGTTTGGATCCTTTGGCAGCATCAGCACCTTAAGTCTTTCCTCCAACTCAGCCTTTTCGGGTTTCAAAGTCGCCACATCTTCCTTGGCTAACTCGCCCATCTCAGCATCACCGAGTAATTCTTCCGCATCCAACAAATCCTGAACAACCTGTTGGTAATGCTTAAAGGTTTCCACCGTTTCGCGAATCCCGCCGGCTTCCTTTGACAATGCCATATAGTGTTGGGAATCCCCCATCACATCGGGATCGGCCAGCATTTGGTTCAATTCATCGTAACGGTCAACAACCGCTTGTAATTGTGAAAAAATTGGATCCATCGTGTCTCCTTATTTTGCTGCAATCATTTCCAAAACCGGGTGGTACCAGTGGTAGCGGCAAGTTGGCAAATAGGCTTCATCCCCACCAATTTGTACCTGGTTACCTGAGTACTGTGGCTTGCCATCGGCAAAGCGCAATTGCGTTGTGGCTTTTTTACCGCAAAATGAGCAAATCGTCTTCATTTCCTCGAGCTTATCCGCCACTTCTAAGAGGCGCCGTGAGCCTTCAAAGAGGTGATTAAAGGCGTCTTGCTTCAAGCCAAAGGCCATCACCGGCAGCCCCAACTTATCAACCACGTAGGCCAACTGGTCGACTTGGTCAACCGTCAAAAATTGGGCTTCATCAACCAAAACAGCGGCAAGTTCCTTGCTGTTGTCGTGGTCAATCATATCAAAGAGATTATCGTCTTTGCTAACAACGGTGGCTGGGCGTTTCAGGCCAATCCGTGATGCAATCATACCAATTCCATCGCGGTCGTTAACCAAAGGGGTCAACAGGAGGACCTTTTTATCTTGTGACTCGTAATTATGCGCCACTTTTAGGATTTCGATTGATTTACCAGAGCCCATTGCCCCGTATTCAAAGTATAACTGTGCCAACTTTCTGCCTCACTCATCCAAACTATTCTATCCGTCTATTATAGCAATTTTCGCCCAATAACTCGACTGCCTAGACCATTTTCGGGAAAATTTACTTTTTGCATGTTAAAATAAGCTTTTAGAAAAGGGAGGCTTTTTTATGTCAATAAAAAGTCAATTTGCCAAATTTACGGCCAAAAGTAGTCATTTCGTCCTACATAATGTCTTACGTCGTGGTGGGACCTCTTTGCCCGGCAAACTCGCCGTCCGCATCGACCCCAAGGTTTTGAATACCATCGAAAAGGAATTCGACCTGGTGATTGTTACCGGAACCAACGGAAAGACCTTAACAACCGCCCTAATTACCCGGGTTTTACAGGCCGGCGGTTACTCCGTTGTAACCAACCCCTCTGGATCAAACATGGTTCAAGGAATCGTTGGGGCACTTTTAACCACCAAGGTGAAGCCCTCACCAAATGGTAAGAAGCCGATTGCCGTTTTGGAAGTCGACGAAGCCAACGTTAAGTCACTGGCCCAGGCCATTGAACCCAAGTACTTTGTCTTGACCAACCTCTTCCGCGATCAATTAGACCGCTACGGTGAAATTTATTCAACTTACGAAAAAATTATCGGCGGGATTAATGAGGCACCAAACGCCGCAGTCATCACCAATGCCGATTCACCAATTTTTGCTCGTGGTCGCTATGATAACAAGCGGATTTACTACGGTTTTGACCAAGTAGCAGAAGCCGATTATCAAGACCTCAAGGCGCCAACAAACACCGACGGAATTTTGTCCCCAACCGACAATTCCGTTTTGCACTATAACTTCATCACTTACGCCAACCTCGGCCGCTACTTCTCCGTGACCGATGGCTTTAAGCGACCAAAGCTGGACTACGCAGTGACTGCCCTGAACCAGCTCACGCCAAAGTCCTCTTCTTTTGCCATTGATGGCGTTTCTTACCAAATTGCTATCGGTGGTCTCTACAACATTTACAACGCCCTCGCAGCCTACGCAGTCGGCCGTGTCTTTGATGTAAGCCAAGACGATATCAAAAAGGCTTTCGAAGAAGACCGACAAGTCTTTGGTCGGCAAGAATCCGTCAATGTGAACGGCAAAGACGTGACGATTTTGTTGATCAAAAATCCGGTTGGAACGAACTCCGTCATCGATATGATGGAAACGGAAACAGAACCATTTACCCTAATTACGCTGTTAAACGCCAACTATGCCGACGGCATTGACACCTCTTGGATTTGGGATGCCGAATTTGAACGGCTGCACAATACCAAATTACAGGCCGTCGCTACCGGTGGTGAACGCTACAAGGACGTCACGGTCCGCTTGAAGATGGCCGGCTTTGATCTGGCTGGGACCTACCCGAAGACAGAAGACGTCTTAAAGGCCATCAGTCAAGCACCAACCAATAAGGTCTACCTAGCCGCTACCTATACAGCAATGTTGCAAATTCGCGCGGCATTGCGTGCTAAAGGGTACATCAAGGAGGAATATTAATGGCAGATTATCAACTACAACTCGCCCACCTCTACGGTGACTTAATGAACACCTATGGCGATTATGGTAACATCATCGCCTTGCGTTACTACGCTAAGCAAATTGGCGTTGAAATTAACGACCAACTCGTCTCGCTGGATGACCGCTTTGATCCCAAGGCCTATGACTTTGTCCTCTTTGGCGGTGGCCAAGACTACGAGGAAACCGTCGTGGCGCACGATTTGAAATCCAAGGCCGACGACTTGAAGGAATACATCGAAAATGATGGCCCATTACTGGCCGTCTGTGGTGGCTTTCAACTATTGGGCCACTATATGGAAATGGCCGATGGGTCTACAGTTGATGGGATTGGGGTCATGGACCACTACACCACGAACATGACGGATGACCAAGTCAAAACCTTGAAAGGCAGCCGGTTAACCGGTGACATCGTCATCAAGAATAACGAAACCGGTGAAGAATACCACGGCTTTGAAAACCACCAAGGTCGGACCTTCTTGGGCAAGGGTGAAAAAGCCCTTGGAACCGTTACTGCCGGCCAAGGAAACAACGGCATGGATAAGACCGAAGGAGTGATTTACCATAACGTTTATGGCTCATACTTCCACGGACCAATCTTTACCCGAAACGGTAACCTGGCCAAGCGTGTTCTGGCAACTGCATTAACACGCAAGTATCCAGACGTTGACTGGCAAGCGAAACTTGACCAAGTTCCCGCCGAAACATTTTAATTTCAATCAAAAAGCCGTGGCTGTCTTCAATGACAGTCACGGCTTTTAATTATTCTGATAAGTGATAATAGTAAGTTGAGATGGAAATATTATCTAGGCCCGACAAGGCGGTCCGTAATCGCAATGACGATTGGTTGTGCAAAATGTTCTGCCAAGACTTCTTGGGAACGAATTGTGGAATCACAACCGTCACCGAATGATTCGTCTTCTTTGACTGATTCGAGACCTTGGTCACAAAGCCAATGATTGGCTTCACAATTGACCGGTAAGACGAATGCACGTCGACATAGCGCACATCCGGGAAGTTTTCGGCAAACTGAGCGGCAATCTTCGCTTCCTTTTCTGGCCGAATATCAAAGGAAACATGCATCGCAATCACTTTAGTAGCGACTGATTCAGCATAGTTAATCGCCTCAGCGGTTACCTGGGTCAAATTGGAAACCAAGACAATCGCCGTTGAACCGGCATATGGTTCTTGCTTTTGTTTTGGATTATTCAAATACTGTAAGCGCAGCTGCTTTGAAACCGCCGTATAGTGTTTCTTAATCTTAAAGAACACGGTCAAATCCGCCGGCATAATGAACACGTATGGCCAGACGTGGCTAAAGCGGGTGAAGAAGAGTACGAGGACCAAGGCGGCCGACATGAAGGCCCCAACAAAGTTAATCGTTGCCTTGCCCAACCAGAACTTTGGTCGATTGCGGTACCAGTGGATAATCATTCCCGACTGCGACAACGTAAACGGTACAAAGACCCCGACCGCATATAGCGGAATCAAATTATCGGTTGAACCATGGAAAATCACAGTCAGAATAATCGCACCAATTGACAATGACAAGATTCCGTTGGAATAGCCCAAGCGGTCACCACGGTCCATAAACAGGTGTGGTAAGTATTTGTCCTTAGCCAAATTAACGGCTAGCACCGGAAAGGCAGAAAAGCCTGTATTGGCCGCAACGGCTAAAATCAACGTTGTTGCCAGTTGGACCATGTAAAAGCCAAAGCCATGGCCACCGTAGGTGATGGAAGCAATCTGTGACAAAACGGTTGAACTGGCATTTGGTCGAATGCCGTCCCAATAAGACAAGAAAGTAATCCCAAAGAAGAAGCTCGCTAAGATAATGGCCATCATCGTCAAGGTGCTAGCGGCATGCTTTTCTTTTGGCGCTTTAAAGTTTGGCACCGCATTTGAAATTGCTTCAACCCCTGTCAGGGAAGAAGAACCTGATGAAAAGGCTCGCAAAAAGAAAATCAAGCTGAGCCCGGAAAAGTCTGTCCCGATTCGCGCAGCGGCATGGTAAGGAATCGCCCCCGTGGCTGCCTGGTAAACACCATAGGCAACCGTCACCGCCATCACAACGATAAAGAAGTAAACCGGCACCATCAAGAAGTTAGCCGATTCACGCAAACCACGAAGGTTCATCGAGGTCAAAATCAAGATAATCACGATCGACATTGGCACCGCGAAGTGTAACAGCGATGGGATTGCTGCCGTAATCGCATCTGCCGCAGCCGAAGCTGAAACGGCCACCGTCAACATGTAGTCAACCAAGAGTGAACCACCAGCCACCAGGCCAACATTAGCGCCCCAATTTTGGCTGGCCACCGTATAAGCCCCACCCCCGTTGGGATAGGCATGAATAATTTGCCGGTAGGATAAAACAATTGCTGCTAACAAAACCAAAATTAAGCAGGCAATTGGCAATTGCAACCACAGGGCCGCAGCACCGCCGGCCAATAGGACGGCTGTGATTGATTCCGTACCATAGGCAACGGAAGAAAGTGCATCTGAAGATAGCAGGGCTAAGGCTTTTGACTTTGACAGTGCCTGGTCTGATGCTTCTAGTGTTTTCAGCGGCTTTCCAATGATGAACCGCTTCAAGTTTCTAAACATTTTTGTGCTCCGTGATTTTTATAGTCAATCCATTGTAACGCGAATGACTGGATAAAAAAAGCAAACAAGCCGTTCAAGACGAGTTATGCCAAATTTTATCTTTGCCGTACTACTTTTGGCGCCGCAAAATAGTGAATGCCCGCAACTTGCTGTGCTTGTAAAGTCGCCACCAAATCTTGACTGGCTTGCCCTGGATTTTCCCGCCACTGGTCAGAAACGGCCAAGCCAAGCTGCTTTTCAACCCAGTTTAATTGTTGCTGGCTGGGATTGGCCATGACCCCCGCTACCAAAATCAAATTTGATCCTACTTCTTTTAAGGCCTGGCGAACCCGCAAAAAATCATTCGCCGACAAGAAAACTTGAGTGATTAAAATTTTAGCCCCGGCCGCTTCCTTTGCCAGTGCCTGGTCGACAACCATCTCGACGTTTTTTTTTGACGACAAGTTGACATCAAGCGTGCTAGCCAACAAAAAATCAGCCGACAAGCCCACTGCCTGGACTGCCCGGAGCAGGTCCAGTGAACTACTGAAAGTATCGCTGCCCGCCTGCCGGTCGCCACCCACTACTAAAAAGGACGCCAAGCCGTGTTGCTTTAGCTGAGCAAAGTCAGCAGCCACCGTCTTTCGACCAATATCTGATGCCCGCAAATGCAGTAAAATCTGCTGCTGACTTTCCTCCTGCAACTTCTCGGCTCGTTGCAACAACTGTTCAAAGGCTGCTGCATCTTGGCTGTGGTTCACTAGAGAATAATAGGCGGCTCGGGGCCGATTCTTTTCATCCCCAATCAACTCTTGTGAAATGACTGTTTGCTTTTGTTCACGGTAATCATCTAAAATTTTTTGCATTTGTTTCCTCTGATTGTTAGAGAATGACAACTAGGCCAATTTTTTATTGACGGCAAATGTGCTATAATTTGAGAAAAGAATTGGAGGTCAATTATGTACCAACCAGAAAAGCACACTAACGATGAAATTCAAGCTTTCATCGACCAACCAGGTCGTCAACTGATGTTTTTGTCAGCCGACTGGTGCGGCGATTGTAAAGTAATCAAGCCCTTTGTTCAAGGCATCAAAGATGAAGTCAGCAAGACTGCTGGCTGGATTGATGCAGACCGCGATGACAACTTGGACCTCGCTACGAACTATGGTTTGCGCGGCATTCCTTCATTTGTCCTCTTCGAAGATGGCAAGAAGGTTGACCAAATCGGTCACGGTGAACGTTTGACACCAAAGCAGATTACCGACTGGTACGAAGCTACTTTGGCTTAAGACTATTTTATTTTAACAAAAAAAAGCAGGCATTTAGCCTGCTTTTTCTTTTGCATTAATTTATTTAATAAAGGCAGCCACGGTATTTGCCGGGATACCAAAGCCCATCCCTTCAATATTAGTTGTATCAGAAGCGCCGGCTGAAATCTTAGCAGAGCTAATTCCAACTACTTCTCCTGATAAATCAATCAAGGCACCACCGGAATTACCGGGGTTAATCGCCGCGTCGGTTTGAATAACTTGGACGTTTTGATTATTAGTCTGTGAGATTGAAAGCGTCCGATTTGGTGCTGAAACGATTCCCTTAGTCATCGTTGAGGCGTAAGCCGCTCCAAGCGGTGAACCCAACGCCAAGATCGTTTGACCAGACTTCAAATTCGAACTGTTTCCAAGCTTAGCCACCTGCTTGAAGGCCGATGACTTTACCCGAATCAAGGCCAGATCTTTGGCGTTATCCGTCTTGATCACTGTTGCTTCGGTTTTTTTCCCATCTGCATCCACAACCTGAATCGCCGCTGATCCTTCAATCACGTGATAATTGGTCACGATATCAGCGGTGTTATTGCTGATTTTAACCACCACACCAGAGCCTTGTGAGGCTTTCTGGTACTGGTCTTGCTGCTTATCCTTACTCTGATCATCAAAGGCCGAAGCACCATCGCTCAACGATGCTGATTTTTGCAAATTCTGCACCGTCACCACGGCATCTTTGACCTTGTTATAGGCACTGATGGCTTGGTCCGAACTTTGATAGGCCGTTGCGGCAACCGTTGCCGTTCCGGCTGCATTCGTGTGCGTTGCCTGGGCTAACTTCGTTTGGTACCAAGAATTAGGCATCGAGCCAGCAAAGACTAAGGCAGCACCAAATAAGCAGGCGACCAGCATCATTAAGGTGATGGCATGTATTTTTTTTGGTATTCTCTTTGGCATCGCCAATACCCTTTCAAAATCTTTTTCAAACTAAATTGGAAGACTGACCTTAAAAATCGTTCCCTTTGGTTCGTTATCACTCACCGTTATCTTACCATTATGAGCCTGGACTATCCATTCCGCGATTGAGAGTCCCAGACCAGTTCCCCCAGTTTCGCGGTTTCCTGTCTTGTCTTCTCGATAGAAACGGTCAAAGATATGCTTCTTAGCTTCATCTGAAATACCGCGACCAGTGTCGGCCACTGCTAAGATTAAGCGCTTTTTCTCAATGGCAGCTGAAACGACAACCTTGTCACCGGTATCCGAATACTTCAACGCGTTATCCAGCAACAGGACCAATAGCTGATGCAATCGCTTTTGATCAACCGAAACCTTTTGGTGCACATCATTGTTGATGGACACGGTTTTGTCGGAGATTTCACCCATTTCAACATATGGTGTTAAAATGCCACGCAAGAAGTCACCAATGTCCGTTTCTTCTTTTTCAATCGTCGTCATGTTCGAACCAGTTTTGGCCAACGTTAACATATTATTGGTTAAAGAATTAAGCCGCCGCACTTCTGACAAGGACAGAATAATCGCTTCCGATTGATCCCGAATGGTCGAAGTCGGTTTGGTCAGCATTGTTTCCAGCTTACCCTGAATAACTGACATCGGTGTCCGCAATTCGTGGGCCGCATTGTTGACAAAGTCTTGCTGCTGATCCCAGGCGCGCAAGATTGGTTTCATACTCTGGCGAGAGACAAAGAAGGCAAAGAAGAGCGCAAAGGTAAAGGCGAAAACAAAGGACCAAATCATCACGTCTTGGAACTTTTTCAAATTGACAACCGTATCCGTCACATCGACGAAGACGTAACCGTAGGTGGCTGACTTTAATCCCTGCCCATCAGGTACTAGGACAGTATTTGGCTTAAAGCGTACTGCCTGTATCCGCAGGTAAGTCTTTTTGACGTGGACCGTTCGCGGCGCCAAATCTAAGTCGCTTGAATCAAATGTAAGACCAAAACGACGGGTTAAAACATTTTTGGACCCATTATTGTTGGTTTGATTTTCAATTTGCTTACCCTTTTCATCAAAGTATAAGAAATTTCCACGAAAATCATCGGTCAACCGGCGCATCGATGCTTCCTTTTGCTTTGCCGAGACACCACCGTCCAACCAACCATTTCGTTGATAATACTCAACGTACTGGTTGATTACCCGGTCAGAGCTATCATAAATCGTAAAGGTATAGACCCAAAAGATAACCCCAGCCAAAAATCCAAAAATCACCATCAGGCCTAAGGCCAAGGTCGAAAAATTATCTAATTGTTGCTTACGATTAATCAGTCTTGGCATCCGGTACCTCAAGAATAAAGCCGATGTTTCGGAGTGTCTTAATTAAGCCACCCTGACCAACCGCTTCTAGCTTACGTCGTAGATTGTTGAGGTAGATGTTCACCACGTTAATGGTTGTATCCGAATCAATTCCCCAGACCCGGTCAAAAATTTGATCACGAGTGACGATAATGTTTTTGTTCTGGCCTAAGTAAGTCAGAATATCAAATTCTTTTCCGACCAATTTGACGCTTTGCCCGTGAACTTGGACACCACGATTTTCCAGATTAATGGTCAATTCACCAACCGTAATCATGTTATCTTCTGAGTAGACACCTGTCCGCCTCAGCAGGGCCTTCACCCGCACTAACAATTCTTCACGGTGAAATGGCTTGGTCAAATAGTCATCGGCCCCAACGTTAAAGCCTTCGATTTTATCATCCAAAGAGGCTTTCGCCGTTAAAATCAAAACGGGCGTATCCACCTTATCTTCACGCAGATTTTTAATGATTTCCAAACCATTTTCGCCTGGCAACATTAAGTCCGAGATAATGAGATCATAGGGAACTTCTTTCCCCTCGTATTCACCATCTTGCCCATCCGTCACAGCAGTGACATCGGCAAAGTCTTCCAAGAAGCCGACAACGTTATCGGCCAGGTTTTTATCATCTTCAATTAATAGAATTTTGATTGCTTTGGCCATGGTCCTTCTCCTTTAGTGCTTGCATGACTTGTAAAGTTTTTCAGTAAAGTTACTTTATCAAGAATAGATTAAGGTCATATTAAAAATAATGCGCCGGGTCTTTAGGAGATTCCAACGCTGATTTTAAGGGCTTTTGCGATATCTTGCAAAAGCGGTGAGTTTGGCTCGATGTGAGCAATTCGATCTCGTAAGCGATGCTTATCGATTGTCCGAATTTGCTCCGCTAAAATGATTGAATCCCGCTTAATACCACTAAATTCTGCGGGCAGTAGGATGTGAGTGGGCAATTTTGGCTTCGCCATCTTGGAAGTAATTGCCACCACAATCGTGGTTGGTGAATTTTTGTTACCAATATCGTTTTGCACGACCAAAACCGGCCGTAGGCCTGACTGTTCTGAACCAATCCCTTGCTTCAAGTCGGCATAAAAAACATCGCCACGGCGAACGTTTTCGTAATCTGCTACCATATTAACCTCTTATGTATGGGCAATTGCCCGTATATTACTTCTATTTTACCGCTATTTTTCTTATTTGACATCAATTCTAGGAATTCGCCGACCAATACCGGTTAAAATCTCGTGGGGAATAGTTTGACCATACTCTGCTAGTTCTTCCACCGAGATTCTCTCTGCCCCATCTTGACCAATAAACGTGACATCCGTATTAATTGGCACCGGTCCTGGTAAGGAAACCACCACTTGATCCATAGTGACCCGGCCTAAAATCTTTTGACGTTGGCCGTTAATCAAAACGGACATTCCTGACAAAGTCCGCCGGTAACCGTCGGCATAGCCAACGGGGACCGTTCCCACCCACTCATCTTCTTTGGCGACATAGGTGGCACCATAGGACACTGCCTCACCTGCCAGCAATTGGTGAACACCCCAAATTTTACCAACAAACTGTCCGACCGGCTCTAATTTGATTGGTGACTCATAAGCTGGATAGGCCGGATTATAGCCATACAAAACGGAACCAACTCGAATTGTCTCAGTTGGAATTTCATCATGATGCAACAAGGCCGAACCAGAATTAGCTAAGTGCCAATACTTTTGGTCGATGCCCAACGCCTGGACAACTGACAAAAAGTCGGCCTTTTGTTGGTCGTAATAGGCCTGGTTGGCATCGTCTGCCGTGGCAAAGTGGGTAAAGACACCAGCTAGTTCAAAGTGTGGGTCTGCCATCACCAACTGGTACATGGATGATAATTCAGCCTTACTCTTCGCACCCATCCGACCCATGCCTGTGTCAACGGCCAAATGAACGCGCAAGGTTGCTGCGCTATCGACCAGGTTATCACGGGCAGTTAAGAGCCAATCAAGCGAGCCGACTGCCGGTTCCAAATGTTGGTTGGCCATTCTGGCAGCCAAGGCCACATTTTGCACGCCCAACAGGATAATATGGTAAGAATCATCCGGTAAGGCTGAACGAACCTCTTCCCCTTCAACGACCGTTGCCACAGCAAAGTCATGAACGGCTGCCTGCTTTGCTAAAGTGGTGGCCGCCCAAGTTGCACCGTGACCATAGGCATCGGCCTTAATCACAGCAATTAAGCGCTTGGCACCAGTGTGGGCCATAATTGCTTTGGCATTGGCCACTAAAGCGGAACTGGAACGAAAAAAAGCAGCTCCGCGCTCAGAATAAGCATCTTCTTTTGTCATTTTTATCCCTCTTTGTGATTATCCCCGGCAAATAAGCGCTGCCACAATGACCATTTTTCAATGGTCACCACGGTATTAACATAGTCACCACTGTGAGTAATCGCCACCGCAATGCGGTTTTTCTGTCCAGAAACGGTCATGACCGGCCGACCAGAAGGCACATTTAAAATACTGATGTCCTGCCAGGAAACCGCATGACCAATTCCAGTTCCCAAAGCCTTGGCATAAGCCTCCTTGGCTGAAAAACGGCCCGCCACAAACTCTAGATAATGTTTCCCAGTGCGTTCGCGCGCTGCCGCTTCTTCAGCCGGTGTTAAGATTGTTGACAAGAAATTGGGCCGGCGTTCTAATACCTTTTCAATCCGGCTAATTGATTCCATGTCATTTCCAATTCCAATAATCATAGCTTTATTTTAACAAAATAAATAAAAAAAAACCGACCGAACAGAAATTGTTCAAATCGGTTTATTTTTTATGAAAATGTATCTAATGCCTGATCTTGCGGCTTAAAGTTTTGCCATTCCTTTGACAAGAAACGATTGTTAATCTTATAGTCGTTATCCTGGTAAGAACCAGACAAGAATGGGTTCAAGTACTGATCCAAGGCTAACCAACCACGCCAACCAATATGAATGGTGTCTTGCATAAAGAAGTTTTCACCACCACGGTGTGACAAGTCGGCAATGTTGTTGAATCCTTGGCTTTGCAACTGATACTTAATCTTATCAACTGCCTGATAATACATTTGATCAGACAAGCCTGTATAAGCTACCCAACGTTGGTTAACGGGCGTAATCACAAATTCAACATCAGTATGCTGCTTAGCAAAGTTCTCAAGAACTGCTTGGAAGTAAGAGTACTCAACGGACTGACGGTAGTCATAGTCGACTTGTGAGTCCTTTAGCATCTTTTCTTCTGCCCAAACACGAGTCCGGTAGAACGAGTTCTTGATGCGAAAGCGGTTTGAACCGGTATTCTTCTCACCTTGTTCATAACCAAGTTGGCTCAAAGGCTGTTCTTGGTACTGGGCTGGCAAGTCCTTCGCGTACTTCAATACCTTGTCGCGATAGTTGCTGCTAGTCTGGAAGTTTGAGAACAAAGCATCCTGTCGTGACAACAATTGGTGTTGAATCCGTAATGCTGAACGGTCAGCGTCACTTGGGCCTTGAGCATTTTCAACATTATGCAGCATCCGGTTAAACATTGGCTTATCACGCACAAGTGACTGCTTCAACAATGACTTAGCCATAAATTGGTCAGTCTGACTTGGCTTGTCCATGTTCAACAACCAATCCACCACTTGTAATGGTGAATAGAAGATTGAAAAGGCACCAGTCGATCCCTTTTCCGTAAACCACTGTGGTGAAATCACAAAGACAGCCTTCTTGTGGTCCAAGGCCTTAGGCATTTCTTGCATATCCAAGAAATGAACCATTGATTCAGAACCAGCCTTACCGAGCATAAATGGTCGGTAAGAGCGGTTATACTTTTCTGCCAAGACAGAAGGGTGTAATGAATCAAAACGAGACAATTCTGAAGAACCAAAGAACGGAATATAATTTACTTTTTTATCATTAAAGGCAGCGTTTTTAACCGCCTCACCCTTAACAATCTGACTTGAGAAAGAAACGGATGCTTCCCGCAAGTCTTGTTGACTATAGTGGGTCAACGGGAAGGGCAGAAAAAAGACCAGGCCGATAAGCACCAGCGCAGCTAGCACCGGGCCAAAGATCTGCCACAATTTTTTCTTGTTAGACATGAGGTTTTATCCCATCAATGCTTCTACTTTAGCAATAATCTTGTTAGCTGAGTCCCAGTCTTCACGGTTGAATTCTGAAACAGGTGCTTGGATACCAAACTTGTTTTCCAAATCAAGCAACAATTCAACTGTTGCCATTGAGTCCAACAAACCTGAATCAAACAAGTTTTCATCCATTTGTGAAGACATGTCTTCGCCAATGATGTTGTTCAAAACTTCTAATACGCCTGCTTTTACGTCCATTGTATTTCTCCTTTATTAATGGTGGAACCAGAATTTGTCCAAGAATCCACAAAATACCAAGAATGTTAACATCACGAAGTTGAAGGTCAAGAAGATGGCAAACACTTCCGTGAATTTGTTGTGAGGAATCTGATCGCGATGCTTTTTCTTGTAGCGTAACCAAGCATCGTTAACAATCATTCCAGTTCCATGCATCAAAGCATAGAGGATATAGTACCAAGTCAAACCGTGCCAGAGTCCCATGACCATCATGTTGACCAAGTAACCCACATTTGACACCGCGTTACGGCTCTTAATCCACTTCTTACGCATTACCAAAAATGAGAAGCGCATGAAGACGAAATCACGGAACCAAAATGACAAAGACATGTGCCAACGATTCCAGAAATCTTTAATGTTGTGAGCACGGTAAGGTTGGTTAAAGTTTATTGGTGATTTAATCCCCATCAGATAAGATGTTGCTATGGCGAAGCGAGAATAACCCGCAAAGTCAAAGAACAAGTACATTCCGTAGGAATAAGCCACTGCTACTAACCACCAAGAAAAGCCGTGGTGGTTATCGCCCATTGCCAAACTTTGGAAGAAAGGATAGACGATTTGGCCGAAGTAGTAAGACAAAATGAACTTATAAACAAAGCCCAAGAAGTAAGACTTAACGGCATATGCCAACATTTCAATATAGTCGGCACGGTCAGGAACTGAACCCGCATCCCCCGCAAAACGGGTATAGCGGTCAATTGGTCCTGATGACAGGGTTGGCATGAAGAGCATGAAGCGCAAGAACATTACTGGCTTAAACTCTTTAATCGCACCATCCCGTGTCTCAATAATCATCCCAGTTGACCGGAAAGTCAAATAAGAAATTCCTAAGAAACCAAGCAGGGTGAATTCTGGCTTATAGACACCAATGGCCCCAAACCGGACCAAAGTAATTGGCAGAATTGATAAGGCAACCATCAAATAGAAGACCCAGTTAGCATTTCTGTTCTTGCGGTAAGCCGAATAAAAGGTAACCAGCAAGAACTGCCAAATACTATAAACCAGAATGGCTACACCCTGTTTAACGTACTGACCTGTATCGAAAATTAAAAAGATAAAAGCCAATGAGACCAAAATCTCATACCAGACAAAGCGCTTACCAAAGTAAAGCCCAATGGCTAATGGCGCTAAGGCCACTAAGAGGTAAAAGAAATAGGTCGGATCGGCATAGGGTTGTAAATTAGGCATTACCATTCACCTCGGCAATCAAGCCCTTAAGGTTGACTTTGCCGTTTGGTGTCAAAGGCATTGCGTCACGGTAAATAAAGCGTGATGGCATCATGTAAGGCATGATGATATCCTTCAAGTCATTTTTGATGGCATTGGTCAAGTCCATTGGCTTTTCAAAGTTGTTTTCCTTTGGAACCACAATGGCCAAGAGCTGCTTAACTTCTCCATCAGCATCATAGCGAGGAACGGCAGCAGCCTGTTCAACCCACTTTGACTTCAAGAAGTGTTGGGCAACTTCTTCCAATTCAATCCGGAAACCGTGCAACTTGATTTGGAAATCAACTCGGCCCTTGTAGTGCAAAAGGCCATCTTCATCGGCGTAACCCAAGTCACCAGTCCGGTAACCAGGTTCACCATCAACCGTCAAGAAGGCCGCCTTCGTCTTTTCGGGGTTGTTCAAGTAACCCTTTGAAACAGCAGCTCCTGACAAAACGATTTCACCGGCTTCACCAGCAGGCAAGACTGAACCATCTTGGTCCATAATGGTTGCCTTCATTTCTGGTTGCATGTAACCGATAGGCAACTTGTCGTACTTCGCCAAGACTTCATCAGTAATTTCAATGGCTGAAACGGCAACAGTTGCTTCCGTTGGTCCGTAAGTGTTGAAGATTCGCGCGTCAGGGAAGCGTTCACGCAACTTCTTTGACGTTGTGGCAGTCAAAACTTCACCACAGAACAAGAACTTCTTCAAACGAGGGTAATTTTCTTGCTTAAAGTCAGGGCTCAAAAGAGCAACGTTGGCAAATGAAGGCGTTGAAACCCACAAGTCCAAGTCCATTTCAGGCAAGACCGTAAAGAGTTGCTTGAAGTCATCGGCAATTTCCTTTGACAATGGCTTCATTACACCACCCATCAACAGTGAACCACCCCATGACATCACAGAAACGTCAAATGAGAATGGTGTCTGCGTCAAGACATTGTCACCACGGTGCAAATCAAATTCATCAGAGAACAACCAGTTCAAGTATGACAAGGCATTCTTGTGTGAAATTTGAACACCCTTTGGCTTTCCAGTCGTTCCAGAAGTAAAGATGATGTAGTAATTATCATCGCCCAATACTGGGTGCGTTAATTCGTAAGAGCGCTTAGCAGTAAAGGCTGCTTGCAACTCGTCACCTTGAAAGACTGGTACTGAATCGATTGCCAATGGCAATTCATCCAGTGCAATTACCGCTGCTGGTTGACCAATCTCTAAAATGTTTTCAATTCGATCCTTCGCTGAATCCTTATCAACTGGCGCATAAGCGTGACCAGACTTGACCGCAGCTAAGAATGAGGCAACCATTTCAAATTGGTGCCCACCAAAAACCATAATTGGTGCCTTTTCTGGCAAGTTTTGCTCGTCCAAAAATGCTGCCAATGAATCTGAATAAGACTTCAAGTCACCATAAGTATAAGTATGACCTAGGCCATCGTAAGCAACCGCATCAGGATGCTCAACTGCGTAGGCATCAATATTCTTGTAAATGTTATCAATCATTTGTCGCTTCCTCTTATTATATTAAAATTCGTTATAAATGAAGTGGCCCCCGGTGACGCCGGAATAGCCGTACAGGTAAATCAAGGCTAAAATGATTAAAAAATAGGCCAAGGTCTTGGCAAGAAATGCCACCCAGGGCCTGCTAATAAAACGCTTGAACATCGCGTGACGCCCCCAAAATTGTTCGGTTAGTGTTATAATTATTGGCATATTATCAGTGTTAACTAGTAAAACACTTTTACTATTATAGCACAATATCAATTTTGACAATACTACCCAAATTTTTGGGAAAGTTTGGAGGCATTCAGCATATGTTCGCAAAGATCCTAGTGAAAGTTCAAAAATGGGATCGAGCTTGGGTTAACTTATTACCCGTTAAAAATCTATTTTCTTCATTTAAACTTGTATTACCTTTGGTAATTATTGATGTTTATTGGCGTTTGATTACTCGATTATTTTTAGACCCCGGCGCATTATTTGCTGCCATCTTTCATTATAAGGTGCACGTTTTTAACAGCCCTCAGTTTTCACAAGGCATCACCAACATTCTTGACTACCTAATCGTCGCTTTTGTGGTGGCTTTATGGACCAAAAAGTATCTGACCGCTCATTTGTCAGCCAATCGAGATACAATTCTTCCGGTCACAGTCAACTTTGGCCTTGTTTTGGTTCAAACTTTTTCAACCGTTTCAAGCCAAGGACAACTAACGATTCACCTTGGCCTTTCGCTTTTAGTTGCCTACCTGATTAATCTTTCATACTTAGGATTAACTAAGATTAGTAAAAACCGATTACAAGACATGGGCTTTGCTTACCTGGTTTGGGCAGCAATCATTAGTGTTGCCGTGACTGTTTTTTACTCTTTCTTACCAAATCTCGTGACCCAAGGAACATACACGACCTTCTTTTCGTCTGATTTCTTTGCTCACTTTTATAGTTTGGCTTTAGTAGCGGTACTTGCACCAATTTTGATGGTCTTAGGTATTAGCATTCCCCTAGACTTGACCACCGGGGTTACTGATTTGGCCCAGTTCAACACGAACCTGAATGCCGTTTATCAATCAGTGATGGCAACATTGCCACAACCACAAAACCCATATTCAGTTCTGACTGCCGCAGCCTTAATTGGTGGTGTTGGTGCCACACTTGGATTGGCTTTGCTGTTAATTTTTGCTAAGGCAAAGAAAACACGGCGTCTTGGTTTGTGGGCGCTACTCCCTGCCTTATTTGATAGCAATCGTATTTTAGCTTACGGATTACCATTGTTTTTCCGGCCACTAACATTGGTGCCAATGATTTTGAGTTCCCTTTGGGGCGCCACAGCCGCTGGCCTAGCCATTAAGTTAAACTTTATCCGACCAGTTGTCTTTAGTACGCCAAATGGAACCCCCCACCTCCTTCTTGGCTTTTTAGCCAGTCAAACTCCTTGGCGGTCACTTATTGTGTCCTTGCTAGTTGTTGCCGGATCAATCGCCATTTACTGGCCCTTTGTCAAAGATATGCTAGTAGAGGAGGAAGAAAATGACTAAAAGTGCAAAATTTATGCTCTTCCTGACGGTACTGGTGACGGTAGTAATGGCTCTTTTTGGCCGCGTTTGGATGCAATCAGAACACCATAACGACCGAGCAATTCAGCGGTCACGAATCGAACCGGTCATTTTCGTTCCTGGTTCTGGTGCGACCGTTCGTCGCTTTGACGACCTCTTTGCCACTATCAACGCAGAAGACCGCGATAAGGGTACTCACTCCGTTTTGAAGGTACAGGTTAATAAGGATGGTAGCCTGACTTATTCAGGTCACCTTTCTACCGATAACCGTCGACCATTTATTGTCGTTGGTTTTGAACGGAACCAAGATAATTATCCAACCATTCAAGCAGATTCAGAAGCCCTTTCAAAGGTCATGACTGATTTGCAAAGCAAGTACCATTTCCGGACATTCTCATCCGTTGGCCACTCTAACGGTGGCTTAATTTGGACGGATTATTTGGAAAACTACTATAATTCATCAAACTTCCACATTCGGACTTTAATGACGCTTGGTACGCCATACAACTTCTCTGAAACGTCAACTACCCGTCAAACAACGATGTTATCGGATATGATTGATAACGCCGATAACCTACCAAGTGACTTGGTCGTTTATTCGGTTGCCGGTTCAGAAGATTATACAGATGACGGAACCGTCCCTGTCCAGTCCGTACTTTCTGGTAAATACATCTTCCAAAAGAACGTGGCCAAATATACGCAAACCACCGTTTCTGGAGACAATGCGGGCCACTCCAAGTTGCCAGAAAACCCAGAAGTAATTAACTTAATTCGCGAACTTGTTTTGGAAAACTCGAACAACGGTGATCGATTGGCACCAAAACAAGCAAAAAATAATAGTACCGGCATCAAACGTTAAGCTTCTAATAAGGTAAAAAGGTAATACAAATGGCTCTTTCCAAAACAAAAACTGGCTTACTTTTCTTAACAGCCCTCTTGCTGATGCTCTTTGGTGCCAACAATCTCCACGCTGCGGCTGAAGACCCCCACCAAATCAAACCGAGTGCTAACTTTGTTGTCACTGATTCTGCCCACATTTTATCCGAGCAGACCAAGCAAACCATTTTGAAGCAAGAACAGACCTTCAAGCAGACCAAAGAACAGCCACAAGTTGCGGTCCTAACGGTCAATAATACCGATGGTCAGTCCATCCGTGATTTCACCAACGACTTAACCTTACGGCAAATTTGGCATGCCGGTAAAAAAGGCCAAGACAACGGCGTCATTATTGTCTTTGCTAAAAACAACGGGCAAAACAATGTCCGCGTCGTGACCGGAACCGGCGCCGAATCTGTCTTACCCGATGGTAAAATTTATCAGCTACTTCAAGCTCATAAAGACCAGCTTAAGTCGTCAGATTCAACCGCTGTGGACCTTGGTATCCGCCAACTCTTTACGGAAGTAGCGGCCACCTTGCCAACAACAGCGACGACAAAGCAAGCAAGTAGCCAAAACAGTGGTTCCAGCCTACTAGTTGCCAGCATCCTTGTTCTCGTTTTGTTGACCATCATCTGCTTTGTTTGGTTATCAATGCGGCGAATGAACGGACAAGCCAGTGCTAGTTATCAAGGGCAACGTCCAAACGTCCACTACCGGCCAGGCCGCGGTTTTTCACCCTGGAACTGGCTCTTAGGAGGCTGGTTTTTATCAGACCTCTTTTCTGGTCCGCGCTCTTACCGTGATGACTATCAAAACCCAAATCAATTCGATAGTTTTGATGGCTTTGATGGTGGCTCCGACTTTGGCGGCGGGAACGACTCCGGTGGCGGCGGTGATTTTGGTGGTGGTGGTTCTGATTTTTAAAGTGCCGCTTGCAACTTGCACTGAAGCCCAGTAAAATGATGCTAATCATAGCAAAGGATAACAACCATGACAATCATTAATGAAACGACGCCCTTTTATAGGAAGCGTTCTTGGCAGGTAACCGGGGCAGTCGTCCTCGTTTTCATCTTGCTGATTGGCGGCTTTATTAGTTCCGCTAATGGACTATCTCGTAAAGAGCAGCAAGTTGATGCCGCCACCGGTGGCATCCAGACTGCCTTACAAAATCGAGCAGATCTAATTCCCAATTTGGTCAACGCTGTTAAGGGGTCTCAGGGACAAGAATCTGCCATTTATGGCAAGATTGCTGAAGCCCGGACTCAGTATAATCAAGCAAAGCAAAGCTACGATTCCGCTAACAGCCAAGATCAAAAAACATCTGCCATGCAGAGTCAAGATAAGGCCTTTAACTTGATGGTTTCAACCATTAATGAAAACTATCCAACCTTGAAGTCTGCTGATCAGATGCAAACTTTGATGGCCCAACTGGAAGGCGTCAACAACCGCGTCACCTATGAACGCAAGGTCTACAACCAAGCTGTTCAAGACTACAATAATAAAGTTGTTTCATTTCCAGGTTCCTTAGTGGCATCGATGACAAATCATCACAAGTTAAATTACTTCGCCGCAGATAGTTCTGCTCAGAGTAATCCAACTGTTGATTTTAGTAAGTAAAAGAAAAGCCCCAACCTAGCTGGTTGGGGCTTTTATGTCGCTCATGAAGAATAAGTTAATTATACAAGAATTTCGATAATCGAACAAGTTTTCGCTTGCTTTTTAATATTACAAATTGTTACAAAGGCCCAAGATGGTAACCAAATTATCAACCTCCCCTGAAAAGAGTGGTACATTATTATTCAAATAATAAAACGATTCTAATTAGGGAGAAAATATGAATTTAACACATGTTCTCAATAAAACACTAACAGATTCACAAATTTTAACCGCAATCTTAGAAACCCTAGGGACTATCTTACTAGGTTTTTGGCTGCGCAAGAAAGGAAAAATCAACGAGCATGCGGTCTAAGCGCTAACAACCATCACCATGACCGTCGCTTTGCCCTTATTAGCCCTGACTGCCTTTATGACTCCCTTAGACCATCAAACCATGGTACAAAGTTTTGCCGTTTTGTTTTGGGGACTGGCGATTTATCCAATCTTAATTCCAACTTTGCCCTTTCTTTTTTATCGACGCTATTCAAAGGATGAGCAAAGCGTTTTAGGTATACTGACTAGTTTTGGCTCAACAACCTTCTTTGGCCTGCCAATTGCTGGAGCTATCTATGGCAGCCGAGGCATAATGTATGCATCCGTCTTTAATATTGGCTACCGGGTCTTTCTTTATTCATACGCTTATATCAAAATGTCTGGTGAAAAGATGCGAGGCGAACACATCAAAAAGATGTTTGTGAACCCGATTGTCTTAGCTACCTTAATTGGCTTAGTTCTGTGGTTGCTTCAAAACAATGTTCCCACCATTCATGTTCCCTCCCAATCCGTTGCTTTTTATCGAATCGACGTGACCTGGCCCTGGCTTTTTAATTGGTTCAAACTCTTAGCTGGACTAGCTTCTCCCCTAGCCTGGCTTGCCATTGGCGCTAACTTAGCTCAAATGCCGCTATCTGCTGCGCTAAAAAACAAAACCGCTTGGTACTACTCTACTAATAAGATTATCTTGGTGCCAATCATCATGATTGCCCTCTTAGCCGCTGGCTCAGCTACTCATCTACTAACGATTGATCACGTGGCCTTTGCCACGATGGTTATCATGATGGCTACTCCCGTCGCGACAGTGGCCGTCAATTATGCCATCGCCTTTAATCACCAAAGTTTACTGGCCTCAAACGCATCCCTGATTTCCACCATTTTTGCCACCCTAGCACTGCCGTTTTGGATTATTACCGTACAGTTATTAGCAAATTGGTCCATTTTTCGCTAACTTTTTTAACTAATGATGCGAAATGAGCCCGGCAAACGCGCTATAATATTGACTATAATTATATTTTTTAAGGGAGACCATCATGGCCTTGGTTGGACTATTCGTTGTTGCTTTTGCCCTACTGATTATCGCTTTTGCCGCCGCTCACGGCTTTAAACTCTTAAAAGAAGGCGATACCAGCATGTTTCCACTGCTAATGATTGCCGGTTTTCTTTTCTTAATCGGCCTCGTCTTTATCATTTACAATTTAATCGCCTAATAAAAAGGACGGTCCGCTTGGGCCGTCCTTTTAAAATGCAAGTAGATAGGCTAAGAAAGCCTCAAAAACAAAGAGCATAAAGGCAATAATGCGATAGTAAGATAAAATACCAACGTATTCTCGAATTAAAGCCGTTGGCAAGAAATAAAAGGATGTTGGTGCCCCAATCCCTCTAGCCCGAAATCCAATTCTCTTGGAGTAAAGGCTGGCCCGCATCACGTGGTAGTTACTTGTGGCAAACAAAATGACCGGCTGTTGCCCATTCTGGCCCTGCCAATCTTGTAAAATCTTTTCCTTGGAGAACATAAAATTCTCAAAAGTATTGCGCGACTGGTCTTCGACAATAATATCCTGGTCAGGCACCCCAACTGACAAGAGATATTCTTTCATCGCGTTGGCTTCAGAAGTACTTTCATCAGCACCCTGGCCACCAGAAACCACGAGCTTTGGACGGTGGTCTGCAGCGGCCGCCCGATAATATGCCAATGCCTTATCTACACGACTTTGGAGCAGGGGTGTAACCCGGCCGTTGTGAATATAACTTCCTAACACAATGATGTAATCGGCCTTTTTTGGCGTTGGCCAAATTTGGTAAACAAAGGAATACAGTAAGTAGCTGATAAACAACAGCAGGAAGGTATTATAGACGCCCAAGCCCGAAATGTAGGCAAAGCGTGCGTAAGCACCATGAACGTTACCCACTAGGAATAACAGGTAGAAGTCCAAGCCCAGCGTCAGCGCCAAAAATAAGGAAAGCTTAGCCGTAAAACTCTTTCCTTCCCGGTGCGAAATAATGTTGGTATTGTGAACTAACCAAACAATAATGGCCAGTAACGCAACAACCGGAAAAGCCAGCAAAGCCAAAGCCAAGGCGGTCCAATGTTGATCAATCACATAACCAGTCAATTTCAGGTAAGCTGCCAACACCCCCAAAATCATCGAAAAAATCAACAAGCTACCAAAAATAAAATTTCGTTGATCTAATACCACTGCACCGGCAGCCACCAAGATCATCACAATTAAAAAATAAGCCAATGGTGTCAACATTGCAGCTCCCCCAATCAGGTTTTCTTATCTCGATTATAGCAAAGACACTTTCATTACACATAAAAACACCCGGGAAGCAGAACCCGGGTGTTTTGGAGAAAGAAGAATAAATAAGCAAAATTGTCTTAACGTATGTTATTTGATAGCAACTTGCCAAGTGGCTGGCACTTCCAAAGTATGGACTGCCTTAACCAAGTTATCTTCCTTATCTTGCTTAAAGAGCCACTTGTAAGTGTCATTCTTATAAACCCACTTCGTCGTGCTTGTCTTAACTTGAGCAGTTGTTGTATCGGTCTTCTTGAAGGTTGCCGATGACTTGACTGACTTCACGATATCGCTCGTATCAGGAGCAAAGTGAGCCGTTGCCTGTGCATCAGAAGGCTTGTCCTTATAAACAAGAACATAGTCGTCCGTACCAATCTTTTTAGCAGCTGCCATGCCAATTGGCATTTGTGCTGGTGCAGCTGAATAAACTTGTGTGGTCGTAACGGTCGTTTCCTTCTTCATTCCATAATGGCTATCCATGTTAGCCGATAGCAAGCCGATTGAAGCAACAGCGCCAATGGTGAAAATAGTTCCAAAAATTGACTTTAAAACCTTTGAAGAAATTAAGAACCAACTAGCAGCAGCTAAGACAACAAAAATCGGAATAATTACTAAAATCATGATTAAGCTTCCTCCTTTTCTGACTTAACAAAGAATGCCAAGATGAAACCAAGAACGGCAAAGCCAAGACTGATCAAAAAGGCAATCTTGAAACCGTCCAAAGAAGCATCGAGCATCTTGCTTGCATAACGCAATGGTTCCGTCACCTTCATGTGGTTGCTTGGTGTGTTGTTGTTAATCACGTTTTGAACAACAGAAGTCAACAAAGCCACAACCACTGAGTTGGCAACCTGACGCAAAGTGTTGTTAGCGGCAGTACCATGAGATGTCTTTGCATCAGGCAAAGCAGCCATCGCCTTGGTCGTCATTGGCATCATGGCCATGGCAATTCCAGCCATTCGGACACCATACAAGACACTAATGATAATCGTTGGTGTTTCAGGTGTTAGGAACAAGAATGGGAAAGTTCCCAAACCAAGGATGGCAAAACCAACCATTCCCAATACCTTTGCCCCAACCTTGTTGTACAAGGCTCCAGAGATGGCACTGAAGACTCCCATCAACAAAGCTCCCCAAAGCAAAGTCAATCCAGAATCAAAGGCTGACAAGCCACGCACGTTTTGCAAGTACGTTGGCAACATCATTTCAACACCAAACATGGCCATCATTGCCAAAATTCCGACAACAGATGGAATAGTAAAGTCCTTCGTCAAGAAAACCTTCACGTCCAAGAATGGGTTTGACAACTTCAACTGACGCCAAACAAAGATGACGATGAGGAATACCCCGGCAAAGATTGGCACAAGCACATTTGGCACGTTACCCCATCCGTGTGAGCCGACGTTGGTGAAGCCCCACAAGAACAAACCAAAACCAATGGTTGAGAGGAATAGTGATAAGAAGTCCAACTTAACCTTCTTGGTTGGCACAACGTTGCGCATCAAAAATGGTGTTAGAACTAAGGCGATTCCAGTAATTACCAAAGGAATTAGGAAAGTTGAGCGCCAACTATCTGACAAAGTGAAGCCCCAGAAAGTGTGGTCTTGCTTCAAAATCCAGCCAGACAATGTTGGACCAATGGCAGGAACCATTCCAATGACCAATCCCATCGCTCCCATGGCTGCTCCTCGTTCTTCGGGGGCATACATGTTCAAGATAACAATTTGCATCATTGGCATCATAATTCCAAATGCCATGGCTGAGATAATCCGACCAACAATGAAGATCCACCAAGATCCACTATTTTCTGGCGTTGACATTGTGACCAAAACCCCTACAAAAAGTAAGGCATAGGCAATCATGTGCAAAACCGTTGTTGGAATTCGGTTTGCTAAGTAAGCAGACAATGGGACCATCATTCCGTTAAAGAGAAGGAACCATGTTGTTGCTTGCTGGGCAGTTGACAGGTTAATATCAAAAGCCTTCATTAGGGAAGGAATAGCCGTCCCTAATGATGTTTGCATCAAAGCACCAGCCGCCATGGCAATCATCATGACGACGACGACAAGTGTTCGATTGTAAGTTCGATTATTTGTTTGAACTGCTTCCATCGTTATTTCCTTTCGTGGTACAATTTGTACCAGTTACTTTGTGGAACATAGTGTAACAGTTAATTTTAACTGAGTCAACCTGTTTCACTAAAATAATTTATCTGCTATACTATTCCTAGTAATAAACGATTTTAATCACAAAACGGCACTCTTGTCGTGGAGGAAAAATATGAAATTTGGTCAACAAGAAAACATCCGAGTAAAGCAACAAATCGTTGACGGCTTTTTTGATCAATTGAAAGAACAACCCTTTTCAGAAATTCGTGTTGCTCAACTCATTAAGTCAGCGGGAGTCGCCCGGGTCAGTTACTATCGCAACTTTGATAGTATTGAGGATATTCTCACCTTTTATTTAACCTGTTTGGTTACCCAACACCATGAGCAAGAGAAACAAAGTTCAATCCCCCATAATCGCACCCGGGAAACCATGAAGATGCGCTTTACTGATTCTTTTGTTGCATTTAAAAGCCAGGAAGAACGCTTTATGCTGTTAATCGACAGAGGGCTTTCCAGCCATATTTATGAATTTTTTGTCAACTTTGGCGAAATTATCAAGGCTAAACATCCTGAAAAAAAGCATGGCTTTAATTATAAACATATCTTTGTTTTTGGTGCTTCCTTTCACGTTATGATGGCCTGGTTGCAAAACGGGGCTAAGGAAAGCCCAGAAGAAATGGCTGACTTTTTGGTCAATACGATGCCAGATAATTTTTTTGACAAAGAATAATTCACATAAAAAAGGCCCCACTGCCTAGTGGGGCCTTTTTAAATTAACTCATTTTGATTAGCCACTAGAAAATCAATAAAGTACTGACTGGCAATTGGCAACGCTTCCTTTTCCCGATAAACAATGGCAACGGGACGTTTGACCACAGGATCGATTGACTTGGTCACCACATTAAAATCCGTTCGAGTCGCAACCAGTTCGGATAACATGCTCACGCCCAAACCCGCCTCGACCATCGCCATAATTGTGTAGTCGTCTTGAATGCGATAACGCACATTTGGCTGAAGCCCAGCCTCTTTAAAGGATTCTAAGGGTTCACTATAACCGCCACCCTCGACCAAAATGAACGGATCCTCCGCCAATGCAGCGATTGGTATCTTCTCTAACTTTGCCAACGGGTGGCTTTTTGCGACAAAAGCTTTCATTTCTGTCGTGTGAATAATTTGTTTAGCAAAACCATCCCCATAGTCAGCGGTCATCAAACCAAAGTCAACCGTGCCATTTCGAATCCAGTTGACGATTGTGCCATAATCCCCCTGCTGCAACACAAATTCGATGGCCGGGTACTTTTCTTGAAAACGTTTAAAAAGGTCGGGTAACCAATAACAACTAACGCTCGTAATCGCCCCAATTCGTACTGTCCCTGTTTTCAAGCCGCGAATAGCCCCCGCTGTTTCTTGTAGCGTTTGGTATTGCCGAAGCGACTGTTCAATATAAGGGTAGAGTTTTTGTCCTTCTGGCGTTAATGAAACACCCTGCCTTGAACGTTTTAGTAATTGAATGCCAAAATCCTTTTCCAAACTCGTCACCATCTGGCTAACGGATGATTGCGTGTAGCCTAAAGCTGCAGCGGCCTTGGTAAAACTATTCATTTGTAGGATTTTTTCAAGAACAAGTAAGCGGTTCATAAATCGTTTTTCCTTATGCAAGTATCTCATTTATTAATTGTACTTATTTTACCATCTCTTCTATAGTAATAAATATAGAAATAAATCATTCGAGGTATAAATATGGACATCTTTAAAAAAGAATCTGTCGCGAACTTTATGCAGGCCGATTCACGTTTGGCAAAAACACTGACCGCCAAAGACTTGGTAGCCCTGGGCATTGGTGCCGTGATTGGAACCGGAATCTTCATTTTGCCCGGTCACGAAGCAGCTAGCCATGCCGGTCCCGCAGTGGCTATCGCCTTTTTGATTGCCGCTTTGGTATCAGGACTGGTCGGCATGGCCTATGCTGAATTCTCCTCAGCAATGCCGATTGCTGGTTCTGCCTACTCATTTGGATCTGTTATTTATGGGGAGTTCATTGGCTGGATCTTAGGCTGGTCATTAATTTTGGAATACTTCTTGGCTGTTTCCGCCGAAGCCACCGGTTTTGCCGCCTATTTTAATAACAATATTTTGGCTGGCTTGGGTATCAACTTGCCCAAAGCCTTACAGGCCAGTCCGATGGAAGGTGGCTTGATCAATTTGACAGCGGTTATCGTTGTTTTAGTAATTGCTGCTATCTTGATGGTTGGAACTGAATTATCAAAACGAGTTGAAAATTTTGCCGTCATCGTCAAAGTTGCGATTATTATTCTCTTTATTGGTGTTGGTTTTTTCTATGTTAAAACCAGCAACTATGTTCCTTTCTATCCAAAGGAGTTTCATAGTGTTCCCTTTGGCATGGGTGGTATTTTCACCGCGGCCGCAACCGTCTTCTTTGCCTTTATCGGTTTTGACGCGCTAGCATCAAACTCTGCCGAAACTATTAACCCTGGTAAAAATGTTATTAAGGGAATTTTAGGGACAGTTATTATCGCTGTTGTCTTATATGTCGCTTTTTCATTCGTCTTAACCGGAATTGTCAATTACAAAGACTTAAACGTCGATGATCCCGCCGCCTACGCTTTGCAACTGATTCATTTGACTGCTTGGAATAAACTCATCACCATTGGGGCCCTCTTTGGTATCTTTACCGCCATGGTCACCATGTTTATCGGTGGCTCTCGCTTGGTTTATGCCCTCGGTCGTGATGGTCTGTTGCCAAAAAAACTTGGCAACGTCAGTCAAAAGCATGCCGTGCCAACTAATGCCATCATAATTGCCACCGTCGTTCAAGCAATCTTTGCCGGCTTAGTACCATTGACGCAACTCGCTTCTTTAATTAATGCCGGAACACTGATTGCCTTTACATTCATATCATTTGGTATTATTAAGCTACGTCAACGTAAAGACATCAAAAACACCGGTTTTAAAATGCCCTGGTACCCATTCTTGCCAATCATTGCCGGACTATGCAGCATCTTCTTTATCGTTATGTTGCCAAATATCACCAAAATTTCCGTTGGAATCTGGCTAGTCATTGGTGTCATCTTCTACTTTGTCTACAGCGTGCACCACTCAAAGCTACAAAAACAATAAGTAAAAAGGGCCTGTGCTCCATAGCGAAGCACAAGTCCTTTTTTGTTTTAATTAATTGTTGCAGCGCATTTTTCAATGTAAGCTTCACGGTCTTTTTGTGTCACACCTGAATCCATGTGTCCCAAAACGTAAGCCTTATTCAACTTAATCCCCGTGTAAGCAAAAATTCCCAGCTTGTAGCGACTAACCAAATTACCAAACATCTTGTAGTACCAGCCACCAAAGTTCGAGCTAGTGAAGACATCTGCCTTTTTACCGGTCAAATGCTTCACAATCTTACCGTTACGGCGGTTGTAAGCAAATCCCGGAGTAAAGACGCGGTCAATCATCCCCTTCAAAACAGAAGGTTCAGCTGACCACCAGACTGGGAAGAAAAATGAAATCCGGTCGGCCCAAGCAATCTTTTCCTGAACTTTCTTTGGGAAAGTCTCGTCTTCCATATGTTGACGGTAACCAAAGCGCAAGACACTATCAAATTTGGCGGTGGCCAAATCAACAACCTCAACTTCATGGCCCTTTTCCTTCGCCACAGCCGCAAAGCTCATCGCATTAGCATGGGTAAATGATTCTTGGTCAGGGTGACCTTGAATAATTAACATCTTCATGTTGTTTCCCCCTTTGACTAGCTCTTAAGCAAGGCCAATTTCGGACAAGCTGAAAAGCAAAGTTTACTTTCTTCTAATTATATACAAATTTGACAAGAGGATGTAAAAAGCAATCGATTTGTCACAAATCAAAGCATTTTCAAGACAAATAAACTACAATGAAGGTGCCAGGGGCACCCCGTTGTTGCCTAGTAATTTAATATTCACTTGATGCTCAGTTAATTTTTATATAGGCAACCGGGTTTAAGCTATGTTTATTCATTACAAGGAGGTCCTCGCTTTTGCGAAACTTTAGGATTAAAAAACTCGATTGGTACCTCGTTGGTATCCTCGTGCTCAGCGCCTTTCTTTATGGCTGGGGCATTTGGGATGCTGGCAGCGCCAACAGTTTCTATACAGCAGCCATCACTTCAATGACCAAATCATGGTCAAACTTCTGGTACGGGGCATTTGATCCCGCCGGCTTTATTACAGTTGATAAGCCACCAGTAGCCCTCTGGTTCATGGCCATTTCTGCTAAAATCTTTGGTGTCCACGGCTGGTCCGTTGTTCTACAAAGTGTCTTGGCTGGAATTGCTTCCGTTTACTTAATGTATCGACTTTTGACACCAAAGTTTGGCCCTTGGGCTGGCCGTGTTGCCGCCCTCGTGATGACTTTGACACCAACAGTTGTAGCCAATAGTCGAACAAACAACATGGATGCTATCCTTGTTTTCTTCCTACTATTAGCTGTCTTCTTGTTACAAAAGGCCGTTACAAAACAAAAACTCTGGCTCGTTCTGGTCAGCTTTGGCCTGATCGGTGTTGCCTTTAACATCAAAATGCTCCAAGCCTTTATGATCCTACCAGCAATGTTTGTTTATTACTGGTTTGCCATCAAAGTTCCTTGGAAGAAAAAGCTTGGCTGGTTTGGTCTTGGATTAATTTCCCTAGCCGTTTTTACCCTCGCTTATCCAACCGCTGTTGACTCAGTCAACAAGAATTCTCGTCCTTATATTGGTAGTTCACAAACAAACTCTCTTCTCGAATTAGCCTTTGGTTATAACGGAACTCAACGTTTGCTTGGACAATCTACAGGTACTGGTGGAACTTTTGCCGGAATGGGTAACAAAAAGAGTTCCAAGAGTACCGGTGGTACAAAGAACCAACAAATGCAACAACCTGGTGGTCAAACTGGTAATACCAACACCAACACCACTCAAGGAAACACTACTCAGGCCGGTGGACAAGCTCCTACCGGTCAGGCACCAACCGGACAAGCCCCTACTGGTAAGAACGGTAATGCACCAACAATGCCAACTGGACAAAAGGGACAAGCTCCTACTGGTAAAGGCATGACTGGTCAGAAACCAACCGGTAAGATGGGCGGTAAGAACGGTAAAATGGGCGGCGGCGGTGTCGGTAGCGCATTTGCTATTGGAACTGCTGGCCCATTCCGACTCTTCGGTGTCGATTTGGGATCACAAATTGGTTGGTACTTACCATTTGCCATTCTTGGAATGATTGCCGGTTGGCTTGGCTTCCGTAAGAAGGGTAGCAAGTGGTACCACGTTAGCGCCGAACAAGAAGATGTTTTACTCTGGGCCGGCTGGTTCGTCCCAGTTTACGGATTCTTCTCCGTCGCTTCCTTCTTCCATCCTTACTACACGATTATGTTGGCACCAGCCATTGCCGCTTTGGCAGCAATTGGTGTCGCAGCTGTTCACAAGATGCTCAAGGTTGATGTTGAAACTGAAGACGAAACCGTTGATAAGACTCAACCATTTGTCGGACGTATTCTCATTAGCTTGACCGTCTTAGCAACACTCTTGCTGCAAGCCTACTATGTTTCATCCTACTACCCAGTCATCACCGTTATCTTGATTATTGCTGCAATTGCACTCTCCGCTCTTTGGCTCTTCCCAAAGCTTGTAGCAAACAAAATCAAGGCAATCCTGACAACCGTTGCAGTTCTAGCAATGGGTGGCTTCTGGGCCTTAACACCAACAATCTCACACACGTCAGCCGCCATCCCAGCAGCTGGTCCATCACTACTTTCTAAGGGTGGCACGGATATGGGTGGCTCAGTTAACAAGAAGCTCTTGGCTTATACCGAGAAGAATCAAGGTTCAGCCAAGTACCTGTTTGCTACAACTGATTCAAACTCAGCCTCAGGCTACATCATTAAGTCTGGTAAAGCCGTCATGGCCCTTGGTGGTTATAACGGAACTGATCCAACCATGACCTTTAAGCAGTTCAAGAACCTGGTTAAGAGTGGTCAATTGAAGTACTTTGTCATGAGTGACCGTAGTAAGAGTTCTGATGGCCAAATCAAGAAGATCTTGGCTTGGGTCAAGGCAAACGGAAAGACCGTTACCTATGACTCATCTCAATCAACCAGCTCAACTAGCACAAAGCAAACTACTCAAACCGGACGAGGCATGGGTACTCGTACAATGGGTGCCGGTGGTATGGGCGGCAATACAAGCTCTACTCTTTATGACCTATCATCCATTTACTAATCATTAATCATTAACCCACACCGTAGACGAAAGGAGTGCCAAATGTTGCTTTCAAGAACAAGAATTCCAAGACTTGGCCTGATTTTACCGGCCTATAACGAAGAAGAAGTTTTGCCAACGACATTAGACGTTTTACGCAAAATAAAGGCTGAATTAATCGAACAGCAAATGGTCCGTTCCGACAGTTTCATTTTAATTGTTGATGACGGTTCAAAAGACAAAACTTGGTCGCTGATTCAACAACAAGAACAACAAAATCGGGACGTAGTTGGCGTCAAGCTTTCCAAAAACTTTGGTCACCAATCTGCTCTATTAGCCGGTATGACCGAAAGCATCAAGCTAGCAGACATCGTCATCACCCTCGATGCTGATATGCAAGACAATCCCGACGTTATCAGTCAAATGGTACAAAAGTACCTAAATGGTAATGAAATCGTCTATGCCGTTCGCTCCAGCCGGAAAACCGATACTTGGTTTAAGCGGAATTCCGCCATGGCCTTTTACAGGGTCGCTGGTTGGCTCGGGGTTAAACTAGTCCCTAACCACGCTGATTTTCGTCTAATGAGTCGAGTGGCTGTTCAGGCCTTGCTCAAAATGCCCGAAAGGAATGTCTTCCTAAGGGCGATGGTTCCCCTGGTTGGCTTCCAATCAGATAAGGTCTACTACGAACGTGGTGAACGTCAGGCTGGTAAGTCCAAGTACCCATTGAAGAAAATGCTCTCATTTGCCATTGATGGCATTACCAGTTTCAGTATCCAACCGATTAGGTTGCTGCTCCACCTTGGTATTTTAGTTCTCGGCTTTGCCGGCGTCGAAATTCTCTACACCCTCTTTGAAAAACTTGTCGGTAACCCCACTGCCGGCTGGTCATCGCTCATGATCTCCATTTGGTTGTTAGGCGGATTAAACTTGATTGCACTTGGCGTTGTTGGAACTTACATTGGTAAGATCTTTACCGAAGTCAAGCAACGTCCTCTCTTCCAAATCGAACGCGAAGATGGTTATCCAACCCAAACAACCACCAATCACGAAGAAGACCCTCTTACCGAATCAAATTACGACTACCATGTTTTCAAACAAGTCGTGGGTCATTAAATTAAGTAATATAATAAAAAAGGCGCAACCCCGATTGGGGTTGTGCCTTTTACTTTTGATTTACTTATTTGGTGCAGTTAACTCTTCTACCTTGGCATCCTTCGTATCCAAATGCGCAATCGCATAATCAATTTCATCGTTTGTAAATTGATCACCATTGACGTTCACCGACAGACGCCAGCGAATATTCGTTAATGATTCCGAAGTTCCATCAAATGGATATTGCTTGGCTCGCCGAAGCGCATTTGCCTTACAGTTCAAGTGTAAACGATCAATCGCATAATTAGCCGCATTAGATGAATAATGGTAACGGTCTGATTCGACCGTTAGACGATCATAAAGTTCTTGCCTTGATAGATACTGCTTATCATTATATTTTTTGGCTCTTTCATATGCTGCATAGTAGTTTGGCGGAACATAAAGTTTATGAAAGGCGTAGGGCAACAATAAAAGCAGGGCGAAAACAACCATGATTTTAACTGTTTGCCGATTAACCCTTTTAATAAGATTGGTCGGTTTTTTCATTTTCATCACAAAACAGCAGCGTCACTGTATAAATTTCATTTTTATATTATTTTATTCTAGCCTATTTTTGACCAATCTTCCAGTGCTTTTTAGTGCCTGACAAAAAAGCCAAAATTCAATCAGAATTTTTGGCTTTTTTAATTGGCTAATTCAATTAAAACTGACGGGCTCCAGATAAGTAAACTTGCTTATCTTCTTGCTGCACAGCCTTGATGTTTTCCAATGGATTGTCATCCAAGACCAAGAAATCAGCATACTTTCCAACTTTTAGTGAACCATATTCGTTTGAAACTTTCATCAATTCAGCGGCATTCCATGAAGTTCTCAATGCTTCAAATGGCGTTGCATCCTCATGTTCAACCATTAATTCAAGTTCCACCGGTGTCAATGTAAAGTCATTAAAAGGTGTTCCTGCATCGGTTCCAAGTGTTACCTTAACGCCCTTTTTCCAGGCATTTTTAATGTTGGCAAAGCCATCTTCCAAGGCTACCTCCATCTTTTTAGTTTCCCATTCAGGAATTTTGCCCTTGGCCAAGACACCAACTCCCCATGCGGCAGTCAAGGTTGGCGTCAAATAGGTCCCGTTCTTGACCATCATGTCGGCTTCCTCATCGTTAACATAAAAACCGTGTTCGATTGAGTCCACCCCTGCTTCCAAGGCGTTCATGATCCCTAGATTCCCTTCGGCATGAGCACCAACTGGCACACCTTGGTGGTGGGATTCGACAACTGCGGTCCGCATTTCTTCAACACTTAATTGAGTGCTAGGCATATCATCACCTTCGGTCATAACACCGCCAGTAGCAATCAACTTAACAGCTTTAATACCTTTTTTCAAACCAACCCGGATTTCATGGCGCATTGCATCTGGTGAGTCAACCAAAGTTCCCATATTGGGCATATCACCATGGCCACCAGTCATTGAAAATGCCCCACCTGATGGCAAAATGTGTGGTACCTTCTTCAACTTACCCTCTCGGCTCATTCGGTTGAAAGTAATATCAACATCATAAGCACTACCACACTCACGAATGTAGGTAACCCCTGACTTTAACAACGTCCGCAAACTGTCAACTGCTCGAACAGCAATTTCCGTTTCATTTGTGTTTGATCCACCACTCCCCTGAGTTGGGTCAGCCACAATATGAGTATGACAATTCATCAAACCGGGCATTATATATTTCCCCTGAAAATCGACTGCGTCTTCCGGTGCCTTACCGGTCCCCATATCAACAATCTTTCCCGTATCCTGGTCGACAGTTAACCAACTATTTTCAGTCACTTTGTCCGTTTCACCATCAAATAAATTAAAGTTCTTAAAACTAACTTCCGTCATGCAATCGCCCTCTTTCTAATTATTTTTTAATACTTCGCACATGATAATTCTTAATTATATTTTTGTAAACCCCTTATTTTTGTTTATTTAAAAGTTATTAGTGCCATTAATGTAAGAAAATATTCTAAATTAGTTTTTTCAGACTTTTTTAGATTAAATACTTGCAATTGTTTTATAATCGTTCTATCATGATTACAATTTAAAAAATAACGAAAAGGAAAAAGCTATGCTACGAAAATCTAGCCTTCAAATTCAATTGATTGCTGCTCTAGCTGTCGTCGTCTTGCAAATCATTTTGATTATTGCGATTTTGTCAATTATCATTTGGTTTCGTGTACGAACGCTTAGCTAGTTTTTTCATCGTTAGCTTAACCATCCGTACAGGCAGAGTGAATCTCCTGTACGGATATTTTTTTATCAATCCGTGCAAACCTCTTGTTTGTACGGATTTTTCTTTTGTTGTTTGGCAAATAAAAAAGAAAAAAAGAGGTGCGTTAAATGGTTTTTGTATTTTCAATTTTCATGGTGATGCTGTTCATCTTCATTGGTGAATGGGTATCAAAAGCGAGTCATGCCTACATTCCTTCTGTCTTTGTCACAGCAATCTTGTTCGTGCTTGGCTTTTGGACTTTCCTCCCAAAGACGTTTGTAGCATCCGCTTCTTTTGGAGCACAATTTGCCCCAATCTGTATTGCATTATTGCTGGTTCACTTAGGGACTCTAATGAGTCTTACCCAATTGCTGAAGCAATGGAAGGCTGTTTGTATCTTACTTTTGGGAGTCTGTGGAACCATCGCACTGACAATGATCGTTGGTCGCTTCTTCTTCAACTGGCAATCAGTTATCGCCGCTATCCCACCACTAACTGGAGGATTAGTTTCTGCCACATTGATGATTACTGGTTTAAAGGCACAGGGCCTAACGGCTTTCATCGCTTTGCCAGTGACAATGTTTGTTACCCATTCAATTTTCGGGTACCCACTAACATCAGCTTTGTTAAAGTCTGAAAGTAAGCGATTGCTTAAAAACTTCGATCAAGAAAAGAAGGAAAACCCTGACCTAATTGTTCGTGAAGAAGACGAAAACCAAGTCGAGAAAAAGTCAATTGTTCCTGACTCTTACCGCACTTCAGCCTACATGATTACCAAGGTTGCTGCCGTTGCTTTGTTAGCGCAACTCTTTGGTATGTTGACTCACAACTTCTTAAACGTGAACGTCGTTTATTTGATTTTTGGTGTTTTGGCTCACCAACTTGGTTTCTTGGAAGACAAGGTCTTGGAAAAGGCCGGCGTTGCCAACTGGTTGATGTATGGTTTGATTGCCTTCGTCTTCTCACAATTGAGCGTTGTCACTCCAAACGGAATGCTTTCAATCATTGTTGAAATCATTGTCTTGATTGCTCTTGGAATGCTTGGTATGTTCCTGGCTTCTTGGGCCTTGGCTAAGCCATTTGGCATGTCATGGCAAATGGCCTTCGCCTGTGCTTTGACTGCCTTGTTTGGTTTCCCAGCGGATTACATTATGACCAGCGAAGTTGCTCATAACATGTCCAACACTGAAGAAGAAAGAAATTACCTCTTGAACAAGATGATGCCAAAGATGTTGGTTGGTGGTTTTGCAACCGTTTCAGTTGCCTCCGTCATCATTGCTTCAGTATTCATCAAGTTGCTGTAAATGGGAGAACTTATGAATAGAGAAAAATTTGATAACTACGTTAATCAACATTTGACCGATTACTTTCCTTATTTAGCCCTTGAAAGTATCTCGACTCAGAATAAAAACATCCCAGAAACCGCAGCATGGTTACAAGAACAGTTTGATCAATTAGGCGCTACAGAAACTGAAGTTTGGCATGATCAAGGTGCTAATCCCGTTGTTTACGCTTATTTTAAAGGTAACAGTGATAAGACCGTTCTATTCTATAACCATTATGATGTCCAACCCTCTGATCCCCTGCCAGAATGGCACACAGACCCATTTCAAGCAACCGTCAAGGACGACAAAATCTATGCCCGCGGTATTTGCGACGATAAGGGTGAGCTGATTTCCCGCCTGACTGTCGTAAAATACTTTATGGAAAACGGCGGCCTGCCAGTCAATCTCAAGTTTTTCGTTGAGGGCGCCGAAGAAATCGGTAGCCCCAAAGTTGGTGATTACGTCAAGGCCCATCAAGATAAACTCACCTCAGATGTCTGCATCTGGGAAGGTGGCGGTAAAGATGAAAATGAAGACTTTCAAATTACCTGCGGCCTCAAAGGAATCATTGCCTTTGATTTGGAAGTAACTACTGCTGCAAGAGATATCCATTCTTCATTAGCAGCCTACGCACCAAATGCCGCCTGGCGTCTCGTTCAAGCCTTGAACTCAATGAAATCATTTGATGGTGATGTCTTGGTTGATGGCTTCTATGACGAAGTCAAAGAACTGCCAGCCGCTACACAAAATGTTGTACAAGAGACAACTTTTAATCGGCAAAAAGCAATTGAAAATGCCGGCATCAAAGCCGAATTAGTCTCAGATCAACCAGAATACGACTTGGTGAATGGAACAACCATGACCATCAATGGACTTTCAAGTGGCTATCAAGGAGCAGGCGTCAAGACCATCATTCCAAAAACCGCATCTGCAAAGGTGGATTGCCGTTTAGTTCCTGATCAGGATCCCGATGAAATTTTCGACCTTGTTCGCAAACACCTGGACCGAAACGGTTTTAACGATATTAAGCTAACAAAGACTGCCAGCGTCCAGCCGTTCAGAACGAATCTTGATGATTCGTTTGTGAAATTAGCTCAGTCGGTTGCCAACGAGGTCTACGGTGACCACGTCGCTCTTGTCCCAAATATGGCCGGCGGCGGCCCCGCCTTTCCATTTTATGATGTCTTAAACGATGCTATTATCATGGTGGGTGTTCATTACGCGGGCAGTGGTCCTCACGCCCCTAATGAACACATTCGTATCCAAGACTTCGTCGAGGGATCAGCCTTCATGGCTGAATTACTTGAGCACTACAGTCGAACCAATTAAATTTCAAAATAAAAAGGAGAACTGAAAAAGTTCTCCTTTTTTTCGTCTTGATAGAAATTGTGAAAACACTGTTTACCTCTTATCAATTTTTCTTACTTCTAAAGTTCATTTTAATAAATTTCCTGCTAAAGCTTTTTACTTTTTGTAAATCATTCTTGACTTGAAGTGAACTCCAAGGTGTTCAATAGTAACGAAATAAAAAATGATTTGAGTATCTTGAATCATACAAACGGACTGGACTATCCAATGACACCATTCGTTATTATGAGCGAACCGGATTGATTATACCGGCAGCACGTAAAGAAAACCAATTGCGCGATTTCAATGAACGAAATCTCAACCAATTAAATTTTGTCAAAACGATGCGCACTGCAGGCATGTCAGTTGAACGATTACATGAATATGTAAAGATGGCCTTTGACGATGATGATAAAACAATTCCAGCGCGGACCACATTGTTAAGAGAACAAGCGAACGAAATGCAAGAACGGATTAATAAAATGCAAGCCGCTCATGACCATCTGCTGTATAAAATCGATAATTATAACAGTCATATGCTAAATGCGGAAAAACGTTTAAATCAGCAAGAAGGTGAGAACTAATGAATATTTTAATTTTAGGAGCAGCTGGACAGATTGCCAGCCAATTAACTGAACGTTTGTTAAAAGAAAGTAACAAACATCTAACCTTGTATGCCCGTAATGCGCATACACGTTTGAATCAGTACACCAACAATGACCGTGTGCAAATAATTGACGGTGACTTTACCGACGAGGCACTGCTTGAACGGGTAATGCCTGGACAAGATGCCGTTTTTGTTGATTCTGACCATGACACAAATTCCATCATCACGGCGATGAAAGTAACCGGTACTAAACGAATCATCATTGCCGGTGTACTGGGCGTTTATGGCGAAGTCGGCGGTAAATTTGGTCAATGGGATCGCTCAATGATTGGCGATGTTTCGACTCAGCGACGCAACAATCTTAAAAATATTGAACAATCTGGGCTGGACTATACCTATATGCGGATGACTTGGTTATATAATCAACCGGGTAATATCTCCTATGCTACGACACAAAAGGGCGAACCTTTTATCGGGGCTCAAATTACTCGGCAAGCCATTGTTCAGTATGTACTGGATTTGCTAGCTCATCCAGACCGTGATATCAAAGCTAGTGTTGGCCTTTACGAACCAGGTAGTGAAACGATGGATAAGCCTAGCTTCTATTAACTTTAAAATAGTACGGAAAATAGGTAAGATCTCTTTTGCCAATTTCTTAATGTTATTAATATAAGGCTTTATATATTTAGCAGGATTCTTCATGTAAATGACCTGTTCGGAGAGAGTTCTCGGTGAACTTATTCCTGCTGAAAAACAACTAATTTAGGTGAATTAAATGGCCCAGATGACCATTAGGTTATCACAAATGATTATTATTGATTGGTAAAAAATGGGCTTAATATCATGAATTAAATTTTATTGGCTATAGCTAGCGCTATTGCTGAATTGTTAGATATGGTAAGATAAGTGCCTAAACAAATTTTAGCTGTCGCCACTGTTGTCGATCCCGCTCTGATAGATAGTAGGTATTTTTATTATTAACTATTACGTTTGCTGCTTTATTAGACGGGAATCTTTGGCATTATAGTAGCGTTTTCGTTCCGGAGATGATTCTTAGTATGGATGATATTATAAAAATACAAAAAAAATTTGCCGTTAAGGCTCAAAAAAATAAAAAATGGCAGTTCGTCGTAATGATTAGTTTTATTGTTTACGTTACTTGCGTGGCTATTATCTATACTGTTTCCCGCGACAATACTATTTATAGTACTATAATATTCTCTTGCCTAGTTTTTTTGATGGCTATGACCATACTGCTGCTGTTTTGGCTAAAGTACTATAATCACATTGCTCAATCAATTAAAACAGCCTGCAACAATTCAGCCGAAAATTTATATCGTTCTGACAAAGAATACGAGTTTTTCCAACGATTACTCAAACCACAAAAAAATAAAAAATTTCCTTTTTTGTCCAGAATAAAAAAAACTTATTTGATATGGGGACTTATTGAAACAAACGAATTTTATCGTATTGCTTTTGTTGAATGGTCAAAGCCGAATAGACTATTTGTCTTAAACTTAAGTAAGCAAGATGTTGAAAAAAGTTCAGCATACGAAGAAATAATAAATCTGTTTCGACAAATTAAACGAAGAGTTGGTATCAATAATTCCCCTTTATATCGATGGGCGTATTCTTCCCTTTTATTTTATATCAAAAATTGAGATCTGTTCGTTATAATGTACTTTAGTCAAAGTAGAAAACTATCCCTAAAATGATATGAACCCGAAAATTGGGACAGGTCATTGAACGGTCTTGAGGACTGGCACCCGATATTCAATCGGTGTCAGTCCTTTTTTTGCTCTTAATTTGTTTGGCATTGTAATAGTGAAAAATCTGTTTAATCCGCTAAAGTGTATTGTTGAGTCCCTTTCCCCACAAAAAATATGACAGAACAAAAGAATTATAGTAACTACTAACATTGGATCAAAAAAAATAGAAATCGGACTAATTATTAGTTGATTTTATCTTATGAACAGAATTGGTTACACCAGTTGCAATAATTAGAATACCCATTACCAATGAATTTTTGGGATTAACATCAGAAACAATACCGTTTATGATTATCCATAATCCAATGCTAGTCTGCATTGTAAAAATCCAAATATAATATTTTCTATTTTTAAACTTCACATCTAATATAAAAAATACGATGGTTAGTAAAACCAATAGCAAAGGGAACATCTTATATTTTTTCCTTTTTCTTCTAATTTCTGCCTCTAATTCCTTCCACAATAACAAAAAAAGATTATCCTTGTAAACAATACCTCATAACAAAATATAAAAATAATCATTTTTAACAAAAAAAGCTTACGATTTTATACATCGTAAGCTTTTTTGTCACTTGTCAGCGATTTCCCTTGGTACTAAAGTGGTACTTTTATCAGTTTTTAACCGCTAATGCCTGCTATTGCAGGCCTAAATGGATCTGAGGGGAGTCGAACCCCTGTCCAAACCGCCCGCCACACTAGCGTCTACATTCATAGGGCAATGATTATTACCACAGCCAAAGCAGTCATTGTCCAGAACTTGACTTTGACTGGGAACCTAATTGATTTAAAAATAGTCGCGCAGGCATCGTCACTATTTCGATCTGACCATTTATTAAGACAAAACCACCATGTCAGCCTAACGGCTTTGCCTACGAATCACTGGTTTTTAGGCAGCGACTGCGTAAGAGTTATTGTTTTTTGCAGTTAAATGTCTGCCCGCTTAACGCCCGGACGGCGGAATGCAGCTAATGCTCGTAACAGCCTGTCGAATTCCATAAACAGACCCAAAATAAAAATCGAGGAACACTTTCCCCGACTTCTATTATAACAAATTATCTTCCAAATTCGTCTCGCCCTATCAGCGATTATTGACGATTCTTCTTTTCGCGCCACAAATCAATGACACCCAACGTTACGATAGCTAGAACGCCAGCAACAATGTATGAGAAGATTGGCGACTTAACGACCTGTGCAGCTGTCGTTGGCAACATCACCTTGCTCTTTGCCTTTACCGGCGTATCATCATACTTGCTTACACGATTTGTACTATTTGCAGTATTTGCGGTATTCGCAGTATTAGTGTTCGTACTTGTTGTACCATTACTTGCACCACCATTAGTACCATTGTTTTGGTTGGTTGGTGTTGTAGCGGCTGGCTTAGGAGCCAAAACTGTTACCAGAACTCGCTTAGTGATTGGTTGATGATTCATATCATCAAACGAATACTCGACAACATATTGCCCAGGGCGTGATGTATCAACATCGCCCGTCTCAGTAACCATTGATTTGTCTACTGGAGAGCCATCAACATTCTTAGCGGAAACGAAATTATCATACTTATTCCACTTATCACCCTGGTTAATGGTTGTGCTATTGGCATTAATCACACTTTGACTACCAACCACCTGAATGTTTGATGTTCCATGAACCGTTTGTCCTTGATCTTGATACGTATAATCGACCTTATAAGTACCAATCTTATTGGTATCAACGGTACCTGCATAGGTCACAGACTTTGGATCAACTTTTTGACCTAGTGAATTCGTGACGGAAGTAATTTCTTTATATGGATCCCATGGGTGACCAATTGTAATAACATCATTTTTAACATTCAACGTAGTTTCATTATTAACCACAGTAATGGTAGCTGTTTCAGACTTGACGTTGCCACTTGGATCAGTATAAGTGTAGGTAACAGGAATAAGCACCCGGCTTTGTCGTGTCAACTGTTCCAGACACTTGAACATTACTCATATTGAGACCGTTACCATTCTCATCTGTTCCACTAACATTATCAGCCGGATTCCATTTCGAATTGACCAATAAAGTACTATTACTTGTTGATAGTGATGCTTGACTAGCTACCACATGAACTGTTGCCGTCTTGGTAATCGTATTACCAGCAGAGTCCTTGTAACTATAAGTTACCGGATAGTCCCCAGGCGTTTTCGGATCAACATTGCCACTCACCGTGAGACCATTGCTGTTAACATTAACCTGATTACCATTCTGATCGTAGCCACTCAAGAAGTTATCGGACTTTTGCCATTTTGCATTTGGTCCAGCTACAATTGTACTGTCCTGCACATTCAACAAGCTCTGACCAGTATTACGGTTGTAAACAATGTTGTACTCCGTTTGACCTGAATCTTGGTTCACCGTTTCGGCGGCATAAGACGTGGTTTGGCCAGATTGAAGATTATAACCAGAGATTGCTGGCGCATTAACCTGATCAAACTGGTCACTACCAGTTTGGCTAGCTAGATACCAATCCGTGTAGGTAGGTTGACCATTCACTAAGGTTCCCTGCCGACGATAGATAGCTGATTGAACCGTTGATGGCGCAATTTTATTGCCATTCTGGTCGACGTAATTAACCGTCCGCGAAACCGTATTATTCTGTGCAGGATCAAAAGTGAAATCGTTAATCCGAACAGTCTGAAGGTTACTAAATGCACCTGTTGAAGCACCAATCGATAGAGCCAATGGATCTTTAAAATCAGTAACTGGAATCGTAATATTCGCATCCAAATAAGACATCGTCATGTGACCATTGCCATCATATGATAGCGTAAAGGGTACATCTTTCCCGCTCACTTTTGTTGGCTCAATGTCATAGGGTTGTCCTGAATAACGGAACGGATCATCAGGATACGTCTGATCAACATCACTATTGAATCCAGCCAAGTAAGGATAGCTCCCCCCTTGTGGTCGAACATCGTGATGATCCCCATTGTTCAGCACCCAAGTATCAAAAACGAATCCAGTTGATGTTGGAAGACCTTTAACACTAATCCCTCCGGGATCATAACCAATCGCACCAACAGGTCCGTGATGGAAGGCAATCCCAATTCCATCGGCACCGCCACCACCATCAAGTTTAGTCCCAATATTAATGGTGCCGTGCAAAACAAAAGCATCGTTAGCGTTAATCTTGGTCTTTAGCGTCACATTTCCGTCTTCGCCAGTTCCATCAGTGGTTAAAGTAGTTAAATTATTTGATGAATCATAAGTGGCAGTACCCGCCAACTTAAAGTACTGCAAAAAGTTTGACTGATCAACCGTTACCTTTAAATTGTCATCCGTAACGCTTTGTGAACTATTTGTACTTTGACTGGCATTAGTTTGTGAATCTGCATGAACCACATTTTGCTGCATGCCGGCCACCGCAAAAATAGCCGTCGCAGCCAAAGCCGTTACCCAAATCTTCTTTGCTTTGTATAGTTTGTAAGTTACTTGCATCCTCATAAAAATTAATCCTCTCAAGTTTTAGTCATTCTTATCTAAAACTTCTTCACTGTCATTTTATTCTAAAGTTTCAATTATGTCAATAGCATGTCTCGAAAAAGACTCTTTTATTTCATTTGTAAAATTAAGAAGAACTAGACTTTATGATTTTTTGACAAATCGATTAAAAGCAACAAAAAAAGGATAAACATCTCTGTTTATCCTTAAAGCAAAATCAATTAAAACTTACGGAAACGGTTGCGACGTTGTGCAATCAGTTCATCGTCTGACAATTCGCTCAATTCTTGGATTTCGTCACTCAACTTATTCTTCATGCCGTTAAAAATCTTCGCATGGTTATGACCTTCAGGAATCACCAAGTCGATGACTTCCTTCTTCATCAAATCCGCAGCAGTTAGGCCCATGATACCAGCGGCCTCATTTGACCGCTTGGAATCCTTCCACAGGATTGAAGCAAAGCCTTCTGGTGAAAGAATTGAATAAGTTGCGTTCTCAAACATCCAAACTTGGTCTGCGGTGGCCAATGCCAAAGCACCACCCGATCCACCTTCACCATAAATGATTGAAATGATTGGAACAGGCAACTTCATTGACTTCAAAATTGATTGCGCAATCGCTTCCCCTTGGCCCAAGGCCTCGGCATCCTTCCCTGGGAAGGCCCCTGGTGTATTCACAAAGGTAACGATTGGCCGGTGAAACTTAGCTGCTTGTTCCATCAGACGTTGCGCCTTACGATAACCCCAAGGCTGTGGTGAACCATTACGCTTTGACAACTTATCGTTGATATCGGTTCCCTTGTCAATGGCAATCACCGTGACGGGTTGCCCCTTCAAACGGGCCAAGCCACCAATGACGGATTTGTCATCACCATACAAACGATCACCGTGCAATTCAATAAAGTCATCGAAAATACCATTGATGAGTTCGCGAGCCATAAAGCGGTCTTCACGTGACTTTTTCACCACTTCAGCGGGGTCGATGTCTTTTTTAAACAATGTTTTGATAAATTCGAACATTATTCAGCCTCCTGTTGGTGCATGCCGACAATCGCAGCAATCATACCAGCCATGTCTTGACGAGGCACAATCTTATCTACAAAGCCGTTTTCCAACAGCGTTTCAACGCGCTGGAAATCCTTTGGCAACTTTTCATGAATGGTTGATTCAATCACACGCGCCCCAGCAAAGCCGACTAAGGCATGTGGTTCAGCCAATGTCACATCACCCTGCATCGCAAATGAGGCGGTCACACCACCAGTAGTTGGATCAGTCAAAACAACGAGGTAGAGCAGCCCTGCTTCTTGATGAGCCGCGACAGCCGCCGATACCTTGGCCATCTGCATCAAAGAATTAATTCCTTCTTGCATTCGGGCACCACCGGAAGCCGTGAACATCACAACTGGCAACCGGTTGGCGGTCGCATATTCAAAGAGGCGGGTAATCTTTTCACCGGTCATTGAACCAAGTGAGGCCATCATAAAGTAGGCATCCATGATACCCAAGGCAACCTTTTCACCTTCGATTGTGGCCGTTCCAGTCAAAACTGATTCATTCATCTCAGTTTGCTTCTTGGCCCGGGCCAACTTTTCCTCATAACCAGGAAAATCAGAATGGTCAATGGTTAACTCTTCGTTCATTTCAACAAAGTCGTCTGTCAACAAGGCCACGCGTTCGTGCGCCTGCAAACGGAAACCATAATTACAGTTCGGGCAAACACGGTATGCGCCCAACTCTTTGTTATAAATTTGCGTGCCACAGTAAGGGCAGGCCAAAAACAAGCCGTCAGGAATCCGATCTTTAATTGCATCGGTTACCTTAATTTTGTTTTGTTCAGGTTTTTTTGAACTAAATAAATCCATAATTATTTTGGGCTATGCCCTCTCCCCCTCATCACCGTTTGGGTCTAACGTTTCTTAAGCAATTGAAAGCCGCTCAAAGGCGGCTTTCGTCAAGAAATTTATTTGGTAGCCGTTTCAGCCATCTTTTCTTCCCACTTTGGCATAAATGTATCTTCAAGATACTTCGTCCCAAAGTTGTCTGTCAAGACATTTTCGTCCAGCAACAATTCTTTTTGGAAAGATTGTGATGTTGAAACACCAACCAAGGATGTTTCGTCAACCATTCGTTCCAACTTTGCCAAAGCTTCCGCACGCGTTTCATCGTGCGCAATCAACTTTGCAATCATTGAATCATAGAATGGCTGAATAGTGTCCCCATTGTAGAGGGCAGAATCGATACGCACCCCAGGTCCACCAGTTGGCAAGAAGACAAAGTCAACCTTACCAGCGCTTGGTGCGAAGTTTGCTTCAGGCTTTTCAGCCGTCAAACGCATTTCAACGGCGTGGCCGCTAATCTTCACATCTGATTGCTTTAACTTCAATTCTTCACCAGCGGCTACTTCAACTTGCAAACGAACCAAGTCCAAGCCAGTCACCATTTCGGTTACCGGGTGTTCAACTTGAATTCGCGTGTTCATTTCCATGAAGTAGAACTTACCTTCTTGGTCTTGCAAGAATTCAATCGTACCAGTGTTTTCGTAGTCAATGGCGTTAACCGCTTTTGTCACGATATCCATCAACTCTTCACGCATCGTTGGCGTAACAGAAGCAGCAGGTGATTCTTCCATCACCTTTTGGTTACGGCGTTGCAAAGAACAGTTTCGCTCAGGCAAGCAAATCACATTACCAAATTGGTCACGGATAACCTGCATTTCGATGTGACGAACGTCAGTCATCACCTTTTCAATATACATGTGATCATCGCCGTATGACAACTTGGCTTCGCTTTGAGCGTTGATGAAGTTTTCTGCTAATTCATCTTCTGAATAGACAAAACGCATTCCCTTACCACCACCACCGGCAGCGGCCTTCAACAACAATGGGAAGCCGGTCTTTCTTGAAACTTCGATGGCTTCATCCACATTGTGAATATAGCCATCTGATCCAGGGATGACGGGCACGCCGGCTTGGGTCATTTCGGCCCGGGCGTGTTCCTTATTTCCCATCAAATCAATTGTTTCAGGTCGAGGGCCAATCCATTTAATGTTGACATCGCCAACCATTTCCGCGAACAAAGAGTTCTCTGACAAGAAACCATAACCGGGATGGATTGCTTCGGCACCCGTCAAAAGAGCGGCCGTCACAACGTTTTTCATGTTTAGGTAAGAATCAGCAGGCTTTGGACCACCGACACAGATGGCTTCGTCTGCTACTTGAACGTGCAAAGAATCCTTGTCGGCAGTTGAGTAAATGGCCACCGTTCCAATGCCCATTTCTTTCAACGTCCGGATAATCCGCACGGCGATTTCGCCACGATTGGCTACCAATACTTTTTTAAACATTTTAATCTCCAACAATAAAAGTCAATTCAGCAGTTGTTGCCTTCTTGCCGTTAACCCAGGCAATTCCCTTACCTGAACCAACAGGGCCACGCAAACGGTCCAAAACAACTTCCAAACGCATTTGGTCACCAGGACGAACCATTTGACGGTAACGAGCCTTCTTGATTCCACCAAAGTAAGCCGTCTTACCCTTGAATTCTGGCATTGAAAGCAAAGCAACTGCACCAGCTTGAGCCAAAGCTTCAACTGTCAAAGCCCCTGGGAAAGTTGGGTTACCAGGGAAGTGACCTTGGAAGATTTCTTCGTTGATTGAAACGTTCTTAATGGCAACGCAACGCTCACCAGGAACCAATTCTTCAACCGTATCCAACATTAACATTGGGTAACGATGTGGCAAGATTTCTTGAATTTCCTTTGTGTTCAATTGAGTCATAGCTTTTCTCCTTTTAGCTGTCTATGTATATCCAAGCCAAGCTTGGACAAGACGACCAGCCGCTTTGCGACTGTCTAATCTTTTAATCAGTTGTAACGCGGTAAAGTGGCTTATCAAAGTCAACCACTTCTTCGTTATCAACCAAAACTTCAGCAATCGTTCCAGAAACGTCTGACTTGATTTCAGTCATCAACTTCATCGCTTCGATAATGGCAACTGTTTCGCCCTTTTCGACGTGATCACCAACGTTTTTAAAGTTTGGTTCTCCTGGCTTTGGTTGCAAGTAAACAGTTCCAACCATTGGTGCCTTGATTTCCTTACCTGCGGCAGCAACCGGTGCTGGCACAACTTCAGCAGCCGCAGCTGGTGTTGGTGTCGCTTGGCTAGCTACAGGTTGGGCAGCTGGTGCACTTGGAGCAGCAGCTGGTGCAACTGGTCCTTGTACCTGTTCATTCTTTGACAAGTGCAATGAAAATTCGCCATCTTGAATCAAAACATCGCGCAAGGTTGACTTTTCCAAGTCAGCCATTAGTTCACGAATTTCTTTTACATTTAAATTCATTATTGAACTTCCCTCTTACCACTTCTTGAAAACAACCGCTGCGTTGTGTCCACCGAAACCATAGTTGGCTGACAAGACATATTCAGGAGCTGTGTTCTTGTTTGAATCATTTACCAAGTTAACCAACTTAGTATGTTCGTCTGGTTCGTCAAATCCAACGTTTGCTGGCAATTGACCACGGTCGATTGCACCAACTGAAGCAACCGCTTCAATGGCACCGGCGGCACCCAAAAGGTGACCAGTCATTCCCTTAGTTGATGAAACCAAAACAGAGTTTGGTCCAAAGACTGAAGAAATGGCTTCTGCTTCACCAGAATCGTTGGCACCAGTAGCAGTACCGTGAGCGTTAATATAAGAAACGTCTTCAGGCTTGATGTTCGCATCAGTCAAAGCAGCCTTCATGGCACGGGCAGCACCTTCACCATCAGGAGCTGGTGAAGTCATGTGGTAGGCATCAGACGATGCACCGTAACCAACGACTTCAGCCAAAATGTTAGCACCGCGTGCTTCAGCGTGTTCCAAAGATTCCAAAACAAGGACTCCTGAACCTTCACCCAAGACGAAACCATGGCGGTTCTTATCAAAAGGCTTTGAAGCTTGGGCTGGATCTTCTTCCTTTGACAAAGCAGTCAAGGCAGCGAAACCAGCAATTCCAATTTCGTTAACAGTGGCTTCAGAACCACCCGTCAACATCACGTCTTCACGACCTGATTGGATACGCCAGAAAGCTTCACCAATCGCATTTGTAGCAGAGGCACAAGCCGTCACAACCGTAAAGTTGACACCGCGAGCACCAAAGCGCAATGATACGTTTCCTGAAACCATGTTTGGAATTGATTCTGGCACGAACAAAGGTGAAACTCGTTGTGGTCCCTTTTCGTGCATCTTGATAACTTGTTCTTGGATAGTCGTCAAACCACCAATTCCGTTACCCAAGATCACACCGAAACGTTCTGAGTTAGCAACCTTTGACTTTGCCTCTGAACCTTCATCAGGCAACAAACCAGCTTGGTCTAAAGCTTGGTATGAAGCATCGATGGCGTACTGTGAGAACAAGTCCAACTTACGTGCATCACGCTTTCCCACCCGCAAAGCAGGATCAAAGCCGTCAACTTGTCCGGCAACTGAAATACCAGTTTCAGTTGCGTCGAACTTTGTGATTGGCTTGATGCCCAACTTTCCATCAAAAAGGCCATCCAAGAAGGTCTTTGTATCGTTTCCTAATGGGGTAACAGCACCCATTCCAGTAATTACGACTCGTGTCATTGCCGCTTCCTTTCTACGTAACATCAAAAAAATTATCTATGATTAGATGTAAAGGCCACCGTCAACGGTGATTGTTTGTCCAGTCATGTAGTCGTTGCCGGCTAAGAATAGCGCAACATCGGCTACATCATCGATTGAACCAAACCGTGACAAAGGAATTTCGTTTAGGATTGCTTCACGTGCCTTGTCAGACAACTCATCAGTCATATCCGAAACGATCATCCCAGGGGCGATGGCGTTCACGCGAATATTGCGTTTTGCCCCTTCTTTGGCCAAGGACTTCGTCAAACCAATAATTCCTGCCTTTGAGGCAGCGTAATTGGCTTGACCAACGTTTCCCATTTGACCCACAACCGAAGCCATGTTCAAGATGACACCGTGTTTTTGACGAATCATCTTTTTGAAGACAGGTTGCGTAACGTTAAACGTTCCATTCAAATTGGTATTAACCACTTGGGCAAAGTCGGCTGGGCTCATCCCCATCACCAACTGGTCCTTTGTGATTCCGGCGTTGTTCACCAGAATATCGATTCCCTCAAAGCCTTCTTGCTTGTACAAGTACTTGAAAGTTGCTTCAACTGTTTCAGCGTCAGCAACATCGAACTGCAAAGTCATTGGCTTTTGCTTGAAAGAATTAATGATTTCTTCCTTGATAGCTGAGCGACCGTGCAAAATCACACGCGCACCAGCGTTATCAAAGGCGTGGGCAACGGCTAAACCGATTCCCCGTGATGATCCAGTCACCAAGACAGTTTGATTGGTAAAGTCCATGAGTGATTATCCTTTCTCTGCGTTGATTGCTTCAACGACTTTTTGATAGGAAGCCAAGTCCGTCACAGTGTACTTTGTGACTTCCTTTGGCGCGATTTTCTTAGCAAACTTAACCAAAGTAGCTGCAGGGCCAATTTCAATCAAGGTATCAACACCATCATTGACCATAGCTTGCATACATTGGGCAAAGTAAGTTGGTGAGACAATTTGCTTAGTTAATGTTTCCTTAACAGCCGCAGGAGCAAAGGCCTGCTTGGTTGTGTTTGAGTAAACCGGGTAAGCCGGTTCCCCGAAGCTTTCACCGGCCAAACGATCAGCCATCTTATCGGCTGCCTCGTTCAGCAATGGTGTGTGGAAGGCACCCGTAACGGGTAGTTCCACGTGCTTCTTCACGCCAGCATCCGTTAAGGCTTCAACTGCCTGATCAACATCAGCTTTGACACCACCGATAACCAGCTGTGAAAAAGTATTAAAGTTAGCGGGATAAACTTGTAAACCTTTTTCTTGCAAACGTTCCACGACTTCGACAATCATGTCCTGGTTGTCATCCAAAACCGCTACCATCTTACCAGGGTTTTGGTCACCAACTTCTTGCATGTATTGGCCACGGTCTTTAACCAAAGCAATTGCTTGGTCAAAAGTCAAAATACCAGTGGCAACCAAGGCTGGGTATTCCCCAAGAGACAATCCCAAACCAGCCACAACATCTGTCAAACCAGCATCCTTCAAAGAAGCGGCCAGTGCTGCATCCATTGCAACAATCGCAGGCTGTGCGTATTGCGTTTGACGGATTTTTTCTTCATCTTGATCAAGTTCGTTCAGGTCGTAACCCAAAATTTCAGAAGCTCGATCGATATAAGCCTTGTATCCAGACAAGTTTTCGTAAAGGTCAGTTCCCATACCGGCTTGCTGCGATCCTTGACCGTTGAATAACAATCCTACTTTCATTAGAAGTCCCCGCTTACTTTGCCTTGTTTTCGATGCCCATAATGTCGGTTGCTTGTGCCCAGATTTCAGCCAAGATTTCAGCAACAGGCTTTTCGTCGTTCACCATTCCTGAAATTTGACCAGCCATGAAGGCTCCGCCATTCTTGTCACCGTCGACAACGGCGGCACGCAAGGTTCCTGATTCAAGCTTTTCAACCGTTTCATAATCAGGTTCTGGCTTACCGATTTCTTCGACTTCGCGCTTCACGTATTCCTTAGCCATCTTGTTCTTCAAGACACGGACACGTGAACCAACAATGTTACCAGTGATAATCGTATCGATATCACGGGCCTTCAAGACCTTAGCCTTGTAGTTTGGGTGAACTTCAGATTCAGTAGCCGTCAAGAAACGAGTTCCCATTTGGACCCCTGAGGCACCCAAGGCAAAGGCAGCAGCAACACCACGGCCATCCCCAATACCACCAGCGGCAATAACAGGAATATCAACGGCGTCAACCACTTGTGGTACCAAAGCCATCGTCGTCATTTGACCGATGTGACCACCTGATTCCATACCTTCAGCAACCACGGCGTCAACACCCTTACGTTGCATCATCTTTGCCATTGAGACAGATGGCACAACTGGGATAACTGTTACACCGGCAGCGTGTAATTCTTCCAAGAATGGTGATGGATCACCGGCACCAGTTGCGACCACCTTCACGCCTTCTTCCAAAATGACGTCGAAGACTTCGCGGATGTGGCGTGACATCAACATCACGTTGACACCAAATGGCTTGTCCGTCAATTCCTTCGCGCGGCGAACTTCACGGCGAACTTCATCACCATGCCAGTAACCAGTTCCAATAAAACCAAGGCAACCAGCCTCAGAAACAGCGGCAGCTAATGCACCTGTTCCAGCCCATGTCATACCACCTTCAACAATTGGGTACTTCATACCTAACTTATCAAAAATAGGGTTATCAATTTTAAATGTCATAATCATCTGCCTCTTCGCTATGTTCTAACTATGTATGCGGTTAAAAACCGCCTGATGCTTACTTCTTGTCAAGTTGGTCCTTGATCTTGTTAACCAAGTCTTGAACAGTCTTAACTTCTTCTGTTTCTTCCAACTTGATGTCAAAGTCGTCTTCGACACGGTTCAAAACTTCGAACAAGTCCAATGAGTCGGCATCGATGTCATCAGTCATGTTAGTAGTCAATGAAACTTCTGAGTCTTCCAAGTCGAATTGGTCGATCAAAATTTCCTTAACCTTGTCAAAAATTTCTTCGTTAGTCATGAGCATGCTCTCCTATATAGTGTTTCGTATTGCAATACGTTAGATTTTTACGGTGCAGTCTACTACACCGCAGTTTTATGTTTAATTTAAACCTGCCAAATTTGGACACCGATGGCTAAACCACCACCGAAGCCAACAAAGGCAATCTTCATTCCCGGCTTAATCTGGCCACTTTGACGGAGTTCATCCAACAAAATCGCAGTTGATCCAGCCGAAGTGTTCCCATATTCTTCCATATTGGTTGGGAACTTATCCATTGATTGACCAAAGTTCTTGGCCATTGATTCAACGATTCGCTTATTGGCTTGGTGAGCCAAGTAAAAGTCAACATCACCGGCTTCTAAGCCAGCCTTTTCCAACGCCTTCTTCATCACCTTTGGTACTTCACGCGTGGCAAAGCCATAAACGCTGCGACCATCTTGGTGAAAGTATGGATCCAATGGTGAAATCTCGCCTGTAAAGGCATTCTTGTTGGCAAAGCGACCGGTCAAGATAGCTTCACCACGGTCACCAAACGACTGCAATTCTTCAGCAATCAGGCCAACCGGTTCATCAGTCTTTTCCAGCAAAACCCCACCGGCACCGTCCCCGAACAAAACTGAGACAGTCCGATCTTTCCAGTCAACGAGCTTTGAGAGGACTTCTGCACCAATAAACATCCCCTTCTGATAGCGACCAGAAGACAAGAATGATGAAGCAACCGACATTCCGTAAACAAAGCCAGAGCAAGCTGCGTTCAAATCAAAGGCAAAGGCGTTTGGTGCCTCAATGTTTCCCTGAACAATCGCCGCCGTGTGTGGTGACAAAGCATCAGGAGACATCGTCCCCACAATAATAAAGTCCAAGTCAGCGGCATCCCAACCGGCTTGTGCTAACAAATTTTTGGCAACGCTTGTTGCCAAATCAGAAGTATTTTCAGTTGTAACAACATGACGTTGGTGAATCCCAGTTCGTGGATAAATCCACTCATCACTGGTATCCATAATCTCGGCCAAATCATCATTTGTAACGACGTGCTCAGGAACATGCATAGCCGTCGTGACAATCTTAATGTTTTCCATAATTTCTCACAATCCCTAGGCCTAACTATTAAGCAAGGCTTTCAAATAAGTTTGTAAGTTATGCACCGCCCGTTCCATTGCCAAAGCTTCTTCAGTGGACATATCCTCCATCAAAGCCTTGGTCACCTTATAATGAAACTGCCGATGTGCCCGGTAGAGAACTCGTCCTTGGTGCGTTAAGCCCAGCTTAACGACCCGGCGGTCTTCTTTTGAACGGCGTCTTTCTACATAACCCTTATCAACCAAACGGTCGATGGCCGTCGTCATCGCACTGGGGCTCAGATGAACGGCCTTTGCCACCTGAGAGGCGGTCTTTTCATCATACATCGAAATGACATAGATTGTATGAAGCTCCTTAACCGTTAAAGCTGCAAAGGGGCTCTGCTTGAGCTCGTATTCCTCGACCCAAACAACGTTTGTGAACATTTCCATCAGGTCTTGATTGACCTGTCTTAAATTCACTTGCTGGTTTTCCAGCTTATTCGTGCTCATCAGGCGCCACCACGAACATTAGTTCCGCGCTGGTTGCGACCTTATCATTTACCTTAGCCGTGACCGTAACGGTCCCCATGTTCTCTCGAACTTTGCCAAATGTAGCATGTAGCTTCAACACATCACCAGGAACGACCATCTTCTTAAACTTAGCGTCGTTAATTCCAGTCATGTAAGCCGTCTTCCCCTTAAATTGTGGTGAAGACAAAATCAAAATCGAAGCTGCTTGTGCTAACGATTCAATAATCAACACACCAGGCATAACTGGGTTGCCTGGAAAGTGTCCTTGGAAAAATTGCTCGTTGATCGTCACGTTCTTCACAGCAACGATCGACTCGTCTGGAACCATTTCTTCAACGTAGTCCATATAAATAATTGGATAGCGGTTTGGGATGAGGTCCATAATCTCAGTCGTAGTAAGTACTGGCATTAGGTTTCCTTTCTTAATGGCCGTTTTATTTGGCCCCTGTTCATTGATAATCACAATAAAAATAGTTTAACAGGAAATATTTCGATAGTCAAACTATCTCCCAGTCACAACTCATTTTAACACTTTCTTCCTATATAATGCATTAAATTCCGGATCGAAAATAAAAGCGACCCGAACCAAAGTTGGGGTCGCCAGCAGCATATTCTAAACATCTAATACAATCAAGCGGTTGGCCCATTCTGTCATGAAGTCATTACTAAACCATTCCTTGACCCGGCGAGTATGATAACCAACTGATGCATTATAGAAAGTCGTTTCCTGTAACGGCAGGGCCTGCACGTGCAAATGCAAGTGACCCGAAACAGCCGCTTGTACCTGTTGCTCAAGCATCAAATCACCAACCGCTTGGCTGCCCAAGAAAGCTTTCAAGACATCCAGCCGTTCCATCCGGAAAGGAATCTGGTCAATGAATTCGTGTTCCTGAGCAAAGTGGTTAATCACCACAATTTTACGCTGGTCCTCCTTAGCCGCCACGATTGCCTGACGCATTTGTTCTAAGTTAATGGCCAGCCGTTCCGGATCCGTTATCGGTTGCTCAATCCGCCGGTCATACCAAAATTCACGTTTAAAACGGCGGACTTCATCAAAATCATGGCGCCCTTCGTCAAATGTGTAATCGTACCAACTGTTATTACCAATCAGCCGAGCATCGCCAATATCCAGGGTCTTATTGTGGAAATACAGGTCATCAACCGGGCTTTCCAATTCATCATAGCTGATGCCCGTGCCCATTTCGTGATTACCAGCCAAGAAACGAATCGTGACCGCCGTTCCAACCATTGCTTGCAGGTCACGAGCAAACTCAAGCGTCTTATCAAAGCGATTAAACAGGTCCCCAGCAATCACATAAACATCAATTTTTTCTTGGATTAAATATTGTGCCTGCTGGGTCATGGCCCAGCGCGGTTCCACCTTGTTTAAATCAAGGTGATTGTCAGAGGAGATTGCTACTTTCATGGTGTGCCCTTTTCTATTACTTCGTATAGTCCAGTGTAACACGGCCACCCCACTTCAACAGCACAAAAAAAGAACGCCGAAGCGTCCTCATTTTAAAATATTGAATTATACGTGTGCAAAGTGCAACAATGTACGGATCATGTTTGAAGTGAAACCGTATTCGTTGTCGTACCATGAAACAGTCTTAACCAACTGCTTGTCACCAGCTTCAACGATTTGAGTTTGAGTGGCATCGAAAGTAGCACCGTGTGTGTCACCAATGATGTCTGATGAAACGATTTCATCTTCGTTGTAACCAAATGAGTCTGAAGCGGCTGCCTTCATAGCTGCGTTAACTTCGTCTGCTGAAACCTTCTTTGACAAAACTGAAGTCAATTCAGTAACAGAACCATCAACAACAGCAACACGTTGGGCGTGACCGTCAACCTTACCGTTCAATTCAGGCACAACCAAACCGATGGCCTTAGCGGCACCAGTTGAGTGTGGAATTGTGTTAACAGATGCAGTACGGTTTGAACGGAACTTCTTTGACTTAGGACCGTCCAAGATCATCTGTGTTGAAGTAAAGGCGTGGATAGTTGTCATCGTTGCCACTTCAACACCGAATTGGTCTTGCAATACACGAGCCATTGGAGCCAATGACTGTGTAGTACATGAACCAGCTGAAACGATCTTGTCGTCAGCCTTCAAGATGTCTTGGTTAACACCGTAAACAACAGTAGGAACATCACCAGCTGGAGCAGAAATCAAAACCTTCTTTGCACCTGCATCCAAGTGAGCTTGTGACTTTTCGGCTGAAGTATAGAAACCAGTAGCTTCCAATACATATTCAACACCATCGTTCTTAACCCAAGGAATGTTCTTTGCATCGCGTTCTGCATAAACAGTGTAGTGCTTACCGTTAACAACGATACCAGTTTCATCAGCAGAAACTTCAGCGTCCAAAGTTCCGTGAGTTGAGTCATACTTCAACAAGTATGCCAACATTGATGGGCTAGTTAAATCGTTAATGGCTGCAACTTCAACATCAGCTGCTGAGTCACCAAGTTCCAAGATACGACGGAATGCCAAACGACCAATCCGACCGAATCCATTAATACCAATCTTCACAGTCATGTGTGTAGACCTCCAATTAATTTTTTGACTTAAGTCAACACCAATATTATAACACAGAGCCGTCAAGCCAGCGCAACCCTTCGGGCAAATTTGTTTAAAAAGTTAACCATACCATTTCATTCTTTTGTTGGATAACTGCAAAGAAATTGACTCTTGCTGTAAAACTTGTATTACTATAATATTCTTATTATTAACTATTAGCGGAAAATGGAGAGAATTTAATGAACAAATATTTCACTACCAAAACCATCACGACTTTAGCCGTGATCACAGCCCTGAACCTGGCATTGTCATATGTCGTACGCATCCCCACGCCAGGTGGTTATGTCAACCTGGTTGAAGCCGGCATTTTCTTAGTTGCTTTGCTTGGTAGCGCTCGCTCAGGAATGATTGTTGGTGGTTTGTCTGGATTATTGCTTGACTTGTTGGCCGGCTACGCCGCCTGGGCACCCTTCTCTTTGATCATTCACGGCCTGGAAGGTTACCTAGCCGGATTGATTGGTGCTAAGAAGCCATTTGCCAACCAAGCAATCGCCGTTGTCGTTGCTTCAACCGTGATGGTCGTTGGCTACTTCTTTGCCACTGCCTTCTTGTCACACAGTTGGGCCACCGGCTTTGCTTCAATTATCGGCAACATTGCCCAATGTGCCTTTGGTTTGATCATTGCTTTGGCAGTTCGACCAGCTTTGAATAACCGCGTTACCTTAAACTAACGCCTTTCGCCCGGTAACAACCGGGCTTTTTTTGTACCAACGCTTTCTTTGGTATAGTCCTTATTTTCTTTTCTTTCAGCTGCTGGTGTGAGATAATCGGATTGTAATTTGTTTATAGGAGGACTGCAATTAATGGCAACTTATGATTACGATGTTTTATTCCTCGGTGCTGGTCACGGCGCATTTGATGGTGCCCCAATTTTAGCCAATGCCGGTAAAAAAGTCGCTTTTGTTGAGCGCGAAAAGGTCGGCGGTACCTGTCCCAACTGGGGTTGCAATGCCAAAGTGATTTTGGAAAACGCCGTTTCACTGCAACGTGAATTGCGGGCTTCTGATGGCATCGTTGCTGGTAGCGGTGAAATTGATTGGACCAAAAACATGGCCCGTAAAAAAGAAATTATTTCAATTTTCCCAAATGCGATCCAATCCGGTATGGAAGGTTTGGGTATCGACTTTATCTTTGGTGACGGTCACTTTGCCGACGCCCACACCGTTACAGTTGGCGACCGCCAGGTGACGGCTGAAAACATCGTGATTGCGACCGGAATGCACTCCCACCGTTTGGACATCCCCGGTGCTGAATACATGCACGATTCCAAGGACTTCCTTTCATTAGACGAAGCTCCTCAGCAAATGGTGATTATCGGGGCCGGCTACATCGGCTTGGAGACGGCAGCCATGATGAACGCCGCCGGCACTGACGTTACGGTCATCCTTCGTTCTGACCGTGCCCTTCCTGAATTTAACCAAGAATATAGTGAAGCCCTGTTGGCATCGTTGACCAAGCAAGGCATCACCTTCGTTAAAAACAGCGAAACAACCGCCGTTGAACAAACAGCCGCCGGTTTTGCCGTTAAGACCTCAACTGGCATTTATGATGCCAACTACGTTTTGGACGCAACTGGTCGCGTGGTTAACGCAGCCGGTCTTGGTTTGGAAAAGCTTGGCATCCAATTCGATGATCACGGAATTGAGGTCAACGAGTATTTGCAAACAGCCGTTTCAAATATTTACGTCACTGGTGATGCCATCAAGAAGAGTCAGCCTAAGTTAACACCAACGGCAACCTTCGAATCACAATACGTGGCAAAGATGCTGACCGGTCAAGAAACAGCTGCCATCGACTACCCAGCCATTGCGACGAACGTCTTCACTTCTCCTCGTTTGGCTCAAGCCGGGGTCACTTTGGATGAAGCAGCAGCCCACCCCGACCAGTACGACATCGTTGAAAAAGACATCATGGACGATTGGTACCGCCTTGTTGACTATGAAAAGGAAGGCAAGTTGTCACTTATTTACAACAAGCAACATCAGCTTGTTGGTGCCATTGAAATTTCAGAACACGCTGAAGATATCATCAACGGCCTTTTGCCAGCCATTGAATTTGGCTACACACCAGCACAACTCAACCGCTTAGTAACCATCTTCCCAACGATTGGTTATTCAGCCATCGGCGACTTACTTTAATTTGAACCAGCAGGAACAAGTTCTTTGTTCCTGCTTTTTTAAAATAAATTTGTCGAAACGCCAACAATAGTTTATACTTTCAATAGTCATTAATTGGTTCAGAGAAGCCAGATGATCCACTACTAATTATTTTAAACGCAACAAGACTATTCTCTGGACTTTTTAGGGAATAGTCTTTTTTCTTTGCACAAAGGAGAGTAACCATGGAAAAACCGCTAATGATTGCCTTAGATTTCGACAATCTTTCATCCGTCACTGATTTTTTGGACGCCTTTCCAGACCCCAGTCAGTTGACGGTCAAAGTCGGCATGGAACTTTTCTACCAGGCAGGACCAGCAATTATTGCTGACATGAAAAAGCGTGGTTGCCAAATCTTTTTAGACCTAAAACTCTTTGACATCCCCAATACCGTTAAACAGGCCATGGTTCAAATCGGCCAACTGGGCGTCAACTACGTCACGGTTCACTCACTCGGTGGTTCAGCGATGTTAAGCGCCGCCAAAGCAGGACTAGCCGAAGGATCAGCAGCAAGCAACCAACCGGTACCCGCCCTCCTCGCCGTCACCGAATTAACTTCCATTTCAGATGACGTCTTGAAAAACGAGCAACACGCTGCCCTCCCCATGCAAGAACAGGTCTTGGCCTTGGCCACAATGGCTAACCAGGCCGGTTGCGATGGCGTTATTTGTTCAGCTTTGGAGCTAAAAACGCTCCGTCAACACTTACAACCTGACTTCCTCTGCGTCGTCCCAGGCATTCGAATGAAAGCGGACCAAAGCGGTGATCAAGTCCGGGTCGCTAGCCCAGACCAGGCCGCCAAGGACGGTGCATCCGCCATTGTCGTCGGTCGCCCGATTACCAAAGCCGCTGACCCAGTTGCCGCTTGGCACCGTTACCAAGCAACCTGGCAAAACAACTAAAAGTACCACTATCTCAACAAACGCAAAAAGGATAAACACATGACTACTACTAACACCATTCTCCAAGACTTAATCGATCACAAGATCGTTCAACTAAAAATTAACGATACCTTCACCTTCGCTTCCGGTATTAAGTCCCCAATTTACACGGATTTGCGCCAAACGATTTCTTATCCAGAAACTCGCAAGAACATTACTTTGGCCTTAGCCAAGCTGATTCAAGACCAGTATCCAAATGCGACCGTCATTGCCGGCGTTGCTACTGCCGGAATTCCACAAGCCGCTTTGGTCGCCGCTGAATTAAACCTACCAATGGTTTATGTTCGATCAAAGCCAAAAGACCACGGTACCGGTCGTCAAGTCGAAGGTGTCTTGCATCCTGACGACCAAGTTGTCTTAATTGATGACCTGATTTCAACCGGTGGCTCTGTCATCGCTGCCGCAGAAGCCGTGGTCAAAGAAGGCTTCCAAGTGGCCGGCGTCGTTTCCATTTTCTCTTATGGCTTCCCGGATGCCAACCAGAATTTTACCAAGGCCGGCTTTGACTTTGCGCCATTACTAACTTATAGCGGACTCATCACCCTGCTGGCCGAACAAAAGGTCATTTCAGATGACGACCATCAGCGCTTATCAAAGTGGCACCAAGACCCTTGGGCTTGGCCACTTCAGTAAGGTTCACTCACCAACAAAAAAGGACAGTTGCTAAGCAACTGTCCTTTTTATTTCTTTATTTATTCAATTCCTGATCCAGGTTCGATGACATCTGGCAAGACTGAGACCGTGACAATCCCATTCTTTTCTGCCGAAAGAATCATTCCTTCAGACATTTCACCGGCCATCTTTCGAGGGGCCATGTTCGCCACAATGGCAACCGTCTTGCCTAGCAAGACTTCAGGTTCTGGATACCACTGGCGGATTCCAGACAAGATTTGGCGTGGCTTTCCTGAGCCATCATCCAAGGTGAACTTAATCAACTTCTTTGACTTTTCGAGGAGTTCAGCGGCCGTAATCTTAGCTGCCAAAATTTCTACCTTATCAAAGTCATCGTATTCAATTAAGTCCTTGTGTGCTACTTCTTCGCTCACTGTTTGCTCCTTGGCTCCCTGCTTAGCAGCTTCCTTAGCCGCACGGCCCTTGCCCTTGGTGTCCTTTGAAACCAAGCCAGCAATGTAGGCAACTTCTTCTTCAACGTCCAAACGTGGGAAGATTGGCTCACCCTTGGCCACTACCTTAGCACCAGCAGGCACTTGGTCAATTGCCAAACCGTTCAAGGAAACACCACCATCAGTGTAATCCAAACCTAATTGGGCAAAGATTTGACGAGGTGCGTCAGTCATGACCGGTTGCAACATCACGGCAACGGCCCGAAGGGCCCCAGCCAAATGAGCCAAGACTGATTGCAAAGCCACTTTGGCAGCTGCATCTTCATCGGCCTTCTTGGCCAATACCCATGGTTCGGTTTCATCGATATACTTGTTAGCGCGGCGAACGACACCCCAAACTGCTTCGAGGGCATCGGCCGTATGCACGGCTCCCAAATGCTGGTTGTATTCCGTAATCTGCTTTTCAACCACTAAGTCCAGGTCTTCATCAAAGTCCGTCTTACCAGTCGCAAAGGCTGGAATCACGCCATCTTCATACTTATTAATCATGGCGACTGTTCGGTTCAACAAGTTTCCAAGATCATTAGCCAAGTCAAAATTTACTCGTGAAACAAAGTCTTCCGGTGAGAAGACCCCGTCGTTTCCAAATGGCATTGACCGCAACAAGTAGTAACGAACAGCATCCAAGCCGTAACGGGCTGTCAAATCTTCAGGGTAAATCACGTTTCCCTTTGACTTTGACATCTTACCGTCTTTCATCACCAACCAACCGTGGCCGATAATTTCCTTTGGCATTTCAAGACCCAAGGCATGAAGCATGATTGGCCAGTAAATAATGTGGAAACGAACAATTTCCTTTCCAACTAATTGAACATTAGCTGGCCAGAATTTCTTAAACAATGAATCATCATCTGTATCGTAACCTAGGGCCGTAATATAGTTGGCCAAGGCATCAATCCAAACATAGATGACATGCTTTTCATCACCCGGCACTGGCACTCCCCATTTGGAAGAAGTTCGCGTCACGGCCAAGTCTTCCAAACCAGGCAAAATGAAGTTTTGCAACATTTCATTCATGCGGGCATGGGGCTGAACAAAGTCAGGATGGCTCTTGTAGTAATCAACCAACCAATCCGCATACTTTGACATCTTAAAGAAGTATGATTCTTCTTGAATCTTTTCGACTTCGTGACCTGATGGGGCCTTCCCACCAATCATTTGACCGTTTTCGTCGCGGTAAACTTCAGCCAATTGTGATTCGGTAAAGTACTCTTCATCAGAAACTGAGTACCAACCTTCATATTGGCCCTTATAAATGTCACCCTGATCCAGCAATTGTTGGAAAATCTTTTGAACAATCTTTTCGTGACTTTCGTCTGTTGTTCGGATGAACTTATCATAAGAAATGCCCATCAAAGACCACAAGTCCTTGATGTCTTTAATCATATTATCTAAGTAGGCGATTTCGGTCATCCCGGCCGCTTCAGCCTTCTTTTGTATCTTTTCACCGTGTTCATCAGTTCCAGTCAAGAAAAAGACGTCTTCTCCTAAAAGACGGTGATAACGGGCGGTTGCATCGGCCAAGACCGTTGTGTAGGTGTTCCCTAATTGCAACTTCCCTGATGGATAGTAAATCGGCGTTGTGATATAAAATGTATTCTGCTCTGACATATGAGTCCTTTCTGGCCTAATGGTGGCCTCTACCTTGCTTACATTATAGCAAAGCAGCCCCCATCCGACCAGCAGCTAAAGGGAGAATTCTGTTCATTCAAGATTCCAGTAAACCATTTATTTAAAAACAGTAAGAAATGCCAAATATTCGGCATCTTTCTCTAATTGTTGCACTAAACCAATTTTAATATTTTTCCTTATCTTCGACTGATTTTAGTTGACAAAATTTTTTCGACCCGTTACACTGAAAAAAAGAAATCGGAGAAAACCACATGTTAGCTAAAAACGTAACTAACAACCTAATGATGACCACGGTAATGTGTCAATTACCGTTTTTTTAGGGTGGAATTTTCTATTGTTGTCTTGAAAACCGCCCTTAGTGTCATCTAAGGGCGGTTTTCTTTTGTTGTTAGGATGTTTAGGAGAAGTTTGATGAACAAAAAAGTTTTGATTTTGCTCGCCGGCATTATTGTCGTAATTGGTGCCATCTTTGGCTTTGCCCAATTAAATCAGCCAAAAAAAGATGAAACCATTAAGCAGGGTACCTTAACCGTTGGTTTGGAAGGAACCTATGCCCCATTTTCTTACCATGATGATTCTGGTAAGTTGGTCGGCTATGAAGTTGATATGGCCAAGGCCATCGGAAAGAAGTTGAACTTAAAGGTCACCTTTGTCCAAACGAAGTGGGACTCATTGATTGCCGGACTTGGTTCAGACCGCTACGATGCCGTGATCAATAACATTGGTATTCGACCCGACCGCGAAAAGAACTATCGGATGTCTGAACCTTACTTGTACTCAAAGTCAGTTTTGATTAAGCGGACTGACGAAAGCGATTTGAACTCCCTTGCCGACATCAAGGGCAAGACAATGGCCCAATCTTTGACTTCAAACTATGGCCAAGTTGCCCAACAAAAGGGTGCCAACATCAAGGCCGTTGCTGGAATTGTTGAAGCGATGAACTTAATTACGACTAACCGCGCCGATGGTTCTTTGAACGATCAAGGGGCCTTTGCCGCCTGGAAGAAGGCCAATCCAAATGCCGACGTAACCTCAGTTGATATCTCAACCGATATCAAGTCAGTGCCAACTGGTGTTTTGATGAACAAGAAGAACGCCGCTTTGCAAAAGGATATGAACAAGGCCATCTCTGAACTAAAGAAAGACGGCACTTTGTCAAAGTTGTCAAAGAAGTACTTTGGCGTTGACTTGTCTCACGACTAACAACAATTTTAGAAAGAAGTAATTCTTCATGACAGATTTTATCGACTTGGCAGTGAAGTACCTGCCCAGACTTCTGGTCGCTGCCTTTCAATACACGTTGCCGCTAACAGCCATCTCATTTTTCTTTGGTCTGATTTTTGCGATTACAACCGCCTTGATTCGCGTGGCCAAGGCCCCACAAAACGAATGGGCCGACGCCGCTTTGAAAATTCTCAAGGGCATCGCTGCCACTTATGTCTGGTTTTTCCGCTCAACACCAATGTTGGTGCAGCTCTTCATTGTATTTTATGGCTTACCAAATGCGCACATCGCCCTCTTTCAGTCAGCCTGGATTTCAGCGATTACGGTCTTTTCACTGAACACCGGGGCCTACGCCTCTGAATCGATTCGAGCTGCAATTTCTTCTGTTTCGACAGCACAAAAGCAGGCGGCGGAGTCCCTTGGTATGACAACGACTCAGGTTTACCTTTACGTTGTTTTGCCACAGGCGGCGCGAATTTCAATTCCGCCCCTCTCGAATTCATTAATTTCCTTATTGAAGGATACTTCATTGGCTTCGGTCATTACGATTGTCGAGATGTTTTATCTCTCCCAACAAATTGCCGCAACCAACTATAAAGTTCTTTCCATGTATATCTTAGTGGCCATGGTTTATGCCGTCTTCACGTCACTATTGTCAATCGGACAACACTACCTAGAAAAGTACACATCGAGGTTTGCCCAATGATCAAAGTAGAAAATTTAAGCAAAAAGTACCCCGATAAGGATGCCCTAAAGGAAATCAACGTCACCTTCCCGGCTGAAGAAACAACTGCGATTGTCGGTCCTTCTGGATCAGGTAAGTCAACGCTCTTGCAGTCACTAAACTTACTCGAGCGACCAACTTCTGGCCAATTAATCATTGATGATTTGAGCCTAGACCTCGGTCAAAACCTGTCCAAAAGTCAAGTTCTCGAAGTTCGTAAACACTTTGGCATGGTTTTTCAGGAAAAAGCCCTCTTTACCCATTTGACGGTCTTGCATAATTTGACCGAAGGACCAATCAAAGTCCGTAAAATCAGTAAAGACCAAGCCTTAAAAAAGGCTGAGGAACTGCTGGCCCAATTTGGCATGGAAGAGCTGGCTGACCGTTATCCCTATCAGCTTTCCGGTGGGCAACAGCAGCGAGTGGCCATCTTACGGGCCTTGGCAATGGAGCCGCAGTACCTGCTCTTGGATGAACCAACCTCAGCGCTTGATCCCGAGTTAGAAGCACAAGTCTTACGCGTTTTGCGCGACTTGGCTCAAAAGGAAACTTCGATGATTGTTGTGACCCACAACATGGCCTTTGCCCGACAGGTTGCCGACAAAATTGTCTTCATTGATAACGGCGCCGTTGGTTACGATGGCAAAACAGAAGATTTCTTTAACTCAACCGATCCAAGAATCCAACAATTCTTAGGAGCAATGACTTTTTAATGACAAAAAAACGTTCTTATAAGCAGCGGTCTCACCGACCAAAGCATTTTGGTTCGGCCGTCACAACCCTCGTTTTGGTTGTGGCGGTTTTTTCGCTTTGGCCCGAAAACGGACATCAACTTGGCAAAAATTCTAATAAATTTCAGAACCAACAACAGGAAATTTTAAATCAGAAAAAAGATGTCACCAGGCCCAGTACCACCGCCGCCACCAACGCTGACCTCTTAAAAATTCAATGGAACGGTACACTAGACGGTGACATCGTTCACATCAATCAAAATCAGGCAACTTTTAGCGCACAAGAACTAAACGAGAAGTTTCCTGCCAAAGCTGGGGATAAACTCCATCCAGTTGATGGTTTATCCCTCTCACCGCTTGATGCATTTGGTCGTTCACAGCAGGCTAACTTTATTGCCAGCAAGACCAGCATGGACGCCGTCACCAAGCGTCCTGCCCGAATTCCTGATTCCGTCCGTCCTTCTGGTTGGTATATCAACGATCACTTTAACGGCAGCACTTGGACTGGTGGCTACCACCAAAATCCCAAAGTCAGCCTTGGCGGTACCAAACAAGCACTCTGGAACAAATCGCATATTGTCGGTTACCAGTTCTTTGGCATGGCCACCATGGTGACCGAAAACATGACCACTGGAACCCGGGTTGAAAACGCCTATCCCGGTCAGTTAGTCCCAGAAGATGATATCCGTTATGCTTTAAAGCTGCATCCAAATCTGACTATCCGCGGCCAGGTGACTCCCATATATAGTGGTAATGAACGCGTTCCTCGCGGCGTTCACTACATGGCCAAATCCGTTGAGAATAATGGTCAGGCCCTTAACTTCAATTACTGGGTCTTTAACGTCCAACCCGGTATTCAAATCAATTATCAAACAGGCGCAGCAACAATTGCCTAAAACAAAAAAACGACCGACTAAAGCTTAGCCGGTCGTTTTTTGGTAATGAAAAAAGGAAGATAAGCAATCTTCCTTTTGTCTCTCATGAGTGCCCTCGGTGGGAGTCGAACCCACACGGTGTTGCCACCACTGGATTTTGAGTCCAGCGCGTCTGCCAATTCCGCCACAAGGGCATTTGCTGTTTTTCACAACTATATTAGTTTATCAGTAACCCTCAGATAAGTCAATGAAAAACAACAAAAATAATCATTATTTTTCACTCTTTTTTTCGGCTTCCGCCTCAGCGTGAGTTTGATGTTTCAAAACGTGGCTAACGTGGTTTTCAGCATTATTAAGCAGCGTTAAAATGTGGGAATCGTTCAGTTGATAATAGACTGAGCGACCGACTTTATTGACCGTCACCACCTGGGCCACGCGCAGCATTTGCAGCTGGTGTGAGACAGCAGACTGTTCCATCTTCAATTCATCAACGATTTCAGAGACTGAACAAGGACGATCGCGCAACAAAGCCAGGATCGACAACCGTCGTTCCGACCCTAGCAGCTTGAAAATAATACTTAATTCATGTTGGACATCTTTTTTCATAATTCTATTATAGCAAGGAAAGTATTTCTGTCACGGTTCCTGCTTCAAATAAAATGTAAATTCCTAAGACAACATAAACGATTAATTGAATTAAATCACCAAATCGTTCAAAAACCGCCTGAATTCGTTTAATTCGAGCGACCCGGTAAGCCAAAATCAAAGCCCCCGTTAAAATCCCCGCAAACAATAGGAAGACCCACGGTAAGACCGTCCAATCCGCCAGTGAGAAGTAAGGAATGTATAAGGCCAGATTATCGGCCCCACAACCAGCCAGAGTCATCAAAACAACGGTCCAAATAACTCGACCATCTTGTCGTCCCTTCACCCTTTCCACAAAGGCTGCCCCTTCGTCTTCCCCTTCGCCAGCAAGGTAGTTTCTCAAACCAAGGACAATCGGCACCAAGCCTAAGAAGCCTAAGGCCCATTCTGCCGGCACTTGTTTTAGCAGGCCCCCAATCAACAACGAAATCAATACTAGGAGTACATTTCCCAAATAAGCCCCAATGACAATTGGGCGCACCTGATTCCCCTGGCGAAAAGTCGCAAATAATAAAATTAAAATAACAAAATAATCCGAAGTAGTTCCCAGGTATGAAAATAACCCCGTTAATAAAGTTGCTAGCATTTGTTGCTCCTTATATGAATAAATGTTCATGTGTTATTGCTAGTTTAACATGAATATTTATTCATGTATAGGGGTTAAAAAAACAGCAGTGAAACACTACTGTTTTTTAACAATTAATCCTTAACAATCAATACTGAAGTCTTGGCGTTACGAGCAATGTAGGCTGCTTGTGATCCGATTGAATCCCAGAAACCTTCATGTGAGTGTGCGCCAACAACGATTAGGTCAGCGCCAACTTGTGGAGCGATTTCATCGTTTAGGATTTCACCAGCCTTGATTCCATCATCAAAGACCACTTTAACATCCTTCAAACCTTGTTGTAAGGCGTATTCGCGGTACTTAGCCAAGTTGTTTTCCATTTCTTGACGTTTTTCCTTGATAAAGTCCAAGTGCAAGGCAGAAATCGTTGACAAGTCACCCATCTCCAAGATGGTGGCAATAATCAACTGTGCATCATCTTCACGGGCTTGGTGAATCGCATTTGACAAAGCATGGTAGCCTTGTTCGGATTCATCAACACCAACCAAGATGGTCTTAAATTGCTTTGGTGCTACATCTAATTTTAATTCAGCCATTATTTGCCTCCTCAAGCAAACCTATTAACCTCCGAAGAAGATTAGGTATAGGTTAATCAATGTCAATCCAATGAAACAGATCCAACCAGTCCAAGTAATCCACTTGCTGTTGGCAAATTCACCCATGATTTTCTTTGATGACGTGAAGTAAATTAATGGTGCCATTGAGAATGGCAAAGCAACTGACAAGAAGACTTGAGTACTTGTAATCAAGTTATCCAATTGGTGTTCGTTTCCACCGTAGATAATCGTGATAACCAAAACAGGAATGATGGCGATTCCACGAGTAATTACTCGACGCAACCACATTGGAATCTTGAAGTGCAAGAAACCTTCCATGATGATTTCACCAGTCAAAGTACCAGTGATTGTTGAGTTTTGACCAGAAGCCAAAAGAGCAACGGCAAACAAAGTTGACAAGATTGGTGATGCAATCGCACCGGCAATCTTTGAGTCACTCAAGGCGTTGTACATTGCCTTAAATGAGTCCAATTCTTGGGCGTGACCGAAGAACAAAGCGGCACCAACGACCAAAAGCAAAGTGTTCACAACGAAAGCCAATGTCAATTGGATGTTTGAATCCCACGTCATCAACTTAACAGCTTCACGAACTTCTTCGTGATTTTCACGATCAACCTTACGAGTTTGTGCAATTGATGAGTGCAAGTAAAGGTTGTGAGGCATAACTGTGGCACCAATGATACCAGCAGTCAAAACTAATGGGCTTTGACCCAAGTGCTGTGGGTCAGAAGTTGACAAAGCGCCCATCTTTGGTACATAACCACCAAACATTGCTGCCCAGTCAGGCTTTGACAAAATCGTCAAATACAAGAAAACCAACAAGATGGTGATGATCAACGTCATCACAATGGCTTCAATCTTACGGAAACCAAACTTCATCAATCCAAGCAGCAAGATAACATCGAAGGCTGTCAGGAAGACAGTAATCAATAGTGGCCAGCCGAACAACAAGTTCAAGGCGATGGCACCACCGACAACTTCGGCGATATCAGTGGCAATCAGAGCCAATTCGGTCAAAATCCACAATGTGTAACGACCAAATTTGTTGGTCCGGTTAGCAGTGGCTTGAGCCAAATCTTCTTGCTTTACAATACCCAACTTACCGGCCATGTATTGCAAAAGCATCGCAATCAGTGATGAAATCAAGATAACTGATAGCAAAAGATAGTGGTAAGCAGCTCCACCTTGTACAGATGTAACCCAGTTACCTGGATCCATGTAACCAACGGCAACCAAGGCCCCTGGTCCAGAAAATGCAAACAAACGACGCCAGAATGAAACGCCCTTTGGCACTTCAATACTACCGTTAACCTCTTCCAAACTCTTATCGCCTGAGTGTTCGATAAGAGAATGGTGCTTCTTTACGGGATTATCCATAATATTTCTCCTTCGGAATTCTCCTTAGGGAACAAGCAATTGAATTGCTGCCTAAAAACTACTGCACGGTAAAAAGACAGACTAATCCCTTTACCACGACACAGATAAAAATCGAACAAAACGTTCGATTCCAATAATTTTTAGGGCTAAATAATTTTCATAAAGGATTTCATTCAACTTGGTTGTTGAAAGCTTATGAAAGCTACTTAACTCAATGACTTCTTCCTAAGTCTATACTAAATATTACACGAGACAATTCTAAGGTCAAGTGATATTTTTGTAACGTAAATGACTTGTACCTAAATTTTCAACAAAAACGCCTCAACATCAGTCTTTAAAGAAAATACGTGATTTAAAATTCACTTAATTTTTCTTTGTTTTAATGAGTAGTTATGACCAAAAAATAGAGAACGATTCTAAAATAAGTCGGAAAATTTTCTCTTTTTTGCTCAAAACCAGAGCGTCATTTGTTGACCAACTAGCCACAAATTGATGGCCGACAGCACTGCAAAGCACAGCCAAGCCAAAATCGTCAGCCAGTGATGATTCACAAATGATCCCATCACTTTTTTGGACGAAGTAAAATAAATCAACGGCGCCATCGAAAATGGTAAAACGACTGACAGAAAAACCTGTGTTCCGGTAATCAACGCATCTAGCTGGTGTTCATTACCGGCATAAAAAATCGTAATTAAAATCACTGGTACCAGCGCAATCCCTCTAGTCACCAGCCGCCGAACCCACATTGGAATCTTGAAGTGCAAGAATCCTTCCATGATGATTTCGCCGGCCAGCGTGCCAGTAATCGTTGAATTTTGCCCAGAGGCCAGCAAGGCAAAGGCAAACAACGTCGACAATATCGGTGATGCAATCGCACCGGCAATTTGCCGGTTTTGCAACGCCAAATACATTTCCTTAAACGAGGCTAATTCGTTGGCATGACCATAAAATAAGGCAGCACCAACGATTAACAACAAGGCATTCACGATGAATGCTAAAAATAACTGCAAATTGGAATCCCAAGCCATCCACTTAATGGCATCCCCCACCGCTTCTTTGTCACTGCAATCAATTTGCCGCGTTTGGACAATTGATGAATGCAAGTAGAGATTGTGTGGGGTGACTGTTGCACCGATAATGCCGGCAGTCAACATTAACGGGCTGACCAGTCCATGGCCAGCGGTGGTTGCCACGGCTTGCTGTTGCGGCACTAAACCCTGCGCCACTCCCGCTAAACTAGGCTTGGAAAGAATCACCAAATAAATACAAACAAATAAAATTGTTAAAATCAGGGTCATCACGAGCGCTTCGATTTTGCGAAAATTGAACTTCATCAGCCCTAGCAATAAGATGACATCAAATGCTGTCATAGTCACCGTCAGAATTAACGGCCATCCAAAGAGTAAGCTCAAAGCAATGGCACCGCCGACTACTTCGGCAATGTCCGTTGCAATTAACGCCAACTCCGTGATGAACCAAAGAAAATACCGAATCGGTCGATTGGTTCTTTTAGCAGTTGCTTGTGCCAAATCTTCCTGAGTCACTAGGCCGAGTTTACCGGCCATAAATTGTAATAACATGCCAATCAAGGCAGAGATTAAAACAACCGACAACAAGAGATAGTGGTACGAAGCCCCACCTTGAACAGATGTAACCCAATTGCCAGGGCCCATATAGCCGACAGCAATTAACGCTCCCGGCCCTGAAAATGCGAATAGGCGGCGCCAGAATGAACCGGTTGTTGGTACAGCAATCGTGCCATTAACCTGTTCTAAACTCTTAGTGCCGCCTTGCGTGAGCAATGCGCCATGTGGCTGATTATCAGCGGTTTTTACCATCATGATAATGTTCTCCTTTGAAAATTATATTTCTCAGGGAAATTATCCGAGTTAAATCTATTTACTTATATGCACAAAAAAGCTTGGTTAGTTAGTCAAAACTAGGTTGATCCAAACGTACTAAAACAGCCAATCAAGGTCAGTTTCGTTCAGCGCTAAATAATTTTCATAACGTCCGCCAGTCGCTTTGTGACTGAAGTCTTATGAAAGCTAGTTAACTCGAATTCTCTTCCTGAGTCCTTGTTAATCATACACTGGTTAAATGAGGAGTCAAGGTTTTTTAATTATTTTGGCAAATTTAACCAACAAAAAAGACCCGACAATTAGTCGAATCTTCGATAAAAATCAATTAAATTGCATTACAGTTTTCGTGATTCGTTGCAAATTCCAGCTGAATAGTCACGTGCTGAACAGCATACTTTTCTTTTAAATCGTTTTCAATTTGGTCCAAGAAAATTTGGCCGTTTTGCTGGTCAAAGACTGCCCCATCCACCGATAAATGAACGGTCAGCGCCGTTTCCGTGGTTGATAATGGCCAGATATGCAAGTCATGTAAATCCTTTACTCCTGCTTGATCCAACAAGAAGTCGCGAATGGCTACTTCATCGACCGTTTCCGGCACGGCATTAATTGCCAAATTAATCGTTTCATGCATCACCGGCCAAGCCGTGACCAAAATAATGAAACCAATCAACAACGAAACGATTGGGTCGATTACCTGCCAACCGGTTAAGTCAATCAACCAACCAGCCAGGATCACGCCAATTGAAACACCAGCGTCAGACAGCAGGTGTAAGTAGGCCGTCTTGGCGTTCAAATCTTGACCATGCTGGTGGCCGTGTTCATCAGGTGTCCCAGTCACTTTGAACAAAAGCGCTGTCGACAAATTAACCACGATTCCAACCGCAGCAACGATGGTAATCAGCGTTCCATTAGCATGGATTTGACCTGGTTCAAATAAGTCCCGCACCCCTTCGTAGAAGATGGTTACTACGGCGAAGAGTAACAAAACCATGTTAAAAATTGATGCTAGAATTGATACATTGTGCCAACCATACGTCTTTTTACGCGTGGCCTTAATGGCAAAAACTAAGACAGCTAGCCAAGCAATCACTAGTGCCAACACGTCAGACAAATTGTGGAAGGCATCAGCAAACAAAGCCGTTGAGTGTGCTAATTTGGCAAAAACCAATTCGCTGATAACGAAAATCAAATTGAGAGAGATCCCAATCAAATACGGTTTTTGCGACAATGGCTGTGGATGCTGGTGGACATGTTGATGGTCCTCATTTTGACTCGTTAGTCTTGGTGCTTGATGATCAGCATGCTGCTGATTTGCTCCTTGATGATTCGTCATATATCTTCCTCCTAAAAAACATATTAATCTTTTTTCATATAAAATGGAAGCCCTATTTTAGTCCACAAAAAAAAGCCCTGACGGACTATATTTGTAATTCTTCAAAAAATTGACCAGCATCACCGACTATTTGCTGCACTCGGCTCGGTACTGGGATGGCTGTTAAATTCACTGCCAGTAATTGTACCGCCGGACTCGCGTAAGCGAGCAAGCCGGCAAATGGGTAAACCTTAAAGGACGTTCCCACCACCACAATCAAATCAGCCTGACTAACCCAATCAATCGCTTCGCCAACTTGGTAAGGCTGTTCACCATAAAAAGTAATCGCAGGGCGAATTTTAGCGTGATCTCCTGGCCGGTAAAGCGACTGTTGATAGGTTTCTAGGCTAACTTCTTTGCCATCAACCGGTGCATAAAGTCGGTACAAGGTCCCATGAAAACGAATCAGTCGATTATTGTCCGCACCTGCTTTCACGTCCAAATCATCGATATTCTGGGTAATGATTTTCGCCCGCCCCTGTTTCGTCAAACCAGCCATTTTTTTATGGATGATATTTGGCTGAGCCGCTGGAAAATAGAGGTTTTCCTGCATAAACTGATATTGAATTTCTGGAATTTCTTCAAATGCTTGGTCAGACAGCAGGTACTCCGGTGACAAATCAAGCCCTTGATAAACACCATTTTTAGACCGATAGTCTGGAATGCCAGACAAGGTCGACACCCCTGCCCCGGTCATAAAGATGATGTTTTTGGCCTGGTTAAACTTCTCTTGAATTTCTTTTGTCACAAGCATAAAAACCCTCCTATTTGCTACTGGTTAGCGCAAATTGAAGCTTTCTTACTGGCGCAAAATATAGGGTAGCTTCAACTGTGTGAGCAAGTCCTTGACCGATGTTTGGTAAAGTTCCGTAAAGAACTTTGGTCGGTCCGCTTCATTTTCCGGCGGCGTCACGACAAAGGTATTTTGCTGGTCTTGCTTACCAATGCCAACATAGGCCTTTTCCTTCGTTTGAAAATCAGTCATTTCGGAATGGAAGATTTCATAAACATTGGTAACCGGTCCATCCAACTGACGCTGTGACAAGACGGGTGTCAATGTCACATATTGATTGGCATTAACCGTTGGCAACTCAACTGCTGCTAGGCTTTCGTCAACAGCGGTAAATAGTCGAACAATTTGCTGGCGAATTTGCCGTGAATCCTTCAAATCCGCTACCATGATCGGCTCAACCAATTTGACTGCCACCGCATTTGCCTGCGGGTAATCTTGGGCTAACTGATCAGACCATTTTTGCGCCGTCTCACCTAAGTCATTTTTAACCATCGTGGCCAAAAATACCTGAGCATCCAGCAAAGTCAACAGGCGCCAGAGGTGCTCGCCGTCAACCTTCGCATTTTCAACCGTTAATTCATCTTGCACTCCAGCAAAGTAGGCCTGAGCGGTCTCCGCCGTCAAGAAGCCTTGCTTAGCCAGTTGGTCATAGGTAATCGCGTGCAAGACAACTTTATGCAAGCGGCTAGCAATAGCAATTAATTGCTGGTCTAACTTTTCGTCATTAAAAGTCAGCGCAAAATAAATTTGGGGGACAATCCCGTTCAAAGACAAAATCAACTTCAATAGTTCATTTCCCAGAACAAAGTCCGCCTCCGTTTGGTCTGGCACTTCAATTAATAATCGATCTGCCAAAGCCGACTGTTGGACACGGTCAACCCGCAACTGTCCATCATGGTCTTGACCAACCCGGGTCATCACTGTTCCCGGGTAAACCTGGTTGGCTTGTTCCAATAATACCTTAATCTTTTGATCCATTTTGCCGCATTTCTCCTAATAATCGTTTGGCTGTTGTTTCATTAATGGTTGTTTGTGCCAAAACCGCAGCTAAGGCCGCCACTTCCTCTGCTTTAGCGCCAACTTGAACCGCCAGAGTTCGAGCCTGCATCTTCATATGCCCCGCTTGAATGCCAGCACCAGCAACGGCTTTTAGCGCCGCCAAATTTGACGACAGACCGACTGCCAATAGTATCTTTTTGGTCCGATCGGCATCTGGCTGACCTAAAATCGCAAAATTGTCTTGGGCCGTTTGCAGACTTGCTAATGCGCCGCCGACCGTACCAATGTTCAGTGGCAGCGTCAGCTCCCCAACCAAAAATTCCTGGTCATCTTCTAGACGCCACTGAGTCAACGACCGGTACTGCCCGTCGCGACTAGCATAGGCGTGCCCAGCGGCTTCGACCGCCCGCCAGTCGTTGCCTAAGGCTAAAACGGCGGCTGAGAGGCCGTTAAAGACCCCCTTATTCTCGGTCACGGCCCGCTTGGGGTCAACTTTGGCAAATTCAGACAAGGCAACAATCCGCTTCGCCATTGCCCAACCGCCAACCGCCATGACTGGCACCCGACCAGAAACAGAGACAAGGCTGTGATCCCCTGCATTACTCAAAATTGCCCCCAAAATTTGCTCTTGGTATGGCATAAAGAGTGCTTTAACAGCCTCTAAGATTGTGTTCACTGCATTGGCTCCCATGGCCTGATCGGTGTCCACCACCAAATCCAGACTGGCCCGGCGTCCTGGTAATTCTCGTAGCACCAAGTCCTGTAAGCCGCCACCACGTTGATAAAGTGATGGCTTCGCCGCCTGAGCCGCCGCCTCAATTTCTTGGCGGTGATCGTTAACAAAGGCTTGGACGTCAGCTACATCGACCTGATCAAACAGAATTTGCCCAGTCAAAAGTGCCCGACCAGTCCCAACACTGCGAAAGCCACCACCTAAGGCAAACATCCGGGCGCCGTTATTGGCCGCAGCAACCACCGACGGCTCTTCCACTACTAATGGCACTTGATAAAGTTGTTCGTCCAAAACCAAGTTTTTAATAATCCCCTCTGGCAGGGCAAAGTCAGTCAAATAATTTTCAATCAAATTTTGCCGCTTTGTATCTTGTTGCGCCAAAAAACGGTTGGTCAATTCGGTTGGAAGCGCCAATTGATCAAGCCGTTCTTTGGGATTTAATTCATAGAATTTTTTTGCCATACTTTATTCGTTTTCTTCAAAAAAACTTTCAATCAAGCCTTCACGAACACCCGATTCAGAAAAGATCACTTGTGGTGCCTGCAAGACCTTCGTCAAATTCAACACAGGTAGCAAGCCGGAAATAATGATATCTGCCCGGCTTTTCTCCAACCCGGCCAAATGTTCCCGACTGGCCCGGTCCATCTGGGCGATGTGGTCAAAAATTTGGCGGACCTGCACTACCGGCATCATCAGCCCATGCAAGTTACTAAGCCGATAGCCTAAATGTTTGCGCTCAACCATCTTTGCCAAGGAACGGTTAGCACCACCAAGCAAGATTACGGGTTGTTGCTGAAAGTCTTGGATAAAATCAAGGTCCAAGTAAGATTGCTGAATGGTCGCACTGGCTGTTGCAATTTGGTCTTGCTGAATGTGGTCAGCCAAGTGATACTTTTCCGATAAGTTCACTGCACCAAATGGTAAGGAAACCTCGGCTTGGGCCTGACCATTTTTAAATGGAATTAATTCCACCGAGGCCCCACCGGTATCTAAAATCACGCCGTTACGTACGTCGGGCAAGGCAGCTCGAACACCCAAAAAATCATAGTGCGCTTCTTCCTGCCCAGTTAAGACACGGAAGTTAATTCCCGTTTCTTCACGAACTCGTTGTAAAAATGCACTTTGGTTTTTGGCTGAACGGACAGCGGCAGTGGTGATGGCCACCGTTTGATCAACAGCAAACTCGGTAATCTTTTCTTGATAACGTTTCAAGACCGCAATGGTCCGCTCCATGGGTTCTTTCTGCAAGACTAATTCCTGCCCCATTCCTTGTGAAAGTCGAGTATCTTCTTTGACTCGATAAATCTCATCGTATGTTCGGTTTGATCGCAATTCTTCAATTACTAACCGGGCCGAGTTACTACCCAGATCAATAATTGCCATTTTTTTCTCTTGCATAGCGGCCTCATGTTTCCTAATTGTTATCAGTATAACACGAATTTTAGCAAAGAAAAAAGCCTGCTAAAGAGTCTAGCAGGCTTTTGTTTAATCATTTATTGTACAAACTTCTCGTTAATTTGAGCCAACATTGATGCCGCAGTTCTAAATCCACTAGTAGGTACATCCCCACCAAACTGTGAACCTGTTTCCTTTGGTTTCAAATCAAGTTGAGACCTCAAGAGATTAGTAACGCGCTGCTTTTCAGTGGTTGGAACCATCTGATAGGAAACTGGGAGAGAGCCACCGTAATAAGTAACCCCTTGTCCCTGCAAATGATCCGATACTTGGTTTTTCACCGTACCACGATACTTCTGAGCAATCTTTACAATGTCATTAAAGGACAAGTCGGTCTTAGCATTCTTGGAAATTGCCTTGATGAAACTTGGGTCAACCAAGGTTGAGATATTTACAGCCTTCTTCAGCATTGCTTCTAGAACCAAACGCTGCCGTTCTTGACGACCGTAATCACCTTGAGGATCATCGTAACGCATCCGGCTAAAGGCCAAGGCTGCGTCACCATCCATCACGGTCTTACTTGCTGACCAAGTAACACCATTATCGGTTGACTTTTCATATGACGTTGAACCCTTGTGGAAGCGGTACAAATCAGGACCATAATCATGGGCAGTTTCTTGACTGTACTGGAATGATAGTGGCGACTTGACTGAAACACCACCAACCTTCTTAACCAAGGTCTCAAGGCCAGCCATGTTCACAACCGCATAACTATCGATTGGAACATTCAAGTAGTTTTGAACGGCCTTCATGGAAGCTCCAACACCGTCCAAACTATAGGCAGCGTTTAACTTCTGTGGGAAGGTATCTTCATCACCAGGAATGGCCGTCATGATATCACGAGGAATGGAAACCATCGTGACCTTGTTTTCTTTTGGATTAACTGTGACGACCATCATTGAGTCACTCAAACCAGTTCGGTCACGATCCAATTCACCAACGTCAGATCCCAAGACCAAAATTGAGAATGGCTTACCAGCTGCAATCAAGTTTGAGACATTACGGGTCTTTGAGATTTTGGCTGACTGCTGCAAAGAGTCAATTGACCCCTTATATTGTGCATAAAGGTAACCACCCCAGCCAATGACGGCCAAGACGACCACCATCAAGATGTACAAAATCCAACGTTTCACACGGTTTTTCTTCTTTTTCGTTTGACGTACTTCGTCAAATCGTTCTCGCCGTGAAAATTGATTATTATTTTGATCTGCCATAAGAACTATCGACACTCCGTTTTCTGCCATTTGTGCGTATAAATTACGCCTTCATGTTTCCCTATCTTACCACACTTGGCATAAAATCCATAGATATTCAGACTGTTCGAGTCGTTTTATCGCATATTTACGTCATTTTAAACAAAAAAACACCTACAACATAGTGTAGGTGTTCAAGTTTAAATTAAAATTAATCTGCTAGGATTAGCCTGCAAGACCAACGATAGTACCGTCAACGATACCGAATCCTACCTTAGTGAAGCTAGCATTCATCAACCAGTTACGGTGTGCAGGTGCAGCAATCATACCAGTTTCGTTGTACCATGCGTTAACAACTTGGCTTGGTGCCCAGTCGATAGCAACAACTTCAGGTCCAGCAACTTGTTGCATGTGACCAGTTGGCAAACCACCGTTAGCAACAGCATTTTCTGCACGAGATTGTGCACGTGCTGACAAAGCTGCATCGTATTGTACAGGTGCCAAACCAGCAGCTGCACGCTTTGCGTTCATAGCGTTGATGATAGTTTGAACTGATCCGCTAGCACCAGCTGAGTATGAGCTGTAATCAACTGATGAAGTTGTTGCAGCAGTGTTAGCTTGTGCAGTTTGGTCAGCTGATGAAGTCTGAGTAGTAGTCGTTGCGGCTGCAGTAGTCGTTGCGGCTGCAGTAGTCGTTGCGGCTGCAGTTGCAGTACCATCAGTCTTGATAACATCGCCAACGTAAATCAAGTTAACGTCAGCAATGTTGTTCTTTGATGCCAAGTCATCAACAGTAGTGTTGTTAGCTTGAGCGATTTGTGACAAAGTATCACCGGCTTTAACAGTGATATCGTTGGCAGACGCGGCTACGCCTGCACCAGCAAAGGCAGCTGCTCCAGCAACAGTTGCCAAAATTGTTTTAGTAACATTATTCTTCATGAGAGACATCTCCATTTTTTTCTGCTTATATTTTCGATTTAGCAAGTGCTTAACATACGCTTAATCTATATATCCAGTGTAATAAACCCGTATTGCCAGCGTTTTTCCTTATTGTTACTTGAGTATTACATTTAACTCTTTTGTATTACAAATTCAGAGATTTAACAGAATTGAACCGTAAGTAAAGCCCGCTCCAAAGCCTGTTAAGAAAACTTTTTGACCAGTTAGATCAACTTTTTGGTTAATTTGATCAAAAGCCATGGCAATTCCGGCCGATGATGAATTTCCATACTCTTCAACGTTCGTCACGAACTTGCTCATTGGTTGTTGCAAAATCTCTGCTACCTTTTCGATAATCCGTAAATTAGCTTGATGCAAGATAAAGTAATCAATCTGATCAGGCTGCAAGTCATTCTCAGCCAGGAATTCTTCAATATGCTTTGGAATGAGGGTCGTCACTTCTTCATAGACTTGACGTCCTTCTTGGAAGAAAGCATCGACTTGTGGATAATAATCCGAACGCAGCTCAGTCAATGGGGCTACCCGACCGGAATGGACCACTTCAGCATCCCCTTGTGTATGCAGACCGGCGTTGCCAATTTGTCCTTGGCTTTCATCCACTCGTTCCAACACGACGGCACCGGCACCATCCCCAAAGAAGACAGTACTAGTTCGGTCACGAAAGTCCATCATTTTCGAATTTACTTCCGCAGCCACAACTAAGCCATAGCGGTACTGGCCAGCCTTCATAAAGTTATCGGCCGTTGTCAGCCCAAAAACAAAGCCAGCACATGCAGTTGATAAATCAAAACCAAAGGCTTTCTTGGCTCCAAGGTTTCGTTGTACCAGGGCAGCCGTTGATGGTGCTAAACCATCCGGCGTAAATGTCGTGACAATAATGAAGTCAAGGTCTTCGGCCTTAACCCCTGCTCGGTTCAGCGCTTGTTGTGCAGCTTTCGTTGCCAAGTCAGAGGTGTTTTCCCCTTGAAGAGAGACCCTTCGTTGCTTAATTCCAGTATGACTGACGATCCATTCGTCAGATGTATCAATAACTTCCGCCAAATCATCGTTTGTCACGATATCCGCAGGCACATAGTGTCCACTAGCTAAAATTTTACTTCCAAACATATTTCTACCTATATCAAAACAAAGATTGATTGCAAGAATGCGCGTGTTTCCGTTAAATTGTTTAACAACTTTACACGGCTCATATTAACCTAACATAAAAGCCCCACCAAAGGTGAGGTTTTTTATTACGATTCAATTAAATAAATTAGCTCTGCGTTTGCAAATCGGCAATTCGCTTTTTTGTTGACGCCAACTTTTCTTCCCAGTCGGCTAACTTTTCGCGTTCCGCTTGAACAACCTTTTCAGGAGCTGAGTTAACAAACTTTTCGTTTGACAACTTACCGTTGGCACGAGCAACTTCCTTTTGGAACTTATCGGCTTCACCCTGCAAACGAGCTACTTCAGCTTCAATATCAATCAAGCCAGCTAATGGTACGTAAACTTCAGCACCAGTAATTACTTGTGACATTGAAAGTTGTGGCACCGTGACTTCCGTTCCAATTGTCAATGATTCCGGCTTAACAAAACGATCGATATAATCGGCATTGTCATCAAAGATTGCCTGCAAGGCAGGGTCCGTTACCTTAATAATCACATTAATTGGCTTTGACATTGGTGCCTTGGCTTCGGCACGAATGTTTCGAACAGCGACAATCAAGTCTTGCAATGACTTAAAGGCAGTAGCCGCTTCTTGGTTAACCAAGTCATCCCGGAAGACAGGGTAGGCTTGAATACCGAGGTGTTCGTCCTTGCCCTTTTGCTGTGGCATTTCTTGCCAGATAGCTTCCGAAACAAACGGCATAATTGGTTGAAGCAAGCGCAACGTTTGATCCAAAACATAGGCCAACGTTTGTTGAACGGCTGTCTTATCGCCATCACCATTCAATGATTCCTTGGTCATTTCAACGTACCAATCAGCCAGATCAGACCAGATAAAGTTGTACAAATCACGACCAGCTTCACCAAATTCGAACTTTTCGAAGTTTTCTGTCACCTCTTGTACGGTTTGGTTCAAACGGTCCAAAATCCATTGGTCGGCCAACGTCTGTTGGTCCTTAGCGGGCACTTCCGCCTTCGTGTCATCATCAAGGTTCATGATGACATAACGGGCAACATTCCAAATTTTGTTAATAAAATTCCAGGCCGCGTCCATCTTTTCATAAGTAAAGCGGACATCTTGACCCGGAGTAGAACCGGTAGCCAAGAACCAGCGCAAGGCATCGGCACCATACTTTTCGATGACATCCATTGGGTCAACACCGTTCCCCAATGACTTAGACATCTTGCGCCCTTCTCCGTCTCGAATCAAGCCATGAATCAAGACGTTCTTGAATGGTCGTTCACCGGTGAATTCCTTTCCTTGGAACATCATCCGGGCAACCCAGAAGAAGATAATATCGTAACCCGTTACCAAAGTATTGGTTGGGTAGTACTTGGCAAAGTCGCCTTCCAAATCATTTGGCCAACCCATTGTTGAAAATGGCCACAAGGCAGATGAGAACCATGTATCCAAAACGTCAGGGTCGCGTTCCCAGTCAGCGCCGGGAGCTTCAGTTCCAACGTAGATTTCTTCCTGGTCCGTTCCCTTGTTCTTATACCAGGCTGGAATTTGGTGTCCCCACCAAAGTTGGCGAGAAATCACCCAATCACGGATGTTTTCCATCCAACGAGTAAAGGTATCTTCAAAACGACCAGGGACAAAGTTAACCTTTTCGTCAGCGTTTTCTTGCATGGCCAAAATTTGTTTAGCCAGTGGCTCCATCTTAACGAACCATTGCGTTGAAAGACGTGATTCGATTTGAACACCAGTTCGTTCTGAGTGTCCAACCGAGTGAACCAGTGGTTCGACTTCCAACATAAAGCCTTGCTCTTGCAAGTCAGCCACCATTGCCTTGCGCCCTTCGAAACGATCAAGGCCGACATACTTACCAGCATTTTCGTTCAAATGTGCGTCTTCCGTCATCGTATTGATGCGTTCCAAATCATGACGGTTTCCAACTTGGAAATCATTTGGATCGTGGGCCGGTGTAATCTTCACCATCCCAGTTCCAAAGTCCTTTTCAACGTATTCATCCGCGATGATTGGAATTTCACGGTTTACAAGTGGGACCTTAACTGTCTTACCAATTAAGTCCTTGTAACGTTCATCGGATGGATGGACAGCAACCGCCACATCCCCAAACATCGTTTCGGGACGGGTGGTAGCAATTTCAATGTAATCCTTACCATTTAAAGTCGTTCCATCAGTAAATGGGTACTTAACATGGTAGAAGGCTCCTTCGTCATCTTGGTAGATAACTTCGATATCGGACAAAGCAGTCCGTGCCTGTGGGTCCCAGTTAATAATGTATTCACCACGGTAAATCAAGCCCTTATTGTACAAATCAATAAAGACCTTGTTAACCGCTTGGTTTAGCCCTTCATCCAAGGTAAAGCGTTCGCGACTGTAGTCCAATGCCAAGCCCATCTTGCCCCACTGTTGTTTGATGGTTGAAGCATATTCGTTCTTCCAGTCCCAAACCTGTTCGATGAACTTTTCACGGCCCAAGTCATAACGTGAAACACCCTGTTCACGAAGGCGTTGTTCCACCTTAGCTTGGGTAGCAATTCCGGCATGGTCCATTCCTGGCAACCATAACGTATCAAAACCTTGCATCCGCTTTTGGCGAATCAACATGTCTTGCAAAGTTGTATCCCAGGCGTGGCCCAAGTGGAGCTTTCCGGTAACGTTTGGTGGTGGAATCACCACTGAATAAGGTTCTGGTTCTTGTCCTTGGATAGCCTTGTTGGCTTCAGGTGAAAACAAATCATTATCTAACCATTCCTGGTAACGGCCGGCTTCAACGGCGGTTGGGTCATACTTGGTCGACATTTCAACTTCACGCATGGCAATTCTCCTTTTTAAATGGCTACTGATACAAAATAAAAGCGCCCTAATCTTTCGATTAGGACGCTTACACGTGGTACCACCTAAATTGCTATCGCAATCTGTGATAGCCACTCATTTATCAAAATTTTTAAGGCCAAAGCAACCTTCCGCATTAGTACTCCTGGTTCTCAGCTAACACCAGGTCTCTCAAAAGTTACGCTTGCGTACTCCTCATTGGCTTTCTTAAGTCTACAAAGCTTCTATCAAATAGTCAAGCAAATTTAAAAACGAACCCTGATTTAAATGCATCGGGCGCTCTACCACTGCTTAATTAGAAGTTCCCGTGGCTGAGCTAGATGATGAAGATGAAGATGATGAGCTTGCTTGATTTTGCTTATTCCACAATGACTGTGACATTGCTAGCCGTGAAGAAGAATCAGCAGCTGAGCGAGAAGCAGCATCTGCCGCAGCCTTAGATGATGCCTGAGCGGCAGCGTTCGCAGCAGCCTTTGAATTAGCAGCTGCGGTAGCATTAGCAGAACTTGAATCCGCATCATCATCGTCAGAACTTGAAGAATCCCCATAATCATAGGTGTGCTTCTTTGATGATGAATAAGAAATATCTGGTGTTGGTGAATCATCTGACTTCTTTGAAGAGGCAGAACCAATCATATAAAAGGCAATTCCACCAATCAACAAAACAATAATCAACCAAAACCACCATTTTTTATAAAAAGTAACTTTTTTACCGCCAGTCTTACGGCGCTGTGATCGTGACAACATAATAAAATCCTTCCTATGTCGAACTAATTCAATCGTTTAAATGAATGACCATTAGATACATGTAAACAAATGAGTATTAAATATAAATAATAATCATCTTGACTATCATAACTATTGCTTAGCAACCCATTGCCATCACGCACTCAGTCACTAACAAACACTAATCTTATCGATTAGTCATCTTCTCTATTTTAGCAGGATTCACGTTAAAAGCCAATTTTCAAGGCAAACAAAAAAGCGACCCCCAACGGAGTCGCTTTGATTGTTTCTTACCAAACGAACAGTCCAACCATTGCAGCTGAGAACAATGAAACCAAAATTCCAGACAACAACAAGTAAACAACGTTCTTGGCAATCACTTCATTCTTTTCCTTGTTAACCAAGCCCTTGAAGGCACCGATAATCATACCGATAGTTGAAAGGTTAGCAAATGAAGTCAAGAAGACCGTCAAAACAGCCTTGTAGTGTGGTGCAAAGTGAGCGATGTCACCAGTCACCTTACCCATGACAACGAATTCGTTGGTAACCAACTTCGTTCCCATGAATTGAGCCAAATCGAAGGCGTGGGTTGTGCTGAATCCCATCAACCAAGCAAATGGGAACATCACGATTCCAAGGATATGTTCCAAAGACAACCATGGGTTTACCCAACCCAAGATTTTGTCAACCAAAGCGGCCAAGGCCACAAAGGCAATAACGTTGGCTGCGATGATCAAAATCAACTTACCAGCACCAAGAATTGAATCACCCAAGAATGAGAAGAATGGTTCGCGGGCTGGCTTTTCAGCCTTAGCGATTTCTTCTTCAGCCAATTCTTGTGAACCTGATTCAGCATTTTCAGCGGCTGGAGCAGCAGCACCAATTGTGGCAATCGTGTCTTCTTCAGCAGTTACGTCAACTGGGTTCAAGATTGATGTCACAATCAAGGCGTTCAAAACGTTAATTGGCACAGCAGTTAAGATGTACTGTGCAGGCATCATTTGCATGTATGATCCCAAAATTGATGCCGTCACACAAGACATTGACATCATGGCCAAGGTCAAGTTACGTGAAGCCTTCATTTGGTTCAATTGCAAGCCAGAAACAGCCAAAGCTTCTGTGTTACCCAAGAACATCATTTCTACTGAGAAAAATGATTCAAACTTAGGTTGACCAGACAGTGCTGAAAGCCCGCGACCAATCCACTTGATAATGAATGGCAAAACTCCGATATAAGTCAAAATATCAAAGAGAGGAACAACCAACAAGATTGGCAACAAGGCAGAAACGACGAATGGCGTTGGCAAAGCCATACCAGTTGGCTTCAAAGCAAAGTCGATTCCGGCACCTGCAGCAGAGATCAATTCGTTAAAGCCGCTCGCAGCGCCCTTAACAATCGCACGACCAACTGGGAAACCAGTCAAAAGCCATGCCAAGACAAGGTTGGTTACAACCATGATGGAAACTGAACGCCAGTTAATGGCAGAACGGTTTTTAGAAAACAAGACGGCCAAGGCAATAAATACCAAAAGCCCGATGATGTTAATGATCAAATACATGATGTCATTACTCCCTATAAAATCTTTACAATTCAAACATTTCAATTATAGCACTCAAATCAGCTGTAAGCACTGGCAATAAGCGATTTAATTTCCATTTAATCCGAACATTGTAAACGAATTTTTAGATACATTCGTCTTTTAGACTACGTTAGAAATAATTGTATTATGCCATGCTTGTTTCAACAGCAATTAGGGAGAAAGCATTCGCTGTGAATAAAAAATCCTGATAACAGGAATGCTATCAGGACTTCTTTCTAATTTATTTTCGACTGCCCCAGCTGGACTCGAACCAGCGACCCTCGCATTAACAGTGCGGCGTTCTACCAACTGAACTACGGAGCAATTAATTACCATGCATTTATAATAACCTATAGATAAAAGCTTGTCAACGATTTAATTAAAAAAAGTTAATCATTTATTAATCAAAATCAACCAAGAAATACTCATGGCTAACTAGCCGCTACCGCGAGTCACTTTAGCCAGCAAATTTGATCAGTTTAGAAAATTCCACAAGCTACAGTTCAAACAAAAATGGCCCAATGACTAGCATGCCATCAGACCATCACCTAATTTAATTTCTACTGCCCCAGCTGGACTCGAACCAGCGACCCTCGCATTAACAGTGCGGCGTTCTACCAACTGAACTACGGAGCAATTAATTACCGTACAACTATAGTAATACCTGTACGGTAACATGTCAACACTTTTATTAAAAAAAGTTCATTTTAAATTAATCAAATTCACCTTAAAAATTTTAACGGACGACTTCTTCAAACTTGCTTTGAATGGAGTCTGCTGAGTTTTGTAACTTAGAAAGCTCTTCCGCTGTCAAGTCTAGCTGCGAATAGGCCACAATTCCTTCACGACCGACAACTGCAGGATAAGAAAGGTATGAACCATATTCTGGCCGCTTATGTGAAACAGGCATTTCAACTTTGGCGTCTTGAATGACTGCCTTGGCTAAACGTATGGCAGCACTCGCAATTCCATAGGATGTATAGCCCTTGCCTTCAAAGACGGTATAGCCACCAACAATTGAGTCCTGCTCAATCGCCGCCAAATCAAGGCCCTTTTCTTCAGCTAACTTTGTAATCGGCTGTCCCTGCAAAGAAACCGTTGACCAGGCCGTAAACTGAGAATTACCGTGCTCCCCCAAGTTATAACCAGCTACCGATTTCGGATTAACATCAAAGGCCTTTCCAACTGCCCGGTGCATTCGAGCCGTATCCAACAAGGTCCCCGTTCCAATTACTTTTTCCTTGGGATAACCAGTTTCAGCCTGATATAGGGCGGCAATCGCATCACAAGGGTTAGTAATCACGACCAAAACGCCAGAAAAATCCGTTTGTTTCAAGTCAGCAGCAACCTGTCGAACCTGTTCAACATTGTAAGACAATTCCACAAAACGATCGTGCGTTGGGTTGTTATGTTGCAATTCAATATTTCCCAACGCTGAAATCACGACGTCAGCATCGCCCAAAGCCGCATAATCGTTCACGGTAATCTGATAGCTGTTAGCCAAATTCGTTTTGGCATCTTCAAAGTCCAAGGCCTCAGCTTGCACTTTCCCTTCATTCTTGTCGATGAAGACATATTCGTCGGCCACGCCTTCCGCGATCAAACCATGAGCAACCGTTGAGCCTACGTGTCCTAATCCAATAATTCCAATTTTTCGCATCAGCATTTCCCCGTTTCTTCTAGTATGCTCATCATATTTGATTAGAACTATTCCGTCAACAGTTTTATGAGATTTCTTTAATATAAAATCAAGAAAAATAGACGCTCTCGTGTAAAGCACATTTGGGGTTAAAAGCTGACCCACAGGATGGGCAATGGCCCTCTTTGTAGCGAGCAAAAGTCAGTAAATTACCACAATGCCCACACAAGACCGCTGGCTCCCGGCTTTGCTTGGCGGTTGGCACAAATTGATGTTTCTCTAAGTCATCATGGCACTGATAGCAAGCATAAAAGCGCTGACACTCCCGGCACTTCAGACCGGCAATGTCGAACTCAGAGTGATAGTGCTCACAGGTCCCTTGTTCACCAAGTTGTAGCCCATACATCGGCACCTTCGCAACACCAAATAATCTTTTCATCGCTAATTACACCAAATCAGACAATGTCTGACTCAACTGGCTCACTTCTTTGTCAAATTCAGACAAAACCACATCGACTTGATCGTCTGTCATTTCGGCTGTAATTTGACCAACACTAATATTCAATGACAGGTTAGTTGGTAGGCGTCGTACCTTCAATCCCTGCAGTATCAACGAAAAGGCCAGATCTTCCTGAAAGCCGCCATGACCACCAAAGAAGACCGTGGCAACTGGCAAATCTTGCCACTCCGAGTAAAGCGTGTCCATGGCGTTTTTCAAGACTGCCGGATAACCCCAGTTGTATTGTGGTGCGACAAAAACAACCGCATCATAAGACTGAATTTTGTCCGACCAGGCAATTGTACTTGGCATTTGATAATCACCCTGTGCTGGTAACTTAGGTTCATCAAGCCAGGGCAAGTTCTCCTCCGCCAAGTCAACCACCTCTGCCAACTGTGACAAATTCGTTAGCTTTGGCGCTAACCAGTGAGCAATGCGGCGACTCACACTATTTTTTCGATTACTACCAACAACGACTGCAATTTTATTCATCATTTTCTCCGTCAAATCAAGCTGCGGATTAAAAATCCATACGAGATCCACCAAATAGCCAGCAGAAGAGCTCTCGCGGCTTTCTGTAACTGGTGTTCATTATAGTCTTTTTCAAGAAAATTTAGAAGAAATCTAAAATTAAGTGTTGACTCATTATTTTTTAATGCTATACTCAGAAGCAAGAAATAGCTACGGCGATTGGATGAGTACTTAACAAGCGATACTACAGAAAACTGTGATGGATGAGAAGCAGTGTATTGGCTATTAAGGAAAATGGTCCAGGAGTAGTTTTTAGCTTGGTGAGTTCAAAAGAATTAGCCAACTACGGCCAACATCCGTTACCTTGTTGCGATATAGCCCCCACTGGTGTATCGACTAAGGCTGGTCACAAGATCAGTGAAATTAGAGTGGTACCGCGTTGACAGCGCCTCTAGGTTCAGACATCAAGTCTGACCTAGGGGCGTTTTTTAGTGTTTAGAAAGAGGAGAAATTATCATGACAGCAGCAACAGCAACACACACACCCATCCATTTTGATATTGTTGGTTCATTTTTACGGCCAGCTCGACTAAAAGAGGCCCAAGCCGAATTTGAAGCTGGCAAAATCAGCCAAGAGCAGCTGACAAAAATTCAAGACGAAGAAATCAAAAAGTTAGTTGACAAGGAAGTTGAAGCCGGCTTGCACTATGTTTCTGACGGCGAATTCCGTCGCCACTTGTGGCACCTCGATACCTTCTGGGGCTTTGAAGGGGTCAAAAAGATTTTTGGTGAGCACGGTTACTTCTTCCACAACTTAGAAACTCGAAAAGAATCTGCCAAAGTCGTTGGCAAGATTCGCTTTACTAAAGACCATCCTGATTTGAAAGCCTTTGAGTACTTGCAAAGCATTACTAAGGACTTAGACGTTGTGCCTCGTCAAAGTGTGCCATCCCCCGCTCAGGCCTATGCCGAATTTGTCCGTGGTGAAGATAACCTCGAATCTCTTAACCAAGTTTATCCTGACCGCGCTGATTTGGTGAAGGACTTAACTCAGGCCTATCACGACCTTTTCTTGGCCCTCTATGATGCTGGTTGCCGCGACATTAAATTAGACGACTGTACCTGGGGTATGCTTTCCGATTCCGATTTTTGGTCAGCACAAAATATTGATCAAAAGGGCATCGAGCAGTTGCAGGCTGAATACCTGGAACTAAACAATTTGGCCATCCAAGATTTGCCAGAAGACTTACGGATTAGTACCCACGTTTGCCGTGGTAACTACGCCTCAACTTGGGCCGCTACCGGCGGTTACGAACCAGTGGCCGACACCTTGTTTGGCAAGGAAAATGTCGAATCCTTCTACTTGGAATTTGATGACAACCGGTCAGGTGACTTCTCACCATTGGCCAAGGTTCCTGCCGGCAAACAAGTTGTCTTGGGATTAGCAACTTCTAAAAAGCCCGACTTGGAAGACCCAGCCGTTTTGATTGACCGGGTGAAGGAAGCCAGTCAATATGTTGATTTAGACAACTTAGCTTTGAGTACCCAATGTGGTTTTGCTTCTACTGAAGAAGGTAATCACCTAACAGAAGATGAACAGTGGGCCAAAATTAAGTTAGTCGTCGATACAGCCAAGCAGATTTGGTAAACAAAACATAGAAAAACGTGGGGAAAAACATGCAAAAATGGCAAAAGTGGACAACGGCGGCCGTCCTTGTCCTCGCTATCGGAGCTGGTTTCGCTGTTACGGGGCACTCCTCTTCCAGCGCACCAAAAAAAGATTCTGTTTTAAATTATTCATTGGACGGTGACGTTCAGACATTAGACATTTCCAAGAGTGTCGACCAATATTCAACAACAATCATTGGAAACACCGAGTCCAATCTCTTACGTCTGAACGCCAAGGGCGATCCTGTACCAGATTTGGCCAAGTCGTATAGCGTCTCTTCTGACGGATTGACTTACACCGTTCAACTCCGCTCTGGCCTCAAGTGGTCCGACGGATCAGCACTGACTGCTAAAGATTTCGTCTACAGTTGGCAGCGACTCGCCGATCCAAAGACCGGATCAGAATACGCCTACCTAACCTCCGGCGTCAAGAACGCCGATGATATCATGGCCGGTAAGAAACCCGTTTCGTCATTAGGGGTTTCGGCTAAGGGCAACACGCTTACCTTTAAGCTCGAAAAGCCAATGCAACAATTCAAGTACTTATTAAGCTTTGCACAATTGATGCCACAAAAGGAATCATTTGTACAATCTGAAGGTTCGAAGTATGGTACCTCAGCTAAAGAACAAATTTATTCTGGGCCATATAAGTTAGTCGGCTGGACCGGAACCAACGAGTCCTTCAAGATTGTTAAAAATCCAAACTACTGGGATGCCAAAAATGTCAAAACCAAGCAGGTTAACTGGCAGGTCATCAAAAATGCTGAAACTGGTGTCCAACTTTATAAGCAGGGCAAGCTAGACCGAGCGAAGATTTACGGTACTCCGGAAATCTATGAAGCAAACAAGAACAATAAGGCTGCAACGACAACACCACTGGCCGTTGCTTCCTACCTCGAATACAACCAAGCTTCTAACCCTTATTTACAAAACGAAAAGATTCGTCAGGCCTTGAACTTGGCTACCAACCGTAAGACCCTAGCCTCACAGGCATCCGGTAACACCCGTTATGCCGCGACCGGCTTAGTTCCGAAGAACTTGGTGAAGGCTGCCAACGGGGAAGACCTATCGACCTACATCAACCCCCATTATCAATATGATACTGATCAGGCTAAGAAGTTATTCAAGAAAGGCTTGCAAGAAGTTAATAAGGGCAAGATGACCGTGACGATTGAAACCGATGCAGACGCTGTCGTTTCAAAGAATACCGTCGACTTCTTGAAGCAGTCCTGGGAATCAACCTTTGGTTCTGATATTACGGTGAACGAGAAGATTGTGCCGATCAAGCAGCGGATGCAGGATGCTTCAAACGGTAACTTTGATATCACCTTGACCAACTGGACTGGTGATTACCAAGATGGCGTCAGCTACTACAACATGTTTAAGGATCCAACTACTGGTACTAACAACGGTAAGTTCAAAAACCAGGCCTTCACGGATGCCGTTAACAAGGCTGAAAACCAAGATGCCAACAACGCTTCCGCTCGAGACAATGATTTCAAGCAAGCCGAATTGGCTTTGAAGGACCAAGCCAACTTGAACCCACTCTATTCATGGAAGCGAATTATCCTAAACCGTCCTTCGGTTAAGAATGTCGTCGTCAATCCAACTGGTTTGCAATTGGATTTGACTCACGCTTACCGTGAATAAGGTGAGCATTATTAGCAATTAATCCACAGGCAAATCGGGGCAGTTACTGTCCCGATTTCTCTCTGTAAAGGAGCAAAATTATCGCAAGTTCAATTAAAAAACAATCCATGAATACCAACCAGCTCATCGCCCTCTCACTTGGCGGCGTGATTGGGACTGGTATTTTCATGAGTCCCGGCTACTTCATTCAAAGTGCCGGCGCAACCGGCACCATCATTGCCTACCTGATTGGGGCCGTCCTAGTCTGCCTAGTCATGCAGTGTTTGAGTGAACTGTCCGTTTTCTCACCGACTACGGGTTCTTTTCATGATTATGCCAACAAATTCATTAATCCCGGCGTCGGTTTTGTCGTCGCTTGGTTATACTGGCTGACTTGGACCATCGCTCTAGGTTCAAACCTTTTAACCATCGGCTTGCTCATGCAACGCTGGTTCCCCCACCAACCAATCTGGCTGTGGTGCCTCTTATTTGGTGCCATTATCTTTGTCTTAAACCTCGGCCAACTTTCCTGGTTTAACAAGAGTGAATCGTTAACATCCTGGATAAAGACGATTGCCCTGCTGGTCTTTGTCGTGATTGGCTTTCTTTTGATTTTCCGTTTGGTACCAGTACACGCCACCACCCTTTCGGCCGGCTTTGGCGAATTAACCAGTCGCGGTTGGTTTCCGCATGGTTTCGGGCCGATTTTCGCCACCGTGCTCACGGCAAACTTCGCCTATTCCGGCGCCGAAATGATTGGTGTGGCGGCTGGTGAAGCCAAAAACCCTGAAAAGACCATTCCAAGTGCCACTCGTCGGACCCTCTTCATTTTAATTGTCCTATTCATCGGCGCTATCTTGGTAATGGGGACCCTGCTGTCACCTTCTGATAAGGCTTTGGCCACCAGTCCCTTTGTGGCTATCCTCAACCAAGCCGGCATCCCCTGGGCAGCCGACATCATGAATGCCGTTTTGATTATCACACTCTTCTCGGCTTCAAACGCTGGGGTTTATGCCGCTTCACGGATGATTTGGTCTCTCGCCGATAAGGGTGAAATTTCACCAAAGCTCGGTAAGCTTAGCCGCCACGGTCTGCCCGTCTACGGCCTTTTGCTCACAATGGCTGGCGGTGCCCTTTCCCTCTTATCAAGTATTTATGCGGCTCAAACCGTTTACCTTGCCCTTAACGCCCTCTCCGCTTTCGCGGTTGTGGCCGTTTGGATTATCATTGCCTGGGCGCAGCTCAACTTCCGCCAACAATTCCTGAAGAGCCACCAGCTCTCAGAATTAAAGTATCGGACGCCGCTCTACCCGCTAACGCCAATCTTAGTGATTCTGATTTGCCTGGCATCGATTGTCGGCATCGGCTTTGATCCAAACCAACGGATTGCTTTAATTATTGGCGTACCTTTCTCGCTGCTATTGTATCTTTTCTACATTATTTTTAAGCCAAATTATAAAGGACAAACACAACATGAATTTTCACAATTGGCGCAGCCAACAAAAAACGATTTTATTTGATAGCTCAATGAGTCTCGGCCTCAATAACCAGAGCTTTGATACCAATAACCCACTTTGGACAGCCAAGGCCTTGATTACCGACCCGGATAAGGTCTATCAGGTGCACCGCGATTTCTTTGACGCTGGATCCAACGTCACGACCACCGACAGTTATCAAGCATCAACCGCCGGCTTTATCAAACAGGGTTATACCAAGGACCAAGCGGAACATTATATTAAAAAAGCCGTTTCCTTAGCACAAAAGGCGAGCTTTGATAGCCAGGGTGACCAGGCCAAATGGGTCGCTGGCAACATTGGCCCCTATGGCGCATTTTTAGCAAATGGGGCCGAGTATACCGGCGACTATGATGTCAATGCTGACGAACTGCGGGACTTTCACCGCGACCGCTTGGACTGGTTAGTCGAAGCCGGCAGCGATTTATTGGCCATCCAGACCGTGCCAAACTTCACGGAAATCAAGGTGCTCTGTGATTTGCTCAACGACTATCCGGACATCGATGTTCTCTTTACCTGCTCACTCAAGGATAGTCAGCACATTAGTGACGGTACGGATTTGCGCGAAGTCCAAAAAGTTTTGGAGGCCCAGCCAAATGTGGTCGCCTACGGCTTTAACTGTTTCAAACCAGAACTAACAGAAGACGCCCTCGATTATCTTCGACCAACTGCCAAAACAGACAAGGCCCTCGCCGTTGCTCCCAATGCCGGCGCTGACTATGACCCCATCACCAAAACTTGGGGTGAACCCAATGAAACGATTTTCTCTGAAAAAGCCACCAGTTGGCGTGACCACGGCGCTTCATGGATTAGTGGCTGCTGTGAAATGATTCCCGCCGAATTAAAAAAGGTTCGCACCGCCCTATTTGAATAATGAGCTTCACATACTAAAAGCCCCGCACAATCTCGTGCGGGGCTTTTTGATTATTGATTCGTATCAGCTTCGGTTGTTTCCATATGGTGCCAACGCGGCATCTGGTTTTTTACTTCCAGCTGACGCAACTTTGAAACCGTCTTGTGCTCAATAAAGAGTGGCACAACCTCTTCCACCGTATCGCTTAAGCGTAAGCGATAGAAGTAACGAAGGTGAACAGAGTGTGATTGTAGCCAAATTCGGCCACCAATCAAGAACCGGTCCCAAGATGAGATAGTCGACACAGTCTTCAAATCTGTATAGTAATTGTTCGTAATGATGTACTTAAAGTCACCGATGCTACGGTTCTTATCCAAACCATAGCGAATCTTTTGTGGCTCTAAGACACCCTGCTTGACCAAGGTCTTAGCAATTTGGTGAATATAGTATTCCACCTGAGGATCAACCTTAAAGCCAAGGTTCAAGACCACTCGAACCATGTTTTGGCTACCCATCAAGTCCACCGAATAACTCTTTTCATATGGGTTAATCGATTCCCTGATGGTGACAAACCAGTAAACCTTTGCCCGCTTTGGCCGAGCACCAAGCAGTGAATAAATCACTGACTTCTTAATTTGATAGTCATCATGAACATTGACGATGTACACCAAATTCTTGGCCATCAGTGGCTCTTCCGGATCATTTGATAACTGCATCAATTGACGGCGGTAGTCCTTCAATGACAAGTAATCATTGTTATAAGACAATGCTTCCCGTCGCTTGTTACCATAGAACCAAAAGACCATCACGGACAAAATCAATAGCATCAAAATGACCGTGACATACCCACCGTGGATAAACTTTCCCAAACTAGCAATCAGGAATAGTATCTCCAATAAACCAAATGGAATGGCAAACAGTACTGCCAAAGTTGTTCTGGTCTTAAAGCGAATAAACTCAAAGAGCAAAATAGTCGTCATCAGCATCGTTACCGTAATGGCAAGACCGTAGGCTGATTCCATGTTATGTGATGTCTTGAAAAAGACAACCACAGCCACACCAGCCACGAAGAGCATCCAGTTGACGAGTGAGATATACATTTGCCCGCGGAAATCATTTGGATAAGTGATTCGCAAGCGTGGCATGATCTTCAACGAAATCGCCTCAGAAACCAGGGTAAACGCCCCTGTAATTAAGGCCTGTGAGGCAATCACAGCTGCCAAGGTACTTAAAATAACACCAATTAACCGCCATTGATTTGGCAAAATGTCAAAGAACAGGTTCAAATTGGCCCCACTAGAATGGTGCATAATTGCCCAGGCCCCTTGGCCCATGTAGTTCAAAATCAAAGTGGTGTAGACAAATGGCCAGCTCAAGTAAATATTGCGCTTGCCGACATGACCCATGTCGGAATACAAGGCTTCAGCCCCAGTCGTTGCCAGGAAGATGTTTCCTAAAATAAAGATTCCCAACCGGTTATCTGAGCTAAACAAAGTTTGCACAGCGTAAACCGGTGAAAAGGCCTTTAAAATTTCAGGATATTGGAAAACCTGCAACAGGCCAAAGAAGCCAATAAAGGAGAACCAAATCAACATCATCGGTCCAAACATGCGACCAATTTTCGTCGTTCCCTTACGTTGCAAGGTAAAGACCACCAACAGGATGGTCAAAACCACCGGCACGACAAAGTCAATGCCGCTTGGGAAAAGCAGTGAGCCAAATTGTTGGCCCTCAAGTCCTTCTACCGCTGATGTCACGGTCACGGCTGGCGTCAAAGCACCATCCGCCAATAGGGCTGCTCCCCCGACCATTGCCGGGATGATCAGCCACTTCATGTTGCGGTTGCGCACCTTACTATACAGTGAGAAGATACCACCTTCACCGTGGTTATCCGCTTGAAGGGCAATTAAAACGTACTTGATTGTCGTAATCAACATCAGGGTCCAAAAGACCAGTGAAATTGACCCAATCACCAAGTTCTCCATATTGTTAGTATGGGCGTTGCCGGCAATGATTGCATTCATTGTATAAAGTGGTGATGTTCCAATATCACCATAGACAATCCCCAAGGCAATCAAGAAGCCACCATACTTCAACTTTGATTTTGTCGCTGTATCAGCCATTTCTTCTCTCCTACAAAGTCGATCAACTTAGTCGTCGATTCTGGCAAAAATTTTGATGAAACACTACAGTAAATGTTTGTAAATTTTAAAAAAACAGATTACCTTGTGTGCTTTTTTCTTTCCATCAATCAAAGGAGAGTGTACCTCCCTTTGGCCGAATATACAAGGCAATTTTTATCTTTCGATTGTTTTTATTTTGCGCTACTTTTACTTTGATTTCAACTCGTCCTAATTTCAACATTTTAAAAGCTGAAAAGAGCGTTTATAGTCAGGTTTTGGGTCAAGCAAAGTGGGAATGGAACAAATTAAAATTATTACAGCGCTGTCCCGACCACTGCTAATGATAGTCCATTATTTTAACCCAAAATGACCACAACGATGCCATCACTAACTAAGCACCAAAAGGACAAAAAGCTCGGCTTGGTAATGATTGATTACCAGGTCGAGCTTTGTATTTAATCGTTATCAAAATTGTCACGCGCCGCCTGAGCCCAAACTTCATCAATCATGTTATCCAACCCACGCTTATCGCCTTCCAAGTTCTTATGAACATCGAAACGCACGTCGCTCGCAAAAGCGGCTGGTGATGTCACCCGGTGGTCAATAATAAAGGCCAACACCAGGGCAGTCACAGCGTAGAGAGTGAATAAAAGAAATTTATGTTGTTTACCTGTCTTTTGCATGTCCCTATTATAACGACCTTGACCGTTTATGCCAACCTTTTGTCAAACCATTTTGCCAGCAATGATAGTCCATAGTTCAATAGGAAGTAAACGACTGTCAAAACTAACAAAACCGGCACAATATAGTTGGTGTTTTGTGCATAAACAATTTGGCCACGGTAAGTCATTTCGGCCAAAACGATTCCAGAAGCCAAACTAGTATCCTTTACCAATGAAATCAACTGCGAAATAATTGGTGGAATCATCTTTTTGTAGGCTTGCGGCAAAACGATGTGCATCATCGTTTGCATATTCGACAAACCATTTGCCCGTGCTCCTTCAAATTGGCCGCGATCAACAGCTTCGAGCCCACCACGGACAATTTCTGCCAACATGGCTGACTCAAAGAAGGTCATGGCAGCGACCGTCGACCAAAAAATTGGCAAACGGAAGCCAAGCTGAGGCAAGGCAAAGTAAGTAAAGAAGATAATCAGCAAGAGCGGCAGGTTGCGGACGATGTTATTTAAGGTACCAACTAAGCTTGAAAAGTATGGTATCTTTTCAAACTGAATAATCCCAACAATCGAGCCAAAAAGTAAACTCAAAACCACCGAAATGGTCGAAACGCCAACCGTAATGCCTAAACCACCCAATAGGTAATTTAGGTTAGCCCCCGTAAAAGCATTAAAAAATTCTGACATGTTCGGCCTCCTATGCTTTCTTCTTCAACTGCGTTTCGAGGTACTGAACGTAGTAACTCAACGGCAGCGTAATCACGAGGTAGAAGATGGCAATGATGATATAAGTCGTAAAGGTGTCAAACGAACTGGCCGCCACCAAGTTTCCCTGATACATCAAATCCAAGCCACCAACAAAGGCCAAAATTGATGAGTTCTTCACCAAATTAATAAATTGGTTTCCCAAAGAAGGAATCGCCACCCGGAAGGCTTGTGGCAACACAATCACCCGCATTGCCTGCCAAAAGGTCAAACCATTGGCCCGAGCTCCTTCCATTTGTCCAGGATCAATTGACAGAATTCCGGCACGAACGGATTCAGCAATGAAAGCCGATGTATAAAGCATCAATGCAATCGTTCCAGCAGTGAAACCAGTCATTTTGATTACCTTAGCCACTGCTAGGTAGAAGAATAACGTGATAATCAGCAAAGGAATGTTTCGGAATACCTGAACATAAATATTACCAATTGTCCGCGCCACTTTCGACGTGGTCACTTGCATAATCGCAAAGAGCGTACCCAAAATCAATGAACCAACCAAGGCAATCAGACTAGCCAAGAGCGTGTAGCCGAATCCCTGTAGAAAGACTGAAAAATAATGATTCAATAAGGTCATTTGCCCACCTCCAAATCATGCCAATCGAGGCCTGGTACATTCTTAAACCACTTTTCAATCAAGCGGTTATAAGTGCCATCTGCCTGCAAAGTTGCTAAGGCCTGGTTAGCCTGCTTAGTCATTGGCTTTTGATTGTGGTCAAAGGCCATTCCATATGGTGCCTTGGTGAAGACGCCACCAACTAAGTGATAATCAGGGTTTTCAGTTGCCAAACCATACAAAATGGCATTATCCGTTGACAAAGCCTGACCCTGGCCTGACTTAAGTGCCTGCATGGCGGAAGCATAGTCCTGCAAAGCAATCACTTTCGCCTTGGGTGCATACTTCTTCGTTTCTTGGGCAGCCGTCGTTCCAACAACTACCAAAACGGTGTACTTAGGATCATTCATGTCCTTAATCGACTGAATGTTTGAATCTTTTTGTACCAAAAGCGACTGACCAGCATTAAAGTAAACGTTAGTAAAATCAACAATTTTAGCCCGCTCTGGCGTAATCGTCATCGTTGAAATTAAGCCATCAATGTTGGTGTTCTTCAACAATTGAATTCGGGAAGCAGACGTTACCGGAACAAAGTTGGCAGTCAATTTCTTCCCAGTTTGCTTGGCAATTTGTGCCGTCATGGCCTTGGCCAAATCAATTTCAAATCCGGCTGGCTGACCCGTCTTCGTGTTCATCAAACCGAACAACTTGGTATCAGCCTTGACTCCCCAAGTAATTTGTCCCTTTTTCTCAACTCGAGCTAATGTATCTTGATGAGTCTGGTTGTTTTTCACCGTCTGGCTCGCCCACAAGACTCCTAGCACCAAAACTAGTACTAGAATCAAGGAGGCAATGATGCCAAAACGACGTTTTCTGATTTTTTCCATCTCGTTTAAGCCCGCATGAAAAAACAGGCTTCCTCCTTTTTACTTAATGGTGTTCAACTTGGCTAAGGAACTTCTTCGCCCGAGGCTCCTTTGGATTATCAAAGAAAGCTTCTGTTGAACTATCTTCCAAAATGCGACCATCGGCCATGAAAATTACTCGGTCGGCCACAGCCTTCGCAAAGCTCATTTCGTGGGTAACGACTAGCATCGTCATTGATGAGTTTTTGGCGATATCACGCATGACATCCAAAACATCCCCAATCATTTCCGGATCAAGGGCCGAGGTTGGCTCATCAAAAAGCAAGGCCTTAGGCTTCATTGCCAATGACCGCGCAATCGCGATTCGTTGCTTTTGTCCGCCAGACAAAGAAGATGGCATGGCGTTGGCCTTATCGACCAAGCCAACCTGCTCCAACAGTTCCATCGCAATCTTTTTGTTTTCCGCTTCATCCCGCTTCAAAACCAGACGGGGTGCCAACATAATGTTTTCAATCACCGTCTTGTTGTTGTACAAATTAAAGTGCTGGAAAACCATCCCGACATTTTTACGAATTTTGTTCATATCGGTTTTGGGATCATGCAAATCAAAGCCATCAACTTCTAGTTGACCCTCTTCAATTTCTTCCAAGCCGTTAATGGTTCGAATCAATGTTGATTTACCAGAACCAGAAGGTCCAATCAAAACCACCGTTTCACCGGCATCAATCTTCAAATTGATATCGTATAGGGCATGAAAGTCCCCATAATACTTCTGTACATCTTTGAATTCAATCATTGACATTGCTTTGTCTCCTTGCAAAAAAGCGCCCTTCCTAAAACAGGAAAGACTGTTTACGCGTTATTTCCATTCTACCATTAAAATCGCAACAACTGCGACCATTATCGCGATAATCACAATTAGTTCCGATTATTGAATCTGATTTTTTCAAATAATCATGCGAATCGTGAACAAAATAAAAAAGACCAGCAACGCTGATCTTTTTCGAGCCGCTTATGCTAAGCGACGATCGAACCATTTGGCAATCAATGAAAGGCCATAGTTCAACAAGAAGTAAACAATCGTCATGAATAACAAAACCGGAACGATATAGTTCGAGTTTTGTGCATAAACGATTTGCCCACGGTAAGTCAATTCGGCCAAGACAATTCCAGATGCCAAACTCGTATCCTTCACCAGTGAAATCAACTGAGAAATGATTGGTGGAATCATCTTTTTGTAGGCTTGCGGCAAAACAATGTGAATCATCGTTTGCATGTTGGAAAGTCCGTTAGCGCGGGCCCCTTCAAACTGACCCCTATCAACCGCTTCCAACCCACCACGAACGATTTCAGCCAACATCGCTGACTGGAAACCGGTCATGGCCACAACCGTTGCCCAAAAGATTGGCAAATGAACACCAAACTGTGGCAAGGCGAAGTACGTAAAGAAGATAATCAACAACAATGGCAAGTTTCGGACAATGTTATTGAGCGTCCCAACCAAGCTCGAGAAATAAGGGAGTTTTTCAAACAAAATAATCCCAATAATCGAACCAATGATTAAGCTCAAGACCACCGAAATGACCGAAACACCGACAGTAATCCCAAGGCCATCCATCAGATAGCCAAGGTTTGCCCCTGTAAAGGCATCAAAAAATTCTGACATTTTTCGGCCTCCTTATGCTTTTTTCTTGAGTTGGCCTTCGAGGTACTGAATGTAGTAACTCAATGGCAGTGTGATAATCAGGTAAAAGGCCCCGACAATAATATAAGTCGTGAAGGTATCAAAGGAGTTGGCTGCTACCAAGTTCCCCTGGTACATCAAATCCAAACCACCAACAAAGGCTAAAATTGATGAGTTCTTCACCAAATTAATAAATTGATTTCCCAAAGATGGAATCGCCACCCGGAAGGCCTGGGGCAAGACAATCACTCGCATTGCCTGCCAAAAATTCAAGCCATTGGCGCGCGCACCCTCCATCTGGCCTGCTTCGATTGATAAAATTCCCGCTCGAACGGATTCAGCGATGAATGCCGAGGTATAAAGCGTCAATGCAATCGTTCCAGCCGTGAAACCAGTCATCTTGATTACCTTAGCCACGGCCAGGTAGAAGAATAACGTGATAATCAACAATGGAATGTTTCGGAACACTTGAACATAAATATTACCAATTGCCCGCGCCACTTTCGACGTGGTTACCTGCATAATGGCAAAAAACGTCCCCAAAATCAAAGACCCCACGAGCGCGTACAAACTTGCCAAAAGTGTGTGGCCAAAACCTTGGAGAAAGACTGAAAAGTAGTGATCAAGCAACGTCATTTGTGTACCTCCAGTTCATTCAAATCCAGTCCAGGCACCTGACCAAACCACTTCTTAATCAACTGGTTATAAGTGCCGTTCGCCTTCAAAGTATCCAAGGCTTGGTCAACCTGCTTAACCATTGGCTTTTGGTCGTGGTCAAAGGCAGCCCCATAAGGACCGTAAGTCAAAGTTCCACCAACAACATGGTAGTCTGGGTTTTCACTTGCCAAACCATAAAGGATGGCGTTATCAGTTGAAATAGCTTGTCCTTGTCCTGACTTCATCGCCTGCATTGCTGAAGCGTAATCTTGCAAAGCAATCGTCTTTGCCTTCGGCGCAAACTTCTTAATGTTTTGTGCGGCCGTTGTTCCAACAACCACCAACACCGTCTTGCTTGGATCGTTCAAATCCTGAATAGAATTAATACCAGAATCCTTCTTAACCAACAATGACTGGCCGGCTGGGAAGTATGGCTGACTAAAGTCAACAATCTTTGCCCGTTCTGGCGTAATGGTCATTACACCAAATACCCCATCAATGTTGGTGTTCTTCAATAATTGAACCTTAGAAGCAGTTGTAACCGTCACAAATGATGGCGTCAACTTTTCATCGAGCTGCTTGCTCATTTGCTTGGTGACAGCCTTGGCCAAATCGACATCAAATCCTTCTGATGAACCCGTCTTCGTGTCCATCAAACCAAAGAGTTTCGTATCGGCCTTCACTCCCCAAACAATCTTGCCGCTCTTCTTTACCCGAGCCAGGGTATCCTGATGCTTTTGGTTATGGGAAACGGTGTTTTGCGCCCAAACAATTCCAAAAACAATCGCCAGGATTAAAATGATTGTCGCAATAATGCCAAAGCGACGCTTTTTTGCTTTTTCCATGGAGCAATCCCCTTTCTACTTTGATTAGTGGTGCTCCACTTGACTCAAGAACTTCTTTGCCCGTGGTTCAGTTGGGTTTTCAAAGAAGCTTTCAGTTGAGTTGTCTTCAAGGATTCGCCCATCGGCCATAAAGATTACTCGGTCAGCCACGGCCTTGGCAAAGCCCATTTCGTGCGTCACAACCAAGAGAGTCATTGACGAGTCCTTGGCAATGTCACGCATAACATCCAAGACATCCCCAATCATTTCTGGGTCCAGGGCTGACGTTGGTTCATCAAAGAGCAATGCCTTAGGCTTCATTGCGAGTGAACGAGCAATCGCAATTCGCTGCTTTTGCCCACCAGATAAAGCCGACGGCATGCTGTTGGCCTTATCAGCCAAACCAACTCGTTCCAACAATTCCATTGCAATTCGCTTGTTTTCTGCTTCATCACGCTTAAGAACCAAGCGAGGTGCCAACATAATATTTTCAATTGCGGTTTTGTTGTTATACAAATTAAAGTGTTGAAAAACCATGCCGACATTTTTGCGAATTTTATTCATGTCGGTCTTTGGGTCATGAAGATCATAACCATCCACGATCAATTGTCCGTCTTCGATTTCCTCCAAACCATTTACGGTTCGAATCAAGGTTGACTTTCCTGACCCTGAAGGGCCAATTAAGACAACGGTTTCACCCTGGTCAATCTTTAGATTGACGTCGTGAAGGGCGTGAAAGTCGCCATAGTACTTCTGTACATTCTTGAATTCGATCATTGACATCGTAATTTCTCCTTGCCATTTGTTTTCTAGTTGGCCGACAAAAGACCAAGCTTACTTCCATATTACGAGTACGTGTCGGCATTACTGACCAACTTTGTTAGCTTTCATGACAAAATTATTAATTTTTATAAACTTTTTCTAATATTAAAGTTTAAAAACCGAATAAAAAAGCAAAATCAGAAAATTATTCCGATTTTGCTTATTTTGCTAAGATTTGAACCCCTTCAAGGTTATCAGACCAGCCAATATAAGAAGCGCCAGTGAAACTGTCCGTGACCTTTTCACCGTTAATTTCTGTTTTGCCGTTCATAGTATCGTTAATCTGATCCCAACTTAGGTGATTTGGCGTACTGCTGTGGTTGCCTTCCCAATAAAAGCCACCGTTACCATCCCAGATAGCGACATGGCCGTAGTTAACCCCGTCATCCTTACTGGTTAAATTCCAAAAGACGGGGACCATCTTCCCTTGGGGGAAGTTAGTATCATGGTGCATTCCGCCAGCGGCTTCGGCCCTACCAGCCGCTGCCGTGGCAGAAGCGCTCAAAGTCCCACCATGACTAGTGACCGCAAAGGCAGAATCCACGTAACCCAGACACATCCCCGGCTGACCATAGACAAACGGGTTCGCTGATACCAACTGTGTGCCCGATGCAGGCGCCGTCGCTGTCACACCTGCCGGCTTAGCCGAAGAAGTCGAGGCAGCGCTCGTCGATGACTGAGCGGTACTACTTTGGCTAGCTGAAACTGAGCTGCTTGAGCGTACACTTGCTTTTTTAGTGCTGACTTTTTTGCTAGTTTTGGCATGGTGACTGGTCGACATCGCCGAAACGGAAATGGCACCAACACCCAGGACGGCCACAACCACAATGGCAATGATCGATAATTTTTTCTTTGACATACTGCTCTAACCTTTTCTCTCTGATTCTCTTCCCTATTATATTAGAAGAAAAAACCAACTTCAAATGAAGTTGGCAGGTAGATGGAAAAGCCTATGACGCTTTTTCCTTATCAGTTAATGTTAAATTGACCAGTTTAGGTAGTGGGTACCTCGTTCGTAAGTGATCGAAAAGGCTCAAAATAATTGGCCGAACAACAAAGAAAAAAGTTGGTACCGCCACAAAGAATGTTTTCACCCAATTCATCAAATACCCGGGCAAAAATTCCGGATACAAACGGTGGTACATCTCGGTCAGCCAAAGCATCATCACCGTCACGTTTAACATGATGACCGTAAATGGCACCGTATAGTCTTCGGAGAACCGGCTGCGAATAAAGGCCGGGTAGTGTTTATGGAGACGCATTGTCAGCGGCAGTGTCACAAATGTGCGCAAGCAATAAATGACAATCACCATAATTGGATACATAAGCCAGGTCCGTTCCAGTCGCTTTTCTGAGAAACCGAAGCGAATCACCGTATTGTATGTTGACATGATACCGACCATCACAATCGGAAAGACCCAAGTAAGTGTTTTGGGATGATGTAAAAGTTTATGTAAAAAATTGGCAAGAGCTTTCAATGATTTTCCTCTCTAGGAAATGTCGCTGCTAAAAAAGCAGCAACATTTTGTCTAACGGCAAAAGTGACTGTGTGGTACCGGCATTCAATGTCAACGTACACTCTACTTTAACAATAACAAAAAAATTATCCCTTGTCTAAATTTTTCGATTTTTATGGTTATTATTCGTTAATTTATGAAAAGAAAAAACAGCCTTTTGCGCTGTTTTTAGACAATTATTATCGCTTTGATACGGTATTTGTTGCACGCCCGGTCGCGTAATCAATGTTTGCATTTGGTGATGAATTATCTAAAATCACCTTCGTAATGCCATTGCCATCAACGAATTCCTTGCTAGAACCAAGCTTAATGGCAATCTGCTGCCCATTACTATCAAGGCCAACATAAGCCAATTGCACCTGACGTGGGATCAGTTCACTCCCTTGGTAAATTGGTGTGACCATGTAATCCAACCAATAATTTGGATGGTTGGCCAGCCATGAATCCAACCGGTTTTCATAATACAGCATCGAATCGGCGTTGTTGTCGTTCATGCCTTTGTAGTTACCGGCATTGAACCAAGCGGTTTCCGGCACCAAATTACGTGGCTCATCGTTTAGCCCACTAAATTGATAACCAACCAAATGACCCCGGTTCATCAACCAAGCTTGTTGGCTACCATCCCCATAGTAGAATTTATAGTTATGCCAACCCACCGGATTGTACTTTAGCTGTGGTGCCCGTTTAACCTTGGGTTCATCCTTATCTTGCAATTGAATATGCGAATAAGTAGCCCGACCCAGACTATCGAGGTCACCCATCACCATTTGGCGTTGACCAGTAAAGGCTAGAATTGCCGGATTAGTCTGTCCTTGATTTGCCTTTGGTGAACTACCGTCATCTTGCTTTTTCTGACTAGAACTTGAAGAAGTCTCAGCCTTCTTTTGACTGCTGCTCTTAGCAGAAGTTTTCGCCTTTGGCGTTTCCTTCTTTGGTTGCTGCTTACTATCACTATCAGCTGGGGCAGTCATCCCAACCAATACCAACAAAGCAATCACTGCTACCAGTAACCATTTACCGCGCTTTTGTAACTTTAATCCGGCCTTGTGACTACGTCGCCAGTCAATCACTAGCCAAATGAGTGCTGCTAAGAATAGCAGTACAAAAAAATCATTCATCTCTTCTCCCCCACAAACCAAACAGCCTATGTTTGGCTTTCTCTCACACTTCCAATACTTTTTCTATTTTACAGTATTTTATTCTCATTTACAGAGGCAGTTTGCAACTTTCTTCTATATAAATAACACCAACAAATTTGTATCACACAGCTGACAGGTTCGAGAAGATTGATCAGCCTTATTCCCACAAATGCTATAATCAACGAAAAGAGAAAAATGATGAAATTCAACAAAACAATCCCGGAACTACCTGTTTTCAATCTTGAACAATCGAAGCAATTTTATCTGGACGTTCTCAAATTCAAAGTGGAATATGAGCGATTAGAGGAGCATTTCGTCTTTTTAAGTAAAGATGGTAACCAGGTGATGTTAGAAGAAATTCACGATAGTGGCTGGAACACCGCTGAACTAACCTATCCTCTAGGCCGCGGGATCAATTTGTCATTTGAAATTTCAGCCATTGATTCCTTCTATCAGGAAATCGTTAGCAAAGAAGTCCCGTTGTTTCGCGAGATCACCATCAGTCGATACGAAGGTGCTGACGGTTTAATCGTGCAAAAAGAATTTCTCATTCAAGACCCAAACGGCTATTTGTTGCGATTTACAGATTAAAACCAACGACTGATGGCCGCTACTGCAATGCATGTCGAACCGTCCAACAGAATTTGCCGGTTCAGCAAACAAAAAGAAAAGAGGAAATTATGTTTATTGGAAAAAATGTCAAACTATCTCATTACCATGAAGGCGACGGTAAAGACTTTGCCGACTGGCAATGGGATGATGCCTTTATTAATTTGCTATCAGATGATGTCATTCACCCATTTTCAGCAGAAAATTGGGAAAAGATTTTTCGCAATTCAGCCAATGACAACGAAAATGTTGAGTTTACTGTCCGCAAAGTCGTCGATGATAGCCTCATTGGCTTTGTTAGCTTAACAAACATTAGTGTGCGCAACCACTCCTGTGAGCTCGGCATCGGCTTTCCAAAAGAAGAAGACCGCTCGAAGGGCTACGGCCAAGAAACACTATCTTTGATATTGGATTATGGTTTTAACAACCTAAACATGCATAAAATCAAGCTATCGGTTTTTCCCTTCAATACAGCTGCAGTAAAAGCCTATACCAAGGTCGGCTTCATCAAAGAAGGAACGTCAAAAAACGAAGTTTTTTATGATGGCAAATGGGTCGACTCTGATCACTATGCTATTTTCCAAGAAGACTGGTTCGCTAGTCGGCAATAAAAAAATGAAAGTCAAGGAGATTTAATATGGCCATTACATTTGGTAAACCCAATGAAAAAGATTTAGATAAAATTATGAATATTGAAAATTCAGGTTTTTCTGAGGCTGAAGCCGCCACTAGAGAAAGTATGTTAGAAAGAATAAAAGTTATCCCGGATACCTTTATTGTGGCTTATGATGAACAAAATGAACCCGCAGGTTATATTGTTGGCCCAGCATCAAAGGACCGGTTTATTTCAGACGAGCTATTTGAAACTTCGGTTCCAAATTTAGCTGAGGCACCCTATCAAACAGTGCTTAGTTTAGTAGTGTCACCAAACAAACAGAAAATGGGCATTGCAGGGCAACTATTGCAAGAGTTAGCTGTAGTTGCTAAGCAACAAGGTCGTCAGTTAATCACTCTAACTTGTTTAGAAAACCTGGTTCCTTTTTATCAAAGAAACGGTTATCAAGTTGATGGCATTTCCGATTCTCAGCATGCTGGTGAAACCTGGTATAACATGACTAAACGGCTTTAATTGCTATTATAATTTCATAATAAAAAGGCCCACTACTGTTTATACAGATAGTGGCCTTTTTGATATAATTAAGAATAAATCCAAGAAAGGGGAAAACATTTGTTAGATACATTTCGTAAGCATCATACTTTGGTTTTGACGGTCATTGTATTAGTAACGGTCGCAAATATATTTATTAGCATTCATACTCATAATAAATATGAACTTTTAAGCGTTCTTGTTTGGATTTTTACAGCAATATTAGCCAGCATTAATGCCAAAGCCCAACGCTCTCAGAAAGATTCTCAGAAATGAATTTTTCACAATCAGAGAATGGCACTCTAACAGCTTTCTAAGAGCGGTACCAATTCCTTTTAGCTAAATTCACAAAACTTAATCTCACAAAGCGCCCACAATCCTGATACTTATCGGGTTGTGGGCTTTTACTTTGCATAATCCATGAAATTTTTTAATATGCTTATTCCTAATAATAACAACTTAATCGTTCCCTTACTAGACTAGATATGAGACTCAAAATAAACAACCAAAAAGGCAGATTCCAAAAACTGAAGCCTGCCTTTTCCTTTGTAAAAAAGAATTACGAACTTCATTTTACTGTCAATTTCGTCTAATAAATTTGATTACGCATCTTTTCTTGAAGTTAAGCCTAGCCATATGATTGAAATAATAATGAATGCTCCACCTAAAATAAAATTAAGTGTCATTGGAACCTTAAAAAAAGGGATTGAAAAAAGAAAAACAAAGACTGAATTCAGAGCCCGTATCAAATTCGCATTTCTGAAAGAAATGTATTTTAACCCTTCATAGAATAAATATAGACCAAGAAACCCACTCATAAAGGCAGAACCAAATATCGATATAACTCCTGACTTAAAGTTGAATATTATCTGGTTCGAGGCTAATAATGATATTCCCAGTATTAATGAAGAAATGGACTGATTGTAAAACAGCAAAATATTGGTTTCAACGTTTTCAATATTCTTCTTGGCCAACATATTTGTTAAAGCAAAGAAAAATGTATAAGAAATTGCTGATATTATGCCAAAATAACTATTAAGAGAGCCATGAAAATTAGTAATTAGAATAGTACCAATAAGCGTAAAAATTATAGGCATTAAGTCCGCTTTAGAAACCTTTTCGTGCATTATGATAATAGACAATAATAGGGCAAATATAATATAAAATCGGCCAAATAACCCAACACTTACAGGATCCAATAAAGAGACACTAACATATTGAAGTAAAATGCTAATTGCATTTGTTATCCCTAAAAGTATGACCAATTTATTTTTAAATAAATTTGGAATTGCCTGTCTTTTTAACTTGATAACGGAGTAGGTAATAATGGCTGAGAAAAGAGCATTTAAAAAACTAGCTTGTAAAGGAGTCAAAGTAGACATAGAAAACTTATTCAAGACAGGAGTTAATGACATAACTACAACAGAACTTAAATTAAGCCAAATTCCTTTATTAACAGTTGCTGTCTTGACCGACTTCTCAGTTTTAATCATTTTATACCCCAATAATTTAACTTCTCAAAAGTATTCGAATATATTCATCTTAACAAAAAAGCATTTTTTAAGGAAAACAAATTATTTTTCATGAGTCGAGGCATCGAAATACCTTGATTTAACAGTAAACCGCCAAACCAAAATCTAATTGGAATGGAAACATAAGAAACCATTCTAGTAACGGCAATTTCAATAATAAAAATAAAAAAGCTTACGATATAATCTCATAAGCTTTTTCTGTTGTTTATTAACAATTCTCTTTAAATCCTGAATAATCAGAGACTGATTTTTTTACTTTCGCAAATTCACATTAGCGCCTTAACTAGTTATATTGATTAGATAACGTTCTTTTATCTTGTCTTCAATGCTGTATCTAGCATCTAAAATACCATGTTTTTTTAAAATGATTTTTTTGGAATTTTCATTAGAACTATTACAAGTCAATACAGCTTGGTGAATACCCTTTTGCCTTAATTTTTCAAGACCTAGTTCGAGTAATTGATTACCATACCCTAGTCCTCTAAAATCCGGACTAACTCCGTAACCAATATGACCGCCTTCAATCATTAGATTTTCAGTTAAATCGTATCTAATTTGAACACTACCAACGATTACATCATTAACAAATAAAAAAAGGGTTTCTGCCGGAACGAACTTACCATCCTTATTTACCTTGTCATCTTTTAGCTTTTGAACAAAGTCGGGAAAAGTTTGATTAGTAAATGAAGATGTCGGCACCATCTTTTCCTTCCAAGAATTTTTATAATTCTTGTAAACCACTTCATCGGTTAATGCCAATTCTCTACTTTTCATACTTATCCCCTCTACGTTTAATCGATTAAATTATCCTAACCATTTTAAATATAAAATAAAAGAACGATAAAAATCACTGTTACAATCAAACGAATCAAATGATGCTGCCAATGAAAATTCTTTAATTGCAGTCCTCGAATGATGGCTAAAACTTGGAAAGCAACTAATGAAAAAATAGATACAATGACAAATTGCAACCAAGTCAAGAAAGTGCTAATAAGTAATAAGCCAGCTGCTACATTTGTTAAGTAGTTCAATTGTTTTAACGTAGTTGTTTTATCTTGCCAAGTTGCTAATATCATCAGCAAAGCATAGATGGCAAGTAATATCCGTATAGCTAGCTCCATTGTATTTTCCTTTTTTAATTAGTAATGACAAATGTTGAAGATAGCCTATTTCATTTCTGAATACTCGTATTGACGCTAATCAAGAAGCAATTTCTTTTAACACGCTTTGTAGATTTGCGCCATGATGTGTCATAAAGTCATTCATTGTTCCATCAAAATCAATAGCTTGATTAGCAATGTGTGTGATATGAGTTTTTTCGGGAACTAGCCCTTCAAATTGATGTGTTGTTAACAAAATTGTTTTGCCTTTTTCTAGTTCGTCATAAAACAATGTCATTAATTGTTCAACATGATAAGGATCTAAATTCGCAAAAGGTTCATCAAATAGATACAACTTTCGTGGAATTTGTAGTGACGACCAAATAATAATAAAACGCTTCTCACCACCAGATAAATTACCAAACCGAGCATTTAAATTTCTAGAAATCATTTCTGGCAAGCTACTATCATGTACCAAATCAACACCAGCCATTTCGCCGAACAATTTTAAAGTTGTTGCTACAGTTACTTCATCAATGAATCCAGCACCCTGTGTTTGATAAATAATATCTTTTTTATTTGGAAAATCTATAAACTCTTTTGGACGATTATTATCTAGGTCAGATATTTTATCCAAAATAACAGTTTTACCAACACCGTTATTTCCAATTAAAAGGTTTAACATTTTTGGTTCAATGTTAAAAGACGCCTCTTTTACTAGTAATCTTTCCCCTACAAAAATATCGCTTTTTTCAACTTTCATAATTACCTCTTATGCTCCCGTATGAATTGAAGAAACTGGTACCTTTTTCATTAAGGTAGTACCAACCAAAACAATTAGAATTGATGGTAATAGTACAGATGTAATATTAAATAAGGAAGCGTCACTGATGTGGTACAATAATCCACCTAAATCAGACGTTAACGTATACATGCTTACAGAGTTTAACAAAACCCGAAATAAAAGGTTATTGGTTTGAATTCCTGATAGAACTAAACCAACGATAATGTAAGTTGTTAAAATCATCGGAATACTTGAAAGTTTCATACGGCTAACTAAGATAATTGTTGACGCAAGCGAAACTAAAATATCCATAAGAATTGCTGTAATGATCAACAATAAAAGAACCGAAAAATTGAATGAATTTGTGATCATCTGGAAAATAACAACAACCAAAGAAATTTGCACCACATTCGAAACTAAATTAACAAAAAAATTCGCCGTGAAAATATAAAATTTATTACCTACAATAGATGTAAAAGTTTTTAAAAAATTTTTTTCACGACTCATCAAAGTATTCATAACCCAACCATTTATAACGCCAGTAATGACCATATAACCTACAAACGGCAATAATATTGATAACTGGTTAGCTGTATGAATATGCTTTGATGTGCTGGAAAAAAAGTTCACTAATAAATAAGCCAGAGGCATAATGAATGTATAAAGGAAGTCGATTTTATTATCTAAAGCAACTTTGATTTGAAAGGCAATTAATGCCCTTATTTTCTTCATAATATTTCTCCCGCACCATTATGATAATTATTTAATTTTATTATCATCATAATATCACATAGTCTCTATCAGTAAAACACCTTATAATCGTTATAAAAAACATTTTTTATACCTATTTGGAATAAACAAATTATTTTTGGTGAGCCAACGCCACCAAAAGATAAAGCAATTGTCGCATCTATCAGTGGGTATCCCAATGGCTTAGTCATATAAAAAATATAGTTTACTTCAAATATATTGAGAGAAAAATTTATTATAAAGAACATCAAAGATCCACTAAAAATCACCTTTTGATGAAAACTATATTTGGCTTCCTCGTGTTGATTAATCCTTTATTTTATTAATTTGTTTTGACGATCCATGATATTTAATATCAACAAGCATATAAAGAGGAAAGCGGTGAAAATAAAAATATTATGCATTGAAGTTAAAAAAATTTGAATTAACTTTTTTGATTCTTCCGGCTGATTCTGACTTATGAGCTGATTCATTAATTTAACAATGTTTGCTTTTGGAAACTCAAACTGATGTTTAGAAATAGTAAAATTAAAAATCAAACCAAAAAGTCCAGTAGCAAATGTTTGTCCTAGGGTTCTTCCTAGGGTTAACATTGACGATGCTGAACCCACGTCCTTTTCATCAACAACATGCTGTGAGATAAGTGTATTCATCGTTATGACAATTCCAAGTACCGTTCCAGTAATAGCAGAAATAATATAAAAAATAGCTATTGGTGCATGGTTATTAATTAATGTTAAAGGCAAATAACTAATCATTAAAATGGTGATTAAAGGAATTGCAATCCATTTAGGAGCCCATCTTTTAATTAAATAACCTACTGAGAAAGAGGAAAATAACCAGAAAATTGGACTAGGAGTAACTGCCAAACCCGCAACGGAAGGCGCTACATGATACACAGTTTGTAGCCACATAGGAAAATACGTTTGAAAACCAATCTGAACAGCACTAAGTAATAAAGCGGTAAAAATTTGAATCAAAAACAATTGATTTTTGAAAAAATGAATTGGTATGATAGGATCTTTTGCTTTTGGTTCAATTTTTACAAATAGACCTGCCGAGAAAACTACTACAAGGAATAGTAAAGTAATCGCAATTATATTAGCATTTTGATTTGAAACAAGCTGCAGTAGAAGCAAAGCTGATACTAATAGACAACTTAAGGTCCACATTCCCTTCCAATCTAGGGATGTTTTCACCATTTGTTTAGCGTTTTCATCATAATAAAAAAGAATAATTACTAGAGATAAAAGACCTAACGGAATATTTACAAAAAATACCCAGTGCCAACTAAGTTGTTCAACTAAATATCCCCCAATAATTGGTCCTGTTAAAGCTGAAATTCCCCATGCAGTATTATTTAAACCTAAAATTTTCGATCTTTCGTCATATGTAAACAAATCAGCAATCATCGTGAAGGTAATTGGCATGATTGCTCCTGCACCTAATCCTTGAAGAGATCGAAATGCGATTAAAAAGAATATATTGGGAGACAAGCCGCAGAGGAAGGAACTAAAGGTAAACAAAACAAGTCCAGTAACAAAAACCGGCTTTCTTCCTACTCTATCAGCTAGTTTTCCATATATCGGCGTACTCAGAGATGCGGTCAGCAAATACACAGCGAAAATCCAACTTTCGAACGCTAAACCGTTTAAGCTAGTAACGATCGATGGTAAAGCAGTTGTAATGATGGTAGTTTCAACTGATGTCATAAAAGTAGCAATTAAAATAGCTACTAAAATTATTTTTTTCCTAAAAAAATCGTATTGAAACATTTTTTCTCCTTTTTATTTATACTGTGGTTCGATAACAATAGAAATAAGAATGAAAATAAAAAGATTCATATTACAATGAATCTAAAAATCCAGGCAAATACTTATTAAATGTATCCATATTTAAAGACAGATACTTGCTTTGCGCCTCCCTTCTGGTTTTCGTTAACTGTACTGACCTTAATTCTTTAAAATGATAGGAAACGGTCGATTTACTAATCGATAGCTTCTCCCCTACTTCTCCGCAAGTTAATTCTCGAGAGCTATGATATAAAATTCGTATTATTTTTAAGCGATTTGGATCAGATAATGTTTGAAAAATTTCTGCTCTATTTTGGTCTTCTATTTCTATTGTCATAAAACAATTGTACATCTAAAAATACTGCACGACTAATTTTTTTATTGTTCTTAATTATATTTTTCCAAGTTCTTTAAATTTTAAATGTTGCAGGATACATGTTATCTTTCATGAGCCAGCGGTGACATACCTGCCCCTATTCCAGCACCCGTTCTTACTACTCCTGCTATTAAAATGACCCAAGCCATCGAAATACCTTGATTTAACAGTAAGCCACCAAACCAAGATCCAATTGGAATGGAAGCATAAGAAACCATTCTAGTAACAGCAACAACTCGACCTAATTGTTCACTCGGAACGGTACGTTGCCGGAGCGTGAAATAAGTGATGACATTGATTGTGCCAAAGAAACTAACCAATACTAAAATAACACCAATATAAAGGTAATTGGTATTAATCAACAATAAAAGTGTACTTAGCCCTGCTAACACTGTGCTGATGGATAGTAGCATCCCAGCTCGAAATCGCTCAACAATTAATGAGCTGACTGGTCCAGCTATTAATGCGCCAATTCCACCAATCGATAAGGCAATGGTTGCATCTATCAGTGGATATCCTAATGCCTTCGTCATATAAAAAATATAGTTTGCTTCAAACATATTAAGAGCAAAATTGGTTATGAAGAACATCAAAGACCCACTAAAAATCACCTTTTGATGAAAGCTATATTTGGCTCCTTCTAAAATGTCATTTTTAAGGAAGGTAAGCGTGATTTTGCGCGTGCGTGGTTTTCTGCTTTTAGGTAAGGCATATAAAATGCCCGCTGAAAGGATAAAAGAAAAGACATCAAAACAAAGCGCATTGATTCCTCCCATTAACATGACAACACTTCCACCAGCTAACGGACCCAAAATGGTTAGTGTATTATCAATTGTCTGAATCAGCGCATTCGCTTTCACGTAATCATCTCGTTTTATAATTTCTGGAATAATACTCTGAAAGCTTGGGTGAATTAATGGATCAACAGAAGCTAGCAAAAATACGGCTAGGTATAACAACGTAAAATTAATGTTTTTTACACTCAAAATAAATAACAAAAAAATGCTAAATATTGAGGCACAAATATTGCCAACAACTAATATCTTTCGTTTGGAAAAGTTATCAGCCAATGTGCCCCCTATCAATGAGAATACAACCCAAGGTATAAACGATATCCCAAAAGCCGTCGCAGCATGGTAAGCAGAACCAGTTTTTGACAAAACAATGATTGGTAAGGCAAGACGATACATCCAGTCACCTAAAGCAGAAACTAAGAAGCTCAACCATAATAGGTGAAAACCTTTTTTCTGAAAACTAAGCACATTCATCAACCTCTTTCTAAAAGTATGCCCTAATGATAGAATACGCATATCAGAAAAAGATGAAATGTGCATATAGGTAAAATTATGGCTGAAATTGGTGAAGTTTTTAAGACCTTTAGAAAAGGGAAAAATATTACTTTAAAAGAAGCAAGCAGTGGCATTGTTTCATATACTTTTTTGTCTAAGTTTGAAAGAGGATTAACCGATATTTCCTTCATGCACTTACTAGAGTTGCTGGATAGAATTAATGTTCAACTTTCAGAGTTTGAATTCTCTTATCAAAAATCAAATAACTATCTAAATGATTTTCTCCCTTCTCTACAAAGAGCCTATCAATCATCCGATATTGATTCTTTAAATGCTCACCTACGGCGTTGGCAAAATAAGTCTGATAAATTTTCCAAGCTACAAGTAATCCAAATTAAAATGATGTTGACGACGCTTGGTAAAGCCACTATTACTGAAGATGAAATTAATACTCTACAAAATTATTTTCAAAGCATCACCAACTGGACGTTCTTTGAACTTTACCTCTTTGGGCATGCAATCCCTTTTCTCGAAGAAAAATTCATGTTAAATCTGTTCCTAGAACTACAAAAAAAGGCCATATTATACGACCTCTTTCGATATGACAGTTTCTCAATGCTATTTTATATTTATAATAATATGATCTTACATATGCTTGAACAGCAAAATGCGGTTGTTGCCCAACAGCTCTTGGATAATCTAGCCTCTTACTTTCAAAATCAGGAAAGAGACTATTACCATCGAGCACGATTATTAAATTTAAAAGGACTGACTTTATACGTTGGTGGCAATAAGGAAAGCGGATTAATGCTTATTAAAAAGTCCAATGTCATTACTTTTTTAATACATGATAATTCTCGATTTGCGCTGAATGAAAAAAATTATTTATCAAAATTTTTAAGTAAAGATGAATTAGAGAGTGTTTTCAACTTTAAAAATGTAGACTTAAATCAATTAAATACATTTAATTGATTTAAGTAGTACACGATTTCTTTTGATTCAATAAATAAATATGGCAGATTGCAAGAATCATCCGAACACCGCATGTTTCTGAAAGACTTTTCGTGGTGATTGCCAGTTGAGCGTTTTCATTGGCCTGGCATTAATCCAATGATTAATTTGATCTAATTCTTTCTGACTGATGGTTTCAATTTTGCGTTCTTTTGGGATAAAACGACGGACATATCGATTTAGCACTTCATTACTACCACGTTCTTCTGGTGAATATGGGTGTGCAAAATACATCGGTATGCCTAGCTGTTCTTCTATGTCATCATATTTTGCAAACTCTCGACCGTGATCAA
>NZ_FNWS01000010.1 GCF_900108455.1 Fructobacillus pseudoficulneus
ATAAAAAATGCTAAATCAATTACAGTTGATCACGGTCGAGAGTTTGCAAAATATGATGACATAGAAGAACAGCTAGGCATACCGATGTATTTTGCACACCCATATTCACCAGAAGAACGTGGTAGTAATGAAGTGCTAAATCGATATGTCCGTCGTTTTATCCCAAAAGAACGCAAAATTGAAACCATCAGTCAGAAAGAATTAGATCAAATTAATCATTGGATTAATGCCAGGCCAATGAAAACGCTCAACTGGCAATCACCACGAAAAGTCTTTCAGAAACATGCGGTGTTCGGATGATTCTTGCAATCTGCCATATAGTGATACAGCGCCAATAAGGGCGTTTTTTTATTGGTTCAATGACTAAGTAATTGATTAAAGCAAGTGGGTAAAACCAAAGCTTGTATGGATAAGGTGACGGACGACTGAACGATCGGTCAAGTGTTTGTTTGATTAAAGTTTTTTTCTTCCTAAAAACAAGGGAAAAACTATCTTCGGCTCAAAACTTCCCTCACTCTCAATCAAGCATTTGTGACTTGCTTGTGTCAACAACTTCTTTTAGTTCTCTATATTTATTTAGATTTAAAGACAATAAAAAAAGCCACAATGATAATAATAACCACGGGCGAGCTTAACCGTTTTGGTGGCGGTTGGCTGTTGCGCGGTTTCTGTGTTTGGTGGCAGATTTTATTTGATATGTAATTGATAGTTTTTATAAATATAGTTGGCAATTGTTTGTTGTGAGTAGATAAAAATATTCTTATCTTGTTTTTCTTCTTCGATGACCTGTTTAGCTGTTTGAAAGTACAATAAGTTAAATAATCTGATTCGCATAGCTTGGTTACTAATTCCGAAATATTTGCATAAATAATTAAAAGGCTTTCTTTCATTTAGTAATGATTGAATGGCTTTTCTATTTGCTAGTAACATACCAGCAAAATTTTTGGCTTCTTTTTCAAAAATTTGGTCTTCTTCGGTATAATCTTTTTCCTGCATTAAAGAGGGGTATGTTTGATTATTTTTGTGAAGTAAAATGTGTCCGATTTCGTGCATTCATTATTGTAGCAGATCATGGCCATGCGACTATTTTTTAAATTGATTCTTTTTAGGTATTACCTATTTGATATTTGGTATATCTATTTATCTTCAGTTATTCAAAATTATTAGGGCCATATAGCCAATTTAAAATACTTATTAAGTTTTTCATCAAGTCTTTAAAATCGCTTTAAAACGGCAAACAGAGCTATTTAACGTTATCGCGTGATAACGCGACTAGTCGATTAATTAATGCTTTCACTTGCTCAATGCCCCAATCTAATCTCTTATGATCTATTTTTGTTTCTTGATCATCTCAAGCTGTGGTTAGTTTATTGTGATTAAGTGGTTAGAGTAAGGTTCTTGCTTTGACATCACTCTGCTTAATACTTATCACACCATAATCCTTTTTAAGCATATCTTGCATCTCATAATCAATTTTTTGACTGTCTTGTTTGTTCAGAATTTCGTTGGCTTTGTAGTGTCATTTTTTTCATATTGGCCAAAATAGTCTTAAAATGATCTAAATCATCTGGTTTGATTACGGTCTTGCCAAATAGATTTTTAGATAGGGATTGTTTAATGTCATCAATTTTTTTCGGCCACATTCTCAAATGGTAAGGTTTTGTTATTCAGAACGCCTTTTTCATAAAAGTGTAGCACCTTTTTTAAATCCTGATCTAAATCATCATGGAAAGTTTGTAAATTATGACATGTTAGCACTTGTGTAGCAGAAACTTTATAACGCTCTTTTTTTGCATCAAAAACAACTGGCACAAAGGCATAGTGCAAATGGTGCATTGTCTCGTCGTAATGCACCACGGGTATTTTTCTTTAAATGCGCCATAAAAATTACCTCCTCGAAAAATGTTTTACGAGACCAGTATAACAGGCTTTGCGAGGCAAGTAATCGACAAGCGAGTACAGTAGCGTTTTCCCTTACTTCTGGGAAAACTGCTATTTTACAGCGCTTATTATCCGGCTCGTAAAACCTCCGGCGGGTCAAGCCGTGACAGGGCAATTTACCATTGCATGGTCGACTTCGTCTGGACCATATCATGCAGAACGCTACCAGTGTTGGGCAAGCTGGTGTCAGCTTAACCACACTAAAAAAACTGTAAATGTAAGTGTATAATAAAAATAAAATTGTGGTGGATTATCGCTATTAATATGTGTTATACAATAAAAAAACAAAAAGGAACCCATAAGGTGCCCACGTTATTTTAACGATCATTAAGATCATCAAAATAACGTTTAATTGCGAACGTCACAACAGCAACACAGATTGCATTAAACAATTGTGTGAGTTCTTGAAAAAAGTAAATCATGGAGTCTAAACCTCCTTGCCGTTGCAGTATAGTAGGAAACAACAGCTTTTTAAGTATATCATGTTTTGAAATATCAATAATATAATGTTATAATGTTGTTAGAAAAAAGTACATGGAGACTAACCTCTCTAGTAAAAAGGGCTAGTGCGTAGGAACACCAGCTCTTTTTTGTTATTTCTAATGAACTGTTTATGAGTAAACAGTCCAGGTAATAGTAGTTATGGATGAGTGTTTATTAAACTTACTTCAATCATTTTGCTGACGGATTATTTTGATGATTAGTATAATTATTTTAAAGAAGACCCATTTAAATGCAATAAGGAGCTTAAATTATGTCTAATCAGAATATTTTTGAAGAATTATTGTTGCAAGCTGAAAAAACAAACTTACAAGTTTTAATGGATAATGCTTTAAATGAAAAATATCCCGATAAGAAAAAAGTGTTAATGGCAATTTACACCTATGCCATTGGTAAAAAGCAGGACGAATTACTTAAAAAAAAGAATTTGTGATTTAAATTGAAGTAGATCATGCTGTTATGTTTTGAAGTAAAAAAGTGCAACATGAAAAATAATAACAACTTGAATATCATTATTATATTTTTGGAATTTTTGATTATTGCTGCTAGTATAATTTTTTTGTCCGATAGTTTTTCCATAATAGGATCTGTTGCAGTATTTTTGATTATTTTTTTCAGTAAATATATTGCTAAGTATTTTATCAGTTAAAGGTCATGGAATACTGGTTTTGTTTGATTTTAATTTAATCTAGTTATTTTATACTTATTACATGGTCAATTACATGACTATTCACTTCTTTTCCAAAAAATTTTTTCGTAAACACATATTCTCTCTCAAAAAAACGTGATCCTTATATATTTTTAAAGGATAGCGTTTTTTATTTTCATAAGATGAATCAAGTTAAGTCAATAACTTTATCACACAATTATCATCAGCAAGGAGAGTGATTTAGTTAAAGGGTCAACAATCTGTTAGATAATAAGAACCAGTAATTGTTAGATTTGAAAGAAACCCCTAAAAAAGTTTTGGCGTCGTCTTGTTAGTTAGTTGTTTGTTTTACTTAATAGATCGATTTTATTTTTAAATCAAAACCGTGTATAATTGTAAACAATAACTGCCATGAAACAGCTCTGCTGTTTCAAAGGATTGAACCAGTGCCCTGGTCAATCCTGGTGGCCCACTTTAAAATACAGTGATGCTGATAATACGATTGATAGCCGCTTATTTTTGACAATTAAAGACGATTCAAAAAATTAAACAAGCCCCCAAATTACTAATAGGGGGGGTAAAATTGCAAATAAACCGACAGGTAACCCCTCCTCAACGCTTGGGGGAGTGGGTTTGATTCGATATTTCTATTATGGGGCAAAAATGTAATAATTGCCCCTTTGGTAGTATTTTGATAACAATTTGATTATAAAAAAGTCATAAAAGTGATGAATGAACCGTTTTGACGTACAATTCAATTAAGTTTCGCTTTACGCGCGTGGCACCTGATAAAACGATTTTGTATGGCGAACAGCCCTATGATTTTTCAATTGACGAAAAGTTAACCTTGTCTGATGAGGAATCTGCCCAACAAAAATTGGTGGTGCGCTGACGCCTCCGAAAAAATAACAAACAGCCCGCTCATAAATTTCTCATGGACTAAAATTTCATAAAATTCAAAAGCCTTTCTGCCGGGATTGTGAGTGCTAGACTATTTTATTTTAGCCAAATTCACAAATCATGATCACAGAAAAAACGCCAAGCCCTATTTGTTTAAGGTTTGGCGCTTTTTAGTTTAGAGAAGCTGCATTATGATATTATTTAGCGTAATTATTGCTTGTTACGACTGTTTTAAAAGATTAGAGCACCAGTGATTGCTGCAATAGCAAAATGTAGATGTGTCAAGTTTTCACAAACATCAAGTGATATGAAACAAAAAGGCTAAACAAATTAGAAGTGGGGCTGAAAGGGTGAGAAGCCGAAATGACAAGTTGTGAAAAGTAAGTCAATCATCATCATAAATATGAACGCTCATGGTAAGATAGAGGCATAGGATAGGGTTACATTGGGATAATTAGGGAGGTAGTCAGATGAGTTATGTGCTATTCATTGTCAAATTGGTCATTTTAGCTAATACAATCATTGCTATATGGACAGTTTTTAAAAATCCACGCAATATAACAACGACATGGGCTTGGTTATTAACGTTAATTTTTTTACCGATAGTGGGTTTCTTTTTGTATGCTTTCTTAGGTAGAGGTATGGATAGAAAATCTAGACAGGTGATACAGTCTGCGAAACTATCAATGCGACAAAAAGAAGATATTAATTTAGCCATTAGAGCAAGTGAGAATAGACCAGATGATGAAGATGATGTCTTTAGTCAATATCTCGCCACGACAGAGAACATCATATTTACTGAGAACAATCAAGTTGATTTTTTTTATAATGGGCAAGATAAATTTGATAATCTGTTTCAGGATTTACGCCAGGCTAAAGAAACAATACATGTCGAGTATTATGCTTTTTTTGATGATAATATAGGTCGAAATTTTTTGTCTATTTTGGAAGAAAAAGCGCAAGAAGGCATTAAAGTGCGTATGATTTATGATCCATGGGGATCCGGAGGGGTTCATAAACAATTCTTTCAAAAACTTTTGGATAATGGTGGGACAGTTATTCCGTTTATTACATCAAAAGATTTTATTACGAAAACACGACTTAATTATCATTTACATCGGAAAATTGTGGTGATTGACGGTAGAATCTCTTGGACTGGCGGTTTCAATGTTGGAGATCAATATATGGGACTATCGACTAAATTTGGTTTCTGGCGAGACACACATGGCCGAATATTTGGCAATGGCACAAAAATTATACAAGAAACGTTCATTAAAGATTGGAATGCTTCAGTGACTAACAGTGATGATTATATTCAATGTGATCGAGGCCTATTTCCTGACATACCAGCACACCATTTTCAGAGGAAAATCAAGATATACACCTTATCCAGTGGTCCTGATTCAGATCGACATGTTATTCGAAATGCATTTGTGCAAATCATATTGTCAGCCAAAAAAATGATTTGGATACAGACACCATACTTAGTACCAGATGACACGATGTATACGGCGATAGGAATTGCATTGCAAAAAGGTGTATCTGTTAAAATTATGATTCCACATATGCCCGATCATCCATTTATATTTAGAGCAACGCAATATTATGCAAATTTATTGCATCAACAGGGGGCAGAAATTTACTTTTATGATAAAGGTTTTATTCATGCCAAAACCATAGTAGTGGATGATAAAATATCAGTGTTTGGATCGACTAATCAAGATATTAGAAGCTATGAATTAAATTTTGAAATCAGTTCATTTATTCATGATGAAGCAATTAATCAAGAATTTAAAAGACAATATCAACAAGATATCAACGATAGTGTGTTATTAACAGATAGTATGATTAGTCAACAAGGTCACTGGTTAACCTTTAAACAACAATTTTCGAGATTGATCTCGCCGATTCTGTAGCGGACAAATGACTGTCAGTTTTGATCATATTGAGAGTGTCCTGGTTGGCCAATAAGGTTTTCATATGCGTAATTTAGCAAGTGAATGCAATTCAGGATGTTCTTATTTATGAATATCAGGTATCACGAAAGGAATTTAGTGAAATGTATGCAATATTGATTTATTTGATGGCATTAATGAGTTTTTTAATATTAGTCTTAGTCGTAATGCAGCCTGCCAAGCAGCAAGATGCCTTGTCACTTTTTTCGGGAGATAATAGTAGTGCTTTGTTTTCTAATCAACGGCGAAAAGGGATAGGCTCTTTACTCCAATATCTCACCGGCATTATAGGTGTTGCTTGGGTCATATTAGGAATTGTACTCACGTATCTTAGTAAATAAATGTTAATTTGCAATAAATGCAGTTTGTAGCAACGTGACAGGGTATTTAATTACAGTTCTATAAATACCAATAGATGTTGGAGTATGGTACAATTTAGTGAACATAGTAACAAATTAACTTTAGTGTTACTTACGCATACATAGGGAGGTTTATTATGTCAGGAGAATTTTTTAATACAATGCGGAAAGCTATCGGTATTGATGGTTTAATTTCTAGCATTATTGGTGCTTTGATTTTGTTTTTGCCTAATCTGAGCGCCAAAGTAGCGGCAGGTATGATTGGCGCGACATTGGTAGTTATCGGACTTTTTAAGTTATGGACTTTCTTTCAGTTGAAATCAGAAGGTGCTATGGCAAGACTTGGTAATTTGCTGGTAGCGATCATTTACATGGTAGCCGGAATTTTCATTTTTGTCGATATGCAATCGGCTGCTATATCACTGATTTTAGTGGTTGGTATTTTAACGGGTATGACATGGGTCATTGAGGGATTTGTGCAATTAACAATTCTGAATCAATTGGCCAATAATAAATTTTGGGCAACCTTAGCTGCTTTTGTTAGCATACTGGGGGGATTAAGTTTGTTATTTAGTCCAGTATTAGGTGGATTAATCGTTTGGACATTCTTTGGTGTGACTTTGTTAGTTATTGGTATTGTCAAATTAATTCAGTTTGCCACATTAAAAAACAGCTGAAAACAAGGACAGTTAATCTAATTTAACTGTCTTTTTTCATTGCTATAGTCAAGGGGAACAGAACTAGCAGCAACACTAATTGTTATAATATTTGTCTTTGGCGGTACATTGAAATAAAAAAATAAGAAAAGACATGAATGAGCGAACAAAAACAGTGAAACAACAGCGTTTTTGTGATAACATTGTCGATATAATGATTAAACACTAATTTGGAAATATGGAGCAAATCATGAATGTTTATAGTGTCAACAAGGGCATAGGATATGCTTCAAGTGGTGTCGAGTATGCACAAAAATATCGCAAGGAATTGTTTGAAGAAATTGACGTTAATGATTATTATATTTTTTTAGATTATTTATCAACTAATATAACAGTTTATACGGATTTACTGGGCTATCATCAAGAACAAATTTTATGGATTTATAACTTTTTAAGTGAACGAAATGCCGAATTATCGACATATAGCGTTGATCGTTTTTTGTCGACTATAGATGGTGAATATGAAATTGTTAATCAAACAGATAAGACTATAGATGTTAAAGTTACAGACAATCAGTCATATAAAATATGGCTTTTAGAGGGAAATGTCGTTGATCGTGTCGATTACATTGTCAATGGTAATTTAGTTAATGTTCGTCATTACGACAAAGTCTTGAACAATATTGAAACCTATCATCAAGGGCAATTAGTTAAACGCGCATTTTTTGATATCAATGGTTATCAACGATATGAGCAATATTATGTTAAAAATGAAATAACGGTCACCTTGATAGATAATCAAATACTGTACGGTAAAATGGCATTTTATCAGTATTTTTTCCATCAATTACGTTTGAATCAGAGCGATGCGGTCATTATTGACCGACCATTAGACGTAGTAGAAGGCATATTGCCAGTATTGGCTAATCAAGTAAGATTGTTTTCGGTGGTTCATGCAGAGCATTACAATGAAAGTTTATCAACAGCAACGCACATACTTTGGAATAATAACTACGAGTATGTTTTTGAAAATGCCGACTACTTTGAAGCGATAATAGTAGCAACGGAAAGACAAAATAAGATACTCAGTCAACAATTAAAGACGCAGGCTAAAATTGTTACCATTCCAGTGGGCTATATTAGTCAAATCACTAAGAATAATCAATATAAGCCATATAGCCTGATTACTGCCAGTCGATTAGCCTCAGAAAAGCATATTGATGTTGTGATTAGAGGCGTCGTTATGGCTCGCGAAAAGATACCATCACTCACCTTAGATATTTTCGGTGAAGGTGGAGAAAGAAGGGAACTTGAAGCATTAATTAAGACGCTTAACGCATCTGATTATATTCAATTGAAAGGCCATCAAAATGTCAATAAATTGTATGCACAGTATAGTGGCTACGTTTCAGCATCAACATCTGAAGGATTTGGATTATCATTGCTGGAAGCATTGGGATCTAGTTTGCCATTTATTGGGATAGACGTTGATTATGGTAATCGTGAATTCATTGAAAATGGGCAGAATGGTATTTTATTCCCAAAAGATAATTTAAAAGAGATGACATTTAGTTTGGCGCACTCAATCATCAGTTTTTATGAACAAAATTTAGCTGAAACGGGTCGACAATCATCAGCTGATAAGGCTGGTTTCTATCTCAAAAAGAACGTTGCAAAAAAATGGGCTCATTTATTAGACAATAGGGAGGATAAGTGATGGAAATCAATATTTTTGACCGATATGATGCTCAAAGTAAAAAGTTAATACACTCATTAGAGACTGCGGGGATATATCGCGATAACTATTTTGTCCACTATGAGGGTGATTTACCAGCACAGGGAAGCAGTCCATATACTTACTTTACGGGAATTGGCTCACAAGAGAAAGAAGGCTTATTTTTTGATAAAGTCAAAATCCCCCAGTTTTATGGCATCAGGCATATTGATGGTGGCAGTGCAAATATTGAATATTTAGACAAGGTTGTCGGCAAAATACACTATCGTGATGAAGGATATCGCTTAGTTAATACGGTAGAGTGGTATTCAGCTGAAAATATTCAATTGCCTGTTAAAGTGGATCGATATAACCGATATGGACAACATTACAGTACAACATTTACTAATGAGAATGGTGCCTATTTGACAGAATACTATGATGCGAGCGGAGACGTTATTATTAGTGAAAATTTGATGCCTTACAGTTTGGTTTTACATGACCGCTTGGGAGAAAAACACTTTGATAATTTAACGCAATTTTTTATTTATTATCTAAAAATTATTAATGTAAACGTTTCGGGAACATATATTAATTCATTATCATATCCCTTATTTATTAGTAGATTACTGGGTATTAGGAGAGGGACAACTTTGTTTTGGCAAGAACCGCTAGCAGATGATGTTCCGGGCAATATGAAAGATGAATTAATAACACCCAAGGCATTAGATCAAGTGGTCTTTATGAACTATAATCATATGCTTAAAGTAGCTAAGTTATTTCCAAAAACTGAAATTGGGTTAAATTATTTGTCTCCAATTGGTGAGTTTGTGAGAGAAAACCATTTCCGTATGTCGGCTTTCATTTTAACAAATAGTGATAACATTTATGGTATTAGAGATATTTTAACAAGCTTTCCAGAACTCAAAGTTACGATAGCAGCTTACACGAATATGAGTCAAAAGCTTTTGCATTTAGAAGACGAGTTTAGTCAACTGACTTTAATTCCTTCGATTGATCAGGACCAATTATCCATCGCATTAGCAGAGTCAGATATTTATTTAGATATCAACTACGGATTAAAAGTAGATCATATCATTGAACGTGCTTATCAGCAGCATATGATCATTCTGTCTTATAAAGAAGTGGCTCAGTATGATACCAATAGTTTGATTTTTGAAGATGCGCGTGACTTGTGCAATAATCTGTCCTACATTTTGACGGATCGAACGAATTGGCAAAATTTGATGACTAAAATGATTGATAAAAATGGTATTCAATCGACGATCGAAGATTATCAGCAAACATTAAATGAGCAAGTTAGTAAGGCATAAAAATGACTATTATCCAAGGGGGTGAAAAGATAGCATGAGCAATAATTTTTTAAAGTCAAAAATTGAAACAGGGTTTGATGCAGAAAGAGAATTACTGAAGCATGAGGATAGTGAGTCTAATAATTTACCCTTATTAGCTTATGTTAGGCCAATTCTTTTTGCAGTACTCTTGTCGGTAACATTAATTGCATTAGGTATTAATATATTTGGTGCTATTTCATATTTTATCAAACACTCATAGATTAGGAATTGAACTTAAATGTTTAAAATGCAAAAGTACCAGCGTATTGCCAAAAAAATATATCAATTATTACCACAATATGAAGATATGACTGATGAGCAATTACAGCAACAAACAGCTATTTTACGCACCAAATTGGAAACAGGCAATCATTTAGCGAGTCTTTTGCCCGAAGCTTTTGCGGTTGTGATTGAAGCAGATAAGCGAGTTTTAGGGCTAACACCTTACTATGTACAAGTATTGGGTGGGATAGCCCTTTTTTTTGGGAATATTGCCGAAATTAAGACAGGCGAAGGAAAAACATTGGTGGCCACTATGCCGCTTTATACAAGAGCATTGCTTGGATATAAAGGGAATTACTTGATTACAGCCAATCAGTACTTAGCTGAAAGAGATGGACAATCAATGGGCAAAGTATTTGAGTGGTTAGGCCTAACAGTGGGTATCGGGGGAAGTGACGATGATGACTTCGAAACGAAGTATCGTTTGTATAACGCTGATATTATCTATACAACACATTCAAAGTTAGGATTTGATTATTTATTTGACAATCTTGGGTCTGAACTATCGGAACAAGTTGTGACGAGATTTAATTTTGCGATTATAGATGAAATTGACGCAGTTTTATTAGATGGGGCACAAACCGCGTTAGTGATATCAGGAAGTCCTAAGGTGCAATCTAATTATTATCAAATTAGTGATTGGTTTGTTAAAAGTTTGCAAAAAGATGATTATGAGTATAGTGATGATAAGCGTCGGGTGTGGTTTACCAAATCTGGCTTGTTGAAGATAGCGCAATATTTCGATATTGATGATATATACGATCAACAATATATTGATTTGTATCGACATATTGTTTTAGCCTTGCAAGCAAATTATTTAAAACAAAAAGGGCGAGACTATGTCGTAGATAAGGGGAAGGTTTTACTATTAGACGTTGTCAATGGTCGTACTATGCCAGGAGTCAAGATGCAAGGTGGTATTCATCAAGCTATTGAGGCAAAAGAATCGGTTGAAGTTACTAGTGAAACAAAAATATTAGGGACGATTAGTTATCAAAGTTTGTTTAAGCAATTCAAGTCTCTTTCTGGCATGACGGGAACCGCTAAGACTGATGAAAAAGAATTTATGGAAACTTATCATTTAGAGGTTATGAGTATTCCAACCAACAAGCCGACACAGCGTGTTGATGAGTCAGACAAAATATACGTTAGCAATCAAACGAAGATTGAGCAATCTATTGAAGCTGTTAAACAAGGAATACGTGATCGTAGACCGGTGTTGATTGAAACGGGATCAGTTTCGATGTCTGACTTATATTCTTTAGTGTTATTACAACATAAAATACCACATAATCTTTTGAATGCCAAAACGGCTGTTCGAGAAAAACAGATTATTAAAGATGCAGGTAGAGCTATGTCAGTGACGTTAGCAACGTCTATGGCTGGTCGAGGTACAGATATAAAACTGACTAATGAGGCTAAAAATAACGGTGGGTTAAAAGTCATTGGTACGGAAAGAATGACCAGTAAGAGAATTGATAATCAACTTCGTGGGCGTTCGGGAAGACAAGGTGAACCAGGAGAAAGTGTTTTTTTTGTTTCCCTGGAAGATAAAATGATTGTCGAAAATTCTCCTAAATGGGTGCGGCGAACTAGAAAATCGCTAGAACGTAAAATAGCTGATAAAAAACTAGATAGCAACACAAAATTAAATAGTCAACGATTTAAAAAAGTAATGGATAAGGCACAGAAGAAATTCGGGAATGCAGAAATTCAATCTCGAAAGAACACATTAGCATTTGATACTATTTTGAGTGGTCAAAGAGAAAGAATTTACACAGCGCGAAATAAAGTGATGGCTGGCGATCAGGGCTATTTTGAAGTCATTATGACGCAATCAATCAGACGCGTCATTGAAAAATTTTGTGATGATTCTAAAAATATATCATATGAGGCAATCGCTGATTTTGTATTTAATAACATGCAGAGCGACTATCCTTTAAAAGATATCTTATCAGTTAAAAAAGAAGAATTGAATAAAAAACGGGTCGTAGATTTTTTGAATCAGTTGTCAGAGGATTTGTTAAAAAAATCTTTAAACCGAATTCGTAATGCGCAGCAGTTAAATCACTTCAAAAAATTAGTCATATTACGAGCTATTGATCGGGCCTGGGTTGACCAGTTAGATTATTTACAACAATTAAAGAATATGGTCAATGGTCGCGGTATGGCACAACATAAGCCCATTAATGAATTTGGTAAAGAAGCACGACGGCACTTTTTTGATATGGAAGATCAAATATATACTAATATCTTTAGAAGTATGATGTTATCAGCCATCATCATTAAGAGCGATGGTGCAATTGATATTGAATTTCCATAATGTAAAGGGTAAACATGATTAAACAAAAAAAATACAGTGATCTTGTCAAAAAAATTTCATTTACTACAATTGTTCTGCTTTTGTTCTATATTGGACAAGGGGTTCCTGTACCTGGGTATCATTTATCTTTTAGAGTACCCGGTAGTGATTTTTCTTTAGAAAAAATGTTGTCATTAACCACGGGTGGGTTATTTTCTAGTCCTACGTTACTATCGTTAGGTATGGGGCCATATATGACCATTTCTATATTACTATCAGTGGGCTTGTTTGCCAATAGAGAGCTTGCTTCACAAATTTCACAAGAGCAGCGAGGACGCATAGAAGTTATTGGTATATTAATCATGTCTATTTTGCAGAGTATTCCATTGGCTTTTAACTTAAAAGGTGAAGTGACGTCTAAAATGAATTTCTTAACCCCTTTGAGTGTATTCTTATTTACAGTACTTTGTTTTGTGTCGGGCGCTTTATTGATATCGTGGCTAGCTAGTTTGAATACAATATATGGTGTTGGAGGACCGTTCATATTAATCTTACCAGGTATTATGAAAGGAATAACTGGTAGTCTAGCAGCTAATTATACGACGGTATTGTCACATATCGATCGTCTAGTCATTTTTGTTATCATAACGGTCATATTTGTTTGGATTTCTGTTTCAATTTACACGGCAGAGTATCGATTTGATATACAAAGAATAGGCATTGACAGACGTTCAAAAGATGCCTATATTGCGTTTCGGCTTTTAATTGCAGGTTCAATGCCACTCATGTTTGCGACAACAATGATGTATTTTCCGGCTTATATTATGCAGTTGTTTCATGAAAAAAATGAGTTTATTTTATCATTATTTAGCATTAATAAAGTCAGTGGTATTTTAGTATATGGCATTATTTTATATGCTTTAGGTGTTTTATTTTCTTTTGTGAACATTATGCCAGAGCAAGTCACTAAAGATTTGAAAGAGTCTGGGGATTACATTGTCGGTATTGTACCTGGCCATGAAACGCGGGTGTATATTACTAAACGAATCTGGTTTATTACCGCCATAGGTAGTTTGTTTTTGCCAATTATTGTTACGGTCCCGTTACTGGTGGGATTGATGACTCATCATCAATCTATCAGTAATATGTCGAACTATTTTGCAATGTTCTTTGTTTTAGTTGTGATTTTTGACACTGTTCAGCAAGACGTGCGTTTTCTGTTATATAAAAACAATTACTCATTATTTGACAATAAACGGAGGAGATGGGAATGATCTATTTTTTAACAGATTGGCATATAGATAGGGATAATTTTGAATCTGATGCTATGTTGAATACCATTAAAGTTTTGAAGCATAGTAATAGTCAAATTATTAATCTGCAATCGGCACCATTTATGCATTATCTAGTTAACTACTTTGGTTTACAAAGTCAAAACAGTTTTTCTGATTTATTAGATGTTTTTTTGGACGTACCGTCAAAAAATACCACACCGACCACTTTGACTGATCTAAAGTGGCTATCAAAATACGAAAAATACTATACCAATAAGGACGTTACTTTCTCAAATAATGGTGTAGTTAAAGGTCGCGTTTACTTTAATCAGTGGGGTTTTGTTTCGCAAGTTGAGTATATTTCATCGAATAGTCGGGAAATTGATATTTACTCGCATAAAGGATATGTTTCGTCGAAAAATTTTTACGATGCTCAAGGTAAAAAAATAAAATGGCAAGTTTACGATGAGCAAGGGCAAGTCATTTTTACTGAATATCCAGATTGCGTGATTATAGCTGAAGCCTATGGTCAGAAATTTAGTCGTGATATTTATACAAACTATGGCGATTTATTTTTAGAGATGTTAAGTTCAGTTTTAAGTGATTTCAATCCGCGCACAGATCGTCTTATCATTGATGCAAAGAGTCCATATGTATCTGAATTTCTGTCGATATTTCCTTATTTGCAAAGCTTAGTGTTGATTTACTCAGGCCAGGTCAATGAATTCCAGGCACAACTGTCTGAACATTTTTCAGTAATTAAAAATGTCAAACAAATTATGACTGATAATGTGGTATTGATAGACAGTATTAAGCAGGAGAGTAGTAGACAGCATCAGCATGTCATGAAGAATGTCAGCTATATGCCTTTTTATGCCACAAGCCTAAATTTAGGGGAAAGTAATAGTACAGCTGATCAAAATATTTATTGGCAAATTAATTGTTTAAATACATTACAACAAGAATCTTTAGCGAAATTGATAGCAATGAAATTAGAAATACCTGAATTGTGTGTGATTGTTGATAGTGAGTCGGGTTCAGACCGAAATGTTCTTAATCAAATTGTTTCAAATTTTGTGAGTCAATATTTTGAAATTAATTTAGCGTCAGATGATTATCAGCTAGTGAAACAATATCACGAAGCACAAGAAGCCGAAGAAATGACGCCAATGTTACGTGAAGCTTATTCTAATGCCAAAAAAGATCGTGCAATATTTGCACAATATATTAAAGCCTATTTATTCAAAAAAGGATTTAGCTTTAGATTTGACTCTAATAAGCAGGAAAAAGTCATGGATTTCAATATAACACGAGTGTTGGTAGATAGTCGTGACGATAACGACTACTTTAGTCACGCTTTAGCCGTTAGTGCTGGAATACCCATTGTCTCGTTTCAGCAATCACCCTATCTGATTAACGAAAAAAATGGCTATATTGTTCAGGATAGCAAGCAGTTAATACAAACTATATTGCAATATGTTAGTGATACAGATACCTGGAATCAAAATTTGGTGGCGAGTGTGGATGTCATTGAAATGTTTGGTGAGGATGAACTCAGTAAGAAATGGCGGGAAAAACTAGTATGAGTCAAAAGACAAAAAACTTTTTTCACATCGGCGGACCACAGCTACAGAACCTATCGGCGTTAAGTGGTTCGTATGACTACCATTACCTTAATATTAGTGATCAGTTAAATCAAGAAATCACTGAAATTGAAGCATTAGATGATGATCAGATTAATAATACCAGTAGCTTATTTTTATTAAGTGCAGACATGATGACGGAGCTAGATAAATTAAACATAAATCAGTTACCTAGCTATCAGGTTTTTTACGAAGATGTTCAGCATGTATCTGAGCAATCATTAAGCATACTTAATCTTAAGGGGGCGCAAAAAGTCACCTTGGATGATGGTGGTACTTCACTCATCGATTATATCAATCATAATTATGCCAAGCCTTGGGGAACAAGTTTAGATAATAGTTTAGTTGACATTAATCCTTTTTTTGATGGTGTTGTTACGAAAAAAGGATCATCTAGCTATATAATAAACGGTCATTATGGTGATCACTTCCAGCAAGTGATGCTTTGGAAAAACACTTTTCATGCACAAGGACAGGTCAATTTCTACGCTGAGATGAAAGCTTCCGATGATACCGAGTATTTTTGGCGAGCTTACTATCAAAATAACAGTGACGCTAATAATCCTGGTTATAAAGATTTTGGCATGGATCAACTACAGGATGGTCCGATGCCGTTTTATATTGGACAGTCGCAGTTTCCAGTCAATTTTGGATTATTTGTGAAAGGATATGGTCAGTTAGAAATCGGAGATCTCCATATCAGATATCATCTAGAACAGCCAAACTTTTTAGCAATGGGTGGGAGACGATTGGTGCAACAAAAAGGTTTAGGGGAAGAACTTGGTTATTACTTTAATGCGGGAGATATGAAGCCACCGTTCAATGTTTATTTTTCAGGGTTTCGCCCGGCGGAAGGTTATGAAGGACGATGGATGATGGGGAGTTTGGGATCACCATTTATGTTAGTTTATGATCCACGTTTGGTTGGCGGATCGTTTTATCGAGGAGATGAGTTAGAAGACAGTTTAATTAATGTTATCAAGGATAAATTGAACTTACTTGGTTTCACGCATAAGGAGTTGATATTATCTGGTTTATCCATGGGAACCTACGCTTCATTTTATTATGGTGCCAAGTTGGCACCTCATGCCATTATTGTTGGTAAACCGTTGGCTAACATTGGCGGATTAGCAACAAACTCACGTATTTTTTCACCATATGATTGGGATTTGGCGATGGACACGATTATCCATCTTGAGGGGGAATTAACGCAAGCATCAGCGGCTAGCTTAGATGATGGTTTTTGGCAGCAATTTCAACAGGGAGATTATTCCGAGACCACATTTATTATTGCGCATATGCTGCAAGATACGGATAGACCATTTAGTCGTATTTTTAACTACTTGAAAAAAGAATATCCGACAGCCAAAGTGATACATAAAGGCTTAGAAGGCCGTCATAATGACGACACATCGGGCGTGACAAGTTGGTTTTACAAACAATATAAAGAACTGTTACAATCCGATTTTGGTCGTAAATTAACCATAGAAGAAGATCTGGATTATAGTGAGGTGGAGAATGAATAAATTATTTATCATTCGTTGGCCTACCAATCCCAAAGCGGCTTATGTGAATGGGGCGACGATTAGATATTTCCAAAATAAAAATGTTTATTATGCTAATGAGGTGTTATCTCCGGGACAAGTTATTTGTTCTTGGTATTCAGAGACTGACTATATGGGCAGTGGCCTGTTACCTACATTACCTTTGTTATCTGCTGGCAAAAAATATCAACTCAGTTTACGATTGAAGTCAGATAATGTTATGCCGGTGCAGATTAGTCTGAAATTTTTAGATAGTAATAAAAATGTTATCGCAGTCAATAGAAGCACGGATATGCATTTTGATTTCACAGTGCCAACAGCCACTGTCACTTATCAAATTGAATTAATCAATTTGAAGCATAAATGGCTATTGTTTGATTATTTGATCATTCAAGAATCATTGGCTGTCGAAGACATCAGTACAGCAGCGTATTTAAAACCGCATTATGATTTAGTTCATGTGACACAGTCAGATAATCAGGCCATCGAGATAGTTGTTAATGCAGGGCCTAAGACGATTATTCCAATAGATGTCGATTCACAAAAGAAAACTGATCAAATATATATGTTTACGGATGGCAGTGATATAGACAAAATGATGAGACATTTGCATTATATCTTTGCCCATCAGTCGTATAGTCAGTCAATGATTGTCCCTGGTATTGGCTTTTATACATTATCAGATAGTGTTCGATCAATTATCAACAATCGTAGTCAAATGACAATGTAGAGGAGAAATAAGAAAATGACTAATTGGATTACATCAGTAGTAGATAACGATTATGTGACTAAGCGAGCTTCTGGTATTATTGCCAACCAAATGGCGGCCAAATCAGTTTCATCAGTAGGATTTCGCCAACTTTATTATCCTAGAATGTATGCCAAGCAGTTGCAAGAGGTAGGCAAAGATACACGACGAGAGTATTTGGAAGCGATGTTGGGTAGTGTTTTACCAGGGGATATGGTCATTGTTCAATATCCTTTATGGACAAATAGTACTGAATTTGAGTTGGAGTTTGTTAATTATTTAAAAGATAATCGACAGGCTAAGGTCGTTGCGTTGGTTTGGGATATTATTTCTTGGGTACAAGATAATCGAGAACGTGATTACACAGGTGATGCATCGTTGTGGATGTTAAATAAATATGACTTAGTCATTGCAGCTAATGAAAAAATGATTACAAGACTACACGATGAAGGTGGCGTCACGTCGGCTATGATACCTATGCACTTAACCGATTTTGTCTATCATGGCCCACTAGCGGCTAAGCAATTTAAAAGAGAATTATACTATGTCTCTACAGGAATTGATCCGGCACTAATCGATGAATACCCGACGAATATCCCAATTAATTTTATTGGCCCCGATAATAGTGTCGGCGAGGTACCGGATTATATACATTTGCTAGGACCGATGGATAGTAATGATATCCCAAGGCATCTGGATGGCGGATTTGGATTATTATACTATGCGCAAAACAGCGGCTATAAAGGTATGCATCGGTATGGGGAATACAATAATCCGATGAAGTTATCTCTATATTTAGCATCAGGGATTCCGGTAGTGACTTTAGCTAATACAGCACATGCGAGATGGATTAAAGAGCGTGGCATTGGGTTAGTAATTGATAGTCTTTCAGATATTGAGACAGCTATTAATGGTGTCAGTGAGGCAGAATACTATCGTATGATTGCCAATATTAAACCCTTTCAAAGCGCCGTTTCGAGTGGTTTCTTCGCTAAAAGTGCGGCTTTAGAAGCAATAAGTTATGTTAATCTAGGCATTCAAACACGTGGCGATAAAAAGGGGGAGTAACAATGACAAAATGGATTACACGATTAAATGCTTCAGCGTATAATCAACAATATGATGCGATACAAATCGTCAGTAAAAATGTGGCAGAATCGGCTAAAAATTTAGGATTTCAAGAGTTAAATCTCAGTGGATATGATAATATTAATAATAATCAGTCTCGTCGACACAACATTCAAGAGGCTGTATTAGGTGTGGTACAACCAGGAGATTTAGTCGTTGTCCAATTTCCGATGTGGACACATCTCAATTTCCAGGCCGAATTTTTTGATTATATTAAACGCATTGAATCAGTGCGAATGGTGGCACTAATCCATGACATTCCCACGTGGATGTTTACCCAAGATGATGATTATGATCGTGGAAATGATTTTTGGCTCAATCAGTTAAAAAAGTTTGATTTAATTATGGTTGGTAATGACAAAATGGGACACAAACTACAAGAAGACGGTGTTTCTGTACCAATGGTTGCGATGAGAATTTGGGATTATCTGTACCAAGGTCCGCATCAGGATAAGACATTTCAAAAAAAGTTATATTATGTCAGTGGTCGAGATATTGTCGATCTTGATTATCAAGCTTCGACACCGTTATATTTTTACAATAAATCAGTTAGTGATGACGTGACGTCCAATGGTAGTGTAGTTTGGTTAGGACGTCAGCCTAGTGATGATATTGTTTCACAAATTGATGGTGGATTTGGGATTGTCGTCAGTGAGAATATCAAAGAAAAGTCAAATATGAACTTTGTATTTTATAATCAATACAATAATCCGACAAAGTTGTCACTATATTTAGCTGCGGGGATACCTATTATAGTTAGCAGTAAGACAGCGCATGCGCAAATGGTGATTGATCAAGGCATAGGGCTAGTGATAGATGATTTGAATGAGATTGATAATAGGCTGTCGCGTATCACGGCAGAAGATTACCAACAGATGCTCCAAAATATTAAGCCATGGCAAGAGGCTGTATCAGGTGGATACTTTGTGACGCGATCCTTGATGGCAATGATGAGATATCTTGATTTAGGATTAAAGGAAGACTTAGTATAGTAATATTTTATTAGAGAAAGAAGGTGGGGTTAATTTAGGCATTAGTATAGGAGCGAATTCTAAATCAACCAATAGATATATGGACGATAATCAGAAACTGTTTGTTGATTATCCACAATATAAAATATTAGTCACATAGCAAAAATTACTTCGACCAAAATATAGTGATATTTATTGCATGTACCGGTATTGACTATTGGGATTATGGGCACACCAGGATTCATCAGCTAATTTTTATGGCTGTTAGGAACGACAGGAAATGACATCAATAATTATAATGATGTCAGTGATAGCAGTGTTTTATAGGATAAAAATGCGAATGATTCGGTAAACAGTGCAAGCAACAGGGGTAAAATATAGGGAGGCAAGGGTAATATATGTCCAAAAAGAATAATCTCAAAAATATGCAGTTGTCGGACAAGAAAGAACGATATAAAGCATATAAGAGCCATAAGACATGGCTCTACGCGGCGATTACTGGTATCGCCAGTATAGTTGGTTGTGGTAGTATTGCGATACCGGTGACTAAAGCGGATAGTACGAGTAGTAGTGATACGAATGCGAGCGAGGTTGATAGTAAAAAGCTATTAGTCGCGCAAAGTAAAGCTACGATTCCTGCTGTGGTGGCTGCTTCGCAAAATACTACAATTGAAGGAACAGATTACTCTAAATACTTTACAGCCAATGGGAACGCTAGTATTAAAGGTGATACAGCGACTTTGACTCCACACACTAACTACCAAAAGGGAAATACTATTCTCAATACAAAAGTGGATTTGGATAGTTCATTTACCTTGACAGGTTCTGTAAATTTGGGAACAGGTGGCATGCAAAATGGTGGTGCTGATGGTGTTGGATTTGTTTTTCAACCCGGAGATACTAATATTATAGGTAATTCGGGCAATGCCTTTGGTATTGGTGGCATTGCGAATGCTTTCGGTTTCAAATTGGATACGTATAATAATCCTGTTGGTGGATCAACATTTACGGCAGATCCTCAGAAATATATTGATGGCAAAACCAGTTCTAATGCTGGAGGTTTTGGTGCATTTATATATACTGATGCAAATAAAGTAGTTCATAGTATTGACTCAACGGCTACAAGTATTCCTAGTCCATCCGGGAATAATTTTTTACCGATAACTATTAGTTATGTAGGATCAACGCATGTGATGAATGTAAATTATAATGGTCAAATTTTCTCATATGATATGACATCATACCTAGGTAACAACACCTCAATGTCTTTTGCCATTACAGCATCTACAGGAAATTCCTACAATTTACAACAATTCAAGTTAACGAGTTTTGATTATACTATTGCGAAAGGAAAAGTAACTGCTCACTACGTTGATACAGCTGGTAAGACCATTTCGGATGATATTGTACAACAAGGTGACCTTGGCACAGCATTTACAACCACGCAAAAAACCATTCCAGGATATACGTTTAAGTCTGTTACTGGTAGCACAACCGGAAGTTATACCGCTAATGATCAGACAGTAACATACGTCTATAGTGTTGATTATGCTGCTTCAGATTCATTGAGTCAAAGCGAATCAACTTCCGACTCTAATTCGGACTCACTAAGTGATGTCACATCAACGTCAGATTCAACATCGAATTCATTAAGTGACGTCACATCAACGTCAGATTCAACATCGAATTCATTAAGTGATGTCACATCAACATCAGATTCAACATCAAATTCATTAAGTGACATTACGTCAACGTCAGATTCAACATCGAATTCATTAAGTGATGTCACATCAACGTCAGATTCAATATCGAATTCATTAAGTGATGTCACATCGACTTCCGATTCTGTTTCAGATAGTAGTTTAACATCAGATTCCGTATCAGGTAGTGCGTCAACATCAGAGTCAGTCTCAGATAGTGCGTCAACATCAGATTCAAGCTCAGATTTTTTATCAGATAGCAACTCTCAGTCAGATTCCGTATCAGACAGTAGCTCACTGTCTGATTCCATATCAGATAGTATGTCCAACTCTGACTCACTCTCAGATTCATTGTCAGACAGTGGTTCAACATCCGACTTACTCTCAAACTCAGTGTCAGACAGTGGCTCAACATCAGACTCACTTTCAGACTCAGTCTCAGACAGTGC